>JACPIU010000009.1 GCA_016187935.1 Bdellovibrio sp.
ATATTAAATTAGGGCAGCCATGGTTCATTCCCTTTGATATGCAAAATGAGAATTGAATCCCATTGCATAACAGCTTGAAATTATTATTTGATAAAAAAATGACAAATCAAAAGTTCGCTGCTTTCAACAAAACCTACCCCATTATTGTGGGCCAGTTTTAATGGTTTATGGCACCATATTGTCCAGAAGTGTCGTGGAACTTTGTTCTTAAAATCCTGTAATGACTCAGTTTAATAAAGCAGATGCAAATGGTCGATAAGTCGCTATGGTGAAATATCCGTTTTTGCCCCTGTTTTTGCTTGGATTGACCACAATATCCCAGAGTTGGTCAGAAACATGTCGGGCATTGATGTTTAATGGTGCTCCCACCTCCTCCTGTGCTGCCGGATTAAACGATAGCTCTTATGAAATGGACCTTCTTCGTTATGCCTCGACTTTGCCCGCCGGTTGTCAGGGAACCAAATTATCGGGCAATAGTGGTCGCTTTAGCTGCCTCCGAAGTGAGGAAGTGACACGCGAAGGGTTCAATCCAACGGCACGACCCGACGGTGCTGCCACTATCAACAATTTTGAGACCAACTTTCAGAACAGTTTAATCGATGCTAGTTCTACAGGTGATTCCTTTCAGCTTTATATGACAGATCATGGTAGTAAGGCGCGCGGAGGCGATTTTAGTGTTTCGGCCTTTAATCCTAATGCCGCAACAGACCCATCGAATCCCAGTAATATGAGTTATTCTCATATGGCGAATATCATCAGAGGTAACAACGGATTATCGATTCGTACCAACGCCGATGGCACTACGGAAATGAGAAATGATGACATCATTCGGCGTCAAGCCAATGTCCACGCGGTTCTTGATCATTGTAATAGTGGTGGAGGACTTTCTCTTTTGATGAAAGCAGGAATTGATAGTGTAGGTTCCACTGTTTGCGGTGTGGCTGCGGCAGATGCTGATGACTGGAGCTATACCTCAATTACTTTGAGCAAGCTACGGGCCGACTTTTTTAGAGAATTTGGCCGAGCTCCAAGCGATGGAGAGCTTCATCGCATGGCCACGCGTCATGCTTGTTATCCTTCTGTTCCTCAACTTTCTTCTGATCTCTATTTACAGAATGTGGTGTTTAGTTCCAATCCTTATCTCGAAGAATCAGATGGTACAGATATGACAATTCCGATGACTGGAACAGATCCCATCATAGGTAGAAATAACACGATGAGAGGAATGTGTCTTGCTCAGGGGTTGAACTTGCCAGAAGTTCCTTTTGGTATCAGCACCATTTTTCGTTCTGTCGCAGATGAGGGCAATCGTAAGTTCCTAGAAGAGAGAGTCAAGGCCATGAGTGATGATTTGAAGAAAACGCTGGCGGAGGCCGGAGGGGAGAAGAACTTTTCAAGTTGTGGGGCCTTGGGCCTATCAACTTTACAATGTTATATGGGCAAGATGGACTCAAGTTTGGCAAGCATGCAAGACCACCTGGATGCCTTGGAACTCAAGCATAAGATAGAACTCAATAAATCTTTGGCCAAAGAGTTGGGAGTGACCATTCCCACGACTCTTAAACAACAACTCAATTCCAGTGATCTTGATACAAAAAACAATGCCGCCGATAAATTGGCCGGACTGGTCGAGGCCGCCAAGGATAAGTTGTTAAACTTGGAGTCTCGCTCGGCCAAAGTTATTCATCATTTATGTGAATCTGAAGATGGCCGATGTCAACCTAGAGAGCAAACATTGAATGAAGAGGTTGAAAATACTTTGAAAAATGAGTTGTTGGAACGTGCCCGTCAGACTTCATCCTACAAGCAAGAAGCACGAGCAACCAAGATTGCGTGTGACGAGCAGAAAACGCGCTGCGATCGAGTCAGAACCCAGGTCAGAGAACGATGTAAGAGCAGTTGCGGAAGTTGTCCTACGGGGGGGGAAGTTGACGTAAATTGCCGTAGAGAGAGAAGTAACTGTCAAGTAAGATGCGATTTGTCGCGCGTGGAAGAGTATGAACAATCTTACGCTGGTTGTGGATTTGTGGTAGAGCCGCTAGGGAGAATAAGATCAGCAGACGCCCGTATGGGGATGGGATATAGCATCCCTAGTTGTGACGGTGCGGTTTCTAAATGCTCTTGCCAACAACAACGTATGGCCTTCGAAGAACGACAACAGGCCCGGCTCATGCTCTATCATGATCGCTCAGAGGCGCCAGAAAAAATCCGTTCACTTTTGGACAAACAGCGAGAATTGCAATTTGCCCAGTGGAATAAGGAAGGTGCCTATAAATCTAAATTCAAAAACCTGCGCCGGGCGAAATCAGGCGCCGCTGCTCTTGCAAATCTATTTAAATTATTAAAACAGGGAAGGCCTCATCAAATTAGGTCGTATTCCGAACTATTGGCCTGTGAACGGGAAGGAATTCCTGAGGGTGAAGAAGCACGAACTTCTGGCTTAACCCCCTCACGCGTGCAAGATTGCCGATGAAAAAGTTACCCCCTTTAAGGGTAGAATTAAGACCTTTTTTTTGACTAGAATATTAGACTAGGGGAGAATGGGGGGAGAAATCTGCCATTGAACTTTGGTCGAAGACAAGCGAAGCTAAATGTCTCAGGATTTTATGTGTAAAACACGAACGCTTATATTGCTTGCCTTCGCATTGCTGCAAACTCAGGCCTGGAGTGACTCACGCTCTGTAGACTCTGTAGACGCGGCCCCTGGATTTACCATAGCTCAGATCGCCGAGTGGCGGGAGCAGGTGGAACACTGCCTGCGTTTTGCCAACAAGTCCCTGCCTGCCTCGGTTCGGCCCGTGCAATGGCGACTGAAGCTCAGGCTCAGCAATCCTGAAGCGGTAGTACCGGGAGGAAGCGCGGGGCTTGACGAGATTCATTTCTCTGGCCTACCGGAACAGACTACCGCCTGCCATGAAGTCTTTCATGTCGTTTGGGCGCGTCTTTCCACCTCGAGGGCCAGCGGTGGTTTTCAGCTCATGAAGCCACGCCCTTTCACGAGTGATGGCAAAACAACCGAGCTCTTCGAGTCCGCTCCGCAACTTTTTGCTGTCCTGGCCTCTGAAGAATGCCTTCTCGGCGGCCCGCGCACCCCGGCGCCGTTTCAGTACGATCACTGCGCGCCGGTCCGCCGAGCTGAGCTCCCAAGCGCGTATGAGCGTTATCTGTCCATGCGTGATTTCGTGGCCGGCAACGGTGATCCCACGGGTTCGCTCGCGCATTTTGAGCGGGTCCTCGCATCGGCCTCCAAAAACCGGCCGAGCGCCTACGATGCAAGTCGCCCCGCTGGTTCTGCACTTAAAACGGCTGCAACCCGATGCGGAAAAGAGTTTCTCGCGGCCCAGCTCGTAGAGGCGCTCATCGCGGAGAGCCATGCTGCCGGGCCGGGAAGGCCATCCTTCGACGACACAGACCAATTGGCGCGAGCTCTCTACGGCCGAATCGAGCGGGCGGATATCTCGCGGGGCAATGCCTGTGCTCGGGCCCTTCGGGAAGCTTTGGCGCGCGCTGGAATTGAGTGAACAAAAAGCTCAGCTCGTGAAGTACGCAACACCACTTTGGTTTTTTTTTCGATTGTAACTAGTTCTAGAACAGACGAATGCTCACTTAATCGAGGGAGCACAACGCAATTGTCATAATCATAAGCCTATCGAAATTGTCCTGATCCTGTTCATCCGAAATTTGCAGTCCGAAATCGCTGGTGGCATCAATCAATATCTTTTTTAATTTTTGAACTTGCTTTAAATTGGAAGTAAACACGAGGTGTGAGAAAAAATTCTGCGGGGCCTGAAGCTCTCCCTTTTCAAGCACCTGGTTGATGAGAGAAAAATAGCGCACATATCGCCGCGACATCTGTTCAATATTGGCATTGATTCTGAAGATATCATATTTATTCATCCGAAAAGTTGAACCAACCCTGTGAATGGTATCACTGCGAACTAGTCCTTGGAGAATTTCTTTTTCTTCTGCCAATGTCAGCCCGAATTGTTTGGCGAAATATCCTTCGAGACATTCTTTCTTGGCCTTAAATTTTGTGGTGTGAATAGTGTTTAAGATGAGGCTTACCTCGGGGTATTTGTAAGTAATTTCCTCGCGAATTTTGAGTTTAGTGATGACTCCCTGTAAACTCGGAATATTCTCCGCACCAGTTAGACCGTCTATTAATTTGATGAACTGACCGGCGTGATAGTGCAATATAAAAAACATTTGCTCTAGAGTTGGATGGGCCTGCTCTGACAGCCATTTTGAAATCGATTTTCGTGGCAATTGATATCTTTTGCTAAATTTGTCGATGGCCATATTCCCGATGAGCGCATGCACCACATTTTGGGAAAGCAAGGTCCCTTGATTTTCATCGGCGAGGGGATGTGGCAAAATTCACAAAACTGGACAAACTCAGGCCAGTCAATTTTAGTAACTCCTCGCTCCCAGCGATAAAGCTGATTAAAGGAAAAACCAAATGATCTGTTCAATGTTTCCTGCGAGCGTCTCCCTCGCAGTGCTTTAAGAAGTTCCTTGATGACTTTTTTGAAATTTATTTTGTCCATAGAGAAGTAGTTCTAACCTGATAATAGTATTTTACCAGATGGCAAAAATATTGATAGATGAGAAATTGTTTCTGGAGCTATTTACTCATAGCACTAATAATGCTTTTTAACTCATTTTCCTCTAAAGGGACAGTAAACTCTTTGGTGAAGGTGTATTCTATATCTGGTGTTACCCCGATCCCTTCAAGAACTTCACCATTAGCTGACTCCATCGTAATAAACGGCAAACATAGTCTGTATTTTTCTCCGCAATCAAAATCATCACGTGCACCAATAACCTTACCAGCGGATATTTTTCCTAATATTTTTCCACGTTCATATTCTTTGAGGGCCTGTACAAAAACCTCCCCGCAGGAATAATTATGTTGATCGCTAAGGATGATTAGAGGATTAGTGTAGTGAGGGATCACATTTTTGTGAGTGTGCCATACAGAAAATTGATGTTTTTGACTTATCCCTACGTCAAGCTTGTTTCCATCATTCCCTTCTTCGGGAAACGGGAAAATTACTGATGCTTTTTTTTCTTCTTTCCATTTTGCTTGTTTCTCAATCAAATATGGCTGATCTCCCCCGATAAAAGGCCCTAGCAAGTGTCCAATTGCGCTAGAGGAACCGCCGCTATTTAATCGTAAATCCATCACAATAATTTGCTTGTCATCGCTTAATGTCGAGAGCGCATCGCAGATCGGCCTCATTGAAAATAGGGGATAGGTGAAAGTTGGAATTTTCAAATACAAACAGCCATCATATTTCGCGAAATAAAATTTATAATAGTCAGGTATATTTTCACCGGATAGCAATGATTCAATTTTCTCTGACTCATGGGGGGTAATCAACATAGTATGACTTAGTTTTAATTCATCTTTTAAAAGCGTGGTGAGAATTTTATTGAATGAGGCGATGTCTTTTGTTTGTCCAATCTTTTTTGTATATTCCTTCCTAATTGCAGGCCATTTTGCGTTTATAAAGACCCTATCGATATATGCATTTTCGATGTGCCTACAGGCATTGTTAAAGATATCAATGTAATTAGTCACTTCTTCTGTCCAAATGAAATGTTGGTAACTGTACAAAAATTATATCTAGATTGATTTTAAAAGTCAGTATGAAGGAGTTTTTGGTGGGGCATACTTTCTAACGTATTTACTATCTACAAGAGTTTTGGCCTGAAGCTTGAGTTGCAGAGTAAAAAAATTAAGAAGCGGGTTTTAATAATCAATGTAGATCTCGTTCATGTACTTAATGAGTTCTTCACGGTTATAGCGTTCATATCCAAAGAATTCTCTGACGTGGGTAAAATTTTTCTGCTCGACATGGCAGTTGTCATTTTGAAATGTTCTGGAGGCCCTTACTGTATAATAGGCCCAAAACCAGGGGGCCTGATAATAGTTAGGCCATACATCAAAAGCGTCCACCATCTGCCCATTAGATGCCAAAGGCGTAGCGTTCTAAATGAAAAATGCTAGCGTCTGAGTACTTTCTAGAACGTACTGAATTTCTAGGCCCATGATGATGCCCAACAGACAAAATTAGGTAGCGTTTTTAATGAGTCATATCGGGTTCCGTTCACCGTCTACCCTATAATTGCCATTATAGGGTAGACAATGTTTGATGCCCTTAAAAATGCCGATAAGAACATCATGATTTTGCGTTTTACCCTTGGCACGTTCCTTATTTGCTTAAGCTCTTCATCCTTCTGCCAATTAACTGACTGGTGGCCATTTCCTACTCGAACTTGTGAAGCGAGAACATCCTCAAGAATTCGTCCAGATATTTCCGTGCAAAATTTGGCCGATCATACCAACCGCTGCGGGGGGCGTTTCTATGAACAGTTCAACCATGCACCACTTAAGGAGCAGCATTCCTCGAATTACCAATGCCCTCCTGATCAGGGCCTACATTTTCTTGATCCTCGCTTTCCCGCCACAGGAGTGAATGTGAGTTTCGTTCCACCCTTCCAAGGGGCCGATGCCCGTTTTGCGGGCAATACTCAATTTATTCGCGATCTGGTAGCGGCCATCAATCGTGCCGGGCCCAGTGTGCAGGTCAATATTACGATTCAGCAAGATCAACTGGAAGTAGCGAGGCGGGAACTGGGTGACCAAATCTTAAATAATCCCAAGGTGCGTTTAATTCCTATGAATGCCAGTGTCAGCATGTGGCAGCAGGATACTTATGAGATGGCCTATCAAAATGGCCATCGCGGGGTCATCGATCTGCGTGTTGATGCCACTCGTGGTGATGATTTACCAAAGGCCATGGTCGATGCCTGCCAGGGCAATTCGCTCAACTTAATTCCGCCTCCCCCCACCATGGCGAAAGTTTTTGCTCCTAATCCCGGATGCGAAATCCTGGCCATGCGACTGGTAGGAAGCGCGGAGACGGCCCAGCGCCAATCCTATGCCGATTCCATCAAAAACAAGTATGGCAATGAATTTGGAACCTATGCTCAAAAGATTGCGGCAAGTGGCGTGCGCAAGATTGATTTGTCCCAGGCGTGTCCTATGGAAGAAACCATTCCTTCCTCTGATTTTGGCGGCAACATTGAACCTTACCCTGGCGACTGGGTGCTCATGGGCAACAACATCGATGGAATGAATGATGAGAAAGGCATTGCCCCCTGGATGAAAGAACAGAATGTCGATATCCTCAAAGTTGAGGCGCGTTTTCTAAAAGTTGGCCATGTGGATGAAATTTATAATGTTGTTCACAACAACGACGCTCCTCCTTGCAATTTCGCCTTCATGTATAATTCTCCCGCCAAGGGGCTGGCAAAATTGCAGGCGCGCAAAGATGCAGGTCACGGAAGCGAAAATTTTGGGGATGAGCAGGTGGAATTTCCTCCTCGAACCGTGCAGGATCGCTTAAGTGATCAGCGATTTCAAATTTACAACAAAGCGATTAACAAAATTGTAGAGCGAGATAAGGAACTTATTTTGAATAAGCTGAAAGCAAAATCGGGCTGCGCCAATCCCAAAGTAGTGGATTTGCCCTCATTGTACGAACCGGATAGTTTATTCAAGGCCACCTCCGTCAACCTCTCAAGTAGCGTTGACTCGATCGCCAATTCCTTGGCCGGATATCCCGGGGAATCGGTTTTGCCAAACTTAGTGAATTCCATTTCGGTCAATGGCAGCGTGATTGCTCCAGATCCGCACTACACACCCTTTAAGGATGAGGCGCAAGCCGCTTTTCAAGCGGGAAATGTCACGCCGGCCTTTGTTGATGACACTGTTTATCACAATGGCTATGGGGACATTCATTGTGGCACGAATATCATCAGAGACTGCATGTGGATTCCGGATTCCATCTAGTTAAGTGTTCGCGTTTTCGACATCGAATCCTGGGACATGACAGAGTCCCCGACTGAATGTTTGTAATTTTATATAATTGCATTATCTAAAAAATTTGTGCCAACTCAACAGCTTGATACTTTGAAAGAATTACATCTATCAGTAATCCACTCTTTACGTAGCTGACGGTTTTTGCTAATTGGTTGCTGAAGATTTATTCAATTTGTTTGAAGTTTTATACAAATGGGGGTTGATCATGCGACATCTTTTAATGTTATTGAGTATATGTATTTTCCCAGGCCTATCTTTGGCAGCACCGCTTGAACCAAAGTTGCTCCAAAGTCCTTATCCTCATCAGGTTATGCTTGAATTACCTCTTGGATATAAGATGCTTGGTGTGCCCTCGCGCTCCTTCGCTTTGAACTTCAAAAAGGGCCAGAAACGTATCACCTTGGACGACGTCTTTTTGTCCGCTGACCAGCGAAGTTTGATTGTGACTGGATTTATCCCAAGCAAAAGCGTTAAAGGCAAATACCGACTTTCGGGAATCTTTTATCAATCAAGTACCGCCGATGGATATGGTATCCAAGGCAACTGTCAAGTTTGGTATTTCGACCCATTTGTTCTCTCCTGTTATGACAATGGAGATCTCTTGCCTTACACTTATTCTCGACTCCCTCTCAAAGTCGAAGCACTTACCCCTGTGGCCCCGCCGATCCCTCGATATGAAAATCTTGTCATTACCGCCAAAGTTACCGAGCTAGCATCAGGGGAGCAGAAGGTTAAAGTATCGGTCTCCAGCTCCCCCATGCTTTTTGAGTACTATACCGACTATGTAGAGTTTGGGGATTACGCTCTCCGTGGAAATCATGCTTATTTTTACTCATCGTATCTCACTCACATTAATACGAATAAAAACATTCTAGAGATTGAACATCTTTTTAGTGCCACAACTCTGGAACGGGAAACCGTCAGACTCAGAGGGCTTAAGCTTAAATCCCTTTCGGGGAGAAATAAGTACGGGCAGATCGTCGCCCTCAAATGTGACGAAAAATCAGGAAAATTGATCCTCACGCATGGAACTACGTTTGAGGTCAAGGAGCAAATGCCATTAGATTATCCATGTCCTGTCGTCGAATAAGAAACTCGTGGACATCGGTGCGTGATACTTTTTAAAAGGTTCCGCTAGGCACATCGAAGTTTGAACGGGGCAAGGTTCTCGTGCAGGCAGGGCCTTTTTCTATAAGGCATCTGCCACGTAAGGAATTGACCTGTGCAACCACGTCGTTGTTTTCATTGTGAGCAATTTTACAAAAACCTACTTTTTTGCCCAGATAGATGATCTCACCGGTGGCCTTATCAACAATCATTTTATTGCCACAATGATTATTGCTAATGGCAGTTTGGGCGTTGTCCTTGATACACAAGATACTTTTGGTACCATCGGGTACCTCTTTTACCTCTGTAACAAGCACCACGTGAGCGCTCAAACTATCACCAGCATTATTGAAGAGGAGACTGGGTGTTTGGTGATTTTCGGTGCGATATTTGAGATCGGCGACCAAGGACGCGGCACTTGCCGCATCGAGTGGGCTCGAACTTGAGATGGAGCTGATGCCCTCCACCCCAATGGCCAGGCGACTCCATTCATGGCCGACAGCTTCGGCCAAAAGTTCTTTGATCTGTGAGTCACTTGAAAATTCTTTAAGACTGGCAAAACCAGCGATATCAACAGCTTGGTTTCTTCTGACTTTTTCAATCAAAAATTTGTAGAATTTTGCACGATCCTCTGGGTACTCGAAGGTTGGTTTTGGTGTCTTGGGGTTAAAGAAGGCCAGATGGTTGAAGCGGCTGTTCATGGTGGCCAATCCCCAACAGAGACCTCCACCGGAGGCCAGAGGGACATATTTTCCAACGGAGGCGTCGGAGTTTCTGAGTTCAAAGTCTTCATTGTCCGTAGGTCCCATTTCCTGTCCGCCACGATTTAAAATCTCAAAATTCTCAGGGCAGAGAATATCGCAAGAACAGTTCTCTGTAGTGCATGTTCCCCATGCTTTACAAGAGCAATAGAGATCTCGCACTTTGGTCATATTTCCGGCCAATCCATCGATGGGTTCGTTAATGGTCGTGCCTGTACGAACACATAGCTGGTAGTGGGTGTCGTTGCTTAGACGTGCTCGCGCCTCTTCAGTCCTTTCTTTGTAATCACTCCAAGTTTTCCCACTGAGAGCATTGCTTGCGCTGCCAATCCAAGTAGATGGTTCATTGACTATATTTTCCAATGCTGCCCCAACACCGTAGGAGGCTTGATCACAGCCTTGAATAAAGACCACCCCAAGTGACAGGATGAAGAGCACTATGACTACTGTCATGTAATAATGACTTTTCATTTATTTCAAATCCTTGATAGCGGACAGCAAATATTTCTTGTCCTCATGAACGACCGACAAATATTTTTCTAATTTTTCCAATTGGATCGGTGATAGCTTGTTTGAGCTCAGATAGCTTTGAAGAATGCCACAAATTTGCACAGTATATCCTTTCTCTCCCTTTTTGGCCTTTTGGGCGATGGGCGAGCACTTCAATTTTTTCTTTTCTACCTTGCCATAAACCAGCACCTGGAGAATGTCGTAGGAAATGAGCACAATGGGAGATGTCTTTTCTGTAATTGACGTGGGATTCAACATGGCCAGGGCCTTGTCATATTCCTTTTTTTCAATGTAGCTTTGCAAGTCATTGAGGGCAACGTATTGGCCAAAGAATCCCTTGTATGTATAGGCGCCTTGTCCTGCCCTTCTCAAGACGCGATCCATGGTCTTGAGCCACTCCTCTATCCCCGGATTTTTTTCTTTGGGATGTTGAGCAAAGTATTTTTCGGCATTTTCAAGACGTTGGATGGCGGTCTTTTTGTCATTTTTGTTTAAGGCGATTCCCACAAGGTTGATATGGGCTTCGGCCTTCGCGCCATCAACTGCAAGATCGATGGCCTTTTGATAGTATTCTTCCGATTTGTCCAGAAAATCATAATCATGGAGTTCTCTGCCGGCCATAAGATAGAGAAGCAGCAATTTGTCATCATCAACTTTTTTATCTTTGAGTATTTGCAGTGCTTTTTTTTCAATCGCTTCGAAATTGGGAGGAAAATCAGATGAACCGAAAGTGACTAGAATGGGAGTTAAGATGACAAGGCCGATAGAGACATACTTTTTTAGCTGGGAAATCATTTTAATTTATACCTATAAATGATACAAGTTTTGTCAATCTGATCCATTTTAAGGGAATTCAAAAGAAATATATAGACGGGAAATATCCATAAGATTATGGATGTAATTTTTCTGTGCGATATTTTGCTCGATACAAAGATCTTCGACATTGCAAATCCCCAAATTATTCTACCAAATTACCCTTTAACAAATCATGCCCAAGGATGTTTTTTCCTCCTACTGTCATGGCAAGATCATGCGATAATGTTTGAAAGAATTTATCAAGCTCATGGCCTCGTTGAGAAACGGTCAAAGAGAAAGGTCACAATTAACAGGGAAATTTCCATGGAACACGATTACCGCCAACTTAAAGGCATTCATTTTTTACGATTAAAAGGCACTCACAATCAGCGCGCCCGTATGCATGGCGAGCTTTTAAAAACTGCCATCCAAGAAGGTGCCCTACCCGCTTTGGCCAAAAAAAATGAATGGATTATTCGAAGGGCCGGTGGGGTCTTTTCCTGGAAACCCTTGCAAGATGCGGCGGTGCTCTTTTACCACAATCTTTTAATTCCTCTTATGGCGAAATCGCTGTTGCAGCGTGATCGCGATCTTATGCTGAATTTGGCCGAAGCGGCGGGAATACCCTACCAAACTATTTCGCGCGCCATGTTTCAGGCCGACGGTCTAATGCTCTTGTCCCGACTTTCCATTATGAAATATCTCTTTAAAGATTTTCCTGCTCAGGAGTTGCCGGGTTGTTCCAGTTCCGTGGTTCATCCCAAACTTACTTTGGCGGGAAAAATGCTGGTTTCGCGTAATCAGGATTATCCCGTGACCGGCCCATGGGAACGGGAAACCACCGTGATCTTCCACCAACCCACTGAGCCGGGGGAAATTCCCCATGTTTCGGTGGTGAGTGCCGGTCTTCATACCGCCGGATTGACCAGCATGAACCAAGAAGGTCTCACGGTGGCGGCCCACGCTCATTTCGGACGCGATGTGAGCGTACGAGGTATGCCGGTTTTTGTTTTGGGAGGATTGATTGCCTCGCAGGCAAAAAATTTAAATGAAGCCGTGGACATTGTTCGCAAGCATAACCGTTACGCCAACTGGACTTTTGTGGTTTCTTCTGCCAAGGAACAGAATGCCATGGCGGTGGAAATGGGGCCAAAAAAGATGGCCATCCGTTATCTTGAAGATGGACTCCTCACCCATACCAATTTTTTTCATACGGAAATGCAACAAAATGAGGCACTCATTTGCGGCGGGCGCTATCACGATGATCAAGCACGCATCTGTCGCATGCGGCAAGTCTTGATGGCCAACAGAGGACGTATCACTCCCGCAACCATGAGTGCCATGCTGGGCGACCATGTCGATCCCTGGACGGGGGAAGAGCGCGTACTCGGCAACACTTTGAGTGTTATGGCCACTGTCAAGTCAGTGGTTTTTTCTCCTGAGGAGCAAATTCTCTATGTCAGTACCCGCGGTCGTTCGCCCATGGGGCTGGGTGATTTCATGCAAATCGATGCCAAATCTTTTTGGACTGATCAAACCAGTGAGGAGGCTTGGCCCATGATTGCCGGCAATAGTCCAAAAACCCCGGGATTTATGGCGGCAGTAGAGGCCTATCGCGAGGGATATCGCATCTGGCATATGGAATCCCATACTGAAGACTATGCTGAACGTGCCTTGGTATGTTTGAGAAAGGCACAGGCACTTCTGCCCAGTGATCCTCACCTTTCCATGCAAGTGGGAAATGTGGCCTTAAAATTGGGGCATTTCGCAGAAGCCATCAAACATCTGGAGCAAGCAAAAAAAGGCAAATTGGCGCAATACTTAGCAGCGGTATGCGATTTATTTTTGGCCAGGGCCTGGGATGCCACAGGCGATCGTGACAGGGCCCTCAAGCTCTATCAAATCTGGGCCAATTATCCCGACCCAAGATTGCGTGAGGCCATGTTAGAGGGAGTTCGCCGCCCCTACCATAAAAAGCAAATCGGCCAGATCATGCTGGACATGCAATTTATTGATCCGATTATGTATTGAGAGATGCAAACGTCACCTCACGTCCGTCAAAACTGGCGCGGATTTTCCCTTCCGGCAGATTGCCAGATAAAAGCATGACCGATAGAGGTCTTGTCACAAGTTTCTGAAAAGTCGCTTGTAAGGGGCGGGCACCGTAAGTGGTGTCGAAACCGCGTTCCATCAAGGTCTGCACCAGCGGTTGATCCAATTCAACCGCCAGTTTCTTGCTGCTTAGACGTTCATTTAGGAGCGCCAATTGCTTATTGACCAATTCCCGATGAATATCTGCCGTCAGAGCATTGTAGTGTAAAATGGCATCCAAGCGGCCTAAAACTTCCGGTTTGAACTGGTGACGATAATCTTTGGTATTACTGGTAATGAAGATAATGGTGTTTTTGAAATTGATGGTTCGACCTCGATTGTCGGTCAAACGTCCATCGTCCAAAATCTGCAAGAGTATATCGGCAAAATCCTCATGGGCCTTTTCCATTTCATCAAAAAGAATCACGGCATAACTATTGCGTCGGACAGCTTCCGTCAATATTCCGCCTTCCTCATAGCCCACATAGCCGGCAGGAGCACCAATCAGTTTGGCCACCGAATGTTTTTCGGAGTATTCGGACAAGTCAATTCGAATCATTTTCTTTTCATCGTTAAATAAAAACTGCGCCACTGATTTGGCGGTTTCGGTTTTACCCACACCCGAAGGGCCTAAGAGTAAAAATGAACCAAGAGGCCTGGTTTCATCGGTCAGGCCGGCATGGGCCGCCATAAGAGCACCGGCGATTTCGTGAAGTGCCTCATTTTGACCGAGGACTCGTTTTTTCAAGGCACCTTCTAATTCCAAAATGCGATCCTGTTCAGACTTCAATATCTTCTCAAGAGGTATGCCGGTTTGTTTGGCAATGACTAAGGCAATATCCTTCTTTCCCAAGACCCAATCATGAGTACAAGCGGCCAGTTGTTTTTGGACTTCTGGAATCATGCCATATTTGATTTTGGATGCCTCTTCAAAGTTGCCTTGACGTTCCGCCTGCTCATAATCGAACTTCAGACGGTCGAGTTGATTTTGTAATTCTGATACTTTTTTGACCGATAAAACTTCCGATGCCCAACGCTTTTTTTCCGCTTCAAATTTAATCTTCAGTTTTTCCGCCTCTTTGGCAATTTCACGGCCGCTTTCCGGATCAACTTTGGATAAAATCATTTTTGAACGGATTTCGCTTTCCAGTTCAACTAAATTGGCCGGCATGGCCTCAGCGGCTATTTTCATGCTACTGCAGGCCTCATCAATTAAATCGATCGCCTTATCGGGTAAATATTTATCGGTGACGTATTGCACGGATAAAGTGACCGCCTGGACAATCGCCTCATCCGAGATTTTAATCCCGTGATGTCCTTCGAATTTGTCTTTGACTCCCATCAATATGCCGATGGTATCTTCCATCGATGGCTCTTTGATGGGAACACTGCGGAACCTGCGTGCCAGAGCGGCATCACCTAAAATATATTTTTGATATTCATCTTCGGTGGTGGCACCGATACAGTGGAGTTCGCCACGTGCCAAGGCCGGTTTCAGTAAATTAGCGGCATCCATGGCGCCATCGGTGCGTCCAGCTCCGACTAACTGGTGAATCTCGTCGATAAAGAGAATCGCCTGACCGCTTTTTTGCTTGATAAATTTGAGCATGGCCTGCATGCGTTCTTCAAACTCCCCGCGGAATTTTGTTCCCGCCATTAATGCTCCCAAATCCAAGGTGAAAACTTCTTTTCCTTTCAGAACGTCCGGAACATTGTCGCGATGAATGGCCAGGGCCAGACCTTCCACAATGGCAGTTTTTCCCACTCCCGCCGCGCCAACCAGGACAGGGTTATTTTTCCCTCGGCGCCCCAGGATTTCCATCACCATGCGGATTTCTTTATCACGTCCAATCACGGGATCAAGTTTTCCCTTTGAAGCCATTTCTATTAAATTAATTAGGAAAGCTGGTGCTGCCTCTTCTTCAGATTGTTCCCCTTCTTTAAATTTATTGTAATCAATATTAAGCTGAGGAAAAATCCTCGGAAGTTGTTTTATGAGGTCGCGCTCCTCAATGGCATCTCTACCTGTTTGAATAACTTCACTGCTGGCATAGGTTATCCATTCAGACAACGAGGGCCCGGGGCGAAGTTGGTCCAGGGCCAAGGCCTTGCTCACAGTTGGAAGTTTTTTAAGTTCCGTTTCAACTTCTGATCGATATTCTTTTAAGGCCGCATGAGTGTGACTTTTAGGGTGATTCATGAGTCCATACAATAGATGGAGGGCATGCAGTTCGCTATTTTTTCGCTTAATGGCCTCGGTTTGGGCCAGGTCAAAAGCGCCACGGGGAATTTCATGCAAATTGTACATAAACACCTCCATTAGTGATACTTGGTTAAATTGGGTGTGTTTTTTTTAACGTCAATGGTTGATGATATTTTAGGACGTCCTGGTGAATTTTTGTCAGTGGCATCAACGGCCAGTTTATGGGGCACTTTTTTTTGGCCTGTTTTATTTTATGATGTCATAAACAGATTTAACTTATAGAAAAGACGTCGACCAAAGAGATACTTGAGTCAAAAAGCACAATGCTTGATAATGAGGTGATTTTTGCCAGTTTGTAAGTTGAGGAAATAGTTTTTAACTTTTCATGTTACAATTTTTTTTGTTAAGGGAGGCCAATGAGTACAAATTTCGGATTTGAAATCATGACGTCACTTGGTCCTTCAATTGGGTCTCGTGATAACGACAAAAGCACCAATAAACAGCGTGAGTTGCGGCCTATCAAAGGCAAAATTGTGGTGGTGGAAACTTCCCCCGAGGCAACCCGGCGACTGCGCAGTATCTTCTATCAATTTGAGGTGGTGACACTATCTCAAGCTGATGATTTTACGGTGAAAAGTGCACTGCTTGAGCATCCCGATTGCTCCCTGCTCATGATTCAAAAAAGCTTGATGATTTATCATCGTCCGGCGATTTTGGGTGTCATGGACCTTCTCGTATCACTGGGAATCCCCGTCCTCTTTCATGAAAAAAATGACATCACATTCAGTGATAAGTTGTTAGAAAAGGCCGTCAAGGCCATGGGGCTTTGGGGATAAATCCTTACTTTTTTTCCTACATTCTTCCCATTATGATGGCAATCTGCCATAACCTCGCCTGAATTTTATAACTTTACAGAATCAGGGGAAGAACGATGCATTTATCATTAAAGAATGCCTTAATGAGCGGCTTGCTCTTTTCAATTTTAACTCTTGCCAATGCTCAGGCGCACTCACTCCCAAAACAGTTTCCTGAAGATAACATGATTTACCGGCCAGGCCAAGATGTTGGGATGGCGCCTTACCGTGCCGTTTCTCTCTATGGAACCAATCAATTCGCCCTGACATACGACGATGGCCCACATGCCACGCGCACACCAAAAATCCTGGACCTGCTCAAGGAATTTGGAGTTACCGCCACCTTCTTTGTTTTAACTTCACAGATCAATGAAACCACCCGTCCCATTATCGAGCGAATCGTGAATGAAGGCCATCAGTTGGCCAGCCATGATCAGGATCATGACGATAATAATGGCGAGACAGGCCCGATATATAAGAGTGAACTCAGTCAATCGATTGTCACTCTCGAAGGCATCTTGGCAGAAATGGGAGTTCATCAGAGGGAAATGTATTATCGCTTTCCTTATGGTGCTTACGGCAAGGCGCGCACTTATCACCATCTGAACGTCATGAAAGAAGTCTCGCGAGAATTGTATGGTGAAAATTGCATTAATTTTGTTTTCTGGGATATTGATTCTAGCGATTGGTTGCCCTCCATCACATCGGAAGAAGTCGCTCAAGGCGTGAAGGCCCATATGGAAGGTGGCACGGCCTATTCTTTCAAGGCGGCGACAGTAAATGGACGACGGGTTTGGACGAAAGTTTCCTATCAAATCACCAAGCCACTCAAGGGCGGAGTGGTGCTCATGCATGATATTCAAGAAAAAACCTTAAGTGCCACGCGCTTGATTTTGACCGAGGCCAAGGCGAAAGGCTGGAAGGTTGTGCCTTTGAACATCTCCAAAGAGTTCAATTATGGCAATAAGGAATGTGTACTGAAATAATTTGCATTTCCCCTCTGCCTCAAATAATTGCCAGCAACTTTTAAAAAAGCCCCATCGACGGGGCTTTTTTTTTGCATTTTTTTTATTGTTTTCAAGTATTTATGAAAGAGGAACCTGGGCCATAATTTTATCCAGAGATATGACCGAGAAGATAGGAGACAATATTGGTGTGTTATCTATGAAAGTGAACTTCAAACTTTGTTGGTGTGTGTGGCTTCTTTTGGCCAATCCTATTTATGCCCAGTCAACAGGCAGTGGCCAGGGGGCGGATTTCACCTCCCGAGGACTGGTCAGCTCTCCGGGAATTCTCAAGCGCTTAATGGAACACCCCAAAGTGAAACAGGCCTACGATGATTGTAAACGAGAGGAAAGTTGCGGCCCTTCTCCAACTTCCGCGGCCAATACTAATACTAATCCTATTATGGATAAAGATTGCCAGGATAAATTATCCAAGTGCGTATGGGGCAAATTGAGTCAAACAGAGCAAGGGCAAATTCTCGACGCCTTAAATTCACTTGAGGGAAGTGGTGGCGGACGGGCCAGCAGTGAGTATGAGCAACTGGATTTGGGGACGGTGAAAGCTCAAAGTGACAGGGCCTTTATCCCCATGCGCGATTTTTTTAAAAAACAACTGGAGCAGGCCTTGTACGGTGATGTGAAAGGGGCCTCCAACAATGTCGTCGATCAAGCAGTTTTTTTACAAATCTATGAAACACGCGTGAGTAAAAACTTGATTGAAACCATCACCTCATTTTGTATTGATACACATCCTTCTCAGGGCACGGGCAACGGATTTCATATTTATAAGATTGGTAGCGGGAGTGGCAGTGGCTCTGAATTGGAAACAAACAGAAAGGCCCATGCAGACCTTTTAGGCAGTGGAAGTAGTGCTGGCATGGCATGGTCAGCATGTGCCACGGATATTCGCAATGTCTGCACTTATCTTGCGAGTGGCGCAACTTGTCCGCCACAGATTGTTCAAGCTAATTTAACACCGAGTAATGCAGCTGCTCCTGTACCCGTAGGAACAACAGCACCAATCCAAGGGTCCGGAACTCCGGCATCTGCCTGTGCTATGAATGAAGATACGCAAACAGCGGCATGCAAGGTCGAGACCGCCATGAAAACCGCCAGGGCCGCACTTACTATGGCCGCAGAGCTTAAGACTGCCTATGGGAGCGCTTTCCAAGGAGGAAATTCTTTTCAGGGTTGGGACAACAAAGTCTATACCGGTGGCAGTAAATCGGGAGAAAAAACGATTGATGAAATTTCTACTGTAACCAGCAAAAATGTTGAAACCGCTTATGGTTCAGGGGCCGCGGCAGAGGCGGCGCAAGTTGCCCAGGCATGTGGAGCACCTTCCCAGGTACCATCGAATGGAACAACGGCATCACCTGGAGGTAATGCCAGCACTTTCAACGCTGCCACCTGCCAGAAGTATGTCATGACTCAGGAAATGGCGCTTAAGGCCGAATCCGATCTCTCGGAATATTCTCTTCGATCAAAGGTTATGCAAGAGCGAATGAAGAGTAAATTAATCAATGATCAGACAGGAGAAGAATTGGCCAAATATTTAAAAGAAACCGGCATGAGTGAGAGTGAAATCCAGAGCATTAAAAGTAATCCAACCAAAAAGGATAAGGCCATTGCCAGTATTATTGGTAACTATGAATCCCAGCGCTTGAAAATTATCAAGGATATGCAAGACAGGATAGCAAAAACTTCTGCAACGACCGCCACTTTTGATCAGACCAGCACAGGCGATGCGGCCAAACTTATTCAGCAAGAACTTGCCAGCGAACCAGAGCGTTACAAGCGTGTCACTCACTACAGTAATTTGATCACTGTCTTTCTGCAAAAAGGTGGCAGTGGTAATCTTTCCTTTACTGGGAGTGCTGCCGCCGAGAAGGAATTGGGTAATTCGGCGTTAGATGCTAATACCAATACGCAAATCAGAACTAACTTGGCCAACCAAGGGTTGGGTGGTGGCGGAAATACCGCACAGCAATCTTTGATCAAAGGCGAAACTTTAAATAACCTGTTACTCGATCTCCCAAAACAATAGTATTTTTTTGCCGCCACAACCTGATACGGCCCCTTTTCAAGTGTGTCGGAGTATGTCACCCTTTTTCGTTGTATTTGAATAACTCTATGTGGAGGACAAGATGAATTACTATAGCGACAATAAAGAATGGCAATGGCTTTTTAAAAACGCCCTTCATTGGGAGAAAATCCTCCCCCTTTACTATCCTACTTATCCCACAGAGGACGGGCATAAAGGGCCTGCCGAGATTAAGCAATTTTTAGAGGAACTCCTCTCTACCACCGGCGATTGGTGTGCCAACGTGATAGAGCCACGTGCTCAACAACTTGATCTTGAGGGGGCGGGTCGCATTGAAAATGGTAAAACTATTCCAGGACCTATTCTCACTCAATTATACAAAGAGGCCAGTGAGATGGGGGCCTTTGGTCTCACTCTTCCCAAAAAGTATGGCGGCATGGATGTTCCTATTTCGAGTGGCCTGTTAATGTTAGGCCAACTGGGGCGTGCCTGCATGGCCAGCTCAGTGCAAGTGGCCTTCTTTAGTTGTGTGGCAGAAATGATCCATCGCTTTGGAGATAAGGCGGATCAGGACAACTATATTCCTCGCATTATTAGAGGGGAAATAAGCGGTTCGATGAATCTCACCGAGCCAGGTTGCGGTTCGGATTTAGGCTCACTCAAAACCAGTGCCACTCCCCGACCGGACGGCACCTATCTCTTAAACGGAACCAAAACCTTCATTACCAATGCCGGTGGTGGCGTGGGACTGGTACTCGCGCGCATTAAAGGTGCACCAGAAGGACTTGATGGTGTCTCCATGTTTTTGGTTGATCAAACGACGCATAAAAATGGACTCAATTTCCGAGTCACAAAAAATGAAGAAAAAATCGGCCTGCATGGCTCCTTCACTTGCGAGGTTGTCTATGAGGATACTATCGGGAAATTGATTGGTGGTGCCAATAAAGGTTTTATGACCATGCTCCATCTCATGAATGAGGCGCGTATTGCCGTCGCCATGCAAGCGTTAGGCGGAATTGAAAACTGTCTTCAGTATGCTCGCGCCTATGCAGAGGAACGACAGGCCTTCGGCCGACCTATTGCCGAGCTGCCACTGCTTAAGCGCAACCTCCAGGATTATGAAACTGAACGGGACGCTATTCGGGCCTTGATGGTTGATACTATTTCTCATTTTGATATTTATCAGCGATTGGATTTGAAAAAACGACACACCGGTGATTTGACCAATGCTGAAAAAGAGATGCATGACGATGCTCTTCTCTGGACGCGTAAGCGCACCCCGCTTGTAAAATACTACGCCTGTGAGGCCCTGGTAAATCTCTCCCAGCGGGCCATACAGGTCTTTGGGGGCTATGGCCTTATGAAGGAATATAAAATTGAACGAATTCATCGCGATGCTTTTGGGCCTCTGCTCTATGAAGGGACCAGTCAGATTCAGGCCCTGATGGCACTGAAAGATGTCGTTAAATACGCCATCAAAGACCCTAAAACTTTCTTCAGTAATATTTTTTATAAACATCCTACGTTGGAGTTTTTGAGTGGTAGTAATGATTGGACCTATGAGTTTAAATCCACTCATTACAAATTTAAAAAGAAGATGCTGGGATTGCTTTTTACGACCCTCAAACCTGGCACGGGGGAAATGTTTAATCCTAAAAGCTGGATGAAGATGGATGAGGAAAAGATTGGCGGTTTAATGGTCCATGCTGAGACACTCTGCCAGGCCTTGAGCTATATGGAAACTCTGCGGGTGTTGGCCGAGCATGCGAACATTGATAAAGAGCGTGCTGATCTCTTCTTCCGCTACCATAGGCTGGTAACTCCGCGGTTGGAAGGCATCTATAGTGATTGGGAAATTCGCACTCAAAATGCCTAATCGACGCTGTGAGTGAGAAAGAGCTGGCGAACGGACTCAAAAGTTACCCCATCGGGACAAGGGATGCGTTGGGTCTGATCACTCTCAAGACCGAGGATCACTCCGGGAAGAACCGGGCCTGTTTCGATTTGCTTGATGTCTTCTCGAACGACAATAAATTGCCCAAAAGTACTTGATTGAGCGTTGGCATCCCGGCGTGCCAGATAAGAGGTGAATTTGGCGCGACCGTCTTCCGCGTAAAAATTGAATTGTCGCTTACCATCACCTTCATCGATCGTATCCGTGGTTGGTTGGCCTTTGAGAAGGGTCCCGCAGATCGGGGCCAACATTCCAGTGGTATGGGTTTCTACATTTTTAAAATAAAAGGTACTGAGGGAGGAATCATAGACTAAAACATTATTAGCTTCGTTCAATCGAGTGGTGATAACGGTCGACGAACTCGTGCGATTGCATGCAGTATATTCCACCTCAAAAGAAAAAATTTGATTGAGATGTTTAGAACGATACTCCGTGCTCTTATTTCTGAGTGCCAGGCACATGGTATAGGCAATCTCCATTTCTTTATTCGCGAGAGGTTTTGGCGTATCTAGAATTGAACCGATTGAAGTGCTCGCAGGCACACGTTTCTGTGGACCTGCTTCGCCACAGCTTGCCAGAATTAATAATGTCATCAGGCCCAGACAGGCCGACTTAAGGTTCCTCATGTCAGTGCCGTATCGGCAGATTTTTATCAAAAAGAGAGGATATTTGATTTTTTTAGGATAAAGTATTTCTATGATTGACGAATTTCAGGGTAATTTAGGCAAGTATCGACTAACCCAGACGCGTGCTGGTGATTGGACACTCTATTCAGAGTTTTTTGATGAAAACTGTCACTCTTTGGAAGGGAGCGTACAGGAAACGGAGGCCATTTATATCCAAGGCACAGAATTAAAATCCCAATTAGAATTTGCTCAACGAGATCATCGACCCTTATCTATTTTGGAAGTAGGTTTTGGAGCAGGCGTGGGGGCTTCGCGCGCGTGCCATTTTGCCCAGTCGATCCCTGACCAGGAAGTTTACTTTTATTCTTTGGAATTGGATGCTGAACTTGTTCGGTACACTATGACCAACGGGCCATTGGCGTCCACTTTTAGTAATTTCAAAATAGCAAGATCAGCTGATAACTGGGAAGTCAGCGCAAAAAATTTTCATCTGCATATTTTAATTGCCGACGCCCGTCATTCCATTCGCCAACTGAAAGAGGCGAAAAATTTCAAATTTGATGCTTTTTTTCATGATCCTTTTGGCCCTCAAAAAAATCCAACCCTCTGGACGGTGGAAATTTTTAGGGACTTAAAGTCTCTGGCCTATCCGCATTCATTACTTTCAACTTATTCTGCAGCCATTGGTATCCGCAAAGCGCTCATGGAGGCCGAATGGGCGGTAGAGGACCGCCCAGGTTTCGGCATCAAAAAATCCTCCACCCGAGCTAGACCCTCTGGTACAATGGACCCTGCTCTCATACAAAAGTTACAGCGTTCCCCTATTTTGGCCTTGCACGAGCACCCAGGCCTTTTAGACGGAAAAAAATAGAAGGTAGATTGAAAATGGCGCAAATTCTGTTGATCCACTCGAATAAAAATGTGCATGATCTGATCAATATTAATCTTACCACTTATTTAGGTGCCCATATCATCCCTCGGGCAACAGCCGACGAGGCCATCGCTCTCATGGAAATTCTTCCTCATATAGATATGGTGGTGGCAGAATCCCGCGTAGCGTTGGATGGTGTCACTGAAAATACCGCCGATAAGTTGATTAAATTTATTGATGAACATCGTCTCGATACAGAATTGGTTGTCATGGGTGATGACGGGGGTAAATTAAAAGATCTCAAGAACGGATTGATTGTATTGAATCCCTTGGATTGGGAAGGTGCCGTAGATGCCGCTTCAAAAATACTTGGCATTACCTTGGAAGATTTAAAAAAGAAAATATCACCAGAATATGTTCCCATCTATTCTGCCTATTTCCACGCTCTCCATTCTTCTCCCTGTGATGTCTTTATCAGAATCAAGCAAGCGGAAGGACAGTATCAATATCTAAAGCGTATCCATCGTGATGACACCTTTGAAATCAAAGATATCCAACGCTATGAGGCCCAGGGATTAAAATATTTTTTCATCTTGAAATCGGAAAGGGATTCTTTCGCGACTTATGTGAGTAACGCTTTAGTGCTCCGCTTGGAAAAAGAGATTATTGAGGCCTCGGCAGATTTAGATCCCGCTTCTCAAATTCCCGTCTTAGGCGAATCTTACGATCTCGCCCTGAACTCGATTGTTGATCAAGGATTAAACGTCAGCACGATTCAACTGGCAGATACTGTGATCCAAGGAATGGTTTCCACCACCCAACGCTCCAAAGTTTTAGGCCCTCTCTTTCGACAGATTATAGGTTTACCTACCGGGCGTCTTTTCAAAAAAGGGCAAATCACTCTTATGGTGGCGCTGGAAGTTCTAAAGTTAAAAAATGTCGATTTGGGACTTCCGCCCAAAGATGATGCCACCGCCAAGATCGCCTATGCCGCCTTCTTTGCAGACTTAAAAATTCTTGATATGGCCGACAGTGATCAGATTGAGAAGTTGGTACTTCTCGACTACCCAGACTTAGGCCAAATGACTTCATTGAATGAAAATGTCAAAGGGCTGATCTTCAATCACGCTTTGGATGCAGCGCTTTTTATCCGCCGAAATCCTGAAGCTCCTCTTGATGTTGACATCATCGTGAAACAACACCACGGATCACTGAATGGAACTGGTTTTAAGACTGAGTATGCCCAATTGGCTTCCCTTTCTCGACTCTTTATCCTATGTGAGGCCTTTGCTCGTCAGTTCATTTATTATTCCGATAAAGGACGGACAGATCGACCGATCATTCTTGATATGCAGGATCGCTTTAAAGGACATGCCAGCATGGAAATCTTGGTGAAGGCACTGCAAGAGGCATTAAAACAGCGAGAAAGAGAATCATGAGCCAGTCGAAACTTTATAAAAAAGGCCCCCTTTGCCGGCTTTTCAATATCGATTATCCGATTATCCAAGGCGGAATGGTATGGGTCTCCGGCGGTAAATTGGCGGCCGCGGTCTCCAATGCGGGGGGGCTTGGTCTTATCGGCGCTGGTTCGATGAAACCAGATCTTTTGGATCATCATATTGCCAAGGCCCAGAGCTTGACCACCCGTCCCCTGGGCGTGAATATTCCCCTCCTCTATCATCAAGTTGAAGAACAAATCAAAGTTGCTTTAGAAAAAGGCATTAGAATTTTTTTTACTTCTGCAGGATCGCCGAAAAAATATACTCCATTGCTAAAAGATCATGGATGTATTGTCGTCCATGTCACATCAACACCGGAGCTTGCCGCCAAGAGCGAAGCGGCCGGAGTTGATGCCGTCGTGGCCGAAGGATTTGAGGCCGGAGGCCATAATGGCAGAGCAGAGCTGGCGACTATGCCGCTCATTCCACAGGTCGTTGATGCTGTTAAGATTCCTGTCATTGCTGCTGGTGGCATCGGTGACGGCCGCGGTATCGCCGCAGCTTTTGCGTTGGGAGCATCGGGAGTACAAATGGGAACACGTTTTTTGGCCACCCAAGAGTCCAGCGCACACCCAAAATTTAAAGATCTGGTTATTCATGCCCGCCCTGAAGATACACGATTGTTATTAAAAAAATTAGTGCCAGTGCGATTACTTAAAAATGCTTTTTTTGAGAAGGCCTTGCAGCTCGAAGAGCAGGGGGCCGATGTTGAGACGCTGCAAAATCTCTTGGGCAAGGGGCGTGCTAAGCTTGGTATGCTTGAAGGTAATTTAGACGAAGGAGAGTTGGAAATCGGGCAAATTTCCGGTCTGGTGCATGACCTTCCCAATGTGCAAGAACTCATGCAACGTCTCTTGCATGAATACGATCAAGTTACCAATTCTTTTGCATAATATAGAGTGGCCCTGCCAGACGATAAATCTCCAGTATCATTAACAATGTGAAACCGGATGAGGTGGCCAATAGACAGATAATCCACCTTTTTCGCTCTGGCCAAGAAAATTTTCCGATTCCAGAAAAGATGCCTATCAAGAGACCACTCAAATGGGCCCCATTGGCCATGAGTTGGATTGGCCCAGGGAGAAAAGTGGCAAAAAACCAAATAACCAACCAGATCATTCCTTGTTTGGGAATTTTTACGCTGGATGTTTTATTCATCATCTGACGGCCCAAAAAGTGCCCAAAAAAAGCATAGACTACTCCGGACATCCCACCAAACATTGGCCCAGTCAAACAATACTGAAAAGAGTTAGTCACCAGAGCGGCAATCAGAGTGAGCCATAAAACAAATTTTGATTTTTGTGAGACTTCCAGCGCGGCACCAAAGTCTTTTAGTGCCAGAGAATTAAAAAGAATATGCATCAAACCGAAATGCAAGAATATAGGAGTCAAAAGGCGCCATAAATCCATGCTTTTGATGGAAGCGAACAAAGTTGTCTCTGTGGGGCTGCCATAGAGGAAAAAATTTTCAAAGATCATGGGGCCCAGTTCAAATTGGCAATAGAGCTGCAAACCGAACATGGCAATTGAAGTATAGAGCAAAATCTTTGTTACCGGCCCCATCTTGACCATAGCATGCGGCCGTTGGAGCGTTGCTAAATCATATTTCGGTATTAATCCTAAAGAACGCGCAAACAGGATTTTGGCAAACATCACCTTCTCGATGGGGGAAGCTTCGATCCATAAAAGATCATTGTCATTGGGATCATGGGAAAGTTGACAAGAGAATCCCTCCTTCTCAAGTCGCGCCATTATTTCCTCGGCCAACTGTAAATCGCGCAGGCTTCCAACTTTTGCGTACATCTATTTGATCACCCCACGAGGACGGTAAGGTATGAGTTTAACAAATTCTTTTTTTATTTGCCCAGACTCTAAAATTTCTTTCATACTTTTACTTTTTGTTTCTTGATAATATTGCTGTCCGAGCTGATGGAGAACTTGAAGGTCTTGAGACTGAATCGGAACTTGCACAATGTACTCCGAATTCATATTTTTCAGATAAATGCGATTGAGATAGATAAGGCCCCCCGACATGCCCGCGCCAATATTGCCTTTGGAATCACCCAGAATCCAGACCAGACCTCCCGACATATATTCGCAAGCGTGAAACCCCACCTCTTCGACCACACTCAGGGCACCACTATTTCTGACTGCGAAACGATCACCTGCTTTGCCATGAACGAAAAGAGTTCCGCCAGTAGCTCCATAGAGAGCACAATTTCCAATAATGGTATTTTTTTCAGGGGCATAATCGATATGTTTGCAATCAGTTGTAATAACGACAAGTCCTCCGCTCATCCCCTTGGCCACAGAATCATTGGCCTCACCCTTGAGTCTTATTTCCATGCCTAAGACGGTGAAGACAGCGAAACCTTGTCCTGCCGAACCAGTAAAATCCAAGCAAACTTTATCCGGCAATTTTGGCGCGATCAATTTGGCACGTTCCAGGGCATAGAGACCGGCCAGAGTTGCCGGAACGGCGCGATCAGAATTTTTAATGTTGAAATGAGAAATGTGCCCTAATTTTTGAATGATCGTCTGATTGAGCTGGGAATGACTTTCGGCCTGAAAATAATACTTGGTGGCACTGTTGTCATATTGTTGGATAAAACGATTTAAATCGAGTGTTCTTTCCTTGATAATCTCTCGATGTTTGCAATTCTCTTGCAGCAAATGGTTTTGGCCCATGATTTGTTCTAACGAATGGTATCCCATATGGGCGAGAATCTCTCTTACTTCCCGGGCCAGGCAATGGAGAAGACTGACAATTTTCGCCGATTCGCCTTGATAGTTTGCCTTTAATTTCGCTGAATGTGTCGCAATCCCCGTTGGGCAGGTATTTTTCTCACATACCCGCGCCATAATACAACCTTCGGCCACGAGAAGAAGTTTTCCGAAATCAAATTGCTGAGCTCCTAATAACGCGGCCACCACGACATCCTTCCCTGTGGCAAGACTTCCATCAACCCTGAGCAAAACGCTCTCACGCAAACCGTTGTCAACCAGGGTACGATGCACTTCGATGAGACCAACTTCAAGTGGAAGACCGGTATGTTTCATAGATAGAAGTGACGCCGCACCAGTACCCCCATCTCCGCCAGAAATATGAATAATATCGGCCCCGGCCTTTGCAACACCCAAGGCGATGGCGCCGATGTTATCTCCTGAGACAAGTTTCACTGAGACTTTTAAAAGCGGGTGAAGTTGCTTGATTTCATAGATCAGTTCTTTTAAATCTTCGATACTGTAAATATCATGTTGTGGTGCAGGTGAAATGAGATCCACTCCTGGAGTGGTAAAACGGGCCTTGGCGATATCCTCGGTAACTTTTGCGCCCATGAGTTGTCCACCCTCGCCAGGCTTGGCCCCTTGGGCAATCTTGATCTGGACTTCGCTTCCAGTCACGAGATATTGTGCAGTAACTCCAAATCTTCCAGAAGCAATCTGCTTGGTTGTGGCAGTAATACCTTGGGTGTGGTAGTAGGGATTTTCGCCGCCTTCACCGCTATTACTTCTGCCGTTAATTTCTCTTAGTGCCATGATAATATCTCTCTGGGATTCAGCACTGATGGAACCAAAGGACATTGCGCCACTGCCAAAGGTGGTAAGAATTTTTTCAGTGGTCTGCACTTTCTCAAGATCAAGTGGTCTTTCTCCTGGAATTACGTCAAAAAGGTGACGAATGAGCAATGGTTTTTCATGAAGGTCTTGGGAAAACTCTCGATAGCGTCTATACAGTTCGGAAAAATCCTTTTCTTGCAGAATTTTATGCAAGGTCACAGCGCGCCGAGTGGTCTGGGTGTGTGATTCACCAAATTTCATCCCCGCATGTTCTTTGTAAAGAAAATAATTTTCTAATTCCTGATCATCAAATTTGCATGAATTTTTAACAAGGTTGAGTAAACTTGCAAGCGAATATCCTCCAAGAAGAGAGGTCTTTCCAACAAAGAATTTGTCCAAAACATCCTGTCCGAGTCCCAGCGGTGTAAAAAGTTTTGAACCTTGATAGGATCGAAATACTGAAATTCCTCGCTTTGACATAATACGGAGAATTCCGTCATTCATGGCCTGGATGAGTCTTCGCTCCCGTTGATCGCTAAAGAGTTGCGCTAATCTCGGGTCATTGGAAACCAAAGCTGTTTCAAAGGCCATATAAGGACAAACGGCCGATGCCCCATAACCCAAAAGACAGGCGAGCTGATGAGGGTTTCTGACATCACCTACTTCCAGGATAAGTGAAGTTCGTAATCTTCGACCGGTGTTATTTAATCCAAGATTGAGATATGACATTGCCAGAAGTGAGGGGATTGGAAGTCGTTGCCTACTGGCCTGGCGGTCACTCAAAATCAGCAAGCTAAATCCGTTTTTAAGTGCCATGATGGCCTCATCCCTAATCTCATCGAGCCTATTGCAAAAATCTTGCAGAGTGCTGTTTGCCTCAAAAGTAATATCAATTGTTTGTGAGCGAAGATCATGGTGGTGAGGATTGGCGCTTAAGGATTTTAAGAATTCCATCTGCCCGAGAGAGATCACCGGACCTTCCATTTCAAGACATGGTTTGAGTGGTATAAACTCCCTGGGTTCAAAAATGTTTGGCTTGCGTCCGAGAAAAACACGCATATCAGTAACCACTTTCTCCCTGATATAATCGATCGGAGGATTAGTTACTTGTGCAAAGTCTTGATAGAAAAAATCAAAGATTGATCTTGGTTGTTGTGAAAGAAAAGGCAAGCATGCTGTATCACCCATGGAACTAATTGGTTCTTTGGAGTCGACCGTCATGGGGATAATAATTTTCTCAATCTCATCTTTTGAAAAATTAAAAAGCTTTTGCTTTAACAACAAATTTTCTGTCAAGGCCCCTGGAGGACTATATTCCAAAGGAATGGCCTGAGGGTCGAAGTGGGCCTGGATGTTTTCGGGGAAATTCTTGGGATCGAGAAAGCTTATACTGCCAGAGAGAACATTGATCGTAACTGACTCACCGGAAGAAAGCGCTCCCTTTTCGAGAATCTTTGAAGGGTCCAAATTAAAAACCCCGGCCTCGGATGAAAGGAAAAAAAGGTCTTGAGTTTTCTGCCAACGGCATGGTCGAAAACCGTTTCTATCCAAGCGGGCACCAATATTTTTCCCATCACTAAAGGTTACCATGGCCGGCCCATCCCATGGTTCCATTCCTCGACTCCAAAATTTGTAGAAATCGCTGTCAGAGTTGGCCGGGGGGATAAGAATGGCCATCGTTTCAGCAAGTTTAGGCACACTACTACGATATCTTAAACCTTCGGCGATACAGTTGAGATTGCCCGAGTCACTTTGTCCCATATGGGTGATCAATTCATCCGTTTTAAGCCCTAAATCTTTCTCACGCGTGATCGCCCAGGCCTTATTCCCTTCAATCGTGTTAATCTCGCCATTGTGGGCAATCAAACGAAAAGGTTGAATTTTATCCCAGGTGGAAATGGTGTTGGTGCTGAAGCGGCGGTGAAATAAGCAAAAATTGGTTGTGTATCTTTCATCCTGCAGATCGAGATAAAACTTTTTTAAATCATGACTGCGACAGAGCGCCTTGTAAATTATGCTCCTTGGGGAGAGTGAGCTGAAATAGAATTCACGGTGAATACCATTTTCTTTTTCTTTGGTGCGGGTGGTTTGTCGTGCATGATAAAGCAGCCGTTCAAAGGAATAAACGGTTCGGCAGTGTTCAGGCCTTTCAATAATGGCCTGGATCATGTTGGGCATTATTTTAAGTGCCTGAGGACTGAGAACCGAGGTATCGACAGGAACGTCCCGGTATGCCACGACTTTCAGGCCATATTGCCAAAAGGTTTCCTCAAAAACTTTTAACGAGCGCTTTCTTTTTTCAGTATCACGAGGCATATAAAGAGCGGCGACTGCAAAGGTATTGGCTTCTCTCTCGAAAAGTTTATATGGAATGCCTGTCATGATACCGGCACCATCACCTATGTTATCCGGTCCTACACCGCCCCGATGTTCCATACATTCTAATGCATGAAGGCCGTGTTTTAAGATTGCATGATTTCGCTCATTTTTCAGAGAGACCAAAAATCCCACGCCACAACCATCTTTTTCCATAGTACTCCTGCGCATTTGAAAATAAGGTTAGCGCTTTAGTAGAATATTTTCCACCTGTTGAAGGTTGGATTCAAGGTTTAACCTGGCCTTAAGTTGACACCTGACTGGTATTTCCATAGGAGGTAATTGCACTTGACCCATTTCTCTTAATTTAACTTTAAAACCATTGATCTTCATGTGGACTTCACCTTCAAAAGGAAAAGACATATCAATAGGCAGTTGGGTTTTTATGGGAATTTTAATTGAACCTAGGCCGAGCACACTTGTCTCGATCGTAGTATCAATCGGTAGTTTCAATTTGACTGGAATCGTGGCGGAAATATTGACTTGTTCATCAATATCTAAAGAGGTGTCGACACTAAAGGGGGCCGAGACAGGCCGTTCAATATGAATCGGGATACTCTCATCAATATCAACCGTAACAGGAATATTTTTATCTTTGAGTAAGAGATAAATATTCTTTCTTATTTCTTCCAGTTGCCAGTTGGAGATATCAATTAAAAAAAATGACACAAAAATGGTGAGCGCCATCAAAAAATACAAGCAAGCTGCAATAACTATCCAGAATCGAAAATCGGTAGTTTCAAGCAGATGGATTACTTCATTAAATTTGCCCGCCCCAATAACCAATGGCCCGGTAAAAAAAACAAAGCCAAACACTGCACTGAAGGCAAAAAGAACTTGGCCGAAGAGTACCCATTTAAGATATTTTTTAAAATTGATTTTCCCTAATAGCATCTTGCATAGGATAGGCCGAATTTGATAAAGCTTCCAGGTTATTATTGTGCCGAAGCCTGAGATATCTTACAGATAGTGAGTCAAGCTAGAAATAAGATAGAAAAGAATTGGCGCTGATTCATTTGTGAAAAAAAGCTGGGCCTTGGATCTTTTCATAACATTTTGCTCAAGGATACATGCTACATTGCCCCGAGATCAAGGGAGAATGCAATGAATCTCAGAACATTGAGCGACAAGAATCTACATGAGAGAACTATCGATGCCTCCAGAAAGGAAAAATCAAAAACATTAGAACTGCTTCGGCATCTTACCGAGGTGCAGAGGCGGGTTCTCTATGCGGAATATGGTTATTCCACCTTATATAAATATGTCATTTATGAACTTGGATATTCAGAGGGAGAATGTTGGACTCGTATTCAGGCAATGAAACTGATTCGCACATCCAAATTTGCCGAAGAGAAAATTGCCGAAGGTGCCTTGAGTCTTTCAAATGCGGCCGAAGTGCAAAAATATATTCAAGAGTTTAATTATACCGATCCTGGGCAAGTCAATGAAACAATCGACCTGGCAAGCCAAAGATCCCATCGCGCACTGGTGCGCGAACTTGATCGCCGCGCGCATCGGGAAAGAACCGAGAAGAAAATTGTTTTGCGCAAACAACTTTTAGATAAAATAGAACGTCTTAATCGATTACTCGATACTGATATGACAGAACTCGAAATGATTGAAATGCTTTTGGATAAAGAAGTCCGTGAATGTGAATTGCGATCTCAAAGGCCTAGGACGTCAAAGAAGGTCGAGGTTAAAAATTCTCGTTACATTCCAGTTCAAGTTAGGCGGGCCGTTGTCACTAGATCTCAGCATCAGTGTGAATTTCGCGATAAAAATGGAAAACGCTGTGCGGAACGACGTAATCTGCAATTTGATCATTTAGAACCTTATGCTCTGGGTGGACAGCGAACTGAGCAAAATATTCAAATGCTTTGCTCAGCTCACAACCAACGTAGAATGGTCAAAACATTTGGCGTGTTAGATAGGCCACCCAATATCAGTCCCGGGAATTAACGGGCAAATTCATTTTTCATAAGGGCACTAATCCGCCGATCGAGATCGGGGTGAGTTGAGATCCACTTAAGAAAATTTGAGCGCGATGAAATTTGCATGGCCTGCATACCCGAGGTGGCGTCTTGGACTTCTGCCGTAATCGGGTAGCATTGCTTTAAGCGTTGCAAGGCCGCAATCATTTTTTCTTTGCCTGCCAAGCGTGCCCCGCCGCTATCTGCGCGGAATTCCCTATAGCGCGAAAACCATGCCACTAAAGGCAGTGCCATGAGGCCAAAGATCATTTCAAAAACATGTACCATCATAATTTGCATGAAACCGCCACCAAAAGAACTGCGGTTATCCTCATCCCTATCTCCTCTTAAAGCATTGGACAGGGCGAAAGCGGCAATACGGGAGAGGAACATAACGAAGGCGTTCACAACTCCTTGGATCAGAGTCATGGTGATCATATCGCCGTTTGTAATGTGGGTTATTTCATGAGCGATAACTCCTTCAACTTCTGCTTCATTCATTCTTTGCAAGAGGCCGGTCGATACCGCCACCAGAGCGCTATTTTTTGTGGCACCAGTGGCAAAAGCATTGACGTCTGAGCTTTCATACACACCCACTTCGGGCATTTTTTCAATGCCTCCTTTTTTGGCAAGCCGGTGGACCATGGAAACGAGTTGATCGTATTGGCCTCGTTCTTTTATTACACGGACACCCATAAACATCTTGGCCATGAATTTTGATAAAAGAAGTGAGATAAAGGCACCACCCATTCCCCAAAAGAGACAGAAAATCATGAGAGATTGGTAATTGATTCCATAAGGCCCGCCATAGCGTCCGATTCCGAGCAAAGAACCCACAATAGAAAGTGTCAACATTACAAGGATGTTGACTAAAAAGAACAGAATCCAACGTTTCATACCTCAACTCCTAAGATCTAAGAGGAAAATTAATTTTAATTACTTTGGGGGCAGAATAAGCATCGTCAAGAGTATTGTATGATTTTTCCTTAAGCCAAGTCTACGATTTGCCGAAGAATTCACAAATACTTTACTAATGGTTCTTAATGACGAAGAGAAATCGAAAATTTCTCGAAACTGGATGGCAGGTGTGTCTATTTTTTGCCGTCCTTTTCACTTCTTTTGAAGCACCATATTCCTTAGCGATCAAATCACAGATTCATCAATGGCAGCTCTGGGTCGATGGAGTTATCAGTTTGCTATTTATGGCAGATCTATTTTACTACATCATTCAGGAAAAAAAGCGGCGAAAAGATGATCGTCCCAAAACACATATGGATAACATAAAGCATCAAACGAACTTATTATTAAGTTTTATCTCATCCATTCCTTTTGATATTGTAATCGCCATTTTTGGTTTGAATTCACTCCATATTCTCCGACTGATTCGCCTCTATCGGCTAATGCGATTACCGCATATCTTTCACACCGTGGGAGATCTGGCAGTTATTCCGGGATGGTTCAAGGCGATGATGGCCATCGTAGGGGCCACTATTGGCACACACATCTTTGCCTGCCTCTGGATGATGGTTTATCCAAATCCCGGCGATATGAGCAAGCTCGATTACTATATTCGCTCACTCTATTATGTGGTAACAACACTTTCCACCGTAGGTTATGGCGACATCACTCCGCCGACAACAGGTGGGCGTCTTTTGGCCATGCTTACGATGATGGTGGGGGTCGGTATTTTTGGTATTATCATTGGAAATATCACTCGCTATTTTAGTGAAGCAGATCGTTACAAAGAACTGAACAGGGAGAAAATTCAAGATCTCACTAATTTCATGCGCCATTATGAAGTCCCGATCGAAATTCAGGAAGTGGCCTTGAATTATTATGGTCATCTCCTGGCAAAAAGATTATCCGACAATGATGATAAAATAATTGCCGAGCTACCTGCTTCTCTGCAAGAGGAGATGCGCACTTACATGAATGTGAAGTTAATTGGCGGACTTTCTATTTTTCAAAACTGTACTGCCGAATGTCTCAAGACCGTTGCTCAAGCATTAGAGCAAAAATATTTTTCCCCCGGACAGCAAGTGATTAGTAAGGGCGAAATAGGACATGAGATGTTTATCATTGGCCATGGTTCGGTCAATGTGACTCTGGATAATGTAACAGTGTTGGCAACTTTAAATGCAGGACATTTTTTTGGCGAATCGGCCTTACTGGAAGAAGCTCCACGCAATGCTCATGTTGTGGCCTCCGACTATTGCGATCTTTATAAATTAGACAAAAATGATTTCATCAACATCATCAAAAGATATCCTGAACTTTATCGCAATATCGAAGCTGTCATTTCCAAGCGTAAAGTTACGTCTAACTCAAACCGGCCTTCCTGATAGCGTTCAATACCATGTCTTCACGAGCACGCGGATCGGACCAGCGCTTTTGGGCGTCATGGCCTAATTTGTGAATAGGGTCAAAATAAGTAAAGACCTTGCCTGGTTTGACGTTTGCCGCCAACCACACGGAGATGCCATTTTCCTCGTCGTAGTATTCATAAGAGGCCACATGGCGCTTTCCTCCACCCCCTGGGAGGTCACACACAAAAGTCGGCGTATTAAAGCCTGCGGTGGTACCGCGTACGGCCTTTTCCAACTCCACCCCTTCTCTCAAGGTGGTGCGGAAATGCTCACAGCCAGGCACCATATCGTGCATATAGACGTAATACGGTTGAATGTTGATGTAGGAAACTTTACGGGTGAGCAAGACCATATCTTCGATCTTGTTATTGACTCCATTTTGCAACACACCCTGGTTGCGCACAATCACTCCTTCTGAAAATAGACGCTCCATGGCCCGCTCGGACCATTTAGTAATTTCTGAAGGGCAGCTAAAATGAGTGTGAATCATAACCTGTTTAAAATAGCTCCGTCCCAAGGCATGCACTTGTAAGAAGGCCTTCACCCATGCATCATCAGTGAGAATTTTCATGGGGAAAATGGCAATGCCTTTTGTGGCATAACGGATGCGTCGAATATGGGGAATATTGAGCAAATTTTCACCGATATATTTGATCTGCTCAGGTGTTAGCATAAAGGAATCTCCCCCTGAGATCACCACATCTTCAACGCTCGGCTGTTTTTTGATGTATTCAAAAACCTTGTCCCAATTTTTTTGATTGGCGCCATAGGATTCTTTTTCCACTGTATCTGTGGAACCGCCGATAATGCGACTACGTGTGCAATATGAACAATAGACAGGACAAATTGCCGTAGGTAAAAAAAGTACTTTATCGGAATAACGATGGGTCAGCATGGGGACAGGTGAATCAGCATCTTCATTCAAAGAATCGGAAAGATAATATGGGTGATCTGCAAGAAACTGACTGCCCAGAGGCAAAAATTGTTTGCGAAGAGGGTCGTTATAGGGATCGCTCCAATCAATTAAGGCAAAAATATAAGGCGTAATACGAATGTTCATGGGAGCGCGCTTTTGCCCTTCGATAATATCTTTAATCAAGTCATCATGAACAAGCTTCCCGAGCACTTTTTCGACTTGCTCAACTTTGCGAATAGAATTCTTGGATTGCCATAGATGATCGGCAAACTCATCCCGAGAAACCTGTCCCCATGCCGGAATCTTTTTCCAAAACTCATCATCGCGAAAATTGCGGTGTTGGAGTTCTGGGATATGAAATTTTGCTTCAGCAAGATTCGTCTTAACTCTAGGCATAACCGACCTCTGTAAGTGTTTAATGATAAAGGTAAATTATAAAGAACTATAACGTAAAAACTAACAACTGTCTAAAAAAGAGGCACTTTCTATCTGCCTTTCGACCAGTTAAGTGCAGCAATGTCGCATAGTTCACTGATGGTATCGTCTTTGCAGCAATGGGGCCAATATTTGTCTATTATGAAGGAGTTTCTATGTCGGTAGGTAAATTTGTATTTAAAATGTCATTAGCGGCATTAATTGTTGGTTATTCTCAGACAAGTTGGTCATTACATTTACCTGAGCATGGCATTTTTAAATCTTATGAGAACTGTCTTATAAGCAGTCAAGGTGATCTTTGGTTACGAATGTTGCGTAATTTCTTTCCGGATAAAGGGGAAATCAGATTAGTCGAAGAACGTGCCTTTTTTCAAGGTATCTCTCGCCCCACGATTGGCAGAAATCATATTGATATAAAATATCGCGCTCTGTTTGAGAATGATCTATTGCCTTCTTCGGTCGGATTGGATTTCCGTTACGAACCAAAAGATGGTTCTCTACAACTGACCTTACGTCGTCACCAGACGGCCAAGCCGATCGAATTGGAAGAGATCAAAATACCATTTTTTAAATATAACGCCGAAGATGAAGAGCTTGAGATTTTGAATCGTTTTGGCGAAGTGAGTGAACACGAAGTTCGACTTGCAAAAGAAGTTCAGGCCTATTCCTATGAGAAAAATGCTCCCGTCACATTTAAAAATAAAAAGACTGAGCGATCTCTTTCCGATAGCAACGGGAACGTATTTCAATTTAATCGCCTCAACTTCCTGACCTGCATAAAAGAACAGGCCAACAAAAATGCACTGGCATATTCCATTACTGAAATGGATGGCCATAATCAAAATCGCGCGCAATATATTCGCACGTTAGAACGCGAGGCCCGTGTTTATAAGAACTTCGTTGAAAATCCTCGTGATGAGCTGGACTGGGTACCGGTAAGAAGTTCTGCGCAATCGCGCTAATCCTTCTCTTTGCCATTACTCGGTGATTTCTCCAGAGACCTCAGGACAGTGTAGAACATCGAGGATTTGAGAGATATGTCGAGGATAAAGACGAGAGTCCAAAGAGCGACTGGCCCTCATGATAGAATTGTGTTCGCCTAACAAGCTATAAGGTCGTTCATCGCTATAGTACTCGTCCGCCAACCCCAGTTGGTGAAAAACCTCATGTCGAACGACAGAGTATGATTCATCAAGGGTATAATTGGATGAATCTGCACGATTCATGGCCGTGGGATTTGCGGCAAACTTCTCTTCCACCTCTGAACGACAAAATTGAGTGATATTCGTACGACATTGCTCTTCGTTTTGTCCGCTCGAAATGCAAGAGGCCAACATACCAGGATGCTCTGTAATGCATTTATTAATATGCACGCCCTTAACTTTTTCACAATCTCCACGATCCTCAGGTGAACCGGGAATGTCGAGACGATAGCAACGATGGAGCTGAACATTAGGGCGTGGCGCTGGGTTTTCATTGGTTGGAACCATGTTAATTTGAAAATTCACTTTAGGCTTGATAATCGCCATGTTAGAATTCAAAGGACAGCGCTTTTGCACAGTCGGTGGCACAGGCATCGTCCTTGTCGGCCCGGAACCTGGGCCAGTTGGGCAATGACTTTGGTTGGAAGTATTGATCGAAGCGGAAGGGACGGCACCAACCGAGCAATTGGCCCAGTCATTTATATCAACTCGCCATAATTGAAGCTGGCATTCCAATTGATCGGGAACGCCGTTATTGTCGCTATCGGGTAATCCGGCCAAACTGGGCCCGAGGGTAAAATTAATATTGAGCTTGACGGTGATAGGAGCATCGGCAGGAGTTTTTGGTCGAGAGAGACGGAAAAAATTCTGACTTCCGTTCGGCCAATCATTGATCTTCCAACGGGCAACATCGATATCGTTTTCAGGCAGTGGTCCACCACTGACGCCATTACATTGCGGCTCACGTTGTAGCATGGGCATGGCCCCAGCTTCACACAGGACCGCCTTTGTCAGTCCGCGTTCGGAAGGAGACATATCCAAAATAGTTTGGCGTACGACGTTTGGATATTGAAGCGCCATACTGTAAATGTTCACTCTATCGTGATTATCCATGCGAAAAACGCTCAATCTGTTTTTACATAAATTGGCCAATTCTTGAGTCATACGTCCCATATGGTCTTCTTTTAATCGCCGTTCGGCCCTCCGATACTCTCGAAAGGCCTTTCCCAGTAAAGTATTGGGAGGGGCATTTGTGGCTTCGGCCAAGGCATGGCCGAAGCGTTCCTCCAAGCTACGATAAGGCCCGAGCTTAGTCCCTTCTTCCAGATAGGCCAATCCTCTCGCCCTGGCCTGTTCTTCGGACAAATTGCCGGCATTATGCGTTCCCATAAGATAACAAAGTGAATTACGGAATTCATTATAGCGCGAAGTTTTATGCGACAGGGCCGCGGGATTGTTATTAGTGCCTTGAACGGCAAAATTGAAAAGAGCTGGAAATGAAGTTTGCAGGCGATAGGAAGTATGTTGAATTGACGTGCAGGCAGGTGCTCGTGCGCCAGTCATGGATTCACAAGAATTTTGGGCACTGCCGTTTTGCAAACGTTCCTCATACATGAGGGCGCGGGCCATATTATCTCCGCGCAAGCTCGCGGCAATGGCTTCGGCCTTAGCGCTCATTTTACTTTTAGCGTTGTAGCTTTTTTTGACTGCTCTTTGCCAGAGAGGGGAAGTTTCACTGACACACTCTGGCCGTTCAAGTTCAACCGTTTGCCCAAGTGCTGAGGCGGCGGCCTTAATGTTGAGGGCCAAGTATTCTGAGGCATGAGTTCTTAGGCGATAGAGCACCACTGATCGCATGGTGTTGTTGATGAGTTCGCTCACAGGACGATCAGAATCGAGCACTTGGCCGCGACAGTAAGCTGCTAAATATTCTCTTTGGGTTTGCGTATCGCAGGCCATTTGAATTTGTTGGTGGGCCTCGGATTCAGATGATGCCAAATAACCATAGCCGCCATAGTTTTCGCCAAAGATATTCCGGTTAATACTGCCATTACCAAGGATGGTGCTCGTTCCTTCGCTTTCCAATTCAGGAGGATGGGCCACCAGGTCTGTCATGCTTATAAAATAAATCAGCAGCATGATCATAGCGACTCCCCGGCACACAAAAAGACTTCCATAACTGGAGGGAGGTCTTTTTTCAGATTGAGAAGGGCATGATGAACCATAACGCCTGAGTCATAATAAATGGGGCCTGGCATCTTCCCGGAGGTAGCAGTATCGAGTGTGAGACTAAAATTTTTCCCCTTGTGCAGTAAAATATCGCGTTTGAGAGGAGGTTTGCGATAGGATATTTTCTCGCCTTTATTCAGAAAAAATACTTCACCGGGATTTTTTGGGAAAAATAGCCGAACCGATTCAGTGCTTATGTTTAAGAAAGAAACAATCAGCCCTGCCGCTTGGCCTTGCTTTTTAGACCCCTTCTCTTCGGTGATCTTCTCTTTTGTGGCCGTCATGCGTATTGCGCGTTGTGGTTGCAGCTTGGCTTTTATGAACGCCAGTTCCTGAAAAAAGGCCTGAGAGTTGGCAAAGGCCTTGCTCAGCTCAAAAGAAAATACGGCATTATCATATTCCACTTGAAAGAGATGACGAGCGCGGCGTGTGGAATCCTCTGTTTTGTCCGCAATATCTTTTTTTTCTTTTTCACTCTCATAAAGGACATGGATCAGCTCCAGAAGTTTTTTCTTTTCTTGCTCGTTTAGGTGGCCTAGGAAAATGCCACCTTCACTTGGACACGTGCCTCCTTTGGAGGCAACCTGCCAAGAGGCCTTGCCATTGGGATATAACTCGAAACGATCAAAGAGAGTGTGACCAGCACCATCACGGCCGGAGAGAAAATAGGTAAAACCCCTCACCTCAGAACACCGTCCATCAAGGATGAAGAGAAAATAAATGCTTATGCAAAGACAGCAGATTCGCCCCATTATCCTATTTTCGGCCAATCCCACCCTCTTATTCAATGTGGGAAGAACTGCCATCGATATATCCGACAATGAGCGTTGGAAAAACGGGTAAGTGTAACTAATTAAAATAATTGATACTCAGGCCATCAACCGAGCGGATCTTCACGCCAATCATGATGGGGATAACGGCGCTGGTATTCGCTGCGAAGCTTAGGGTAGTGATTGCGCCAAAAACTTCTTAAGTCACTGGTGACTGCCATAGGGCGACGGGCCGGGGTTAATAAATGAACCGAGATTGCAAGCTTTCGACGTAAAAGTTGCGGTACTTCTTCCATTCCAAAAAAATCTTGCACCATGGCCTCAATCCAGGGCGGGCGTCCTTCAGCATAATTAACTTTTATGCGCTTTCGTTTAGGCAGAGGAATGAATAAAGGCACCTCTTCCGTCAACGTTTTGGCCACTTCCGCATTGAGTGAGCAGGCCAAAAAATTTTCCTCTGCCTCTAAGGTCGCCATGCGTCCCCAATATCCCGAAGCTTCTCCCGAAGGATGTATGAATGCCACGAGATCACTTCGACTACTCACTCCTTGCTTGGCCAAAATGGCGATAAGCCCTTTTTTTAAAGCTTGCGGCCATTGATCCAGGAGATGAGATGACGCCAAAGATTGGTCACACAAAAGCTGTAACCGTACCTTCAGAGATTCCTGGACCTCATTATGTGGCCATCTCCCCTCACCTTTTATCTCTTGCAAACCTTCTAATAAGCAGCTCACAACCATTTCAAAATCAAAAGGCACTTCAACACTTTCCTGCAAAAGAATTGGCCCATAACACAAACGCGAAATCTCATCAACTCTATGTTTTTCCGCATGAAAACGACAAAACTTCTCATCTCTCACCCACTTTTCATTCAAGAGAAGTGTTTCGGGAGGAATCTGATAAAAAACGCTAATTTCCAAATCACGCGCACTGGTGCGATTACGGTTATACTCTTCAACCGAAAGTGCTAGTCCGACACTTTTCTTTTCACGTTGTAAACTTTCCCTATCGTCATAACCAATTCGGGCGACATCATCAGTGTAAAGTTGTGCCAATCCTCGCTCGTTGAGCTTAAAAACTCGATCGGGAAAGGCCAAAAACAAGGCCTCTCCCAAACGCAAAGGCCAATCAGCAGGAAACTCGCGGGAAAAACTTCCACTCAAACTCAATAAATTTTGCATCGAACGCTTTAATTTAAAAGGTAATTGGGGCAGGGCCAATAAATCTGTGATCGTTTGCAATAAATTAGGTGATGAAAATTGAGATTCAGCAATCACCGCCGCGGATAAGGCCGCCACGTATGGAATCTTTCGTGATTCCGCTTCAAGCATCAGTTTTGAGAAGCGGGGATGGGCCGGTATTCCCGCCATTTTTTTCCCGGCAGGAGTCAGCCGGCCGCCTTCTGCAAGCGCTCCCAGATTAAACAGTAATTGCACTGCTCCCTCGATACTTTCTTTGGGAGGGGTTTCAAACCAAGGAAAATCATCCGAGGAAATTTCAAGCTTAAAAAGTTGCAACAAAAATTCCGCCAAGTCATGGCGTCGGATTTCCGGAAGATTCTGTTCTGGACGGGTATTGTAATCATCCTCAGAGTAGAGACGTATGGCCACACCCTTGCCCTGGCGTGCGGCCCGGCCGGCACGTTGAATGGCGGAACTCTTGGGAATGGGACGGGTGTGCAATACCTGGACTCCTGTCCATGGCGAATGTAAGGCCAGACGATGCACTCCAGAATCTATCACGACTCGTACACCATCAATGGTGACTGAGGATTCAGCGATATTGGTAGAAAGAATAATTTTAGTCCTTGCGTTCTGATCACGCGTGAGCGCCAGTTCTTGTTCTTCAGTGCTCAATTCTCCGTGCAGCTTCAAGATGATCGCTTGTGCTAAGACTGGATGCTGACTTAAAGCCTCTTCCGCTTGACGAATCTCACGCATCCCGGGCAAAAATATTAAAATATCACCTGTTACTTCATGCCAAATTGTTTCTAATGCCCGAACAACTTGCGCGCTTAAAAATTCTTTTGATCGGGGTGTTTGGTAGCGAATTTCTAGGGCATAGGGAGCGTCAGGAAGCTGGATATGAGCAGTTTTCTCGGGAATCAGGTATCTTTTGAGCGAACGAGCATCAATAGTCGCCGACATAACTCCCAGAAGAATCTCTGGCCGTGACTGACGAAGGCGTCTAATCAAGGCCAGGGCCGCATCGCCTTGCAGATGACGCTCATGAAATTCGTCAACAATCACCGCCCCGACATTTTTAAGAGTGGGATCGGCCATAAATTTACGCAGAAATGTACCCTCGGTCAGATACCAAAGACGCGTATGCGGGCCTGCGCATTTTTCAAAACGAAACTGATACCCGACAGTCTCCCCCACCCTCTGAGCAATCAAGCGTGCCGCTTGAATTGCCGCCAGACGGGCCGCTGGTCTGCGTGGGACCAGAACATAAATTTCTTGACCTTCTTTGAATCGAGATGAAAAAAGCACCGCCAAAGGCAAACGGGTGGTCTTGCCCGCTCCGGGAGGCGCTTCCAAAATAAGCTGGGTCTTGGCATGAAACTGCTCAACAATTTCTTCTAAATAACTATCTATTGGAAGATAAGGGCCTGACACATTCGTTTTCATTCATTAATCTCGAAAACCATGCTTCACATTAGTAATGTCACGAAATTGATCAATGGACAACCGCTTTATCGCGATGCCAGTTTTGAGGTTTTCGCCGGTGAAAAAGTTGGTTTGGTTGGGCCAAATGGCTCAGGCAAAACTACCCTTTTGCGCCTCATCATCGGCGAAGAGCGCGCAGATAGCGGCAGTATCAGTTTGCAAAATAAAATGACCCTCTCATATTTTTCCCAAAATGTGGGAGAAATGCGGGGCCGGAAGGCCCTGGAAGAAGTGGTCAGCGGACATCAAAATTTGGCCAAAGTTAACCAGGAAATGCGACTACTGGAAAAAAAGCTGGAAGATTCGGCCGGCATGTCTGATTCTGAAATGGAGAGCACCCTCAATAAGTTGGGCGACCTTCAACACGACTTTGAAAAAATGGGGGGTTACGATATTGAGGCCCGGGCCGAAGAAATCCTGACCGGTCTTGGAATCGCCCCTATCGATCATCATCGCCCGGTGGAAGATTTTAGTGGTGGACAGAAGATGCGTATCGCCTTAGCGCGAGCACTGATCGTCATGCCTGATATTATTCTCATGGATGAACCGACCAACTACCTCGACATGGAAACCATCTTATGGCTTGAGCAATGGCTAAAAAATTTCAAAGGCGCCATTCTCCTCACAACTCACGATCGGGAGTTCATGAACAATATTGTAAACAAAATCGTGGAAGTGAATCAGGAGCGAGTGACCGTCTTCACAGGCAACTACGATTTTTATTTACGCGAAAAAGGAATCAGAAAACAACAAAACGAAGCTAGCTTCGACCGTCAACAGGCCATGCTAAAAAAGGAAGAAGAATTCATTGCCCGTTTTAAGGCCCGTGCCTCCCATGCTGCGCAAGTGCAAAGCCGGGTCAAGAAACTGGAAAAAATTGATCAAATTACTTTGCAACCTGAAGAAGAAGAAATGGCAGTGCTACTGCCTGATATCCCCCGTGGAGGTAATGATGTCATTACCTTTCAAAACTTAGGTAAAAGTTGGGCCGATTCCCAAGGTGCTCCACGACTGGTATTTCAAGGCCTAAATGGCCTGGTGGCGCGACAACAAAAAATAGCTGTGGTTGGCATCAATGGCGCAGGAAAATCGACCTTGCTTAAAATTATTGCCGGCAAGACTGAAGCGACCGCAGGGACTGTGACCATAGGCCCTTCCATCAACATGGGATATTTTGGCCAGTTCACTCTGGAAAATCTCACTCCGGAATACACCGTGTTTGAAGAAGTCCAAGCGAAGTTGCCGCGGGCCTCGGATGGTTTCGTACGCAATCTGCTTGCGGCCTTTTTGTTTAAGGGTGATGATGTTTTCAAAAAAGTAAGACATCTCTCGGGTGGTGAGAAGGCCCGTTTGGTTTTGGCCTATTTGCTCACAATTCCCCATAACCTTTTGCTTCTCGATGAACCTACTAACCATCTCGATATCAAGGCACGCGAAGTCTTGCTTGACGCTCTTAAACGCTACCAAGGGACGATTCTCTTTGTCAGCCACGACCGTTACTTTTTAAAAGAAGTTGCCAACCGGGTTTTTGAAGTCAGTAATAAGGCCATCACTCTTTATGAGGGCAATTATTCTGAATACCTGGCAAAAACTAAAAAGTAAGCTCTCATGCGCCCCATCTTATTTCATCTTCCACTGCCTCATTTCAATTTACCAATAACATGGATTCCGCTCTTTTTTGCCTTTCTCTTCGCTCTCGTTGTGCTCCACAAGCTTTTAAGTAAAAAAAAAAATTACAAAGAAGCAAGTCTCGCCGGTGCTTTCATGGCCTTATGTCTTTTCATACGTTTCACAATATTGAGAGAAAATACCACCACCGTTGATCTTGCCAATTTCCCCATCTACAGCTACGGCGCCATGCTCTTGCTCTCCTTTATCCTTGGTTGGTTTCTCACCCTAGGATTGGCAACGAGAGATGGTCTGCCCAAGAGAATAATGGCCAATAACTATATTTTCACCGCAGTGGCAGCGATTATCGGCGCCCGCCTTCTTTACGTTTTGACCAATCTCCAACAATTCAACACTTTCTCTTCTTTGTTCTCGTCCTCCAGCGGACTGGTGGCCTATGGTGGTTTTCTCGGAGGGCTGGCAGGTTCAATTCTTTTCTTGCGCTATTACAAGCTTCCTTTGCTTCCCTGGGGAGATGTTGTGGTACCAAGCTTGGCCTCAGGTCTTATGATCACGCGCATCGGTTGCTATCTTTTTGGTTGTGACTTCGGCCTACCCCTGTCTGAAAATTCCCCGGCCATTTTGCGAAAACTTGGCAGCTTCCCTCACTGGCCGGCAGAGTTTGCTCTGGGCCGTGGTGCTCCTGCATGGCTTCAACACGTACAGCAGCGAGGATTGCCCATGTCGGCCACTTACTCCCTGCCGGTGCATCCTACTCAGCTCTATGAATCCCTTGCGGGTGCAGGATTATTGATACTCCTACTTGTGGCGCGGAAATATCAGAGATTTTCCGGGCAGGTCTTTTTTCTCTTCATCTTCACTTATGGTATGGCCCGCTACATCTTAGAAATAGTCCGGGACGATGCTGCTCGCGGCTCATTACTGCCCTCATTGCCCGAGCATGTTCTGCATCCCCTCGCTTTGGTCTTTTTTGCTATTGTCTTTGTTGTCGGAATCTCTAAGGCCATCACAAACAGAAATATACGTCGCATAATCCAAATAGTGGTCTTCATACCAGTGATTGTTGTTCTCTTGATTCTCGCACCCGAAAATTCAACTGCCGCTGTCTATGTCCAACTCTCAACCTCACAATTCATTGCACTCCTAAGTGCTCTGGCTTCCGGCGTGGCCTTCAAGATTGAAGATTCTCGGGCACGAACAAAAAGCATTCTCTCCAGTGAGAAAGATCGTATTGACGCCCACAGCTTTTGAAAGATTCAATATCATGCATATATGCCGAATTTTCTGAAATCAAATATATTCATGCTATTTTTATGGACGATGGTGGTTGGCAGTTCATACATCTATAATGCCTATCAGGAGCAAAGACAGATTGCCGAACGGGCCAAGATTGATGCTGTTGTGTCATATGAGAAAGATTTACTGTACCGAACCTGGTCTTCGCAACATGGTGGAACCTATGTCCCCATTACGGCAGAAACTCCTCCCAATCCCTATCTGGCCAATGTAAAAGAGCGAGATATAACCACTCCTTCGGGTGTCAGACTTACTTTAATCAATCCTGCCTATATGACTCGCCAAGTGAATGAGTTGGCCAAAAATCTGAAAATGAAAGTCAACTCACATATGACGAGCTTGAAACCAATTCGCCCGGAGAATGCCGCCGATCCTTGGGAAACCCAGGCCCTTCTTGCCTTTGAGAAAGGCATTCCAGAAGTAACTGCAGTAGTCGGGATAGAGAACCAAAAATATCTAAGATTAATGCGGCCCTTCATTGTCGAGAAAGATTGCCTGAAATGTCATGCCCATCAAGGTTATAAGGTTGGTGAAGTGAGAGGGGGACTCAGTGTCACTGTCGACCTCCGCTCTTTTCTGCACGAAACTGAGATTACTACAAGGCGTTTTTTAGTGATCCACAGCGCCGTCTGGGGGATGGGAATTTTCTTCGGTATCATCTATCGTCGTCAGCGCTTACAAAAGGAAGCGGAGATTGAGCTTACCAATAAGCTCTTGCAAGAAAAAGAACATGAGATCGAAGTACAATATAAGAATTTACAGCATACCAATCAGCAACTTAAAAATATGAATGCGCAACAGATTACTCAAACTTCGAAACTTGAAACTGTGAGTTTGCACGCCGCTGAGATGTCCCATGAGATCACTAAGCTGCTCCAAATCTTAAAGGATCACTGCCTCCCTTTGCAGGTCGAACTCCAGAAAGAAAAGAGGGGTCCTGCCTTGGAGAAAATAATCAAGCAGCATGATGATACTGTTGAAAAGATTACCAAGACCATAAAGCACTTTGAAGAATTAACCCGAGTGCATTTTGATGTGCATGCCAAGGATAAGCCTTCATAAACTTACCTATCCTTGAAATTTGAATAGACTGAATAATTTTTCCCATGACACGGTCGATAGATATCCGATAACCACGGATGTTCTTTATGCACAAAGTGACGGGTAGCATTTCCCCGGGCAATGACGGTAATCGGATTTTTACCCATAACTTCTTTGATTTGCTGCAAGACCTTTTGGATTTCATGGGAATTACCAAAATCATACAGAAAAAAATAATCTGCACAGGAAAGTCTGTAATCGCAATGAGAAATATCGGCCTGAATAAGACGAGCATTGAAGCAATCAAATTTTTTATAAATCCGATTGCCCTCTTTGACTCGCTCTAGGACAAATTCCACACCTGTAAATGAGCACCCCGGATAAAGTGCGTGTAAGACTAGCCCAATTCGGCCATGGCCGGCACCCAAGTCTATAAAGTGTTGGTCTGGACTGGGTGCGAGGATTTTCAATATTTCGACTATTTCAGCGTAGGGGGTTTGAAGTGTGTGCGAATGCAAACCGACCCAAGTTTGATGGCCATCATGTAAGCTTCTCCCCCAGGAATCCCTATCACCTGTGGGATTTTGCTTTTTCCCTTCATGCAAGAGGTTCCGCTCAATCTCGACAACGTTAATGCCCAAAATTTCATCGATAATTTCCGAGCGCTGCTGAGCAGACTCCCCAGGACCACAATCAAAAAAACAGTCCGAAAGAAGGATTCTTTTTAAATGATGGTTGTGGGAGGGCAAAATTAATCCTTTTTACCAGAAAACAAATGTTTCTTTCGCAATTTCAATGCCCGCATTGAATTTAAATTGATAACTCAAAAGTGTTAGTGCAAAGCCACCACCATTGGCGTTGATCTCGGCCACTTCTTTTTTAAAAGCGGCGTTGATGAGCTTTGCTCTCACTCTCTGATGTTTCTCACGATTGAATTGCCGTGTCCAGCTATCTTGGCCTTTTGTGGGAAAATGTTCTTCCAAGGCAAGATCAAGATTAGTCCTGAAGACACTGATGGTGGCCTCATTGAGTGCATTGGTGTTGCACTTGGCAAATTTAGTATCAAAATCCGCAGCATTATTTTTGATTTTCTTGAGGCAGGCCTTATAATTGCGCCCGACCTGTTGAGTGATGGAATTTCTCAAGTTTTCTTGCGCCACATATTCGGCGATTTTGAGAGGCACTGAATGCTCTAGGATCATCACTCCGGCATCTTTCTTAATTTGCGCCAAAACTTCCTTAAGCTGCCGGTCATTTGAGGTCTTTACCGCCTGAGTGATTGCCTGGCGGCGTTCCGGCGTCAGCACAGTTGTTAAGAGTGTTTCGGTAAAGGTACGGGAATCTCCTGGAACATTCGAGCGAATTGATTCTTTGAGCGCTTCTTCCAAAATGAAAAAGGTTGCTTCCAAAGTAAATCCGTCGATGAGATCGACAATGGCCTGCGGTTCAGTTTGTGCCCTAACCTTGGTGCGAAACTTTTGATCGAGTGCCGCTAAAACTCTCCTTTGAACATATTGATCGGGGAAAGTCGCAGCAACTTTGATGCGTAAAACATCTTGAACAATACTGGGGACGAGTTCCTGATAAAGAGCTAAGGTACAGTTATTAGTAATCTGCGTGAGACTGGTGCTCAACTCGGTCATATTCTGAATTCCACTAAGCCCCGTTTCAAAACAACTTTTTACTTGGGTCTGAACACGGGTGCGCATGTCAGAACTGGTGAGATCAAGCCCAACGATCACCGGCATATTGGCAATAGAAGTATTATATTTGGCCACACCAATGGCCGGGGCCACAATTAGGATCGCTTGCTTGATACAACCCACGATAGCGGCATTATCATCAATCAAAGGGGTGCCATTGGTTAAACGACTATTGAGGTAGGCCACTCTATCCTGAAAGCATTGATTCATATTGAATTGGATATTTTGAGAATCCGTTAGTCCAATCAGTCCCAAAATTCTTTGCGCTTCTGCGGCATTTCCCTCAAGACCTTTTGTCACTGTATCGCGCATGACCAAATTCATCACTTCTTTGGCGGCGATCACTTCAACAAGGGGAAGACAATCGGTCGGTCGTGGCGAAGTTTGGGTTGTCAGACAGCGCTCGTATCCTTGTTCCAGAGTAGTTCGGATAACTGATTCCATTTGCTCAGGGTTAGTGCGTGTGGCCTCAACTAACGAAGTATTTTCACGCAAATTAGCATCGATAACTTGTCGACCGGCCGTTGTTGTAACGGCATCGATACATTGAGTAATTTGAGTTTCAAAGTTTTGCGTTTCAAGGCGCTTAAGTGCAACATAGTTATATTCGCGATATCCTTGAGTTTCGCGGTAGAACCCATGTCCTTTGACACAATTCTTGTATTGCTCTGTTAGCCCATTTGAAATCTTCTCTCTGGTTTGCGGATTTTGAATATTGTCATTTACAGTCTTAACCACAATAGTACCCAGCGATCGTTCGGCGCCTTCATTCATGGCACTATAGAGGCAGGAACGAATCACCGCATTCCCGTCAAACTCGTCAGCGACATTCAGTAAATTGGTTTTGTGACCCTTCTTACGCTTGCTATAGGCGGTTTTAATATGCTCATCATAGCGTCTAAAATATTCATTCTGGGCACAGCGATTATATTCAAGCGCGGCCGAGTTGATAATGCCCTTTCGTTCATCTTCAGTTAACGATTGGCCAATAAGCTTCTTCCCAAGATGAGCAAGCAGCAGCTCGCGGCCTAAGCGATAAGGGCCTGAACGGGTAAATTTTGCCATACAGGTATCGAATTCCTCTTGCTCGCCTGCTGCCTGCAAGCAGACCTGGAGGTCCCTGGTGGTCACATACATAATGCGATCGGCATCCTCACTACTGGAACCGGCCGGCAATGATTCGGCAGCAATCTTTCTCATCAAGGCAGTGGCAAATTCTAAATAAGCGGCCTTCTTCACCTTACCCTGCCCAGTGAATGGGGCAAACCATCTCAAGGTATTATTATTCGCTATCCTGTGAGAAATCGCTTGTAGTTCCTGATCAGTAAAATTGGCGCGCAAAGTGGTATTGGCGCGGGCCTGCTCCAAGACGCGATCATAAATCATTTCTCGCTTAGTATCGCCAGGAATAAAGGCCCACACAATCGTCCCAAAAATACCATCTAAAATTCCTAAAAACAATTCTGCCGGCGCTTCGACAATATCTTCGGCAATGTCAATTTCAGGGTTACGGTCCAAGGCCAAACTGATGACCCCATCTATGGGGCTAAAAGATGTCAGCCGCCACTTATCACGACCATCTCTTCTGGTCTTGCCGACAGAAAAATTATATTGCAAAAAATTCTGACCGCTACAGTCGCGAGAAACATGCACAGAAAAATTACCTCCCCCTGTTCGACTGAAGTTCTCTTTGATAATGCGAACAAAAGGCACACCATTTCTCTTAATAAAGAAGTGACCGCTTTGAGATTCGATACTCATGCCCGTAAACGCCCTTCGATCCCCGCTAACCAAGGCAAATTTCACAAATTCGTTTTGTTTATTTAAGACCGCTCCGACTTTAATCGCTCCATAGCATTGGGTATTGACAGTCAAGAGATGATGGATGGAGAGATCATTACTATCACCTTCCAATCGTGTAATAATGCGAGCGACATTGCGATCCAATTCCAGTGTTTCATCGCTCAAGACGGAAAAGAAAAGGGCAGTGCAGTTGGCCTCATGCAAAGTGACAAAACTTGAAAGATCGTAATTCAACTCACTATGGGCCATGGCGCGATTCGCGACTACCAAATCGGCCTGATTGGTTAAAGGATAATCACGGTGCCAGAGATACTCGGGTGGGTTACCGTATTCCCAGGCGGAAATTCTAAGAATCTTATTCCCGGTATCGATTTGGGCAAAGACCTTATAACGGTCTCCGGTAAAAAATTGGGTAAAGGTCGGGCCCTGAGTTCTGCTTGTGAGAGTGATAAATTCCGCTCGCAAAGAGCTACTTATAAACCAAATGATAAACAAAATTAAAGTTTTCAACCCCACATCCCTTCTCACAACCCTTGTCATATCCTTGCAATATCCGTTCCAGCTCTAACCGCTTGTATTCAAGGACACAATTTCTCAAAGTGTCTTCGGCACAGACGCTGCTGTATAAAAATGAAGCAAAAAAATGAATTTCTATGAACCTCTGGCCGTCAAAGTTTTGGGCACATGTCTCATGGTGCTGATCATGGCAGTGATCACAAATCAGTCTTTCGACCAGTTAGCGCCGATCTCATTGGCCATGTCTTTGCTACTGCATTCTTATCTTTGCGGGAGAGGGTGTATTTATGAAAAAAACCATTGTCTTATTTTTGGCCTTTCAACTCATCGTAATGTGGAGCATGTCGTGCTCACGCCAGACAGGAACCGAAGGATTTAAGGTGCTCCAAGGGTATTGGGGACATCTGACCTCACTTGAAGACACCGCCGCTTCACCTATGTTTTTGGGACATATCGAAAAAGGACAGACTTATAAAATCTGCCTTGGCGAATATATGCCCAAAAAGTATCCCGGAATAGAGCAAGAAATCAAGGCCGCCATTAATATCTGGGCCCATTACATTGGGCGGGAAATTGCCGTCGAAATTGTTTATGCGGCACTACCAGCAGCAACTTCAGATGACAACAAAGAAGACCTCATGAACGACTACTATGCTCGCTGCCCTCGTGGCATCCATTTAGTTTTTGGGGAATCGCCTTTTGATGATTCCGCAGTGGGCGTAACCTTCACCAGTTACAGCTATCTTCCGCTGAACAATAATGGTCGACGCATTACGGACTTCAAGCGTGCGCTATTTTTGCGCCTGCCATCGCCGCAAGATCGTGATGAGGATACTGTCGAAGATGAGGAACAAATCGAGGGGCATGTGAAATGGAAATCTCTCAGTCAAGCACTGGGGAAGTCCCTGACCTCCCCAGAAATTTTAGAAATCATGAAGAAGCGTGATCAAACAGTCTATCTTCCGGGAAAGGACGAGCTTCTCACTTTTAGCGTGGTGGTCCATGAGTTTGGTCACGTATGGGGTCTATGCGACCAATATGCCTTAAGCGGCAATGAGACCAACTGTGATCCAAAATTTGCCACTATCAATGCTAAAAAACATATTATCCTGCACGATGAGGCCATCATGTCCCGTGCCGGATGGGTATCAGAACTCTATCTCTCAGATGACGATATCACTGGTATTCGCCAACTCGCCGCTCGAAAGATCTTTGTGCATGATTGGCCGATTAAAGATATCTATAATCAAATAGCCGTTTCTCCAATTGTGCCTGTCAAAGGGATTGCTTTTGCCCAAATATCTAGCGTGCATCGAGAGCGCAATATCGTTAAAATTCAAATGAGTTTGAATACGACCACTGGATCACGTATTAAAATCCGTTTTTTTGATAAAAATTATGACTCCTGGATCGAGATGAATGATAGCGTCTATTCCAGACCGGTATCCTATAAAACACTCAATATGGAAGTCAATTTAGGCCGGCCGTATAACATCGAAAAAGTGGAAGTCACCTTTGTGGCCTTCCAAGGCGAAGAGGTCTTGGGCGAACCTGTCGTCCTAACTCGCTCACTGGAATCAGAACGCATTCCTTGATTTCGTAGACAAAAATTCTCTTGTCAATTATCGTGAGACTGCATTCTTGTATAGAATTGTTATAAAAATCAGCGCAAAAAAATTGCGAGTTTCAGAATTCCCCAGTATTTTTTATGCATCTATTAACAAGTTAATGCTGACAAGTCTTGTCCAATATGATCAGAACATTCTTAACTTCCATCATCACTGTGATTGTATGTCTCGGCATGAGCGGGTGTGGGGAAAACTCATCTTCTCAGACCTCCCCTATCGTGACCTCTCCCTATTCAGAGGGAGAGCAAGTCCCTCTTCGTTGGAGTGATTCTTCATTAAGCGATGGCATCCCTCTCAAAATCGCCAGTGAAGTCGCCAGCGCCTTAGATTTTGGTGAAGGGAATAACGGCCACACCGACGATGCCATGGAATGGAATAGGGCGCTCCCTGACAGAACTCTCTTCGCCCTGCCAATGCCTCTGGTTGCCAATCGACAACACGAACAACTTATATCTTATTACGATAATGAGATGGGAATATACAAATCAGAGAAATGGTTTTCTGAATTGGGCGAGGGCGTCCTGGCGATTACGCAATTTTTCGCAATTCGCCGATATCAGGCAGGCCAACAGTATCTGGAACTTCAGCACTCAGACATAATTTTGAATTATCGCGATTATTCCTTTTCTTGGGATTTAAAGGATGCGTCGTCTTACGATCTACCTTCGGTCTTGTTGCATGAGATGGGACATTTTGTGGGACTACCTCACGTAATTTCTACCGCTTTGTCCGCGATGTGGCCTGCGCTTAAAAAAAATGAAATTGAGCGACAGCTATACCCCATCGACATTCAGAATCTTCAAGCGAATTATGTTAGGGCCGACGTGCAATCGCTTTCAACAAATCCCGACTCCCCCTCGGGTGTTCGCGCCAATGCAATCACTGTACCTAAAGAAGAACAATTGGTACGGGGATATTTTGAGTTACGGGCCGATGGTCTGTGCAGGCATTTTATCAATGGACGGTCAAGCGACTCACATGTCGCCTTCATGCCTTCCAAAAAGCTTTCTCAATTCTTTTTTGGTCTTTTCTACTTTTGAAACGCTCGCAAATTGTTCTTCCAATGAAAACGCAGTTAAGGGATTGGCCATCACGAGTAGAAATAAATTTTGATAATAAAACAGGCCAGGTCTGTATTGAGCATATCAGATCAGTCTCTAAGGAAAGATTTATAGAAAAACTTGGGCAGGCCAGTGATATTGAACTAGCAATTGTTCAAAAACACCTACAAGCAACATTCTCCGCTTAATCTTTTAACGTGGGCAAAAACACTCGTATTTGCCCAGCGGGGAATTGCCAAAGAGTGACGCATAGCTTGCCTTTAGCGTGCCTTTGTGATAATCTTACTGGTAAGAATGGAGGTTCTATGTCTGATTACGCCACAACTAAGCTTTCCTCAAAAGGTCAGGTCGTTATTCCTGAGGATATCCGCGAGCAACTTCACCTCAAGGAAGGGGATCAATTTATTGTCATAGGGCAGGGGGATGCCGTGATTTTTAAGGCGATTACACCTCCCTCCATAGATGAATTCGATGGGCTTTTGGCAGAAGCGAAAGCATCCGCAAAAAAAGCTAAGGGCAAACAGAGCGACGTCAAGGCCGCCATCAAGAAGGCAAGGGCCTCTTGATTCGGGCAGTAATTGATACCAACGTGTTTGTTTCCGGCGTTTTTTGGAAAGGCCCACCCTGCCAGGTGCTACAAGCATGGTCAGGGGGGCAATTTTAATTAATTGCAACGATCTCCATTCTTGATGAATACGAAAGAGTCCTGGGCGATCTGGCCAATAAATACAGCTTTTCAAATTACACACGCATCTTGGATGCTGGTGAAATTAAATGCGGAGTTTGTTTCACCAGTACGTTTTACTCGTCCAGTGTGCAGAGATAAGGACGATGATAAGTTTTTATCTGCCGCCCTGGGTGGCAATGCACCGTTTTTAGTTTCAGGTGACAACGATCTGCTTGCCGTTGATGGATTCAAAGGAATACGAGTCCTCAAGGCCAAGGCGTTTCTCGCAGAATTACGGTGAGTGATAATTTTCTGTCGCCCGCGGCCTATCCAAAAAAGCCGTGCGGGCATTTTCGATTTAATTTACCCCTGCCCTTGATATGGACTCGCCCCTCCGGTTCCGTTAGAATCAAAATTAGAGGGCCGTTTTTTAATCTTAAGTAATGGTTTGATTTTTCCACATAAGGCCCCGACGAATTACAAAGTTCCAGCGCAGATTTCTCACCACCATTTTCCCCTGTTCTGGTATCCTAGTCAAAAAAAGAGGTCCTACCCTTTTCCGTACCTTACCTTTCTCACAGTAGAGGGTCTTTACATAACTCCATGATGTCTGAAGCATAGCTAGAGAACTTACTAACAAATTGCGACGACAGGCCAGTTTTTTCATTTAATGGTATCTGCAGCATTGTAATTTTTTTTGTTTCTCTATTATTGTTATGTTCTTGATGATTACTCGTGGTTCTTGATGTACGCACGACAGGGACAGAATACTTAAAAGAAATTGTAAGTGCCGTGGTGTTAAAGCGGTCCATACTGATTCCAAATTCATTTGGTCGATAACGATCCTGTGAGATTGATTTTATATTGCGAAAATCCAAGGGGCCGGAATCTTCCCAAGATTCACTATCGGCCGGGGTATATTGATATAAATAGGAATGCTTAAGTACCTTCGTCCTACACGCCGACGAAAAATCGTGATCTTCACGTGAATAAAGAAATGCGCTCCCACTCAAGGCGGGATACCCACCGTCGCGATGCCCGTCGTAAGTGACACTATGGTATTCAGAAAAAAGATTGTATAATTCTTCTGTTAGTTTATATATCTGTTGGTAAGCCTCTGCTTGAGTCTTTGATAGACCCTTAATGTCGGTGATTTTGAAACCCCATTCTGTGCTAACATTCGGATTTTCACTCATTATGCTTATGGTTAGGGTATCACCTGGAAAAAAGAAAGTTTTGCCCTTTACCCAGTCGCCATCACCATGCTCATTTCCATTTATAACTATAGTATCGCCCTCTCTCGTCGCACTCTGAACATCAAATGTAACCTTCAACATGGCGGCCTTAGGGAGCTTGTACACCAGAGTTTCATTACTAACATAAGGGTGTTTGGATTCAGGAAAGTTATTACCAGTCAAAACTACGTTACAGTTGGTCTGCTCGTTTAGTGTTCCGGTATTCACTTCACCTTGGGAAACTTTGCTGCAGCCTTGAACTAAGGCATCGCCGGTAATAACTGCGTTGCCTGAAATAACTGCCTGACCTTGGACTCGGGCATTGCCTGAAATTACGGCATTTTCCGTTACCGTGGCATCGCCTGTGACACGCGCATTGTCGGTCACTTTCACGAGATTATCTTCGGATTCATTGGAAACCTGGGCATTTCCGGCCACGATGGCCTTTTTGTCCACTCGAACACTTCCGCTGACGAGAGCATCCCCGTAAATTTTTGCTTCCCCCAAAACTGTTGCGGAGTTCTCAACCACAGCGTTGTCGTAGACCTGGGCCGACTCAGAAACCTGCGCGCCCTTCACAATGGCATTGCCGTAAATCTTGGCCCGACCGGAAATCTGTGAACTGCCACAGATGGCGGCCTTAGGTCCAATAAAAACGTTATCCGTCACATCATCAACAAAGGATTCATTGGAAACAAATCCGCCTTTTTGAGGGTTTCTTATTCTATAGTTTGTATAATAATATCCTTCTTCGTCGGGGCATAAAGGGCTAGTTTCGGCCAAAGCTACTGACACTAAAAGCACTATCGAAAAAGCTCCGATCGAAAAGTAGCATCCAAATAGACGCAAATTCATATGTCCTCCCATCACCTGCTTAAAATATTTCATGCGTAATAACGATAAAGATACAAGAGCAAGTTATTTCTAGACATTGTTATTTTTTTCACGTCTAAGCCCCGCAGCCCTAGACACTGCTCGTTAAAAACATGACTCGCTGGAGCATGAGACAAATTAAACACACTTTCTCTCCCCTAGAATCGCTATTACGAGGTGGACAATATATGCCTAGTTCGTCTTTGCCTTCGAGAATGGTGGAATCGTTGCCGTCCCCCGAATAAGCAAGATGAGGTCACCAATCCCTACATAATTAAAAAAATGTTGAACCATCTTGGCTTTGAATGGGAAGTTGTCGCCCTCCCCCGCCTCGCGGCCCTCCAGTTTATAACTATGCCCATCATCTATCTTCTACCCTTACAACGGCTAGGCGTGTGGCACCCTTAGCTTGGGGATCACAATGCCGATCCGGCCTTGATAACGCATTTTCGAAGAGCTGTGACAGCACCACGTCTCAGTTCAATCACCCGTGCCTCATCCAGCTTGCCCTTGTCTCGCAGGATCTTCAGCCTGTCATCGAAATTTCTCAACATGACTAGATCATCTCCCTTCAGGCAATCTGCTACTCCGTATCTCTTCGTTAGGTGGCCTTTGAGACGGGCCTCGTAGGCCCTGCTCAGTTCGAATCCGAGTTCAGGTTGCTCCGCCTCGAGTTTCTTCAGGCGCATAAGAATGGTGTCTGCTTCAACTAGATAGTCTTTCTTCGATGCTTCTTCCGCTTCTTTCCATGCAACCGTGCGATAATCGTCGAATGCTCGCTTGCCATCCTCGCTATTTAGAAATTGATCTAGAGCAGTGACCCTCTCGGCTTGAGTCGCGCTCTTAAGAATCTTCTTAAGAGCGGCCAAGTCGCCCCCTAGTCCGACGATGTAGCTCACATGCACAATGCCTAGGCGTGTGGCCCCTTAGCGTTATGAGGTGATAAGATCGTCTTTCAGCTTTTCTCCCGACACAAAATATGGCTTTATTACATTGTCAGGAGCGCTCTTTATTCAGATCCCTAGGTTCATCTAGAGGTTTCATTCGGCCGCACCTCTGTGGTGACCCCAAGCTCAATATTCCCTCGCTAGCGCGACCGCACGCAGCGCACGGCATAATTAGGGTCGACGCTGCGGTAGATGATGGGGAGGCCACCACTGCCGCCACTGAGTGTGTAGACAGTGGGTGCGCCAACGATTACAAAGACATAATTCGAAGACAAGAACCAGTAATTCCCAAGATCTCCTGCTGGGCGCTTGTAGCCCTTGTAATTAAAGTAGAAGTAATCTGGATTCCCCGAGCTGTCTGATCCTTTTATAAGGTCGTATCCATCCTTCTTCGTCTCGCTGATCCCCTGCGCTCCCAGGCTTTGCGAAACCAGCGCAAGCTCGCGGGCCGTGGGTAGCCGCATTCCCTTGTCCTGGCAAATTCTTCTCGCTTCATCCTGTTCGACTCCTGTTTTTAAAATCCCGGTCAGTTCAGGTGTCTCATTTTTCAAGGGGGCCCCCTGGGGCGTCCATTTCCCATAAGGTCCGACACAGGTACGGGCCCCCAGAAGCGATTCACCCCAGTACAAACTCACCTCGTGAATGTTCGAATAAAAATCGTAAAAGTTATAAAGCGTACAATAGTTTATTGAAAAAAGGCCCGTTTGGCACTCTTCGAGCGTCTTCGGTGGCTTATTATAAAGAACCCATCTCCCATCGACAAAAAAATCACATTTCCGGATTTCCTTTTCTCCCACCACGCTTGACTGCAATTGATCGGCATCATTAGCATCATTAGCATCATTTTGGCCGGCGCTCCCTGTGTCAGATGAGGACGCTTCGGTGCTACCAGTATCCGAAACGCCTGTAGAAACCGCTTCCAGGGAGGCCTCTGGCGAAACATCGATGACCTCTACTTCCTCGTCCTCGTCAACGTCCTCGTCAACGTCCTCGTCATCGTCAACGTCCTCGTCATCGTCATCGTCACGAAATTGGCCCTCATTTCCATTATTATCAAGAGATGAATCTGAAAGCTTCGGCAGCTGGTCAATTAAGTCACTGTAATTATCCTGCTTACTTGTGGATAGTTCTTTGGAAATTCGCCTAAGATCGTACCTATAGATCTCTGGATACTTTAAGCTGTCTGCCAGCGTGATTATATCCAGTCGGTAAGAAGCACTGGTTAAAAACTGATAAAGATTGCCCAGGTGGAAAGGTTTCAGAGTTTTGTCCCTCAGAAAGCACATCACCTTGATTATCACAATAAGAGCATCTTCGGCGTTATGGCGATAAAGTGGTCTGGACCATTTAAGAGACTGCATAAGCATGGAGAAAATTTCCGTCTCTGTGCCAGTCAAAATGCGAGGGAGCGGAAGCTTGTCGGCATTGGCATTCATTACATTACTGCTGATTGCGGATAGCTCTCCATCCATTGATTCTTGGGAATTAGGATCGATGCAACCAAACAAGACAGTAAAAAAGAAGAAAATGCAGGCCAGATAAATTCGCACTTCAACCTCCCTGTAAATGACTCAAGCTTAATTATGCGCCTTGCGCATGTTTACCTGATCATCAGTGGTAATTTATTGAATTCAGACAGCAGCTGCTTTTTCTAGTTCTGGGTAGTTAGCTAAAATGTGTTGGTAATCATACCGTGATGCCCCTAACAATTGCCACAATCTTAAGTGTGTTTAGATTTTCCAACGACAGCTCCGGTCGAAGACTAGCGCAGCTAAATATTACAGGGTTCCCCCGCAGATTCCTCTCATTCCAGGAGAATGGTTTGACTGCTGGATCATTAGAAAATTATCCATGAGAGCAATCCGTGGCCTCCATTTTTTACCACTCAAGGTTATACTGAACTTGTCGACGCAGACGAAAAGGGTACTCATTTGGAGAATCAATGCTAGATCATTTTGGATTCAATGTTCAAAACTTGGAAAAAAGTGTGCTGTTCTACGAAAAGTGCCTAGAACCGCTTGGGTTGGAAATTATCGAGCAACAAGACTCAGACTTCTGCAAAAGAATCGAGAGAAAGTCCGCTCATTTCTTCAAGTCAAGAATACACGCTATGCTGCGATCAAATAGCGTGGTTGGAGCCGAGTCATGAGAATCAGTATCAAGCCGATCGATGGACTGAGAAGAACGGATTTTTACCAGGTACATTCCAAGGAAAATGGCGAAGGTTGGTGTAACTGCGTGGCCTGGTGGGTGCCTACCTGGGATGGCTGGGAAGAGCGCTCGGCCGATGAAAACAGGATACTGAGAGACTCGCTCTTTGATCGAGGGGAGTTTGATGGGTACCTGCTCTACGTGAATGAGAAGCCCGTCGGTTGGTGTCAGTGCGGTCCGAGAGATCGGCTCGCTAAACTTGTAAGTCAATCCAAACTGGAGCCATCGCCTGAAACTTGGGCCGTCACCTGTTTTGTCATCATTCCTGCCCATCGGCAGAAGGGGCTGACCCACGTGTTCTTGAAGGAGATCCTTGCTGACCTCAGAGAAAAGGGCATTCAGCATGTTCAAGCCTTTCCCAAGTGCGGTCAAGGATTAGGCGATGGCGAAGTCTGGACTGGTCCAGAGTCGCTCTTCATTAAAGCGGGATTCGATATTGAGAGAATGCATCCTCAGTGGCCAATCTACGGGAAGTGGCTTAATCCAGCATCGGGCAAGACCTGAACATACTTGTGAACTGGTTAATAGTTCGGAACTTTGGGCGAAGAGCGGCGATCATTTTAAACATTCATCGCTTCAAAGAGAACTTACCTACTTGACGACTAAAGCTAGACTTGCGCAAGCAGCGGGTATTAATGGCCTTATTGACAGTAATTCCAGGTTGCAAATAAAATTTTTACAGGCAGGGAACCTGTGTTGAGACTTGAATAGGCGATTAAAATGATTTTGTATGCAAAGTTGGCGCTTGCGTCTCTGCTTATAGTTCAGGTGGTGTGGGCCAACGTTGATGATCAACCGTCCGGTTGGTACTTTACTTCTGATGGAAGTGAGGAAGGATACCCGGTCTTTGTCACCAATGACTATGGTGAAACGCTTTCCAATCAAAATGTGCCTGCGACAATTTCCAATGACCAGAAATATCAAACAGCTGTCAAGGCCCTGCGTGCTGCTCCCAAACTAGACACCAAGTTGCCGACCACAGATGGTGGAATCATCACTGTCAAAGATGTCCTGGCCATGCCAGTAATCAATACGGAAATTCGTTCGGACGGAAAACTGCATTATCTCGGGACAAGTGAGCTGTGCCCTGATAGTCGACTGCCGATGGGGAAGCTTCTCTTTTGCCTGCGCTCGGCCTCAGATCAATTAGAGGTGGAAATCGGCAACGCTCAAGAGTATGCCAAAAAGGTCGGCGCGCAAACCGAAGAAGTGCAAAACACCATAACACAAATGCAGTATATGCGATCAGTGGTCCGTGTCTGTATGAATACTTTGGCCCAGGCCCATGAATTGCCCACCAAGAATATGTCCGCAAATTTTCACAAAATTGCTCCTGGCCCTGATGGAAAAAAGAAAACAGGACTCGGGTTGTCTCCCTACCTACCACGACCGCGCGTCAGCAATTCCCCCTTGCGCAAAGGCAATGGCACTTTTTCTTCTGACTATCTCGATTGCTTTTGGCGGCCAGAGGACAGGGCCCCTATTCTCTTGGCCGATCAAATTGAATGTAGACTCATGGGAACCCATCTTGAAATTTTTGCTCCTGAACTTGAGAAAATCTATAAAGGCATCTCTGCTCACGCTTTTACCCAATCCTATTTTGAGGCCTTGAGGATGGAGGCGATTGCTCGTGCTATTAAGGCGGATCATGAGCTAACAGGCTTTACCGCAGATCCATACGATATGCCGAATCGTTGCGAACCCTTCAAGAAAGGTTTTGATCGCTTTGCCGCTGCCACCAAACCACGTCCCAATATCCCTTCGGCCGATGAACTCTTAAAAGTGGCCGAAGAAATAAACAATGTCGCACAGGTGGCACGAAAACTTCAGAAATTTCTGAATAAATGTGTCATCCCGGGTTATCTAGACGAAGAAGGGAACGTTTGTCTTCTTGAACGCATAGAGGAGACCAAAAAGGAACTGATGATCTTGGAAAAGGTCATTCTCGATAGGCTGGTGCAATACCCTTATCTCAGGGCAGGTCACTCGGCAAAAAAAGAAGTTTATGAGAATCTTCCCTACGTCGACAAGTTAGTGAAAGCAAAACCAGCTGACCTTGCGCGAATCAGAGATGCGGCCATCTATCAAGTCCATTTGGATTTTCGTACTACTCTTCAAAAATTTTGTAAAAGTTCACACGCCGATTCAGACTGGGATAACCTTGTTAATATGCCCGAGATCACTAGCGCCGTTTTGGCCAAGTTTCCCGAATTCACAAAAGTTCAAGAATGTGCAGAGTTTCGCTACAAGAAAGAACAATTTAATAAGTCCTTAGGCAATTTCCTTCTGGGATTTGGTTGTGCCATCGGTTCTGTTGTGCCGGGAGTGGGCCCGGCCTGCGCTGCCTACTACCTGGGAACAGCAGTTTCAGATTATATGGATGCTTCAACTGATCTACGATGGAAGCAGGCCTGCTTAAGCACTGCAGCTGCAGAGGAAGATAAGACTATCTGCAGTTCGCAAGATTATTTGAGCGCACGTGAGAACTATGATGATGCTGTGACGGAACTGGTGATAAGAGGAATCTTTGCAGGAATGGAGGGGGCGGGACAGATCGCGCGTGGAATCAGTTCTATTCGTGCCGCCGCGAGAGAGACTCGAGATATTGCCGAACTCGAACGAGTGGCCGCACGCTTGCGCTCAGCACGCAGTTTGGAAGAGGCCAAAGCTCTCACTAGTGCAGAAGGAAGAATTTTTGATGGAACGGTCGGGGCCCCGAGAAACAATGTTGGGGCACTTGAATTCGAGCGCATTCCCGAAGCTGACTTCGTTGCTTATCAACAAACCCCGCCAGTGCGCTTATCCAGGCAGCCTACCGAGGAATCACTATTGGGCCGCGCCTCGACTGGAGCAGCAGGTCCAGGGGAGCGTGCGGGCGGTGTCTATCGTGCTGTCACAAGTGATGGACAAGAAGTTGCTGTGAAGATTTATGGTGATTTTACCGCGCTCGAACGACTCGGGGGAGTCGAGAATGCGGAAAAGTATATGATCGCTGAAATGGCCAAGGCAAAAGAACTTGAGCGCATGGGGCTTGGGCCAAAAGTCTATGGCACGACTCGTCTTGAGGATGGCCGTTTAGGTTTGGTCACGGATGTGGTGCCAGGCAAGTTTCAGTCTGAGGCCGGGGCCTTTATCAATCAAAATACTTATAAGGATATCGAACAGGCCATTCAAACTTTGAACAAGAATGGTTATGGTGCTGGTTTAGATTTTCAGTTCATGATCAAACCAAACGGACATATTGCAGTTGTAGATTCTGTCATGCTCACTCCTTTGTCCCAATGTGCAAATAGTTGTAGAACTACGGAAGAAATTATTGAGGGAGTTAAACAAACCTGGGCCAAATGGGCGATCGAAAATAAGCCAAAGTAAAACGGTCCGAATGTAATATGAAGTCGCACCATCTTACGTATTTCTGGCCTCCCGTAATGCATCTTACATGACCGGACAAATTCTTCACCCCAATGGTGGAGAAGTGGTGAATGGGTAGATTATTGAATTAAGACTAGAGCGGCGTTCTTCTCCGCCTCACTTAAATTGGAGTTTTGAATTATCTGTAAAATAACCGGATATTCCCCAGGACGCGCTTCCGAATAACGAATTTGATTTTTGCCTTTTTCAATCGCTTCTGCATTTACCTGCCTGAAGACATCAATATTGAAATATAAACTTAGGACCCAACGCATTCCTTCAGCGGTCAGATTCTTATCTTTTAAGAAGTCGAAGGCCTCATCACGCATTTTCTTATTTTTAGAACTCGTGAATGTTCCTCGTTCTCCTCTTAACATCCTTTCAAAATAGTGTTGAACAAAGGTTGTGGAAATTTGATCTTTGCCTTGCTGTGGAAAATTGGTAATCTTTAAAAGCTCGGAGACTCTTTCTAGATAATCCTCTCCTGAATTTTCCAAGGCCTTAATTTCTCCATTCACAAGAGACGAAATTTTTTCATATGGAATTCTTTCACGTAAGGCCTGCTCAATAATAAACCGACGTGCTCGTCGAATTTGACTTCTATGTTGAGAATCATTTGGAATACTCAATGTCAACGCATAAGCGCGAGAGAGAATCTGCCCCCACTGTTCCTGGGAGAAGTGCTTAATCGAGATGATCGTGATGAGTGATGCAACAGAATTTCTTTGATTAAAACGGCTGCTTTCCAAACCTTTTAAATAATCGTCGATACTGGCAAAAAGCATCTCATCGCTTAGTCCAACCCAGCTGATATAATCCAGCATGGTGTTTTGGTCCATCAATTCCCGATCACCAGTCTCAAACCAAATTCTTTGCAGTGCCGGACGTGATTCACTGACTAAGGGAAGTTCGTTTAAGATTCTTAGGGCCTGAACGGAAGTGATATTTAATGCCGTCCGAGACTCACCAAGTGCTGGTCGAGCAAGATTGGCAAATTCTTGAAGAGTGAAATTTAAGTGGTAAAAGGCATACCAGACGGATTTTTTCTTTTCGGACAAATTGTTCTTGTCTGTATCGCTGAGCAAATTCTTTAGGGCATTTTTAAGTTTTTCCTTAATATTCGGATTGCTTCCAAAAAGATGTGAAAAAAAAGCGTAAATTTTTATCTTCTCAGATAAAGGAATATTAATGTCTACTGATTCAAGGAAGGCCAAAAGTAGATTTTTAAAATTTTGACTGGTCGAAATCTCTTTTTGAATCTGGCAGAATTTTGGAAGCTCATCCAGATTGCCATCGATAGAAGAATAAAGATTCAAATATTGTTTCAAGAGTATCGGCCATGCCCACTCGAGTGAGCTGGGGGCATTTAAAATAGTTTTAAATTTGCTGACATCTAGCTGGGCGGCGTCAGTATGCATAAATTCACAAGATTTTTTACCAATAAAATCCGCCCAAATTTGGGTGGCGTTTTCAACATGCCGAGGAAGATCTAAACTGGGTGCTACAGAGGGTGTTTCGCAATTGCAAATAGGGACAGGGGAAATCCTACCGCAGGCCAGGGCGTGTTCGTCAGTATTGGGAGAATACAGATGGTAGGCGTGCCAAGTTGTTGTGGCAGGACAATCCATAACAGAGACGCCCGAACCAAATTCTTGGGCAGAAACAGCATCTTTGATACCTAAAATAAAAATCGACAGCAAAAAAAAATAAAATCTGATCATGCGTAAACCCCTTTCGACACCCTGGTTATTTTTATATACAAGAAGGATGCCAGTTTTGGCCCTAAAACAAATGTAAAATCAATTAGTTGAGCGAATAAAATGTCTTTTTTCACACTATTGTCTATGTATCTGACGATGCTGAATTTTACACTCCCCGACTCATATATACCCAGCTAGAAGTCGCAAATCTTAATATTCAGAGGTCAAAACATGGAAAGAAATTAATCTCAATGAATACATCTGCTTTTACTAAGGCGAAGGAGAGATTGTCAGAAAAAAAGCTATTGCAGATTACGCAGGATACGGGCAGAGAAGTTGATGCAAGATCATCGAATTGGCGATGGAAAAATCGAGAAGTTTATCTTGTTGATGGAACTCTCATACATCTTGAAGATACAGAAAAGAAGCTGCCACTTCGTGGATAGTGCCCCAAAGATTTGGCAGTGACTCCTCCCCTATTCTAGATGTTGCCCGACAATTTGAAATTCCTAATCCCAGGCGCCACAATAAGAAGTGAAGTAAGGAAAATCTATGGGGACAGTGCGAATATTCATAATAGGATGTTTGATCAATTTTCCCCTGGCCTATGCCACCAATGGCGATTCCAATCGGGAACATATCGACCAGATCAATACCCATTATGTGTACTATGACATCAAATACGATGATAAGAAGTTTTGCGATTATAAAATTATCAATAAGGACGTAATGACAAAACTCTGGAATAGCGGGGTTACCTTTCTTAAGGATTTTGGCAGCAAAATCCCAGCAGAACCTGATTATCTCAAGCAGCCTCCTTTTACCCAGAGTACCAACGATGAAATTCGGACATCCGGTCAAGACAGCTCAAAATATTATAATGAAATGGAGTCCCATTTGCGCGCCCGGCATGACTCCCAAGACCAAGCACTTGATAATCTCTTGGCAGAAATTGAAAAATCCAAGGGGACGACCACTCTGCCTAAAATTAGAAATCTAGATCCTGATGCGATTGTGGCCCTTCAGTTGGTGCAAGAACGTTTCAAACTCACGACGGAACAAATTCAAGAACGATTGGTCTACTATGACCTTTTGGATGATAAAGTGGAAACAACTATCGACAAAATGTTGTCGGAGTACCTCGACCCTGCCGGACAACTCCCCGAAGGATGGATTGCACCACAAAATATCCAATATATGGCGGTGGTTGAAATGCATCTAGATAACTTCCGCGGATTGCTCCATGATACAAAGACGCTCACTCAGTTCCTAAGTAAGTGCTATGGTGATCTGCGTGAAACTTATCTCACCACTTTGATTAACAATACTCCCGAAATCGCACTCCAGGATAAGGAGGCGGCCATACAACGCTACAGTAGTAGCGCTTATGGGCCATACAAAGGATCTTTCACAAAACCCGAAATTGTGAGTTTGGCCGGAATTCTGGATGCTGGTTCGATCAAGTATCAAGACAAACTGTTGAAACATCCCACAACTTCCGACAAAACAGGACATGCTCTTTCTAAAATACGCCAGCAGATCGCCGCCCATTCAAAACTGGCCGATGAAAACGCTGGCATTTTATTAAATGCACGCGATCACCTTCAAACGCCCACACTCTCCACCACTCGTCGTGCGACCAATGAGAATGCGACGAACAAAGAACATGACTCTGTTGTCACAGTGGAAAAACCGGCCATGCCTTCTGAACAAATGAACTCTGGAACCCTCTCTGTCACGAAAGAGATGATTATTGATAGTAAAAAAATATTGGCCGAAGTTAATAGTGAGGAGCATACCCGCAGCATGGTGATCGATCTCAGCGGGCGCAGCACCCGCATGAATGAAACCGAGTACCAAGTATTTAGAAGATCAAGAAATGATTATACCAGACAGGAAGAGGATACCATCTTCACCATAATCTCTAAGGCCTACCATCGAGTCGCCTTTCCCATTTTCTTACTGCCCGAAGTGGTTGAGGCCAGACAGCAAAAACGCTAGGATGCAGATATGCAAAGATCAAAAAACTGGTCAATGGTTCCTGAGGAGCAAATATGAGTGAACAATATGAAACGGCCACCTTGGCCGGTGGATGTTTCTGGGGAATGGAAGAAATCATTCGCCATATACCGGGTGTGGTAGAAACAAATGTTGGTTATACTGGAGGAACAATCCCAGGCCCTACCTATGAAAAAGTCAAATTTGGCGCCACTGGGCACGCGGAAGCGGTAGAAATCATCTTTGATCCAAAAAAAATACAGTACCGAGATATTTTGCACTATTTTTTTCGCATGCATGACCCCACGACGTTGAATCGTCAGGGTAATGATGTCGGCACGCAGTACCGCTCAAGCATCTTCTATCATTCCCCGGCCCAAAAACAGATTGCGGAAGAAGTAAAAAATGAAGTCGAACAATCCGGTAAGTGGAAAAAACCCATTATGACCGACATCGTCCCTGCAGGCCCGTTCTATAAGGCCGAAGATTATCATCAAGATTATCTTCAGAAACATCCCCAAGGATACACCTGCCACTGGTTACGCGACTGACACCGCTGTCGGCCTTACCAAAGTAATTCGCTCGGAGACACTCCGGCCCAAAATCTTCTCATAAGGGCCGATATGGCCACACTTTCTCCATTCTTCTTTGGCACGCTTCATGCTTATCAATGGAACAGGATTGCAAAGACAAGGAGGTTTTTGTGGCCACTCCGAAGTACATCGTATTATCGATCATCTTTACTCACCTAATGTTCTTTACCGCACCCAACGTCCAGGCCGGTCTCTGGTACGAAATCCCTAATGATAGTGAGCGCATCTTAGAGATGGGAACCGCCTCAGGTAAACACCATTTGAAACGGGAGTTTTCAATTCTTGTTTGGAATATCTACAAGGGGAAAAAGGCCACTTTTAAGCAAGACTTTAAAGCGCTCACCTCAGACAAAGACATCATTGTGGTTCAAGAATCTTTCCTCACCAATGATCTTGAATCATTCTTCATGAATGACATTGATTTTCATTCATGGTTTGCCAGTTCTTTTGCCTATAAAAAAAGCGGCGATAAAACGGGCGTCATGACCAGCTCAAAAGTGCTGGCCCTCGATGCTTTCTATAAGGTTTCACCCTATCGTGAAATCGTCGGCAACACACCTAAAGTCGCCTTATTTACCTCTTATCAAGTCATGGGGAGCCACCTCCCTGTCATTGTTGCCAATATCCATGCTATCAATTCAGTCACGGCATCGATGCATCAGGCCCACATTGATCAGGTCTTCCAAGTTTTGGCCTCTCATCCTGGGCCGGCAGTCTTGGCCGGAGATTTCAATACCTGGAGTCGAAAAAAGTTGGAATATCTCAAAAACAAGGCAAAGAAGAGCGGACTTAAAGAAGTCGAATTCCCAGATGGTTCAGAGAGAATGCACACCTTTGGTTACCCTCTTGACCATGTCTTTCTGCGAGGATTATGCGCCCAAAATGCCCAGATCCATGGAGATATTCAGGGTAGTGACCATAAGGCCATGTCACTCAAAGTGCATCCTTGCAGGTAATTTTATGTTTTCTACTCATTTTTATTAAAATTAAATAGTTAAATAGTATAATAGTGCATATAATATAAATTATATGCACTATATTTCAGGCAAAACAGACCCTGCTGCGCGCCATTTTAGGTTAAAAAAAGAACACCAAAAATGGCTCGGGCAATTCATCGAATCGTTGGCCCAAACCAACAAATCATCAAATACCATTCATAATTATTACTTTGATCTTGTGCTTTTTTTAGAATGGTATGAGCAGGTCACCCATTCTCTCATTGTTAAAATTCAAACCACGCATATTAATTCTTACATGCAGTACTTACTGGGCCAGGAGGAATGGAACCTCCCGGCCAAATCCAGACGAAGCGTTTTTTTTGAAAAAATTTTGCACGCCTTTCGCCGCAAGCAGCACCCCTCGTTTGGGCCTCAGGAAAATCAAAAACGAGCACAGAAATTAAGCGTAGCGGCCCGGCGCCGACACCTTTCCACCATTAAAAATTTTTTCGAGTTTCTAAAAGAGCAGCATGAGGACCTGGAACGCAATCTATTTAGGGCAAATCCTGTCAAAAGTAAAAGTCATCAAATAAAACTCACCGATAAAGATCAAACCCCTACCTCCTTACTTACAGCTTTAGAATGGCAACAGGTGTGCGAGTCGATTAAACGACCAAAAGACCGACTCATGGTTCATCTCCTTTATTATGGAGGACTTCGCCTCGATGAGTTGCGCTTGCTTAAAATCGAGGATCTTAATTATGACTCAAAAGGCTTAACTTTTATTCGCAAGGGTGGGAAGCGTCATCATCTCAAGATAATGCATTTTGAAACCATTGGACCTCTGTGGAGAAAAGTGGCCAAAGGCCGTTCGGGTGAGGAATTTCTTATGCTCTCTACTCACGGGCGCCCCTTTTCTCATCGCGGTCTCTTCCAACATATGCGCACTCTTTTAAACAAAGCGCAGCTCCCTGCTCATATTGGGCCACACAGTTTTCGCAAGGCCTGCGCCACCCAACTTTATAATCGCACCAAAGATCTCCTCTTGGTGAGAGATTATCTCAATCACAGCGATGCCAAAGTGACCCAAACATATATTGACCTCCCCCTATCTCCTATTTGAAGAAGCATGTGATTTCACGCTACACTAATGTGTTACTTCGAAGGTGAGGTTTGCAGTGCTAAAATTGGTTCGCTATATTCTAATAACCTTATTGGTTGTTGGTGCACTTTTGCTTGCTTTACTCATTGCATTTTTTCGTCCATTCTCCGATAAAAACGCCACCCTCTTTGCTCGGATGATCGGTCCCCTGGGGTTAAAACTCCTGGGAGTGGAGTATGAAATTTTAGGGGCCCAATATCTCGAACGGAAAGAACCATGTATTTACATTGGCAATCATCAAAATAATTTTGATATTTTCATTGTTTGTAGTTTCATTCCTACAAAAACCATCTCTCTCGGCAAAATTGAGCTGCTGTGGATTCCCATCTTTGGCATCTTCTTTGTCTTGAGTGGCAATATCGTCGTCAATCGCGGCAATCGGCTCAAATCCATGCAATCAATGGAAAAAGTCAAACGCCTGATTAGCGAACGTAAATTATCCATTGTCATTATGCCTGAGGGAACTCGCAGCAAAGGCCGAGGCCTGCTGCCCTTCAAAAAGGGGGCCTTTCATACCGCTGTTTATACCGGGGTCCCGGTAGTTCCTTTTTGTGTCTCTTCATGGGAAGCCAATATTAATTTAAACAGGTGGAATGCGGGTAAACTCATCATTAAGGTGCTCCCGCCCCTTAATCCCAATGGCACATCATCAAGAGAAGTCGATACCCTCCTACAGCAATCGCGTGCTTTAATGGAAAAGGAAATTAATCAACTCAATGTCAGTTTACAAGCAGCAAGAATAGTTCATTAGCGCTTGTTTTTCTTGCTACTTGACGATGTTGATGACGATGGAAAACGATTTTTTTGGTCAAACACCGATTTTTTATTCTCTTCCGCCGTAAGCTTGTTCATTTCGGCGATGCGTTTGCGCGTTTTTTCTAATTCCACAAGGGCCATCTGATCGCGAAAATGATTCATGGCCTTCTGCGGCTCTTTCATTATCGCACAATTAAATGACAAGACTTTTCCATAAAGGGCGGCATAGCTATCGGACATCAAACCTTGAACGGCCCCGAATTTATCATAGGATTTCACACACTCTCCGGTGGTGAGAAAAATATTGGCCTGCCTGAGATGATCGATATACTCCTTCGATGCAACATCCTTCATCTCGGTGTCATAGAAACGGGTGTAAAGTTCCTGGACTTTCTTCTGATGCATCTCCATCTTCTCTTGCACCAATTGAGGCAAATTGAGAGAACCGTCCACAAATGAATAATGGGTAAATTCACCAAGCTTATCTGCCCGGCGCGATTCCTGAAATTCCTCAATCTTCCATACTTCTTCAATGTCCTTTTCAACTTTCATTTTAACCAGAGAGTAATACTGAAGATTTTTTTCGGCGGTAAAATGATTCTTAAGCATGGAAAGGCCAAGCTCCATCTCAAACTGATTACCTGACAAAATATGATTGATGGCCTTCTGGGAAGTATGAGTGTCCTGTTGTTGCAGCAAAAAGTATCCGACGATCAAGGCCGGCGTGGCGATTTTCAAAATCTCGGCGATAATGACCCCAATACTCATTCCGATGGCCTCATACCACTTGCGTGGTGGGCCTAATGTATAAGGTGTCATTGGAATGCCTCCTTGAAGGGCCCCGCCACGAGGGCCAGCATGCTCCTCAAAGTTCGCCGGACTTTGGGAAATGCCGTGGGATGTCCCACTATTCGATGTCGAAGTTGCTTGCTGCTCTGGTTGTTTTGCTTTCGGTTTTGTAGGCATGAGCACAGGTTTACTTACCAAGGTGGACTTGGCCACTGGTGCTATCGTTGTTTGCCCCGACGTACCAAACATTTCTTCGTAACTTCCGATTGATAAACTGGACTGGGATTTTTCTTCATCGGCCTTGCGTTTTAAGTCCGCAATGGAAAGAATATTATTTTTCTTCTCGTACTCTTCTCTTTTTTTACGCTCCTCTTCTTGCCGAACGGCTTCTAATTCCCGCTGTTTCTTTTTTTCTTCCAGCGCCAGCTTGCGCTTTAAACGCACCAAATCCCTTTTAGTCGTTACTTCTCCAACTTCCTGCTTTTGATTGCCATCTTCTGTTTCATCCTCAATATCTTTGGAAGAGTCATCAGAAGAAAGCGTATCATCATCTAACTCAAAACCGCTGGCAAGAGGATCAACGTCCTCACTCGCCTGGATCGAATTAGTAACCTCAGAAATATCGATATCGTCGTCCAATGCCAGTGCATTGATATCAGGCAGGCCATCGTCAATCTCATTGGTCTGAATCGGATTAGTCACCTCGGTACTAGTCCCTTCAGCACTGGTCTCTTTCTCTTCAAACAGGTCATCATCGAGGGCCAAACTATCACTTGTTGCTTCTTGTTTGGCTTCCTGTACGGGAGGAGCTTTGGCAGGAATCTCGGGATACTCCAAATCTTCGGCCTTCATTACGCCGGTGGCAGACTCTTTTAATTTTTGCAAATTTAAAAGCATGGTCTTTTCAAGACCTATTTTGCTTTCTTTGACCGCAGCTTGGGCCGGTGTCGAATCAACTTTTTTTACTGGTTCGCCCATAACAATATCTAGCGTCCCTGATTAACAAGTCATATCTCTCAACCAAAATTGGTTAAGGGTTTACTGGTAACTGATCGGAATTTATCAAATCAATTTGAGTGATATTGTTAGTATAAGATTTCAAATGCTTAGACCTATCATCCGCCTTATCTTATACCAAATTTGAGACGATAAGCTGCCAGATTGGATTAGTGATTTTAATCGAGGGGCGCGCTTGTCCGTTTTCTCCTGCCAACATTTAAGTAAGAAATACCTAAGTAAATATGTCTTGGAAGATGTGACTTTCTCACTCACCCAAGGTCACTTCTATATCCTCATGGCCCCCAACGGGGCAGGCAAATCTACAGTGTTGCGATTAATAATGGGCCTAGAAAGGCCTACCGCAGGGACGATGTCGTTTCTTGAGAGTTGCCCAGATCAATACGGCATTCCTGCTCATCTACGAGGTCAAATAGGGCTTGTGGCAGAAACCATTGAATATGATCCGAGTGCTTCACTCATGCGCTTTCTGAAATTCTATGCCACACTTTTTCCAACCTATGATTTGCCTTGGTTATGTGCCATGGCCCAGGTTCGAAACATCGACTTAACTCAAAAATTCCAAAAACTATCGCGTGGCCAAAAAATGCAGGTAATCCTTTTATCCGAATTGGCAAAAAGGCCGAAACTCCTGCTTATTGATGAAATCACATCGGTGCTCGATCCTTACTCACGTGCCTTCTACTTAAATCTTCTCAGTGATTTCACTCATCAGGGAGGCACGGTCCTCTTAACCACAAATGTCATCCATGAAGTTGAATCATCCGCATCGGATCTTCTTATTCTTAAGGGGGGAACGGTGGCTTGGGAAGCTCCCATCAACACTATCTTCCGACAGTTCACAAAAATTATGGTTTCGGATATTTTGACAGATGAGACTCAGGCACTCCTTCAGCAACATAAGTTTTATCCGCTCGACCGCTTACAAAGTGATGGCCGTTGGATGAGTATACTGGTTGGCCCTTCGGCTTCTCTCCCCCTCATTGCCCTTCCCTATGTGCAAATCCATATGGGTGCTGAAGATTTATTTAAGTATTTTTTTCAAACCTCTGACGTCAGCGTCGAGAGTAAAGCGAAGGGATATGATCATAGGGCCGCTTAAATATTTTTTGAGTGATTACATGAAAAAACTCACTCTCGCGACAGTTGCCAGTGTCGCTTTTGGCCTGTTTCTTCTCGGCCCACTGGCCGACTCAATCAAGGAAAGAATGCTTTTTCTCAATTGGGCGATTTCCGTCACACTGTATGGCACATTTTTTTATGCCTACCCTTTGCAAAATATTTCCAAGTGGTACATGAACACCCCGCTCTCGAAATCCACCTGGTTCTCCTTTAATTGCATTTTTCAGATTTGCAAGCTCCTACTCACTTTCAGTATCTTCGTGGCCATAGTTGTAGTGGAAAAAGTACTCTATCCGATTATTCCTGTCTCAGATGTCCACAATGAATATCTGGTTCACTCTTCCGTTCTCTCATATGCAGAAGAATTTTTAAGTTCCAATGTCATAGGGCTACTGCTTACCTTCGTCACTCTTTTCTTTTGTTTTGTTTTCAATGTCGATCCTTATGGCCCCTTTCGTGCAGGTATTATCCCCATCACAAAAGAACGTTTTAAGGAAGAATGGAACAAATGGTGGAGTTCCCAAAATCGCAGAACTTTGGCAAAAGTTTTAGGCATGGTCACCGCATTATGGGTAGTAGGATTCTTTGTCTGTCAATGGGCATACTCTAAAGCTCTCTTAGTGGCGGTCATTAACACCATTGCGCTGGCGCTTGTGGCGTTCACTTACGACCGTGCTTTCACGTTTACGCGTCCTTTCCAAAAATTAGTGGCGCTTACTTTATTGATATATTTTTTTGTGATTTGGCAGGGTATGTTGATCTACTCACACTGGCTAAGCTCAACTCCTCTCTCGGTCGGAATGCAACTGCAAGAATTTGAGTTTCAAGGTAAACGTTTCAAGCAAAATGAATATGAAAAGGCCAAAGCCTTATTATTCAAACCAGAACTCACAGACCGGGATATTGAGCGTCTAATCTTTTTGGCGGAAAAATCATTTCCTCTTACCGTTGTCCACCCTGTGGATGATCAACTGAGGTTTGATACACTCATTTCTCATCCTTTTTTAGACCTCGATATGGAAAAGGCATGTTTAAATAAACAAAAGACCAGTGGCCTTCTGCAATGTCTGAATTTGATGTTGACCGCCCAACTTTCGCCCAAAACCATTGATCATTTACTCGATGCCCTTTGGTCCTTAGAAGGACAAGACAATTTACCTAATATTAAACTCCTCAAGCGACTTTGGGACGACAAGATTACCTATAGTGATGATTATGTCCGACAATTCCTCAAGTCCAGTAATCCTTATAAGCAATTTATCGCTCTCACTTTGATTGAAAAAAATTCAAGTGCATCTTTACTTTATAATAGCGGAAATTGGTTTAAGGGTATTAAAGAAGTCAATTTTTCTCTGGCACGCGAAGTCGTTTCAAAGGTGAGCTGCTTTCCAATTCACAATATTGATTTATTACAAGGGACTTTTTTACGTGCAAGACGCCCGGCCTCATGTGCCTTGAGCGAGAAGATGAAAGGCATGAACGATTTTTAATAAGCAAACTGGAAAAGCTTACTGGGGTCTACTTTTAACAGAATTGATCAATTCCTGAAATTTGGGCGAAACGCGTAGATTCGATAAATCTCCATCCCCCTCCAATTTTTCCCAATCTTTATACCCATAATTCAAAGCACGCTCTAGAAAAAATAATCCTTTCTCAAGCTGTTCTTTTTTAGAGTAAAACACCGCCAGACTGTAACAAGACTCGGCATTCTTCTTATCACAACCCAAAATAAAATACTCCAAACCAAAGGCCTCCTGACCCATTTTACTTTTTATCACACCCGCATTGTAACAACCAGAAACCTGATCCAAACGGCAGGCACGTAGAAAAAAAACAAAAGCTTTTTCCAATTCCTTTCTCTCATCATAATAAAATCCAAGTCGCATACAGCCTTCGCGCGATTTGTAATCACAGGCATGGGTTAAATATAAGAGGACGTCGCCGGACTGATCCTCAAATTCGACAAATTCTCTTTGCTCAACTTTACCGCTGGCGCTCTCCTCCACTTCTTTTTTCTTTTCTTCCTCTACTTCTTTCTCCTGCTCTGTTTCGCTCATCTCCACAGGAGCGGCCTGGGCCTTTCTTTCCTCAATTAATTCTGAGATACGCAAACAAGCATCACCATTTTTAAAACGGCAGCCCTTACGTAAAAAAAGTTCAGATTCCAAAGGAGACTTATAAACTTCTTTTAATTTACCGGCTTCAAAACAGCTATCAGCATGATCAAGGTTACAGCCAATTTCGAAAAACTTGAAGGCCATTATCACTTCCGCTGCTTTTTGATAGCTCACCGCTACCCGATAACAAATTTCTCCATCGCCATTAAGACATTGTTTTTGCTGCTGAGGGGTGACTTTTGCCTTCGCAACCTTTGCGGCTTCAGCAGGACGTTCTTCACTCACTTGCAAGGAAACCTTTGAACATCCTGCGAATAGACAGAATAAAATTATGAAAACTAATTTGAACATAATGTATAATAATACTAATAAGTTTCCCATGCTAAGAAAAGAAGATTGGATTATTGCCTTAGTCATTGCTGTCAGCATTGCTGCGATTATTTTTTTTCATGTTAGATCGAGCACAATCCAACAGGCCTTCAAAGGTCCCCTACCACAAAAAGTTTATTCGACTCCAGCACCAGGGCCGGAAGTCGAAATTCAAATCAAACAAAAAAAGGATTAAAGAATTAGCAGGTTATTAAAAAGGCCAGATGCTGGTCACGCTGTCGACGAATAACCTGTTAGAGTTCTCGATCGCGAATATCCATGAGGATATCGAAATAATAATAGCTCTTAGGTTTGCCGGACCCAACATTATGATCGGGTATGAGCTTGAGTCCTTTGGTCTTCAAGAGAAGGGCCTTAACCTCAAAATTCTGCAAGACCTTCTGGCGAATGGCCTCTCGAATAATTTGAAAATGTCGCTCAGAACCTGGTCCCATGTCCTTATAATCGAAAGCTTCCCCTTGGTAACTGATCAGCTTCAGACCATAATTAGTATAAATCTTATTGGCCAAGTCACCTGCGTTCTTGGCCTCGAAACCGACCATCGACATGACTTGATCGCGCGTATACCGCCAAACTGAAGCGTCAATCTTATGTCGTGGATCACTGGCCCATTCAGGATCAGGGTATTTCATCATCTGCCACAGGCCCTCAACTGAATTGTAACGGAGGTTATCCAAGACGAAGGGAGCTTCGCCAAAATTACTAAAAACTCCAAGTTCATGACGTTTCGAGAGAACCACTTCCCCCGGACCAGCATCTTGCGGAAGAATCTCCCAAGAAGGTGCTCCATCACGAGAAACTGGCTTCCACCAAGACGAGGGATAGTCTTGTGCGATCGATAGATTTTGAGTGCAAAGGAAGAAAAGCCATACAACAAAACAACTCGCCTTGACTGACATAAGACCTCACAACAATTACTGGATGACAAACTCGACACTCACAGGCAGATGATCAGAATAACCTTGTTTCGTTTCAGCTTTGAATTCCTGTGGTTCACCTTTCTCGTCAAGCATAAATGGCATTTTCACCACCCGATAAGAATTCCACACAGGATGCACCCCTAATGTCGTCTTGCTTTCCTTAGGGGTTTGCTTCTTCATAAGAAAGATTCGATCCAGTGATTGCCATTTTCCTTTATAAGCATATGTTCCACGATGAGGTGCAATATCGCCCGACATCTGTTCACCAAAATATACCTTTTCAAAATCCCAAAACATCGGATCGCGTTCAGGGTTTAAGAGATATTCATTAATACCATGGGGACTGTCTTGCTCGGTGGTATTAAAATCACCGGCAGCGATAAAATATCCAGGGGCCTCTTTTGCGGCCTTAACAAACACTTGAGCGGCAATGACGCGAGTTACATGAGGATTGTTTTGAGATGGCCAATGATTAGAGAAGACAGTTACATCCACGCCATGGACATTGAAAGTGGCCTCGAGAATTCCGCGAGTCAACTTGGGTTTGGCGGGTGCCGGATAAACCGGTCGCAAATCAATCTGGTGATATCTAACTGACTCTGAGAGGGGAAATTTGGAAATGATGCCAACATCAATTCCTCTTGGGTCCGGTCCTTCAACCAGCAGAATCTCACGGTAACCCTCATTGGCAAGTCCCCACTCCACCAATTTTTGCAATACATTGATATTTTCTACTTCTTGAAGAATGAGAATATCGGGAGATTCAGTCCCGCTATCTTTAATGACCTGGGCAATGTTAAGCGCTTTGGCGCGGAAGGCCGCTTCACTCCAATCCATATTAAAGCAACGTTCACGATAATATCCAGTTTGAGTGGCACAATATGACTGAACTTCCGGGTGACGATTTTTATATTCCAGGGGGAGGTACTGATAATCAGATGTCCCTTCATCATGGAGATGGTCAAAAAAGTTTTCTGTGTTATAAGTCATGACGCGAAAAGTTGCGGGGGAAGCAAACACAGCAAAAGTCATTAAAAAAAGACTGACAGTCATAGCAATCGAAAACAATCGGTGCATGGCGTTCTCCTTATTAACACAATAATCTCGGACTAATACCATAGGTTGCTTGTCAGCAGTTCGACAAACTTTTTTCTGCTTAAAAAAACTTTAAAAACTCTTACAATTCATAATCTTTGCTCTGCATTGTGCTTTGAAGCGTTAATTCAACTAGTTAGCTTTATGAAATTATGCGTAATTATTTCAGGGTTAATGGAATTTTGCAGCCCACAGTGTCATCTTGGGGCATTATGACACCAAAACTTGAGTAACTAACTACAGGGGAACCATATTTATGAAAAAATTTCTTCTCTTAAGTGCACTTTCATTATCATTTCTCCAGGGGGTTATGGGCGCCACTGATCGTGGTGATATCTCTGAATATGATCCAGGGGCCCCTAAAAGCTCCAAGTGGCCGGACCTCTTCGCCGAAACTCCGAATTATCGGGCCTTTGGTCAAGCCGTTATTGGTGGTCAAGGTGAAAAATTTCGTTGGATCATGGGCCCCATGTGGTACCGCGGCCGTTTAACCCCCGATTCCGTTAAGGTTTTTGTGGTAGGGCAAGAAGGCGCGCAGGATGAAAACGTCTCCAATAGATCTTTCACTGGTTCTACTGGAACTAGAATGCAAAAGCTGCTCAACTACTTGGGGATTGATCGCTCCTATCTGTTTATGAATACCTTTGTTTACACCATTACAGGCCAATATTCTCTCTTCGATGACGATAGAACCAATCCCGCAAAAGTAGCAGAACAGAAACGTCTTTTGTGGTTGGCCCAAGATGAAGAGAGTATCGTGGTTAAACATCGCCATGCCCTGTTTAACTATATGCTTGAAACTAACTCGGACACTTTGGAATTGGTGATCGGAGTGGGTACTGCCGGTAAAGACTCCGTGGCCACCTGGTTCCGCTCTCATGGCTCAGATTGTACTTCCTCGACTTTAAGCTCGAAATATTGTGAAGGTAAAGGTGAATTAAAAGGCGTTTACGCCATTGGTGTTGCTCACCCCGGTGCTGCCTCGGCTCGTAACGGTGGTGCCGATGCCGCCAACAAACTTCAGGCAGATTTTCAAAATAAGGCCTCGGTTGTGGCCTCAAAGAATTTCGTCTACGGGCATGCTTCTATTCCTCACCGCGATTTCGCTTATGGTACTACCTTCCGTATGGGTGAAGATGGAACAGCTTCTAACCGCCGTGGCCAAGATACTGTGCAGATTTATTCAAAGAATGGCTGTTATAACAATACTCGCAGGGAAAACGGCCGTTGCGCAGATACTGCCGTTCACAATATCAAATATGATACTCCGAAAGACCTTTTAGGCCGCGCTCCTAAAGAAATGACCAAGGGTGACGTACCTTATGAATCACCAAAAAGTAAGGAAATGCGTCGTGAGTTTGACGCCGGGCCTGGTGCTTTTGCAAAAATTCTTTCCAAATTCGCTGGACTTGATTACGGCCGTTTAGGTGTCACTTCCCACGCATCTTTTGGACCCAATGGTGTTTACCGTGGACGTTTAGATGAGGCCAAGGTTCTCGTCATCGCCGATCAAGTTTCTCACACTGATATGTTCTCTGGACGGGCCTTAACTGGTGCCGCAGGACAACGCTTGCAAACATTCTTGAACGCCATGGGCGCTACTCGATCCTATGCTATTTTGCGAACTCTGCCGGTAGATACCTTGGACTTATCACTTGATAAGGTAAAAGAAATTGCCTTAGATGAACGCGTGGCACAGGCGCGTGCTGAAGTAGTGAAACAAATTCTTGAAGAAGGAAAAACAAAGTTAGTTGTTGCCGTTGGTCCCGTGGCCAGTGCCGTCGTCGAGCAACTTTCCTTGCGCGTACCAAATGTTCGAGTCAACATTGCCGACCCGGCCTTAAAACACGTCGGGGAATATCAAAAGACCCTTCAAACCATCAAAGGAATGAATGTGAACTTAGACGGACGCGGAAGCTTCAGTTACAAGGGTAATGTGACCATCATTCCACGCGCTGATCTGCCTGAGTTCACCCGCTGGTGGATGGGAACTTCAGGTGATTTGGCGGTACGTGCTTATGAAACCATTAATGGCCGTCGCGTGGATAACCCAGACTATTACAAGGTTAATGCTCCTGCCTGGGCCTCACGCAATGTGAACGCCGGCCCTCTTTCGACCGAAGAGAGAGAATCTCTTGAGGCCTTTAAGGCCACTGGCCTGTAATCAAAGATTTAAAAGTCATCAAATCAAGCGAGGGCCTTTTAAGGCCCTCGCTTTTTTTAGGAAAAGACTATTTTATTATTTTCTTCGCGCCAAAGAGGATCGGCCCATAAGAGTGAGACCAATTTTTTGCTCGCCATTCGTTTGGCACTGATTCGATATTTTTCCGTGTCATGATCCGGTCGATCGGCAAATTCCAACATCAAAGCGGCCATAGCTACTCGCGCTAACGAGTAAGAAAAATGCCTCGCTTGGGCCTGCATGAAGTCATCTCCTTCACTCATGGTCTGTGAAGCGAACTTTTGTAGAGAATCAATCTCACCCATTATTTTTTTGCCACATAACTGCAGCTCTGGATTTTTGAGTCCTAGCAAGCGTAGTGAAATATCCTTCAAGAATGGGGGAAAGGTATTTTCTTTCTGCATTGATCGAAGCACATCGAGAGAAAGAACATTGGTTGTACCTTCCCAGATGGCCAAAGTCTGACCGTCTCTTAACCATTTCGACAATCCCGAATTTTCCAAATATCCAACACCACCGAACGACTCAATAACTTCACTCGTGATTTTGAGATTCTGTTTGGCGGTATACAGCTTGGCGAGTGGTGTATAAATTCGCAAAAGCGGCGCTGCCTGCTTACGTTCTTCCGCTATTCCTGCCTCATTCAATCCTAACAACCGGACGGTATAAAAAAATAAATGGAAGGCACCTTGAAATTCAATCTCAAGCTCGCTCAGCGTTTGCATATGCAAAGGATGATCCTTAAGGGTCTTCCCAAAGGCTTCACGTTTTGAGGCATAATCCAAGGCCCAGTTTAAGAGTCTGCGTGATGAGGCCACGGCCGAAAGGGCATTGTGAATCCTGGTCACATTAAAAAGCGTGGCAATGGTTTTCACTCCACGACCAATCTCGCCGACTAAAAGAGCACGACTTCCCTCCAATCGCAATTCAGCTGTAGGCAGGGCCCTGGTCCCTAGTTTGTCCTTTAAGCGAATGATTTCTAGATTGTTATATTTTCCAGAATCATCTCTCAATTTAATCAAAAACAAAGAAAGCCCCTTGCTTCCTTGAACAACTTCTCCTTTGTCGTTTTCAATCCGCGCCAAGGTCATCGCCATGGGGGAAGTCACCGCCGAAGTAAACCACTTGACCCCATAAAGACGCCAAGCATCCCCATCCTTGCGAGCACGCGTTTCTGAAGTTCCCACATCCGACCCGCCTGTTCTCTCCGTCATCCATTGGCCGGAGGCCCAAAAATGATCAGGATTGCGAGAGATGAGATGTGTGAATGCAGAAATTTTTAATTCTTCGCTGCCAAAATTTTCTATTAGCTTGGCCGCCCCGTCGGTCATGGCCAGTGGACAAGAATAATAGGCCGAACTAGGCGCAAAAAGATAATTTTTGGCCATTTGATAGAGGCGCGAGTATGGCCCATATTTTCGTTCATATCCAATGGCCACCAATCCCTCTTCCGCCGAGACTCTGGCCATTTCCTCCCATCCCTTGGATACACGAATTTCATCGATCCTATGTCCAAAGGCATCGAAAGGAATATGCACAGGAGGATAAGCATCGGCGTCCTCACCCATGCGCAAAATATCTCCCATAACCCGCTGCCCGAATCGTTCAAGATCGGGTTTGATAGCGTGATAAACTTCCCCAGGAATCTGCGTCGTTAAATAATCCTGAAGCAGACGATCAACCGTAAATTGATTATTCGAAAGTACCGGGACTTCCTGAATGAATTCTTTCACGTTCTCACCTACCCTTGCTACTGAACGTGTTGCTCCTCGGGGGTAGTGATAGGTTCTTGCTTGGCACACGGATTCACGTTCACACTGCAAGGTTTGCGAGGAACAGCATTAAAAAAACAACCATGTTCTTTGATCTCTTCTAAACGGCAGCTCCAATACATTTTTCCATTGTGTACTGTCATGTCAGGACAAGCATCACACATATTCATGCGACCATCCGGCATCATATCAAGAGGCTGGATGACGGTGAATGTTTGAAGGTGGGTCTTTTCCAACACTTCATGCGGTCGTTTGACTAAGTTCCAGAGATACTTTTTGGCAATTTTGCGCATCTTAGGGTCGACCAAAGAAAAAAGCGCTGTGCTCGTTCGACCGGCAGACAAGAAACTTGGTGGAGAATAGCTCAACCATTTCCCGCGAATCATTTGGCTACCAACTTGGACAGTCTTCATAAAATTGGCACCGACATAACCATAACAACGCTTGGTACTTGCAATCCGACCGGCCAAAAGCCACTTGGTGGAATTGGGATCGACAGTACCGCTCAAGTAGGCACTCGGTTCAAAGGCCGGATCAACTTCTTTCAGTTTGGCCACAATGTCTTTGGCGTAGAGAAGTTTATCGCCGCCCCATTTGCTATTCTCGTAGGCGTCGGTCATGCTGATTTTTTTGCCATTGGCATAGAAATCAAAATCGCCGGTCAAACGCGGTGACCTGAAGAGAATATAGACAATAGTATTGACTATATTGGGGTGCTTGCGCGCCCAAATAAAAGTTTCTTTCACTTGATCAAGAGTGTCCCAACTAACCGTTTGGTTAAAAGAGCAGGCCATGCCACCTTCTGCCGCCACCATTTCGGCAAACTTCATGCGAAGTGCATTATGATCGCCCTCGCTTTTTGCACGAGAATCTTTCCTCACCTGAGTGGTGTCGATGTGAAAAGTAAATCCGGCAACGCCGGCCTTCTTCAATCGCTTTAAAAGTTCAGGTGTCATGGCCAGACCATTGGTATTTAAAATGGCCTTCCAACCACGATCATTAATCATTTTTACGATTTCTACAATTTGGGGGTGCATAAGCGGATCGCCACCGGCAATACTCATGCAGTCACTCTTACGCTCACGCTTGAATACATCCAAATCGTCAGAGATTTGTTGCAAAGTTTTATGATTCACTTTGTGGGGACGATAGCACCCTTCGCAGGTGAGATTGCAGGCATCCGTGACCTCGATCCAAGAAATGCCGTTATCGGTCAGGGACCAGGGTAAACGATAGTACGATCTCGGGGTCAACTCAGGTGCTGGATTCATGTAGACGCTCCTTGAAAAAATATTCAAAAGTTCACTTCTATGTCGGATTAAAAGGCAGCACTTTAGCGTTGCTAACGCAAAGAGAAAATACTGATTTATATCATGTTTTATGGCGTGTTTAGATTTATTTTATTTACTAAACACGGTTGGGCCGATGCTGAAAAAAGCAGATGGCCTCTTAAAAATGAAGGCGCAGAAAAAAAAGACGCGCTTTAACTTACTTGAATTTGAAACTGCCGGTCTTTGTGATATCACCCGGGTGAATCAAGCGCGCATCCGGGGAATAAAACCGCTTTATGCAACAAATAGCTCATATTTTGGTTATTCTTATTCTGCAAGTTTTGATGGTGAGTTGTGATGAAACCGCAACAATCTCGATTCAAGAACCGGCAGATGGCAGCACAACCATAACTGCGCAAAATGGTTTGACCGTCAGCAAGACGATGGATATCACAGTCGCCTTCATCAACCAGCGGCCTGTGGCCCCCTCCTTCGTGAATAATGGCAAAATCGTCTCCAAACATACCTACTACTTAACATTACCCGCGGCGGTCGACCCTGAAGGCGATATAATTAAATATCGCCTGCTTGAAACTTCTTCCATCACGACGGTTACTGACTGCCTGAAGAACAATGACAATTTGGATTGTACGATTAAAGTCGATGCTGACAACGGGCCAGTTTGGATAAAATATATCGCCTCTGACCAATACGGAGATGCCAGCAATACCACCCTGGTGGAGTATAGTTTAGTCCCAAATATAGCTCCTATTCTCCTTACTTCCCCTGCAAGCTTAAGAACACCGGAAGATGTCACCTTCATTTTCACGCTGAATGGCGGACAGGATGAGAATGAAGATTTTGTCACCTATCAACTTTTTGAGCGCCCCAAACATGGCCATATCAGAAATTGCCTGCAAGGCAATACCGACCTTGAATGTGAGTATCTTCCCGATGCCGATTATTATGGAAGCGATTCTTTTTCCTATCGCGCCTTTGATGGTGTGACCTATTCCAGAGCTTCAAAAGTGAATCTGTTTGTCGATGCCATCAATGACGCTCCTGCCTTTGCACAAAAAAATACAACCCTTCAGATCGATAATAAGGATTCAAATAAAAGCGAAATCTTTTTGCCGATGGCCGCGGATGTTGAATCCCCCTGGAACTCATTGACCTATAAAATCATCACACCTCCCGGCCATGGACAATTAGATGGTCATTGTTCTCCACCGGCCATTGACCAAGGATATAAATGCTATTTTATTCCGGAAGCTGGATATGATGGAGATGATTTATTGATGTTGCAAGTTAGCGACGATAAGGGAGCAAGAGATACTTATGCTCTCACTTTAAAAATCCAACATATCCCAACCGACAATCAAGCGCCCAACCTCCCGGCCGAGCAGGTCTTTAGAGGGAATGATAATAAGGCCCTCACATTGGCGCTTGATAAAGGAACAGACCCAAATCGCGATTCACTCAAACGGATATTCGTTTCCTCCCCAAATCCTGAATCCGGAGACTTGTTTGGCTGCTTTAACTCTCCAACCTGCACTTTCCAACCTCGGCCTGGATTCGCAGGCATAACAACTTTTTCCTACAAAGTCAGCGATGGCACCTTGGAGTCCAATGTCACAACCGTAAAAATTATTATTGAAAAAACTAAACCGCTGAAAATCTTTGCCGGAGGTTTCAATACTTGTGCTTTATTCTCCAACAACAAATTCAAATGTTGGGGCGATAACCGCTTCGGACAGTTGAGGCCATTTGGAGTAACCAGCAATAGCTATGGCACCGATACGGAAGACAACATTAAATCGATGAAATATTTAGACCTGGGAGAAACTGTCGATTTGTCGATTGGTGACGGTTTCATGTGCGCTATCATCTATGATGGCCACGTCAAATGCTGGGGAAGAAATGATCTCGGGCAATTAGGTGTTGGCAATACCCAAAATTATTCAACCACTGACTTGAATCAAATCCCCTACGTCCAGGATAACATGGGCCGTCCATATCGACATATTATCAATATCCGCTCAGCCGCCCAAGGAACCTGCGCTCTCATGAAACTCACCACCGGTCACGTTTATTGCTGGGGAAAAGTCGCCGATCATCAGGGACTGAATCCCGCCGATACAAAGCTGAGGGTCCCGATCCGACCTGAAGCAGAAGCTCGATTGGAAATAAGCAACCACCGTATCTGCGTGACCAGTAAAGGGACTGATGCGACCTATAATGGTGTTGGTTTGGTACGCCTATCCACCGATGAGACCAAATGCGTCGGGGATCAATTCTACCCCGCCCAGATATTGGGAAGCACTCCCAAATTTCGTGTTGAATTTCATGAATTCGCCTACAACATTGGTCACAACATTTACCTTCCAGAGGCCATCGGCCTTGGTGCTAGATATCCTCTTGGGACCTCTGTCAAATACCTATTCTTTCCCATGGGGAGAACAGTTTATAGCTACCTGAACCTTGCTGGGCAATCCAGTTTTTATGTCGCAGGATTTGAACGTTATGGACGTCCAGATTTGTTTACTCATTCTTTGGGCGCCAGCAATTTCTTGACCTTCGAAGCCGCCATTCAATTCACGACATGGTTAGAACCCGTGGTTGGTGCTGACTTCTACCCACTGAATGAAAAGGGTGAGCAATTGAAATTTGCTGTTTTTCCAAATACTCTCTCTGAAAACAATATTGTGAAACTTACGGGGAGTGAAAACCATATTTGCGCTTTATCCAGCATCCCGGGCAATCGCTCAGGTCAAGTGAAATGTTGGGGAAAAAACGACAGAGGGCAACTGGGGATCGATACTGGTTCCATGGCATCTGTCGGTTTCTCTGATCTTGTTGTCAATTCACGACCTGTCGCGATTACATCCCATGTTACTGATGTTGCAGCTGGAAACGCCCATACTTGTGCTGTCATTTCCAATTACAATACCGCCAAAGATATTTACGAAAATGATTTGTACTGCTGGGGCGATAACACCCGAGGACAGTTTGGAATGCTTCTCCACAATACAATGTCGAAGCTTCCCATAAACGTCTTCACTACGCGCTACCAAGACCTCCCGGAGTTTAATTAATATGAGGACCAAGCTCTTTTCACCTCTCACTATCCGCGACCTGACAATCAAAAATAGAATCATGATGGCACCCATGTGCCAGTATTCTGCCGTCAATGGTCTTGCCAATCATTGGCATTTGGTCCATTTGGGCCAGCGTGCCATTGGCGGTGTCGGGCTGATTATCGTGGAGGCCACAGGAATTGTGCCCGAAGGGAGAATTACCAACAATTGTCTGGCACTTTTTAATCAAGAACAGTGTGAGGCCTTAAAATCCATCACCTCGTTCATCAAATCACAAAACTCTGTTCCGGCAATTCAATTGGCCCACTCGGGAAGAAAAGGCCAGTGCGACGGGGAACACTATGCCCCAAGTGCCGTAGCATTTTCTGATCAATATCAAACGCCTCGCGCTCTTGAAACTAAAGAAATTTATAAACTGGTGGAAAACTTTGCACATTCCGCTCGTCTTGCCTTGCGTGCCGGCTTTGAAGTCATCGAGGCCCACATGGCCCATGGTTATTTAATGCATGAATTTCTCTCGCCTCTGAGCAACAAAAGAACCGACGAGTTTGGCGGCCCACTGGAAAACAGAATGAAATTTCCTCTTATGGTGGCCATGGCCCTGCGAGATGTATGGCCGAAAAATTTGCCTGTTTTTGTTCGCATCTCAGCATCAGATTGGATAGAAGGAGGTTGGGATTTAGAACAAAGTGTAGTTCTATGCCATGCTTTAAAAAAAATTGGCATTGATTTTATCGATGTCTCCTCGGGTGGTACTCTGGCCACCGCCAAGATACCCTTTGCTCCCAATTATCAAGTTCCTTTCGCCAAAGAAATTAAACACCAGGTAGATATTTTGACTGGAGCGGTTGGACTTATCACCAAGGCACAGCAAGCAGAAGATATTTTGTTTAATCATGATGCCGATGCCATTTTGCTCGGTCGCGAGTTATTGCGCGAACCCCATTGGCCAATCAAGGCCGCTCTTGAACTGGGTGAGGTCCCCCCGATCCCTAAACAATATGAGAAAGCCTATTAGTTTTTGTGTGGTCCTTACACACGTAAGGAAGACCCTCCATCCTGGGTTCTTTATCAAAATAGTTGAGGTTGAGTAATTTGATTGGCCTTCAAAAGCCATTAGAATAAAAGGATAACCACATCTTTTTAACTAATGAGCTAAGGAAGGCCAGCTATGAAGTTACCACGTTTTTTATCAAAAATGATCCCTGGATTTGAGGTTATACTGGACGCACTTGAGTTTTCAAGCGGATGCTAAACTGCTACAACCTTAAAGTTATCGGTAATGAGTGTTTCAAGTTCGTGGTGATATTGCCGTATCCCTCTGAAAAAAGTTAAAAAAGCTGATTTGAAGTCAGCA
>JACPIU010000012.1 GCA_016187935.1 Bdellovibrio sp.
GTGCCGCATAGCTCCGGGTACCTGGCACCTTCGTCTTCTTGCTTGAGCAAAAGTCTTGCCAATTTTAACCTTCGGGAATTAGAAGGAAGGTGTCGCCCTGGCCCCTCGATTGGGTGATAATCACTTGAAGAAAAAGAGACCAGGTGGTGGCATTGTGGCCCGATTCAGATTTTTTATGATGTTCTTGTTATTTGTTTTTTCTGTCATTTGTGGGGTGGTATGGGGTAATCCCCAGGATTGTGATTATCGCGCTATGAGCAGTTGGTCGATTCCTTCTGAGCTTAAAGAGACCAGTGGCGTGGCCTATGACCAAGAACGTACTTGGTTGTACCAGGTCAACGATTCCGGCAACGAGGCGGCCATTTGGAAAACGGATATCCAGGGAAACAAATTACACAAAATTTCGCTTGAGGGTATTAAGAATATTGATTTCGAAGACGTGAGCATAGGAAATTGCGGAGTTCTGGGCGATGACAAGTGTTTTTTTGTCGCTGATATTGGCGATAATCGGCAATCGCGCCGAGATGAAAAAATTCATACCATTCACATTTTTGACCTGAAGAGCATGAGTACAGCTTCATCCATAAGACCGATGAGCAGCATTTCCCTTCTTTATCCCGATCGCATTCACAATGCCGAATCGTTTGCCGTTTATCCACATCGTCCGCACGCCTTTCTTTTGACCAAGGACTACGAGGGAATATTTTTTAAGACGATAACGCCGGCCAAGCTATTTAGGATTGATTTAAACCTCGTCTCCTCTGGGAAGCCGAAGATGCTGACAGAAGTGGGAACTCTTGATATTGGAACACTTGCCGGCAGTGACAGTGCTTTGCCAACCGCTATGGAATTTTCTCCTGATGGAGAGTGGTTGTACATTCTCACTTATAAAAATGTGGTGGTGATTAAAAATACCGGATGGGCCACTCTCGCGGCACCTTTTCCTGTCACTTGGGAGCGCGGCAAGAATTTTTTTGTGATTGCAATTGAAGAACAAAAACAAATGGAGGCCCTGGCCTTTATTTCTCATGATCAATTTGTGGTAACGTCAGAAGGGCGTAATGAAAGGGCGGTTATATATAATTGCCGTCCACCGGCCCTTCGCCCCCAATAGTCTTCAGCATTTTTTTAAAATTTTGTTGTGGATATCTTTCTTGCGCCTCTCTTAGAAAAATTTTCAGTGAATAGTTGTCCTGGAAAATAAAATTCTCCACGAAATCATGGGCCAAAATGAAAAGCATGCTCAAAGGGCTCATCTTGGTGAAATTTATTTTATTGGGGAATCCGCTGCCATCAGGACGTTCATGGTGTTGCAAAATAATATCAGCGGTGTCATGCGGGGCCTCTTTAAAATGTTGAGCAACCAAACGGGAACATTCCTCGGGATGATTAAGAAAAAGTTCCTGATCTTTGTCGGAGAGAGTCAGTCTTTGGGAATTGAATTCCGCTAATGTCCTAATCTTGGCCAGATGTGGACGGGCCGCCAGCGTGATATCGTGGAGGATAGAGGCAAAGACCAGTTTGTCTTTGGTTCCCTGTGAGTACCAGCCCAATTTATGTGCCCAGGCACTTGAAATAAAGCACAAGAGAATCATATGCTCGGGCAGAAAACGTTCCGAGGAACGCAGGCCAGAGAGATGTTTGAGGAGCTTGATGGAATTGGGTTTTTTCTGCAGATAACTCAATGTCTTTTCAACCGCATTTTCAATCTGTTGCTGAAACTCACCGTCAATAATAATTTCATCTTGAAAACGCATGATTTTTTGTTCGAAGCGTTTATCAAGCGGATCATCCTCCGAACGCACGACAAACTTAAACCCGGCATATGTTGCAAAGATGGATCGCTGGGCATCAATTTGGGGCAGGATCTCCTTTAGGATATCTTTTTCAATGTAGACATGGGAGAGACCTTTGGATTTATAAATCGCAATTTCATCTTTGGCGAGAATGCTTCCGCGGCGAAAAAGAGAACTATAGTGCCCGGTTGCTTGGTCCTTCATAAACACATCTTTCTCAAGACCATCGACAAAACTGAGAGTTTCAATTTCTATTTTGATATAATGGTCATCAGATTGGGGAATATTGAGGCCTAAATCCTTCACCATAATCTGGCTGAAATTTCTTAGAAAATTGTCTTTAGAGTAGAAGTGAATATAGGGTAAACGGGCCAGTTTATGATCTGCGGTTTCTTTTTCGCTTGAGGTTATGATCACGACAGTGATTTTGGGTAAACTTTTGTGTACTTTTTCTAAAATATCATTGAAGTTATAATCATTCTTTTCCAAGGTGACGATAATGGCCTTAACTTCCTTCAGATGGGTATTTAAAAAAGAGAGGGCCTCGGAAGTGGTTTTATAAAGATGAACGGTATTGTTGCAAGAAAGGTCAAAGGAAACTTTAACCACCCGCTGAAGCTGAGGGTCCGCAATTACAATCAAGAGGTCATCGCCAGGAGTCAGGGTGGGACTCTGGTTGTTTTGATTTTCAGAAAGGTCCATAGAATATTATTCTATCAGGCCTTGAGCTTTTGGCCAGGTTTTGTGGCCATGTTTCTTACGACATGGAGCTGTCAAACTTGGTCCGGCGAGTCTTCGTCCCATCATTCTGCAAGCCAATGTTTTTATACACCTTGGTTAGAATTGGACAAACACCTTTCCAAGCGATCCTGTGAGTTAAAAACATTGATGTTTTGGCCGCAGTTCTATCTTCGGACTCTTTCACCCCAGTATTATGAAGAGAAGGTGTACGCATTGGCCGATAAGGCCCAGGGCCGTTTGATGAATATGGATTTAGAGGATGTTTTTGATCTATTACCTGAGAAGGCCCCCATCAATCACGCCCATCTGTGTTTGCAAGGTGATCGCAAAGTATCTCAAGACTTTCAAGTGCATTTTAGTTCATATCAAAAGCAGCATGATCGGCCAAATGATTTTGGAGATTTTATATTTTATTTTGGACTGCAAGCGGAGAACACTGCGCGCAAGCAATATTTTCCCAATCTTCATTTGGCGGCACATGTTGGACCACATTCACGCCAAGCACTTCATCGTGTTTGGCGTTCACACTTTGCAATTCTGTCACAAATGGATGGAGTACAAATCTTACAAAGGTTAAGGGAAGATTTTCCATCCACTATGGCGATGCTTGAACGCTACCTGTTGATCTCTTTTGACGTATCTTCTGAAGTCAAGAGTGCTGTACGGAAGACATTTATTCTTGCTGCACAATGCAAGCTTAAATCTTGGCATTCTGAATTTCCCTTGCTCGAAAAATATTTGTGGCGTTTGAGTGATGTGATTTGGGGCAAAGTGAATCTGATGGACCAGAGCGGAAAAGAATGGGGACAGATCGAGGTAGATACAGAGTCACTGACTTTTCGCGCCAAATTTTCACTCGGAGTTGAAGGCCTTTTTCCATTGGCCGAAGAGAAGATCAAACCTTGGAGAATCGGTGAAGATTCTTTTGACGGTTCCCTCTTGACCGATTTCGCCATCAAAGTACAAGGGGTAAAACCTTTTATTCGAGGGCATAGAATCCCATTTAGTTATCGTCCGCTTCAGAATATGGATCAAATCGTCTTTGTGGGAGGCGAAAAACCTGAAGTCAAAGTTGAGTCTAATGTATTAACTTTTCTCCCCGTGGCCTTTGCCAAAGTTTTTATGGGGTTGGAGGCCGATATTTATCGTTTCTTCATGGAATTAGGCCAATCCAGAGATGGTGGCAAAGGGCAATTGGCGGTCACGCTCACGGAAGTGGCATCTGACAATTTATCCTCTTGCGCCTTACTTTCCGTAGACGGAAACAGCAAAATCTCTAATAATCTCTTCATTAAGTTGGGTTTCCAAATGCTGGCCTATCGACTTGTTCCTGATCTTGAAACCAAGAATGAATGGCGTCGATGGTGGTCTCAGTTACTCAATTTGGTTATTCACGATATTCATACTTTTAGTACTTTATGTGAGGGAAAAGCGCATGCAGAAAATTGAATTTTTGAGCCATGTACCAGTGTCTATTGAAGTTGTTAAGGAGAATTTCAGCGAAGAGCTGTTTAAATATTTATTGCCGCCGCTTTTTTCTCTAAAGGTCGTGCGTTTTGAAGGAGTGGCGAAAGGCGCGAAGTATGAATTTGATTTTGTCGGGAAATTACTTCCCATCCAGTTGCCTCGACCATTTTCCACAAAATGGAGTGGCGAAATCGTTGATGCCGGAGAAGTGCAGGGTGGCTTTTATTTTGTGGATGAAGCTGACGATCTCCCTTTTCCTTTAAAAAGTTGGCGCCATCTCCACCGTATTTTGCCCAATCCCCAAAAGGGCGGTATCGATATTTTGGATATGGTGGAATACAGTTGCCATTCCCCCTTTTTTGAATATTCCCTCTATCCAAGTTTTTTTTCGTTATTTGTTTTTAGAAAACAAAGATACGCCGCTTTTTTTAGAAAAAATTTAAAATTCAGCGCAGAGTGAAACTTCTTTAACGGGGATTTTTTTATCGGCATGATGAAGGGTATGACTATTGCTGTAACGGATTTGGTTCAGTCCCGTAAATCTTCCTTTGAGAATGAAAGAGTGAACTCTGCTTTTTGAAGTGAGGCGGACGGTTGGTCGCTCCTGTTTCGAGGCATAGCTAACTTCTCTCGCAGACCCAGACATAAATTCTTCCGGACGTTCTTTGGAAAAAATTAAATTGAAGGGACCATTCCCTAAAAGCTCAAATCTGATTTGAAGATCAGCTTTGAGTCGGTTGGCCTTCATGATGACGGCCTGGGCCGGTCTTAAATCTTTTTTCACCTTCATGAGCATGTCGTAGAATTTTTCATAACTGGTACTACCCTTGGTTACGCTGGCCTTGGAAGTTTGACCTTCTTGAATGATGTAAATTTTCTTCAAAGATTGGCGTTCTTGGATGAGATTTAAGACGTCATTTTTGGGGTCAGCCCCCTGCTCTTTGATGGCCTCCAATCCAAGTGCGGTAAGGGTTTCCTTCATGCTGACATCAATTTTGCCGATGAAAGTTCCGGCAATGGATGGGCAAAAGACACCTTCCCCAGAGGTTTCCCAATGCACATCATTATCGGCATCAATTTCAAAGCGGGAAAACTGTTTTTCGCCTTCGGCGGAGAGACCATCTTCAAGGAAAACAATGCTGGTGTCCGTGGGGCCCCCGGCCCAAGCGCTGGCGCTCATAAGAAAGGTGATCATCACTAGAAAAATGGTCAAGCTTATTCCTCCTCAAAACATCGCAAAGGCGATAATATCCGATCGAGGTGGCGAGGATAAATGCGTCCCTGCGCATGTCCAGCATTTCGCATAATCGAATCGTGTTCCCCAATATGCCCGTAGGGCCTTTTTTCATCTTGATACTCATCTGGCAGTCCCAGAGCATGGAGAACCTCATGACGAACAGTGAGAGGAGAGTCAGTTACGCTATAGTTTCTGGAATTGGCCCGATTCAGCTCTGCAGGATTGCTCAGACGGCGACGGGCGATTTCAGCACGGCAATTTTCCACAGTCCGAGGAACCTCAATGGTCCAACTCGTCAGACAATTTTTCATATTGATCTGTTCCACCTTGTTACAATTTCCCTTATCGTCGTTGTCTCCGGCGATATCGGAATTAAAACAGCGATGAATGGTAACTTTGGGTTCAGGCACATCGTCGTCCGAGGCATGGGTTTGAAAAGTAACGTTAAATTTTACTCCGGGATTTCGTTGCAGGCCCGGATCAATGGGAGTGGGGCAAGGGACAATACGTGAGTGATTTATACTTTGCCAAAGAGTTGCATTGGGGGTTTGTCCAGTGGAACAGTTTAAAAAACCATTGACATCGGCCCGCCAAACGTTGGTCAATCTTTCCAAACAATCCAACACTCCATCATGATTTTGATCGGGACAGTTGTTCTCCAGCTCCGGCCCAAGGACTAAATTGACCTTGAGATTGACTTCAATCGGCGATGAACCTGTGGGCCTGGCGATGCTCATTCTCTGTGGTGTTCCATAGGGCCAGTCAATAACACTCATCTGATTGATGGACACCGGTCGCGTTCCGGGAAGAGGCCCTCCGCTGACACCACTGCAGTTATGGGGTAATCGCAGATGTGGCATTGCACCGGCTTCACATAAGGCGGCTTGGGCCAGGGCCCGTTCAGGTTTAGTCATATCGACTAAGGCCTGACGAATGACGGCAGGGTAACTGAAGGCCAGGGCCTGAAGGTTGCGGGAAAACTTTTGTGAATTGGTGAGGCCTGGGGGATTGCCGTTTCTCTCCGGTTCCGAATAGGAACAGAGATTGTTGATTTGCGCTTGCGTGCGGGTTTCTAATTCTTCCGCCGCATATTTCATTCCATTCACTAACCTCAGATAAGTCTGACCCATCGGGGTATTGGGGGAAGCCCCTTGTCCCTCACTCAAGGCCCGGTCAAAACGCCGTTCAAGCTCAAGGTAATCATTATGAGAATAACCATTCACGGCTTCCTCGGTAATCGAACGCCCGTAACCATAGGATCGCTCAATCATCTTACCCAGTTCGCGTTGATCTTTAAGATCAGTTGAGAGATTGGGAAAATTTCGATTTTTATTTTTCATCGTCGACATCCCAATCATCTTATAGACTTGGCTTTCAATGGCCGAAAATCGAGGGGCTTCAAGTCCCCATGATGACCACAACACGGGATATTGATTGGCCAATCTTTTTTGTTGATAATTAATGCTGGAGCAGTTGGCGGAGTTATGCTTAGTGTGGGTAGAGTCATTACAGTGAAATGCTTCACTGGCCATTTTAAGGCGCATCATCCAGAGAAGTCCATGGGCCACGTTCTTGGGATCAACACTTTCTTTTACGGCATCAAGGCGACTACGGAAATTCCAATTCCGCGCCCCATGCGTAGGACTCAAGAGATTGGCCTGGATCATTCTCCAGGTTGGGGAGTCCTGCGAGATACAAGCAGGTCGGGTAATTTTCAGTGGGATTTGTTTGGAAACCGAAGCCACTCGCAAGGACAGGTATTCCATAGTCTGTTCTTGGAAGCGGGAAATGGCCTGTAATTTCATCGTTTCGCGAAGCAGATTTTCAGTGGCAACCTCAGGTCTAATTTCGGCCCCTCCACAATGGGTGCTTATGCGCTCTCTTTGTGAACTGGAATCGCAGTTAAATTCGGTTGCCGTCGAGGCCTGGGCCTCACTTTCACTTCTCTGGGGAGCGGACAGATATCCATAGCCTCCGAATCCATCGACTATGTTGCTTTGATTAACGCTGGGGGGAATATGTGCCAGAGCGGTGGTTGACAACACGGTCATCCGGGATGCGATAAGGGCCAAGAATAAATATGTGCACCAACATTTCATAAAAACCTTTGAGGCCCTTATGCGATTTCCTTGTGCCGCGAATTTTCGATCATTCCCATAATAGTTTGCTTGATATTGGAAGGGATGGCCTGGACGTTCCAAACAAAGCGTAAAGCATGATTGATCATTTCATCGGGTAAATCCTGAACTTTGATATGGATACTCTCTCCAGGATTACAGTTCTCATCCTCAATCAGAAAACCATATTCGATCTGGCCTTGCTGGTCTATTTTGATAGTGTTGCCCATCAGTGTGATATCGACTTGAGTAATCTTTTCATTTTTTTCAATATAGCTAAGATCAAAGGAATTGCTGCTACCGACATATTTATGAAATTCTCCCTCAACATGAGCATAAGTGATCGGAGAGTCAACTTTGACCAATTGTTCGGCGGCGATCTCATTAATAAAAAAATTTTCCACTAACTCACGAAATCGTCCATCGGCATTCTCGATGCGACAGCCTACCGCCGCATCCAGATGTCGGACATTGAGAACGAGAGGAATGACCTGGTTATCGAGGGTAATTTCAACCTGAAGTTTTTGATCCAGCTCAAAGGTATAGTTCGGCTCATTAATCTCAAAGGCCAGACCGTATGACGATAAATTGATTAAGCGACATTTAAGTTCACGATCCTCGCCCAGTTTGATTTTGAACTGCACATTATGTAATCCCGACAAAGTAAAACGTTCCGGGCGTTCAACCAGAGTGCGAGTACTGTCTGTTTTAGGTGGCATGGTCCCTCACAAGGTTTCATGATTTTCAGATTGAAGACATTCAGAACCTTTTCGGCAATCTAGAGACTTTGCTTTAGGCAATGCAAGGCTTTTCGGGTACTTAGCTCTTGTTTTTTACAATCGTCCCAGATCGTTTGCGATTTGGTCAGACATGCCTCAAACTTGTCTTTTTCATTCAAGGTGATGCGGGCCGAGCAATGAAATCGCATCTTTTGATCGGCAATAATCTCACTTTCAGGATCTGCGTCTGGGGTCTGCTCCACAAGTGGAATGGCCTCCGGAGTGGCCACCAGGGGAGAGGGAGATGACAACGGAGTCGGGGTGATAATGGAAGGTTGCTCCACGATTGTTTGTTCTATCTCGACCTCTTGTTTCGGCAGGGGCTTTGGTGTTACCCGTCGCTCGGTGCTTCGGCGGCCGTTTTTGAGATACTGATCCCAATCTCGGGCACGCATTTCTTGGTAACGTTGAAGTACCTCATTCTTTTCAATTTCTGAAGTGTCAATTTCAGACGGCCTGGCCACAGACTCGGACATAGTCGCAGCAGGTATTTGTGGAGTCGAACAAGAAGAAAGCAATCCGCTGAGGATCGTTCCAAGTAATATTTTCAGCATGCTGTGATTTTACACTTGGTGCAGTTTGTTTGTCACAACTTGGGCAATGTACTGACGGAACTGCGAGATAATGCTGTCATTGATGCGGTCAATATAATCTGGATGAGTTGGAATGAGGTCGTAGAGAATTCGTTCCAATCCGGAGTGAATGGTTTGAACCTCGAGGTACAACTTCACAAAATACTCAAGATTGGCCTTATGCCAGTGAACGAGCAGGGGAGTCAGGTCGCTATGTCCTTCGCAGCTTGAGCAACCGGAGCATTCACCATCATGCATAATATAATTCATATGATTTTGGGTATGAATATTAACCAGTTGGTCGCGATCGCTTTGCCCATCTGCAAATTTATCCAGAAGTCGAATGGCCACATCGGGATGCTGCTTTAAAGTGAGAAACAACTCCTCGTAAATGGTCGTATACAGGGCGGTAAAAATGATGTCTTCCATCAGATATTCCATCAATTTCCGCGGTGTCTCGGCAGTTTTTTCAACTTTAGCTAGCGCCACCAAAGCTTGATTGTAGGCGTAGTTTGTGGTCCCTTCGAAGGAATGGAAAAAATGCACAAAACTATTGAGGGTTTCCTCGTCTTGATAGATTTGGCGCTTGTTAACTTTGTCTTTTTCGATTGTCATAGGTGGACCTCATCCTTAAGGGCCTAAATTAGCTTTATGCTAACATGCAGGGCCAATGCTGTCAGAACGATTGCAAAAGGGGAAGGGCTTGCCTAGCCGAGCATTGTAGTCGGAAAATAATGGTCCATTGTCTTCACGTGCAAAAAAAAAGGGGGCCTTACACCCCCCTGCGCCGAACATCATTTCTAAGAAATTTGTTTGGCGATAAGCATTTTATTCAAATAATTTCGGCCTAAGGCCGACAAAAAAACCACAGTCAATGGAAGATCATCCCTGATAACGAATAAATTTTAAAAGAGGCGTCACTAACGTCCTGGAGGTGCACCTAAGAAGAATTCGTGGATGGGAAAACTCCTCATCACACGTAAATCAATCATTAGCAGCTCCCTGGTTAAAGTAAAAAAAACTTAAAAACACATAAACAAAACAAACATATACGACTAGGGGCCACGCACGCTTACAGTCCAAATAGCAAAATCAGCCCCACGCGGCATATACAAAAAACAAAACGAGAAGCAAACAGAATCAAGCAAATATTAAATAATCTCACTCGCCGCTCTGTGATTATGGCATAGTTCATTTTTTTACCGATGAAAAAAAAAACGGGGGTTCAAAATATTTTTAACTTATGGATTTTCTGTGAGAGGCTTTCGCAAGTTTGGTTTTTTGTGTAAAAGTTAGACGGTCAAAATGTCGTGATTCCTGACACAAAAAACAAAAGTGGGCACTTTTTAAAAAAAATGTCCCGATATTGGCAAGAAAATGACAAAAGAAGTAGGACTTCTTGATAGGTTGAAAACATGAGAGCGTATGTTGCCCTAATAGGAGTGGCAGTTTTAATGGCCTTTTTGGCCGGGGGGACGCTGCTCCTCATGCGAAATAATGAGAGACTGGTGTCCAGTCAGGATATGGCCGCCATCTCCCAATTGAAGTTGGCCTTCCAAAGGGAAGTGGGGCCAATATCAATTATTAATATTTCTTCCTATTACTACACCAACCATCACTTTAAATTGACCTCTCCCATTTATGCCTTGTCGGAATTTGACCGAACTGATCCCAGTTTTTATGCCCATCCGGGCGACTGTTTCAAGGGCGTCCCTGAATTACAAGGTCTGTTTGGTCATCGCAAATTGGTTTTATGGGAAGAATTTCGCTGCGGAATGCGTCCCCATCTGCCATCGGAGTTCTTTGAGGAACCACCTTTCTTGCACCCCTCTGGGATCAGCTTTATGTACTTGGCCTATTTAACCGGAAGGTCCCAATATCGGGAGATGAATTGGATTATTGATCGATTACCACTCTTTCATGTGCGTGAATTAAAAAATATTACCGAGCTTAAGGGGCGGCTTCGAGGAGTGTTTTTGATTTTATCAGAGTTAAGTGAAGAGGAATTGGAATCAGTGGCGCGGGGCCAAGGTTCTGTTTTAACCGGTAAATATTTATTGGCAAGGTTGATCTACAAACACGCCCAAGGAATTCTGGAATATAGAGTTTATGATCGTGCCGATCTCGATCAATTTTTAAGTGAAGCGGATTATACTTTGAGCAAATATAATAACAAGAGACTTTGTTTTTTCCGTGATGAAGAATTATGCTGGTCTCCCAATTCCAAAAAAATCCTTGAAAGGCTGAATATTTCCCAAATTTTTATTTTCATCGGTTGCCTTTTTTTGATGGTCGTGGCACTGGTTGGTTTGCGTAATCGCTTACGCGATGATCGTTCCGAGGAGGAGAGTAAACGTTTGGCCCTTCAGACTTTAACTCACGAATTGCGCACTCCGATCACTTCTTTGGTGCTGGAAAGTGAAAATGTGTCACGAGATCTTGAACAACTTCCTGCAGATATGCAGGATTCATTTTTACGTATGAGCAGTGAAATTCATCGGCTCCAGCGTTTGACCGAGGCCTCACGACAATATCTCAATGTGGGAAGGAAAAAAGGAAAAGTTCAATTAAATCCCGTGCAAATCCCTTCGATTAACGAATTTTTAATGGATGTCACTCGTTCCTTTTTAGACAAGGGCTTGATCTTTAAAAACACCATTGAAGACAGACCGTTTGTCATGGATTCATACTGGCCATCTATCGTATTAAAGAATTTATTGGAAAATGCTTTTACTCATGGCGTTCCTCCGGTTGAAATGCTGGTGGAATTTTCTTCCGGTAAATTGATTGTTTCCGTTAAGGATCAGGGGGATGGAGCAGCGTTAAATGGGCTTAAAATTGGTCAGGAATTTCAAAAAGGCCAAAAAAGTTCCGGCACAGGGCTTGGACTATCCATTGTAAAACGTGCCATTCTTGCTATGGGAGGAGAGTTAAAATATAGCAAAAGGCCCACCACCTTTAGCGTGATCTTGAAAGAATTAAAAATTTCTACACAAGGAGTTTAATATGGCAAAAATATTGTTGGTTGAAGATGATGCCAATCTTGGAGCTTCCCTAGAAAAATATTTGCGCGGCGAGGGGCAAGTCGTTTTATGGGCCAAAAATCTTCAGGCCGCACGTGAGATGCAAAAAGAGTCCCCTACATTAATTATTTTGGATTGGATGTTGCCAGATGGACAGGGAATAGATTTTTTAAGAGAAAAACAGGCCCGTCATGATCCGACTCCGGTGATTATGCTGACGGCAAAAACTGATTTGGTCGATAGAGTTTTAGGGCTTGAATCGGGTGCCAATGACTATGTCACGAAACCTTTTGAACCTCGTGAGCTTTTGGCCCGTATTCGGGTGCAAGAAAGAAATTCCCAAGGACGGCCCAAAGAAGCCCCTGCGGCCAAAATAATAGAAATCAATGGTATTCAAGTTGATTTATTACGCCATGAGGTTTCTTTTCAGGGCAAATTGGTGGAACTAACTAAAATGGAATTTGAATTGCTCCGTCTTTTGATGGAAAATCCTAATCGCGCTTTTGGGCGAGAGGAGCTTCTCAACAAAGTTTGGGGTTATGAAAATTATCCCACCACTCGAACAGTTGACACTCATGTTCTGCAACTTAGGCAGAAATTTTATGATGATTTAATCGAAACAGTGCGGGGGATCGGTTATCGCTTACGTTCTCTGTGAAAAAAAGGATTAACTAATGACAAAAAGTTGTCCCACGGCCGACACAGAGATGGTGAGCAAGGAGTAGAGTGGTTTCATTAGATGGATTCTAATCAAATGAGACCTCGGGATAGAGCAATTTGGTTTAAATATTTGATTATTATAGTGCAGTCATTCTCCCATGATAGTGCATAACCGATCTTCCCACACTCCTACAAAATCATCCCGAGGTCTCAATTTTGAGACCGTTTATTCCGATGCTAATTGTAGAATTTAACGAAAAATGTGAGTAAAACGGTTTGGCCTTCAAACTTAAAATCATTCAAAAGTCCATTGTTACAAGTGCTGGCATAGTGCTGATTTTCAGTTACGTGGAACTGAGTTTGGTTGTTATGGCCCAGACTCCTGAACCCACTGCCCCGGCTTCAGGAAGTTCTTCCATGATGGGAGTGAAAGTTGAGGATTCCGAAGATTTGAGTGATGAAGCCAAGGCCGAGCTGCATGATACGAGCGGCACACTTTCTGAAACCACATCCACTCAGCAGCAATCCCTAACAGCGGAAGAAAAACCTGATATTGTCATCATTCCGCCTCCGACGCTGCAGGAGCGAGCGCGCCTTGAACGTGAAGAAATTGAGATGGAGAAGGCCAGAAGAATGTTGTCGAAAACGGGTAAATCGATGAAACGGAAAGAGGCAGGTCAAATTGGTCAGACGACTCAAGATGATAATGTGGGGGCTTCAGAAGGCGGAGGAGGAGGCGATGGTGGGATGGGGGTCGATGAAGTTGATAAGATTTCCATCACAAAACCACCTTGTCTTGAAGATCAGGCGAAAATGGTCATGGCCGAAGTGCAGATGGCCAAACAGAAGGGCCAAGGGCCTGGCCAAGGCGGTGGATCGGGCGCGGGATCGGGCAGTGGTACGGGTGATGAGACGGGAGCCAATGTTTCATATCATCAGACAGTTAAACAAGTCTGCAAGAGTAAGAATATGTACGAATGTATGGCGCAAGAGGCCCAGGCAAGAGCGCTACGTGAGAGTCACGATTCCGACCAGACGGAAGGAAATGGTGGGGATGCAGGTACCTTTGAGGGAAGCAGCGGAGAGGATGAAGTTAAGTATAAACGCCCACCGGTGCGTTTTAAAACACAGCAAGAGTTAGAGGCCGAGGCCCAGAAAATTTTGCGCGAAAACGATGGGCCTAGGGTTGGGGAACACATTACAGAAAGTGATCAAGTCGAACCCCGTCCTTCGGTAACCATGACCAAGCCTACAATTGAAGAAAATGCTCGCCAAATTCAAAGTGAAATTGAAGCTGAGAAACAATCGCGGAAAACCGGGAGTGGTGGTGAAGTTATTCCCCCTCCCACCAAAGATCTCGAATGAATTCATGGGGCTTCGCTAGAATAATCCCGACTTGCCAGTTGTCCGCAGGCGGCAGCGATATCACTTCCCCTAGCGACACGTTCCATAACCCGGACTCCTAAGTCCACCAATGATTTTTTGAACAGATCAACCGCTTCTTCGCTTGGACGCTCAAAAGACAAGCCTGTCACAGCATTGTAGGGGATGAGATTGACAATGGATTTCATATTTCGGCACCAATCCGCCAGGGCCAAGGCGTGACGTTCACTATGATTCATATCCTTGAGAATTAAATACTCCAAGGTAATAAACTGTCGAGGGAGGAGGGACATGCTTTTGAGAACCTGTTGAATTTCAGGTAATGGATAACGGGTTTCGATAGGGATCAATTGGCGTCTTTCTTCTTCGAAAGGTGAATGAAGTGAGAAGGCCAGGTTGACGCGAGGAAGTTCATGAAAACGTCTGAGTCCCGGAAGGTATCCCACCGTCGAGAGTGTGATTTGGCGTGAACCTAAGTCCAAGGCCCAGGGATGGGTGAGAATTTCGAGGGCCCGTTTGACTTGTTCAAAATTGTGAAGTGGTTCACCTTGTCCCATAAAGACAATGTTGGGACAGGGAGCTTCCATCGAATTTTCATGCCAAATAAGGTTGCGCAGGTGCAAATACATGCCGACAATCTCGTAGGCTTCCAGGTTTCGCCCAAGACCGGCCATGCCGGTGCGACAAAAGGTACAGCCCATGGCGCAGCCCACCTGGGTTGAAAGACAGACAGTGAGCTTACGGTGATAATTCAGAATGACGGATTCAACTTTTAATCCATCTTCAGTGGCAAAGAGAATTTTCTGAGTGCCATCTGTTGAGAGATGCCGCTCGATGATGGAAGGCAGAGATTTCGGTAATTTTTCCAAATCGTTCAACAGCCGGGGAAAAAGCGCGGGACTTTGTTTTTTATACGCCCAGGCCATCATACTTCTGACCTGATTGGGACTATGATCGTGTTTCACCAGCCAGCGGGATAATTCCTCGGGAAGTAATTGGTATAAGTGATCGGTGATCATTTGTGTGTGGGGAGTTCAAAACTGGCCCATAGAGGATAGTGGTCACTACTATTTTTGCATTCTAAATAATCCGCATTGACGAAGGCCCGCCTGGCCTGATTTTGGCCATTAATCATGACTTCAGACATTCCGTTTGGAGCTGTGTCCGTGGGTGATTGGGGAAAAGTTAAATTGGCTTCAGGGTGGTAGATTCCCCCTTCGATTTTGGTCAGATTGGATGAGAGGAAGATAAAATCCAAGAGCAGTCGCGTGGGATTGCTGCGCACCCCATCCCCGTCATTGGTATAGTCAGGATGGGGCATCCATAAAGTCCATTTTTTTGCCAGACGTGATAACACCTGGGCCCCAAGCTGTTTGGGGTCGGTACTACTCAATCCCACATTAAAATCGCCTACGGCCACGGCGTAGGAACCTTTCCTTAAGGGAGAAATTTCCGGGAGAGTGACGGAAATATCGGTTTCACCGGTCAGATACCATTCTAAAAAACGTAGCTGATCGGCATTGCGCTGAAAATTGGGTGTGGCCATATTTCCGAAATGGTATGAGGGTACAGTGTGAAGCAGGATCAGGTGCAGTTCTTGCCCCTCAATGTCGAGGACAACATCAGTGAAGTTTTTGTCAAAAAGGGCCATGTCGGACGGGAAAGGGGTTCCATTAGGTTGTTTGAAACTGCTCAGATCAAGATTTTTGTTGAAGTCTTTCCATTTGAGATCATGAATTTCAATAATTCTTTTTTGGGGGAAGCGAAAGAGGGCCCCTGTGGAATATTGAGCGGGAAAGCTGCCAAAGTTCACTTGATCGGCCAAGGCCTGAGATTCGGGCGTGTTGGGATTGGTGGCGTAGGTTCCATCCGGCCGTTTTCGGGCAAGGGCACCAGTATTGGCAGGGTAGAAAATATCCTTGAACTCCGCCTTTCCCATGAGAGTGGCAAAAAGGCGCATATTTTCACCGCGCGATTGATAGTTGGGAGAAGGAACGCCAGGAAGATCAAATTGCAACTCGTTTACGGATAAAATGTCAAAGTTCCACTTTTTAATAATATTTTTAACTGAGGTGAGCTGGAGACCTACGGGATTACTGCGTAATTTGGTGCTGTCGAGTTCTTTGATATTGTAATGAACCAGGGTGATCATTTTGGCCTCGATATGGTGGAAGGGAACAAGCGCTAAATTGGCCAGGGCCAGGATCATCCATAGACGGTTACGCATGGCCGATCTCCTTTTTCTAAAAAATATTGTTGATGCTTTTACCCATTTTGCTGTAATGATTATGCCAAGTAACTTCAAGAGTAAAGGGGTGCAATACCATGGAAAATGGGGTTGGAACCGGAGTATCGACCAATGTATCCAATGATGTCCAAAAATGGACAAGAGAAGAGGCCGATTCAGTTTATGGCCATTCCCGTTGGGGTGAAGGTTTCTTTGATATCAATGACAAGGGTCATTTGGTGGTTCTACCCAATAAGAATTCCAAAGAGATTCAGATTGATGTTTACGAAGTTATTGAGGAAATGAAAGCTCAAAAGCTGGCCTTCCCGGCGGTTATCCGTTTTCACGATATTTTGCGTTCCCAGGTAAAAAACTTAAATCGTGCCTTCCGCGAAGTCATCGAAGAGGCGGAATATGAGGGGCGCTATATCGGAGTCTATCCCATCAAGGTAAATCAGCTGCGTGAAGTGGTGGAAGAGGTTGTTGATGCCGGTTCACCCTATGATTTTGGTCTCGAGGCCGGTTCTAAGCCTGAGTTGTTGGCGGTTATGGCCCTCAATACCAATCAACAGGCATTAACTATTTTAAATGGTTACAAAGATGAAGATTATATGCGGCTGGCCCTGCTCGGTCGGCAATTAGACCGAAGCATGATTGTGGTGATTGAGAAAACCAGTGAGTTGCATACACTCCTTCGTCTTTCTAAAGAAATGGGGGTCAGACCTTTGATCGGCATTCGAGGTAAAATGGCCATTAAAGGCTTTGGAAAATGGGAGAATTCTTCGGGCGACCGGGCCAAATTTGGGCTTACCATGGCGGAGATCATTAATGTTGTGAATACTCTCAAGGCCGAAGGACTAAGTGACTGTCTCAAGCTTTTTCATTTTCATATTGGCAGCCAGATTTCCAATATTCGTGCGGTTAAAGATGCTGTGACAGAAGGAGTTCGAATTTACAGCGAATTGTATAAGATGGGGATTCCTTTTGAATATTTCGATGTAGGGGGCGGTTTAGGAGTGGATTATGACGGCAGTAATTCCACCAGCATTTCCTCCAAAAATTATAGTATGACTGAATATGCTTCCGATATCGTTTATGGTGTGAAACAGGTTTGCGATCTTGCCGGTGTACCTCATCCCAACATAGTTTCAGAAAGCGGACGTGCCATTACCGCCCACCATAGCTGTGTCATCACTAATGTTATTGGTAAAATCGATCCGGCCAATGTGTCTTTTTCGACACGCAAAGTGACCGGCGAGCATGTCCTGGTTACCAACATGCGTGATTTGGATGAATATTTGACCGAAAAAAATATGCAAGAAGTTTGGAATGATGCCAGTAAGCTAAAAGATGATTGCTTGAATGCTTTTCAACTGGGAGTTCTGGGCCTCGAGGAACGTGCCAAGGTGGAAACACTTTATTGGCAAATTGCCAAAAAAATCTATTTGCTGGCCAAAGATAAAGAACAGATTCCGGAAATTTTTAGCTCTCTGTTTGACCTGATTTCTTCTCAATATCTGTGCAATTTTTCGGTTTTCCAATCTGCCGCAGATTCCTGGGCCATCCGTCAGCTCTTGCCGGTTATGCCTGTGCATCGCTTGGATGAGCGGCCGGTCTCTTCCAGCGCTTTGGCAGACATTACTTGCGACAGTGACGGTAAAATTGACCAGTTCATTGGTGCCGATGGGATTTGCAAAACTCTGCCGCTGCACGATTTAAAAGATGGTGAAGATTATTACTTGGGTATTTTCATGACAGGGGCCTATCAGGATGTCATGGGTGACATGCACAATCTCTTCGGCCGCTTAAATGAGGTGCACGTTTTCGCAGACGACGATGACCCGACTGATTTTTACATCGAGGAAACAATTCGCGGCGGCTCTTCCCGCCAGGTTCTCTCCACGATGCAATACAACCCGGATTTTATGGCCGCCACGGTGAAAAGATACATTGATGGTCAAGTAAAGCGTGGGAAAGTGACACCACGCCAAGGCGTCAAATTGGTGGATTTCTACGAGGAATGCCTCGATAGTTATACCTATCTTTCCATGCAATATAATCGACAGAATCCCTAGGGCGTGGTTGGCCGACGTTCGACGCCTGTGACGTGCAAGAAGGCACTATAGTTTCTTGGCCTTAATTCCATAATCAAATCGTATCTAATTCGCGCACGAGCCTAAGACTTACTACCGGATCGTCTTCTTCATTTTCATCCTTGTTTTGCTGATGGAGTTGCTTATCGATCATATTTCGCCAATCTTCCAGAAATTTGGCGCGCTCATCATGGCCGGCCGTTTCTGTTGCATCGGTGGAGGCCTCGTGTTTAGTCTCCATTTCCGGAAAGCTTACCGCGGGGTGATCCAATGGCTGGTAGGCGCGAATATTGAAGGCCATCACCATTCTCCTTAAATAATGAGAGTTAATTTTTAGGTAAGGTACATTGTACGGGAACACCCCTTTTGAATGGAAATAATGGGCCAAGCTCTTAAAATGTCGAAAGGTAGGTTTTGCAGCCATCAAGGAAATGCGGCAAGATATAGAGGCATCTCGGCCATGCCTTCAAATTTTCAAGGAGTTGCTTTCATGATACCCCAACAACACAGCTCAGATCATTATATGCATATGCGTCCCCTGACTTCTGATGATTGGCATAAATTCGTTCGACCAGGTTCACGCATTTTCATCGGATCAAATGCCGCCTGTCCAGATACACTGATTCAACATTATTTGACTCATGCTTCGGAAATTATCGACATTGAAATGGTTCACATCCTGACAATTGGTCAAGGCCAATGGACTTTACCTAAATATAAAGATCGAATTCGGGTTAATGCTCTTTTTTTAGATCAAAATAGTCGAAGCTCAGTCAATCAGGGGCTCGCCGATTATACACCATGTTTTCTTTCCGAAATTCCCGGACTGTTTTTACAGGGGGTTTTACCTCTCGACGTCGCGCTGGTTTCCGTCACGCCACCGGATGATAATGGCTATTGTTCTTTCGGCGTTTCGGTGGACATCGTTTCAGCTGCCTGTCGGGCCGCGCCGGTGGTTATTGCCCAGATCAATCCTAAAATGCCACGCACTCTTGGCCAGAGTTTTATTCATGTTTCCGAAATTGATGCTTACTTGGAAGTCGATGAGGATATTCCTGTGGTGGCAAATGGTGAGATGGACAATGTCACAATAAAAATCGGCCAGTATGTCGCCTCTCTTATTGACGATGGGGCCACACTGCAGATGGGAATTGGAAAAATTCCGGATGCCGTTCTTGCCAATCTCACCAACCATCGCAATTTGGGTGTGCATACGGAAATGTTCAGCGATGGCATCCTGCCTCTTATAAAATCCGGCGTTATCAACAATTCTAAAAAAATAATTCACCGAGGGAAAACTATTACTTCTTTTTGTATGGGGTCACAAAAACTTTACGATTTTATTCACAATAATCCTCATGTTGAGTTCCATCCGAGTGAATATGTTAATCGGCCTGTCGTTATCGCTAAAAATAAAAATGTTATTGCCATCAACAGTGCTATCGAAGTCGATCTTACCGGCCAGGTGGCCTCTGATTCGATGGGAAGACGTTTTTATAGTGGAATAGGAGGCCAAGTGGATTTTATCCGAGGTGCCGCGATGAGTGAAGGGGGCCGTCCCATCATCGCCTTGCCTTCCACAGCTAAAGACGGACAGGTTTCAAAAATTGTGACGTCTTTGGCCGCTGGGGCAGGAGTGGTTACTTCACGTGGAGATGTCCATTATGTTGTAACCGAATATGGAATTGCCACACTCCGTGGCCGCAGCATTCGAGAGCGCGCCCTCGAACTCATTCAAATTGCGCACCCCAAATTTAGGGAAGATCTTCTCAGACAAGTCCGAGATTACGGTTGGCTTCCTCCTTACCACAAACACGGCCCGGCCATAGTTAAAGAACTGGGTTCGGTGGAAATTATGAAACTTCAATTGAAAGATGGGAAAGAATACATCTTGCGGCCGCTTAAAAGTTCGGATGATCGACGTTTGCAGGAGTTCTTTTATTCCCACACAAAAGAAACACTTTGGCAGAGATATAGAAATATTCCCAAGCATATGACTCGAGAGTACGCTCATCAGCTTGTCAATGTGGATCAGATAAAAGACCTTGCCCTTTGTATAATCGAGCGGCAGGGACCACGAGAAGTTATTTATGCTGTTGGCCGTTATTATCTTGATGGAGAAAGGAAATCCGCTCAGGTTGGTCTGGTGGTGAGTGAACTTAAGCGTGGATTGGGGATGGCGCATGGGCTTATAAAAGCGATGATTGATATCGCTAGCAAGAGAGGTGTAAGAGAGATGACGGGGATGGTTTTGGCCAGTAACCTCGTCATGATTCGAGTTTTTGAAAAACATGGATTTACACAATATCCAACCTCTGACCCCTCGGAAGTGGAAATGAAACGTTCCTTATAGGTGTAGCGAATCATTCTACGGATAAGGTGATGTATCTTGAAAGTTGACCATGCTTTATCAAAAGCAGGATGCCATTTTTTTGGGCCGGTTTGGAAATCGCGGCATTAAAATCTTCAATGTTGGCGATCTTTTTTCTGTTGACCTCTACAATCAAATCGCCTCTTTGGATTTCGGCCATCGCCGCAATGGAGAATGGATTGACTTCTATCACTACAACGCCTTCTTCATAAGGAATACCAGAGCTTTTTGCCGTGGCCTTGTCAAACGTTTGTACTTTAAATCCGTATGTTTCATAAAATGAACTTGTTGGTTTTGCGGGCGGCCCTTTCTTTTCCGGCAGTTTTCCAATTTTAACTTTTATCTTTTCTTCACGGCCGTTTCGGATAACGACAATTTCTTTAGAATCGCCCGGTTTCATTTGTGACACTGCGTTTCGGAAGGTCCCGACATCTATGACAGGTTTGCCATCCAGTGAAATGATGACGTCGCCGCGTTTGAGACCGGCCTTGTCTGCTGGCGAACTTGCCGTGACATCGGAAACAAGTATCCCTTGTTTATTCTTTAGTTTAAAAGATTTGACTAAATCATCGGTTAGTTCTTGCACCATAACTCCGAGGTATCCTCGCGTGACACTCCCATGGCGAAGAAGCTGATCCTTAATATTTACCACCATATTTGATGGAATGGCGAAACCCACTCCCATATATCCGCCTGTGCCACTGATAATGGCCGTATTCATGGCAATAACTTGCGCATCCAAGTTAACCAACGGACCACCTGAATTACCGGGATTAATAGCGGCGTCTGTTTGGATAAAATTTTCATACTCTGCGATTCCGACGCTACTTCTCCCTTTCGCCGATACAACTCCTGCTGTGAGTGTATGCGATAGACCAAAAGGATTTCCGATGGCAATCACCCATTCACCGACTTCGAGCTTGTCAGAATCGCCAAAGACGACGGAAGGATAATTGCTGCCTTGAATTTTTATCACGGCAATATCTGAATAGGGGTCATTGCCGATGAGCTTTGCCGGCAATTCCCTTCCATCCAAAAGTGTCACGGAGACTTGCTCCGCATCACCCACCACGTGACTATTTGTGAGAATAATCCCATCGCTTGAAATAATAAATCCAGACCCCTGACCAATTACTTTTTCCTCCCTACCCGGAAAATTGCGATCAAGAAAAGGGCCATGAAAAAATTTTTCCAAGAGATTATCGCCGAACGGAAAACCATTTCTTCCAAAAGGTGATGGCAATCCTGTCCATGGTGAAACGGGTAAGGTCTTTTCCACTCTTATGTTTACCACTGAAGGTGATATTTTCTTTGCTACCGAAGTGAATGCCTTACCAATCAATTTCGCTTGCTGCAATCCTTCTTCTTCAGAAGCTTGACCATGGAATGAAGTTAAAATTAAAGAAAAGGAGAGTAGTAAATTTAAAAAAAATTTCATAAATGATGCTTATAATTTAAGCCCACGCAGAACAAAGATGTAACGATTTAAGCTGCAAAAGCTAGTGATGTGCCTCAGCGGAAGAGATGACTGGGACTTTATCAAGAGCGCCTCTGGTTTGGCGAAGGGCGCGCTTCCAAGATAGGATAAGTCCCAGGGCAAGAGTTGAAAGTCCAATTGTGAGACCCAGCCATAATCCTTGCGCCTTCATGCTATAGCGAAAGGCCAACTGGTAACCGAGAGGAAGTCCGATCAACCAATGGCACAACAAGCACATGATGAGCGGTGCTCGCGCAATACCCAATCCTCGCAATGACCCCCATAGAGTAATTTGCAGGCCATCGGGAATTTGAAAAAGTCCGACATAAAAGAGAAGGGAACTCGCTACTGCGATCAGTTGAAGGTCCTGTGTATAGAGTCCTACGATATGAGTAGGAAATAGAAAGTATGTTGTAGCGGTTAACATCATAAACACCACGCTAATTGCCGCACAGGTGAAGCTATTGTAAAAGATGCCTTCAAAATCTCCTTCGCCTTTTGAATGGGCGACTTTGACCGAAGCAGCGCTGGAAAGTGCTAGCGGTAACATAAAAGTTAGGGAGGCTAAAGTTAAGACGAGGTTGTGGGCGGCAGAAAAAATAGTTTCCATCTTTCCAATGAGCAGAGTCACCGTACAAAAAACTAATACTTCGGTTAATACACCGAGCCCAAGGGGGGAGCCAAGCTTGAAGATGGCCTTGATGGATTTCTTATCCACCGTGAAGAGAAATTTTTTGTTAAGACCAAAGATTTTTACGACATATAAAAAAACCACTATCGCCATGAGAAGACGAGTCAGAAATGTGGCCAAGGCCAATCCTTTCACTCCCATGGGAGGGATAGGTCCTTTTCCAAACATAAACAAAAAATTCAGCGCTAAATTGAGAAAATTAAAAAAAAGAATGCTGACATTGGCAAAAATGTTATGCCCGTGCGCTTGTAAATACTCCTTTGATGCTTGAAAGAGAAAAGCAAAAACGATCGAGGGAGCACAGAGAGTGAGATAATCGCGGACATAGGGAAGAAGGTCTGGATTCAATCCAATAACATTATAAAAATTCAGCATCAAAACGGTGACAGGCCAAACGACCAGGCCTAAACATAATGCCGATAGAATGGCCGCAGGAAAAAAATGATGGCCCTCAATTCCTTTGCCCTTATCATGGGCGGAAAGCGGGCCGACGGCATTGAGTGCGCCAATGCCAAACATAAAGGCCGGTGACATAAGCCCACTCGAAAGGCCGAGCGCTGCCAAGGCCTCATTGGAATGGTGGCCGGCGACAAAAACATCGGCGACTCCGAAAAGCATTTGTCCAATTTGCCCGGCCACAATCGGCAGTGCAAAAATAAGATTTTTCTTCGCGAAGGAAAAAAACTTTTCTCGATTAAGCATAATTATCTCAAGAGTTCATGCTATCATATTTTTTTAATTGTATGTTGATGTTAAGGAGATATTGTGGCGACAAAAACAAAAAAAGGGCGAAGCGACTCGTCAACCGCTCCCAAGGGTGAATTGGGTACGCGAACCCTTGCCATGCCTGGTGACACCAATCCCAATGGCGATATCTTTGGTGGATGGGTATTGTCGCAGATGGATATTGCTGGTGGCATTATCACCAAAAAATTGGCCGGTTCAAAAACCGTCACGGTTGCCGTCGATGCCATGACTTTTCACTTACCGGTGCTTGTGGGTGATGTGTTGGGGTGTTACGTCGAAGTGATTAAAATAGGCCGAACGAGCATTACCGTAAAGGTTGAGGCATGGGCGGATAGGGAGTTTTCCAGCTCGCGGGTGAAAGTCACCGAAGGTTTGTTTACTTATGTTGCTATTGATGCTACTCGCCGGCCAATAAGTATCAAACAAAGGGCCAATCACAGACCGTAAAAGAAACCACCATTTTGCTGAGCAAGATTGAAAAGAAATTGGAATTTTGGATCGTTGGGCTCGTCAAGGAATTTTCGGCCGATGCCCAGTCCACTGATTTGTATTCCATGATTGAGTAATTGAACCATTTTCAAAATCCCGCCGATATCATCGGCCGCATAAGTCATTCCGACCGTTGGAGCTCCGTCTGTTAGCAGAACAATGTCTGTGAGTTCGGGATAGTGTGTGAGCGCGAAGGTAAGGGCCTCACGCGTGGGGGTGGGGCCGCGAGGTTCGATTTGATATAACATTTTAAAAATTTGTGTTTTGATCTGGGGGGTGAACTTTTTCAGTTCTCCAAAGAGGGGATTGTAGGTTTCCACCATAGACCCAGGATAGTGGATGAGGTCAATTTGATATTCGTCCGAAAGGGACGTAAGGAAAAATTTGAGCCCGGCCTTGACTTGCCCTATACGTTCTTCTTTTTCCATACTTCCACTTGTATCCAAAATGAAAACCACCTTTTTGCCTTTGAATTTGAATCCTAAGTTCGCGGGAATGACTTCACCTTTACTGCTTTCCACTGAAGACATATTGGTGGCCGCAAGATTGTTTTGTTGGAAGTTTTGTTGTGCTTTCGGCACGGCGATGTAGAGAATCATCATGGCGCCGAGCGCTCCTGAAAGGAGGTCTAACATAGATAAGGAAATTGTGGCAATTTCACGCTTCCGGGACATGAGAAGCACCTAAACGTGGCACCAGATGAGAAAAGAGAAGGTCTTTGGTTTCCGCGTGGTAGAGATCAGTCAATTCTTCCAATTCTTGCATATGCCACATCAGGATAAGCCCCAAGACCAGGGCAATAAGAGTCGTATCGAAGGCCGTTCCCAGGCCGGTTGCAATTCTTTCCATATTTCCCGTATGGGCAATCATCATGGCATCCGAGAGACCTATAACGGTCCCGATGAATCCAAGCGATGGGATAGCAAAATTTAAATAGCGGATAATATTTTGGGCACTGAAGGCCTTCTCTTTGTAAATTTCAATTTGGACATTGATCACTTCCATGACTTCAGAAACAGAAGGTTGCAATTTATATTTATGACAGGCCTTTTTTATCAAGTCGGAAAGAAGCGATTTTCCATTTTGTTTTTCAAAATTCATTGTCAGAGTTTCAATGTTGCGCAATTCAGTTTGCGTGAGTGATTTTTCTGATTTACTCAAAATATGCAAAAGCGGAGTCGCCTGCGCCATGTCGAATTCTTTTTTAAAATAGATTGTCTCCATGATGGCCCAAAAGAATGCAAAAAAAGTAAAAAATTGTATGTATCCTCCCGCCATAAATCTTCCACCGAGCATGACACAAGCGCGTGTGATAAAATGTAATGATTCATAACCGCTGGTAAACTTAACACCCAAAATGGCACAAAGGCCGATGACCCCGGCAATTAAGAGTGCACTGGTAGCGCGTTTCCACCGACCCCATTGGTGATCTCGTGAGAGAAAGGTTTGCTGATGCATGCAAATGTTTTCGGCAGATTAAGCCGAGAGCATAAGTAGAGTGAAAAAATCAGACATAACATCAAGATACTTCGAGACAGTGTAGAGAGAAGTGGAATCCAATCTTTGATCTTCCGGCCAATGGATGAAAAGGCAGGGGGTTGGTAGATTTTTTTGCTCCAGATTGAAGAGAGTTTTATAGTAGATAAAATTGCACAAGTACCGCCCCGGATTCGAAGACAGTTGTACGGGATGGCCCAGGCGGTTCAGATTTTCACATAAGAGGGATAATTGTGACGGTGCAAATGATGAATTGAGGAAGGCATTGGCATTTGGGCAAATGGTGTGATTTTGGAGGATGATACCTTGGGTGTCTGGACGTGAAGAATCGATTTGATTGTAGGCCATTGTCTCAAGCGAAATGGAACTTCGTCCGGTGGCCAAACCATTGAGTACAATGAGCTGGTAATTTTCGAGAGAACCCAGCATTTCCTCTGCTCTTTGGTAATCAACCGGCAGGATTTTTGAATATATTTGGTAATCTCCCAAAGTTTTGGACTGTAGCTGATTGGCCAATTCTTCCGTGGGATTAGTTGAATAATCGAGAAAAGATGTAAAACCAGTAAACAAGCACGTCTTCATAGGATAAAATTATTCTAATTGATTTTTACACGCACGCTATGAAAACTTAGTTTAACAGAGAGGGGTCGCCATGCTTGAAGGAAACGAAGTCACTGCAACGGACACTGAATATGCCATTGTGGCAAGGGGGGTTCATAAATTCTATGGCACTACCGAGGCCCTTGCCGGTCTTGATTTACAGGTGAAGGGCAATTCAATCTTTACGCTCTTGGGGCCCAATGGCGCAGGTAAAACGACTTTTCTAAAAACTATTCTTGGACTGGTGCATTTCCAAAGGGGTGACATCCGTATTTTTGGCAAACTAACCTCAGAACTTGAGTCACGCGCTCAAGTTGGCTATCTCCCCGAACGCTTTTATTTTTACCCTTACTATACAGTGCTTGATACTATTGCTTTTTTTATGGCCTTGAATGGGGTGCAGAAAAAAAATAATAGTGAAATGATCGAAAAAACTTTGGAAATGGTGGGAATGAGTACGCTTAGTAAAAGGCGTCTATCCACTTTATCCAAAGGTCAATTACAAAGAGTGGGGGTGGCTTCGCTTCTGGTCGGCCAAAAAAAATTATTGCTTCTTGATGAGCCTTTTTCAGGCCTTGATCCGCTTGGAACCAAAGATTTTAAAGACCTCATATTAAAGCTGAAGGCGACAGAAGGTAAAACCATCTTTATTAATTCACATGGGCTGTCTGAAATGGAGAAAATTGCAGATGATTTTGCCATTATCGACAAAGGAAAGTGTTTGGCCATGAATTCCATGAAGTCTTTGCTTCCCGGTGTGACCTTGGAAGATTTTTTCACCAATATTATTCGCGGGAAAAATTAATTTAATAGGGAGAGAGTTTATGCAATTTACAGTGCAACCTTCAGTCTTATATGCTCTTTATACCAATACAATAAAAAAAGAAATCCGCAGTAAAACGCTTCTTTTCGTATTTCTCCTCAACATAGGATTAATTTTTGTGGTCAATTCTGGCATTGATCTCATCATTAAATCAGTAGAGGAACAAAATCTGATGAATCTTTCCAGTCAGAAGGCGGTGGTCTTCTATTTTCTCATCAATATATGGTGTACTGTTCTTTCCATAATTTTTGGTGTTGATTGTATCAAATCAGACTTGGAAAGTGGCGTAGCTTCAGTGCTTATGGCCCAACCTTTACGCCGTTGGTGGTATTTACTTATGCGTATTCTAGGTGCTGGAACCATCGTTTTTGGTCACTACCTTGTCTCAATTTTATTGGCCGGGCTGATATTTTACATTTCAGATGGAACAAATCAGTTAACTGTCCAGATCATTTGGGCCTTATTTGCCACTTTACTACTTAATATTGCTGTCATCACACTGAGTGCTTTGATTTCATTATCCTTGAACAAGCTTGTGGCGTTTATACTCGCCATGGTGGTGTGTACAATTATCAGTGTGGCCAATCAGGCCTTTGCGACTGATGATCTGCTTTATCACATAAAAAATTTAGGGCTTGCTAAAAGTATTGGACTGTTGGCCCATTATCTTTTTCCGCGCATTGGATTGTGGTCATCTTACGCCGGAAACTTGGTTACCGGAAAAACAGCTGTGATAAATTATGCTTGGGAGTTACCGCATTATGGGATCACATTGATCGGATTATTTATACTTTTGTCTTTTTTATTTTCGCGAAAGGAACTCTAAGCGTTTTGAGCTGATTATGTTTAAAATTTTACTGGTCGAAACAAACGCAGCTGTCATTGATGCTCTGGTTAAGCATTTTGATGAGCAATTAAAAGCACAAGTTTGCGTGGTCGCCAATTTAGACGAGGCCAAAAATTATTTGGTTGAGAACCTCGGTAAGGGGACGCCTAATCTTATTGTGGTTCGTGCTCTTTTAGATGATATTCAGGTTGCTCATGGTTTGCTCAATTTTTTGTACGAACAGGTGAATCGTCCACCTGTTATCACTTTGGGCAATGTGGAATTTTCCGGTCTACAATTTACTTGCTTACCAGATCATTTTAAAATCAGTGAATTTTCCAAGACTGTCACCAAGTCCCTCAATATTTCGCGCAAAGAGTTGGAAGCTCTCCATCGTCCGCCCTACACGGGTATAAGTATTAAAAATTTTTATGGGATGGAGAAGTGTCAATGTGATGTGTTCATTCGTATTACCAAAAAGAATTGTGAAGACCAGTACGTCAAGCGCTTACATACCGGGGATAACTTTGATACGCCTACGTTGCAAAAGTATGAATCCATGGGTTTGCAGGAATTTTATGTCAGAAGTGATGATTTGGACTTAGTATTATCGGCCTTTGAACAAAAGGCCCTGACCCAACTTGATGACAAAAGTGTGGTCGCCGATTTAGTTCAGATCGGGGCTAAACAATTTGAAGTTGGTCAAGACTTACTTATAAAACTGGGAGTTTCGGATACCACAATGAAGATTGTGGATACAAACATTAAGGCCATGTCCAATGTGCTCGTCAGTGGCGCAGTGGGTGTTCAAAACTTTGGAGAGTTATTGAGGGCCCTTCTGGCAGAGAAGAGCGGCTACAATTATAAGCACAGTTTCTTGCTGGCCTTGCTTTGTTCTCATCTTATTCCAAAGATGGAATGGGGAAGAAATGACCAGATGAAATCGAATGTGGAAAAAATGATCTACGTTTCATTCATGCACGATATCCATTTGCAGGATGAAAAACTGGTCCGTATTCATGATAAATTATCATTGGAAATGGCAAACTTGAGTCCTAAAGAAAAAGAGTTAGTTGAGTACCACGCCAATAAGGTGAGTACTTTGGCGCAAAGTATGCCTCGAATTCCCGCAGGCGTTGATGTTATTTTGAGACAACATCACGGAACCACTAATGGTGTGGGATTTGCAGAAGGCGCCAGCAGTGCTCTCTCCGGCTTGGCCATTTTATTTATTGTTGTCGAACATTTTACCCATATGCTCCTCGATTTTCAGACCTTGAAACTAGGTCCCAAGGCCATTTTGAAAAAAATGGAGCGTGATTTTACTCTCTCACACTATCGAAAGGTTATTGATGCCATGTCAGAGATGTTAAAAGGATAGGAAACCCGAGATAATTCTATGAGTGAAATATTCACCAGAGATGCTTTTGCTAAACCTCTTGAAGTCATGAAACCGATTCAGGCCTGTTGCCTTCAAGACAATGCTTCAGTGGCCGATGCTTTAGGGCTTATACTCGAAAAAAAAATCGGTTCGATTTTGGTGATAGACCAGAATCGAAAACTGTCCGGCATTTTTACCGATCGCGATCTTATGCTTAGAGTAGGAAATACTTCAGAGGCATTGGAAAAACTTCCTTTGAAAAACGTGATGACTAACTCACCTCTGATATTATCTTTGAAGACCCCCATCAGTAAGGCCTTTGAAATAGTTGTCAAAAAACATATCAGGCACATGCCTGTTTTTTTGGATGAATCACAATCGGTTGAATCTTTGGCGATGATTTCCGCTCGTGACATATTAAGATTTATTGTTGAGTGTTTTCCTGAATCGGTTGCATCGCATGGAACCACGACGGCCGATGAAGTTTTGATAAATGACGCCCATGACGATTCATTTTTAGAGGAATTGCAGCAGGCAGGAAGTCAGTATTTGACGGGAAATGTGTTTTCCTTGCCCCTGGCAAAAGTTATTAGCAGCCCACCGCTTTTTGTGCCGCCTTCCACTTCTCTTGATGTCGTCTATGAGCGGCTGGTAAAAGAAAAAACCGAAACCGTCTTAGTTGTAGAATATGACACTCAACTGATAGGGATTTTAACCGAACGAGATTTTGTGACACGAGTGATTGGAAAAAAGCTATGGGGGCAGAGAGTTCCCATAAGTCAGGTTATGAGCCAAAAACCAAAGACCCTGATGCCAAGGCATAAAATCGCCCATGGGATTAATAATATGTTTAAGTATGGGCATCGTCATATTGTATTGGTGGATGAGGAGAAATATCCCGTCGGATCAGTTTCGGTACTTGAAATTTTACATTTTCTCTACCATCGAATTTATACCAAATCTGAAGTGTGATCAGGCAGGTTTTGTGCTATTGGGATGCAGATTGGAAAAAGCATCCAAGACAGATTTAAAACTCCCCAAAGAAAAGCGTTTGGCCAAATCTTCAAAAATCTTATCTTGTCGATCTGGATCGAAATCAATCTCAAGATTATTTTGAACAAAAGTATGCGCGACTATGAAAATACATGAGAGAAGAGAAAGTTTCGAATGATGAAGTCCGTTGGGAAAGCCATTCCCTTCTGGGGTTTCGTGATGCTGAAGAACAATGCTGGCAACTTCGGGGGAAATAAAATCGATTCCAGTGAGGAGTAACGAGGTTTCCATGGGATGGCCAAGAAAGGCCTTTTTCTCTTGTGGCGAATATGTCTGTAACCTGGGGTCATGAGAAATTTCAATTTTGCACAACTCAGGATCATTGAGCTTAAGATCATGCAGCATAGCTGCCATGACTAATTTTTTTACCTTATCTTCAGTGTTCCAGTGCATATGTTTGAGTATTTCACAGCAGACGATGCTGGTCAGAAAACTATGGTCATAGATGTAATCAAGGCGTTGTTGCATATTTTTAAGAAGAACGTTCAGGTCTTGCTGCTGATAGGCCAAATTGACAATCTCATCCACACTTTTTTCCGCAAGGTCCGCAATTTCCCGTGTAATCCCAATTTCAAGAATCATCTCTTTTAAAATAGCATGAGTATTGCGAAGGCATTTTTGCAGGTCGGCTTCAGACATCTTTTCGTTTTGGAAGGTGAGAAAAGGTGTTTTATGAATGGTCACCTGAAAATGTTCGAAATCATCATTGCGAATATAAAAATGAGAAACTTTTTTTTCGCGATATTTCTCGATGTCACTATGATCATAGGTACTTCCGGCATTAATGATTTTGACGTATTTATGATTGGAAAGTTTGACGTAAACGTTGCAATGGGCCTTGCTGAATCTTAAAAAATGGATTAACCGAACCTTTTGAAAAGCTGGAATGACTCTCTGACCGTAGGATGGTGAGAGAGATTTTAGCATGGTTTCGCGAAAATCTGCCGGGGTGATGGGAAGTTGAATAAAATCATTTTTAGGATTTTGGGATTTAAATCCTTCCATCCCGGCAAAGGCATTCAGGGGATTCTCGCTCATGAGAATGAAGGCCGCACGAGCATCCTTTTGTACTGATCTATCAAAAAGCTCATAGACAGGAATGGAGGGGGGAGCAACTACGAGAATGAGATCAAAGGGAGCGTTGTGATCAATTTTTTCGCACGCTCCGAGAGGGCCCGACAATTGAGAGGCCACTTCAACTTCGACGTCGTTGAGAATATTTTCTAGGTAAACTGTTTGTACCTGGCGACGTTTATCATCTGGATCAAAATAAAAAATCCGCATTGCAATAATTATAAACGTGATTTTAGATTCTGGAGAGCCTTTTCAAGGGTTTCAGCCTTTTTTGCGAAGCAAAAGCGAATATATTCTTGTCCTTCTTGCGATTTTAAATAAAAAACGGATGGAGGGATGGCGGCAACTTTTTTCCTCTCAATTAATTCCATGCAATGACCTACATCATGGAGTTGTGTTAGCTGCCCAATTGGGGCCACAGTAAAGTATGTACCTTTGGGAATGATGGGGAGGTAGCTGGCCTCTATTAGGCCCTGGCAAAAAAAATCACGTTTTTCTTGATATAAACGACGAAATGTCGGGAGGTATTCATCAAGTCGCTGCAATGCCTGATTAACCCCCCATTGCATAGGTGTACAAACTGAAAAAGTATTAAATTGGTGGATCATTCTTATATGATGTGAAATGGCCCCACAGGCCAAGATCCAACCTATTTTCCAACCAGTCACGCCAAAAGTTTTACCCGCACTAGAGATAGTTACTGTCCGTTCAATGGCCTTCATGAGGGTGGCGATTGGCAAATGCGCCACCCCATCAAAAGTCAAAAACTCGTAAACTTCATCAGACAAAATATACGCATCATATTGTTCCGCCAAATGGATAATTGTCTCCAGTTCTTCTCGGGTAAAGACTTTACCAGTGGGATTGTGGGGATTGTTGAGGATAATTAATTTGGTTTTATCGCTAAAGGCCTGGGTTAATTCTTCAATGCGCCAGCGAAATTCTTTGCGATATAAGGTTACAGGAATGATCTTGGCCCGGGCCAAGTTAAGCGTCGCCACGTAAGAATCATAAAAGGGTTCAAGCACGATCACTTCATCTGCAGGATTAACTAAGGCCATAATGGTGCAAAAGATGGCCTCTGTGGCGCCATTGGTGATCGTGATTTCATCCATGGGGTCAAATTCCAGACCATAAATTTTTTTATATGTCTGGGCCAGTGTTTTCCGCAGTTCTACAATCCCATGAGTGGGGGCGTATTGATTGTGACCACTTTTCATGGCCTCAGTGACTAAATCCATCAACCACGGTGGCCCATCAAAATCAGGAAAACCTTGAGAAAGATTTATGGCGGCATTTTTTTGCGCCATCTTTGTCATGGTAGCAAAAATAGATTCCTTAAAGTTAAGGATAGAAAAATTAGGTGTTTTCATTTGGCTTAGTTATCGCCTGATCTAAACTTTTTGTAAAGTAAACGCTGAAAAGACGGTCAGCGGAGTTGGTAAACAACTTGAATTCATTTCGATCCACCGACTTCTGGCCATAAAAAGTTTTTAGGAAGGCATTGGCCACTATCGGCCATTCTTTTTGAAAGATACCAGATGGGATGTCGGGATAGATGACGAAAGGAGGGCAAAAGGGTTTTTCGGTAATAAGAAAGGCCTGATTGGCTTCCGCCAATAATTGATAAGCTTCGACGACGAAGCTTTTGCTATCCAGTTTTTGTGCCAAAAGATTTTTCCATTTCTTTTTAAAATTCTGGCCGCTAAGAACCTGAGATGATTCTCTTTCTTGAGACTGGGACGATCTTTTTTCAAAGAGTTTGGCCAGAAATAAAATCAGGATAAGCATAGCAATTTTAAAGAGCAGATTTTTATATCGCTCCCAACTTTTTTTAACTTGAATTTCCTTTTTATTTGTCGGGAGAGAGACATTTTTTGAAGAAGTATTTCCCCGTGAGATCTGATTTGGTTCTGCCGAATTAAGCTCGGAAGGAAGGGCCCCGTGCTCGACTTCATTGGCCAGCTGTTGGGCATGTGATTGAAGCTCTGTAATCGTTTTTTGCAGACTGTCAGAAGAAATTTGCGTCTGCTCCAGCTCTTCAGTCAAATTTTGAAGTTCCCGGGATAACTGATCAGGTGGAATTGACTTCTGATCTATTTTTCTAATCAGGTCTTGGGCCTGCGATTGGAGTTTTGTGAATTGCTGCCATTGTTCACTCGTATCCGATGAGGATTCCCCTGAAATTTGTTGTGGCATTGATAATGATGAAGAGAGCTGTTGCAGCGATTGCTTGGTTGGACCATAGCTCACGGGGAGAGAAGGAGTTGAAAGGCCATCTTTCTGCATAAAACGATTAAGTTTGTGATACGTCTTGTTGAGGGACTGAAATAGATTCTCCGGAACCATGGACCCCATCAGCAATAAGCATAACCACCATAGGGCACAAAATTTCAGACTGTAACTCCAGCTTGTGGCCCATAATGCTTTCCCGAAATTTTCACGCTCTTCTTGCAAAATGTGAAAGGAGAGCGCCATGTAAACAGGAATGGCGGTGGCAATCAAGGTCGTCGGTGCTTTCGTGAGTATGATCACGCCGCACCAATTGGCAAACATCACAAGTTGGAATTGACCTTTTTGCCAGATCCTAAAAAAGATCCAGAGTGTCGTTAAACAGAGTATTCCACTACTGAAGATATTAAGTGGAGAGATAACGGAACTTTGTTGCGCTAACTTGTGGAGGAAAAAAAAGTGTATGGCAGTCAAAAGGAAACAGAAGATAATCCGTTTCAAATGCAGATTCGGCGAGGCGAGAATAATATATCGCTCATCTGGAGTTACCGGCCTGTCGCGATCCCCGTGACTCCGAGAGGTTGGCGCGGAATAACTTTCAATTTCTTCTCCCAGAAAAAGAAAGGGATGTGTGGTGGAATCAGATAATACTTGTAACTGCTTGGAAGACTCCTGGAGGATTCTCTCTTTGAGATAGGTGGCAGCAGCAAAAAGAAAAAAATTAAAAGTTACCATGATTGCAAAATCTGCCAGCGTGGACACTGATGCTATGGCCATGCCTAGTGCCATAAAAAGGACTTTGGACTGTTTATTTCCTTCCTTATCTTGCATTCGGCCCTCCCTGAGGCACTTCATTTCTAATGGACAGGAAAGAAAATTCTTTGTTTGCGGGCAATGTCAGAACCAGCAAGTTGAAAGGGTATTTGGCCTTATCAGTCACTAATTGTTTGAGATTTTTATTGGAAATTTCCACCAAGGCCTTCATGGCAGGATGGCCAGTTTCTAGATATTCGGCCCATAGAACTGTCATAGCGTCGATCAAAACAAGCGTTGGACGACTTTCAAGGCGAAAAGAAAGATGAGATAGGAGCGTGATATTTTCGTAAAAAATTTTGGAATGAATGTAAGGCGTGAGATAATAAAGGGCATCCCCTGCATTGATAAGAGGCGACGCTTTTTTTAATATCGGGATCTTTTTTGCATCAATCAATCCGAGTCTGGGGAGAATTAACTCCATTTGATTAAAAAATGTTTGCCCTCGCCCCGGACCTATTATGCCGTGTTGGGTAATGCCCATTACCGAGTTGGAAGTGTGAAGTTGTTGTGAGGCAAGGGCCATAGCATAATCTTTGAGAATTTCCCAGGTACTTTGAGTTCCACGTCCAAAATGCAGGGTTTGATCCAGATCAAGAATTATTTTGACGTTGCAATTAACACATTTTTCATATTCATTGGTATGCAGTTTGCGCAGCTTCGCCGATTTCTTCCAATTGATATGTTTGTAGGAATCTCCAAAACGGTATTCTCGGACGGCCCTAAAAATTTGAGAGTCGCCACGCTTAACCACTTCTTCTGGCCCGGGATAAAATGAGTACACGTCAGGATTTAAAAGTTGACGGCGCATTCGTTCGATCTTGGGATAGACTGTCATATATTCAGTATGATCGATTGCCGTCTGCATCTGCATAATGCCGAGTTGATCAGAGAATTTCAATTCCAGCTGGTAAAAACGGTGTATTCCCATGCCATTATTCAATTCAATCGTTTGTTTTTGAGGTGCCAGTTTTTGGCCTAAAGAAGTGTAAAAAGTGAGATTGATATTTCTATTACCCGTGAATCTATCATGCACATGCAAATTGATTTCTTTTTGCCCAAAAGGAGCGAACAGTAAATAAGTTACATGCGTCGTTTCTTTTTCGCGACCGGATTTATTAAATTGTCTTTTGAGACGGAAATCGTGAGTCGAAATTTTTATTTTATAATATAAATACGCCAAAAGAATCAGGATGGAGATAAATAAAGCGCCTCTTTCAATGCTGTGGAGGAGAAAAGAGCTTAAAAGAATTATCAATGCCAAACAACAGAGAATGGCAAATGAGGAAAATCTGACCCCGTCGTAGTATAGCGTTCTGTCAGAGTCATATCCAAATCGCAGAGCTTTATTTAATTTTATTAGCTCAGGCCATAAAGGTGTGAATTTCAGATTCATATACGATCACCTGGCCGTGGCCCTGACTTTTTTCAGACACTCATCAATGATTTCTTCGTTTTGGATTCCTTCAAAGCGTGCCTCAGGCCGTAACATTAATCTGTGCCCCAGCACGACAGGTGCTAATTCATAGACAAATTCAGGGCGGACAAAATCTTCTCCTGCAAGATAGGCCCAAACCATTGAGAGACGCAAAAGCTGTAGGCCTGATCTTGGACTAGGTCCCAGTGCAAGTTTGGGATGTTTTCGCAGCATTGTGAGAAGGCCGATTAAATATTGGGCCAAAGCGGGAGCGACCTGAATGCGTCCGATCTCCTGTTGAACAGATTCCAATTCTTTTGAACTTACGATTTTGTCGATTTGCTCCAACGGATCAGCGGCCGTTCGAGAAAGTAGCATTTTCATTTCGTTATCCCGATCCGGGGGGCCCAATGCTAAGCGTACCCAGAAACGATCAAGGGCCGCTTCAGGGAGAGGAAAAGTTCCCTGCTGTTCGATAGGATTCTGAGTCGCAATGACAAAAAAGAGCGGCGGCAGACCTGCCGTGATCCCTTCGGCCGTAATCTGCCGTTCTGCCATGGCCTCAAGCAAGGCACTTTGTGCCCGTGGTGTGGCCCGATTCAATTCATCGCCCAAGAAGAGTGTCGTAAAGAGCGGGCCTTTTCGAAAGACAAAGCGTTTGTTGGACTCATCGTAAAACGAATGCCCGGTCAAGTCGGATGGAAGAAGATCAGGCGTGAACTGCACCCGTGTAAAGGGCACATCCACCGATTTTGAAAAGGCCCGTACCATCATGGTCTTTCCGGTTCCCGGTACATCTTCGAGAAGAACATGGCCACCCGCTAGCCAAGTTGCCAGCACCGTGATGATTTGCTCATCTTTTCCCACGATCACTTTGGCAACATTGCCATGAATCGCCCTGGCGATTTTGTTTTGTAAATCCATAAGTATTTGAATACTTTTCGGAAGAAAGTTCGCAGGAGTCGAGACTTTTTTAGGTGAGTGTATTACTCAGGGACAACGCACGAGAGGATGAATGATCGCTGCTGTTTCTTTTTGAACATGTCCAGCGACCAGAAGCGAAATCTCTGGGAGACTTTTAGCTCCATTCTTTGGGTGTCATATTCAATGTCGCTGATTTCACGGGCCTTATGTCGATAGCTGAGAATTCCCGTGCGTTGATTCATCTTGTACTCGGTAGTAGATAAATCCAGTCTAACTTCCTGGTCATTTCTTCGATCATCGTACTCCTCAAGCCGGCCAACCACTTTAATGGTGGTTTGTTTGTTAGCATCGGTTTTGCTGAGAACACATAGATGGGCAAGCTCAGTGGTGTACTTGTAGGCGCTGGACGTTTGGCCGTTAACCACTTTTTGACAACTGGCCAGCGATTTGAAATTTGTTCCTTTCATGAAAGTCAGGCAGGGATTTTCCTTCGGGGCCGTGATGATAGGAATGTCGCCAGTGTTAATCGGAACTGGCGCACCACCGATCTGATTGAGATTCCAATCAAATGGCAAATAGGTAAGATTATCATAGGTTCGAAGGATCCCGTATAACTGCATAAATGGTGCTATACCACCAACTTTTTCTTGCTCGAAAATGCCCTTATTCCATTTGAACATTTGATTGAGATTGGTAATCTTGTTGACATGGTCATTGGATACCATCGTCGTGAGTCGCATACTCAGGCGAGTGATCTCATTTAATTGTTCTTCCAGCTTTTTTTCACGATATGCTTCATCTAACAAGACAGCACAGGTTTGACATCCTTTCGCCAGGGCAAAAATTACGCGAGAATCCTTGGTGTTCGGAATACTTGGCGGTGAGATCTCCAAAATACGATTTTCCAATTGTTCAAAGCTTAAGAGATTACCTGCGACTTTGAGCAGATCCTTTTGTTTAAAAATAGTATTTTGATCAAAATCAAGACGTCCACGGATGTCACGAATGGATTCAATTTTTTTGCCATTTTTCATCAAATTGCGCACGATTATTTGGATAATGTTGAAATTATAGGCATTAATCAAAAAGGCCTTTTTATAGCTTTCGCTTTTTCCCTCAAGAGCACTTGGATTTTCTATTTTAAGACGAATGGCTTCCACCATTTTCATATATTTTGAATCCAGCTTACTGCGCAGTTGGTGCAATCCCTCGTAGTTCACTTTCGTAATAAAACTGTGACCGTCTTCAACTTTTACGCCCAGTTTATAAAAACGATCCAGGAGATCATCCATGTTTTGCGCCATGATTAAGCGATCTTCGGGATTGTTATTGTCGATCACGCTGGTATCATCGTTGGTATTATTAGAATCGTAGGTGAGATTGGGAAGTTTGGTGTCAGTTTGAATGGGAGTGATATCGCCATAATCTGCTGATTTTTTGCCGCAAGCCCCTAGTGTTATAAACATGCATGTGACCGAGACAACCGTCGTGATTCTGCCAAATTTCATCGTCATTTCTCCGCGCTGAAAAATGAGTAATTATGGCAGATTTGTCAGAGAGAGGTAGGGATAAGGAACTTTTTACATATGGGCCAAAAGCCGCCGACGATGATTGCCTCCCGGTTTTAGATGTTTTTTTGGGCCTGGCATCGTCCCGCCTTTCCTCGATCATATGTATAGATAAGAAAAGGCGATTGATCCGATGACCAATTTTCAAGCGTTTGAGTGTAGTGACCGGCCCCACCAAGGCACATCATGGCCAACTGGCCACAGAGAAATTTATCCGTCACTTCGCAATTTTTTAAGAGATGAGATTGGTCTTTAGTTTGGATAACCAGGTCTAGGACAAAAGTCATTTCACCTTTTTGCTCGATCCTGGGTTGGGTAAACGAACCTCGATACTGAATGCCTTCAATGCTGGGTACGAGACGGTGTTTCTTAAAATATTGAAGGGCCTCTTCAAAACGAGTTTTTTCAGATTCTGAATGTTGTGCCCGTAAAAGTCCAAAAGACAGTGGCGCTACAAGGATGATGAATATTATCAGGGCAACCATCTGCATACGAATACCTCATTGAACTTCTCGGTATTGGATGCAGAAACTTGAGCGTTTCTATAGTTTACCTTTTTCTGCAAAGAAATTAAGGGGTTGACGGACATCGACGACCCCTCCGCCTTTAGGCTTGGGGAAGTCGATGAGTTTAAGCACATGGGCCATGCAATCGCGCCCGTTTTTAGAGAAGCGGGCATCGTGGGCCTTGATGTTTGTCGTCCCCACTTTTCCGTTCTCGTCAATCCTAAAGAGCAGATCGACGACACCCTTAATATCCTCACTATTTTGTGCCAATTCCTGCTGATAACAGTGCCTAAATTGCGGCAAATATTCTTGTAAAATTTTGCGTAAAAGATCCGGGTCCATGGACCCCAGGACGACAGTTTTTGGTTCGACATAAAGAAGATCGCTGCCATTTTTATTCGATAGACCCTTGGTGCCGGAACTACCTTTGGCGGTACCAAAAGCATCGCTGCCAAAATTCCCAATTTCTGCCGATGCTTTGCCAAGTGCCGTGCTGGTGCTGGCACTGCCTCCTGGGTTGTGATTAATAGCATTTCCACTGCTGGTCCCCTTTATATCCGCTGCCACGTTAGATTTTGAATTGAGAAATGAGCTAAGCCCTCCGCTGATTTCTAATTTATAAGTCGGAACGGGTGATTGGGCCTTTTCTTTGCCTGATTGGGTCTGCTTCTCCTTGATCATGGGTTTAGTCTGGGCCACGTTGGCTTCCTTGGGACGTCCATCCTTACTCATAGAATTTTCAGGTTTTGCCTGCTCTGTACTTTTGTTTCCTTGATGAGTGCTGACGTTGCTGTTTTGGGCAATCATTTGGGCCTCAGCAGGTTTCATCGCGCGTTTATAGACCACCGCAATTTTTTCTTCCACCACTTGCTCGGGAGGGCGCACTAAAAGCATGAGTAACGAGAGACCTATGCCTATTCCAAAAAACTTGGCGGCCTGTTTTTTGAAGTGTGTATCACGTCCAAAAAATGGAGGGGGACTGACCTTGTCAGGATTTGGGGTCAAACGGATAAAAATCTGCACTGTCTTTTTAGAATAGACTACCAGATCGTTACTGCAGAGTTTGAAATCCTCCGCAGCGGTGCTTGTGCCTTTAATAATTTTAAAATCGTGGTCCTTCACCTGGTGCAGAATCACTTCACCGCTTTTGACATGAGCAAGCAGAATGTCATCAGAATATTCGTCAATTGTTCCCGGGACCAGATATTGCTGACCTTTTTTCTTGTTACTTAAAATGAGTTTTCCAACGTTCAGTGGGAAATAATCAATTGAAAGAATACAATGAGAACTAACGACAGTGACTTCAATGGCACTGTTTTGACATTTTTTGAAAATATTTAAAATATTTTTATCTTCTGTCGTGACACCATCGTTGGCCTCGATAAAGAAATCTCTAATATTGAGTGGATTTTCGATGGTGGGAATTTCACCCGCTGGTCGATAGGAAGATTCATCGAAGACGATATCGGCATATTCTCCATCAATAATTTGCAGACCCTGCAGAGGGATCAGCTCGAGCGGTTTTTGTTCCACCACAGACTGGTTAAAAACTTGAACAAGACCGGCATCTTGATCCAGTGGATGTTGCCCGATAGTTTCCTCAATATAAAACTCAACCATCCCAAACTGGAGACGATCCCCGCTTTGGAAGTGACCATTGGAAGTTTTTACTCCAGAGATATAGCTTCCATTGTGAGAGTTGAGGTCGATCAGTCCCCCTATGGTTTCTTGTGCTGGGCCCATCTCCAAAATAATGATGGCATGGTAGAAACTGATTGACGGATCTTCCAGCCGGATATCAGCTTGAGGGGAACTACCGATTAAAAGTTTTTTCTTGTTGAAAACAAATTCATGCACGGCCTTGCCATCTTTGTAAGACACGCCCCTAAGGATCACATGGCCTTTCTTTTCCAGTGCCGCATTTTTCGAATGCAATAACATAAAAACTACTGTCCTTTGACCAAGTGATGGAGCATTTTCCATTCGGGATCTAGAGTAAGCTCTTTGGGGGCCTCTGAGATTATCCCTTCCGCCAAAGCAAACTGTCCTTGTCGCACATAGAGACTGCACAAATTAAAGATAGGGGAAAGGAGTGTTGCTCTTTTCTTGGCCTCCAAGAAATGCGCGATGGCATCTTTGTGATTATTTTTTTTCCATAAGAGTACTCCCATATTATTAAAGACTCGGGCCTCTTCTTGTTTATCTTTGGCCTTGCTTAAGGCAATTTTGAAAAAGTAGTAGGCCCGATCAAAATCCATTTTTTGAACAGAGCAATTCCCTAGCGTTAGCCAGTAGGAACTTTTCATCTCCTGATCTTTATAGATAGCTTGCAGTTTATTAAGCCCTGTTTCCGTATCACCCATCCGGCAATCAATTCCAGCACCCTCAGTCTTGGCCGCAGGCATTTGCTTCTGAAGGGCACTTAAGCGTTCTTGGCCGAAGCGATCCTTGGATTCTTTTGCAAGTTTATCATCGCTGGGATTTTCGATACTCCGGGTATGAGTTTGAGACTGATGGGCGCAGCTCATGGTAAACAATGCGGACATCAATATGAGTATGCAGACTTTTGTTTTCATAGTTATTAATCCATCAATACAGTTAACTCCGGCATTGGTGATGCTGGTGCTCTGGAATGTTCAACGGCATTGTTAAGGTTTCCGGAAAAAAACTGTGCGGTCCTCAGTTTTTTAAATGATTTGAAATATGATTGCCCTTTCTCCTCAATCTTGCGGGATAAGTTTTTCATTTCTTTCTGAAAAACTTGTTGGAATTCGACGGGAGCACTTCCTGGATTCAAGGATGCGATTTTGACAGCACTGATTGAATAGATCATGCCAAGATGATACGTCAGATAAGGTGCGTAATAAGGGTTATTATTTTTTAAAAAATCTTCGATCTTATTGGTTAACTCTTTGAGTTTTCCCAGTCCTTCAGATAAATGGCGATTAAACGAGTCTTGGTTGAAGGGACTCAGATATTGTTCCAGCTCCAACTTCCAGGGAGTCTTGAGTTCGGCATATAATTTTTCAAACTGAGTGTGTTGGGTCAATGCCTGGCGATAATGCGCCACTGTCTCGGGAGATGAAGTAAGCGAAACTAGACTCTCTTCCAATACCATGAAGGCCATTGTTCCTAGTGCGCTTTTTTCTGGGAAAACCTCAATATACATATTCAAAACGTAGTCGAGAATTTCACCTTTCTGCTTCATTGATGACAAATGTCGATGCTGCCCTAATTTTTTAACAAACTGTAAGTATTCCTGCCGATAGTTGAGGTAGCGATAGGTGTTAAGAATGAGCATATTGGCCTTTTCACTATATTCGTTTGTTGCCAATGTTTCTGCCGCCTGAAAATGGCGTAGCGCCATGTTCCACTCGATCATTCCCAAGGTCATTTCCTGAAGTAGGTTCTTATGATCTGGATTTTTGGAAGTTATTTTTAAAATTCCTTCACCAAGCTGAAGGGCCTGGGTGAAAAACTGTCCATAGGCGAAAAGAAAGGCCATTTTTTGAAATTTTGGCAGATAGTTGCTGTATTCTTTCTGTGGCATGAGCGTGAGTGAAGTCATGGCAGATTGTGATGCCTCTTCTCCTTCCATCTTATTCAAATAAATCAATGAGGCATTGTAGGCGGCCTTGGCCCGAACAATCGTCGGAAAGGTCTCTTGGCCAGCGAGATGGTTAAGACCATTGGTGGCTTGCTCAAGTTTATTTTGCTTTTCCAGCACTATAAATTGATCGAATAATATATTCCCCAAAATGCCTTTGGCCTTTTCTGTCTCATCCAAGGCAAATGAGAAGGGGGGCTTGGTCATGAGTGCGATCAGACGATTGATCTCGGTAACATTTTTAAGCTTGATGTAGTGATCTAGGATGGATAGAAATTGTTTCTTGTGAATATCGAGGTCTTTGGGAAAGTTGAGTTGGTAACTATTGAGAAGTTTTTCCGCTTCGCTAACCCGCTTATCTTCCACATATAGGGCGAACAATTCCCGATAGGCCCAGGGCGCTTTCTCTTCTTTCGGATAAAAGGCCAGCATCTTGGCATAACCTAAATATGCCATTCTCCGCCATTCTTTTTTGGGAAAACTGTCTTCGCTGATAGCGGCAAAAAAAGAATTTAATATTTTCTTTAACAATTCTAAGTCTGGCGCTGTTTCAGATTGAAGTTGGACGGCCTTTTCGTAATATTGTGCTGAACGCCCAAAGCGTTTTAAGACAAAGAGCGTTTCCCCCGAATAATAGGTATAGGCGCTGGCATCCTTGGGAGAAACTTCGGCAATCATTTTAAAATATTCAAGAACACGTGCAAGCTGTATCTCATTTATTTTCTTGTCGTGATGAAAATGTTTGCTTAGTTCCATCTGATATTGCCCGGCAAGGGATTTGGTCTTTTCCACATACCCATCTTTTAATTCGATCGGAAGGAGGGCCGATTTTTGTAAACTGCAAAATGCCTTGGCCGATTCGAAAAATAAATCCTCCTTTTTAAAACTGCGATAGACATCTAATTCCTTCAGCCGAATTTGGGCGAGCTTGGCAGGATCACGCTCTTTTTTCAGGGCCTCTCTTAAGGCACTCCATGCTTCAGGAAATTGGCCGTGGTCTGCCGCAGAATGTGCCAACTTTAAGAGATAGGTTGTGGAATCGGCCACTTCCTTGATCAAAAATTGCACGCCTTCCAGACCTCGATTGGCCATAACGTAAAAAACTGTCATGGCGGTGAGGACCTGGTCTGATACGGAAATATAGGAAAGACCACTGCCGGTCTTTGATTTGCCCAAGTTAAAGGCGATAATGAGATTATTAATGGCGGTATCATAATTCTTGGTTTTGAGATGGCACCAGGCCAGATTGTAGTAATGTTTGGCCAGCCATTCATCTTTCTCATTTTTTACAACATCGCGATAGATCAGGGTTGCCTTTTTGAAATCTTTTTCATTGTAATAATACTCGGCCAAGCCGACGCGTATTGAATGCGCCAATTGGGATGCGGGTGAGACATATTGAAGTGCTTTTCGAAAATAGGATTCTGCCATCCTATCTTGGATGATCTTAAGTCCAAAGGATTTTACCTGCTGATAAATTTTAAGTGATTCGGTGAAATAACTTTCTTTACTTCGCTTGCTCCGCTCTTCCATCCTCGCGTTGAGGAATGTGGCATTTTCCTCTTCTTTAATGAGCCCTAAGCGCTCAGAGTGAAGATGGAATAGGCGATACTCGAGGTCAGGACCGCGATTTCCACCCAAAGTTTCGATGGTTTTAATTTCCTCATTAACCAATTGGTATAATTGCTGCCAGCGAGCGTTCTGGGTCTCAGCGGCGAGAACGCCATCCACCAGTAAGGTGAATATGAAAAAGAGGAGTCTATTGATTTTCATTGGCCCTTCCCCTGCACAATGAATTTAAATTTACTATGACCACTACTGGCGGCGAGATGCAGGACATTGCCGACAACTTCGTAGGGAAGATCTTTATCGAACAGTAAATTAATTTTTAGAGGTACGGGTTTGGAATCCGGTTGAGAGGCGGGGTGACGTGCCGCCATCTCTTTGCGTTGATGTTCGGCTTCTACCGTCAATAATTTTTCCAGGTCAGAACCGCCTTTTCCGGTGACATCCAATTGTGTAACGAGTTTATTATTAAAAAACAATTCTCGCTTTTTATTGACTTGAAGAACCAGGGCATACGAACCTAAATCCTGGCTTTGCGCCGTAGGCAGAGTCACACCTTGTGCGACATCAAGTTTTAAATCAGTGGCATTATAGCTGCGTAACAGAAACACTAAGAGAATGGTCAGAATATCCAAAAGAGAAGTGATATCCAACTCAGTTGGTTCTTTTTTTCGACGACGCAATTTGATTTTCTTGGCAAAACTGCTCATATTACATCACTGTTTCAAAAATTATTTGAGGAAAGAGCGCTCTGGTTTTAATAATTTCTCCTTTAGTATTAGTTCCGGTGATCTCACCCATTTCTTTAGCGACGGAGCGAATTGAATCCATAATGACCACCAGCTTGCCATAAGGCAGATTTCTCGCTGGTTTTAAAATGACCGAGTCCTCGTCAATATTGCTGGCCTTTAATTCAGAGAGAATCTTGTGTAGTTCGATCAATTGATGATCATTCTCCAAAGTAACTTTTTTGTATGAGCGGCCATCCAGACCGATTTTGACGTTTATGGAATCATTGGCAATTTCCAGAACCAGATTGAGAGGTTCCTTTTTGTGTTTGGAATCTTCGAATGTGGCAACGACCGGTGCATCACCTTGTATTTCGTGAATATCGACAAATTGGGCCGATAAAAGCAAAAAGAAGATAAAAATGAAAACCGAATCCATAATGGGAACCAGATTCAGTTTGGGCACGGCCATTTTTTTCCTCAATGCACGCATAATTTTCTCCTCTCTGGCATCAGGCGGCGGAGCTTGTTTCTGACTTCGTCTCAGGAGTAACAGGGGCGGCAGGTTGCGCTTGAGTTTGAGCTTGAGCTTGAGGAAGATGCTTTTTCGTACCCAGCAGGTCCACCAGCTTAGACGAGAATTCGTCGACTTCTGCTTGTATCTTTTCCGCTTTCGATGTCAATGTTTGATGGGCCACGAGCAGTGTGATGGCAGATAAAAGCCCCAAGGCCGTGGTGTTCATCGCCACCGAAATACCAATGGCCAATAATTTTGCTTTGCTGGCCGGATCAGCATTGGCCACAGCGCCAAAAGACTGGATCAGACCTTGAATAGTGCCAAGTAAACCAAAGAGGGTAGAAATATTTGAACACAAGGCCAATTGTCCCATGCGTTTTTCCAGCTTCGGCGATACTTCCAAAATACTGGACTCGACGGCATCTTGAATTTGTTCTTTGTTTTGATTGGCCCGTTTCAAGCCACTTTTTAAGACATAGGCCAGGAGTGATTTGGAGTTAGAGCAGGCCTGAATCGCTTTTTGCACCTCATTCATCAGAACGTTGCGTTTCACCATGTCCATAAGTGAAGGGCCATCCACGTCCCATGCATAGAAGGCCTTGAATCTTTCCACCACAATCACCAGGCCTAAAATCCATATGGCCAAAATGACGTACATGAAAATTCCACCATCATTGAAAAAAGCAATGACTTCAAAGAAAAAGTTGGGTTGTGATGCAACTGGTGCAACAGTTTCTGGGCCCATAACATTATCCTCCATATCTGAACATATTTATCGGTTAAATTTACAGCTAACTTGAGCAAAACAATTCAGTATAAAGGAGGGTATGCATCCTAGCGTAAATCAAGAATATCACGGCGCATTTCCCCGTCAAAGTTGGCCCTAATGAAGAGTTTACGATCCATCAGATGGGCACCTTGTTCTTTTACCGAAAGATCACCAGGAGCGACTAAGTTACCCTGGACTTCAAGATCGCCTAAGTCAAAATGCTCATATTTTTTATATTGATAATTAATTTTTACCGGTCTCGTCGCTTCTGCGGCCACGGCGATGCTGATCTGGCAGAAAAAAAGAACTATGACCAATAATCTCATGGATGGACCCCTGAGTTAAATGTTGTACGGGTTTGTAATGTTTCACAGTTGCTTTTGAGACCGAAGGAATAGTCACCTAATTCATCTGCCCAAAATTCGCCAATAAACTCGTAATAATGTTGATCACTACGGCGTTTTACATGTCTAAGTTCGCCGCGGGCGCGATCGGCCACTAATTTTTCACCTTTATAAATGAGATCTCTTTTTTTACTGAGAATATCGAGTTTAATATTAAACATTTCATAACTCATACGATGGATTTCATTGACGAAATTTACCATGCGTTCCATGACATAAAAGTTCATTTTCTTTTTTATGTGACTGATCATGCCCATGATTTCGTAAGTGACGTCTTTTTTCATGGGATGCTCCGGCCATTTAAGCACTGACTGTAGTTCTTCTTCCGCACGTCGAAGAGTAATCAAATCCAGATTGAATTTAACCTCTTTTCTGATTTGAATCGCCAATCCTGCCACGTATGGTCCAACTTTTTCACGTTCACTGCGTTCTTCAAACACCAAATTAAGAAAGAAATCGAGAGTATCTTTGTTTTCCTTGATAACTTTTTCCAGTGCTTCACTTTTTGGTTTGTAATTTTGATAGTAATTTTCAATAACCATCAATGAGTCATCATAGAGACACAGGCGGTGGTATGAGATGGCCTTTATGTACTCAGCTTCGGGGAAAAAATAACTTTCTAAAAGGGGAGAACCATAAGTTGCCACCAATCCAAGTGCACGATTGTAATCATTGAGTTTAAAACTGTTCCATGCTCGCTCAAGCAGAACATAAGGCCAACGGTAACTCTGTTTATGAATCTTTTCGTAGGCATAAGTCGCATCGTCATGCTTGCTTTTGGCATAGGCCTGTCTTGCCAGATGAATAAGACAATTTTCCCGAATGAGTTCGTAATAGCGGCGTAATTTCTCATGCGAAGCATTTTGGGCCATCTTGCCAGCCGCTTGGGAGCAGGCCTGATAGGCCTGGGATATTTGATCTTCATCTTTCCCCAGGAAGTAGAGAGATGGGGCGATGACCATTTGGGCCTCGGGATAAAAACGGCCATGAGGGGAGGTAACTTTTAAGATATCAATGGCGGCGCGATAATTTTTTTCATGAAAGCGACGCAGGCCCAAGACTAAGGCCATGGTCGCGCCGGAGGTCTTCATCATCACTTCATCGGGTAAGTCACTAAGTGATTCAATGCCCGCTTTTGTGGCAATAGTCTCAAGCGCCTCTTCAAAAATGCTGGAATGCTCACCCTGACTCAAGATATGTCTTTTGGCAAAAATTGATGCCACAAAGAAATGCTCCGAGTTCATCATTTCATAAGCAATCCATTCTTGTTTCTGTGGCTTGTTCGACAAATAGAGATCGAAGGCCTTGCCAAGCTCGGCCTGGGACCGCAAGCTGAACAATAAACAGATAACCAGGCAAAGTTTAATCACACGCACTCCTTTCTCATCAAAATGAATAACCAATGCCCAAAATAACGTCAGTATTGGTATTGAGTTTCTTTGGCCGGCCAGGAATCGGTCCTTTGGCCTTGAAGTAAGTATTTTGCAATTCGATAGCAAGGTGCCAATTGCGTGTGGCGTGAAATTTAACTCCAGTTTTGGCCAGAGCTCCAACAAACTCTTCATCATTGAAGGCATTGGAGTTTGGGTTGGCCGCACTGTCGGCATTACTATTGGCCGTGATGCTGAGGGCGCCTAGGCCGAAGTACCAGTCGAAGTAGAAAATCTTATTGAAAGTGTTAATTTTACCGTAAAAAGGCGCCCATATGACCGCCCCACCATATGTTTGCTCTATGGTGCGCATAAAGGGAACAACGCCGTTAATGCGTTGAAGATTTTCATAGGTCGTGTTGTTTTTATTGTTGTAATCCGTAAATGAAAGTTCGAACGCCCATTCTTCATGAAAGAAGTAACCGGAGCGAAATTGATAACCAGAGGTGTCCTGATAGTCGGAACTCACACCTTTTAGCAAGGAAAAGTCTCCATAGATGGAGCCTTTCTTCACGTATTCCTTATTCTGCAGGACGTAAACTTTTTTATCTTGATCAAGCCATCTAAAGTCGTAGAGGTCTCGCTCAGATGAGCGAGACCCTACGGCGAAAAAGAAAGAGCAGACGAGAATGAGAAACTTCATGGATTTACTCCCTACTGACAGACCTGGTAATTAATTTCAATCTGGGCGCCAGGTGCAGGAACATAATCACTCTCGAATTTCACTAATCGAGCAGTGCTATCAAAAGACCAACCTTGATTTTGAACGCTTCCATTGACCGAGACGTTGAGTGAACCACTGATTGGGTTTTTGGAAGTGGCGAAATTTTCTAAGAGGTCTAGAATGCTATCGCCCATGTTGGTCAAAATCTGGAAGAAATCCTCATGGATACTACTGACGATGCCTGCTGTTTGATTTGAAATGTCCATGTAGCGATTGCCGATTGTTTCCCACTGATTGCCGATGAGTTCGGTTGTTACAATCGAGTAGGCGCGAACACCAGCAACGGTTCCCTTGAAGCCTTTGATACCAGCAAGAAGGGCATTAATACTTTCAGGTGATTGATCTTCTTCATCAGAGATATAGACGATGACGAGATTGGCATCTGAACGGAGAAAGGTGTTGCCATTGATGGCAAGGAAAGTAAGGGAGGAGTGTAATCCTTGCTCAATTCCACTGCCCCCTGTGCCTACTTTGATGAAGGTTTTGAAGTCGTTTTTGAAAGCGGCTTCATCAGCGAGGGCATCAGCTGAAGTCAGGATTCTCCCCACTAAGCGACCATCACGTGCCGCTCTGCTGGCATCTGTTGTGGTGATGGCCATGCGGAAGTCTATACCTTTTGTGAGAAAACCATTAATGAAAGCATCAAAGTTGCGTGCCAAAGCATCTTGCTCATTACCCATAGATCCTGAGTTGTCCACCACCCATAAGATGTCTACTTTACCGACTTGCTCGGCGTTTTGGGTGTAATGGTCAACTGTTGCAGATGGGGTACATGCAATTCCACTGCCCGATTCAGAAGAACCTGATCCTGAAGGATCGCTACCGATCTGATCTCCTTGATCTCCTGAGGAATCAGGGCCTGACTCATCTGAATTTGAATCAGAATTAGCGAGAGAGCTGCCGAGAGAGTTGCCAAGGGAATTGCCAAGAGAATCGGAAGAACCCGATCCAGACTCAGCGTTGGCCAGAACGGCCTTGTCTTCTTCAGTGTAATCAGAGTCTTCAAAATCCTGAGCAGACTTTCCAAGTGGTTCAAGATACTCCTTCTCATAGAACTCTTCTTGATTACATCCTGTAAGTCCTAAAGTACCAACCAAAACCAGTAACGGAATGAAGCTGTTCCTTACGGAAGACTTCATGCAATCCAAAAAAACCATGGCCGTGTCCTTTTTGGGACGGCATACCAAGCGTCTAAGTGATAAGGTAAGAAAACCTTACTTTAGAGCGAAACTCTAAAGCACACTTAAACAATCATGGGAGTCCGGTGTTTTTCAGATTATTGATTTGTGCTTACATGCTACACGAGCGTACGTCCTACATCACATCTGAAAAGACAAAACGAGTAGCGACATCCTAATACACCAGCTATTTTGAGGCAAATTGTGATGGCCAATTTCATCTGATTTCAGAATGGTCACGCAGGGTTAAGGTTGTTTTTTCTTTCTCGATAAATTTGCTGGGATTCTACAGGTTGAGTTCAAAAAGTGCCTCGGAAAATTGCCATATGGCCTTTTTGCACCATCCGGAAGATGAAAAAAATTGCCCTTTCCTCATGGCCCTTCTATTCTTTTTCCTATGAAAAATTACCTAATCTTCCAAGGCCTGCTTATGACCACCCTGCTTTTTCACGCTTGTTCCCACTTAACGGGCGAACCTAAAGGACTTAAGGAATCTCATGATCCTTATTTATGGCTCGAAGATATTTATTCAGAAACTTCCCTGAATTGGGCGCGCAAGCATAATGAGAAAACTCTGGGAATTTTGACCGAAAATCCTATCTTCAGGAAATTCGAACCGCAGATTCGTGAAATTCTCACCGCCAAAGATAGGATACCTTTTCCCCAGCATCAATCCGGATATGTTTACAATTTTTGGCAAGATGCTGAGCATGTCAAAGGTCTCTGGCGGCGCACTCCCATGGCCGACTATGCTCTTCCTCATCCCAAGTGGGAAATTCTTCTAGACATTGATGCTCTTTCCAAAAGGGAGAATGAGAGTTGGGTTTTTCAAGGTGCCGACTGCCTTCCCCCACAGGGGAAGTTATGCTTAGTCAGACTCTCGCGTGGGGGCAAGGATGCCGCCATCATTCGGGAATTTGATTTAGAACGCAAGCTCTTTGTGGATGATGGATTCTTGCTGCCGGAAGCTAAAACTGATATCGCTTGGATTGATAGCAACACACTTCTGGTTGCGACTGATTTTGGCCCCGGCACGCTGACAGATTCCGGCTATCCTCGCATTATTAAGAGATGGCACCGAGGTACTCCGCTTAAAGACGCTGAAACTCTGATGGAGGTGTCGGCGAATGACATGAGTATTTCGGCCTGGACTTCCCATCGCCCTGAGGGAAACCTGTCCTTTGTTTCACGAAGAAAATCGTTTTACGAAGGTGAAAATTTTCTTCTTACCTCTGACACAACTCTGGCTAAATTGCCTTTCCCTGATAGTGCTAATTTTGAAGGGGTGTTTCAGGGGCATATTTTTGCAGTCCTGCGTTTTCCGTGGAAACTTAAAAGTAAAACCATTCCTGAGGGTTCCTTGGTTTCAATACCTCTAAACCGTTTGGCAGAGTTCGATGATGCTCTGGAAGTTGTCTACTCTCCCGGTGAACGTGCATCCATACAATATGTCAACATGACCAAAAATTTTATTCTGATTGATACACTCGATAATGTAAAAGGCCGTTTGGTGAAGATCAAGAAGGACAAAAAAGGATGGGCGGAGGAAATTCTCCCTTTTCCCGATAATGGGGAGATCGGTGTTGTCAGTATTGATGCATTTGATGATCTCTTTTTTGTTCAGTTTCAAAGTTTTCTCGTTCCCACCTCGCTTTATTTGGGAAATCTCGATTCGGCACCAGGCCCTCGTATGATCCGACAACTTCCGGTTCGTTTTGATTCGCGTAAAATGGTTACAGAACAGAGAGAGACAGTCAGTCGTGATGGCACCAAGGTGCCGTATTTTATTGTGCATAAAGAAGACATTAAATTAGATGGTACCAATCCGACTTTGCTCTATGGCTATGGTGGTTTTGAAATAGGATTGACGCCTTCATATCTTGGTACTGCTGGAAAGGTATGGCTGGAAAATGGGGGCATTTACGTCGTGGCCAATATTCGCGGTGGTGGTGAATTTGGTCCCAAGTGGCATCAGTCCGCGCTTAAGGAAAATCGTCAACGCGCTTATGATGATTTCATCAGCGTTGCCGAAGATCTGATAAAGCATAAATTCACATCGCCTCGACATCTCGGTATTCAAGGGGGCAGCAACGGTGGACTTCTGGTTGGTGCGGTTTTTGTGCAACGACCGGATATCTTTAATGCCGTCATCTGCCAGGTGCCGCTCTTGGATATGCTTCGCTATCATTACCTGTTGGCAGGGGCGAGTTGGACGGCCGAATATGGCAATCCTGATGATCCGGCAGATACGCAGGCCCTTGCAGCGATTCGTCGGTATTCCCCCTATCAGAATGTCAAACGGGAAGTGAAATACCCGCGTATTTTCTTTTATACCTCTACCCGTGATGATCGAGTGCATCCGGGACATGCGCGTAAAATGGTGGCCAGGATGGAAGAATTCGGACACGACGTGATCTACTACGAAAATATCGAGGGAGGACACGGTGGATCTGCCGATCTCGATCAACTGATCAGAAGAATTTCCATGGATTACACCTACTTATTTATGCAGCTTGGTAGTAAAATTAAATAATTATCATGGCATTATGCTTTTTGAGGTTATTGGCCGATAAGACTAGCTGGGATGGCATTAATCTATGCGTATTTTTGTGCTTCTTGGGCTTCTTTTCGCCCTATCGGCCTTGGGCGATAGTTTGGATGAACGTATTCGTTCCGCCATTTTTGACAACAATATCCCTCGATTAAGAACTCTTTTGAGCGGAGTGGACTTAAGTGAGCGCGGCGCCGTGTACATGCAGGACGCCGTTTTTTTTCGCCGCTCGAACACCCTTCGAGTCTTAGTTGAAAATGGTGCCAATCTTGAATCTAGGGACAGTGCCGGGCGTACACCGCTGATGGATGCGGTCGAGGGGCTTGATGTAGATATGGCAACGGTCAGGGTCTTAGTGGAGGCCGGGGCCGATGTGAATGCCGTGGCCCTGAACGGAGGGGATGTGCTCTCCCGGGCCAGCAAAAATGGTTCTGCCGCCTTGATTCGCTATCTCATGGATCATGGCGCGGTCATTCGTCCGCCGGAGTGTACCGGGGGCATGAATCCCATTATGGCAGCTTCCGCAGGTGGGAACTTGGCCTTCTTGGAGCGGGCAGTTCTGGAGGTGCGACGTTTTATTAACAGACGTGGAACTAACAACCAAACGGCGCTGATGTTGGCAGCGAAAGAGGGTAAATACTCCACATATAAATTTCTTTTGCAGCAGGGAGCGGATTGGAATCTCACCGATGAAGAGGGCAATAATCTTTTAATGCTCGCGATTGATGGTGGAGATATTCGCATCGTTCGTGATCTTCTCGATAAAGGAATCAATGTCAATCACCTAAGCAATCACCGCAACAATCCTCTGTCACGCGCCATTTGGAAGAATAATCCCGCAATCATCAAATTGCTCATGCAAAAAGGCGCCGATGCCTCGATACCAACAGGGCCTTTTGGCAAACTTCCCATCGTGGATGCCATGGGATCTTTTACCAGAAAGGCCTTTGATGAACTGGTGAAATATTTAAATCAAGATCAGTTATGGCAGGGTTTTGAAGCTGTCACCACGGGCGTGTTTCGTGAACGTCACAACTGGGATGAACTGGTCAAGCGCATTGATGCCACTCCCGAACGAAGGAATCGCATCATGTCCGAGGCCGGTGGTTTTGGTGATGTGAAAACCATTAAGAAATTAAAGGCCCTGGGCGTGGATCTCAATGTCACAGATGGGCGAACAGGTGAAACCGCGCTGATGAAGGCCATGAAGCGCGAGCAGAATCAAGTCGGCCAATATCTCCTGCAGAATGGTGCCAGCTTTGATGGTCGAAATGTCGAGGGTGATAATGCCCTGCTTATTGCCGCGGCCTCTGGTAATGCCGCTGGTGCGCGCATGCTTGTTCGTGCCGGGATGGATGTGGATGTTCACGATATGAATGGCAACACGCCACTCATTCGGGCGGTGGTAAAAGGTGATTCGCGAACAGTGCAAACGCTGATGCAAGTGGGAGCAAGTCTGAGTAGTCCGGGAAGAGCAGGGCAGACTGCTCTTTATCACGCTCTCGCCAATAAACGAGTGGATGTCGCCCGGGCACTCTTGGAGGCCTGCGCTCCTTTGACAGGCATTGACAGTGGCAATACCGCACCAGAAGAGTTGGCCAATCGCGGTACTTTTGGGCGTTCAGAATCGGCCACCTTATTGCGTTTATTGCAACAACGTCGAAATAATCCTCGTTGTCATTGACATCTGGATTCCTATCTCAAATCATTATAGTCAAGCTTAATTTGAATTCGACCAAAGGGGTACAGAAATGGGAAGAATGATGGTGTGTTTATTTGTCTTTTGCAATTTCTCGCTTGCCTTGGCAGGTGCAAATTATAGTGATCTGGCCCACGATTATTATCGCTTTAAAGCAGTAAAATCGACTCCCGTAGACCCTTGCACACCTCGCACCAGTTGTTTTAAAACGGCCTGTGATCTCATCGATCGCTTTGAGTGCGATGATATGAATGAACAGGAAAATATTAGGAACGCCTGTCGTGGCGTGTGGGGCGGAGAATGCATTAGCGTTGCCTCCCAACTTCTGGGACGCTTGGAATTTGATGATAACGAAGAAATGGTGCAACTGGTGACCTCTTGTCGCGGCGTCTACGATTTGGAATGTGTACGCTACTCTTGTGGCCGGCTTGGGCGATTGGGGTGTGATGATTTGGAAGAAGTCCTTCAGGTCAACAGGAGCTGTGCTTCGGCCTATCCCTACTATAACTAAATGCTTAGAATATTTTTTATCTCTTTTTGGGTTTCGGCGTTATCCCTTTATCCCATTTTGGGATATGGCAAAGCAGAAATTGTTCTCTTAAAAGGCAAAGCGGTTCTGCTTGATAAAAAGGGGAGCAAAAAACTGCTTCAACAAGGGGACGTCTTTGACAATGACGGTCTCATTGCCACCGATAAGAAAAGTTTATTGCGGCTTAAGTTGGATGATGGATCTGTTTTGTCTTTGGGACCGGAATCCAAAATGACTCTGGGCCAAGTGATTGCGGGTAAGCCAAAGGTAATCGAATTGCTGGCGGGAAAATTACGGGCGACTGTTAATGAAAAAACACCCCTTCCTAGTGAAGGGCATAAAATGTACATCAAAACGCGCACGGCCGCGCTTGGCGTGCGCGGTACGGATTTTCTCATTGTTCACAATCCCAAAAATCATGTCACTTCGACCGTCACATTTAAGGGAGATGTCAATCTCTTTAAGAAGCGCGATGAAGATGTGCATGAATCTTTGCGCGAAGAAATGGATCGCAGGAAATCTATCCCTAACATTGATCAAGAAAAAGATTTGGTTAATTTGGAAGATGATCTCCGTCACCACACCGCCACCGGAGTGGCACCCGGCCAATTAAGTGGCGCTTACCCGAGCTATGAGAAGGCGGCCGCGCCGGTAAAACTCTCTCCCACCCAATTTGCACTTTTGGCCCAGAATTCACACCTGGAAATGGGGGCCAAGGGCAAGATCTTAAAAGGCAGTAAAAATAAAAAAAATCCTGGGCCCACCAATGACTCCTTGGTTCCAGTACCTCCAGGTGATGAGGCGGTTCCCGAAGATCAAAAGGATTTTGATAAAAAAAATGCCGATGGCATACGCGCAGGTGGGGTTTTAGATTTAGAGACGGGTTTTTATCTGGCACCTCCCGCAGATGCAACCTTTGATGCTAAAACCAAGACTTATGAAATGCCGGCAGAGTTTGGGGGGGTGAATGCCATCACAGGTGAGTATGTTCCCCCGGAAGGTCTCAAGCTTGATCCTCTCCATGGGCTGGTGCCACTCCTTGGTATGGGACCTGATTACAAGGAGCGCGATGTCGCCAAAACGATTGCCAAGTTCAAAAACTTAAATGGCAGTTTTAACGATCGCGTTTATAAGGCCTTGCGTTTGTTTAAAGAATTGAGCCGTTTTGATTTGTATTCCTATTTAAACTATCGCTTCACCACCAATGCCATGGAAAATTATTATGGTGAATGGCGCGCCATCACCAATGCTCCTACCATGATTTGGGATTGGAAAATTCAAGGTGGCTTCCAGCTTTACCATAGTCCCACCTGGCTGCATTATCCCAAAGGCCATTTCTACTCCGTCTATCACGAGCGCGATGTGGCCGAAATTAAACGCAATGACATGATGGAGATGATGCTGGGATGGGAATCCCACTACAAGCATTACCTGTTTAAAAAGAAGGCCCGACTGGTTTTTGATTTTCAATTTAAAACCGAGTACCTCGACTACAAAAAACGTCAGCAATATGATTATTACACGGAAGATTCCGGCCTGAAAATTTCTGAGCGTTTTCAATTCAACCGCAAGCATTTAAGTGAAGTCTATTATCAGATTCGTGCCTTCCAAGGATATAACAAACCTGACCATGGCAATATTCACAACGGCGGTTTTACCCATCGCTTTTTCATGGGGCGAATTTTCGATCTGCAAGTGAATTATGAACACTCCGTGCGAAAGGAACAATGGACCAGCAATCGTTATAAAATTGATCGTGTGGGAGGCCAGCTTATTTTGCTTGATCTCGTGCCAAAGACCGAGGTCACCGGAGGATATACTTGGGAGTGGCACTATTATCAATATGCACCGGATACTCTACCCCAGCGCGCAGTTGATCCCAATCGCCTGAATGAAAGCATGAAAGATGGGTTCTTTTACCGGGCCAATCTGTTTTTGAACTATCGCCTGGGGGAATTCTGGAAATTAAATGGGTTATACGAATTCTCTCGTCAGCGTACCAGTGCAGGAAGCTTCAATAAGGCCTTTATCCAACAGACTTGGGGGGGCGGCCTGGTCATGTATTTCTAGACTGTTTTACTTCCCAGCTTGTTTTGTCGATAAGCTATAAATGAAATGGTTAAAGCTTTTGTTTTTGATCTTTGGAATTGCCTTAGGGCAGATTCAGGCCAATGAGGTGTTGGAAGAATTTCGTCGCTTATATGCTCCAGATATCCAAGAATACGGTGTCGTGATGCAGTCTATGGAGCGGATGGAGGGCGAGTTAGTTCTGGCCAACGAAACCTATGCGCATGAGCAGTGTGATTCAATTCATTTTCGAGATACCTCTGAATGTAAGAAGGCCAAAGCCGACGTCCAAAGGCGTTCAGCGCTCATCGCCGCCAAACGGCGTCGTCTTGCTAAATTGAAAATCAAGCTCAAGGATTATTTGGATTATACCCAGGGAATCTTGCAAAATAGCAAAAATCGTTTGGAAGCAAACGGGGTTTCATCATCGCAGATTTCTGGCACCTTAACATGTTTGCAAACTTTAGGCGGCCTCGCCTGGGTCCCGGAAATCAATAAACTTTATACCCAAGGTATGGCGATTCTGGGGCGATATAATCGACAGCTCTATTTGGATCATCTCCGTTCTCTTCCGGGTTTTTCTCGTGATGAATGTGCTCGACAAGATCAGGTGGAGTGTTGGCATCAAGAGGGCGGGATTTACTATTATGTGGCGCGCGGGCATATTCAAATCAGCGAGGGGTGTTTAACCAGACAAGCGGCCGGGGGCCGATTAGATTGGAGCACTTTTCCCTCGAATCCACTCGATTATTTAGAGGCCGCCAGGCAAGTAGCGCAAACAGTTGCTCCGAGGAAAGGGTGCTATAGAGGAATTAATCGGGAAAAGGCCGAAAGTTTGGCCCTCTATTTTGAAACAAAACATCCCCGTATTCAGTGTACGCCTGAATCGCGCTCTGAAAGAGAAACCTCTGATGGAGGAGAGCGTTGTGCCTATACCCACTCTGGTAGTCTGGATTTATATTTGACTGCACCTAACTTGTGTGGCGGTCTGGCGCGAACCCTTTTTCACGAGTCCATGCATGCCGAAGGGAGTATCGATAACCTGCAAACGCACCATCATAATAATTCCGCTTGTCGCTCTTACGATGCCATTTATCACTGCTCTTATCTGTGTTTCCCGGAAAATCCTAGACCTCATTTTTTTCATCGCAGTGGATGTGAGAGCTGTGTATCCGAGGAGAGGGTGGACACACTTTGCCGTGGGCTGCCTGATCGTTTTGACCTTAGTTTTCAAACATGTGGCTGGGGGCATTAATGAGAGGACTGAATAGCATAATAATTGGCATGTTATTTTCATCCTGCTTGGTTGTGGGAGCAAGTGAGGTTAAGAAAGTTTACGCACCATCAGGTGAATTGATCGCTTACGATCGTGACAGTAATGGAGATGGAAAAATCGATCTCAAATATAAAAAAATCAATCCAGGCCCTGATGGACAAGAACTTTTTGATTATGATCGAGATGGGGATGGTATTTTTGAAGAGCGGCGTGAGCGTGAATATTTCCAAGGCCGTCTTTCGCGTGAGGTGGCCAGCTTAGGCAGAAGCGGGCCACATAATCGACCCAATGAACGTCACACCAGCACCTTCTTGCACAGTAAAAATAAAATCTCAGTATCGATTGAAAAGGATGCCGATCGAGATGGGAACTTTGAGAGTTCCCATCTTCTGCTTAAAGACGATCTACCATCTCACTAGGGAATATGATAATCCATCAATTCCATTTCTTTTATCGAGAGGGTGGTTTTTCCGGCAAAAATACCGGGAATTTGCATAATCGCTTTGGCCTGAAGACGGATTTTGAGTTCTCGCGTGAGCCAGTTTTCAAAGAATGTTTCCACTGTTTTATCACCGACAGTGACCGTGGATTTGATTTTTACATATTGGGTGTCAAAGGTGCCTGCGATAACCGTGATGAATTCATTTTTCTCTGCCAGTATTTGACCACCGACCTGAGTGCCGCTGGGAAGCGGAAGACCGTTGTTACCCAGTTTATTGCAGATATCTAAGAATTTACTTTTTTCATCCACCTTAATTTTTGTTGAAGAGGAATTTCCGGGAAAAGTGGTTCTAAAGGTGACTCGTTTTGTGATGGTATCGCTGTTGGCATCGACGATCTCCACTTTTTCTTCAGCAGACATCACCAGTGTTGTTTTGCCGTCGATAACCGTTTTATCATCCAGGCGATGTTGCTTCATCAATCCTTTCGGTTGATTTTTTAATTCCTCTTGCCACAGGCCCTCACAGGTGAGCCCACCAAAACATCCCGCTGTACCGCTGACACAAGAGAATGCGCCACCACCTCCGTCACCACCGCCACTGGGTGCTGCGCCAACATTGTTATCTGACTTACAGCCAACAGTAGCGAGTACAGAAATGAGAATAAAAAGCAAACAAGGATTGAGATTACGCATAAAGACCTCCTTCATCGGCCCAAATTTATGCTCAACCATCGAACATCTGTACACAAAAAGTCAACGAATGGGTAAATCTTTAAACTGGAATGTGTGTCAATGGTGCCAAAATTGCACCACTAGTGGACTAGTAATGCCAGGGAAATTTAGTGAAATCTTTCGGCCGTTTTTCCAAGAAGGCCTGGCGTCCTTCCTGTGCTTCATCGGTTCCGTAGGCCAGTCGTGTGGCCTCACCGGCGAAGATTTGTTGGCCCACCAATCCATCATCCAGGAGATTAAAGCCGAACTTGAGCATGCGCATGGCCGTGGGACTTTTTGAATTGATGGCCTGTCCCCACTCAAGGGCGATATTTTCAAGATCTTGATGAGGGACGGCCAAGTTCACCATACCCATTTCAAAGGCCTCGTCGGCGCTGTAGTTGCGACCGAGGAAGAAAATTTCGCGGGCACGTTTCTGGCCCACCTGGCGGGCCAGATAGGCCGAGCCATAACCAGAATCAAAACTGGCGACGTCTGGGTCAGTTTGTTTGAAAATAGCATGTTCTTTACTTGCCAGAGTCAGATCACAGACCACATGCAGACTATGCCCACCGCCGACCGCCCAACCGTTTACTACCGCGATGACAACTTTGGGCATGAAGCGAATCAAACGCTGAACTTCCAGGATATGCAGCCTTCCCAGTTGGGAAGGAGGTTGGTCTTTCTCATTAACATTCTCGTATTTGTAACCATCTTTCCCACGAATACGCTGATCTCCGCCCGAACAGAAGGCCCAAACGCCATCCTTAGGCGATGGCCCATTGCCGGTGATTAAAACCGTCCCGACATCGCTCCACTGGCGGGCGTGATCTAAGGCCAAATAAAGTTCATCCACCGTTTTCGGGCGAAAAGCATTTCTGACTTCAGGACGATTGAAGGCCACCCGAACTGTTCCCTGGTTGCGGGCGCGATGATAGGTGATATCGCTAAAATCAAATCCGGGGACCTCATCCCATAATGAAGCATCAAAAATACTGGAAACCATGGACACTCCTTTGAAATAAGCAGGCCAACATAAGGCCATCCGATGGGGAACGTCAATGAATCCGGATTCCATTGACACAATTGCCATGGGCCTGATAGGGATGAATGTCTAACCTGGAAAAAGCTCTTGTCGAGGGTTTGTTGATTAGCGATAGAGAAAGGACGTGAGAGTATATGGGCAAAGTCAAAAAACATCATTGTGAAGGTCGTAATGATATGAAATTAGAAAAACCCTTTAATAATTTCTTAGGCCGTGAAATGGCCAAGGCGGAAGACCCGATTGGCCATTTGGACGAGCGTTTAATCGATATAAGAAAGCGTACTCTTGAAATGTATGAGGCCCATAAGTTAATGGCTTCGGGATACAAAACAGTGCTGGAGGCCCTGAAAATGGCCTATCCGGCCTTTGATTTGAATGATCCCAACATTGTTGATTCCCATCACCGCATGGCCAGGGCGCTGCTGGAGATGTGCTCTGGATTGGGGGCGACAAACTGTGAAACCGTCAATGCCACTTTCCCTAGCGAGAAATATAATGAAGTCATCTTGTTAAAGAACATCGATTTTACAAGTTTATGCGCTCATCATTTCATTCCTTTCACTGGCGTGGCCCATGTCGCCTATTTGCCCGATGTCACTCATCAAGAGGGGAGAGTGGTGGGGCTTTCCAAGTTGGCCCGGATCGTGGATGTCCATGCGCAAAGGCCGCAATTGCAAGAGAGAATGTGTTACAACATTATGGAAGCGTTGAAGAGTGAGTTGAAACCGGCCGGTGTTATGGTGGTGGTGCAAGCGGCCCACGGTTGCTTGACCTGTCGGGGTGTTCGCAAGGCCAATGCAGTCATGCTAACCTCAGCGCTGGATGGTAAGTTTAAGGAAGACCCGAAATTGCGGCAAGAATTTTTAGCGCTTATTCACCCTTAACGAAGGTTCGTATTGTCATGGAAAGTTGTTCGCGGAAAATACATTTTTGCTACGGCCACCGGGTGATGCATCATGAATCTAAATGTGCCACGCTGCATGGGCATAATGGTGTCCTGTGGGTTCATGCCACTCCGATTAAGGGACTGGATTCTCTGGGGCGGGTGATAGATTTTTCCGTGTTAAAATCCAAGATCGGCGCGTGGGTGGAAGAAAACTGGGATCACACTATGATCCTGTTTAAAGATGACCACAAAACAATAGAGTTAGTGCGCCAAGCTCCGGCCTATAAAAAACCTTTTATTTTTGAATTCAACCCGACCGCCGAAAATCTGGCCAAATATCTTCTGTGGGAAGTCTGCCCCAAAGTGCTCGCAGGGAAGGGAGTGATAGTTCATAAAGTAACTTTCTATGAAACAGAAAATTGTCTGGCCGAACAGTCGCTTATTCCCGATTCCCCGGAAGTTATGAAACTTTACGGATATTGAACTTGGTCTTATTTGATGAAGGATTTGGAAACGAGGGGGCCGCGAACACACTCAAATTGGTGGGGATTAATCGGCGTTTTATCTTTTTCATTTAATCCGTGCGCGATTAAGACAAAGACTTTGCCATCGCGAATTTTCATCATCACACGACGATTTTTTAAATCCCCCGGACTTTGCCAATAAGTTCGCATATTGCTATCACCGCTAAGCAGGAGTTCATAAATCAATTCATCTTTTTTTGTCACAAATTGGCTTACAAAATAATCGATGCGCTTGGAATTTGGATCATCCCAGATTCCGAGAATATGGGGGGCAAAAGCATAGACATAGGCCTTACCCTTCTGTGTTTCACATTCTAAAACATACCCCACCAGGTCTTGTAACATTTTTGGATTAGTATTTTCAGTCGATGTATTATCTGTCGATGATGGATCTTTACACCCAAAAAGGAGTGCAAGTATCAGGGCCATACTGGCCAAGAGTTGCATAATTATCCTTTGCTATTTTAGAGCCCTTTTTCGCGCATGGCCTGTTGGCAGGCCTCTTGGACCTTGGGAGTGACTTTTGGGCGCTTGGCGCACTCGCGATAAAAGCGCGCCACTTCCTCTTCATGAGCGGGTTGGGCACGGGCTATCTTATCCATCTCTTTAATGATTGCCAGGGCGGTGGTTTCATCTTCTGCCAATTCGTCTAAAGCGGTGGTGATAAAATCCTTGAAATCTTCTTTTGAGACGGGTTCGCCATAATCTTCTTCGTCGCTCTCTTCTTCGATACTTTCGCTTGCTGATCCCTCGGCATTTTTCTGGCCTTCAATTCTTGGTGCAGTGGTCTGTCCCTCAGGAGTGGAATTTTCGACTGTGCCTGGGTTGGAGGTTGGAGAAGTGCTTTCAGATACTGGTGATTTTTTCTCACTACTGGTAGTATCAACCCCTTCAGCGTTTTCGCTGCTTGGGTTGTTGCTAAAAACATACCATGCAATTAAACCACCTAAAATCAAGGCCACACCTACAATCCCATACTTCATCATTGGTTTATCCTAAGTTCATACTTATAAGTATTTAGAAGTTAAGGGCATTTTACACTAATTAGGGCGCCAGGTGTAGCTTGGCCCTTGTAGATTTTTTTTGGCTTGCTATAATGCATATAGTCACTCGGCTTTTCTTACCACTAACAAGAATTAACCTTTCCTTCGAGGCCCAAAGTGCTGAAAAAAAGAAATTTTATCAACCTTTGGAATTTTAAGACGCGCAAATTCGCTCTCAAGCTGGAAGGAACAGTGGAAACATTGCCGAAATCCCCCGAACGTTTAGAAGTCTTATTTGCCGGGCTCAAGACCTTAGTGCAACAGAATTTTTCTTTTTCCTTGCTGGATCAGTATCCAAAACTTTTGGAGGCCACTCTCGAAGCCGGAGTGGAACTCATGCGCATGGGAAGTCGGGGAACATCCCAATATTTTTGGCTGGGGATTTTTTTTGATGCCAAATGGCCGGAAAGAAAGCGAGAAGTAGATTTTTACCAACTTCTACTCAACATCATGAAGCGAATTAAAGAAAGAGTCTGGATCTGGGGCCGGCGTTTGAAACTAAAACTGGCCAGGCTTTTGTGGCATCACGGGCCGGCGGATTTTTTGTTTTATCGAAAATTTATTCTAATTGAGGTAAGTGACAGCGGGCTATCTTCGTAGACCGGGTGGACCGGCAGTTGATTTCTTCCATGGAATTTTCCCCCGTTCTTTGAGGTTCTGTTCCACCATAATGGTGAAATTTTTAAACAGCGGAGCTGTTTTTTCCTCACCTTCGATCACACTGAGGGCGTGGGCCATGGCCTCGAAGGTGGACATGCCGTCGGCAAAATGCTCACGCCGTAATTTATATTGTGAGGGAGGCATGTTGCGAAGAGAAAAGCAGGGAATAGTTTTCAAAATTTTTTCCCGATCAATAACTTTGCGCGCTTGCCTCCAGCTTCCGTCGGGCAAAATTAACTGAATGGGCCGCTTTAATTCCAAAATGGCATCCTTGCTAAGCGGTTGAGAATCCTCCAGAGGAAAAAGATAAAGAGGGGTATACCCCGAGCGAAAAATGGTGCTGACATCCAGGCGTTTGTCCAGATCCGGCAGCCCACGCACATGCACGCGCGCCATAGGCATACTGAGCGGGGCCAGATTGGCGGAGTTGCTGGTCAAGGCCAGCTCCTTATAATGCATAATAATGTCGACGGCCGTTTCGGTTTGAACAGTTTCTAAAGCGGCACAAAAACAAAACTCAAGATTGACTTTGCAGCGTGGACACTTATTGGCAATATTGCGCAATTTCATCTCCCAGTTTGAATAAGCAGTGTAAAATATCCGCATTGTTATGGAAATACCGTCTCCTCAAATACCTTCTCAGGATTGCGGAGCATCCTATGTAAATAGCGAACAATAAAAAAGTCGCTCCCTGGCCCAAAAATCGGTAAATGGTTGTTTTGGCAATTATTGGTGTTTGTACCACAATATCAATGGCCTTTTTTTCATTGAAAGGTAAACGCGGCCCATAGGTCCCATCCGATTCGATGATACCTGTTATGCCTGTTGTGGCAACTCTAATAAACGGAACACCATTTTCAAGCGCGGGCCACCTTAAAGCAAAAAAGTTTTGCCAGGGTTGCATGGTATTCCCAAACCAAGAATCATTGGCCATGTTCACAAGAAAATGAACGTTTTCAGGGAGGGCATTGAGATGATTCCTGATTAAATGGAAAAACAAGGACTCAAAGCAAATGACTGTCGCAAATTTTGTCCCATTGTCGAGTTCAAATAAAGCCGTCCCCTTGCCCGGAGTTGCCTTACTGGCATGTCTCGCATACAGGGCAACAATGGGGTAGAGAAAATCAAAAGGCAATGTCTCTCCAATAGGCATGAGTCGATTCTTATGATAAACGGCCTTGATTTTTTTGTCTCTTCCGAAGAGAAAGGCCGCATTGTAATTCCCAATATTTTCGTATCCTGATTCTCCTGCGCTTTTTTTCGGAACACCATTTTTATATGTGAAGTCGTTGGCCCCCACAAGAAAGGAGGTCTTTGTTGTCGTAATCATTATGTCTAACATTTCAGGTACGGGAAAATTTTCAACCATCAACTGATGGGAACTCAGGGCCGTCGGATACATGCCTTCCGGCCAAATAATCAAATCGAGCTTGGGGTACGGCCCGGGCATAAAGCTGAGTTCTTTATATGTTTCAACGGCTCCGTCAGTTTTCATACACAGATTCAGATCTAAGTCGGGTTCAACAGGTTTACTAACATTGCCCTGAACTAACCGTATCATCGTACTCTTTTTTTCTTCATGGGATGAATTCAAAGGAATGATTAAATTTAATAAAATAAAACCTGCAACAAACACTATTTCGAAGCGAGGTGATGCCTTCCCATAAAACTTATTTTGGGCCCATTCTGCAAGGGCGAACGCCAGCAGGTTGGAAACAAATGAAAAACCGACCGCGCCAACAACCGGTGCAAGGCCCAAATAGGGAGAAAGATAGCTCCAACTAAGGCCGGCATGAAAAGTGAAATAAGTAGTCAGATTATTTTCCAACAGCACTATCACAAGAGCATGCCAGGCGGGTCTACTATGGTTATAAATTTTCGAGTTCCGCATTTTAATTATCAAGGGCCGGTTTGACTTGTGCCAAAAATAAACCAAGACAGGGAATAAAACATATTGGAACACCAGTGCAAGATTAAAAAAGATCGAGATAATGGCCATCGGCAAATAAGGCATCGTGGTGAAGTTGCCCATGGCGGTCGCAATCCAGTTAAATCCGATAATGAATGTGCCCAAAGTAAAGGCAAGAGGTAAAAAAAATAAATCTCTCTTATTAATCGAGAACGGTGCGACGAAAGAGGATAACGCGACAAAATAATAAAGGGCACTGCCTATGATAGGCATAAAGAAAAGCCATGCTGGCTGATGAAACAAACTGTTGGGAATACCAAGGGTACAGAGGAACCCTGCTAATACTGCCAACACGGCCCTTGAAAAAAATCTTTCCCAAAACGGCATAAATTAAAACGACTTGTAAGGAGAGTCATGGCCACTGAACGGAGGAGGGCTATGGGCCCAAGTTTTTTATTTTTTCATCGCGTTCCTTTTTCATTCTAATTTCCTTTTTTGCTTCAGTTCGGTATCGGCTCATGACTTCATTTATGATATCTTGCTGAATACCGCCCAAGGTCGATGCTGCGCTATCTAATTGGTAGGTTTTGGCAACTACGAGTGCATTGGTGACTTCAACGCCTAGGGAAGTTAAATCACTCGTAGATATTTTATCCAGCTCCGAACCATAAAGGCCCATAGGCACGAGGAGCGCAAGGATTTGAATACAACGTAATTTTTTCATTTTACCTCCCTCCTCATTCCAAACCTATTTAGGCAAGCTCTCTTTTCGTTTTTTAACAATTTCATCATGTTCCTTCATGGCCTTCTCGTAGGCCATTTGTTTCTCCTGCTCATCTTTTTTAATGGCGAGTTCCATTGAATTTTCTAAACTTTTTAACTTGCCGGCCATTGAGGTGGCCCCAAGCTGTTCCGCCCGCATTCTCAAATTAAGAATAGAGGAGTAAATAATGGAATAACGTTGACTCACCGACATATGCTTGATGCGACCATCGATAACCGATTTTAACCAGCGAGATTGGTCCTTTGCACTTTCCTCATTCTCAGGCATCGTCCTTTTCTGGCCGAACCCCTCCGCTTTCTGTTTAAGGATGTCATTAACTCCCTGTTGGTTACTTCCATCTTCGTCCGCATAGGTAAACGGTAAACATGACAGGGCCACGCCCAAGGTGACTACCCGAAATGTTCTAGGACGGGTCAGGTATTTCAACACAATCTTCATAATTACTTCCTCATGGATTTTTTCAGCTCTTGGACTTCTTTCTTCAGCGACTTCACTTCCTGCTCCAGTTTGTCGATTTTCTTTTGAAAATGGAGGGACTTGCCATCAATATACTCATATTTCCAAAAGAGGGTGTATCATCCGTTCCCAGACCAAAAGCTTGATGAAAATCTTCAGCCATGGGGCCGATAAACGAATGCTCTTTAGCATCACCTTTGTAGTTCCATCGATAAAGAGGAAGCTCCATCAACCCTTCCAAAAATGATTCCGCCATGGAATCCATCTCAACAAAATGCTCTTTGACTTTCCTGGAAGAACTATAAGACCAGCCGCCATTATATTTGGCCCAACGCCCCCCCCCTGAACACAGGAGGATGCTGTTGCCTTCTCCATTATCACAGTTGGCCCCCACCGATGTGGAATTCGCTACGGCCGATCCCCCTGCCCCTAACATCGTGGCGGAATCGCCATTGGCGAAGGTTAAATCACCCACGGCCGTCGACTGATAGCCAGCAGCATTCGAGTCAGCGCCAACCGCAATTGCCCAACCACTTGGACTCGATACTGTTGTATTTGTCCCAATCGAAACCGTATAGTTGCCACCTTGGGCGCGAGCATTATTCCCGAGAGCGGTACCTGAAACATTGTCACCCACCCCGGCGTTGTATCCAATGGCCACACCATTACTTGAACTACTGCTAACAGTGGCCCCATTTCCTATGGCTATCGCCCGGGAACCTGCGGCCATAACACTATCTCCTATCGCCAAACTGGATGTTCCACTGGCCGTGGACCCCGCCCCCACCGCAGTGGAACTGCTTCCTGAAGCCAGGGCCGAAAAACCTAGAGCATTTGAACGGCTGCCTGAAGCGACTGGCCCTGAACTTGTACTGAAGCAACAGGCCCCTTTCTTCATAATTAAGCAAAGAAAATCCAACGCAGATATGCATTCAAACTTACCGGCGCCAATGGCCGTTGAAGAGGCGCCCGTGGCCTGGGCCCGAATGCCTGAAGCAAAAGATGTATCCCCCGAAGCATTGGCGTTGTAGCCAAACGCACCTGCCTGATAGCCGGTGGCCGATGCAAGATGCCCTACGGCAATAGAAGAATCTCCGCTGGCGGTAGACTGCGAGCCCAAGGCCATGTTGTGGGAAAAAGTGGTTGCGTTGGCATCATAACCTATGGCAACACTATAGGAATTTAAGGCATCTGCATTATAACCTATACCAATGGCATATCCGTTCTTGGCCACAGCATTGTAGCCTATCGCCACATTTTTCGAACCGCCTGAAACATTGCTTGAGTCTCCAGATCCGTTAAAAAGTCCCACCGACTCGGTCGAATACTTCCATTTATAATTAGCTTCAGTGAAAGCAAACGTTGTGAAGTCGGTACTGTAATCAATCGTGCATGTTGTGGGAGGGGTGAACACAGCAACCGCCGTATAGGTCAAAGGCCCAGGCCCGTACGCCGTATTGATCCGTCGGGCCATCCCCGTACAGGCAGCACGTTTCATGGCCGTATCATATCGTTCGCCGCCAATCTGGCACTGATTTGTGGGCGCGGACACCCATGTCCCTCCAATTCCCGTACACATGGTGGTGAAAAGGTTGTTGAAGTCACAACTTCCCGAATCGGGAGTGAAAGGATCCACGGTAGTCCAGGTTCCACCAAAAGTGGTACAAGCAAGTTGCTTTACTCTTTCATGCAAACCACACCTCTTGCCAACATTGTCCCACGAACCTCCGGCATCGGTGCATGTCTGTTGATTGCACATGGCCTTGGCCATGTTGGCGGCGCCAAACTGGGTAGTGGAAGCCGGATTACAGTTGATGGTACAGACAGCGTTTGTGGTGCCCGAACCTCCAAGGTTCGTATCCCCGCTGGGGACTCCCCCAATCGCCCGACAAGCACCAAAAGTCGTCTGCTGACAATAACTGTTTCCAGCACCTGAACCGTTGAAAGCCCCCGGGTCAGGAGAAAAAGTCGTATACCCATTGGCAGGGGAGGTTGAACCCCCTCCGGCCATGGTACAGGCCATTTGCCTTAAATCTTCAACGTTCACAATGGAGCAGCGATCGTTCGTGCCGGTCAGACCGGCATCGGAGGTGAAGACTCCCCGAAAAGCAGCGCAAGCATCACGTTTGGTGACCTCGGACAAATCGCATACTCGACCAGTGGGACCTATCGGATTATCCACTGGGTCTCCCGGCAAGGGAGTCCCTCTTCCTGGTTGAGTGGTCGGCGTCCCTCTTCTCACTGCTCCCCCACCGCGCAGAAGCAATCCCCCCATTTCCTCACAAGCATAATCGGCCACCACATCCCGCAGGACACAACGGTTAGGCGGAGTTCCCGTACTATTTGGATACCAGCTGCCCCCTAGATCGGCACACATGCTCGCAGACATCGTATCCCAAGCGGTGTAACACCCCTGGATTGTTCCCGAGGTATCAATATCCGCATTTATAGTGATCAAGGTGACGGCAGGCCCGGGCAGGATGGCCTGGGGGCTGACGGGCTGAAAAGTCACCTGCAAATCCATCTGCCGCAATTCACGAACAGCTGGTGGCCAAGCCGAAGCCATTTCGCTGGGGTTGACCACCAACTGCATGCCTTGGATTGTGAGCTTGCGGTCAATCATGCCTTTGTTGCCGGGAACGCCAGCAACATAATTTTCATAATAGGTGATGGGCGTAATGGCCACACCGCTTCGGGTGCTACGAATAATGGCGTTTAGCGGATTTGTGGCCGTAGAAGAAGTGTACGTAAAGGGAGTTGCGGTAAAAGTATTGGTGCAAACCTCTTCGTCGGAGAGGTACATTCTCATTCTATTCAGAACGTCGATGTATTCGTATCGCAATTCGATGTCTTTTTTGCCTTTGGTGGCCTGTTGGAGCACCTGGGTCAAGGCGAGGGCCAATCCCCCCATCATGCCTGCAGCAATCAACATTTCAACAAGAGTAAAACCGCTATTTCGGCCTAACTTGCGCCGAAATGTCTGTCTAAACCGACAAAGCAACTTTAAGAGTCCCATATCAACTTCCCACGTTTTTCGATACTAACTGCTAAAAAATAATAAAACTTTGGATAATCATATCACAAAATATTTTGAGAGAAGTTTTTTACAGATAAAAATCTTGTTGAATTCAATAATATACAGAAACTAACGGAAAATATTGGCCCCATTAAATCTTGCGAAAATATGTGTACAATAAACGGTATGCCCACTTGATGTGGCATATTTTTAGGACACCTCATGCGAATTGTAATGCTTGTATTATTTTTATCTCTCTGTCTGATACTTTTCGGCTACGGTTGTGGAAAAGAATCTCTTAATAAAACCAGTACTTCCAGTGGGTTGTTGAGTATATCCTCTACCGGAAATACATGTTCTACCGACCCTCGTTGTGTCGCTGCCTGTGAAGATTTTGAACGCCAATGCCTGCGAAACCTCGCCCCCGATTTTAACCCCTCGGCCCAACAAAAATCACAATGCGCCAAAGTCAAGGCCCAATGTTTGACGATGGACCCAAAAACCGTGCTCGGCCCTCTTTACCAAGCGCCAACTCCAATGCCTACACAAAATCCATCCCCGCGTTAGGGTTAGGGACGGCCCGCCCATTTAAGGAATTACGCTGAATAAACTCAATGTTGACTTTGCAGCGCGGACACTTGTTCGGCCACATTCCTCTCCCGGTTTGGTGAAAGCAGTGTAAAATAAATGCTTGTCTATGAGAACAGCTATTCCACCGATCGTCTTTGTTATTTCTGCCTTACTTTTGTTCGGAACCATTCATGCTTTTTATATGCATTATCACAAAAAAATCTTTGGTGAATACAGCGTGTTGGTCAAGTCTCACGACAAACTGGCGGCGGTAATATTTTCCTTAATCTTTTCCCTTTTTCTCTTTTTGTGTCCCTTGTTCTTTATCGATGACCTGTATTTCTGGATCACAGGTCTTGAATGGCCCGAAAATGAGATTCCGCGCTGGCTGTTTACCCTGGTGTATATTTTGGAATACTTCGGGATGGCCAGTTTTTTGGGGTTTCAGGAGTACAAAAAACGCCTCAAAAAATAGGCAAGCAAGTTCCTATGAAATGTCAGTTCAAGGCAACGTCCCAACCCAAAAACAACACCTTATTTATTTATCGTGCAGAATTTCAAACCAGATTACAATGTTATCCATGACTATTTCGGGACTTACCACATTTTTCAGACAGTCCGGCCTCTTTCAGGCGCTGATCGCAGGGGGCATTGTTGGACTCGCGATGTTCACTTTCTCGCACATTTTCCAGGCCCCTGTGGAGAAGCATTCTGATCTGCAAATTAGCGCGGCTGCAACCACCAGTATCAGTATGGTTGTCTCCTACATCAGCTCGAGCAGTGTTGAGCAAGTCGAGGTATTCAGTCCTGCAGTCACGGTTCAGTCCTGGCCACCAACCCCACGCGGTGGGGGCATCTTGCCGGCCTCGGATGTTTTGCACCAAGATCTGTTTATGGTTGGCCTGAGTGGAGTTATTCCTCCACCTGTATTTACTTTTATTCTTCCCGCCTCTTTCTCCTACCTCCTCAGTTCACTTTCAATATTAAATTCATCGACCAGCAATAACAATAATCTGCAAGTGTTTCGTAACCATAAGGAAGTTTTGTGAAGGCATTTTTTGGTAAATTTTTCCCGGGCGAAAGAGGTTTCTCACTGGTAGAAATTATGATCGCTGCAGGCATGCTGGGGATTATCTCCATGGGTGTCATGCAGATGATGTCCAATATGCAGAGGGGGCAGAAGGCCATTGCGCAAACCTCAGAGAGAGAAAGTCTTGCCTATGAAATTAGGCTTGCCCTCCGTGACAGAACGGGTTGTCGTAGAACATTTGCCGCTGGATTCATCAATACCGGGACCGGGAGCGGCACCAGTATTGGTGTTCCTTTTAACCCGGCCCCTGCCACGGTAACAGGCACTGGTGCTGCACCTGGCTTGACGTGGGCGACACCTGCGGCCGGCACCATCTATAACGCAGACGGCGGCGTTGTCGCCGCGCCAGGACCAGGACAGATTTATGGTTCAGGCGGGCAGGGTCGAATTGAGTTTACAAGTCTTCAAATCTTTGATGAGGACGGCACTGCCAATCCTAATGACGGTCTAACCCCAGGAATCGGCGTAGTCCGCCTCAATTTCACCAAGCAAGGAACTCAAGGGGCGACACTTGGTTCAATGACGACAGTGGAACAGTTTCGAGTTCAGTTTGTGTTAAATGGTGCAGGAAACGTTGTTGATTGTTTTTCTGATGAGGCCGAGTACGTGCGTGCCACATGTAGTGCTTTGAACGGCGGTCTAGCGGGAGCTGAATGTCATAATATTAGGATTGGTGATAACGCCAATATTGCGCCCATGCCTGACGTTCCGGCGGCACAATTACCATCAGCGCTGACTTTAGATGGTGATCTGCTTATTACAAATGCGGGAAATACCGGACCAGGTCGTGGAGTAGGAGGCGCCATTGGTGTAAATATGGCCCCTACCAGGGCAGGAAGTGTTGATATTCTTGGCTCACTGTCTGTTGGGACATCAAGCGCACTTGTAGGTGCTCCTAATGATGGTGGGGCCATCTTCTCAAATTATGTGAGAGTGGGAAATGCCGGAACCATAACAGGTGGAGCAACGGGTAATGTTTCCATGGGGGGAAGCCTGGGTATTGGAACTCTTACGTTAAAAACAGGCAATGGTCATGTTAATTTTACCGGAGATCTAAGCGGTGTGGGATCGGGTTATTTTGGGCAATTGATCACAGGAAATAATGGATTAACCGTCAATAATGTCATAACAACACTTAATGCAAATTCAGCAGCGTTAGCAACTTCTGTGCAAATAAATGCAGCTAATGGAAATAGAGCTTTGCTGATCAATGGAGGCGGTGACATTTCGTTTAATAGTAATACGTCTCAATTAGATTTTATGGGAGGAGGAAACAACGGTGTGACGCTCGATGTTTCTGGAGCCAATGATAGATTTCGAGTTCAGGCAAACCGTTTAACGTTAATTGACCCCGATGCTGCGTTCGCCCCAACACTTCGCATAGAGTCACAGAGCGCAACTGCGGATCCTACATTGAGCTTCAATAATTCTTTAACGGCAATTACTTTATATAAGGCCCTGGATGATGACCTGCGAATATCGTCGGGAGATTGGCTACAGATTTATGAAACACGCCAAGGGCAGGTCGGGGCTTGGTCAAGAGTAGTTACCGAGGATTATATTAGGAATTTAATAGTGGCGAGCGTTAGCACGACTAAATGGGAGCTGCTTTCTGAGAATATCATTGAAGCTGTTTATGGAGTTTCAGAGAACAGTTTTGGATACGCCATGCTGGAATATCTGTGTTCTCGTTTTAAAGTAAACCGCGAGTCTCCAGACGGCGCTCTCTCTTATATGTCATGGGACAACACTAACAAATATTGCGCTTTTACTGATTGGTATGACGATATTCCGGACTTTACCTGTCCATCAGATCAATTTTTGTATGCTCTTGGCAGTTCTGTTACCAGCGGTACGGCGTGTAGAAAATTGCCCAGTATTTCAAATGCACCGACACAACAAAATATTATTGGCAATCAATATCATGTCCAAATGTGCATAGAACTCGCTTCCCAGCCTGATGGTGATATAAAATGCGTACGGAAAAGGAGATTTAATGTGGAGGCGTCAGGTTCGGGTTGTTGCACTGACAGTTCTTGTTGTGCAACTGTCGGAGACTCTCTAGCGTGTGGAGCAGGTTGGACGGAATCGATTGGTAATACAAAGTATTGTGCGACAAGAGATAATGCTTATCCCACTCAACGCGTTGATACTGTCCAAGGCCAATACCATGTTGCCAGATTACAGGTTCTAGGCTCTTCTTGGTGCTGGGATACCAATAACTATATCAACTTCTATTGGCGGGAGTGCGTGAGGCAAGCGACTTCTTTTTTTAATGATTAGCAATTTTTTGGGGTTTATATATGCAAAATTTCTATTTCATTATCCTATTGTTAACTTTGCCGGTAACCGTCAAAGCAATTGACGGCGTTACCTGTATCCAGAATTTACGAGGCGGCTATGATTGTTCAAATGGGTTGACATTATTATCGCCTGAAGAATCTAGGGAGGAAAAGGCACGTCAAGAACTCGAGAAAACAAAGCAACAGCCAAATTATAAGCCTGGAGTGCCAGCAGGGGCCGGCGGAGAGGACAAAATGACTGTCAAAAAACAGGAACAGGCAAACTTAACCAAACCCGATATTCAAGAAGAGCCATGAGGATATCGCATACATTATTTATTTGTCTCACTATGTATTTAGCTATCGAGGTTCGTTCCGGGGAGATTTTCCCTGAAAATACCTTAGATAGTGCCGAATATGTTTTATATTACGAAATTATGAGCGAAGGCGATCCTCCGGCCCTTGCAAATTTGCCAGGGAGCGGCAGATATGTACCAGCACCGCCAAAACGCATTCTAAGAATTAAAAAAACTCCTCCGCAGATAAAGCTGGTGCCCGTAAAAAGCGCCACCCCAGGATTCCCAGAATTGAGCTTGACCAAGGATGGAGTCTTCCTTAATGGCAAATTGATTTGTTCTTGGTCCTATCGGAAGTATAATAGCGGGATAAATCATGGCGCTGGAGTGATGCTTAGAGGCTGTCCAAGTTGGGTACCTTTTAAGACCTATGATGGAGGTCTTGAATTTGGTGAAGTTAAAATTTTACTATCTATCCCCTATACAAAAAAAGAAGGGAACCAAGTTACAGTCAAATTATTTGAAGGAATGGAATTTGTAGGGGAACTACCAAAACTGAAGCAATCTTGGTTGAATAGATTATCACGAAAGAAAACGGATGCGATCATAATAAAAAAACTCTTTGATCTCGACAAAAATCTTCTGCAGTTTTTATCTTTAGGTAAGAAATGCTTCGCTGGAAAAAATTGGCAAGAATGTCTTGGGACTCTAATCCCAAAAAGAAGATCATATTTTATTTGGGATGAGCATGTAGAAAGTTCTCCCATTGTCTGTCCCATTAATAAAAAATTTAAAGAATTAACCTATAACGAGTATGTCAATTGTTTGGCTGAAAATATTGAACTAAAAAAAGAGCTTCAAACTTGTTTTTCACACAAATCAGATGAGTATCAATCTATCTGGCTAAAAGATGTGTTGAAACTTGTGAGCGAAGTGTCTCAATTGCAGGCAGTTTTAAGGGGGGAAGAAAACGTAGCATTAGAATTGGATGGCACATATTTCAAATGTAAGGTGGCCAGAATAGGCAAGAAATGGAATATGACTGCAATTGTTCCCAATCTGAAGAGGATTATCCAGGAACAGGCTGACGCTCTTTTAGTTTTGAAGGGGCCAGATACATGGCCCTTTAAAAAGATTAGTCCGGTTGAATCAGGCGAAGCTCTCAATAATTATTTCATTCTCAGAAGGTAAAAGGTGTTGACTATGAACATACGGGAGAAAACAATTACGATCAAATTCCTTGGCATTGTTTTTTTTTCTATGACAGGAATAGATAGAGCCTATGCTATACCAGAGGAGTACTACAACACAATAAGTTCAACGGAAGCATACCAGAAGAAAATGGGTATTGTTGCCCAAGTGGCCAATAAAGTTAAGGCACGGAAAGATAAGAAGGAAAAAAGAGAAGGTACGCAAAGAATAAAATTAGATCCAAATAAGTTTATCGAACTGGCACGTATTGAAAGACAAAGGCAACAAGCAGAATTGGGAACCCAACCAACCGATGGTGTTAATGTCCAAGAGAATGACGGAGCTAGTGTCATCAAAACTCCCAATAATCAAAAAGACCTAGAAGAAAATGCTGGCCCTCTACTCATATTGGCTCCCAATGAAAAGGCGAATGGGAATGATAAAGCAGCACCGGTCACCAGTGGAGAAGATACCGAATGGCAAACCATCGCCCCCCTAGGCCCCAATATTAGAAAAAAAGAGGCCGGGCCAGAAACTCCCAAAATCACCCCCGAAGAGGGAAAATATCAGAAGGAAAAAGAAGAATTTTTGAAGAAGGTCAAGAAATAGCAACCTGATCGCCTTCTCGCCACATGGAGTTCATCTATCCTCACGTTTGACCTAACTGCCTGAAAAAACGGTGTCACTTTGGCGCCAGAGTCGCCCAAAATCGACCTCCACCGCGCCACCCGGCGCACATTTTTTGCAATTTCCCAGAAAAGATTTGAACAAAGCTGACTAACTTAGTACGAGTACTAGGCTTTTGCGTCAGGAGTGGGCAAAAACAAGTGGACATCATCAATGTCGAGGGGTGCACTATGAAAAAGATTCCTGTAATTTTGATCTCTTTATCGCTTCTAGGCGGTTGCCAGAAGAAGTGGAATGAGGCCTTTGAAGAGGGCCGTCAGGTAGGCTATGGCAGTGGTTATGATGTGGGTCATGCTGGTGGTTATGGCTCGGGATTTGCTGCTGGTGAGGCCAATGGGGAGGCCCGAGGTTATGCTGATGGTGTGACCGTGGGATACGACCAAGGTTACGCTCAAGGTGAGTTAGAGTATAAAACTCCCGATTATGTCAATGGATACAATGCCGGTCGTGCAGCTGGATTCACTGAAGGACAGACCCTTGGTCTCGCCGACGGGAACACCGACGGTCAAGCAGTGGGTTACAACAATGGATTCGCCAATGGGCAGACGGCCGGTTATAACGCCGGATTTACCGCTGGTTATAATTCCACCTATACCCCCAACTACAATAGCGGTTACACAGCAGGGCATGGGAGTGGCGTAGCTGCCGGAACAATTGCCGGAACCAACCGTGGCAATACTGACGGCTACAATGACGGCCATACCGATGGCTTCAACGATACTTACGATGCCACCGCCGTGAATAATGCTTACAATTCCGGATACAATGACGGACACACCGATGGTTATGCCGATGGCGATGCCAATGGCCATGCCGACGGCGTGATTGATGGCGCAGTCGCAGGAAGAAACGATGGTCGCGCTGACGGATATAATGACGGTTACGTCGATGGCGATGCCGATGGATATAACCGCGGTCATAGCGACGGTTACAGCGACGGAAGTTTTGACGGAGTCACGATTGGCTACAATGATGGTTATACTGACGGTCAAAACGACGGTTATACCAGCGGCTATAACGCCGGCAATAACGATGGTTTCAATGACTTCTTTGATGTGGGCTTCAATGATGGTTACGGAGACGGTTACGACGACGGATACTCGGACGGCCAGGCCGGGTTGTCTGATAGCGAAGCGGTGAAAAGAAAAGTCAATCCCGCAGTACGCTTGGCCTCTCTCTTTCAAGAAGAATTGGTCAATTATTCCAAAATTAAAAAATTCGGTGCAGGTCGATCATCTGCCGGTGCCATGGCGGAAGAAGGCAGTTTGCGTGCACGTGACTTAGAACAGCGAGCGGCGCTGGAAGAGGCCTATAAAATCGGCCAGATTACCCGCCAAATCGTAGACAAATTCGGGCTCTCTGCCAGTCGTGCCGAGCGCGTGGCCATGGTGGCCGATCAATGGTCCAAGTTAAAAGGGCGGGAACTGACAGAAAAAGATGCCAACGCTTTTTCTCGCGATTTGATTGGTGTGAATTTGACTGACGTGCAGGTGGCAGTTAAGAAATCCTTGCAAGGCAACTCGCAGGATCTCAATGTGTTAATCGAAAAGGCCGCCAAGGCCAATGAAACGACACCTGAGCAAATCTCAAAAATCATGGGCAAAATCTTTTTCTAAGAGGAGTGGTATATGTTGAGTGCAATGCTAACAACAAAAATATTAAAAAAAGCAACCTCGCTTCTCTTAGTGGGAGCGATGCTGAATTTCACCGCCTGTAAATCTAAATATGACGAGGCCTTTAAACAAGGTGAAGAAACCGGTTATCGGGAAGGTTTGAGTGATGGTGCTCGTGATGGTTATAACGAAGGTTACACCGCTGGTGATACTCAGGGGTATCAAACTGGTTACACCAACGGACAGAACGCCGGTTATACGCAAGGTTACAATGACGCCAAAACGTACTTTCAATCGGCCACTTATAATACTGGTTATACTGACGGGCACGTCGTGGGATTGGCCGAGGGATATACTGTCGGGTACAACTTAGGTTTCTCTCAAGGAGAGACGATCGGTTATGGTCTGGGGCAGACGGCGGGATATAACAGTGGCTTTACCACTGGTTCAGGCGCCGGCGCTTCATCCGGTGCCACCGCCGGATTCAATGATGGGCGTACTGATGGTTTCAATGACGGTTTTGCCGAAGGCGATGCCGCCGCATACGGTACGGCCTACAACAATAGTTACAACAATGGTTATGGCGATGGCCTGGTGGATGGCGCTGATCCTGCCCACGTAACTAATGCCTACAACAATGGTTACAGTGATGGCTATACCGTTGGTTATGGTTCTGGCGATGCTGCCGGGTACACTCGCGGTTATAATAGTTCTTATACCGCTAATTACAATGGCAGCTATGGTTCTGGTTATAACTCCGGTTATTTTGATGGTGATACTAACGGATATAATGATGGCTACAGCAATGGATATAATAGTGGAGTCGCCAGTACTTATACTTCCGGGTACAACTCTGGATATACCTCTGGTAATAGTGACGGATTCAATAGTGGATACAGCACCGGTTATGGTGACGGTTCAAATACCGGTTACGATTCTGGTTATGATTCTGGCTATGATTCCGGTTATAGCGATGGTCACTATGATGGCCAATACGGTCTTTCCATTACCGCCGAAAAACCTGGCAAGAAAATCAATCCAAGCGTGAAATTGGTATCCATGGTTTACAACGACATGTTTGATTTCAAGCGCATTCGCTCGCTTAAACAAGCTGGTGTTAATTTGAAGGCCTATGCCTTAGAAGAGGGGTCAATCTCTTCTAAAGATCTCGAACTTCGCGGCGCTATTGAAGAGTCATTTGTTATCGGCCAGTTGAGTCGTCAATTAGTTGAGCGTTTTGGATTGTCTCAGGATCGCTCACAAAAAGTGGCAAAAATGGCCACTCATTGGCGTAAGCTGCAGGCGCGGGAACTGACCCGCGGTGATGCCGATGCCTTTTCGGAAGAGCTTTTGGGCGTCAATATGGAGCAAGTTAAGAAGGCCTTCCAACAGCAGAATGACGGTAATTTCGCTGACATGAAGAATTTGATCAAAAAGGCGGCTGAAGTTAATAAGACCACACCTGAGCACATGACTAAAATTATGGGCCAGCTTTTCTTGTAAAATATTCCTGCACACACCTATTTTTAAAAGGGGCCGAATGGCCCCTTTTTGTTTGTTTGCACCCAAGCCAGCGGAGAGGCATAATTGTCTGTACGATGGACTATACTCAGGCTGAGCAATTTGCCGCAAAATGTACTTCCGAAGGAGGACAGGCCTTCACATGCGGCTGCCACCAATACCTGTGTTCAAAAAAAATTACTTTCCCATAAATCAGCATGACAACCGAATGGCATAAGCAGCTAAAAAATAAACTTGGGGTGGTGACACGAGAGAATACCGGCGAGAGAGAGCAGTCCGCCGTCTCTCTGATCTTGAAAGGCCATGCTGCCAGTGGGGGGCCGGAGATTTTATTTATTAAACGGGCCGAACGTTTCGATGATCCATGGTCTGGACACATGGCCTTCCCAGGCGGTCGAAGGGACAAAGAGGATAAGACCATTGCCGAGACAGCTGTGCGAGAAACCTTGGAAGAAATTGGAATACAATTGCGCGAGCATGAGGCCCTGGGTACTTTAGAGGCCTATTCACCCAGAGTGTCGCCTGAGTTAACCGTTCATCCCTATGTTTTTTTTCTCCATGATGTACCTCATTTGAAACTTGATCGAAAAGAAGTCGAAGAGGTTCACTGGATAGCGGTTGAGCAGGCGTTTAACCCATCTTTTTTTGCTCAAAGCCCACACTCCTTTCGAGGCATGACCTTAACGTTGCCCAGTTTTTTATTAAATAGTCCCGATGATCAGACGACGACATCCCCAAAACGCCATATTTGGGGAGTGACATACGTTATTTTTTTAGAGTTGTTATATGTTTTGGCGGAAACGACTTGGGGACAACAGTTATCGCGAGAACGCAAATTTGTACCTCATGAGATTTGGAAATATTATCCTTACCGCTGAGTTTTGGTTGTTTGGGAAGTTCTGGCCCGTTCCAAGAAGAGATCAATTTCCGTGAATAAGATATTGATTCCATGCTTTTTATATTCCTCATAGGGTCGGGTCTGAATAACGGTGTAATAACTCATGATGGTGCCCAGTAAGTTTGAGTAGATGATATTGGCAAAATCTTCAATATCATGCATGGGGACGATCAGTCCCTGGGACTCAGTCAGGGCCTTGATTTTGATTTGAAGACGGATAATGATTCTCTTTAAAATACGTGTATTTAATTTTTTATAGTGCTCGTGAACCGAAGCCAGATAGAAGCAGTGAAGATAGCAGTGGAAGTAATGGGGATAAGTTTGGAAATAATCCATATACGCCGAGACTAAGTCGAGCAGGATTTGTTTTTCTTGCTTGGTATTGGCAGTAGGTTGGGGGCGGGAAGGAAGAAAGCTCCGTCCAAATTGCACCATGATGTGTTTCATCACTTGATAAAAAATATCTTCTTTTTTGGGGAAGTGATAGGCGATCAGTGAACGTTTTAATTTAGCTTCTTGGGCGATGGCGGTAATGGATGTCTTTTCGGCGCCAATTTTTGCCACACAACGGGCCGCGGCCTCCAGAATTCTCAACGCTGTTTTTTGGCCTTTGCTCAGCTCTTTGGGGTTCATTTCATGATTTCAACGGGTTTTAGTGATTGGCCTTCGTATCATGGGGACGCTCTTTTTTCAATCGGACAGCTTGCACTGATTTTTCCGGTCATTCAAAGAGAAAAAATCATTATGAATAGAAAGCACTTGACGCGTTGTGATGCGCAGGGCATAAAGTGGCCATCTTCAATCAATCACAAAATTGGATGTCGGAATGATGGCGCACAAATTTGTTATTTTTCTTTGCCTTTTTGCCAGCATTTTCGCTGATGCCGCTTGGGCCTCTCGTTTGCCCAAGGGGATGCGAAAAAATAGTGAAACAATAAAAGAAATTTCTAAAATTTTGGCCTGTGCCAGGAGCTTTATTGAGCAGGCGAAAGGCGGCGATGAAGCTGTTGTTGTAGCACTTATTTATGTCAAACGCGCTCGTGAGATTATTGATGATACTCAACTTTTGAATGAATTGCGCAAGGCCTGTCTCCTCGAATTGAAAGAGAAAGCACCCATGGCACAAGCCGATCGTAGCGCGATGGAACGAAAGCTGGCCGAACTGGCACCCAACTATCCCGCGCCCGTGGTCGACGTGGTGGCCACGCTGCTGAATCCAAATGGCAATTGTCGCTTTGTGAGTTTGGGCCTTTCTGTCGGCATCGGATTATCCTTTGGCCTAGGTTTTAAGGCCTTTCGTTGCGAAGCTCAAGATGGGCGACGTTTTCTTGCTTTGGCGCCTGAAGTTGCCGATGGTGTAGGGATTGGAGCAACGGTAACCGCAGGGGCGGGTGGTCTTGAACTCAAAAAATTGACGAAAGGTTCTCCCATTACGGGTGTCTATGCACAGCAGAGCACTGGCACGGGTGTGATTGTGGCCGTGCACAGCGGTGAAGGGAATTCGAATGTTTCCTATGCGCTTAAAGAAAAGGCCTTTGGGCTGGGGCTGGGAATCTTTGACATGCGAAAGCAATTTCCCATGCTCAGGGTGATCGAGCAAACTGATCAGTTCTATGCTCTCATCAATCTTTTGGTGCGCGGTTAGTTCGGGAAAATAATTTCACCGCAGCATCTAGAAAATACAGATCAAAAATCATCCCAAGAAAAATACTGAATACTAACACCAAGGCAAATTCACGAATTGGTAGGAAACTATTGATGGCCAGGACTCCAAAACTTAAAGAGAGGACGAGAGTGCTGGCCCAAACGGGATATTTTACCTTGAACCAAATTTGTTCAGGAGGCAAATGTTCATGAGCATGTTGTAAATGGAAAGTTCCATCCACCACAAGGCCAAGAGCGATACTGAATGTCATGACAGTGGCAATATTGAAGGACAGGTTGAAGATTTTAATAAAGAGACAGGTGGCCAGTAAGGGAAACAGATTGACGGCGAAGAAGATCAGGGTTTTAAGCATGTTTCGATTAAAGAGAAATGCCGCCAATGTAATAATAATCAGGGAACTCAAAAAACTCATCCCCAGAATACTGACCAAGTTGAGTTGTGAACGTTTTAAGTGATAGGCCGTTCCGGTAAACTGATACGAAATTTCACTTCCCGTCATCTGAGTGCTCACAATTTTTGCTACCGCTTTATCGAAAGTCTCAAATTCCAAGGCACTTAGAATCGGGCCCATCAGAGTCAGACGATAGAGATTGTTCTTGTAATAGGTTGTATAGGTCTCTCCCAGGATTTGTCCTAAGAGAATGGGGTAGGATAGAAGTGATGTTGGAAGTATCATGCCCACACCCGAAAGCCCATTGGCCTCCAGTAGAAACTGATTCGGTGAGAGAATTTTATAGGTGTTGCCTAAAGACGCAAGGAGTGCACTTTCAAGTTGGTGAATCTTTTCCAAATCCGGCAGCTCCCATTCGCCTGATTTTTTTTCCAGAATAATTTCCATATTGGGATTGCCAAAGATAGTGCTGCCAATTTCTCTCATTCCTTGACCGATGGGATGGGTCTCCTGATTAAAATAATGGGCGGCTTCAGTTTCAAGACGAATAAAGGGAATACAGAGAGTTCCTATGATGGTAATCAAGGTCAGGGCCCAAAAGGTGGGGCGAGTGGGCGGGAGTAGATCACGCCAGCGCTGGAAAAAATGAAGAGGTCGGGCCTGGCCGATAGAAGGAAAAAGGGAGTAGAAGGCCCAGGCGAAGATGAGATGGGTGAGGCCCGTGATGATGACCAAACCGCCGGCCAGAAGGGCGAAATGGCGGATAATCACCAGATCACTCACCACCAGTGAAACTAATCCGATAAAAGTGGTTCCAATCATGAGCGTGATCGGTATGGCCTTGAGTTTGAGCATCTTTATAAAATCTTCAGACATATCCGAGAAAGAAAACAAGAGGTGCAGGCCTAAAGAAGCATTAATGGCAAAGGTGAAAAGAGGTAGAACAGAATTAATCATGTTCATACTGCCGAAAAAAATTTGAATGCTGAGCAAGGTTAGTCCGCTGGCCATAAGTGCGGGTATAAATACCGCCAAGGTTGGCATCAATTTTCCGGTCATCCACCACAGAAGGAAAAAACACATGACAAACATTATGGGGAAAAGCCGGTTTTTGATTTGATTTGATTCTGCATTCAAACCCTGATTAATAATGCTCAGACCACTTAAAAAATATTGATGGGGATGTTTGGCATAGATCGTTTTTATGTTTTTGATAATGGCATCCTTGTCATTTAAAGAGAGATTGGGAACTAAAACAAAAAGATGGGCGACGTATTCATGGCCGAGCAAGGGTAGAAGTTTTACTTGTCTAATAATTGTCGAAACTTTTGCGACAAGCTGAGTTTGATCTTGAATTGAACCGAAAAGCTTGCCATAGAGAGAGCGAAAGGAGTGAACGGTTACCTGTTCATCTGATAAAACCTCTGTCAATTGATTAGTGAGATCATCGGAGAATTGCAAATTTTGAAAGAGTGACTGTTTTACTTTCACCAAACCCACCACTATTTCGCGCTCTTCAATTTTCTTGGAATAGAGTTCAAAGTCTCGAAGTTGTTGATCTCTTAAAAATAGTTTTTCGGGATTTTCTTGAGTCATGGGAAGAGTGACAATCAAGGATGTCAGTGTCAGTGCAACGCTAGCGCATACAGTCAGCCAGGGTATTTTATTATTCATCCCTCTCTCCGCAACAATCGCATTTTATTTTAGCATAAGATTTGATTTATGTTGGTAAAGGGGCGTAAAATTATCGGCCAACGAGGTATTTTTGTGACCTATATTGTTGGTGTGCGCACGACATTTCCCCAATATCAGTATCCGCAAGATCAAATTTTGCAGGAACTTAAAAAAGTTTGGCAGGCCAATTTTTTTAATTATGAACGAATTTTGGAAATTCAAAAAAATGCCGGGGTTGAATACCGTGCTTTTATTCGACCATTAGGCCAATATGAGAAAATCAACAATTGGGAAATCCGCCAAAAAATATGGTTAGAAGGGGCTTTGGAACTTGGTGCAAAACTCCTGACTGATCTTTTTGAAGATTTTAATTTAGATCCCGGTGAAATTGGTCTTTTTATGAGTAATTCAGTGACTGGTTTTGCCGTCCCCTCGATTGAAGCACGACTGATGAATCGCTTTTCTTTTGCTCCATCGGTGAAACGCCTACCGGTTTTTGGGCTAGGTTGTCTGGCCGGAGCTTCTCTGTTAAATCGCGCCGCTGATTATTTAGCGGGACATCCGAAGGAATTAGTGTTGATTTTATCGGTAGAATTATGTTCCCTGACGATGCGTATGCAGGAGAGTGAAATGGCCAACGTGGTGTCCGCTGCCTTATTCGGTGACGGCGCCGGGGTTGTCTTAATGTGTGGAGAACAGCATCCCTTACGTCATAAGGCGAGATTTAAACATCTGGGAGGACAGTCGGCCTTCTTTAAGGACACAGAACGTGTTATGGGTTGGGATATTGCGCAGGACGGATTGAAGATTGTTTTGAGTTCAGATGTGGCCACTATCGCCAGTAGGGAAGTGCCACCGTTGCTAAATAATGTGCGTCAGAAGTTTTCCCGCGAGATTACGCCGGATTTTATCATTGGCCATCCCGGTGGTCCTAAAGTGTTGCAGGCCTTGAGCGAAGTATTGCCTGACTTGCGTTCCACTTTTGCTTTGAGTTGGGAAAGTTTGCGCCAACATGGCAATTTGAGCTCCGTTTCCATTTGGAACGTCTTGGAACTATTTAAAACATCTTCCGAGTTTCGTGCCAATCGACGGGGATATTTCTTTGCCTTAGGTCCGGCGTTTTGTGCCGAAGGCGGAATTCTAGAATGTTGTCCCCATTAGGCCATTTTGTCTTAGTCATGGCGATCGTCTTGCAACGTTTTGGTGAACTCTATCTCTCATCGTCCCACGAAAAAAAATTACAGCAAAAAGGTGCTTATGAAATAGGTGCGCAAAATTATATGCACATGAAGATTCTTCATACCACCTTTTTTTTCGCTCTCATGGGCGAAGCTTTTTGGCATTATGAACCTCCAGGGAAAAGTCGTATGGCCTTGGCCGTACTGATGATCGTTATCGGACAAACTCTACGAATCTATTCTATGCTGGTGTTAGGAGAACGTTGGGCGACCAAAGTTTTTGTCGTTCCCGGATATCCTCCGATCAGGCGTGGATTATACCGTTATTTTGGACATCCCAATTATCTCGGGGTGATCTTGGAATTGTGGGCCCTTCCCATGCTGGGCGGACTTTGGTGGACGGCCATCGTATTTGCCTTGTCCAATTTCTTGGTCCTCATGCAACGTGTGAAATTAGAAGAGATGGCGTTCACCCTATCGGAGGAAAAACTATGAACAACACCCATGATGTCATAGATGTCATAGCCATCTTAAAAGAGATCATGCAAAAACAATTGGGCAAGACCCCACCTGCCGATTTTGAAAAGCTCGCCTTAAGTGAATTGAATTTAGACAGCTTGGAGCGTCTCACCTTGATGGTGGAATTGGAAAATCGTTTGCAAGTAAAAATTGATGCTCCTTGGGCCTATGAATTAAATACCGTGAGCGATCTGGTTGATGCTCTGGTAAAACTTACCGGAGATAAGCCGCGTGTATAATTTTTGGAACTATTCTGAACAATTTCTTCATGAAGAGAAAAAGGGCGTTTCTTTTGTGGATCGCAACGGGTCAATCACATTTTGGAGCTATCAAACACTGGTCAGCAAGTCCTTGGAAACCGCTCGCGATTTGGAATCGGCCGGAGTATGTCGGGGAGATCATGTTGCCCTGGTATTGCCCAATGGGCCTGATTTTGTGCGGCTTTTTTTAGGCGCGATGTTGTGTGAAGCCGTTCCATGTGCTCTCTATCCTCCTCTAATCTTGGGAAAAATTGATGAGTATTTAATCCATTTGGAAAAACAGCTCCTTATGTTAAAACCGAAAGTTTTGATCACGATTAAGGCCTTGAAGGCCCCGCTCTATGGCCCTCTGACAAAACTTGCATCCGCCGTAAATCTGCTGATACCTGAAGAGTGCCAAGGAAGAGAAAAATTATGTCCAGACTGGAGCAAGTCCCGTGATTCACGACAACCGGCCTTTATCCAATTTAGTTCGGGCACAACCGGAGTAACTCGTCCTGCGGTTGTCACGCACGCTAACTTGCAAAGCAATTTAGAGAGTATCAGTGAAGGACTCAAGGTCATACCCGGTGTCGATTCAGGAGTTTCTTGGCTGCCGCTTTATCACGATATGGGTCTGGTCGGTTCATTTTTCTCGGCCTTGTGTGTGAAATCTAATATGGCCCTTATTCGACCAGAGGACTTTTTGGCCAGACCCGCCCTTTGGTTGGAAAGCATTTCCAAAAATAGAGCAACCATCACGGTGGCCCCCAATTTTGCTTATGGCCTAACCGCCAAACGGGTGAGCGAGGAGGAGTTGAGAAGACTGGATCTTTCATCCCTCAGAGTTGCCCTGTGTGGAGCGGAACAAGTTTCCCGGGAAACGATGGAAATTTTTATCGAACGGTTTAGAGGTGTGGGCCTAAGGCCAGAAGCGCTTATGCCGGTCTATGGTATGTCCGAAGCCACTTTGGCCCTGACTTTTCCTAAATTGGGGCATGGAGCGCGATTTAAAATTTTTGAAGCCAAGGCCTTGGCCACAAATCTGGCACGCCAAGAGGCGCAAGAAACGGCAGGGGCAACTCTGGCATCGGTTGGTTTTCCAATTAAAAATGTCGAAATAAAAGTGCTTGATCAAGATGGCTCAGTTCTACCAGAGCGGCAGGTAGGTAATATTTGGGCAAAAGGCCCCGCAATCATTGAACGCTATTTGCACGCACCATTGGATAAAAGGGATGGTTTTTTTTCCACAGGGGATCGTGGTTTTATTTTTGATGGTGAACTCTATATTGCTGGGCGGGCCAAAGATATTTTGATTGTTCGTGGGCGGAATGTGGATGCTGAAACGGCTGAGGCACAGCTTTACGATTTTAAAGAATTGCGAGTCGGTCGGTGGGCCATTCGCGCCACACTCACCGAAGAGAATTATTTGTTGGCCGAGATTCGGTCCCCCCTTACCCTTGATCAAGAGGAGAACCTCAAGAATAAGATTAAGGCCAGGTTACTGGAGCAACTCTCACTTCCCTTGGCCCATATCGCTTTTGTTGCCCCAGGGAGTTTGCCCAGGACTTCTTCCGGGAAGATACAGCGAGAAAAGGCGCTGTCGCTCTACCTGCAAGGGAAATTGCGGCCGCCGAAAACAGGATTTTGGTCTTACCTGCTTTTTTTGTTTTATTCCTTGAAAGGATTTATGGCCTTTAAACTTGGCCTTCGTTAAGATAGGTGAAATGCCACACGCCCAATGGTGGCCCATGGAGGCAAGAATGAAGCAAAAAATTGTTGTCTATCCTATTTCAGGCAATCCACCAACATGGGGTCATGCCGATATTATGATGCGCGCCGCTCAGCACTTTGATAAAGTGTTTTGGCTTGCCGCTATTAATCCCCAAAAGGGCGCCATTTTTACCATGGAAGATCGCATTGAGATGATGCGCTCTTATGTTCGCTACTATAAATTAAATAATGTCGTGGTCGAAGGACATTCCGGTGCGGTCATTCGTTTTGCTGAGAAAGTGCAGGCCAATTTTCTGCTGAGAGGTTTACGCAATACTTCCGATTATCAGTTAGAGCATGATCTGGCCGCGGGAAATCGCGGAATCAATAAGCAGATTGAAACTATTTGTATGTTCACGAAACCACACTTTGCCACCATTAGCTCAACTTTGGTGCGTGAGTTGGCCATGCTGGGGGAACGCATCGACCAATACGTCCTGCCTTCGATCTCTCAATTTGTGATTGAGAAACTTAAAGGGAAATTGGAAGGTCACTTGGTGGAAAGTTCTATAAAAACCACGTAATACCGATGGAGTAATCCTCCAGCAGGTAATAGTTGTGAAAGACACCCAGGACCAGTTTATTTTTGTGGGCGTACTGCAGGCCTAAAAAAGACTGACTTTTTTGCCTCACATAAGTGAATTGTTTAGTTTCAAAGTCATATTGAGGACGGTAGCTGTCTTCTGTACGGGTGGCATAGGTGAACATCCAGCTGCGCCAAAATAAAGTCCCGGAGAGCAGTTTGATGGTGGTTTCGAGATCAGTCGTGGCGGTGACATTGAGCTTGTTTTTAACTTGGGAATAGTCGATGGCAAAATAGGGGACTTTCATGCCGAAGGTGGTGACGGTGGCCTCATAAGGATAAATGGTATTGGGTGTAACATTTGGATCGGGAGAAAGGTAATAATATTCATCCTTATATTTGGAATAGCCCACCGAAAAAATTCCCAGTTCCAAGGCACCGCCAAGTCCTGTTCTGAAATTTTTAGTATATTTGTTATAGCGCCCGGCCAGGCCTAAATTGACTTTGATGGGTTTTTTGTTGGCGCCTCCGCCATAGAGATTGACCGCACCGGCGACAACTGTCTTTTGTGATTTGTATTTTTTTTCGGCCAGCATGCGGGTGCGATATTCAGCATCGGCTTCGATCGCCATATTTCCAAAAAAGGAGTCATCCACAGAATTGGGCCCCACCGCCGCGCCCACTTTTCCCGTGCCTGTGACCAACCCAAAATTGTAGTCGCCATCATCAATAATGGTTTCGATGCCAAGACCTTTATCCGTCGGGATGGCGGAAGGATTCATGCGGAAGGCACTTTGCTCTGTCGGCATCGAAGCATTGGAGCGACGTGAATAGTTGCGACGACTGCATAGTTCAAGTTTTAATTTTTCGCATAACAAATCCAGGTCTGCATAGCAGTCCAGTGAGGTGCAAAGGAACATAAGAAAGATGACACGGAATTGGGTGATAAAAAATTTCATGCAATTATTGTAACGCCAAATTTCGCGAACGTTATAAATTTGGCAAAATGTGACCCTTTCTCATATGTAAAAGATTCTCATCTGGGGATTTTTGGGACCTTGGGATCGGAGTAAAATAGACGGAAAAGGCCTTCGACCATCGAAAATATGATTGATCATTTTTGTCCTGTACTAAAAATTAAAAAATGTCGTTTCATTTGAACATGTAAATTGAACCTTGCTAGAATGGAACAAAAGCTGAGGATTTTTTATGAATGATGAAAACAACAAAAAACGTATCATAGTCAACAATGAATCCGCGGGAAGCAGCGAAGTTCCCCATGATATTTTAGTCATTGCCAGTAAATTGAAAAGTTATATCAAGGCCCGTCACGGACTTAACACCTCCGGTGACGTGATCGAAAGGCTTTCCGATATCATTCGTTCTCGATGTGATGAAGCCGCCGTTTGGGCCAGATCGGATGGTCGCAAAACATTGATGGATAGGGATTTTAAATAATGCCCGAAGTGTCGGCCCTACAGCATGTTCTCATTGTTGCGCTCATGCCCGGGCCTAGTGGGGATGGCGATCATCTCGAAGTCTTATTGGTTAAAAGAAAATTTCCTCCCTTCGCCGGCGGTTTGGCACTTCCCGGTGGTTTTGTAAAACCTGGCGAAACCGCTCTTCATGCCGCCTTGAGGGAGATTCACGATGAAACTCATCTGGTGCTTCGGAGTGAAGATTTAATCGAATTATCTCCTCGCACGTCTCCAGGGCGTGATCCGCGCGGTTTCGTCGAGTCAAAAGTTTTTCTGGTGGTAATGAAAAAAAGTTTGAATGTGTCATTGCAACCGGGTACTTCGGTGGAGAGCTGCGGATGGGTCAAAGTTCTTTCCATTCCCGAACTGGTGTTTGATCATGGGGCCATCGTGTGTGAGGCCTTAAGTTTCGGTTGGCCGGTTCTCGCTCCTACGGCCTGGAGGCAGGCCAATAAAGAACAAGTTTGGCAACCACTTTTTCTGTTACCCAAGATCTTGGGTGCTAAAGATGTTTTTGAAGGGGCCAACTCTCACGATGTGATTTTTTTTGGAGGTTCTTTTCACCCATGGCATCAGGGCCATCGCGCCTGCCTTGAACTCTGTCCCAATCCTCATGTGGTCGTGGTGCCAGATACCAATCCGTGGAAACTGCGAAAGGTCGGTTTAGCAGAACAAAAACGATGTTTTTTGAAGTCGCTGTTGGAATTGGCGCGGGCCCTGAAAAATTTGCCTTATGCCGTCTATCCGGGTTTTTGGGGTTCCGAAAATGAAAATCCCACGGTGGATTGGTTACTTACCATTCAAGGTATTTCCCGGTCACTTTTAATTGGAGAAGATAATTTTTATTCGATCTTGAAATGGAAGCGCGCTCCCGATTTACTCAAAGGGTTGTACGCCCTTTATGTCGCGCCCAGGGATTGTGCCGCTCGAGAAGAAAATGTTCTCCCGGCCATCATGGGCCATAATCCTAACCTCAAAATTATCAAATTATCCGATCACCCCTATAAGCATTTGTCTTCCACGGAACTGCGCCAGTCGGCAAAAAGTTGAGAAAACATTCTTTTCAGTGCTTTTTTCCTTGAATATGTCCGTAGACCTTGAAAACATATTCCTATGCGCAGCAATTTTTTTCTTTTGGCCTTTTCTTTCTTTCTCATCGGTCGCTTATGGGCCACCACTGAAGTCCGGGGCAATAGTCTTACGCAGCCGACTGTTTATGCTTCAAATAATGGTGTAAGTTACCTGACCCTGGTTGCCGAAGGTCCCGGTTCTGGCTCGGGAGAAACAGAAACGGAGCCCTATACTGCCTACATTCCCTTGGGTTCCACCGCCGCAGCTCAGGAAGTCTGTACGGTGGTTTCAGATGGTACACTCTTGCCTGAACCGCCCACTGTTACTCCACCAAGTGCGAATGGTTTTGTCAAAATCAGTTTGCGATTGAAAAACGATTCAGGCGTTAATAAAACTTTGTATGCTGCCATCAAGGATGGTTCTGTATATGAGGCCTTCACCCTTTCCACCTCAACTACTATAGCTTCATCTGCAAATGCGGTGACGACTTTTGATGTGATTTTTACTCTCGGTAATTTCTGCACAAATCAAAGTTCCAGTTGTTCGACCATTTCCACTTCTGCAACTAATGGGCAACGGGAAGCTGAATTCACCATTTATTTTTTTCTCGACTCCACCGTTCGTGCCGCTGGGGATAACATCACTACTTCAGAAGAAGGTTTGTTTTATTCACTTAAGATATCCGATAAAATGCCTTCGGGGAGTTATGAACTGGTGGAACTTCACAAAGGTGATGAGCGACTGGTGGCCGAACTCAAAGATGGCGATCTTATTACACAGATGGGGTCCAATCTTTATCGAAGTATGGTGTTTCAATATACAGGCGCTCCGGTGGACGATGAGTGTCCCGGAACAGCAGTGACCGCCGCTCGCGGCACTATTTATTCCCAAGATACGGCAGTTTTGAACGGGTTGTTCACCATTAAAAGTTTGGTCAATGAGACCCCTTATACGTTTGCTTTTGCATTGGTTAATAAATTCCAGTTTACGACGGGTCTAAATAATGCCCTGACTGAAACCCCACAGTCGATCGAGGCCTTGTTGCGTGCTAATGCCTGTTTTCTTCTTACTGCCGGCTTTGAAGGTAACCATCCGGTCATCGAATATTTTCGCAAATTTCGTGATCAAGTCTTGTTAGGCGAATTTTGGGGAGGACATCTGGGAAAACTGGCGGTGGTTCTCTACTACCATTTTGGCCCGGACCTTGCTCGTAAAATTATTGCTGTAAATTCTCAATCACCTGTTGATTTGAAGCGACTCATTCGTACCACTTCCACCTGGCTTTATGATGTTATGAGACACTTATGGCATTGAAGATGGCCTGTTAATAAAAAAACTTGAGACAAAAGTTAAACAACGTAGGGCAAAGGCCGTGATGCCGATATTTTTATGCCAGAAACGCAGACGAGCATGGGTCGCTGGCGTCAAGGTTAAAGGCCTTTTTTTGAGTTTAGTCCCCATAAAAAAAATGGGGAGATAGAGAAGTCCTGTGGTAAGGGCAAAAGTCACATGGACATTTAAAACCAGAGGATTGGTGGGGGCGGCCATGGCCTTCTGAATGGCATGGCGAGCAAATTGGATTTGGATGACCAAAAGAAGGTCCCACAACAAGGCACTAGTCATAATGACGACATGTCTCTTACGGTGATAACGTTCTTTAAGTCCCCAGAGCAATATGGCCAAAACAAGAGCATTTTGAATTTGAAAAAAAGGACTGGAAAACATAATCTCTACTCGCAATAAGTACGGTTACACATTAAAGTCCAGGCCAGCATTAGGCAATAACTAATAAAGGATGGAAGATTATACAAATGAGTATAGATTTAGGACATTGGGCGCTCATCGATCTGGAAACCAGCGGTCTTGATCCCATATATGATTCGATTATTGATGTAGGTTTTCTTCAGTTTGAAGGAACTAAACTCACTCGCCGCTATCAATCTTTAGTGCGTTTCCCGATGACTGAGGATCGACACAATAATTATTCCCACTATATTCAGAAATTGACCGGAATCACTCCAGAAATGTTGAGGCATGCTCCTCTTTGGTCCCATGTTTTGCCCGAAGTGGAGAGTTTGGCGGCCTGCAAACTGGTGGCGCATAATGCCGGCTTTGAAGAAAGTTTTTTAAATGCATATTTTAAACAGCTTACAACCGCTGATCGACCGGATTTTGTGGATTCGTTGCCATATTTGGCTTTGGTTTTTTTGGCAAGATCATCTTTAAGTCTGGAGTCTTTTATCCTTGATTTTGACTTACGTAAACGAGAATCCCATCGTGGTCTAGATGACTCCGTCGATCTCTTAAAAGTCATGCTGATGGCGGCCTTTCATTTGCATCAACGGCCGATTTTTCGGCAGTCCCTGCTAACCGAGTTGTTACGGGCGGGCCTGAGTGATGAGTTTTTTGCCAAATGGTTTTCTTTGACTTTGGCGGATTTAAACGAAGTGGCCGAGCAGATAGAGTTGGATATGGAGAAGGCCTATGATTATTATCTTGGCCACCAAAACAAGACTTTTGAGAACAGTCCAATCAGCTCGAAAACCTCGCGCTATTCAGCAACTTTTTCTGGCGAAAATATAAAAAAGATTTTGCAGGATGAAGCACAGGTACAAAAGGCCCTTCCTAATTATCACTATCGGCCTTCTCAAGAGGAATTGGCGCTGCGAGTGGGGCAGTCTTTTAAAAATAAAGTCCATGCTTTGATTCAGGCACCGACTGGAACTGGCAAGACGATGGGCTATTTGCTGCCGTCCATTCTTTTCAGCTTGAACGAAGGGGAAAAAGTCCTGGTGGCCACGGGAACGAAGGCCCTGCAACATCAGGCCATGCATAAAGACATTCCCGAGATGCGGCAGCTTTTGAATATTGGAGAAGACAAACTCAAGGTTACGCAAGTCATCGGTTCCAATAATCATTTGTGTGAACTATTGTACAGACAAGAAGCGGAACAAGACTCTCTGCTCTTTCGTTCCCGCTCATTTGAAGAAAAGTATGCCCAGATTTATTATGATTTGGTTTTTTTATACAATGTCGATCAGAAATATGATGAAAAAGTGGTGCGGGGAGATATTCCTTACGTTTTAAAAAAACAATTTCCGGCAATCGGTGAATGGGAAGAAAAAGTTGCAGTGGATTATCGTTCCTGCACCGGCCAAAGGTGTCCGTTTAAAGGAACCTGTTCCTATTTAACGGGACTCATCGAGGCGCGTGATTCTCACGTTATTGTTGGAAATCATGCCCTCATGTTCACTTGGCCAAAGGGCGTGCCACGACCACTTTATGTAATTGTGGATGAGGCCCATAAGATTGAGGGTGAGGCCACGCGCGCTTACGCTTTGGAGGTTTCTGAGAATCAATTCAAAGGAATGGAAAAGTTGCTCAATTCATCACAAGGTTTAGGCCCTCTCTTTTACTTGTTGGGTTCACTGAATGATGGGGACAGTGAAAAAAATGCCGAGACAGTGGGAAAGCTACGAACGACGGCGAGTGACACGGCAAGAATGTTGGCAGATCACTTGGCCCCTTTGAGTGAAAACGTGGGCCTCTTGTTTAATAAAATGCCGCGATATACTCCCGAGTATTGGAATGAGTTGGCTTTTGACGGAAAAATCTTTGACACCGACCCATTGGGACAGTCAATTAAATTTCATTTGGAAAGTCTCAAAAATATCTTGCATCATTTCCTGATGACCTTGTCTCCTTACATTATTCGTTTCCGCGAAAACTTGCCGGCAAGCGATCAAGGGATATCTGCTTTCACCAAATTTGAAACCTTCTACAGTACCATCCTCGATGCCCATCAAACTTTGGAAGAAAGTTTGGATCTAAGTCCAGAGAAAAATGTTTGTCGCTCACTCTGGTATGTGGAACGAGAAGGATTTAAATTGGGTATAGCACCCGTGGATGTGGGGCGCCTTATTCATGAACAGTTACTGACACCCGCCCAAAGCGTGGTGTTTACTTCCGCCACTTTGGCCAATGAAAAAGGTGATCAAGGCCCTCAGGGCATCGAGTGGGCCACAGGTTATGCCTATCTCGAACCTGCAAAACGATTTAGAGGCGGACTGTACCTCCCGCCTGTTTTTAATTATGCCGATAATACCAAAATCTTTTTCTGTGATGATCTGGTCGATATTCACAATGATCAATTTGCGGCGAAGGCCATGGAATTTATTATCCCCCTGGTGCGTGAATTAAGTGGAGGATCATTACTGCTTTTTTCCTCTCGCAAGCGCTTTGAGGCGGCGCGTGAAATTCTCCTGGAACAATTGGAAGGGGAACTTCCCATTTTTATCCAAGGAATGGGGAACAGTGTCGTCGAGGATTTTAAGAACGCCGGACGTGGAGTTCTCTTAGGGATGGAAACTTTTGGCGAAGGTATCGATGTTCCTGGCAAGGCCTTGCAGTTTTTGTTTGTGGATAAAATTCCTGATCTCCGACAGGATTTGGTCACTGATCGTCGGCGTAAATTTTTTGATCGGCAGTTTGGTAATGAGTTTAGCGATTATTATTTGGCCCATAGGGCACGCTCGCTCCATCAAAAACTGGGAAGATTGCTTCGTTCGAAGAATGATGTGGGAAGTGCTTTGATTGTCGACTCACGCATTAAAGGCTGGAAACCGGCCACCACCGAAAAAATGTTTAAACTCATGTCTCCTTATAAAATTGAACGACGACCGTTTAAAGTTGCCTGCGAAGAAATTCGAAGCTTTTTAGAGATGCCACGCACTGAATGGTCGTGAGTGCTGTCTATTCCCTATTCTTCTTCTAGGTTGTTCAGGAACTTAATATTGATGGCGGTACCATCATCGGACACAAGGGAATACGGAATGGCCTGGTGCCGACTCAGATAGACTTGAATGGTGGCGGGAGGAGGGGCGTCTTCATCCTCCGCTTGATTTTTAATATCTTCTGTGAAGCGGTAATGGATGGCCTGCAAATCGGTGCCATTGACATTAATCGTTTCACTAGTGAGAGAGACGCGTTCGAGCGCCACAGTTGTAAGTTTCAGCTCATGCTGGTATTCCCACTGGTTGGGACTGGAAATTACGGAATAGATATTTTTGGAAGTGGCATCGAATTTTTTCGAGAGAATGAAGAGCATGCTGGTACAAGCGGCAGGAGTGAAAATATGAAAACGCGGGCTGGTGCTGATTTGGCTGCGATGCTTGCTGCGTTTATTTTTAAAAGTGTAGTTCACGATATTTTTTTTGCTATCATATAAATAATTTTCTTCCACTTTCTCACTGCCCAAGTCTTTTTTGACCGTAACTTTGAGAGGAACGTAATCTTTGCTTACTTTGTAGTCGACCATTAATTTTAAAAATTCACCGGTGGAAACGCGACTCATAATTGAACTGAGAAAATTCAAGGTTAATTCTTTTTTTTCCTTGTAAACTTCGAAGTGCTCTTCGCAATAGGTGGAGCCGTTCCGTTGATAGAGAAAGGAGCCACGATAGATTTTTTTGGGCTTGGCCCCGCCCCAGTCGATGTCGAATTCGAAATCGTCTTGATCTTTGCCTTTGCCGCTTTTTTTCACCGCCGGAGCTTCCTTCGTTTTGCCTTTATCGGGGGTTGCCATATTTATGTCCTGGGTTGGAGGATGTCTGCTTTAATGTAGTGTATCGACTTTCCTTTGCCAAAGCGAGAAATGGAGCCTGTCTTTTCCCAATCATTGAGCCATTGTTTGGCGGTCGAAGTCTTAATTTTAAAAGTATTTTCCAGAAGCGGGCGTGTTAAAACTTTGTTGAAGGCCAAGAGATAGCTCAGAGGCCCTTTGAAGGTATGATTCATGGACATAATAACGGCGGCTCCGCTTGGTAGATCTAAAGAGTAGAGATTATTCTCCCTTCCTACTGCAAAACCTATTTTTTTTAAGGCCGAGATAATTTTTTTGAGTCGCTCTTCTCCGCTTTTGGGGTTAAAGAAATTTTGACGATAGAGAAAATCAATCAGGGCCCATTTTGAAAGCCCAAGGGACCCGGCCCCCATCAAGGCGGAGATGGTGATAGATTGTAAAGATGTCCACACGGTTTCCGGTCGGCCTTGAGGATTGATGAGAATGCCACTCACCAAGTCGTAGATTAAAATCGTACCGTGTAATCTTTTGATAGCTTGATCGTAGGTGGTTCCTTCGATGGTTTGATCATGGATCATCCATATGTCATGTCCCTTGGGAGTATGGGTGGTCCCAAAAAAAGTACGCAGGGGAAGTTCGGCATTTACGGGATAAGACTTTCCCAGCGCATGGGAGTAGGGAGAATAGGTAAGGTGGGTCCTGGCACCCAAGCGCTCGCGCACAGGAACAGCATTGCCTGACAGATTTTCTTTCCAAAAAGAAATGGAAATTCGTACCAATGGCACTATTTGATCATAGTAGGGAAATTTTTCACACATCATGAGAGCGGACAAGGCCGCGGCCTTATTTCCTTTTTTGATATTGTAAATTGCCAATGACCGATAGATGAAGATGTAATCGACCGTCGTTGTAACTTGGAGAAGTGGCAGGGCCTTTTCAATATGCCAGAAGGCCTGATCTAATTTATCTTGATCGAGATAGAGATCGGCCAAACGTTGATGGCATTCTCCAATAAAGATGGAATCCTGCGGATTGGTTTTGATGAGTTGGTTGAAGTGCTCTTCACATTCGTCATAACGGCGAAGTGAAAAAAGTGCTGCCCCCAGATTAATGGCCGATGCTTTCCATGCCTTGAGATCATTCTTGAGCATCACCATGGCCTTTTGACCTGTGATGATGGCCTTAGAATAATCATTTCTCCCGAGGTGATGACCTGTCAGATAGCGGTAATAGAGAGGAACAAGCTTCTCAGGTTTAAGCTGCCGTTGCTCGGCCACGGCTTCAAAGGTTTTGAACATGCGTTCCGCCACATAGCGGACGCCCAAGTATTGCAGCATGTAGGCCAAACGGATTTGGACGGCCAGTTCACTTTCCGAAATTTGCACCATTTCATGGGGGGAAAGCTCTTCTCCAAGAATTTTGAGGGCCTTTTCGTTTTCAGAAAGGGAGCGATACACTTCCGAAAGTCGGATGCGTTCTTCTGTCGTGAGTCTGGCCTTTTTAAGAAAGATTTTTATTTTTGATTGAGCATCTTTCGGTCGACCGGCGCTAATGCATTCTTCGATATCAAGGAGTAGGTCAACCATTTAGTTGGCCTTGTTTTTTGAAAAATAATTTTTGAAATAACTAATCAGCAATTTAAATTCTTGCGGGTGTTGGTTAGAGATTAACTCGCGGATGAGATCTAAAGATTGAAACAAACTTGTTGCCGGCCGGTAGGGACGCTCCGAAATCATGGCGGCAATAATGTCTGTAATTGAAATGAGAACGGTTTCGATTCCCATGATAAGTTGTTGCGAAGACTCAGGGGTAAAATGTTCAAGTTCCCGGGTGAGAGTACTGAAGATATGATGATTTTCAATAATTTTAAAACAGTTGGTACTTATCGGAATACGGTTAAGTAAAATACTTGCTGAATTTTGGGCGTGATTCACGAGCAGCTTTTTATCATTGAGGTTCAATTCTTTTTGAGCATATTTTTCAAAAGGGATACAGGACATACCGACATCTTTAAAAAAACTGGTGACAAAGAAATTCTCGATATCCTTATCATTGAAAATCCTGGCTTGCTTTAAAACGCCGATCAGAAATAGTGAAGAGAGGACCGGTTGTGAATGAATATAATGATGTTTTTGGCGGGAAAAATCAGTATAGGTCATATGATGAATTTTCATATGATCCATGAGAAAGTGAGCATAAGATCTGACACTTTGATAGAGTAGATTCAGCAATTCATCATTGGTGGTATCTTCATAGAAAAATTTGAGATGCGAAGCCAGTAAGGAGGTCTGACGGCGACTTTTTTCAAAAGGATCGCCGATTGAGAGTGAACGGGTATTAGAACGTAAATTTTCATTTTGCTTGCTGATTAAAATTTTATGGTCGATGGTTTTGACAAATATTTTTGTGATTCCTGCTTCGACCCAATCCCTGACCGTCTGATTATTGAGTGCGAGATTTTTCTCGTGCAAGCGGTATGGCAGGCCTTCGCGCAGAATGAAAAGATCACAAGGGGGCTCTTCAATATTGAGCACCTCCCGCAAGTAGATCTGCTTATAATCCAGAACAAAGCTATTGATTTCCAATGCCCGATAGGCACCCGATAGAGGCATTCCAGATATGTGGCCGTCATTTTCTTTAGGCATATTGCTATTATAATGAATAATTGGTGACTCCCTAAGTATTATCGTTAGTTAGCGCAGATGCCGGGAGAGACTGCCCAGATTTGTAGGTTAAATTTTCAAGAGATCTTCTGAAAGCGACCATTATTATTGGCGTTCACGCTCGTCAATTGTCTGTATTTTATAGGGATTTAAAAACACCTAAGTGTTTATCTCGGACATTTGTATAATGGGGGACAACCAAGCAAGTTGCCTTGAAGTTAAATTTCATTAGAAAAAGAGGTCAATTATGGGCCGAAATGATCTCACCTATACTGAGGACAATTACTATGACCATCTGATTGATCTGAATAGCTATCTGCAGGGGGCCCCATTTCACGAAGAGTTGAAATTGGATGCCGCCGGTTTACTCTCATTCCACTGGGCCGATTGCCAGAACACCTGTCTTTTAGAGATAGCGGAAGTCTTGAATTCCGCCAGAGGCCGCGCCCGCCTGGACTGGCTAAACCACAATTTGCAGAAATTAAAAGAAATCCCCACTTGGTTAAGAGGTCCGGTATCCACATTGCACAGTAATCTTTATGATACCTATGATAATTTTCTGGAGATGCCATTTCGTCATGCTCTTGATGCCGGTAAAGATGTGCTTATCTCAATGGTCGGTGAAGCCGGCCCATACCTCCCTCTCATGTCCCATCGCTGGCAGGACAAAAGTGTATTCAAAAATTTTATCAGTAAAAAGATTTTAACCAAAAAAATGCCTTTGAGACATTTCAGGATACGTTCCAACTTAAAGGGTCTGGTCTATTTTCAAGCAGCGGATATTGATGCTTTTCCTCTTACTCTCGTACAAATTATGTCGTCCGGATGCCTCTTCCTGTGGAATTCCCCCATCATCTATAGCAAACTGGTTGAAGAGAAATTAGCTTCATTTCAAATTGACATACGAGCTTTGAGAGAGGTCCATGGAGTGGGTGAGAAAACTTCCGGCCCTTTGAATTTCTGTGTCCACAATTACAAATTTTTTAGATCGGGTATTCCCGGCCCTCAGCATGGCCCGCAAAACGAAATCTTTTTATTTGTGAGATATAAGGACATGCATGCTATTGAACGGGGTGGGGGTACGGAAACTGTCGAAGAATTTTTTAAGCCGTTACTTGATCGCTATTATAATGAGATCAACCAAGCTTGCTCATCATTATTAACCGGTATCACCAAATCATCAGGCGTTCCACCGCTCGTGGCCGCCTAACCGGCCGCTAATTCAACTTTTCAGTATAGTGGCAGGCCACCAGTGTTTTTCCGTAAGGCATCAGAGCGGGTGCCTTTTCTTTGCATAATAGGTCAGCATGCGGACAGCGTTTGTGGTAGCTACAACCGCTGGGAGGATTCATGGGGGAGGGAAGTTCACCTAGGGCCAAGACATCTTTGGTTTTGGCCCGATCTAAAGAGGGAGAACTGGCCCACAGAGCACGAGTGTAAGGGTGTTTAGGCGCTTGCATGATCTCTTCCTTCGGGCCTTGCTCGACCGCTTTGCCGAGATACATCACCATAATGTCATCAGAGACATGATTAACCACCCCTAGATCATGGGAAATGAAAATATAAGAAAGGCCAAGTGTTTCTTGTAAATCCAAAAGCAAATTTAATACTTGTGCTTGAATGGAAACGTCCAGGGCCGAAACCGGTTCGTCACAAATGACTGCCTTGGGGCCTAAAATCAGCGCACGTGCAATACCCAGTCTTTGACGTTGTCCTCCCGAATACATATGCGGGTACTTATAGGCTTCAGTGGAAGCGATACCCACCTTTAAGAGGATATCCAAGGCCCGGTCGAGTATCTCTTGTTTGGACAAGTTTGTGTTTACTTGGAGAGGGGCACTGACAATATCGATGGCACGCTTTCGCGGATTAAGTGAATTATAAGGGTCCTGAAAAATCATCTGGATATTTTTTCGATAATTTTGTTCACCAATGTTCGCAATAGTTTGGTTCTCCCAAAGAACCTCGCCGCTGGTAGGCAACTCAAGATGCAAGAGAGTACGCGCCAGTGTACTTTTGCCGCAACCCGATTCACCCACCACTCCCAGTGTTCGGCCCATTTGTAAATGAAAAGAAACACCGTCCAGAGCACGAATTGTTTTGGCCTCATCGGGCCATTTTCTTACGTGATAATGTTTTTTTATATTTTGAACTTTCAACATTGGTCGGTCCTGCCTTCCCCTCTGTTCAATGGGTAATAACATCTCGTGGCCCTACTGATTCCTGGCGTAACAGTGAGTTGGGGTGCTTCCAAACGGCATGTATCCTGAGCAAAACTACAGCGAGGATGGAACTGGCAACCTTTTGGTCGTTGACGTAAGTTTGGTACCATGCCTTGAATGGAAGGGAGACGGGACTTGTGATTTCGTTCTCCAGATTTTCTGGCATCCGGGTGCCCCGCCAAGAGTCCAAAGGTATAAGGGTGAGTGGAATGATGAATCACATCTTGAGTAAGGCCGGCTTCCACCACTTCACCGGCATACATGACTTGGATGCGATCAGTATTTTGGGCGACGACGCCGAGATCATGGGTTACAAGCATCAAAGACATTTGGCGCTTTTCCTGAATGTCCTTTAAAAGTCGTAGAATCTGATCTTGAATGGTGACGTCGAGTGCTGTCGTTGGTTCATCGGCGATCAAGAGTTTCGGGTTGGAACTGATGGCCATAGCAATCATCACTCGTTGTGCCATTCCGCCTGACAGTTCGTGAGGGTAGGCCTTCAGACGTTCTTTGGGGGCCGGAATTCCGACTTGTTCCATTAAATTTAAAGATTCAAGCGCGGCATCACTCCGGGACATTTCTGCATGAACCAGCAGAGTTTCGATCAATTGGTCCCCCACGGAATAGCAGGGATTCAAAGCAGACATGGGGTCTTGAAAGATCATTGCAACATCTTTGCCGCGCAAGCATTGCCATTCTCGCTCATTTAAACTGAGGAGATTCTTTCCTTCCAAGCTTAAGTGTGTGGCCGAAGTTACGGCTTGGGGAGGCAGCAGGCCCATAATGGCCAAATTGGTAATAGATTTTCCGCAGCCCGATTCTCCCACGACTCCCAGGGTTTCTCCCATTTCCATTTGAAAAGATAAATTACGAACCGCCGTGAGAGGGCCTGTTTTGGTATTAAAAGTGATTGTGAGATTTTGGACATCTAATAACATTTTATTTCTCTATCTTTTTAATCTAGGATCGAGAGCATCGCGTAGACCGTCTCCCACTAAATTAAGCGCCAAGACCACCAGCAAAATACAAAGGCCGGGAAAAGTGACCATCCAAGGGGAATTTTCCAAGAAAGGCCGAGCGTCGGCCAACATCGTTCCCCATTCCGGAGTGGGAGGTTGAGCGCCTAGGCCTAAAAAGCCCAAGGCGGCAGCATTCAAGATGCCTTCGCTTAATCCCAGAGTCGCTTGAACAATAATCGGGGCGGTACAATTGGGCAGAATTTCGCTCACCATAATTCGGATGTGTCCTGCTCCGTAGGCCTGTGCCGCCATGACGTAGGCGCGTTTTTTTTCCGCCATCACCAGGGCGCGGACCAGTCGAATGTAATTGGGAATGGCCACAATACTCACCGCCCATACAGCGTTCACCAGCCCTGGTCCCAAGATTGCCGCAACCACAATTGCCAATAAGGTAGAGGGAAGGGCCATGACAATATCGGTGAAACGCATGACGGTTCGATCAACACTCTTCCCAAAATAACCGGCCAGTAGTCCGAAGATCGTGCCTAACACCAGGCTGACCACGACAATCATGATCCCTACGCCCAGAGAGAGCGCTGTCCCATGGATTAATCGTGACAGGATATCGCGTCCGACATCATCAGTGCCAAGAAGAAACTTGGTGTTGCCGCCACTACTGAAGAAAGGGGGCAAGCGATAGGCGCCATCAAAAAGCTGGGTTGGGTCGTAGGGGGCAAGAAAGGGTGAGGAGATGCCAACGGCAATGAAAAACAACAAAACAGCTAAGCCAATCACGGCCCCTTTGTTCAAAGCAAAACTCTGATAGAATTCTTGAAAGGGCGTTTGGGGCGTGAGTTCTTTTGCTTGCTCAAGTTCCATTTAGTGCCTCATGCGGGGGTTGGCCCATAAATAGAGGATATCCACTATGGCATTGGTCAAAATAACGAGAGAGGCGATCATCATCACGCCTCCTTGGATGACAGGATAATCACGGGCGTTGATACTAAAAACGATCCACTTGCCAATACCCGGCCAGGAAAAAATCATTTCGGTTAAGATGGCCCCGGTAATGATGCTTCCAAAGAGCAATCCTAAAATAGTGATAATGGGAACGAGAGCATTGCGAAGGGCATGGACAATAACCACTCTGGCGTAGGGTAATCCTTTGGCGCGAGCGGTGCGAATGTAGTCCTCACCCAAAACTTCCAGCATACTTGATCGGGTCATTCTGGCGACCACCGCCAGTGGAATGGTTCCCATCGCCAAGGCCGGCAAAATCAGATGCGAGAGAGCGCTTTTAAAGGCGGCAAATCCGCCATCTTCTGACCACCATGAATCAATGAGAAGAAGTCCGGTAACTTTATCTACTTCATAGAGCACGTCAATTCGTCCACTCACCGGGGTCCATCCCAATTTCACCGAAAAGACGATGATCAGCATGAGACCCCACCAAAAAATGGGCATGGAGTATCCCACGAGACCGGCCCCCATGAGAGTGAAATCAAAAAAAGAATTGCGTTTAATGGCGGCGATAATCCCAAACGGGATGCCCAGAGTGATGGCAAAAGTCATCGCCATTATTCCCAGTTCTAAGGTGGCCGGAAAGCGATCGAAGAATTCGGTCAAAACTGCTCGCTTGGAAACGATGGAGTGTCCAAAGTCGCCCTGAAATATATTGCCGAGAAAAGTGAAATATTGTTCGTACATTGGACGATCGAGGCCCATGTTGCGCTTCATCTCGGTATACATTTGGGGATCGGCACCGCGTTCCCCCAAGAGGAGCATGACGGGGTCGCCAGGAACCAGTCGGATGAGTAAAAACGCCAGTAATGAAACACCCAAGAGAGTCGGGATGAGATTTAAAATCTTTTTTAAAACAGCTTTTAACATAGAGAAGTTCTAGTTCTTCATCCTATTCAATGTACACTTCACGGAAGATGTCACCGCCAAGTGGATCAATTTTGTAGCCTTGGACTTTTGCCGACATCGCCCGATAAATCATGGCATGGGCAACGGGAACCCATGGGGCACGATCATGGAAAATTTCTTGCGCTTCTTTGTAAAGTTTAGTTCGCGCTTCTTGGTTGGAAATAGATTTGGCCTTAACTATTTTTTGGTTGAAATCTTTTTGGCACCACTGTGCCACATTTGATCCCGCCTTCATTCCACTACATCCCAAGAGAACATTTAAGAAATTATCGGGGTCTCCATTGTCTCCGGTCCAACCCAGTTGAATCATTTGGTGTTCGCCATTCCGACTTTTGGCCAAATAAGTCGGCCAATCATAGCTCACCAAGGTTACTTTGATTCCAATTTTGGCCAAATCCGCCTGCATCATTTCTCCCATCTTTTTTCCATTGGGGTTGTAGGGGCGGGTAACCGGGAGAGTCCATAATTCAGCGGCAAATCCATTGGGATGGCCGGCCTTGGCCAAGAGGGCCTTGGCCTTTTCTATATTGAAGGGATAATCCTCTGTCTTGTCATTATAGCTCCAGATGGTGGGAGGAAGAGGATTTTTTGCCAGGATGGCATTGCCCATATAGATAGCATTGATATAGCTGGTGCGATTTAAGGCATGATAGATGGCGCGCCGAACGTCCAAATTATCAAAAGGTTTTTTCTTTACGTTAAAGGCCAAATAGCCCACGTTCAAACCTGCCGATTCCATGACCTTGAGCTTGCTGTCTTGTTTCATGGCATTAATGTCGGCAGGAGCGGGTTCGATAATGAGATGGCATTCACCGGTTTTTAATTTTTGATAGCGAACATTGGCATCTGGTGTGATGGCGAACACCAATTTATCTATCTTAGGCGTTCCTTGCCAGTATGTCGGGTTGGCTTCGAAGCGCACCAGTGTATCTTTCTCATAGGAGCGGAAAACAAAGGGGCCTGTACCCACGGGAAAATTATCAATATTTTCTTTTTTATTTTCTTTGAGTAATTGATCCGCATATTCCTTGGATAAGATGCTCATAAAACTCATCGCCATATTGGTAATGAAAGGAGATTCCGGTTTATTCAATTTGAATTCAACCGTGTAGTTGTCGATTTTTTTAAGTGTACTGATAAGGGTGTCAACTTCCATGGCCTTAAAGAATTCATAATTGCCGCCATTCACAGAGTGGTAAGGGTGCGAAGTGTCCCTTTGGCGATCGATGGAGAAAATGACGTCATCGGCATTAAACTCTCGCGTGGGAGTAAAATATTTAGTGGTGCCGAATTTAACTCCCTTCCTTAGTTTGAAAGTGTAAGTTTTGCCATCCGGGCTCACTGTCCAACTTTCGGCCAGACCGGGAACAACTTCCGTCGCGCCATATTTGAATTCAACCAAGCGATTGTAAATCGTATGTCCTGCCGCATTATTAGAAGTCCCATCGGTGGTAATTTGGGGGTTAAAGGCGGTGGGGCTTCCTTCCGAGCAATAAACAAAAGTGCTGGCGTGAGAGGAGGAAACCAAACTTAAAATAAAACATAGCGGAAAGAGTATTTGCCATAACTTCATAGAAGACATCCTTGCTTGAAAATTTTAAATTAAAGTTAGTTTTGCAGCAGGCAAAGAGTAGCATAGGCCTTACAATTCATCTATGGCAAAGTTATAGTCACGCAGTTTTTAGGGCCGTAATGGGAGTTAAAAATGAAACCGAGTCCAGACAGTCACACTGATATTGAGGCCATCAAGAAACGGGCCCATCGACCAAAAAAGGCCGTTATTACAGCCGCAATGACCTATGCCAACGGTCCAATCCATCTAGGGCATTTGGCCGGTGCGAATATTCCGCCTGATGTCTATGCACGTTATATGCGGATGTTGATTGGTGCTCAAAATGTTTTATTTGTTAGCGGTAGCGATGATCATGGATCGACCAGTGAACTTGCGGCCTTAAAAGCAGGCAAAACAACGCGTGAATTTATTGATGAAATTCATCAGAAGCAATATGAAACTCTGAAACGATATAATGTCAGTCTCGACGTCTATTCTGGGACTTCGCGGCCGGAGTGTTTTCCTATTCATAAACAACTTGCGCAGGATTTTTTGCGCAAGCTTGATCACAATGGACTCTTAAATAAACGAGTCAGCCAACAATGGTTTGATCCTAAAGTGGGGCGTTTTCTCCAAGATCGCTTTGTTCAAGGGAAATGCCCGAACCTAAAATGTGATAATGAAAATGCTTATAGCAACGAATGCGATAAGTGTGGTGCTCAGTTCGCTCCCACCGAACTGCTCAATCCTCGCAGTGCGATCAGTGACGCTGTTCCGGTTTTAAAAGACACGGTCCATTGGTTCCTCGATATGTGGAAGGTTTCCGAAACACTGAGAGTTTGGATACAAGGAAAAGAAAAGATCTGGCGCGCGTCCGTTTTCAATGAGGTTATCAATACGGTCCTGCCCTCGGTTGCCTTCAGCAATATTCATGAACCAAAATATAAAGAAATCAAAACCAGTCTTCCCAAGCACAAGAGTAAATATGCTGCGGGAAAAAAAATTCAAGTGCAGTTTGAAAACAAACTCGATCTGATTACAGGGCAAGAGATCTTAAAGTCAAATGGAATTGAAAGTGAACTGTTGGATGGTTGGGCCCATAGATCAATTACAAGAGACGTAACTTGGGGGATTCCACTTCCCGCGGAATGGGGCCCGGAAATTGCCGGAAAGAGTCTTTATGTGTGGCCAGATTCCCTCATTGCTCCCATTGCGTTCACCCAAGTGGCCTTGAAGAAAAAGGGCTTGGACCCAGCTCAGTATGAAGAATTTTGGAAAGATCCCGAGGCCCAAATATTCCAATTTTTGGGCCAGGATAACGTTTATTTCTACGTGCTCATGCAAGGGGCATTCTGGGTCGGGTCGCAAAAAGATCCAAGCAAGCTACCAGCAGCCGGTGATTTTCAACTTACTGACATTTTTGGCAGCTTTCATCTCATGGTCGATGGGGAAAAAATGAGCAAATCCAAGGGCAATTATTTTACCGGAGACCAGTTGTTAGATGAAAAAGGATATAGCGCCGATCAGATTCGATATTTTGTAACGCTCTTAAGCCTGCCTGAAAAAATGTCTAATTTTGATTTTGAAAATTTCAAGGAAAGAAACCGATTCTTGGCCGGTCCCATGAATGCCGCTTTTGAGAAACCCATCTCGGCCTGCCATTCAAAATTTGGCGGTGTCGTTCCCAAGGGCGTCTTGATTGAAAAAGTGCAAATCGAAACGGCCAAAATTATTCAACGCTATCTGCGCTCAATGGAACGTGCTGAATATTCCACGCTCTTGTACGCAATCGAGAATTACGCTCGCCTGGTCAATAGCTTATTCGTCCAATGCAAACCCCATGATGATCGTTTTCCCGAAGAAGAACGCAACAATGGTCTTTTTTCCTGTTTTTATATTTTAAAAAACATCATGATTATGCTTTATCCCTTTGTCCCAAGTACCATGGATAAGTTACGGCAGTCTCTCAATTTGCCGGCAGAAGTCTTTTGTGTGGATGAATTGGGGACCCCCATTTCCTCTGGGCATACCATCGGTCAACAGCAAGAATATTTCCCCTCCCCAGAGGGTGCCAGGTGAGTTTGATTACTTCGGCAAGCAAATCCGCTGGCGCGCAACTTAAGGCCAACGAGAATTCTCTTTTTTCTAGAGATTTGTGGCCCAATCCATTGGAATTTCAGAAAGAGAATATGCCAGCATAGAAAAGGGCGAGCGGATGATCTCACTTAATTCTTGGATTGCCTTCTGCCGTCTTATGTTACTTGATTATAACTTAAGAAGGCGGAATAAAATATTGTCGGAAGTAAGAATTCTGATTTTTCTGCGATCTCAAATAGGCCTGTTCCATGTCAATTACTTCAAAAGTTGGCAATTTTGAAAAAAACTGACCTCAGATTCAATCCAATGCCAATTTGTTTTTTTCATTCAGATTATATTTTTGTTATTCAATATGTACTAATAAATCCAAGCAGTTTCCTGCCAAAAATAATTCTTGCAGCAATATATAAAAAAATTCTTTAGCTTCTGGTGCAAATTCCCGACTAGTATAGGCGGAAACAAAAATATCGAATTTTCAAAGCGTTAAGAGAGGTTTTATGGCCAAACTTATTCTTTGCATGATCATCGCACTACTTTTTTCTGCCTGTATCGCCAGTAACAACGAGAACGAGAAAGATACGCAGAAAATAGGTGCCTATAGCACTCATGCCAGGCCGGCACAGACAGGGTTGCGTCAAGTGCCATCACTGTAGAATCTGAGATCAAATCCTTCAAGGCCGAATTAGAGCAATTGGCACCAAAACAGAAAATTGACTCGGCAGAATTGCAATCACTTTCGGAAACGGCCGGACTCTCAAAGGAAGAACTGGCGCTTCTTAACAGTACCGAAACTAAATAAGGTAAGGCCTAAAAACAAGGGATGCTTTTATGGGTATCACATGGTGTTCTCGGCCAGTGATTAAAATCGCAATTAGGATTAGAAAAACCTGGCGGAAGGTTCTCAATTTTCTGGTGAATGCCTTTGAGTTCGTTTACCTCACCACGATTCTCACCTTCAAAAAAATTCCAGTCGGTTTAATGATTCTAGGGCTCATCCTTGGTCCCCTAACGGGAACTGCTTATGCCAAAGGAGATCAAGGAGTCGAGTGGAAGAGTGACAGTCATGAAAAAAATGAAAAAGATAATGATAAGCACGATGAGCACAAGTCGCAAAACGGCAGCGAAAACAAAAGTGGGAACAAAGACAACAAGGATGATCATAAGCACCACCACGATGATGGCCCAGTAGGGCATCAGGGCGATGGGCCGGTTCTTCCCTTAATTCGCCGTGGCGTCGTCATCTTTCCAAATTTTTTAAACCCAGCGACCAATGTTCTAACCGCCGGGGAAACAACCACGATCACAGGGGATACCTGCCTTTATAAACTTCAAGGGACAGATGGGGGCAGATGCCAAAATTTCAAAAAAAATAGCATTAAATTTTTAGGAAGCTATCCCAATGCCTTGACCGATGTGACAAGTGATGTGCAGCTTATTCATAAAAAAGACAAGATCAGCTTTAACTTTACAACGCCCCCCCTTATAGAGCAGGACGGAGAAAATACCTTCCACCTCATTGTTTTAAGTAGAGCATTGGACTTGACCTCCTTGCATCTCTATCGTAAATCGTCGAAGTTCCCCGCAGTGACGTCGCGGTAATTACAATTTAAATTAAATTCAAGACATATTAACCGCGCATAGGAGGTGCGTTTATGGATTTAGCTGTGCTTAAAAAGAAAATTAGTTCGTACAAAACTGCATCGGGACGACTAACCAAAGTTCCCGACGATCTCACCTTGGAAATTCTGCAATCCTGGGAACATTGGACCGGCCCTGCTTCCGACTTTTATTCTGAAATCGGGGTTAGCGCAAAAAAGATGGCAAGAGTTATCGGGAGGGGCAAGGAGTTGAAGCGAGAAGGTCATTTTACTGAAGAATTCAAGGAAATCGCAGTAGAAGGAGCGGCGGTGACGTCAGCAGGCATCTCTGGACATTGCGGAATCGAGTTGGTTTGGAAAGATAACGTGATTCGCTTTGGCGATACCTCGCTGTTATTAGATTTTTTGAAAAGGCGGCGTGACTGAATGATTGCGATGAATCGTAGAACCAGAATTTTTATCTCGAAGGAACCCACTGACATGCAGGCATCCTACGATTCTTTGTTTGGCAAAGTCAGACAGGTGCTCCACCAAGATCCTCAATCGGAGCATCTGTTTGTCTTCATCAATTCCCGGCGGACGAGTTGCAAATGCCTTTACTTTGATGGCACGGGGTTGGTTATTGTATCGAAACGCATGGAGCGGGGGCTTTTTTGCAAAATTAATCCGTCTTATCGAGGGAAAATCATTTTGACACAGTCAGAGTTTAATCTCTTTTTTGAGGGGGCGGATTTAAATAAAAGATTTATTGAGGCACCACCTGCAGTTTTATTGGGCCCTGGGCCTAGGCAAGTTGTTACGAGTTTGCAATAATGTTGGTGGATGAATCAGCAATACCTTTTTGACCCCATTCCTGTTGATAAGTTTGACCTTCTGACAAAAGAAGAAGTCATCGCTCTTTATCGCGATACCGAAAATCTTCTCAAACAAGTTGTTAAGCATAACGATGAGCTTCAGACCAAACTTTTTAAGGAAGAGCAGAAGAGATTTACCATGGGCGAACAGCTCATAAATATTAAAAATCGTCTTTTCGGCAAGAGTTCTGAGAAGTCGGCGTCCAAGAAAATGACGAAAGATAAGAAGAGTCCGGCCTCGAAGCGTGTTTTGTTGCCGTCGGATCGCTACCCGAACTTGGATATTATAGAAAAAGATGTGACGTTGGAGCAGATGCCGAACTGTCCATGCTGCGAAAGTCCGGTGGTGGATTCGGGATTAACGGAGGACAGTGAATACCTGACGGTGATTCCCAAGCGCTATTACGTGGTAAGGCAGAGACGACATAAATATCGCTGCTGGCGATGTCAGGGCGCGATTGTGACGGCGTCGATGATTCCAAGGGTAAAGGCAGGTTCGGGTTTTAGCGATGAGATGATGATTGACGTGGCAATGAGTAAGTATTTGGAGCTGATGCCGATTGAGCGCTATGCCAGTTCGGCCAAGAGAGAAGGTGTCGACTTGGCGGCCAATAGTTTAATTGAGCTGACTCACCATTTAGCGGATTTTGTGTCTCCAGTGTACGAGCGAATTAAGAATGATGTTTTGAACAGCGAAGTGATTCACGCTGACGAAACTCTGCATCGGATGTTGGAGGGGGACGAGAAAAGTCACTGGTTCTTTTGGGGTTTTAGCAATGAAAAGTCGAGCTATTTTGAGGCGAGAGACACGAGATCGGGAGATGTGGCGGTCGATCTGCTTAAAGACTCCAAATGCCGATATCTTGTGAGCGATGTCTTTAGTGGATACCAGCGAGCGGTGACAGAAACCAATAAGATTCGGGAAGGCCCAGGGATAGAAAATCTTTATTGTAATGCTCATGCCAGACGTAAATTTAAGGAGGCGGAGAATAACTTCCCTGAGGCGGGGTTCTTCATTCGTATCTACAAACGGATTTATCGCTTGCAAAAGACCGAGCTTCCAAATAATCGGGCATGGCAACGCCTTTACTTGGGCGCAATGAAGAAAAAAGCGCTGAAACTTGAGATGACGGTTTCATCGAAAAGTAGTCTCGGAAATGCATTTGCCTACTATCTCAAAAACTTCGCTGCCCTAGTGAGATTTACGACGGCAGAAAATCTGCCGATAGATAATAATGCCCAGGAGCGCCAGCTCAGATCACCAGTGGTGGGAAGAAAGACCTGGTACGGCACTCACTCCAAGCGTGGAGCGCGAACGGCATCAATTCTTTTTTCGATAGTGGAGAGCTGCAAACTTAATGGCGTGGACCCAAGAAAATATTTGAAAGATTTAATTTATTCAGCTCATCAAGCACAGGGGGTGTTCACACCTCGCCAATATGCGGAAAAAACTTCCAGAAATGACGGGTAACTTCGATGATTTACACACAATTCATCTGGACTTTAGGTAATGGTACAACTCAAACCTTGTCCACGCCCACACTTAACTACACTTATGCAACTCCCGGTTGGTACACGGTCACTTTAAAAACTGTGGACCAAAACGATGTGGAATCAACACCGCAGTCTATGGTGATTCGCGTGCACACACCAAGCGTTTCTGATCCAGGAACTGCAGGCGAGACCACCTTGGAGGGAATTGACTCTAATCAGGACGGCATCCGAGACGATGTTGAACGTTTTATTGATGAATATTTTGGTGAAAACAGTAATAAACGCCTTGCCATGAGGCAGGCAGCAGTCACGCTCGACCAGATTGTAAAATCCAATGCTGATGTTGCCGTGGCGCAACCGCTGTTTGTTCAGCTTGACCTCGATACGAGGTGTGTGATTTCGCAGTTTGCTGATAGCTCTGATAAATGGATGAATGCAATTCAAGTTTTAAAGCAAAAAACCTTTAATACTGAAGAGAGGTTTGGAGTTTATTTGAATCTCTCAGAGAATTTGGATATTGCCTCGATTGCGGCGCCAGTCCAGGATTTTTCTCTGTACGCAAGCAATTGCCAATTTACACCGACACCATAGGGACGCAGGAGAAAATATGAGCAAGATTTTTATGCTAATAACATTTATCGTCCTAGCCGCTTGCAAAGAAGAGATCGATACCGACGCAGTCAGGCGTTGGTATAGCTGTTACACCCAGTTCAACCTGATGCCTTGTCCATGGGATCAAGTTGGCCATCTAAGAAAAGTGGCCGACGGCACACGCATTTTCGATGGTGATTCCGAACCAAAGTATCCAGTGGACCAGTTTTCCCCCCTCGAAGGCGTTGACACAGACAAGGATGGTCTACGCGATGAAGTTGAAGCGTTTATCAATGAGCGATTTAAAACTTACAACGAGCGCATGGCGTGGAAATCTTATGCTCGAAGGGCACAGACTTTCATGCTTGACGGTGGTGGAGAGAACTACAGACTCGTTCTAAAAGCTCTCTTTTGCGCTAATCTCCTGAATGGGCTAAAAGTCGATGACTACCAGATGGTAAATCGAAGATATATCGATGCTTTTATTCTTTCCACTTATGAGAGAATAGATAAAGATAATTTTCACTCTAATGCTATGAGTGCGGATGGTAGTTATGCAAAAAGTTCCGAAGAGACAGATCCCGACAAATTACTTCCGCTCCGCTTTTCTGTTTGTGATTTCGACGTCCAAAACACAAAAGAAATTACAAAAAAATTGAATAAGCACTCGAGAATAATTCATCAGCAATACATAAAGAATAAATTTGTCTTCTAAAAAGGCAGGTTGTTTATGCGTTTTTTTATTATGATATTTTTATTGTTAGCTACGACTCAATTATTTGCGCAGCAATCACTAAAGTGTTCGAAAAATGGGACATCCATTCTTTTTCTCAGTGGCATTAAAAATACGGGACTTTCGGCAAAAGTATCGTCTGATAATTTGTATATTAATGTCGTTAAACCAAACGAACCCAAGATTGATAGTAAAAGCAAGACTACCTCAGATTTCATCTTAAATCCTACCCGAGGAGGTGAGAAAGATTTCATACAATCAATAAGCCAAAAATTGAAAGGCTTAGGGGTAACTAAAGTTTTATCAGAAACGGTTAAAATGGCCTTTAAGACTGATGGGGCTTCCTACGGCGTAAATAATAGTATATCTGGTCTGAAAGAAGTGGTTGAGGCAGAAACGGACTACTTAGTGCAATTTATCATAGAGAATGAAGTAACTGAGTTGGCAACAGTGCTTCTTGCTAAGCAGAAAGTTAAAGAAGAGTTCGACAAAGGTAAAAAAATTATTATTGTCTCCCACTCACAGGGAAATTTCTTTGCAAACCAGCTATATCTTGCGATGGCAAGTGATCCTGATTTTCAGCCTTATTTAAACTATTTTGGCAATCTTCAAATAGCTACATCTGTGAGTAGTTTTGAAACTCCTAATGTTGCGTTTGTAACCTTACTTGAGGATTTGGTAAGCAATGCCTTTCAACTATCCCGATTTCCAAACTATGAATTGCAAGATTTTGCCCCCTTTCAAGTCCCCGTCGATTGGAAGGGACATTGGTTTAATGAAGTATACCTAAGTGGCAATTTAGCAATCCCTTTTCCCAACCAACCAGTTGGAGCGAAATTCATGCCTGATGTAATTGCTGAAAAATTGATCACGGTGGCAAATGCACTCGCCGACAACTGCGACCCTTTGGAAATCATCGCGGACCCTGAGTTGGCGGTGAAGACATGGGGAGGAAGTGATCCTTTGGTATTCAACTTTTCTATTCCACCGGAGGTACTTGCACAGCATGCGATAAGTGCCGAAACACATACCATTGAATGGACGCTCATGCCGAGTTCTTTACCCCTAGAGGTTCTAGCTTTCAACGCCATTCGCACCTCAAGATTGCCGAGCTTTTCCCCCTTCAATCTGGATTTATTAACCGAGGTTAAAGTAAATGCGAATATTAAAGACAAGATAACAGGCCAGACGGTGATGTTTGCGCACAAGACT
>JACPIU010000023.1:0-56675 GCA_016187935.1 Bdellovibrio sp.
AGCGTGTTTTATCTTCAATCCGAAGCTCGCGTAAAAGTTCTTGTTTTTGTATTTCGGTTAAAAAATTTGCCATGCCTAAGGATAGCAAAACAAGAATGGGCTGAGAAGGCCTCACTTGAAATTTATTTTGCGTTCAGTATAGTAGCTGGCACGATGAAGATCAAAGAGTAAGTGAGGATATTTTTGTAAATTAGGCCCGCGAGCTGGGCAGCACCGCGCCCGCTTTCACCAAAAAAGAGTGCCTAATCCTTGAAATCTTAAGCGAGTTTGATTTTTCCACATAAGGCCCCGAGATATTGCAAAGTTCCAGCGCAGATTTCTCCCACCATTCTCCCCTAGTCTGATATTCTAGTCAAAAAAAGAGGTACTAATTGGTCCTCGTATAGACGGCCCTGGTGTCAAGAGAATCTTCCTGGTTTTTGTTAAAGAGTTTGGCCGTGACCGTGAACTAACATCCTCGTATTCGCGTGCTGATTAACGCATTAAGATTTGTTCGTTTTTGAGTTTACCACAACCTAACCTCAGGGACTTGAATCTAAGGACGAACCGTGGACTTCTCAAATTCTGTCTTCGCCTCTTCTTTAAAACCTATTCTCTTACCCTATGTTAAAAGTATCTTTCCAATCACAATTTCACTATGCACTTACGGCATTTAACGATTCCCAGACAAACCCCACCATCTCACGGGCACAAGCAACTTTGATTTTGTTTGGATGTTTCCCCGCATGGTAGAGGCGCCGTCCTTTCTTGGCAATCCTCTCACGGCATCGCTCGGCTATATGGATAAATTTTGGATCAGCTTTTTTTCTGCGAGTCCTAAGCTCTTTGCCGATCATATTTGCGTGGGGTAATTTTTGATTGGCCTCAATAAAGGCCGTTCGCAAATAGCGGTTGCCACTTTTGGTTATTCCAAATCGGTTGTGCTTTCCTCCAGATGAATATTCTCTGATATCCAGTCCCATCCATGACGCGAGCTGGTTGGGATGAGCGAAGCGTTTGATGGTGCCGATTTCGGTAATCATCACCATGGCAAAGACATTTTTCACTCCATGATAGCAGGTGAGGGCTTGGGCTTGGGCCTGCGTCTTGTATTGATCGGATTCGGCCAACTCATCCGTGGCCTTGTCGTATTCAAATTTTGTGTGCTCCAGCCATTTCATTTGCTGATAGAGAAGTTTTAAATTTATTTTTAATGGCCCATCAAGACTTTCAATAGTTCTTTCCAACCAACACTTGTGGTGTGACGCCCAATGGGTTGCCGATGGTGAATCCGACTTGTAATGAATCCCGTTGCGCCGGAGTAGGGAGTGAATATGTCTTCTCAGCTCATTAAGCTGCAGTAAGATATATTGTCGTGTCCTCATGAGATCCCGGGCCATTTCAATTTCTAGCCCTGGAGCAGCGACTTCGGTCAATATGCCGGCTGCATAGAATTGTGCCAATTTGCCTGCATCGACACGGTCCGTTTTTACATTATTGCCATGAACTCTTGGAATACTGCTTGGGGCCACCAGCTCCCTTTGCAAACTGTGGCCAAGATAGCTGGCCTCATAACAGATTTTTAAAGAGTGATCGGAAAATTTCTTTTTAATGCCTTCCATCTTGGATATCAGACCCTTAGCAGTGGGTCTGGATTTAGATTCAAGAACCTCGCCTGTTTTTGGAAAGTAAGCGGTGAAATGGAAAGAATTATCATCGACATCAACGCCAACATAGATTAAATTTTTACTCATAGACGGCTCCCCTTGGTTATGGTTTTGAGCATGTATTTTGCTCTCCATTTGAGGTACCCATCAAGCGATGGAAGCCCTCGGTTTATAAGGAGGGCCGTCTATATCTTCTACCCTTTTTTGCACTGTACGGTCTTGGTTCGAGTTTTATTTCGGGTGCATTATCGGCCCTCATGTTCGGTAGTGCCAAAAATGAAGACGGTGAGTCTTTTAATTCTAATAATTACTTTTCCGCCACTGAGAAAGTCGCCGTCGCTAGTTATGTATTGGCCAGTGCTTCTGTCGGGATTTTAAGCCAATTCTTTGGCCGCTATTCATTTTTATTGGCCGGCTGCTTCTTTCTCGTGGCCTCAACTTTTGTCGCATTGGCGCTCAATGAACAGAATCGAGAAAGAAAACACCATTCGTTGTTCAAAGAATACTCAGATCGTCTTTCTCTTGGTTTTAAGGCCATAAGAAACTCAGATCAACTGAAAGTTCTCTTGCCAATCCGAATGCTACATCAAATTGAAACCATTCTTGGAGTATTGTGGATTCCGTGGGTAATTAAGCTTGGTGGTGGTAATGGCATCTGGATGTCGGTCATGGCAACAGGTTCATACACTCTTCGATATTTGGTCAATCATCAGTTTTCTAAGAAAACAGCACCCAAATCCTATATGCCCAGGATTGCACTCTCACTCATCGTGATGGCGCTTGGTACACTGATTTGCGTTTTTGCAAGCAATGTTTGGACCGCCCTTTTTGGTATTTGGACAATGGCCAGTGCACGAGGCACCTTCTTGCCCGCAGTCCAAGCCATTCAACATTTAGAGTTCAATGAAGAGGTTAGAAGCACAGGGCTTTTAGTTATGAACTTTTCTACTGAAGTCATGATCGCAATTAGTTATTTTGTTTCAGCCCCAATTATCGACAGAATCACAGTTCCCTATGCCTGGACTATTTCTGTCGTTGCGTTTGGAATGGCCTCGCTGTTGGCCAGATTTGTGAATCGTAATATCAGGGGGCATGAGGATCTCAAAAAATCCATGTCACAAAATTAGTGTGGTTTTCCAAACTTCTATTGCGGCCAAACATATTTTTGCCAGGATAATTTCCACTTGCGTGGTGAACGGTTATTTTGATTTTATTACAAGTGCGTGCATCTTCACACAATTCATACACAAAAAACCATTTTGTTCTCCTAATTTTTGTGAAACAACAAGAAGTGAAGCACCTCCCATCTCAGCCGCTTTATTTCTGAGATCATTCACACAAGATTCTATATTTGTTATTAAGGATTTTTTATTCCATTTTGAGTTACATTCTATTTCGCCTATGATTCTGTACTTGCTGATTATTGCAGAAGTGGTAATAAGATTGATATCTTGACCTGCTCTGGTGAGTGAAACAGTAGATCCACATCCAAAAAAGCAAGTTGATAGAATTATTAATACGTAACTGTATTTCACTAAATTCTCCCTAAAAATCAGTTAAAAAATCCTTGATAGCCATATTGATCAGTCTGCTAGTTCTTGAATAAGCTGGTGGATTATACTTTTTCGAAAAAAATACCGGAGCAAATATTATAGACTGCCAGTAGATGTATTTTTCAGAATATCTATATTCTCTGCTTGTATTAGACAAATTGTTTTTGATTGTTACGGAAAGCAGTGTTTCTCCTTCTTGACGGTATGGTATGATTGCTACACTGAGGAGAGTTGCAATCCGCCAAAGCCTTTCTGCAAAACCTATATTACTATATGGCTTAACAAAATAAAAATTAATGTCACATATTAGATTTCCTGTATTGGTAACATATACTTCCTTGAATTTCCCAGTGCTCTGTACTGCGTTGCTTATGAGTTTTTCAATGTCCTCATCGGCATCACGTGAAAGACCTGTTTTATTATTTAAAGTTTGAATATTAACACAGGCTGTAGAAAATTTAGTCTCTTTGTTTTGTTTTGGCGGATCATTATTTTTATTGGCGGATGTATTAAGATGGCCTGCATCGAATGTTGCACATCCAGTGATTAGCAGGATTAACAAATAGTAATAATTATTTCTCATTTGTGAATTTACCTCATTCAATGGCTTACACTCCAGTCTATTATGGCATTGGCGGACTAAAATATACAGCAGTACCAATAAAACCTGCAGCGCACCCAAATCCAGCTGCTTTACTGTCATATCTTGAGCGACATGCTTCATAAGCGCCTGCTGATGTCGCACTAGCACCAAGTAATGTAAACACTTGTGTTGCTGCGTTTACAGATTCGGCGTCCATTGCGCTATTGGCAGCTCCAGCTGATAAAAATTTAGCCCCGGCAAAAGAAAGCGCTGCATTTGACGAGAAATTTTGCATAAATTGTTCAGAATTTTGTGATTCAATCGCTGATACAGCTGTTGCTGTTCCAATAGCTCCCCAATACGCGCCACTGCTGAGTCCAAATACATTTCCAGAACCAAGGACTGCGCCGGCAATTGCACCTTTGAGTACCCCATCACCAAAATTCATATTCCCAGTGCTCGCAGCATATGCTCCTCCTGCAGCTGCCCCTATGAGAGCGCCATAGAGAATTGGGGCAGCTGGCCCCGGCATGGCAATTGCAACTGCGATAACTGCGGTTACTATAACAGCTTGCTTTAGGCTTTGATTACTCATTGAAATTTTTATTGGGCCCACTCTAAATCCTTTCATTCCCGAAGGATCAGTGTTTACGGTGGGGTTATTATTAACGTATGAAAATTTATTATTGAACGATTCAGGATTAATCAATTTTCCCGAATGAGAATCACTCTGTAGAAATCGACCAATGGAAGCATCATATGATCTGGTGCGATAATAATAAAGTCCACTTTCGCTATCAAATTCTCTGTTGGTGTAAGTAAAATATGGAGTAAGAATTGGCAAATTCGTTTCTGTATTGTTTGCATCGCGAATGGATAACAATTTTCCAAATGCAGAATAAGTGTAGCGTTCTTTGATATCCCCTGCTGAATCAGTAATTTCTGTGATCGAGCCGAGTCCATCTTTTAAAAAATAAAGAGATCCAGTGTTTAATGAAACGCCTGCTTGTATTCCGGTAATAGTGACATCTATTGCAAGTGTGTCGTCGATTCCAAGACCTGAATTTGTATAGGTGGAAAGGACCTGATTATTTGCGTTCATTTCGTGCAATATTTGATTATCGTGATACACATACCGACGAGTAAGATTGTTCGCCGCATTTTGATGATCGACAACGACTTTCTCTACCCTTTGTCCGAGAGCATTGTAAAAATAGTCCGCGGATTTTACGAGTACGTTATTTTCATATTGCTCAAATCTGATCAGTTGATTTTCCGAATTGTAGGTGAAATTTTCAACTTCTGCCCCAAGCGTTTTGGATTGTTTGGATGTTAAGTTTCCATTGTTATCAAAATAATAATAGTAGCGATAGTCTTCGGTCAGACGCTGCTTGGTCTGGTCATAGAGGAAGTCTCCAAGTTGATCATCTGTTCTGTTCCCGATCTGATCATAATTAAAAATTTCTGAAGCAAAATCTCCTGTGATTTCGGGGTTTGAAGAAGTTGTAAGTTGATTGTTGAGATCATACCCGAATAAAAAATCCCCAGAAGGTATTGTCATCTTAGTACGATTTCCGATTTGATCACGTTCGTACAAAACACTTTTGATGATGTCGCTTCCTTTTTTATGCTGAATACTGGTTAAAAAGTTGGTGTTATCAAAATCAAATTGACTCTTGCCATTTGGTCGAGTGAGTTCACGGAGTCTATTGGCGAGATCATAATTGAAGGTAAAATTCTCACCTTTGTGATTGGTAAGAGAGGTCTGGCGGTCCAAGAGATCAAACCCATATGAAAAATTCCCAACAGCGGTTTCCATTAAAATTCTGTTACCTGACGAATCAAAGTCAAAATTTAGTTCATATTCTGGATAATCAGACTTAATTCCAAGACCACGACTTTTGGCCGTCGTCACTTGATATCCTCGTTCAGTTGCTGCATACTCAAACTCAAGTTCGGTTATATTATTTTTTGCAAGACTCAAATTTCCACGAGAGTCAAAGTCAAATTCGTAGATATTATCCGGCAGAATCTTTTTTACAAGACGGTCCAAATTATCATATTGAAATGTTTTTAAATTGCCATTGGGATCAAGCTCAGTTTCCAAATTTCCGTTTTTGTCGAAGGTGAGTAGTGTTTGATGTCCCAACTGATCGACTTTTTTGAACATCTGATTTAAAGAGTTATAGTAGAAGTGAACCTCCTTACCAAGTGGGTCTTTAATTTTTGCAAGCTCCCCAGTTTCTTGGTATTGATATTCCGTCCTTTCATCTTTTGCAGAGACCACGGCGGTTAAGCGGTTCCATAAATCATACTCTCTTTTCACAACCTGATTTTTTGCATTAGTTATTTTTGTGATGTTACCAGCAACATCTCGCTCAAAGCTAGTTGTGGATAGATCAGGTGCTATTTGTGTTTTTAGATTCCCTGTATTGGGAAAGTATTCAAACGAAATTTTCTGGCCCAGAGAATTAGTCTGATCTTTTAAAAGTCCAAAACTCTCATAGGTCTTTGTGCTCGATTGGCCGGCATTATTATGAACTTCAGTTTCAAGTCCTGTTATTGGATCATAGACATGGGTGGTGACGAGACCGTGAGCATTGGTTTCACTCACGATTTGTCCAAAACTATTATAGGTGGAGGACACTGAACCACCTGTAGCAGAGTCGTGGCGAGACAAGAGGTCGCGCGTACCTGGATCATAAATAAAAGTTACTTCAGATAAATCAGGACGGATAATTTTTGTGGGATCACCATCGAGATTGCGTTCAATTTTGGTTGTTTTCCCCTCACCATCAATTATGGTGTCTATATACCCATTAATATCCTTAATAAATTTTGTTTCAATATTTCTTGCATCCTTGATTCCGTCATAAACCTGACCATCGTTTGTGCCAAATGATTTGAGTTGCCCAGTGTTACCACTTGTAAATCCATTTGCGATTGTTCCACCGATTCCATCAATGAGAACAATCTCACTATCGTCGGGACGAGTGACTTTCGCCAATCTGTTGTGTGCGCTGAAGGTATATTTTGTAGAAAACCCGCGCTGATTAATTTCTTCAATGAGAAGGCCATCGGTATAATTAAATGATCGTGTTGTCCCGTCTGAAAAAGATACTTGAGTGAGTGAATTGCCATTGTGATGAAGATTCGATGTCCTTCCCGCTGGGTCAGTGATACTTTCTAGCAAACTACCACTATAGGAAAGAGTTGTGGCCTTTCCCACAGGATCAACAATCGAAATTAGCCGATCTTCCTCATATAAAAAAGACGTCACCCTTCCTACGCGATCCTCAAGAGAAGTTTGGAGGCCTTGGGCATTAAAATAGGCCTTTGTTCCGTTTCGATACGATCTCGTAAATGATCCGTCAGAATTCCGAACAAGCGAAGAATTGTCTTTATGAAGTGGTGAAAAGGCCAAGGTCCCTGTCTCGGCAAAATCGAAGATAATTCTACGAATTCGCTTTTGATCTTCGTCGGAGACGAGTAAGTTTCCTCGATCATCAAACCCTAATGATATTGGCCGGCAAAGACTTGCATCAAGAGCAGCGCCAGCGTCGCCAATATTACCTTCTGTTACACAAGTTCCGTTGCCTGCAACCGTTTCTGCAAGATTATTTACAAGGTCAATTTTGACCACTCGATGAAGCCCGGTATCAGCGACGTATAAAATTCTTCTTTCTTCATCAAGTACCATTCCATGAGGTGATGAAAACGCCATCTTATCCGCCGGCGCACTATTGGCAAGAATACCACCTTGGCCAAGTGGCAATCCAGCAACTTTTGTTATGCGCCCACTGGTATCCACTTTTCTTATGAAGCCATTTTCGGTTGAAATATAGAGGTTTCCAAACGAATCGTAGAGAACTCCCATAGGATGAATCATGCTGGCCTCAAGCGCCGGCCCACCATCTCCGAGATCGTATGTTTGCCCATTACCTGCAATAGTGGAAACTGAGTTGGTGCTTGGGTTGATCAAGCGCACACGATTATTGCCATAGTCGGCAACAGCGATAGTATCATTTTGGCTTTTGGCCAAACCCATCGGTTGGTTAAACCATGATGCAGTCAGGTCACCATCAAAGAACGCTCTCCGTGGATATTTGCCTGAAGCAGCAGGTGGGCAGACATCGGGCGGAAAGGGTGTTGAACTGGTTATGACATCTGTATAAATGGTATTGCACGATTCACCTGGAACCAATGGCCAAGGGTACAGGCATGGTTGGAAATAGGGCAAAGTTGCGTTTTTGGTTGAAGCCCATGACCTTTCTACTCCAGCAAATAATGAAAATGAGTTTGATTCAATTTTAAAAATGACGGCCATGTTATCTGCTCCCAGAATAATACCATCAGAGAGGGCCAATATATTGGAAGCTTGCCTGTTAGTTTGGTAGGTTCTTTGAGTTCGACTACAGGAATATGGTTTTCCTATAGGTTTTGTTTGCCAAACCTGCCACCACATTCCCTCGTAGTTTGGAATCTGTGCCACGGTTGAGATGGAATTTGGAAGGATACTTAGATCAGTTCGCTTTACCCCTCTAGCTGGCGTTGAAAAATAGGCCAGAGGCCATGAAGAAATGTCGGCGGCCTGCAACCCTTCGGGGTTGTGGAGAACAGTCTCTATCGTATTATTGAGTGTATAGGGTGCAATGGACCCATCTCCTTCCTCAATAGCTAATCGACTGGATTTCGGATTCAAAATCTTCTGGACTCCGGCGATTTTCCAACCTCTTCCCGCGCTAGAATTGATCTTGTTTTGCACGTGTATTGTGCCAAGAAGATCGCTTGGAAATACTTGCGAGGCAATAGGGCCTGCACTCTCTTTGCTTATCTGAAGAGTTCGCAGTCCGCCCTTAAACTCAAAACCTTCCCTTGCTGTGGCGGTCATGTTTTTGGTTTGAATGACCATATGATTGAGTTTGATTTTGAAGCTCGCTAAATAAGGATACACATCCGAATCAAGATTTCCGAGGTCCATGGCATAAGAAACCACTGACCTTTGGGGGATACCCGTGAACCTCATTGGTTCACTCGCTATTCCTTCTGTGAAAAATTGAGCATCAATCCAAGCGGGTTCAATCCAACTTAAGGCCGTATTCCTATATTCGGCAGTGTATTCTCGCTGTTCAATCGTTCCCGAGCTACTTCTAAAAACTTCGTTACGAGGGACATCGAATAAGTTCGCGACCACAACACTTGGTCTGGCCCAGGAACTTTTGTAGATAAGCCCTGGCGCGATATCTTCACCTAAGGACTTATAACTCGGGAACGAAATAGAAGTAGTCAGTGCCCCGTTAAAAGTGTCCACACCAGGTCTATCTTGGCCTCCAATTTGTTTTAGTTCAGGACCGAGCGGAACACTCATAATTTCTGAAAAGTGCGTGATTCCCATTCCCTCCTTGGTGCGAATCTCGCCACCAGTTGAATCTACTTGTGCCACACCATCAATTTCCCATTCGCCCGTCGCAGAATTCTTTGAGAGAATGACTAAATCCATGCCTGGGGGGAAATTATTTTCGTTAGGAAGGGACAGTTCAACAGGTTCTGAAAATCTTGTACCTGATGGTTCAAGAGCGATAACAGTATCCGGGACAGCGTATTCAGGAATATCAATGGTGGTTTTATCACTATCTACACGCAACATATTGATGACACCTGAATTCCCACCGTCTGGAAAAGTTGTTGCCCCTGCGGGAATATTGAGTACGACATCTGGGGCATGGGGACTCGTCACGATGGCCGCTTCATTACCTACAATCTCAGTTTCACTGCCGTCAAACATGAGAGGTGCGAGATAAATAGGCCTTTCAATCACGTTACTTTGAACCACACCAATAGAAACTTTCACAACCGTTTTAGAAAATTTTCTATTCGGCCCAGTAACTTCCAAGGGGATGTGAGTGTGTTAACGTCGCTTGCGCTAATTTGTGGCGTTGTGAGGCCATAATGAAACTCACGTCCGCCTGCTTTTTTAGCAACGTCTATTGCCACTTCATGAAAGGGATCAGGCCAATAGGCATGGGTTTCAAATTCATTATCTTTAACTTTTCGGCATTTGGGATTTTTATTGATACTTCCCACTACATGCCAGACACAAAATTTTCCTTCAAGAATCGCCGTCTCTCCTGAGACTTTAGGTGTGGGCAACTTTGGTTCAATATGAAATCCCTTTCTAGGCCCTTCGATATGTGTACCGCCATGAGGAAAAACTTCACCAAAAGGTATAGCGAGAGCGAAAAGCAGGGGGAGGATTGGTTTTTTCATGTTACTCCCCCTCTTGCATGGATGAGAGTGCTGCCATCTCATCTTCGGTTAAAGTGAGTTCACTCGACACGGCAGATAGCTCTTCGGGTGGAACTGATTGCGCTGCTTGGGAAGTGTCAGTTGAAATTGCTTGGTTGACTTCAACAATATTGCTTTGGACTTGTGCTTGAACATTTGAAGTGGTTTGAATCGCGGAAGAAGAGACATTGGCACTCTGAGTGTCAGGGCCATTTCCACCCCCACCGCCTCCGCTATTACAGGCGGAAAAGAGAAGTATGAGAGCGAGATATATAAAGATCTGACGGCATTCAGTGTGGAGATTCATTTTTTAGCTCCCTCTTTAATTTCACGCAAAAATAACTTGCTTGTTTCGTGTCATTGTTTGGGACATTTGGCAATTATCCGACCATTTCGGTTCAAGTAAGAAAAATAATTATATGCATTTTAAAATAACTGTAATTCTAATGGGTTGTTGGAACAGGAATTTTACAGATGATCAAGGCAACGATCTGATCGAGCTATCGCGATTTCCTGTCAGAATAATCCTTTGAATTTGATGAGTTAAAAAGAGACTGGAGATAATCATAACTGCGACTGACAATTTATTTGGGCAGAAAAAAGTGTTTTGGTGAATTTTTTATGATTTGAAAAAGGCCAAATGAAGGCGCTTACCGGCAGACTCCTTTTTCATGCAACATGGCCCTAACCGCCTACCTTTTTGGGCAGCAAAGTTTGGGCGCTTTTGGACGATAAGTGCATATGGCAATTTCAATCAAAGTTATCTTTGCAACTCTCTCAGGCATCTTGGCAACGGCCATACTTATGGCCGTCCCATCGGCGATGGCCATCTCCCTACCTGATTCTGTCTCGAAGGCCGATCTTGGCCTGAATGCCGTTCGCGAGTTCTCACAAAATGGTCCTATTCCCAATCGAAAATGCGCCAGCGTGATGGAGGAGCATTTTAAGGAATTCCATGGAGTTGATGATATCTGGGGGCATAACAAAAAGAAAAAAAATCCCTTTCGCGATCAGTATTTGCGCATGCGTAATTATGCTATTGGCCGCCTGGATTGTCGGGCCTACGTTGAGGGTGAGTCTGAATTATGTGAAAGTTCAGATTGCCGTGCCATCTTAAATCAAGATCAGAGTCAATGTGAAAGTAACGATTGTAAGGCGTTACTCTCGCACACACCCGATTTGTGTGAGAACCAGATATGCCATGCTTTTGTCACACGCACCCCATCAGAGTGCTCTGGCGACTGTGCCGCCTATTTGCGGAATAATCCATCCCTTTGCGAAACTCAGGACTGTCGGGCGTACTTGGAAAGGCGCTCGCTCCATTGCACCAGCAATATTTGTTTTGCTCTGGTTCAGAAAGAAACATTTTTTTGTTTCCGCGAAGAAGATTAACCTTCAATCACACTACAAAGCAGGACATCCATTTTAAGTTCTAAAATTCTGCGTTGATAATACAGCGCTTGCGACTTGAATGCATACCCTTTTGGAAAAACAAACTCCAACTGATACTCTAAGGTATTTGAGTCCAGTGTGATTAAGCGAAACGCAGGAGGCTTGGCATAAGCGAGTCGTGCACGATTATCCAAATAGAATGCTTCACTGGCGGTGGCCGGCATCCCCACTGAGATTTTCGGCCCTCCGAGAAGTGAAAAGGTAGCTTGCAGTTTCACTCCGGCAGGCGTGTCATAGCGCCTGGATTTAAGTGAGATTCCCAGTTCGGGGACAAGCGAACTTTTTAAAAAGGCCAATTCCCGCTCCAATTCAATAAACTTCTTATCGCTGGTCTTTGGTCGAATGCTTTTTTGTGTATTTTTCAATTTGTAGGTTAGTAATTGGTGAAAGCTCTCCCCTGGGGGCCTGGTCTCAGTCTCAGGCATGTTTGCGATTTGCGAAGCTAACATAAGAATTTTTTGCTTTGATGCCGAAGAAACAGTGCCAGAAAATTTTCCCGCCTCGCTTGGGCAGGGAAAACCTTTGCTCGCCGTGATCCATGTCATTTGACCGTTTTCATTGATAGTGACTTGCTCGCTGATGGCGTGTCCGTGGACATCCCTGCCTTTTATGTTGTGAGAGAAAATCTGGGTATTCTCCTGGGCAAGCGTTGGCCATGAAAAAAAAATGAGAAAGAGGGGCATTAGTTTCCGGGTATTTTTTTGGAGTGTTTTACACATAGATTTAGAATATCACAAAATAAATTTAAGACCGGCTCATTTTTTCAAGATCCATGATTTGAAAATTCACTATTTTGGTGTAGGTTTTATTCTCTTGATCGTTGGCGATGATATTTAAGACATCCTTCTCGAAGAAACTAGCACGCTCAATGATTTTTTCATAGGCCTTCTGACTGGTGTTAAATACCTGATACTGAAAGAGACTGTGGAAATCAGGTTCATTGAGCTTTTCCATATACTCAATCGCTCTGGCGGACCAGTATCTTTTGGACACCAGGCCGCTTAAAAAATCTCCCCCCGCATCTCTGGTGAGAAAGGGTTCCAAATGAAAATATTTTCCATTTCGCTTAACGATTTTTCCCGCTTTGAGGAGAAGTTCAATGATCTCACTTTCCTGGTTTTTTGTGATTCCCGTCATTCTGGCAACAAAACCACAAACATGTTTTTCCTGGATACGGTATTGTTCAAGTCCCAAGCAGGAATAAACACCGCTGGCGACAGGAAAGCGCATCAGCAATTCCTTCATGGCCAGATATTTATCGTATTCCTTTGAAAGCGATGGCATCAATTTCATATCAACCATATTAGAAATAAAAATAACTCTTTTTGTACTGGTCATGAGAGATAGCATTTCCGCAAGAGTTGGTTCTGCTTTTTTGCTAAACCATCGTCCCGCCTTGAATCTTGACACTCCGGCCATGGCAGCAATGGTCGATACTTTAGCGCTGCCGGTTAGATGTTTAATGATTGCAAGAGGGTCCTTGACGTCCCCAAGATATAAAAAAGTCGAATAAAAAACTTTCTGCAAGTTGCAACCGCATGACTTGGCCAGTTTTATAAAATCTTGCCATAGGATACGTTTTTGGCCTGTTTCCCATCTGGAAACTTGATTGTAATTAAGGCCAAGTTTGCGATTGATCTGATTTTGTGAGCGATGGGCCCTAAGGGCCTTAAGCAGTTCATTGTTCAGGATGCTTTTCATTTCTTCATTATACCTAAAAATGCACATAAAATAGCATTTTTGTGTATAAAAAGTGTAATTACAGCACATAAAATCATTGTGCCCTAAATCAAACTCGACTATATCAACCCCAAGAACATTTAAAAAAGGAGTTCTTATGAAAACACTAAACCTTATTGCAGTTTCTGCATGTCTCTCATTAAACGTCTCCCATGCCCTGACAATTTCCGGCCAGGCACCTCAGGCAGCGGAAAAAGTTTGGGTCTATGCTGAGTTCGCCGCAACAAGAAAAATTCCGGTTAAATGTACTCATTACAATCTTCTCGGTCCTATTTTTAACGGTGGTGAAAGTCATGGATGGCATATTGATCGTACTCATGCTCATGCGGAAGCATTGATTGATGAGGCCGGAAATTACACTGTGGAACTGGATTATTCCAAATTGGCAAAATCAATTTGTCGTTTTGAAGTAACATCTCTTTCCATCAGCACGGCCCCAAAACTAACATCCCAGGTTTATTTGGTCCCGAGCAAAAACACCTCAGAGACGATCTTCAACTTTGATCTGTCACTGCCTTATAGTTGGGACGATTATTCCGCTATGGCCGATATTCGCAATGAAAGTGTCTTTGAAGTGAACTTTAAATAAGGCCTAATTGATCACACCACACATATTAACTTCTTTGGCACGCAGATTATCACCGCCAAGAGTTCTTCCACCGTGGTGAATGGCCGTACTGTTTTGAAAAAGGACTTCACGACTTACTTCATCTTTCGCAGGAAAAGGTTGGAGCTTAAGATCAAAGGTTTTTCTTTTGGCATTGAGAATGACCACCAGTTTTGTCGGAATGGTATGGTATTGGAGCGGTCTGCCTTTAGGGGTGGAGAAAGCTTCTTCCGCCTTATCAGGCAAAACCAACTTAAAGGGCCCTTCGCCTTGGAGGATGAATTTGACCAGCATATAATTCTTTTGTTCTTTGACCTCCATGCTGATGACTGATTCAGGCGTCAATGTTTTTTTGATTTTCCATAACTCCTGTTCAAAATTTTTTACTTTTTCAGTAAGAGCATAAATGGAAGTGGAAAGATATTTTCCGTTTCTTCTTAAAAAAAGATTGGTGTTCATCTCTCTGGAAGACTCAAGTTCTTCTGAATCACCTCTTGCCAGGCCTACTTGCTCTTCATGCACTTCTTCGCCCAGCTTAGTTAATTTATCCAGGGCCTCCTTGGAAATTCTCCCCTTGTATTTTCCAGACTCTAAAGGACAGAAAAAACCGCGGGAATTTGTATTCCAATTGACGATACCCGAAGTTCGAATTTCCATCCGATCGAGGGACAGAATTCCCTCTGCATCCCGACCATTTTTATAGTAGGTAAGACTTTGAATTTTATTTAAGACTTGATCTTCCGCCTGTACCACGGTTACTGCCATGAAAAAACATAATAGCTTCCAGATTATTTTTCTCATGACTCTCCTCCTTGGACACATTGAAGTGGTTCTAGAATGTTATCCAAGTGGCGTGGATATAATCTAGAGCTGCTATTGCTCTTGTTCATCAGCGAATCAGGTTCTCCCAATCGGCTAAACGGTTTGGCGGAAGAGGAATATTCATCCGCCAGGCCCATCAAATGCACGACTTCATGCCTTATCACACCAGGTGGGCTCCTCAAAGTATAATTGCCGCTATTTGCCCGATCCAATCTGTAAGGTTCTGTGGCCAATCTATTATTATAATCGGTCACGCATTGAGCGGCCGGAGGTGTCGGAGTTCTGTCAGCGCAGCGGGCGAGAAAAAGCTCTCGAACATCATTACAATTGGATCTAACGCCTGTTCCATTGGAGGCGGTGACATCCATATTGTAACACTCATGGATTGAGACAAGTGGTTCTGCGGCATTGGGGTCTGTCGTGGGGACCATGGTAATGTTGAATTTTAATCCGGGAATTCTCTGCATCCCTTCCCTTGGATTATTATCGCCATCCGAAGGATTGGGGCAGGATGTGGGTGTCACACTATCCATGGGAGTAAAATTGGCCACTTGTCCGGTGGAACAGTTGAGAAATCCCTCCGTATCTCTTTTCCATTCTTGAAGTTTGGTGGCCATGGCATCAGGAATACCATCGCCATTCGCATCCGCTCCTCCAAGGGACGCTCCCACCAGCATGTTAATAGAGAGATTGATTGTATAGGGGGCATCCGCCGGTGTTTCCGGTCTTGTAATATTAAAATGATTTTCAGAGCCATAGGGCCAGTCATTGACTTTTCTCCTGGAAACCGTCACAGGAGTGGCCCCTGGCAACGGGCCTCCACTGATCCCCTGACAATTTTTTTCCCTTTTGACTGAGTTGAGCACATTTGATTCGCACAGGACCGCTTGGGCCAGATAGCGTTCACTGGGTGTCATATCCAAGAGCGCCTGACGAACCATATTTGGTCTTCTGAAGGCCAAAATTCGAATGGCATTCAAATCATCAGTGGCAGCGGGCGCCTCTCCCGCATCAGGACAAGACAGGCCGGAGCAGAGGCAATTGAACTCTGAGCGCATTTGGGCAGCATGGGCGCTTTTAACACGCGCCACTTGCTCAGTGTAAGCTGTATAGGCCTTCTTTAATAAACTTCCCTCTGGAGCATCAATTCCCGCCTGCACCGCACTTTCAAATTTGGCCTCTAGGTTTGTATAGTTGGAGTCGTCATTTTGTTGAATGCCATTTTGCAACTCTTGATCACCAAGAACTTTCGCTTGTACCAAAGTCGTGACGGCATCATCCCCTGCTGCTTCATTAGCACCAATCAAAGTTGAAATATGATCAAACAAGGGATCGGTCTCACTCGAACGAATGGTAAAGCCTCCGGGATTGCGTGATCCGACTTGCTGAGCATTGTGCCGCCAAAGAGCAGGAAAGGAACTTTTTAAGCGGTACTGAGTATATTGCATTGGAAGACAGCGCTGCCTGTTGGTTTCAGTAACAGTGGCACAATTATAATCGAGGGTATTCTTCTGCATAAAATGATCAAGTCGCTTGGAGTATAAGAGGGCCTTGGACATATTTTCGCCATCGACAGTGCGATTTACCGCATCTCTTTTCTCCCTGGCCGATGCATTCAGCATGCGAGAACGAGCGAGAATTCCGTTGCCGGTGAGATTTGTCCAAATTTCCGAGTTCTCAGGAATACAAGCAGGACGCGGCAATCGAGGTGCCCTGGGCGCAAGCCCGCCTACCGCATTTAATTGATAAGCATAATACTCGGCGGCCTGTTCTCTCAATCTCGTGAGCACCAAATTTTTCATATTAGGCCCCAGGAAACGCGTCACAGGCGGAGTACCGTCATCATCTGTCCGACGACAAAACTGCTCTAAATAGTATTGCCGATCACTTTCGCGGCATTGAAATTGAAAAGCATGCGCCCCTTCGGCCTCCGAAGTCGAGAGAAAACCATAACCACCATAACTTCGGCCATAAGTCCCGTTCTCTTCAGAATAGACAGTTTCATTAATATCGGTGGAATCAGCAGGCGCATGAGCACTCACATTTTGGTTAACCAAAAACAGTGAGAGAACAATCAATTTACAAATTTGCATTGCAAACCCCTCTGATGTTATCGGCGATGGGAGGAAGAGAGATAAATTTTCAAGAGGATAGAATACTAATTTCAAGTACTTAGATAGAAACTTACCACCATTATTGCAGACCGGTTTATACTGAAGCGATGAGATTGCTTAAATCTGCCAGATTATGCTTTTTACTTTTTTATTCTTTTCAGGTGCTGGCAGAATGTTCGCTGCTCAGTGGTTGGGCCGATCTTTCTTCGGTTGTCCAACTCGAAACAGATATCCATACCATCATTATGGCAAATAACGAGCATCGAAGTGCCTCATACGAAAGGTGCCAAACCGCCATTGCAAAAATTATTATCGCCTATGAAGACATCAAGGCATTGGCCAGGCAGGAATATCCTTCGTATTACGCGCAAAAGTTAAATGCCCATTTCAATGACAATCCCTTGCACTCGAAATTCAATTTCATGGCGAAGTATTTGATGACCGGCCAGGTTCAAGCAACCTTGGACAATTTTGTTGAAATGACAAAATCAGGAAATGCAGGTGCGGCTGAAGTCGGGCGACAATTGATTCAATTTATTTCAAATAAATACCAATTTATTAATAATGATCAAAAGAGCGCACATCCAGATGGCCCGCATATTATCCCTCTGACAAAGGTGAACTGTCCGTACCCGGGAAGACCCTATCATTTAGAAAAACTGGTGCATGAGGGAACGGCCATTCCCAGACAAAGATTCTGCTCTGTGGGAGGAGGATTTTCTGGAAAATATTACCCTTATCAAACCCAAGCTTCGAGTATGGGGTTCGAATTAAGAGGAACAACCGTGCTTGCCCATTATTGTGAACAAGACAATCAAAGTTCAATTGTTGAGACAGGTTTTTGGATTTTTAGCAGCTCTCAGAAAAAGATCAATTCAAAAACCACCTGCTATACCTTTGATTTGATCCAGAAATCATACTTGCAGTCTGCCAAGGAACTTTTTCCGGTTGAACCATCAGGAGTTTATGTCGAGGTGGATTTTCACGATGGTTTTACCGAACATTATACCAAAAAGCTGGGCCAAAACCCTGATCTCCCGGATAAAATAAAAAGCCGCGATGAATGGTGGGAGGAAAGAACGGCCAATGGTTACGCTCCTCAATTTGAGAATTTTTTCAAGCAGCACTATCCTGATGATTGTGCCAAAAATCATCCGTTTTTGGGGCCCTTTGCTAGCAACTCGGAGTCCGTACGAAGTCTCGATACTTCCCCGGCCTTTTGGTATTATGAAAGGGCCGGAATACCACCCCCCCATCCCTTCCTTTTCAGGCATTAAAAGTATCCGCACCGCTTGATCTCTCTTTGTGTTCCTTTTTCAACCTGACTTGGCTTTAGTGTGATTATTTCGCAGCCGCGCAAACCAAGAAGTTTTTGAAGATGACTGATCTAGATTTACGGCCCTTAACTCTTCAAACAATTCTTTTTCGCGGGATTTTAGATGTTCCGGAATTTGGATATCAATTGTGACATAAAGATCACCATGTCCTGAGCTATGGGATTTAGGTAATCCCTTACCCTTCACCCGCAAAGAAGTTTGGGCCTGTGTTCCGCTTGGGACTTTGACAATGACATCATCGTTTAAGGTGGGAATTTGTATTTTTGTTCCAAGAACGGCGTCATAAACAGGAATGGTGGCGGAATAAAAAAGATCCGGTCCGAGACGTTGGAAGTTTGGGTCTTTTTTTGTTTGGATAATGACCAACAAATCGCCGGGACCACCGTTCCCTATCGGCCCTTCACGGCCTTGCTTGGCAATTCTCAAAACCGTGCCATCCTCCACCCCGGGAGGGATAAGGACTTCGATGCCTTTTTCTCTGTTGATAAAACCCATACCCGAGCATTGAGAACAGGGATTTTCAATAATGCTTCCCTTGCCATGACATTTTGAACAGGGGCGAATTTGCTGAAATACCATATTGTGAGTTGTATGACTGGCAACGGTTTGTCCGGTTCCTTGACAGAGATCGCAAGTCTTGGGGCCGCTTCCAGCCGCGGCCCCACTGCCATGGCAAAGATCACAGGATTCTTTTCGCTTTAAATTAATATTTTCTGAACCACCGGTCATAATTTTTGATAATGGCACTTCCACTAGAATTTCAATATCCTTCCCTCGTCTACGCTGATATCGATAACGGTCAAAGAAATGCTCAAAGAGAGGGCCGCCAAAATCGCCAAAAATTTCATCAAAGTTAATTCCGCCAAAGAGATCATCAGGTCTAAAATCCGAGAGGCCCTCAAAACCGTGGGCATCATATTGACGCTTTTTATCCGGATCGGACAAAATGGCATACGCTTCGGCGATTTCTTTAAAGCGCTCTTCGGCACCTGGTTCTTTATTTCGGTCAGGATGATAGCGCATGGCCAAGTCACGAAAAGCATCTTTGATTTGTTTTTCATCCGCTTGCTTGGAGATTCCTAGGATTTCGTAATAATCTCTTTTTGCCACCACAATTTAATACCTATCTATATATATGTTTTAGGCGGAGTGTTCACGACTTGTTTCCTTATATTCCGCGTCGACAACACGTCGATCTTTCTCTCCTTTAGAAGCATTAGGATCCCTAGTTTTATCTGCACCATGAGCATAAATGACCTTTCCAATCTCTTGGAGAAGCAGTTTAAGCTCTTCAGATTTTTTATCCGCCAGAATAGCGTCGCGCTTTTCAACTGCCGCTTTTGTTTCTTTAAGCTTATCTTGAATTTTATTGTTCAAGGTTTGATCAAGTTGACTGCCAAATTCCGCCAGAGTTTTCTCGGCCTCATAACAAATTCCATCGGCCATATTGATTTTGTCCGCGGCATCTCGGCGTTTTTTATCTTCCTCGGCATATTTCTCAGCATCTTTTATCATACGTTGTTTCTGAAGCTCATCAAGCCGTGTTGAACCAGTTATGCTGATTGATTGGGACTTCTGGGTCGCCAGATCTTTTGCCATAACATTGAGAATACCGCTCGAATCAATATCAAATGTTACTTCGATTTTTGGAATACCACGCGGAGCGGGTGCCAAACCATCCAAATTGAACAGACCTAAACTGGTATTATCACTCACCATGGGTCTTTCACCTTGAAAAACCTGAATCGTTACGGAAGTCTGCATACTTTCCGCGGTGGTAAATATTTCGCTCTTTTTAATCGGAATGGGGGTATTTCTCGGAATGAGTGGCGTGGCGACACCACCCAAAGTTTCAATCCCCAAAGTCAGCGGAGTGACATCCACAAGCACAATATTTGAGACCTGTCCGGCCAAAACAGCGGCCTGGATAGCGGCACCACTGGCAACGCACTCCATGGGATCAACCCCTGCCTCTGCTTTGCGTTTCAAATAATCTTCAAAAAAATTTCGCACAATAGGCATTCGCGTGGGGCCACCAACAAAGACAATTCTATCAATTTGGTTTGAAGTGAGTTTTGAATCCTGCAGTGCTTGCTCAAGGGGTTTCCGGCAACGATCGACCACCGAGCGAATCTGTCGTTCAAGTTCAGTGCGGGTTAAATCCATTTCCAAATGAAAAGGTGAACCTTTGCTCAATCCAAGGTATGGCAGACTTATGTGGGCAACAGTGCTGGTGGTAAGTTCGATCTTGGCCATTTCAACCGCTTCTCTGACTCTGGCCTCAGCTTTTCGGTCGCCTTTAATATAAAATTCATGCTCTCTTTGAACCCGATCGACGAGATAATCAAACAACTTCTGATCCATATCGACCCCGCCAAGCTGGGTATCACCGCTGGTTGCTTTGACTTGAAAAACCCCTTTGCCAAATTCCATAATTGTTACATCGAGAGTCCCGCCACCTAAGTCGATGACTGCAATCTTCAAATCTTCCCCTAGTCGATCAAGGCCATAGGCCAACGAAGCCGCCGTTGGTTCATTGACCAATCGTTCAACATTGAGCCCTGCTATTTTACCGGCATCTTTAGTAGCATTTCGTTGATTATCGTCGAAATAGGCCGGAACTGTTACAACACACTTTTCCACCTTTTCACCCAAAAATGCTTCAGCATCACGCTTAATCTTTTGCAGCAAAAAAGAAGATAATTGTTCGGGTGAAAATTCTCGGTCTCTAAGCTTAAATGTCTTGCGAACACCCATACTGCGTTTAAAACCAGTTATCGTGCCTTCAGGATTTGAAGCCGCTTGCCTCTTGGCCGGCTCGCCAACCAAGAGCTGACCTTCAGCGGTCACGGCAACATAACTCGGGAAAGCTTTCCCCCCGATACTAATACCCTCAGCACTGGGAATAATGACAGGTCTACCATCCCGGAGAACGGCGGCGGCTGAATTAGAGGTCCCAAGATCTATTCCAATGATGGCCATATAAATTCCTCGATTGCAATTGCACTTTAAATTTTTCTTAAATTTTAATGCCTTTCTTGGTCGGGAGAGTTATCCCTTTTTCCTTGTTAATTTGCGTTTCATTAATTTTCGCCAAATTATTCATTTCTTCACTCATCAGCTCCAAAAGATCATCAGCGCAAACGATACCATACAGGGTACCATCCTCATTAATGACTGGAATTCGTTTTACCCCGCTTTCACGCATTTTTACGATTGTTTCAAAGATTCCTTCGCTCACTTTAACCGTGATCGGCGCACTTTGCATGATATTTTCAACTCGCAATTCCTGAGGCCTTGGCGATGAACCAACCGCTAAAGCGATATCACGATCAGTAATCATCCCTGCCGGAATTTTTTTACCATTCATGCCTTCCGTGACGACGACGCTTCCAACATGATTTTTTTGCATAACATTCGACACATTTAAAAGCGTAGATTTTTTGTCGATTGTGACCACATTAGTTTTGCAAATAGATTTAATCGCCATGCTTCTCCCCCTATTCTAATAAAAACCTTGTTATACTTTAAATCCGTTAGTAAGGAAGTATCGCTACCACTGCTTATCTCATACTGTGACAATATCCCTCTCAGTACAGTGACAACACTCAAATTGAATCTTCAATCAAAGAGAGTAAAATTCATCCTGTTTGAAGGTAGCGAAGCTATCCGATCCTTCGCAGGTGAAAGTCCTGACAGGAAAAGGGTCTTATGGTTTCTGAAACTTCCGCCATGAATTGAAAAGGTGACTTTTTAATTTAATGCTGGTGCAAAAAAAGGAATTGAATACTCCTTGAAGTTAACCGATAGGTTGTAGCGCAAGTGAACTTTTTTACTTCAAATTGTCTTGCTCCCATGGAAGCAAGCAAGAGTTTGCCGAACCTGTTTCAAACAAGGTTAAGGCCCCTGCCATTCACCAAGAGATAAGACAGAGGCAGTGAATGGATTCTCTGAAGTATTAGGGATGACATATCGGGAAGGATGATCGGAGAAAGCTCGGAACCACTTGTAGGAAGTTGAGGAAGATCACTTTCCTCTTAACGACAAAGGGGAAACTTTTTGTCGCCAACAAGCGGGACGGTAGAGGCCGTGAAGCATTAAAGTTACAGGCAGCAAAACCTTTAACCAAGCGAGGGCCTCTAGGGTTGAGTTTTTAGGCTTATAATCTAAAAACTCCAATAGTGGTTTCGACAGTCAAATGTTGAAACGAAGAACGCAGGTCAAGCTCATCCTGTTGGTGTATGACATGATCGTCTAAAACCAATAGTTGAATGCGAATGCAGCGTTTGAAATACTGGCCCTTCGCCGTACTGGGGAAAACCTAACGTGCGGTAAAAAAGGAAAGGTGGCGGACTTTTAGAGGATTTAGTTCTGAAAAAAGTCTGCCGTCTATCTCTAATTTATTTTAATTTTAATTTCTGGTAACCTATGACCACTTTGAAATGGGAACATTTTTCACATGAAGCAGATGTGGGCATTCGTGGTTTTGGCAGTACCATGGAAGAAGCATTTGCTATGGCCATCATTGCTTTAACCGCAATCGTCGCAAATCCTGATACGGTAGAACCAAAAATAAAAATTCAAATTACGTGTCACGACGAAGATGTGGAGTTGCTTTTTTATGATTGGATAAATTCTGTCATCTATGAAATGGATACAAAAAATATGCTTTTTTCAATTGCCAAAGTTCATATTGATAATTCCTATCTGGAAGGTGAGATCTGGGGTGAAATAATTGTACCTGAGAAGCATGATCCTGCTGTAGCGGTCAAAGGAGCAACCATGACAGAGCTGAAAGTCAGCACGACGGGCAAGCAATGGATCACTCAATGTGTCGTTGATGTTTGATGAGTCTATAGGAGGCCGCACATGAAGCTGAATCTTGTTGAGAAAATTACACCCGAGATATGGGAGATAAGGCCATTTGGAAAAATGAATGTACCCGCCCGCATTTACGCCAGTGAAGATCTGATTTCAAAGATGGATTTAAAAGTCTATGAGCAACTTTGCAATCTCACAATGTTGCCTGGAATTGTCGATATGGCCTACGCCATGCCGGATGCGCATTGGGGATATGGCTTTCCGATTGGCGGAGTTGCGGCCTTTGACCCTGAAAAAGGCGGCATCATTTCTGCCGGAGGAGTGGGGTTTGATATTTCTTGCGGTGTCCGTTTGCTTCATACCAAAATGAAGGTAGCTGAACTCGCGCCTCACAAGGAAACTCTCGCCAATCTGCTTTACAAACGAATTCCCTCAGGAACCGGAAGTCGCGGCAAAATAATTTTAAGTGATCAGGACATGAATGATATGTTGATGGGAGGAGCACGATGGGCAGTGGACAAAGGATATGGATCAGCAGCAGATTTGGATTTCATTGAAGAACATGGACAAATGGCCGGGGCCAATCCAGAGACAATTTCCAAAAGGGCGAAAGAACGGCAAAAAGAGGAAATGGGAACCCTCGGTTCAGGAAATCATTATCTTGAGATTCAAGATGTCAATGAGATCTTCCATCCGGAGGCGGCTAAAGTTATGGGACTTGAACTGCATGATGTTGTCATCAGCATTCATTGCGGTTCCAGAGGACTGGGGCACCAAATTGGCACTGATTATCTGCGCTCAATGATGACAGCATCCAAGCAATATGGAATCTATCTGCCCGATCGTGAACTTGCCTGTGCCCCCATCCAATCTGATTTAGGGAAAAGTTATCTCGGGGCCATGCGAGGTGCCATTAACTGCGCGCTGGCAAATCGCCAGATTATTACACATTTAGTACGAGAGGTTTTTAATGAGGTAATCCCGAATTTGAAATTACGTCTGGTCTATGATGTTTCCCATAATACTTGCAAAAATGAATGGCACATGGTGAATGGAAAGAAAGTGAACTTATTTGTCCATCGAAAAGGCGCCACCAGGGCCTATGGCCCTGGCCATGAAGATCTCCCGGAAAATTTTAAATCCGTGGGGCAACCAGTATTTATAGGCGGAAGTATGGGGGTCGGGTCATTCGTATTGGTTGGCACAAACGAGTGTGAATCGCTGGCCTTCAGTTCTGCCTGTCACGGCGCTGGTAGGGCCATGAGTCGCACTGAGGCCAAAAAATTCTGGAACGGACCGCAGATCATCAAAGAATTGCGAGAACAGGGAATTGTAATACGCAGCGGTTCCTATCGTGGTGTCGCCGAGGAAGCTCCCCTCGCCTATAAAGATCTGAAGTCAGTGGTTGATGCTGCTGAAAATGCTAAACTGGCCCTTAAAGTCGCCCAACTATCTCCCCATATTTGCGTCAAGGGGTAGTGGCCTTATTTCATTTGATTTTCTATTTCCAGCACAACTTCAGTTATCTTCAAAACAGCATCAGCATTCAGTGAAATACTATCGATTCCCTGCTGAACTAAAAATCGCGCGAATTCAGGATCATCACTTGGCCTTTGACCACACAGACCAATTTTTCGTCCCTTCCGATGTGCTCCCTTGATCGCCGTTTGTATCATTTTAAGAACGGCAGGATCGTTTTCATTGAAAAGATAGGAGAGAAGATCGCTATCTCGATCAACTCCTAAAGTTAGCTGAGTCAAATCATTCGATCCGATGGAAAAACCATCAAAAATCTCGCCGAATTCCTCCGCCAGAAGAACATTGCTGGGAATTTCACACATGACGTAAACCTCTAATCCATGCTTCCCCTGTTGCAATCCATATTTTTGCATTTCCTGTAACACTTTCTTGCCCTCATCCACCGTGCGACAAAAAGGCACCATGACTTTTAAATTAGTGAGTCCCATTTCTTCTCTCACTCTTTGAAGCGCCATACATTCTAAACCAAATGCTGAGGCATAACGTTCATGATAATAGCGTGAAGCTCCACGAAAACCGATCATAGGGTTTTCCTCTTTCAATTCAAAAGCTTCACCACCAAGCAGATGCTCATATTCATTACTTTTGAAATCGCTTAAACGCACGATGACATCTTTGGGATAAAAGGCGGCGGTAATGGTGGCAATACCATAGGCCAGCTGATCAATAAAATATTGTTTCTTGTCTTCGTAGGCGGTTGTGAGTTGCGCTATTTTCGGTCCAATCTCAGTGCTTGAGATGACATCAAAATGAGTCAAGGCCATGGGATGAATTTTGATTATATTATTAATTATGAATTCCATGCGCGCCAACCCCACACCATCATTAGGTATTAATGAAGATTTAAATGCAGTGTGAGGATTAGAAATATTCATCATAATCTTTGTCTTAGGACGAACAATTTTGTCTATGGCGACTTGCTTACTTTCAAAGGGAATAAGCCCTTCGTAGACAAAACATTGATCTCCGCTAATACACGATACGGTGACTTCCTGCCCATTTTTTAATTTGGAAGTCGCATCGCCAGTCCCAACTATCGCAGGTATTCCAAGTTCCCGACTCACGATCGCGGCATGACAAGTTCTGCCTCCCTTATCGGTGATAATGGCAGCAGAATTTTTCATATAAGGTTCCCAATCTGGCTCTGTTTTCTCTGCCACCAGGATTTCACCCGGCCTTAAAGACAAAAGGTCTTCATTGGTATGAATAATGCGAACTCTCCCCTGACCAATTTTCTGTCCCACGCTATCGCCGGTAAGCAGTGTTGCGCCACTACCTTTCAGCGTATACACATCTAACACAGCACCGCTCAATTGCGAGTGCACAGTTTCAGGTCTGGCCTGAAGGATAAATAGTTCGCCGCTTATTCCATCCTTGGCCCATTCAATATCCATCGGCATGTGACCTTTCTTGAGTTGGCCGTAGTGATCCTCGATGGTAAGAGCTTTGCGCGACAACTTCAAAATCTCCTCTTCTGAGAGGCAAAAATTATTTTTTTCTTTGAAAGATGTAGGCACGTTTCGCACGGCTTTTCCGGCACCTCTTTCATAAATCAGCTTGAATTCCTTAGCGCCAAGTTTTTTATTCAAAATGGGACGACGCCCCTCACGAAGCATGGGCTTGAAAACAACATATTCATCAGGGTTAACTATACCTTTAACTATATTTTCGCCTAATCCCCATGACGCATTGATGACGATGGCATCCTTGAAACCCGACTCCGTCTCCAAGGTAAAGATCACACCCGATGATGCCAGATCTGAACGAACCATCATTTGAACACAGACGGAGAGACCGATTTGCGTTTGTGAAATATGTTTATCTTGACGATAAGAAACGGCACGATCTGTATAGAGTGAAGCAAAACAATAGCGGCATTTTTCCAACAATTCTGATTCGCTATAGATGTTGAGATAAGATTCCTGTTGCCCGGCAAAACTAGCATCCGGCAGATCTTCCGCCGTAGCACTGCTTCTCACGGCGACACTGATATTAGCTCCTTCCTTTTCCTTTAATTGTTGATAGGCCTTAAGAATCTCAGCTTGAATGTTGAGCGGTAATTTCCCATTCATAAGTGCGGTACGGATTTTTTCACTTCTTTCCGCCAATACATTCTTATTTAACTGCTTCGACGAACCCAGGACATCAATGATCAAACTCTCCAACTTGTTTGCCCGGATATAGTCGTGATAGGCCGGCGTCGTGATGGCGAACCCGTTCGGAATTTTAATTTCCTTTTGTTTTAACTGTTGGTACATTTCTCCCAGCGAGGCAATTTTTCCACCGACCAGCGGAAGATCTTTCATGGATATTTCTTCAAACCATTTTATATATTTCATTAGGTCTCCTTACCTTTCGCCATGATGAAATCAATCAGCTGTTTTAGATTTTTAAGTTCGGCCAGTGTTGAATCTGGAATCACAATATTGATGTTTTTCTGGAGCAAGACAATGATATTGTAAAAATCAAAGGAGTCGATATCAACTTGGTCTCTAAGGGGCAGATTCTTATCTAAGTTGTCAAAGTTGATTTCAGGTGTAATTTGCCGAAAGACATTTTTTAAAATCTCATGAACTTTTTCCTTTTCCATTATGGCCTCGTTTTTTCATAGAGTTGATGGATTATTTAATTTTCTGTCGATCTCATTTAAAAATTTTGCGCCCAACAATCCATCGCTCACCCGATGATCCGCTGAAAGAGTCAGATCAATCACGAATCCCGCTCTCATTTGCCCGTCAACAATGATCGCCTCTTTCCTGATACGCCCGAGCCCCACCATGGCAACTTGTGGTGGAAAAATTATTCCGTAAACTTCATCACTTCCCAGATCACCGATATTGGTGACGGTAAGCGTTCCATCTGTCAATTCAGAATTTTTCAAACCTCCTTCTCGAGTGCGCACCACTAAATCCTGATAGGCGTGATTAAATTCAGCTAACGTCATTTTCTGGGCCTGTAAAACCGCAGGAACCATCACCGCTCCATCTTTGAGAGCAATGGCCGTTCCCACATTGACATCGCTGGAAGGGACAAATTTCCCATCGCGATAGTGACCATTCATCTCAGGATGCTTCTCAAGCGCCAGGCAGATTGCTCTATGCAATACAGCAGGGATTAATAATCGATTCTCGACCGGAAGAAGACTATTTTTCTCATCCAGCCAATTCATGAAATTATCTAATAATACCCGACGCTTCAAATAATAATGGGGAATTTCCTGTTTTGATTTTGTCATGGCCTTGCTTATGGCCTCACGCAAATTAATTCCTGTAAAGCTTGCAGGAATTTTTTCGCTTTCTACCAAAGGACGATCAACTTTCAAACCGGCCGTGAGGATTTCCTGACTTTCATCGATCTCGAAAATCGCAAGAGGATGATTAACGGCGACGACGTCACCTTCCTTGGCCAAAAGCTCGAGAACAGTTCCGGTGCGAAAGCTTTCAATATCGACAACAGACTTGGTCGTTTCAATCTGAGCTACCACTTGACCTCTTTTAACTTGGTCACCGACTTTGATTTTCCACTTCATAAGTTTTCCTTCATTCATGTCAGCACCAAGTGAAGGCATCGTGAAGTTGTATTTCATACAAGCATCTCCTGCATTTTATGGATGATATCTTTGATTTGGGGAATCGAGGCGTCTTCCATGTGCTTTGCATAGGCCATGGGGACCTCCCGTCTGCATAATCTTTGAACAGGATAATCCAATCCTGAAAAACAATTTTCCATGATCCGCGCCGAAATTTCGGCAGATAGGCCGCCTGATTTCCAATCTTCATCCACAATCAAGACCCGACGAGTTTTTGAAATTGACTTAAAAATAGTTTTTTCATCCAAGGGGCGCAGACATCTTAAATCGATGACTTCGACATCGAGTCCGGATTTAAGCAATTCTTCAGAGGCCTGCAAACATCTGCTAAGCATTCCGCCATAAGAAATGACCGTTAGCGACTTTCCTGTCTTTCGCAATTTTGCTTGGTATGGATAAAAATTTTCGGGCCTGTCATCACACTCTTCTTTTAAACCAAACAGCATGGCGTGTTCGAAAATGAGCACCGGATTGGGATCATTGATGGCAAATCCTAACATGTATCGGGCATCTTCCACTGTTGCAGGCGCCAAAATTTTTAAACCCGGGATATGAGCTAGCCAACCCTCGAAAGAATTAGAATGCTGTGCCCCAAGTTGTCTTCCTCCTCCTGTCGTCAGACGAATGACCAGGGGAAGTGTGAGTTGCCCACCCGACATATAGCGCATAAAGGCCGCCGAATTGATAATCTGGTCTAATGCCAAAAGACTAAAATTAACAGTCATAATTTCCACTATTGGTTTTAAACCACCAAGAGCGGCACCAATCGCCAAGCCAGTAAAACCTGCTTCAGAAAGGGGCGCATCCATGATTTTCTCAGGACCTAACTCCTGCAAAAAGTCCATGGTAACGGCATAAGTCCCACCATAGGCCCCGATATCTTCGCCGATTAAAAAAGTTTTTTCATCTTTCAACAGGACTTCTTTTAGGCCCTCTCTCAAAGCTTCCCTATAGCTCAGATTCTTCTTTGAAAAGTTGCGATTCATAATTGTTCCGTGATAGGGGTAAAAACATCTTTTTCCAGATCACCAATTTCCTCCGGGGGACTTGAGTCGGCAAATAAGACAGCATCCCTCATTTCCTGCTCGATCTGCTTGTCCAGATTCTTCAACTGTTCATCCGAAAGAATCTTTTGCTCCTGCATTTTTTTAACCAAAAACTCTATGGGGCATCGTTCTTTCCATTTTTCCACCTCTGCCTTATCCCGATACTTCTCCGGATCATACATAGAATGAGGTCGGAAACGGTATGTTTGAAATTCCAGGAAAAAAGGTTTCGATTCCCTATCGATATAATCTAAGGCCATTTTGGTCTTTTCCACGACATCAAAAATATTCATGCCATCCGCACGGGCAGCTTCCATGACATAAACTTTGGCCCTCATCACCAAGTCGGTTTGTGATTGAGAGCGATCGAGCGCCGTTCCCATGGCATAAAAATTATTCTCGCAACAAAAAAGAACGGGGATATGCCAAAGGCTCGCCATATTCATGCTTTCATGAAAAATACCTTCTGCCATTGCACCTTCACCAAAAAAACAAATGGTGCGACGATTTTCATTCAATCTCTTCGAGGCCAGGGCAAGACCGAGTGATTGAGGGACACCTGACGCAACAATAGCACCGCCTCCGAAAAAACGATTTTCTACGGAATAGAGATGCATAGATCCTCCCCTTCCTTTACAGCAGCCACCAACTCTTCCAAAAAGTTCGGCCAGAATCGCTTTGCTGCTGATACCTTTTAACAACGCGTGTGCATGTTCACGATAAGTTCCAATGACATTATCTTTGGGGGAAAGCAGATTGATAACTCCCGTTGCCACAGCTTCCTGGCCAATATATAGATGCAAGAATCCTCTTATCATTTCTTTGGTGTAAAGTTCGGCACATACTTCTTCCATTCTTCGCACTCGGCGCATATCTGTGAGTAGTTTTAATTGCATATTTGCATCCATCAAGTCGTCTCCATGGTTGAGAGATCACCTTCGTCCAATCCCAATTCTCTGGCCTTTAACAAACGTCTCATAATCTTCCCGCTTTTAGTCTTGGGTAGTGTATCAAGGAATGATATTTCTCTGGGTGCGATGGCAACCCCAAGACGCTGTCTGGCAAATGCCATAATCTCAAGCTTCAATTCTTCAGTGGCCGGAATGTTTTTCTTAAGCACAACGAATGCCTTGACCTTCTCACCGATGATTGGTTCGGGAAGACCGATCACGGCCGATTCCAGCACATGTGCATGTTCCATTAAGGCATTTTCAATCTCAACAGGCCCAATTAGATGTCCTGCGCTTTTAATCACATCATCATTTCTTCCAACAAACCAATAATATCCATCTTTATCTTTACGGGCCAAGTCACCGGATAAATACCAGTCATCAATAAAGCATTTGGCATATCTCTCATCATCTCCGAGATAACCACGAAACATACTCGGCCAGCCCTTTTTTACTGCAATTTCCCCCGCAATCTCACTATCTTTGACTTCTTCAATTTTGTTTTGTTTCACATTAATCAGTGCCACCTCAATTCCAGGAATGGGTTTTCCCATAGAGCCAGGTTTCACATCCATGCCGGCATAATTTGAAATTATGATTCCTCCGGTCTCTGTTTGCCACCAATTGTCATGGAGAATAATGTTAAGATTCTTTTTTGCCCACAAAACCACTTCAGGATTCAAGGCCTCACCGACACTTGCAGCATAACGGACCGATGAAAAATCATATTTTGATGGCAAGTCTTCACCTGCTTTCATCAGCATTCGCATACCTGTTGGAGCTGTATACCAGACAGAGACTTTAAACGTTTGCAAAATTTCATACCAGCGCGTGGCATTGAAATCCGCTTCATCAATTAAAAGCGTTACTCCGTTGCACAACGGTGAGATAATTCCATAGGAAGTTCCAGTTACCCAACCAGGATCGGCAGTACACCAAAAAACATCATCCTGCTTGAAGTCAAAGGCCCATTTACGTGATAATTTGTGATAGATAACCGCACCATGAACATGCATAGCACCCTTCGGACGCCCCGTTGTACCGCTGGTAAAATGTAACAAGGCCAAATCTTCGGAGTGCGTTTTTTCTAACAAAACCGCCTCATCTGAATCGGCAAGTAATTTTTCAAAATCATAATAGTTGGGAATATTTTTAGCGCTGCCATCATCATCTAAAATAATAAGACTTTCGAGTGAAATAAGCTGGCCTCGGATAGGAGCGATCTTCTTATGGTAAAGAGAAGCTAAAGTAAACAGAACTTTGCCATTGCCCTTGGACATTCTCGCCAAAATCGGCTCAGGTCCAAAAACTGAAAACAATGGTGCAAAGACTAAACCTGCCCCCATGGTCCCCAATGCCGTGATATAGGTTTGAGGCAAGCGCGGGCCTAGAGAGAAGAGTACATCGCCTTTCTTATGTCCTATTCTTTTTAAAGAATGCGCGAATCGTCGCACCTGCCGTAAAAGTTCAAGATAAGTTATTTCCTTGAAATCATTTTTATCCTGAGGCCAAGATTTTCCAATAAAGCGGAGAGCGACTTTATTTTCGTTACCTTGCCTGCTATGGGCCCCAACGGCCAGATCGGCGATATTGACAAAACCTGAGTTTCCCGCCAAAAGAATTTCACTTTCCTTTTGCCATGAAAAGTCACTTGCCAACTGTGACTCATTTAAATTGGCCTTTCGTTTCTGTTGCTCGTTCTTTTTAAATATATTATCCATAATTACTGATTATCCTGATTAGGCACAATTGTTCCCTGATAAATTATATAACTTCCCTTTTTCTTGGAAATGACTTCTTACCATCATGCCTGAAATTTCAAACCAACAAATTTATCAATCTGTTCGATAATAATCCGCATCTTTTTCTCCGAATATGTATCAATTATACATATCCATTTTTTTGATTAAAAATTGCTTTATAAAAGCAAAAAGTCTGGAGGCCATTATGAAAAAGTTAAATACAGGAATCGAAGAGATGGATAGACGAACTATTGCTGATGGATTGTCACGATTACTGGCAGATACTTACATGGTCTATCTTCAAACTCATAACTTTCATTGGAATGTGACCGGCCCGCTATTTGGTTCACTTCATCCCATGCTTGAAAAGCAATATAAGGAATTGGCGGAAGCCACTGATTTGATTGCCGAGCGTATCCGAGCATTAGGATTCCCGGCCCCGGCCACGCTGATGGAATTTGCCGAGCTAACATCGATCAAAGAGGGACGAGGAGTTCCAAAGGCCGAAGATATGATTGAAATTCTGGTCGATGGACATGAGGCCATTGTTCGACGTACACGAGATATTGTGCCCATGATCACTGAATACTACGATGAATCCACTCTCACACTTCTGGCCGATCGTCGATTGGCGCACGAAAAAACGGCATGGATGCTTCGTAGCATTTTATAGTTCATTATATACTAAATTATCCTGCCGTCACTCATGTGGATTTGGCGTGAGGCCAAAGAAGCGAAGGTCGGGTCATGAGTTACATAGATGATAGTCGTTTTCTGTTCCTGATTAAAACGCTTAAACAGCCCCATGACGATATCCCCATTGGTTGAGTCGAGATTTCCAGTAGGCTCGTCGGCAAAAATATATTTAGGCCCCATGACCAAGGCTCGTGCAATGGCAACTCGCTGCTGCTCTCCACCTGAGAGTTGGCCGGGAAGGCGATTAATCTTATCACTTAGCCCGAATTCATTGATAAGTTTAAGGGCATTATCGCGTTTTTGTTGCGCGAGGTTGCGTTTAAGTGCCGGCATAAGCACATTTTCAATGACACTAAGTTCGGGGAGAAGATGGTGAAATTGGAAAACAAAACCCATTTGCATGTTTCGAAATGAATGGACCTCGCCAATATCCATATTTTCAACCAGTCTTCCATCAATTTCCACGCTGCCAGAACTAGGTTGATCAAGGGTACTTAGGATATACAGTAAGGTACTTTTCCCGCAGCCTGAACGTCCAACGATGGCCACAAATTCACCATCATTAACAGTCACGTTGATTCCTTTGAGCACAGATGTTGGCGGTAATCCGAAGGACTTATGGATATCTTCTAAGTTGATGCCCATATTAACCTGACTCACTTCTAATGATATCAATGGGTGTAAGTTTGCCAGCAGCGCGAGCGGGCAAAAAACCAGACAAGGCCGAGGCCAAGAATGCCAGCAGAAAACCTTTTAGATAGATTGACGGGAGAAAAGAAATCATCATGTGCTCTCCACCTAATCCTCTTTCGGCCGAGACACGAATCGAGGCCATCACATGGCTCACGCCAAATCCTAAGATGGCACCTAAGAAACCACCCGCTATTCCCAGCACCAAACCTTGGAGGAGAAAAAGCGTTGTAATGTCCCTGGGAAGATAACCCATCGAACGGAGAATAGCGATTTCCCGGCGCTTTTGTGTCACCGCCATTCCTAAAATATTATAAATCCCAAAACCGGCCACGATGAGAATGGATAACGTCATGGCGTTTCGAACAATATCTTGCGTGGTAAAAACTGACATAATACCTTCGTGCGCCTGATCCCAACTCTGGACTTTTTCATCCCCCAACATGTTCCAAGTGGACGCAACATCTGCCGCAAGCTCGACCTTATATAACCGTACTGCAATGTCAGAAATTCTTCCAGGCGTGCCACCAAGTAACTGGACATCGGCAAGTGCTCCGAAAATGTTGGATTCATCCAAGGCCTTAACTCCCAGATGAAACGTTCCGACAATTTTAAATGGTCGCATTTCACCAAATCCAACAGAAAGATAGATGGTCTCAAGCACCGTGGCCCCCAGCTTCTTGAGAAGAAGGTCCCCGATTACAATTCGATTTCCGCCTGTTCCAATATCTTTAAAATTTCCTACCGTCATATATTTTTGGATATTGGTAACTTGCGACTGTTGAGTTGGCTCAACTCCGATCAAATTTGCAGCCGCTTTGAATTTTCCTCTGGTGATAATGACTTGTGACACAAGCTGTTCGGCAAACGCAGCGACATAGGGTTCTTTGGCCAATCGCGCTGTCCATGCTCCCGGGAACAGAATGTACGCATTGTCCCTCCGCCCGGAAGGAGGTGCTGCCCAGGAAACCAAAACTGAAGGCCCAAAAAAATCCTTATCCATGGAATGGGCGGTGATAAAATCTTCGCGCGCCGAAATACGTACATGCGAATCATTATTGACCAGTTGATCGATAATAAAACTCTGAAAACCCAGCATCATGCCTGAAATGGCAACATAGGCGGCAGTACCTAAAATTATTCCCATCAAAGTCAATAGTGTCTGTCGCTTACGACTGAATAGGTGTCTTATCGCCAGAAACCACATCTACTTCTCCCTAATTAAAAGGTGGTCATCAATTGTAACGTTTCCTGAAGTTATTTCGGCCCACTCACCATCCACAACTCCAATAGTCACTGGAATTTTTTTTGTTTTCCCACTCTTTTTAACTGTCACATATCCGGCAAACAATGCCCGGATTGGAACCATTAAGGTGCTATCTTTCCGACCCGTTTGAATGGCAACATCAGCGGTCATACCGGGCAGAACCCCTTCCGGAAATTTGTTCAATTCGACCCTTACAATAAATTGGTTGTCGCGAGGAAACACCGAATGCACACGGCCTTCTAAACGCTCTTGACGAAGGCTCTCAAAACTAATCACGGCCTTTTGTCCTGGGCGTACACGTAACACCAATTGCTGTTCGAGAGCAATTTCCAAATAAAGGCCTTGCAGATTGATGACGGTAAGGACTGGAGAGAGAGGCGTCACTAATTCTCCTTCTTTGTATGGCGCAGATGTCACCGTTCCGGCAAAGGGCGCACGCATTAAAACAGAATCATCAAATTGTACTAAAGGATCATTGGCCCTAACCTGATCACCTTCTTTTACGTACAAACGCCTCACGTTGCTATTAATTCCAATTTTGACACGATAAGTTCGAGGTGCCACCACTGTACCGAGACCGTAAACAGCTTCAACGATAGGCCCGATACGTGGAGTGAGATATTCAGAGGAAGATCGCATCATAAAGAAATATGCTGTTCCACCAATGCTCACAATCGCCAGTGCAAGAATAAATATTTTTATTAAGGGACTTAGTTTCAGTTGATCAATCATGGTCTCCTTTGACATGCTCCTTTTTTTTCGCTGTATCTCTGCTCAGATTTTTCTCGTTATCCGTTCTTAACTCCGAGTGACTAATCTTGCCTCCCAAGTTGGCGGTCCTAAAAATTATCCCGGACCCTACGATTGCCACCAAGGCGGTGGCCAAGATTAGTTTATGGACCATTTCCTTATTTTTTCTAAATACTAAGACCAACATTGCAAGTGTTCCCGTCAAAAGAATTATGGGAAAGGCCACGTCTGTCGCCTCTTCGTGCTCTTCAATCATTTGAGCGCTGACATCATGTTTGTTCTCCACTATTTTTTTCGCTCGCTCTCCCATTAGAAAAACTGGAATAGCAAAAAGTGAACCACAAATGATAATGATTAATCCTACATTTTTTATCGATTGATCCTGTTTCTGTAATCCCCAGGCCAAAATGATAAAACCCAGAGGAATAAAAAGAACAGGAATATGGGAAAATATCAGATGGATATAGGCCGACCACATAGACTCTCCTCCATCGAGCTACTTCATCACATCGTTGAAAAGGTTGAAAATATATCTTCGTTTCTTTTCTTTGACTTTTATCAATCACTGAGATCATGATAAAAAGCATGGAGGTCTCATGAAAATTCCTAATTTTTGGATCAAGGTCAAGCACAAAGGGCAATTTGCTGATGGCAAAATGTTTGAGATCCTGAAATATGGATATTCCGATGATTCATTAGACCGTGCGCGTGAGGATGCCGAACGACGAGCGGCCCAAACAATAGAACGATTGAGCAATAGCGATAGCAATAGTCGCAGAGATGAACATCGTGATTATTCTCTGGCCCAGCCGATTCGCGAGGAAATTCTCCACAAATATTCCATCAACGAAGTCAATATTGTGATTACGCGCAATTCGTATGGTGCAAAAGTCTTGAACACCGACCGAATTATGTTCGTGGATGTAGATTTAACCCACCATTTTGGCGGTTTTAGCTTTTTTGGACTCCTCTCCGATATTTATAAAAAAATAATGCTGGATGATGCTGCCAAGGCCCGTGCCCAACGGGGACAGCGCACTAAATCATTGGCGATTACCACAAACTCAGAGAAAGAGCGTAAAATCGTTTTATATCTTGAATCCTACCATAAAAAAAATCCCGACTTTGGTGCGAGGATTTATCGTACTAAGGCCGGCCTTCGTCTTTTGATTACCCATACCTATTTTATTCCGGAAGCCGCAGATACCCAGAAACTTATGCGCTTGTTAGGAGTAGACCCCCTCTATGCACAACTCTGCCAGACTCAGCAATGTTTTCGCGCTCGTCTGACACCTAAACCCTGGCGCTGCGGCCTCAAGCGTCCAAAGCTGCGGTATCCCTTTGAAAAACATGAAGAAGCACTTTTCAATAAATGGCTAGCTGATTATGAAAATAAGCAGGCCAATTTTCACACGTGTGAATATTTAGGCAGCATTGGAAATATCAATATGACTTCTGAAATTTCCACATGTGTCCGAGTCCATGACGAAGAGACAGGTGCACTAGGCCCGAAGAGCATCAAATTGGCCTGACAGTTCTCAAAAATAAACATCAACAACGTCATCCGATAACGTTTGTCTAACTTTACTTGGCAAGCTTCAATGGCAAATTGACTTTTTGGCAAGCAAAATCAGGTTCAATCATGCGAAAAACAATATTATTTTTATTACCAATTATCTTAAGCATTATGGCAGTCATCTTCTGGCGCAAAGTGGGCGATCTTCGTCCCGCAATCTTGCCTGCAAAAAAAGATATAACAAATATTCGCTTGAGTCAGTCTGACTTTAGACTAGAAATTTATGCTTCAGACATTACCAATGCTAGAGATCTCGAATTCACAACTGATGGGACACTCTTAGTTTCTTCTCCACAAACTGGCAATGTGTATACCTTGCCTGATAGGAAAATTATCCTTTCCAATTTAAATCGCCCACATGGTCTGAGTTTTCATGATGGACAATTATTTGTTGCGGAAGAAACAAAAGTGATTCGGTATAATTGGGATGAAAAAAATAAAACCGCAACCATTGACAAGAAAATCTTGGATTTGCCGTCAGGAGGAAGGCATTTCACTCGCTCGATGGATTTCGACAGCAACGGCAGGCTTTTTATTTCTCTTGGATCAACTTGTGATGTTTGCTTTGAAACACATCCATGGATTGGGACCGTCATCGTAACAAATAAACGAGGAGAAAATCCGCGAGTTTGGTCGCGCGGACTCAGAAATGCTGTGTTTATTAAGGTGGATGAAAATACCAATGAACTATGGGGAACAGAAATGGGAAGAGATTTTTTAGGCGATGATCTCCCGCCGGATGAAATAAATATTTTAAAAGAAGGCCATGATTATGGTTGGCCGGTCTGTTATGGTAACCGGGTCTATGATTCCAAATTTGGCAAAAAAACTAGTTCCTATTGTCAAAATACAACTCCTCCGAGCTATGAAATCCCTGCACACTCAGCTCCACTTGGTTTGGTCTTTTATCATGGGGATTTGTTAGTCGCTTATCACGGTTCTTGGAACAGTTCGGTCCCTGTTGGCTATAAAATCGTAAGATTAAAACGTAAAAATGATAGGATTGTGGCAAGCGAAGATTTTATTTCGGGTTTTGTAGATGGCAGCCGTGTTGTGGGAAGACCCGTTGATATCGAACTTGGTAGAGACGGCAGCTTGTACATTTCCGATGACAAAAGAGACGTAGTTTACAAAATAAAAGGTCAATAGCTTTCCGGAATTTAAGTCAAGCCGGGAGTACCGGCCTGACTTAACATGGTTTTAAATAAATTAGACTCCCTTCTTCTTTTTCTGATGATTCGATTTCAACCCGACATCCTTGGCATGCTTCATCTTGATATATCTGACCATTTGATCAATTTCGCCCCGAAACTTTCTTTCGTCAATCATATTGCCATGAAGGACTGTGCTCCATTGACGTGTGAGTGAAGCAACCGTGATTGCCTCATGGATTTCCCGATCGGTCGAACCGTTTAGTTTTGCCGCCTCGGTATGGAAATGAATGCAATACTGACAAGGAATCTGGGCCGATACTGCCACACCAATAAGCTCTTTCTCTTTAGGTGACAATGAAGTATCAGGATTCATTTGGTAGGTCTTCATCATTTTCCAGGCACCGGCAACGGAAGCTTCTGGTAGCTGCCGGAAAAACTGAGGAACCGAACCCAAAGTTCGTTTAATATCCTGATAGGCCGTTTGGGCATCGGTCACCTCAATAGTTTTTTCTTCCGGCATATCAGCTTTTCCAGCAGCAGTTGAGCCGGACTTCTTTAGAAAGGAAACGATATTGCTCGTCTCTTTTGCGAATTCTGCCTCGTTATATTGAATCCCATTGAGATGAGTGCTCCAATGACGTGTGGCCGCGGCCATGGCCACAGCATCCCTGATATCCGCTTCACTGGCCCCATCCATTCTCGCAAACTGTATTCCCATATAGCTGCATTCGTTGGAGGGTATCTGTCCGGCAAGGCCAACAACAATGAGCTGTTTTAGTTTTCCTGAAAGCGCGGTATTAGGATTAATAAATACGCTTTTATATTCTTCCCACGCGCCAGGTAATCCTTCTTCAGGATACATCTTCATGAAGCTTGGCAGGGAGCCAAGAGTATTTTGAATATCCACTTGTGTTGTTCGCAGATCGGACTTAGGAGACATCATTCCTTTCTCCGCCGCATAACTGACTAGGGTAATACATAAACTCAACAATAGAACAAAAAATTTCATCATATAACTCCTTTGCTTGTTAAACATTTAGAAAGAATAATGATCTGTCTCTGTGGCTGCAAATCGAAAAGTGTTAATTTCCCTGAATTTTATTTTATTCATTAACTTCGATAGAAAAAAATATCACTTGGTATGCTTCAGATCATTGAAGCTTAATCTTAAGTATCAAAACTTTGTCCTAAACTACGACCCATGTATTTTACTTTGTTGGCAACCGGACGCTGAACGGTTTCTTGACAGCATCAATAGATTCACCTTTGACGATGATATTGGATAAATTAATCGATCTGCTTTTGGCCAGCTCATGCAAATGAAGAACTGAATCAGGTTTTATCACCATCACCTGCGCCGCCACACTATCAAGGGCGATCGGTTCCCGACTGGCAAAGATTAATCGCATATTCATCTTATCATTCTCGGATGATGGCAGTGGGCCATTCTGTAGACCTTGGAGTCCATCCATGATAGCAAAGTCTGCTGGTCGGCATAAGTAAAAATCATGAATCCAATAATCCAGTCGTGGGTGCTCATGATCAATGGCACTCCCGTGATAGGCACTGCCCTCCTGTTCCGCATACATGCTAGGGGGAGCGGCACCAATCGCCAGATTTTTAATCGCTCCCGTGACAATTGCATCCCAATGGGTTTTCAACACAGGAACGCTAATGACGACATCCGCTTCTTTATAGCGACGATTCAAATAATATTCTTTGCGCAGAAGTCCGTTCAGCAAAGGAACGCGGACCAACTCCGGGGATTGCGTATTTCGCCACGTCCCGCTACTGTTCTCAAGGCCAATAAATTCATCGACGGCGGGCATCGCCTGAGGTGTGAAGTTGTAATATCTCATTGTTTCTTCTGTTGAATTCTGAGCACTCCCCTCCATTACAAGAATTTTTCCTTTCGGATTAATTTCTCTAATCAGCTCGGAGAGAACTTTTACAATGCGCCAATCTGTCGTGACACCATTAACCTCTTTTGCGAGTGGCCTTTCGTTCGAATCACGAGTCGCTACAAGATTCGGTTTAATAACAACTGTATGGCCGTCTTTAATAATCGAGCGCAATCCTCCGGCCATCTCAATGGCATTTTGAACCATGGTTCGAATCTCTTTCTGCTTCAGATGCGCTGCCTTGGGAACGCGCGAAGCTACGATAGAAACCACCGGGGATGTCGATGCAAAAGCCATTGGATCAAACATTCCCACTATCACAACTATGAAAAAAAAAGAAAACGCAATTTTATAGTTTCTTATGTCCATTTAATCACTCCCTCGGTTGGAATGGAGGCATGAGCATACACAATAACCACGCTCGCTAAGGATGACCGCCATCAAGTGGCCAGATGTTCTACGACAGTATTACAACAAGAAGGGAAGAATATAGATGATGAAGAAGATGATACTTTCAGCAATTTCATTTGCCTTACGAACCGAAATTGGCCGATCGGGAAATTTGGCCTTATCCCAGGCCACCCATTTTTTAAAATCTTCAAATGGCAATTTCCCCATACACTCGGCAAGTTCCGGCGAAATGGTGATATCATCGGTACCATGGTATTGGGCCAGGTATTCCAAGTCACGCGAAAGTCTGGCCTCTTTGCTATTGGGATCAATGCTCTCAATTTGCACGATTCGATTGATCGCTCCCCTAATGGCCGGGCCGTAGATGTCTTGTCTGACTCCCACATTCTTTAGTGCCGTATAGCGACCACGATCGAAGTAGTTCACGGTAGAGTTGAAGTAAATCTTTCGGCCCCAAATGTGCTGTTCATAGAGTTCCATATCATCTCCACCTACATGAGTGGAAATAAAACATTCACTTTTCAATCTATCGGGGCGTTCTGAGTCACCTTTACAGACAAGACTCAAATCATGAATGTTTTTCTTCTGGGCAATTTTGCACAATTCCCAGAGCTTCATTCTCTCTTGAGGAAAAGAATAGTGATGGGATGGAATATCGCGGCCCCATGCCGGGTGTTGTTGGTGATGAGCGGGTGTTAGGACGCCCCCAAACATCTCAGGATATCCAGAAAGCCGAATCTCGCGATGAAACGAATTTCTAACGGTAATGTCAGGATAAAGTTCAGGGGTTTCAAGTCCAAAAGCACCCTGGGATTCCATGGCCTCAACATTATGAAACCGCACCGTTTGGCAGGGATTTTCTTCAGCACCAGCAAAACTCTGCAGCAAGAGATAAGAGAGAACAAATTGAGCAATGATAATCTTAATATTCTGCCACATCATGACTTTTTAAAAGCAAACATAGTGCCAATAAAATACTCCTAAATTCAATGTGTTAATCAGGCAAAAAGGATTAAAAAATAGACACTTTTGAAAAAATGTATAGTTATTAAGCACAAACAAATATCGTGTAAATTTTAGCAGTAACCCTATTCCTTCTTTTTTTATCCCACCCCATTATATATATAGTTTGGCCAAACGAGATAAGATCTCCAAAGATTGGGCGTCATTCCTTGGAAGAGACATTTAAAAATGATAAAAAAAAATCTGCTCCTATTGATTGTTACTCTTTGTTTTCCTCTACAGGTCTTCTGTTCACAATCTCCCAAATGGAGTTTGGTTATCTACGCCGGGACAGATGAGGAAGACCTCTCCCATCATTCCGAACCTCTCCTTCAAACGCTCATCGATCAACTGGTCATTCCTGAAGGTGTCGAGCTTCTTATGGAACAGGATTCTTTCGGACTCCGACCAGTCAGTCGGATTATTAAGAAAGGCAATGCCGTTTCTGTGTCATACATTCCCGAAGCAGACTCCGCTGCCCCCGAAGTCTTCAGTTCTTTTTTGGATTGGGCGAAAAAAAACAAACGAGGAACTCACACGCTCTTCGTTATTGTCGGCCATTCTTGGGGATGGAAAGGTATCATCCAAGACTTCAGCATTCCCGGCCTTTCCGACACGGACACCATGATGCCAGTACGAATTTTCGCCAAAACCCTCCAAGATTCCGCCCTTTTTCCGGATGTGGCCTTATTCGACAGTTGCATCACTGGCAATGCCGAATTTATAGATGAATTCCGAAGCCGTGTTCCTTACTTGGTGGCATCTCAGCGGGAAACACCTTATGGTGGAATGCCATTTCGTCCGCTTCTTGAGTTGCTCTCTTCCCGGCCTTCTCCGCGCGTTCTTGCCAAAGCACTTCCGAAAATGTACGTGCGCGCCTACGCCCGAGAGGGTGAGATGAGTCCTGAAGAGGGTGAATATGATGTGGTCACGACGGTAAGCATTGATATGGGCAAATGGGAATATTTCGTTACTGCTTTCAAAGACCTGGTCACCAATCTGCAATCCGATAATTTTCGTGAAAGACTCCGAACAAATCCGACTGAGTTTTCCGCTTTTACAGATATGGATTCTAATATTGACCTGATAGAATTTTTAAAAAGAATTTCGGCGAAAACACTTCTCAAAAAGTTGACCTATGACCACATTGAACGGCCGGATGATATCGTGACCTTCTCAAAAGGAATTTTTCATCTTTTGATTCAGTCCGACGAAATTCTGGCCCAAGATACGGACGATGAAAAACTACTGGAACATTCCAAAACGCGATTTTTGGAGATCAATAAGGATTTTCTCTCATCCCCTGACGACCTTGTCTTTAAGTTGGTATCGCGCCATGATAGGCCCTTTATTCAAGTTACGGGAACGGCAACAAGGACCGTCCATCTCAGACCATGGTTACCGGGAAGTCGGGAAATCGTTGTGATACAGAAAGGAAAAGAGCATTCGCTTAAGCGCTCGCATGATTATATTTCTACCACCGATTTTCCCAAGACGAGCTTCATTTTGGCCACCGCCACAACTCAGGGAGCACCTTTTGTTCATGGTATAGGTCTCAATTTGAATCCCCTCATGGATGAAGAGGAGGAGCGTGGCGAAGACCCCCTGACTGGATTACGAGGCCCATATAATTATGCGACGACATCATGGAATAAGCGCGTCGGCTGGGGGGACCTCATCCATTTGCATCGTTAAGAATGCGTTCGTTCAATCCAACACCATGTCCGAAATTCAAGACATTTCATAGGTCATTTCACTTTATAACCGGCTAAAAATGCTAGGATTCAATTTGGTATTCACCTTGCATTCTCCTACTATAACTGGGGAGGTCATATGGTTAATACCACTTTGCGAGGCTTCTGTATTGTCGCTTTCTTGTTATTCTTTTTTGGCTGCGAAAGCAAAACGGGTAAAAGTGAAGTGAAAAATATCTGTCCGGTGGGTTACCGCTGTCAGCAACTCAAAATTGAAGAGGCCAGACGGGCGGATCTTCAACCAGCTCAAGCAAAAATTATCGTAAGAACTTTTATTAAGATTCACCTTCCGACAATTCCCAACAATGAGAAAATTGAAAATCAGAAGTTTTTCTTAACTAGCGATGGAGCTTCGATCGCTTTTGACCAGGAAGGTATTAATCTGCAAAATACGACCTTTCAAAATAAACTAGCATTAAATGCCGAACTTTTAAGGGCAGAGAAAATCAACATTTTGCTCAGCGCTCCCCAACCTACCAGCGCGCTGGTTTCGCTCACCCGTTCTAACAATGGCCAAGAAGAAACATTAGGGACGGGAATGGTGCAACTTAACGGACTCTTGGGAGATGGGATTATTCATCTCAATGATGCCACGTCATTTGTTATGAGACTTGCTATGGAAAAACTTCCAACTCAAGATGAACTTCATTGTATCATTGAACCCTATCACCGCTTACTGGATTTTTTTCAACGGAAACTGGGCAATACTTTCTTCAATATGTCCTTGGCAGAGTTGAATGACATTCGAAAAAATGATGCTGAAGTTAATAGTCACATCAATCAAATCCTGACAGCGTGTCACTGTCCACCACTCCCGAAAGAACATCGACGGCAATTTTCAAATATAACCCTCTCTCTTAATTTAAAGAATCTGCAATCGTCACACGACAAGAACTTCACGGTACGAATCAAGAGAGAAGACGGAGCATACTTGCCGATCAAAAATAACGGAGCAAGTAATCTTGAATTTGCTTTCAAGGTCCCCCAAGTTGATAAAGATTTTCTCATCAAATTTGAGACCCTAAATCTTGCTGGTCCCCCTTTGGGAACGATTGAAATCATAAATAATGAGAATATTGTTTTGAATACATTGGTTAATTTACAAAATGCATTCAGCGGTGAAACAGTTATTCTCAATTCAAGCGCGGCGTTAGTTCGGGAACAATCAGAACTGCCAAGGACAGTTAAATTTGCCATCTCCCCCAAAGGTGCTAAAGCAGTTGATCATTATCTACTGCAACGTCACGACCAACTCTTCATTCCCCTTAGCGTAGATTCGCAAACTGGTGAAATTGAGTTCCATGCTCAAAGCGGTCACGGATGGGCCAAAATCATGTCCATCAACAACCAGAAGGTTCAGCATGAGGCACTCATAAATCTAGAAGGTGTGGTTAGCAGAAACCAAGGTGTCTCAGTGTCACTCTTGGGAAATACGGTCATGGGATTATTGACTGAATTTCAACCTCTCTCCAATTTTGAGGGTGAATGTCTCCATCATCATTATAATGAGCTGATGCGAAACCTTTCTCGACAAAATCAAGGCCATGAAACTGATGCAAGCTTACGAATCGATCGCGAAATGCAAAATCATTTAAACCGTCTGAAGCAAGACAAAGTATGCCGGAAAAGGCCACGTCAGAAGTAATTACCCGAGCGCGACAGTCCACCAAGAGGCAAACCTTTTCTCCTCTAAGAAATTGTGGCAATTTCATGCCATAATCATTGTATAAAACTATGATCGGATTATTTGTTTCCAAAGGCAGTAACGAAGGAACCTGCTTTCTCTTGAAAAGTAGCGAAGGCAGGTATGTTCTCGGCAGCGACAAATCGCTGTCGCTCCATTTGCCTGATCCCGGCATTTCGTCTCACCATGCCGAGGTCTATTTTGAAAATGATAAGTGGTGGATTAAGGATTTGGACAGCACTAATGGAACATTTGTGGGCGGTCTTCCCATTAGTCGTCCCACTGAAATTATTCCCCGGGATAAAATCGTCATCGGCAAAGTGGAAATGCAAGTAGTCGAGAGGAAAGACGGCAATGAGGTCCCGCGAAAGAAAAAAAATTCTGAAACCTTAACTGTTCCATTCGATCCTCACGCCAGTATCTTGGGGACTTCCAAGACGACTGAAGGGATGATTGAATTTATCAATAAAGTCGCCCCCCTTGATTGCACCATTTTATTGGAAGGAGAGACCGGCACGGGGAAGGAAATTGTGGCCCGTGCTATTCATACCCTAAGCCCACGATGCAGCAAGCGATTTGTTCCCATCAATTGTGGTGCCATTCCCGATAATCTCATCGAAAGTGAGCTTTTTGGTCATGAAAAAGGTGCTTTCACCGGTGCCGATAAAAGACACATCGGCCACTTCGAAGATGCCAATGGCGGGACTCTTTTCCTTGATGAAATTGGCGATTTACCTTTATCCGCGCAGACTAAATTACTACGCGTGCTGGAATCCAAACAGATTCGAAGACTCGGCGGTGAACATGAACTGAGTGTCAATGTTCGTGTCTTGGCAGCTTCTCATAAAAGTCTGTCTGATCTGGCCGAGAGCGGTGATTTTAGAAAAGATCTCCTGCATCGTCTCAAGGTCATTCACTTCAAAATACCATCGCTGAAAGAACGGAAACAGGATATTCCCGTATTAGCTAAACATTTTATAAATGTCCTTTCCATTGATATGGGAAAAAAACCTTATACCATTTCTCCCGAGGCCCTGGATTGTTTAAGTCAATATGCTTGGCCAGGAAATATCCGCGAATTAAAAAATGTCATCGAAGCCGCAATCGTAAATGCTCCCTCCTCAATAATCCAAGTCGCGGATCTGCAATTAACAGAAAAACATGTCGATTCTCCAACCGGCCGACAAAGTGGGAACGATTCTTTCCTCTCCATCGAAGAGTTTGAAAAAGAAAAAATCTCCGCCCATATCCGCCAGGCCATTGCCAAAGCCGGAGGGAATAAGAAAAAGGCCGCCGAACTTCTTGGCATAAGCCGTGCCGCCTTTTATGAGAAAATAAAAAAATACGGTATAGAGTAATGCGTATCTGTCCGAATTGCCTGAAGGAAACAGATCAGGAAATTTGCCCTATTGACGGCTTCCAAACTACCGAGCGAAAAAATCTCAAAATGAAAGTTGCTGATCCTTTCGTCGGTCAAGTCTTTTTAAATCGCTATAAAATTGAAAAAATCATTGGCGAAGGTGGGATGGGGAAAGTGTATCTGGCAAGGCAGATCTCGGTCAATCGCGATGTCGCCATTAAAATCTTATCCCCCAATAACCCTGACAGTGAAAAGGATATTATCCGCTTTCAACGCGAGGCCGTGACCGTTGGTCAGCTTCAGCACCCTAACACAGTTAAACTTTATGATTATGGTGAGACAGAATTCGGCGGTCTCTTCATGGCCATGGAATATATCCAGGGGAAGACCATTCGAGACTGTATCAAGGCGGGCAGAAAGTTTTCTGTTGATGATGTTTGCAGCATCACAAAACAAATTCTCAAATCACTGCGTGAGGCGCATGATCATGGCATTATTCATAGAGATTTAAAATCAAGCAACATCATGCTGACAGAGAACTTTGGCGAAAGAGATTTCGTCAAAGTTTTAGATTTCGGGATTGCAAAAAATATTTACCATAGCAAGGAAGATTCCAGTCTTACCGCCACAGGTTTTGTGGTAGGAACACCCACCTACATGTCCCCAGAACAAATTCTAGGTCTCAATGTCGATGGAAGATCGGACCTCTATTCACTTGGCCTTATCATGTACGAAATGCTTACCCATCGCAAACCACCAAAGGCCAAAAACCGTAGCGAACTGCTCGATACCAGACCCAATCCTGATTTCCTGCGATTTGATGATCTTCCCCAAACTGACAAGAGTAAAACTTTATATTCACTTGTTTCGAAGTCACTTGAAAAAATTGCAGCGAAACGCCCAGAGTCTGCCGCAACCTTTTTAAGCATGATCGAGAAAATGGATCAAACAGGTCCGGCAATAGTTTTACCGGAACCTAAAAAAGAAATGGCACCACCGCCACGAATGAAGCCGCCCCAAAAAACAAAAAAGAAATTGGGCGCCTTCTTCCCGCTCATCATCATCTGCGCACTCCTTGCTGTTATTGCAATGAGATACGTCAAACGTCACGTCCAAACAAAAAATGAAATTAATGCAGAACTTATTTCGCCGGTGTCAGAAAATTCTCAGATTGTCATGCATACCGGGACTCCTGCTCCAATTGTTATCCCGACGCTTATCCCGACCTTTACTCCTATTCCCACTCGTGTTCCAACTCTTGCTTCTACTCCCCTGCCCCCAAAAGATGAGTTCCTGACCGTGCAAACTGACATAAATCTCGACTTTGCGAAAAATCTTCAAAATCTATCTCTTAAGATTGATGGGCCTTTGGACTTCTTCGTTGAAATTTCCGAAGTTAATTCTCCCGCATTTGGAACGCAGATCGAGATCAATCCCAACTCTAAAAACGCCCACATTCCCATCTTGATTCGGGCCAAACAACCTTGTGGCTTTATGCTAAGCTTGATTCAAACCAATGCGACAGGGAATTTGGTCCTGGCCAAAGGCATGGGCCATATGGGTATTCTGGCCAGTGATGGTCGCGTCCCAATCAATAGTGCGACGACCTTCCTCACTAATTATGCTCTCAAGCAAAACAAATTGGAAAATCTAAGCTTCCGCTGCATTATCGATCCGTATACGTATTTATTTGAAACTTTGCGACAAAAATATGAAGCCAATCTTTGGTTACTCCCCCAAAAAATTCTGGAGGAAGAAGTCACCGCCAAAGCACATATTTTTTCCACCGCCCCATCATGCCAGACCATGCCCCACGAAAAAGGGACAAAACTGATTCCCGTAACTCTCTCGATTGAAATCGATCCGCTCAAGCTTCAGACAGGTTCGACGCTCAAACTCAAAATCATGAGAGAAGATAGTTTTTACCTTCCCCTCAAACACCTAAACTCCAAAGCTGCCAATCTTGATTTGACTCCAGAACTTGATTTTACCATCAAAAGCAATGACAAGTTTTACACCTTGCGATTTTTCACAGTTTTGCCCGAGGGGCCCGAGTTCGGGAATGTAGAAATCCACCACAACGGCCAGAACATCTTAAGCGGTATAATCAATCTGCGGCGTTCTGAGCAAGGCCTACAAACAGAGATAAATTCAAAGACTACACTTTTTACCCGCTCTTTAGAACTAAATGACTATGAGCTGGCGTGTCTCATGCACCATTTTGAGAAATTTGGCCCAGTGATTCCAGGTGAAGGCGGGTGCAAAAGACCATATGCAAACCAAAAGCGCGATACCACTAAATTCCGTGTTTCATCCAATACGCTCTCAAAAAATAGCTTACTTCAACGCGAAGATTTGTTATTCATTCCAATCAAAATTGATTCAACTAACCATGAGATTGAATTTAACAATCACTTTGGTCCTGCATGGACGCGTCTAATCATACCTGAAAACTCTCAAGCACCCTTGTCTACCATATTCAACATTCGCGATGTCATGATAAAAGATGACGGCGTTCTAATTTCTCCTCTTGGTAATCTAATTATCACAAAGATCTTGGAGAATGATTCACTTAATCAATATGATCTGGAATGTTTAAATTTTCAATTCAATGAACTCATGATCGTTGCGACATCGACTTTTCGGCTTTCACCGGAAACTTCTACCAATATTCTAATTCCCGAATGGCAAGAACATTTTAAAATGTTGAAGCAGAACATGCCTTGCAAAAAACGATAATTTTTCTAAAAGTACGTCATACGCATATTCATATCGATACAGGACAAGGTTAAAGCAAGAACCGAGAGAATCATTGACATGATAAGCATAGGGAAAGCGGCAAGCCTTGCTTTCTTTTTATCGGAGTACAAACCGGTCACAACTCGATGAGTAAGGATGATGGAAAGAGCGTGCCCCAGAATGATGATTGCCACTTGCAAAACCCAAAGAGTACTCCCACTCAACATCCCTACTCCCAGAAAATCTTTGGTTCCCAAATAATCCGCCCCTCTTCCCAGTGGATCGCTCATAATAGCAAGGAAGGTGAAACCTTCCATCACTATATGTCCAAGATTATGCGCGATATGATAGGCCACGGTTGTTGGGAGAAGCGGAAAAGACAGCTGTATAAAAAGTGCCCGAAATCCATCCTTCTCTTGAAAACCATCGGGCACGCCGGCCAATTTTTTCGCCCACATGCTACTTAAGCTGTAAAGCAGAGCCAGCAGTCCGCAAAAACAGACAATCCCGAATGTAGAATTCAGCATGCGATTGTCGGATAAATGCACCGCCAAGAAACGCATAATGCTCATCTCGCCGGGTGCAAAGTTTTCCCACACCGTGGTCATACCAAGTCCGTGGAACAGGGTTAGGGCAAGCATCGTAATCATCATCCATGCTTCATCGATTCTGCCAACAACCAACTTCCCGTTTTCCATTTTTGCTTTGATATCGCTCCCAGGCAGGCGCAGATTAAATCCTACATTCTCATAAGGGCATCCTTTAATACATTCCGTGCATTGAATGCAAAAAGTCGCCTCACTGACCGACTTGAGCGAAAGTCCCGTAGGACAAGGATAACTTTTCTTGCTTCCGTTTAAGCACTCTTCAGAACGGCAAGAGGCACATACTTCTGGTTTTTTGGATCTGATTTCCACCGGCGCCAAATTAGAATAAAGCCCACTGATTCTGCCAACCAGACAGATATATTTGCAAAAAACCTTTTTGGGGAAAAGCAGGACGAAGATTAAGGCGCCCATCGCCATAGCAATTCCCATATAGGCGGTAACTTTGGGGTTTTTGGTTGCACCATAAATGAGTTCAAGCCAAGTAAAGATGATGAAAAGGAAGATGGCCGGAAAAAGATTTTTTAGATATTTTGGAACATTGTTGTTGAGAGAAATCTCGGTCACTTTTCGATAGAGTGGAAAACGCGTGAGAAGGTTGGTGAGACCATCCCAGGGGCACAAAAAACACGGAACGGGGCCGAACAGCGTCACCGTAATCGCTAGCCATGCCCACCACACTGTCCATACCAAAGAGGTTGCAAAATTGACCTGCTCATCGCCAAACAGTCCGGCAAAGATGGTAAAACAAAAGAGTGCCACCGTGGCCAATTGTGGTATGGCCTGAAATCCACGCCACTTAATTAAACGATAGATCTTTTTATTTCCAATCAGATTGATCTTTTTGGACCAATTAATCTTTTTAACAAATTTATCTGTAACAAAAAACGTGACACTTAAAACGAGCAGGGCACCTAAGAGAAAAAACCATAACGGTGCGCCGTCCATAACATGCGACATTGTTCCCTTCATCATACTACTACCCTCCGCTTAACAAACCTGATGAGTGTTCCCATGACAATAAAAATGATGCCTAAGAAATACACATGGAATGGATTCTTGGCGTTTTTTTCCAAAGCTACCTGAAAAGGGAGAGTGATGACGTGGGTTCTCCCTTCTATAATTACCGTGACTTTAAGCTGATGTTGAAGGCCGTTTGATAATCTTTTACTCATTTCATATACTGAAGATTGAGTTGCTGTGTTAAAAGATGTTTCCTGATCATCTATGCTGACTCTTAGCGGGCCATCATAGGATGAATCTTTTTTTAAGTCGTAGAGATAGACATAAAAATCTTTTTGATTTGGTTCACTTTTATCTTTCGACGGATACATGGACATGCCCATTTCAAAGCGATCTTGGACAAGAATCCACGGAATTGCCGGTGTCTCTTGACGTTTGACGTAGTGAAGGAGTACCACGTGATCGGCATATGCCGGGATGATTATGCAAAATGCCAGAAGTTGAATCATTCCCCTTATTATGTTCTTTATTTTTCTCATGGCCGTCCCCCACAAAAAGAGGGGCCTGTTACGGCCCCCCAAACACATTTAATCCAAGCTCTCTGGTTGCAAAAGGCATTTATATTCTTGATTGAGAAATTCAAAATATTTTTGCAGATCAACATCCGGTTGGTAAATCGAACTATCAATTGTCAGCAGAGCTTCTTCCAAATTACCGTCAACTAATTCTGGATTTTCCAATTGATACTGCCTATATTTTTCGGCGATTTCATCCCGCATTTTTGTGTAGGGATTCATGAGGCAACCAAGATCATAATGTTGCTGAAACTCGGTATTGAAATAGAGCTGATAGACAAATGTACTTGAAGCATTAATCTTGATTGCCGTCGGTTGGTCAAGATCGGCCAAGATTTCGCTTACCAAAATCGGAAATTCTTCTTCGCTCGCCTCCATCAAACGCAATTTAACAACGGGTACTTCTGGAGCCTCAAAAATTTCAACTGCGATTTCCTGTCCGACTTCTTGTGCTGAGATCGGAATTGTTTTGTAAAATTCATGACATTTGAAGATAAGTTTATTTGGATCTCCAAGCAGGTCTTTCTCCTTACAGATCTCCGGCAATTCGTGAGAACGATTGACAAAGAGCAATTTGCCATCGGCCGCAGCAAACTCTAAAAAATACTTTTTCGCTTCATCTAATCCAACAATACTCGGTCTAACCTTTATCGTGCGAATGGGAAGTGGCGCCTCTTCTTGTTTTTCGTGGAATTCAAGCGCTCCTTCCTTGATGACTTTTCCGTCTTCCTCACTTTTGATACTGACATTGCAGGCCGACAAATTAATGGTTGCAATCAGACCAACGATTTTGATTAAACTGTTTCTCCCTATTGCCTTTTTCATTTGCGTCTCCTTTCTAAAACGTACTGAAGTTAACCTGATCACCGTATTCGCTAACGTACCGCTGGTTACTCAAGTTTTAGGCTTATTAAAGCAGGCCGGGTGCCATGTTTAACTTTGTCCAACTACCTAAAAACAGGTTTTTTATAGGCACTTTTCAACCGGATATGTCTTGAAACAAAGACACAAAAAAAGGCCCAGGCATTACCTGGGCCTTAAAAAAAATGTCGCTCAAGCTATTCTTTCAAACCTAAATTGTATTGATAGGTTTGGAGGACATTGTCTGAGGTCACGGAGGTATTTAGCATTATTTCCATAAACTCATAAAGCGGTATGACCTCTGCGGTGGCATACGCTATCGACGTACTTTGGAAATCTGCTGAGGTCAGGCGGTTTTTGAAAATACTTCTTCCGCAAGTTGCCGACAGAAGATAGCTTCCGTCGGGACTCATGCTTAAGCGATAAGGATATACGTGAGCAAGAGTGGGCATCAATCCTTCATTGGCATATCTCCAATTTTTGCCACCATCTTCAGTTACCACGACACCCGGATCATGAAGGGCCACAAAAACCCTGTTGGGATTTTTTGGGTCTAATGCAATGGCATCGACACCCCCTCCGAAACCAATCATGTAATAATCTTTGTATTGCAAAGTTTTCGGAGTCGCTGAAGGATTGTTATTACTCTTGAGGACGGGTATCCAGGTTACTCCTTGATCATAGGTGACATAGAGAGTATTTTCCAAGCCATTCGTGATCTTCGCGTAGTGCGATGACACTCCGGCATAGAAGATCTTGTCACTGGTGGGATGAACGGCGAGCGTCCAAACCATTTTTCCTTTTGATACGCCATTATCCAGGGTGTCTTGGATTCCTTGGGTTGAAGTTCCATTGATGGACTTAAAAGTTTTACCAACATCGGCGCTCAAGTAAACTCCTCCGCCTTGGGTTGAGACCACAACTACGTTGGTATTGGAAGGAGAAACCTTAATGTCAGTCACCATGCGGTTGGGAACACTTGATATTTTGCTAAATGATTTTCCCGCGTTGGTTGAAACCCAAAGACCTGTCGACCAGCATTTCATGTCTTTATCACTGGTATAAGTTCCGTTGGCCATGGACCATTCTATATGAATCGATTTAGTGGGACCTGCATCGCATCTTCCTTGTGGGCCGGCGGCGGCACCAGCAAAGACCAAGTTACTATCTTTCGGATGCACCAGGATAGAACCAATCGGATAGGCCATATTTTGCACATCTAATTCGTCCCAACTAAAACCGCCATCATGGGAACGATACATATACCAGTTGTCGGCCCCCCAATTTCCACCGCCAACATAGACCACATCATCATTTTGCGGATCGACCGCCACACTATGAAACATACCCGTCAAAGTTGTAGGTGACCAAGACTCCCCACCATCCACTGAACGGAAGATTCCGTTATCTGATGCTGCGTAAACTCTTTTTGTATCGTTGGTTGCAATGCTGATGGACCGAATAGGGTGAATTTTGAGACCCTTATTGCTGACACTAAATGTTTTTCCACCGTCAAAGGAATGCATCATTCCCACAGTGCCTTCATTAGCATAAACGCGGGATGGATCACTGGGGGCCACGGCGGCGGAAATAATTCCGATCACTGCCGAATGCTGAGACCACTTTTCTCGTCCATAATTGGCCGAGATCAAAATACCTCGATGACCATACACCGCAACCTCGGAAGGAGCATTGCTTTGGGGAAAAAACAAAATGCCTCGTAACCAATTACCTAAAAGCTCGCTTCCAAGCTGCCAGCTTGTCATCTGAGTGTTCAAGTAATTTCGCCAATAAAAACGACCGCTACTCTCCGTGGTTAGATAGATGAGTCCAGGAATCTGCGGATGAAATTTTATCTCACGCACCATCTCGGGAGAGCCGTTGTAGGTGAGACCGTCGGAATAGGCCGACCAAGTTTTACCACCATCGAGAGATGATAACAAGGCCTTACTTCCCGATTTCCAAACATGATACCCTCCGGGGACAAAATATGTTCCCGCCAATAGGTGGAGCTTATTATGCGGATTGATGGCCAAAGCGCCAATCAGCCCGCCACCATCGGACATTTGCTGAGTGACCGCTCCCGTCACGGGATCTTTGGCGATCGCAATATTTGCACTGTAAGTTTCTTGGCAACCAATTCCCGAACCACTCCCGTAAGTTAGACGTGTTAGGTTAACCCCGCCGTCAGTTGAGGAATAAACGCCGTCGATTCGCTTTCCTTGCTTGTTGCATTTGTCCGAGAGGCCAATGAAAAGGCGTTTGGGATCATCAGGATCAAGGGCGATTGCGTAGGTTTCCCCATCCATATCAAGATTGCCAGCTCCGGTCCAAAACCAACTATCACCTCCATTCTCACTACGCCAAAATGATGAGAGGTGCTTGGCGGCCGTACCCACATAGATATAGTTTGGATTTTTTGGATGCACTTCCACATTTCTAATTCTCACTTTCGGCATTCTGTTGGGCAATCCTATTTCTTTCCAATTAATGCCACCATCCTTAGAACGATAAAGGCCGCCATCAAATCCGCCCACGTAAACAGTGTTGGGATCGTTGGGACTGATGGCGATATCGGCAGCAAGACCGCCTTCAGGCCCCATGGTTTGATGCCATGTTTGAGAACCATGCACACTCCCAGTAACACTGATATTGTCCAAAGAGAGCTTGGAATAGGCCCCATCAGTTCCAAATGAAATGCCACCAAAGGCCACTGGCCCGTATTGAACTGAAGTTCCATTTTCTATATAAGTTGAGAAGAGACTATCTAGATGGGAAATAATAAGTTGTGTATTTAAATACACATTAATCTGGGCCGCGGGATATCCTGAAACAGTGGTAGAGTCCACCTTCATTTCCAAAGTATTCCATCCTGTCGTCACAGGGCGACTTTTATAAGTCAGCAACTTTCTAAACTTGGCGCCATCGGCGACATAAGGATGCTTGTCTTGGCGATAGAGGATAAGTTGCGTGCCGGTATCTTCAATCCAATAGCCATGGCGAAATTGTGGTTTTTCATTATAGCGAAGAGAAAAAAAAGAACTTCCTGCGCCTTCCTTCTTGTAATCCACTCGCACGCTATAATTTTCCCATGTTAGAAAATTCCAAGTCGCCCAACGCGGAACAAGAAGCGATGTGCCCTCAATACGAGCGATCATCCCTCGGCCTGATTCGTAGTTCATACTGGCATTTCCACTCACTCCAGAACCGTAGACCTTTCCGCCTATCCAAAAAGGCGTGCCCGACGTTGGTTTGAGAAATTCGAAATATTGGGAGACACCTTGATCGAAGTTATCTGTGATCAAGGTGATGTTTTCGGTGGGAGTCGCCAAGACCAAATTAGATGTATTAATCATTGTGTAGGAACTCTGATTTAGACTTATCATTTCTAATGACCATACGATCTGCGACCAAAGAAACCCCATTAATAAAATGCACCACTTAAAAAAACGTTCTGCTGTTTTCATAAATCCCTCCATGCACAACTAAAAGCAATTGAGATGCCAGCACAAGGGCACGTAAATTCAACCCATTTCAAGAAACATGTCTGGGATTACAGACAGTCGTTGCGGCGATTAAAGGGATTTATCTAAATATGTAAAAATTTTGTGAGGAGTGGCCAGAGAGCTACTTCCACTAACAAGACCATTGCAAAGGGCCTTGGCCTCATTGAGTACGCGAACTTTTTCTTTAAGCACATTTAAGGTTAAGTCTGGATGCTTGGGCCTCAATTGTTCTAACAATTTTTCCATAGGTAATTTTACTTCGACACTGGCCTCCAAATAGCTTTGATTGATCAAGAAGAGTGCTTCACCCAGTTTATTGAGTCGGGCCTTCCTAATTTTATTGCTGATATAAAAAGGAACCCCCACGACAGAACCGAGGACAGCAAACTGTGCACCAATTAAAATTCCCCATGGGCCAACCAGCATGATTCCCATAAATCCCCAAAAAACTCCCATACCTCCGGCAGCACTTCCGGTAATAATTCGTCCTATTTTCTTTGCCTTTGCTAATTTTTCGATCTTAGTTTGGATTTCCGCCTGGTAACGAGGGCGGCAATCGGCAAAACTTTGTCCCAGCAGGGCAAAACATAAAAAGGTCATCAAGAGCGTTCTGATAAGGACTGTTTTCATACAAATTTTCCAATATTTAAGTATTTACAGGCACATATCACCATAAATCTAAGGCGACAAGCGGCCACAAATTTTTTTCACTCTGCCTTGCCATAACTGCTCATTTTTACCTATACCCTTCGCAGTTTGGTTTTCAAGTAGGCGGACAAGGCGCGACGCTGAGGCGTGCTTCCAGCACGTCGCAGGCGTCGAGTCCGCAGGCCAACGCCCTGGAAAATCAAAATCCGAAGGGTATATAAGGATTTTTTTGTATGAGAGGTTTTATGTATAAATCATTTGTCATGATCATCATTACCTGTTTACTCAGCAGCGCTTTTGCGGCGACACAAGATAGAGTGCAGGCCCGCTTTTGGAAAAAAGTAGAAAAAGATTTGAATAAACAGACCAAGAGTATCACTAAAAATTTGGGTAAAATGAAAATCGGTGAGCTTGAGGTGGAATATCAAAGTTTTTTGTTAAAAAATAAATTGGGTGTGAAGTACAATGTACCGGAGACTCTGGTGGAAACGAATGGAGATATCCGAGTCAGCTATGCCTATTTTGCCAGCTCCGAATACACTTCTCATTTTAAATTGGCGATAAATAATAAAATCGGGTCGTACCCTTCTTTTGCAGATTATCTTGAAACCACAGGTGAAGGCCATAAGGCACGGGCCTGTCGTCTTAAAAGAATGGCTTTGCTTAGCGGTGGGATCACACTTGTATCTTTGGCCGTTGCCGGCGGA
>JACPIU010000023.1:56685-121102 GCA_016187935.1 Bdellovibrio sp.
CTTCTTCCCAATGTCTTATCTGGTGTGGCCATCACAATCCGCCCTGTCACCGTGGTATTCCTCTCTCTTTTAGGTATAGGGGCCCCAACAGGGAGTACGAGTCTTTGGTACTCGACTCGATTGCAATGCGTGGGTGAAAGTTAATAATTGCACGTCTCAGCATTGTATGATACGAGCGTCCCAGATAGGAGCATGACATGAAAAAAATTAAGCCTTTCGTTATTGGTTGTGTTCTCTTCTCATCAATTCTCCAGGCAGACGACGAATCTCGGGCAAGGTTTGATCCAGTCCACGGTGAATGCCGAAATAGTCGTAACTTCCCGGCCCATGAACCCAAACAGTATGAAGAATGTTCAGACCTTCTCAATCTCCAAATCTTTCAAGGTGACCTGAGAGAAACCAGCTTACGTGGCTCAATTTTGGACCATGCTTATCTGGATACGGTGAATCTCGAGCGCGCCAACCTTTCCTATTGCCATCTGATTGCCGCCCAGATTCTCGATTCAAATCTGGATGGTTCTAGTCTTATTAAGTCGCTTCTTGTCCTAGCACGCCTTGAACGATCTAGTTTTTTTGGTGCAACTCTCACCGGAGTTCTCGCCGTTGGCGCAAGTTTTCAAGACAGTGTGGTGAGATCCGCATCGGCAAATGGAGGCGACTTTCGTGGCGCTAATTTCAAAAGGGCCGATCTCTCCTATACCGATTTACGAACCGCACGGCTCGAAGGTGCCGAACTCGACACCGCGAAACTGGAAGGGACGAAGCTTGAAGGAGCGACATACGACGAAACTACAAAACTTCCCTTTAATGACGAAGAGGCCAAGCGTCGAGGAATGGTTAAGGTGGCCAAAACCGAAATCGAATTCACGCAATCACCTTTTTCTTCTTCACGCAACTGGGGAACTTACGATGACTGGGGTACCTCATCTGGCGCGCGATACGACCGTGTCGCACGGGAATGCCGTGATGAAGACGGCTTTCCCAGCATGAACCCGGACTATTGGGGTGAGTGTGGGGCAATTCCCGACCTGCGCTGGGGCGGCGTTGATTTCTCCCACAAGAATCTGACCGGTGCCATCTTGCAAGGGACATACTTGGCACGCGCGAAATTCAGTTCAACTTACTTCGTGCTTGCCAGCTTTCCCAATGCCTATCTCATAGAGTCCGACTTCTCTAAGGCCCGACTCATCGATACAAACGCGGTCAGCGCGGAATTGCAATGGTCCAATTTTGAGCAGGCGGAACTCATGCGTGGCAACTTCGATTTCGCGCTCCTCGTTGGGGCCAATTTTACGAATGCGCGCGCCAGCGGTGCCAGTTTCCAAAAAGCAAAGTTCGCCGGGGCCCGCTTCGACGCTGCAGACCTTTCAAACGCTGATTTTCGTTATGCCGACCTGCGATTCAGCAGCCTACGCAACGCCTTCGATCTTCGGGGTGCCCGATTCAATGTGGAGACACAACTTCCCTTTAGCTCGGAAGAGGCCAAACGTCTTGGTATGATTTACGACCCCTCAGGCCCTCCCCCCCGTTAGCAGAAAAGGGCAAATGTTTAACAGAGAACATAGCTGACTTTAACACCAGTAAATTCCTGACAAAGAGAAGCCGATGTCATGTTGATATACCATGCCATACATTGTATAAAATCAATATTGTGCCCAAAAAATATAATCTTAAAAATTTCTTGAAGAAAAGAACTCTGAAGCTTACAGTCCCCTTACGGAGTATCTTTTTTTGGGCCATAATGTCGCTTTCTGTTTTATGCCAGAAAATCACTGCCGAAAGCGCCCTCTCCCAAGTAGAAAGTTTTGATTTAAAGAAGGCCATTCTGTTTGCCATTCAGAACTCACCATCGTTTGATTCATTGAAACGGCAAGTAAACATTTCTGAATTGGAGGAAAAATCCGCAGCCGCGAAGTTGCTACCGAGCCTCGACTTCACCGCGACTCATGGGATTGTGGATACTTCACCTCGGACGGATGAAGTCCCATGGGATAGTAAATTAAATATAGAGCTAACGGAATCACTTTACGATAATGGCGTCACCCGAAGGAATCATCGAATCGCCGTCTTAGCAAAGAATCAGGCAGAATTTAACTTCCAAGATCAAAAAAATAAAAATAGTCTTGAGATAGCATCACAGTTTTTACTTTATTCGCTGAATATAAAACTACTAGAAATTCAAGAGAATCAATTCAGTCTGGTCAGTAAGCAATATGAAATGATTTCCAAGGATTATTACCAAGGAATTAAGACGAAAAATGATTTTCTCAGATTTAAAACTCAGGTTGGCCGCGCTGAAATTGATTTGGTTAATGCCAAAAGCGCAGTTGAGAAATCCCAACAAGAGTTACAAAGACTTATTGGAATTGAATTAACATCAAATGCTGAAATTGTTTTTGTCCCAATCCCCCTGGATAACTTAAATAATGAAGTTCCTGTTTCATCATTCAATCTGGAAAATCATCTTCAATACAAAACGGCACAAATTCAAAAAGAGATTAATCAGCTCAATGTTGATTTAATTGCAAGAAAGAATCTTCCGGAGTGGTTTCTTTCAACCGGTGTAAGCTATGGAAGTGCGGACTATCTAGAAACAGGTCGATCGTTCTCGGACAATGCCCTCGTCAGTTGGAATGCGCTGCTAACCGTCAAGTATAACTTTTTTGATTGGGGAATTCGTTCCCGCGATCGAGAAGTCGCAATTCATAAAAACAACATTCAAAATAATGAACTAGATGCAAATTTACTATCCTTAAAATCATCTCTCAATCAACTTCAAATTAACATTAAACAAATTCAGAAAAATTTCGGTCTAGCAAAAGACCTTTTGTCTTTGGAAAAAAGCAATATTGATTTTATCGAAAGAGAGTACCGCAATGGCAAGGCGCAATATTTAGATTTGATCACGGGCCTAAATAACCTGGCAGATGCCAAAATTAAATTTTACTCAGCGGCCTCTGATTTGCAAACGGCCAGATATACGTTGCTTTATCATCAAGGGAAACTGTATGAAGACCTTCTCAAATAAAATAATCTTTTTCACTGCTTTAGCTGTCATTGTCGCCGGTTGCTTTTTCTTTTTCCGCTCCGGAATGTCCACAAATAAAAATGAACATGGATTAGGAGCTGTTGTAAAGCAAGATTTAGTTCAAAGGGTTACCATTGCCGGGACAGTAACTCCTCTGAAAAAAACCATAATTACGGCGCCCTACCATGGCTATGTGAAAAAACTTTTTGTGAAAGTTGGTGATAAAGTTAATCAAGGGACCCCTCTTGTAAGTGTAGTGCAATCTTTGCAATCTGGGGATAACCCCTTCCCACTTAGGTCACCACTGACAGGAACAGTTGTTCAAATTGGAAAATCCGAGGGAGAATTTGTCAGAGAAGGCGATCCAAAAGAGTTTATCCTCAGAATAGATGACACCAGCAAACTCTATGTTGTGGCCAACGCTCCAGAGATTGACAGAGTTAAGGTAAAATCGGGTCAGGACGCCGTGATTAAGGCGTCAGCTATTTTAAATCGAAAATATCAGGGTGTTATCCGCGAATTGTCATTAGCTGCAAGAGATAAGGAAGAATGGGGTAGATCGCAAGTTGTTGAGTTTCCAATCAGAATTGAGATTACAGACAGCGATGAGATGCTTAGGCCTGGCATGTCTGTGGTTATAGATGTGATCACTGCAAAAAAAGAAAATATCCTAACTCTGCGACACGAATTCATTCATCGAAACGATGAAAAGTATTATGTGATTCTCAGCTCGGGAAAAGCAAGAGACATCCAAGTCGGCCTTCAAAATGAAGAATCTTTTGAAATTTTATCGGGCCTTAACGAGGGTGAAAAAGTTAAGCAAATCGATTTTTCAGAACTGAATTCGATGGAATCAATTTAATGAACGCTGTTGAGGTGGAGCATCTTCACTATTCATACATTAATGATGAGACAGCAACTTTGATCTTAAAAGACTTGAGTATGGCGATCAAGATTGGCGAGTTGGTTGCCATCCAAGGCCCATCCGGTTCTGGAAAATCAACTTTACTCTATCTTTTAGGACTGCTTTCGGCACCTACAGAAGGCACGATTAGAATACTCGGGCAAGATATTTCCGAACTCAATGAAGATGAACTGGCGCATCAGAGGAATAAAAACATTGGTTTTATTTTTCAGCAATTTCACTTATTGCCAAAGGCAAGTGTTATTGAAAATATCCTTCTCCCAACTCAATATAATCCGGATAAATTTACAAAAGAAAAAAATTTATCCAAAGCGCGAGAGTATGCAGAATTTGCAGGTCTGGGAAATCGTCTCCATTATCATCCAAATCAATTATCTGGTGGTCAACAACAACGGGTTGCCGTTTGCCGTGCCTTGATGGCGGACCCTAAAATTATTTTGGCCGATGAACCAACCGGAAACTTAGATTCGACCTCTGCGGAGCAAATACTTGGACTGCTTCAAAATCTCAACCGTGATTTCAAAAAGACAATCATTATCATCACACACGATAATGATGTCGCAAAAAAGTGCGACAGAATTATCAGGATAAAAGACGGAAGCATAGCTGAAAGCACGAATGATTTATCTATACCCAATCCGAAGATGGCGGCACGAGCGAGAAAAAAACAAAGCATTGAAAATTCCACATTCAAAAGTTTTTTAAGGGCCGCACAAGAAAGTTTTCCTGCCGCGATTAGAAACTTAGGCCGAAATAAAACTAGAACCGCCCTGACCATGATTGGAATTTCCGTTGGCATTGCGGCAGTATTGGCAATGATTACGTTAGGTCAATTCACGAAAGCGAAGATTTTATCTGGATATGCCGAGTTGGGTGTTAATACAATGGTGTTTTACGGGTATCCTAATTGGGATCAGAAGGCGACGGACATAGTCCCTGTGCCTTTTCGCTTTTTCGACTGGGAAGGCGAACTAGTCTCTTTAAAAAAGATATTCCCTGAAATTAAAAGGATGTCACCGATTCTTATGGGGTGGGATGGCGCGGTCAATTATGGAGGGCGTTCCATTGAGCAAGATATTAGGATTTTTGGTTCAAGTGAAGATGCGCTATTAATGTCACGGCGAAAATTAGTGCTCGGGAGAAATTTTTCACACATTGAGATCGAGCAAAAAAGTGGAGTTTGCATTGTTGGGTATGAAATTGCCGCGAGATTATTTTCTGACTCCCGGCCAATTGGACAGGTTTTAAGAGTCAGTCAAGGGGACAATTCATTTGGATGCCGAGTGATTGGAGTTTTGGCCACAGCAACAAGTAACAAGGAATACATGAAACCTAACTTGCAGATCTATTTGCCCTTTACTTTCTATCAAGCTCTCGCAGGTGACTGGTGGTCGTCGCAAATTAAAGAGGTAATGATTCAAGTGGAAATTAGCTCGGATATTGAAAAGGTTGGCAAAGGAATCAGAAGGTTTTTCGAACAGCGGTATGGTCCATCAGGCAGGTTCAGAGTCGATTCGGATAGTGTTTTAATCGCACAGATGCGAAGATTTCTAACTTTGTTTACAGTATTACTTTCATCAATTGCATTTGTTACTTTGGCCGTCGGTGGAATTGGTATTACCAATATGATGCTCGTTTCGGTATCTGAAAGATTTCGAGAAATAGGACTAAGAAAAACTCTTGGTGCGACAAAACGAGAAATTCGCACTCAATTTTTGATAGAATCTGTGATCGTATGCGCCCTGGCAGGCATCATTGGGCTTGTCTTGGGATTTTTTGGATATCACTTGGCCATTTGGATAGCGGTAAAATTTGTTAATAAAATTCAATTTGAATGGACCGTCGATTGGTTCGCCTTACTTTTGTCTTTGCTTTCAATATTTGCCGTCGGAATTCTAAGCGGGATTTTCCCCGCCATCAAGGCAGAAAGACTTCAAGTTATTGAGGCCCTACGCTCAGAATAACCTGATATGACTAGTCCCCACTCATGAATTTTTTCAAATAACGATTGGTTATTACCTTAAAAATAGAGACTGAACCATCCTGGATAATTTCGCTCTCGCTAATCTCGTAATCTTCCAATTGTTTGGTGCCTGGTTCTGTCGCATTCGCTTCGTCATCAACAACACCCGCATCACTCCAATCGATATTACTTGAGGCAACATCCTCAAAGAGGTTTTCGTCAGATGCTCTCTTGCGTGCAGCTTGACTGGGATAACGTTTTTTCCCCAATGGTCCTAAGGAATCCAAAAATCTTTTCAAACTACGAATCCCCTTGGAGATCATATTATCTTTTTTGGCAACGGCCTGTTCAGTCGCCTTCGGTGGCGTGGAAGCTCCCCCCATAAACCCAAGGACTCTCTCTCGATCCTTGGCCGGCAAGCTGTTGGCCTTTTTCTGGAAAGCATGGAGCATGGCCTGCTGCATATTTTTTGCCTCATGACCAATATTGACTGGCGCCTTCTTTTTTGAGGCCAGAGAACTATTTAGGACGTTGTTGAGATAGGCCTGCTCCTTTTTGAGACCATCTATCCTCTGAGGAAAATTTCTGGTTAGGCGTTGAGCTTCATTCATGCGATCCTGCGACAACAAAATTATGGCCTTGTTCATGTCCTTGTAAAGTGAGGCATGATTTTTCATTCCGCGTGGATCGATCCTTTTATCTAATTTCAAATTCAATGTCTGTGGAGTGAAACAAGTCCCTGCTTGACGGCAATCGCAACCATAATCGGGTTGAAATTTATTGTTGCTAATACAGTAGCCAGTGCTACGCTTGCGCGGTGTCTGCGCCAGCGCACTTGACATCAATTCCTGGCCCATGACTTGTTTCACAATTTTATGCCAAGCTTCGCTAAACAAATTGCGACGTGGCGAAACTGATTCTTTGTCTAATTCCATCGGAGGCCACTTAAACGTTCCGCTGGGAGGAGTCGGGATTCCACCGGGGGGCGTAGGCCAACCGGGGGGGATCGTGGCCCCTGGAGGAATGGTCGGCCAACCACCTGGTGGAGTTGGGATCGGGGTGGCCGTTCGATCGGGATTATTGTCTAAAGCTAATTTGGTACATGGGTCAAATTTTTCGCGATCTTCTTCCTTCATATCCTTCACACCCAGATGCTCCTCGGCCTTAGTCCAATCGCCACCGGCAAGATTAACGCCTTCATTACTCAAAGTTCGCCTAAGAGCGCGAATGAAGATGGCCATCTGGTCGACGAGATCGGAGGTGTATGAGAAGGCCGACCATAAAAAGCCCATTCCCACAATGGCCTGCAAAGCTGCCGCAGTTATAAAGATGGCCCGCATAGTACCGGCGTTCGTGCCAGTGACAGAACTGGTAATGACCGCCGTGGTGGTCACAAGCCAGACTCCCGCCGCCATCAAAATAACGAACAACCAGTTAAATCCCGCTTCTTTAAATTCTTGCTCGGCATTTTCTTTTCCCGCAAAGGCCTGCTGTATTGTAAACAGATCTTTAAAATATTCTACCAACATTTGTTTTTTACTTTTGATAGGGGCTTCGTTCGAGGCCACGCACGAACCAAACCCAGTGGTAGGATTAACTGTTTCCGCGATGGCAAAGCCGGATGCGACTCCCCAGGCCGCGGCCACAATTGTAGTGCTGATGGCCTCGGCCAAGACAATTGTCTTGAGCTGTTTGATAACTTCATAGGCGTGATTGATCATGGCAAATTGATCGGCCGCTGCCGTTTTCACCCTTGCCATTTCACAGTTAAGCCACTCCACTCCCCGATTTTTGAGTGTCTGGGCATCGACTCCAAACTGATTCGCGGTGTTCACGCAACTCGCAATTTGGCCGGCATCATATCCCATATCTTTGCAACTCTGATAGAGATCCTCCCCTCGCCCCACCATCGCTTCCCCGTCTCTGGCAAAGGCCTTCCCTTGGTTGATCGCGCGCTTATATTCATCAATGCCGGCCTTCAATTGCTCGGCCGGTTTGCTTTCCATCGTGGCAACTATATCATCGACAAAATCAATATAGGTTTTAATCATGGCCAAAAGTTTCACGATGTATACCATTGATGAAACAAAAAAGATGATGGCCGAAGGCATAGACTTACATCGCAAAAACATGGGGAGAGCACCAAACACGGCGTACAAGGTGACCATGGCCACACCAAACAAATAGCCCCCCGCATAGCCGGTCGCCATGCCTTTCACGTTATCATATTGTTCATTGGCGTATTCATCCAAAACTTCATTTAAACGATCCCCGGCCGGTGGTAACTTTTTTAAATCTTCGTCGCTAAATCCCAAAGCTTTAAGCGCCTCGCGCTCTTCAGGAAAATAAGGGTCGAACCCCTCAGGAACGATGCCGTTGGAAAAATCTTTGGCCATGGCAGGCCATTGATCTGGGGTAATTTTGGAAACCTGATTGTTCATGATCAGTCGGCGCTGAAGAGATTCAGGAAGTTCGACTTGCGAAGGTGGTTGGAGTTCCGGCGGCAAAAGCACGGGATTCATTAAACAGGCCAATTGCTCTGGCTTTATGGCCGGGTCATTACAAATTTCTTGAACTTTGGCCTCAATAACACTCTGGGATTCTCCCGCCAATAAGGCCCTCACATCGGCCAACTGCTTCTGTGTCACTCCATTGGCACACGCCACAGGGCCGGTATCCGGAACGCAGGTCATACTCCCACTCGGAATAGTGGGAATACTCGTAGGGATGCCAGGAGGAATGGTGGCACCGGGAGGGATTGTGGGGATGCCGGGAGGAATCGTAGCGCCGGGTGGCGGGGTTGGCCATCCTCCTTGTGCCATCGCCGGCCTTATCCCCACGAGATTGACACACCAGAGGGTAATTATGAGTAAAGTAGCGTGCAGGGCACGAAGAATAGAAGACTTCATAGCTCATCCATGGCAAAAAAAGCGAACTTCTGTGTTCAGTAAATCTATCTTAATTATTTTATAGATATTTGGAAAGGTAACAAAGGGCCAAAAGCTTCACAAACAAAGAATTTCACCTTGGATGAGACAATCGCCGCCATTTTTATCATACTCTTTACAAGCGACTTCGATACTCTTGGTGGCGCTTAACGAAGTGTTGAGCCATCGTTGCCCGTGGGAAAGACTTACTCCGCCCAACTTACAAAGACCATCAGAAACCCGATCAGACGATCGTGCGACTCGGAGCAGGTCCAGAGAAGTTGATTGCAGTTCTATGACAGGAAGAGACGAGGACTCCAAATTACAAACCCCTTTTAAACCGACAATTTTTTTATTATTCGGGCAGCTGACCGCTTTATTGCATCCTGAATTACTGTTTGAACGTGCACATGAAAAAGGCATTTTTTGAATCGCCAGTTCCGTCGTCGTGTGAAACTCTCCATCGTCACAAGTATAAGTCAACCCGTAATAGTCTGAGGTCCGTGTCGCAATGTAATCGTTGTCCGTAACAAAAAGATTCTCACCATCAAGAGATAAGACACAGCCGGATAAACGTTCTATCTCGCTTTGCACTGTTTGATTGGCGGTAATGAAATTTGATTCATCATCATTAACGATCATTTTCGATGACCGAAGCTTGTAAATTTGGTTTTGGGCCACCACATTGTAGCGAGCATAGTCGCGATTACTCTTGCTACTTCCAAAGTTAAATCCATCATCGTCGTGACAATAGGAAAGATGAAATAAGGTTCCGAGCTTGCGCCAAAAACCATTTCTGGAACCAAGCCAAATCGCGGGATTACCTCCATCATACTTATTATAATAAAAAACATTATTGATCATTTGATTATGCTGTGGGGCCTGATGACGGACAGTTCCACCTTCACCGCAATTTCGATAGAGATAAATTCCTCCGTGATTTAATCCTGAGAAGCGATTACCCATGATCTTGTTATAGGCCGATCCGTCCAGTGCCACTTGTTCCCGACTCTCAGTTTCCAGATGGATAGAGTTATCTTTAAGCGTATTATAGGCAGATTCGGCATCAAGATAGACTGCAACCGAGCTTCCCTTTCCTTTAATTTCAGAATTCTTGAGGACTGAATGTGTCACACCCGGAGAAAAATAAAGCGGGATTGTACCGCTTCCTATGATGACAACGTTATCAAGAGTGATGTTACGAGGAGCGTTCCGCTGAACACGTGCGGTATGGCCGGTCTGGTATGAAGAACGACGGAGGTCATCTCCTTCTCCATTTCTTGCCATGCCATAAATTCTGACCGCACCTTCGATGGTACAATTCTTAATGCTCACATCGGTTGGCCTGGACCAAATCGATTCATCGTTTGAATCCTGAACTGACCGAATGGCAATGCTGTAACCTGTTTTTTGGGTTGGACGAATTGTCCCACCATTACAATTAAAAACGACACCTGATGCCCGGTCGCCTTGAATAATTATCTTTTTTGTAATGATAGTCTCTTTGTTAGGCAAGCTTACATGACAGTCCACTTTCACTTGAGGATTTTGCTCATCCGCGAGCGCCAATATTTCATTCATTTTATTCTCAGAACACGGAGAGGCGCCAAAAGCTTGAACGGTTGCAATGACCACGAGATACGCGGCAACTGGCAAATAGATTAACCTTCTCACCTGCTACCCCCTCAACCGAACTCTTCCCCAATCTCATTTTGCCAGTTTCCCAGGGGCGAATTTAGGGAGAAAAAATGCCCTAAAACTTCAATTCGACTAAAGTTTAGACACTTTCAGGGGTCAGTTGTGGTTTAAGCGCTAGCGCTCTTAATAATTTCCACGAAATCTTGGGGTTTTAAAGAAGCCCCACCCACTAATGCGCCATCAATGTTGGTGAAGCTTAAAAGTTCTTTGGCATTCTTGGCATTCACACTTCCGCCGTAGAGAATACGAATTTTTTGGGCAACTTCCTGTCCGATAAGCTTTACCAGCAACTCACGAATGGAGGCATGCACTTCTTCCGCCTGTTCGCCTGTGGCGGTCTTGCCAGTTCCGATGGCCCAGACTGGCTCATAAGCAATAATCAATTTTCCAAACTGTTCCTGTGTCAATCCGGCCAGGCCTTCTTCCACTTGAGTCTTAATCACGGCATGAACGCGACCGGCCTCACGTTCCGCATCGGTTTCGCCTACACATACGATAGGAACAAGACCATGCCCAAACGCCGCCTTGACTTTTTTATTGACCGTCTCATTGGTTTCACCAAAATATTGCCGCCGCTCAGAATGCCCGATTATGACATAATCTGCCCCGGCATCCTTGGCAAAGACACCGGAAATCTCACCGGTAAAAGCTCCCGACGCCTCCCAGTGAATATTCTGGGCCGCCACACTGATGTAGGAACCATTCAGGGTATCGGCCACCGCCCGTATGGCGGTAAAAGGTGGAGCCACCACGACATCCACTTCTCCGGGATGGCGATGACTATAGTGAATGGTTTTCACCAGTTCGATTCCTGCGGCAATGGTTAGATTCATTTTCCAGTTGCCTGCTATCATTGGAGTTCTTCGTACATTGCTCATTATTGTTCTCCTGCCAAAATTTTCCTTATTTCTTGCGCTATTAATTTATGAAGTTGGTCATTGGGGAAACTTGCTTGCGCAGGCACTGCTGGCGCGTGAACTTGCTTCAAGCGAACCTGCGGGCCAAGCCCTAAAGCGTTTCTTTTTTCCAACAATTTCTGGCGATCAGAATCAGAAATGGCCTTGATTTCACCCATGCTTTTAGCATAGCTTTCAATTTTACAAAGGTGTTCCAACAATTCGATTCTGAGCCAGGCCTGTTCCAGATCATCACCAATGGCAAGAACGCCATTGCCGGCAATCATGATCACATCACTCACCTGCAAGGCATCGACAACAACCTGGTCACTTGGGGGAGTTCCCGGAAGCGAAAAAGGAGCGACAGGAATTGTATCTCCGATGGAAATAATCGCCTCCGGCAGTTGGGGAAGAACGCAGGCCCCCACCAGCCCACGGGCGGTACTGTAAGGAGGATGGGCATGGACCACCGCCTTGGCATCAGGACGAGTCTTATAGGCGGCAAGATGAAGCGAAATTTCCGAGAAAGGTTTTCCAATCCCTGCAACTTTTTTGCCGGCAAGATCCAAAGTAATGATCATATCTGCATTGATTTGCGCCTTACTTTCTGCCGTCGGAGTCGCGAGGAGGAAGTTTTCAAAACGCACAGACACGTTGCCATCGTGATTTGCCACAAATCCCTTTTGATCAAGCTTATGGCAAACTTTCACGATTTCAGAAATGAGGTATTGCTGTCGGCTTCCCAAAAAAACCTCGCACCTTAACTTAATTGCGTTCCACTATGCTTCTTTTTCATTTCATTTAACTGTTCCAAAATGCGTACCGCTGCTTCTGCCGCCGAATCAATCTCAGATTCTTTGCCACTCATGATCAAACGCCCGGAAGCTCCGTATGGCTGAATGTTAATGAGTTTAATCTCCGCGGCCTTGAGTGCTTCATTGCAAGCGATTGAGAGATAAGCCGCCGGCGTGGCCTCAAGAATAAAAACTGATTCTCCGGCCTGTACCATATTGCCGCGAGAAGTTCCGGTAAAGAAAATGGCATGGTCTTGCTCCACTCCGCGAATAATCTTGTTGGTTAGAATGGCAACTTCGGAGCGATCGTTTTCATCTAGCTTGGCTTCGCGCAAAATGGCCTTGCCGGCCTCTCTCACTTCACCTTGATCGGCACAGTGAACTTCTAACAGGCCAAACTGACGCTCAGTCACCACACTGCCCAGGCGAACTTTAGTGGCCTTTAAGGCAAGATCGATCATATGGTGAATTTCCATTGCCGGGGCAATTTCGATAAACAAAGCAGAATCGTACTCTGCAGGATCATACACACGGTTGTCCTTGGCAATAAACTGTGCCAATTGCGGTTGGTAGCTATCAATAAAAGTCAGTGTCCGTAATTCAAATCCCTGGGCCATAAAATCTCCAATATATATTTACAATATTAATAATTTCCTGCTTTGGTTTTTTTACCTGTGACGATGGCGACGCTAGCGGAAGCCCCGATGCGATTGGCACCGGCCTTCACCATGGCTTCGGCATCTTCTTTAGTGCGCACGCCACCTGAGGCCTTGACCTGCATATCATCACCCACAATTCTTCTCATGAGTGCAATATCTTCCACCGTAGCACCACCTTTGCCAAAGCCGGTCGAGGTTTTAACAAACGCCGCGCCGGCAGTTTTGGAAAGGGCGCAGCCAATAACTTTTTCATCGTGCTCCAATCCACCTGTCTCTAAAATGACTTTGACGGGATAGGGTTTGGAGGCCTCCACCACCGCTTTAATGTCCTGGAAGACGGTGGCATAATCCTTTGACTTGAGGGCGCCGGCATTAATCACCATATCTATTTCTCGAGCACCATTACGAACGGCCTCTTTGGCCTCAAAGGCCTTGGCTTCCGAAGTTTCGGCACCGAGGGGAAATCCCACCACCGCGATCGGTTTGACATTTGAACCTTGCAGCAAACGCGCCACTAAAGGAATGTTGACGGCATTCACACAAACCGTGGCAAAATTATATTGCTTGGCCTCATGGCAAACTTTGGCTAACTCATCTCGAGTGGCATCAGCGCGGAGAAGAGTATGATCGATCATGCTGGCCAGTTTTGTGTCCACCTGAGCTGCGAAACCGGGCGAAGTGCTGATTCGACTCGCTCCGAATTGAATAATATTATCGGTAGCGTATTTTTTATTGGTAGGACATTTGCCACAACCTGAACAAACTTCGGGGTCCTGAGTGCAGGCCGATTCATGGATGACCTGGCGAATTTGCGCTCCGGTATGTCCAAGTCCCATTTGGGATAATTTTTCCACAACTTTGCTGGTGATCTTTTCGATCACTTCATCTAAATTCTCAATCTGGTTTTCTGGACGTGCCATATAACACCTCATCAACAATGCCGACAATTACAGAGTGAAAAGGATCACTTTGTTTACCCAATAATTGGCGGGCGGTATTTCCTTCTTGCTGAACAAGCACGACATCGCCGGGCCCTGCCTGAACAGTATCACATGATAAAAAACTTTTGCCTTTATCCTTCCCCTTGGCATCGATCGGTTGAACCACCAACACCCGATGCCCGACATAGCAGGGATGTTTTTCAGTCGCCACCACATTTCCTTTCACTCTTGCCAATATCATTCTTCTCTCCATTAACCTTTGCTAAAAATCTCATCTCTGTGTTTAATGCCAGGATCAAGCATCGTCACATCATCTACAATTCCGGTAATGGCGGCATCCACAGGTGAAAAAGGTTCGGGCAAGGCAAGACATGCTTCACGCGATAAAATCCACCACACTAAATCGCCCGGGCCTGCCTTGGCGGTATCCACAGCAACCAAGGGATCACCATCTAATTGCATTTCGTCAGTCAGCGGTTGAATAACCAACAGCTTCATTCCGTGCAAAGAGGGATCTTTAATCGAGCAAACAACAGTTCCAATTACCTTGGCCAGTTTCACCAGTAAATCCCCTTGCTGATAAGGTCGGGATGGGGAGATTGAATGATTTCACAGGCCGCTAATAGACCTTCTTTAGCGACATGATTACGTGCGGCTTCCAGCGCCGCTTCAACGTCAAACAAATCTCCCGTCATTATAAAGTATCCTTTGCCACCAAGCCCTTGCGCCAGACGAATCTCGGCCAATTTAACCGGCGCCATTTTGGCGGCAATATCGGCGGCCATCACGGTTGAAACGATGGAAAAAGTTTCAATCACCCCCACCGCTCCAAATTCTTTTATCTCTTGAGTTCCGGTAATGGCGGGAATCACATCGCGATGAACATAAGGCAAAAACAAATCGTTGATGACGCCATCCCCCCCTGCCGCCACACCCGCCTTGAGGGCTTCCTCCACATCGGCGACTTCACCGGCAAAGAGGATCATATATTTTCCTGGGCAAATGGGGTGCGTTTCTAAAATACGGACCGGCGCTTTTTTGGCCAGCGCATCTGTGGCCAGAATACCTTTGGCGATGGATTTGAATTCGATCATGGCAATGGCCGGTTCTAAAAACATTAAATCATTCCTCTACCTTGTGATTTCCACCAATTTATCGCTCACGTCAGTCACCTTACCCGCAATCGAAGCATGATAAATTGACCCCATCTTTTCTTGCGGAGTCGCCCCGATGACATCACCCAAGAGCACCCTCTGCCCAAGCGAAACCGTGGGAGTCGCAGGTGCTCCAATATGTCTATTTAAAACGATGCGAACTTTATTTGTTTCCACCTGGCCCTTGTGGACGACTTCGCGCTGGGCATATTCAGCGAGGTGAATCTTCTTAACCAAGGTTGGAAGGGCCAATTTCGAAAATTCAAAATTGGAACGAACCTCTTTGGGTTGTTCATGATGGGGATTCTTCACTCCCCGCGCCAGCAACTCTTTTCGATAGGCCGCGAAAATTTTCCGCGGTGAAAGTTTCATCACATCACAGGCGGCCAGTTCGCACACGCCACATTGGCTGCATAAAAAGGCCGAAGTAATATGCTTGGCTGGATCGGCATGATTATAATCGATGGTCCGCATGGTTTTATGGGGATAAATTTCGTGTCCTAGCAAGTTGCGGGGACACAAGTCAGAGCAGCGAAAACATTGGCAACAGGCCGCCTTGGATTTTTTTACCATTTGCTGCACTGAAATTTTCTTCATGTCGATAACAAAATGTCCCTCGGGTAGCACTACAATTCCACTGGTTGCCTTGGTAATGCCGGCCTCTAAATCAGGCACAATCTGACCCATCATCGGGCCGCCATCAAGCACCACAGGATTGTCACAAACCACACCGCAGGCCGCGGCCAAAAGCTCGCGATATGAAGTTCCGACAGGCGCGGAGACCACCACAGGAACTTCAACCGCTCCTGTCACGGTTAAAATCCTTTCTGTTACCGCCTTACCGTTCATGGCCTCGGCCATCTGGGATAAGGTTAAGACGTTATTCACCACCACGCCAACTTGGAGAGGCAAGCCTCCTTCAGGAATAATACGTTTTTTTATATCGTAAACTAAAAGAAATTCATCCCCAGCGGGATAGTAGTTTTCCAACTGGTGAACTCGAATAGAACCATCTTTCGGAAGGGCGGCAGTGACGGCCTTGACAACATCTTGGTAGTGGCCCTTAATTCCAATAATACCCTCTTTTGCTCCAACCGCCTGCATACTTAAGCGCACGCCATCGACCACCAAGTGGGCCTTGGTGCGCAGAAGCGTTTTATCGGTATGGAGAAGAGGTTCGCACTCGCTGCCATTGGCAATCACGGTCTCGATTACGGTGCCCTTGGGAGGTTGAAGCTTTAAATAGCTGGGAAAGCCAGCGCCCCCCGCCCCGACAATGCCTGCCGCTCTCACGGCATTAATAATTTCATCTCTCGTATAATGCATAAATTACGGAGTCCCAAAATATCCTTTCAATACACATCTTCTAATGCGACAAAACGAACGCGGTCTTGTCAGTCCCTCACCTGTTGGGGAAGCAATGGTAAAAGAGGTCGGGCCTTCCCCACCCAAACCCAAACCGGCCAATGCCGGCCCATTTTTTACGAAAATTGAAGTATTCATTTTCTTGGCCATTTTGTGCATATTATCGATATTTTTCGAGTGAATGACCGCGGTATGAAAACATTTCTTTTCAAGTTCGTAGGCCAGTTCGATGGCCTGATCAATATTACGGACGCGAATGAGGGGAACTACTGGCATTAGCAACTCAGTGGTGGCAAAAGGATGATCGGCACTGGTTTCAACGAAGGCCAACCGCTTAGAAGCATCAACCTCAAGTCCAATGGAGCTTAAAATTACTTGGACATCTTTTCCCACATAATCTTTAACCGTATGTCCCTCATGATCTAAAATAACCTGTTGCAAACGACGGGCCTGATGAGCACCCAATTCCACTGCGCCATGTTTGATCATGCATTTTTTCAATTGGTCAGCAACTGAATCCACCACAATAATTTCTTTTTCCACCACGCAAATAATGTTGTTGTCAGTTGAGGCCGAAGTCACAATATGTTTGGCAGCACTGTCGATATCGGCAGTTTCATCGACCACCACAGGTGGATTGCCGGGCCCTGCGGCCACCACTCTTTTACCCGAGGCCATGGCGGCCTTGACAACGGCGGGCCCCCCAGTCACCACTAAGAGACGAACGCGCGCATGGGTCATGAGCTGCTGAGCAGATTCAATGGTGGGTGATGAAATCGTGGTAAACAGATTGGCCGGTCCTCCTTCGGAAAGGACGGCCTTATTCATGAGGTTCACGGTTAACGCCGAGACTTTTTTTGCCGAGGGATGGGGGTTGAAGGTCACCGTATTGCCCCCTGCAATCATTCCGATGCCGTTGCAAATAATGGTTTCAGATGGATTAGTACAAGGTGTAATCGAGCCAATAACCCCAAAAGGTGCCAACTCTTCGGTAGTCAAACCATCGTCGCCTTGGAAGGCGCGCGGTTCAATATCTTCCACTCCAGGAGTTTTATCGATCGCCAGACGGTTTTTAACAATTTTGTCCTCGAAACGTCCCAGTCCTGTCTCATCTCGGCCTAATCGCGAAAGAGCTTCAATATTCTCATGCAAAATTTTTCGGATGGCGCGAATAATTTTTTTCCGTTTATCCAGCGAGATAGTCTGAAATTCCACAAAGGCCGTTTCCGCCGCTAATACCGCCGAATCAATATCCGGAAAGATACCTAACACTCCACTCATGGGAGGAAGCGGCACTTTCTGGGCGGAATGACTTGTTGGGGTGAAGACTGGCGTGACAGGTGCGGCCACCTTCTCTCCTCCTAATTGACTGACAACACGATCGACAATCGAATCAATCTGGTTTTCTGTAATCCGCATGGGATCCTCCTTCCCGACGTCTAAGCAGCATGTAAGACCTTTCGCTTAAACTTGCTCAGGCCTTTACATAACGTTCTTCGCCGCCTAGCTCTAAGACATCTACGATGGCCATAATCACTGCATCGACTGGCCTTCCTTCGGTAATCTTGGTCTGTCGCGCCGAACTGCCCGAGGCCACGAGAACAATTTCCCCAACACCTGCCCCTACTGAGTCGGCGGCAATCACCAGCCCCCCCGTAGGAACTCCTTGAGTATTGACGTACTCTACGATCTGTAGCTTGAGTCCCTGTAACTTTTCATCTTTATTGGTGGCCACGACAGTACCCACCACTTTGCCAATTTGCATGGTTCCCCCTTGGCCAAAAAAAGCCAATCTCTCTTACTTAGCTTTTTTGTTCTGTCGGCCGAGTGGGAGAGCGACGTCGACATTTTCATGCGGTCTTGGAATGATATGGACGGAAACTAATTCACCCACTTTTTGAGCGGCGCGGACTCCAGCTTCAGTCGCGGCCTTCACAGCGGCCACATCTCCGCGGACGATTGTCGTAACATAACCACCGCCAATTTTTTCATGGCCGATAAGCTCAACTTTGGCCGCCTTGACCATAGCGTCCGAAGCCTCTACCATGGCAACAAAACCTTTTGTTTCAATCATTCCTAGTGCTTCACCCATTGTCTTCTCCTTTGAATGGCTAAATGCTACGCGCAATTAATTTATAGATTTGTACTGCAAAAAAGTATGACTTTTGCACTCGCTACGTCAATCGCAATTTAATCTGTCTGCTATCTAAATTTGACGTATGGAGTATTTGAGCATATTAAAGAGTAGTTGAGCGTAATTAGATTCAACGTATGGTTTAAATACTTTTTGCCGCATGAACATTTTTACCGTGACTTTTGAAACAGTATTTGAGAGTATTTAAGGGAATATGAGAGCACTGTGAGGTAATTCAATGGAAGCAAGACCAGCAGAACGAATCGAAGTCATGACAACCTCTGAAGTTGAAAGTTATTTGCGTATTTCGCGCAAAACGCTGCTCAAATTGGTCAGCGAAGGTAAATTACCGGCCCGGAAAATTGGCAAAAATTATCGCTATCTGAAATCGGAAATTAACAATTTCTTGAAGGGACAAACGGTCAATTATTTTGAAAATAACTAACCTGTCTAAATGTCTAACTGAAAAGAAAGATCAATTCGGTCCCGCACTTTGGCAATCATGATCGAAGGATCAGGTATTTTAGTACCACTAATCGAGAGTTCGGAAGTTCCTAGGACCGTCATCCCGCCTTCACGTTTCTTCAATTCTAACTTCAGTTTGATAGGATAAAACAAACCACGAATTTGAACATGGCCTTCGACTGTACTCACGCCCTCTTGTAAAGGCACTGGCCCTGGCAAATCAACTTTGATCTCGGGATATTGGGGCTCCCCCAAAGAAGTTTCCCACATTTTCTCATTGCGCCCATTGGAATCGGTGTCCATTTGTTTCACAGGTACAACCACCAGAATCTTCGATAAGGTATTATTCTGTTCATCAAAAGAAATACGAAACTGTTTGGCCACTCCGGTAAAACCAGTGGTGACAAATCCCAATTTGGTGGACTCCATATCGAACTTGATAAAATTGGACTTGGTCATGGCCTCCTTGTAATTACTGGACGTAACCGTAATCTCTTTTGCCCTAATGGAAAGGGATAAAAGCAAGAATATAAATGCAAAGTAAAATTTCATAACCAACCCCTTTGTAAAATAATTTTCCTGACTCCTTGAGCGGGAGAATAGATGTTTCCGATAATACCAAGAAAAATATCTCCCCGTCCTGATCTTGCCGCCAAAAACTTTGCCACAAGATGGGTCGCGTAGGGATACTTAATCAAGATTTGAAACAGGCGATTGAGAATCGCTTTTTGCTTTGAAAAATGATTTTTGGCATGAGCATACCTGGACAATCCTTCAGACATGGATTCACTCATGGCCAGAGATTGGGCCAGAGTCAGGCATGACCATAATGCCATATAAATCCCTTCGCCAGTGAGCGGATCAAAAAAACCTGCGGCATCCCCTACTAGGCCCCAATTGGCCCCAACGATCTTGGCCACTCGATGGGCCAATGGCCAGACCGTGTGAGTTTTGATCGAACCATCAAAATCCACAAATTTATCTCGCAGATGGGGCGATTGATTTATATAGTATTTTAAGAGTTGCCCAGGATGTCCTCCGGCCTTGTTTTCCAGGTCTGTCGGATAACACACAAGTGTCACATTCATGAGTCGGGACTCAATCGGGTCTAAACCAAGATAAGCACCATCAGAAAAGAGATGCATCTCACCGCGCCGTTCGTTTTCCTGAAATGTAGCAATTTCTGCATGAATGGCCAAACGCTTGTCAAAGACAGGTCTGGCCTGAGTGAGCTTCTTGGCCACAAAAGATTTACGCCCATCGGCCCCCACTAAAAGTGAGGTTTTGAATGAATTGCCTTTTTCCGTTTTCACAACCCACAGCTTGCCCTCCTGCTCCAACAGGGAAACCCGTTCACCTAAAAGCAGTGTTCCTCCACTTTGCAAAAACATTTGACGAATCTCGGCCTCAAAAAACCGTCGTTGCAAAGCCAAACCGTGTGTGGGCAGATTAGGCTCGTTGGGAAAGTTGGTGGAAAGTTTCGTCCCGTAAGCATTGATGATATTCATACCCACGATTGGCAGATAAGAATGGACCATTTTTTTGAGCAGACCCATCTCTTCCAAGATAGCTACGCCCATAGGGCACAAATATTCCCCGCAAACTCTGGCATGAATCTCGGCATAGCGATCTATGACAAGTACATTTTTTCCCTGTTGTTGCAGAAGATGACCTAAAACGGGGCCGGCGATTCCGGCCCCCACGATGATGACATCAAAATGTTGTGAAGAAATCAAAGGACCGTTTTGATGGCGTGATCAATCAGCTTAGTTAAACTTTCTAAATCCTCAAAACGGATGTTATGGAACATGCTTATCCTAAATTGATTACGCCCGAGCTTGCGATAAGCATCAATGCCATAAACAATCTTTTGCTTTTCCCAGAGAGCAATTAGCGCCATGGTATCGACCTTGTCGTCGACATCAATAGTGGCAACAACATTGGAACGATATTGGGGATCTTTCACATACGGTTTGAGATAAGGTCTACTCTCGGCCCATTGGTAGATTAACTCGGCCTTTTTGTTGCCATCAGCTTCCACCGCCTTACGTCCGATTTGATTCATACGCGCTACTTGTTCCCGTAAGAAAAAGAGTGTGGCGATAGCAGGCGTATTATAAGTTTGGTTTTTATCTGAATTATCAATGGCCTGGGCCCAATTCATAATATCGGGGACGTAACGGCCCTTATCTTGAGCGATCTTGAGTGCACGATCGCGCGCTTTTGGAGACATGATGGCCACGAACAGCCCGCCTTCACTGGCAAAAACTTTTTGGGGAGAGAAAAAGAACAAGTCCACTTTACTCAAATCACAGGGGACCTGACCCGCACCCGAAGTGGCATCGATGGCCAGAAGAGTATCATTAGTGACAGTCGGAAGTTTACTGATCATGACGCCGGTGGATGTTTCATTTAATGTTCCACAAATCATGTCATGTCCATGGGTCATTTGAGGATTGAGACCTTCTCCAGGAAGAACACAATTTTGTGTCGCCTTAATCCATGGAATCAGCTTGTGTGCCTTGTACCATTTTTCGGAGAACTCACCGCAGGTAAAGTGCAAAGAACTCTTCTCCACCACTCCCAGACCAATCATATCGAACAAGAGAGTGGCACCACCATTCCCAACAACTACACTGTAATCTTTGGGTACATCAAAATAATTTTTCAATCCCTCTTGGACATCTTTCACCACATTTTTCACTGGAGATTTGCGATGGCTGGTGCCCATCAGATGAACACCCGTCGCGGCCAATTTGTGGAGATATTCAACAGGTATCAAGCTTGGACCACAACCGAATCGAGGGTCAGAGGGAATAAGTTCTTTTGGGGCCTGGTAATTCTCAAACATACAACATCCTTTTTTTGTAAAAAACACATCTATTATTATAGAAAATAGGTGCAAGCTCCACTTGATTTATGCAACAATTCTCAACAACCTAATCCAGACGCCTGATTTATGCGCTTTTGCAATTTGTTGATCTTTTCCCTCTTCTTTAGCCTCATGCAGCTGTGTTTTGCCCAATCAGAGGAATCCCCACCAAAAACACAGAACACACAGAATACTGCCACCAATTCCTTTGCAATCTCAATGCAATCATGGTCATTGGGCATCGGAGGGAAAACAGATTTTATCAATACTGTCCAAGTGGACCGCCAAGGAACAAAAAATAGTTTTGATCCTGAGCTGACTCTGTTAGGAAGTCTTCATTTCAACGCCCCTTGGGTGTTTCCTTTTATTGAAGCAGGTTCGACTATCCCCGGGGAAGGCCGTGATCCCAACATCACTCGATTCACTTGGTTTGCAAATGGTGGTGTTCAAGGCCGCTTTAATGTCGGTAATCCCAATGCTTTAGGAGTGAAAGCAGGGGTGGGAATGTCCATGACCACTATTTCGGCCAAAGGTGGCTCGCAGATCTTGCAAAACGGAAATCAAACAGACTCCTTTCCCATGCCATCGGGAACAACCATCACTCGCAATGTCATCGTCGTCTTTGGTGTCAATTACGACTTGATCTCACTCTGGCGCTTATCAGTCGACTATCACCTGTTTAACCCTTTTAACGACAGAAATCGCGCCTGGTCTTCTCTCTTCTCTCTCAGTTATCTGTTCGATTTTGGCCAAGGTAAAATACAAAATAAAACACCTCATGAGACCAGCACTCCCATAAATTATTTGAAGCCGCCTGAATTGTAGGAGTTCCTATGCGCGCATTCACTCTTTTGATTCCTTTCTCGTTCTTCATTGTGATTTATCCGGCATGGTCTTTTACGCTTAATAACACGGTTGCCGCCACCTTTCCCGCAAACGACGTCCCCGTCAATGTTGCCGCCCATACCTGTAATAATTTGGGAATTTCTAACCAGGATCTTCTCGAAATGGTTGCCGATGCCGTTAACAATTATTGGAACAAGGCCCCCAATTCACGCTTACGCCTGCGCAAAGGTTCTCTCACCAGCGTCAGTGCGGCCTTTCAGACAGAACCCGGCTGCAGCTCAACTTCAGGGGGAAGTTGTACTCCCAACCCAAACCTGGTGGTAAGCAGCGGAATCCTCATTAGCTGTAATACAGACACAGGAAGCCCGGCCAATTTTACTTCGGGTGTAATGGCGGTAACGATTCCCAACAACATTCAAGGGCGCAACATCAATGGCAGTTTAATTTTGTTGAATGATAAAGCTGATAACTCCTTTAAAAATAAATCTCATGATGAACAGGTGGCGATTCTGGCCCATGAGATCGGCCATGCCGTGGGTCTCGGACATTCTCCGGTCGAAGACAGTTTGATGTATTATGCTTCCATTCCAACCAGAAGGTCTCTCGGATGGGATGACTTGGATGGACTGGCCTATCTCTATCCCGCCGGGCAGCCCTTTACTGGTTGTGGCAGCATTACACTAAATCATGATGACCATGCATCCAATGGTCCGGGAATATTTATGGTGACGATGCTTCTCGGGCTTGGACTTATTTTGGCAATGAAAAGCTGCTTAAAGACTCCAAAGTCTTTGCGTTAAACGAGCTACGATTGCGTTCAGCACATGCCGTTTCATATTGATAGAGCCATTTTTTCTCTTGACTGGTGAGAAGTTCGAAATCAATTAAGTTCTCCTCAAACCCGATGTAAGTTAAACTACGAAAACGCAACATGCCCGGGAAGGTACCATGTGTTTCTACCACCACTCCGTTTTCTAAACGAACTCCTCCAAATCCAGACAAATAAATTCCCGGTTCGATCGAACCTACAAGACCTTCATTCAACGGAAGAGTCGATCGGGGTGAAATAGAATAATGCCCTTCATGCACATTGATTCCGATTCCATGACCAGTGCCATGACCATAGTCATAACCCTCCAAACGCATGCCCGCGCGTGCCAGGGCATCGATCTGGGCCCCCAGAGTGCCTGGGGGGAAAACAGCATTCATGGAATTGAGAAGACCTTTCAAAACCAGGGTATAGATTTTTTTTGCCAACGGATTGGGCGTAATCGATGGACAAAACGTGCGCGTGCTATCGGTGGCATAACCACTGTGATAATACCCACCCGAATCGAGGAGCACCAATTCACCATTCTTCAAAAAACAATCGGCCATAGAATTATTGAAATGAATGATGGATGAGTGAGCACCATAGGCGGCAATAGTTTTAAAAGATTGCTCACGCGCTCCCGCTTCTTTGTAATAACTATTGGCCTTTAAGCAAAAATCAAGTTCACTTGGTGTTTGTCCGCTCTCTCGGACTTCACGTTTTAGCCATTGAATACTGTTAAAAACGGCCTGATCACTTTTTTCATACTCAGCAAAAAATGTTTTGATCTCCACACTATTTTTTTGTGCCTGGGATAAAGTTAAACGCGTAAAATCGCTGGAGAGGCCTGTAGGCCATAATTCGGCCAAAATCTGATAATCAAACAGGTTCGTACTCTGAGAAGAAAAATATAGTTTGGTAATCACTTTCTTCCAGGGAAAAAGGGCCTGTTTAAGCGAGGCCCAATCATCAAGATAAATGAACTCCAAGGCCTTATCTTGCAAGGCACTTTGTTCAATTTTGGTGCCCTTAAGAACAAAGATGACAAGTTTCTTATCCACCGCCAGGCCTTTGCCTATAAACGATGATTGAAAAGCTGTCTCAACGCCCCGGCAATTCGATAACCAAGCAAGAGAGTCAAGCGCACTAATAAAAAAGCCTTCACCGGTCGAGACTAATGATTTGAGCTTGTCTTCTGCAGATCGTCCTACCCAAGACAGGTCCACTGGCCGCACATGTGTTATGACTCTCTCGCATTGAATGCCCTCTTTCATCAATGGCAAGAAATCCCAATCAACATAGGGTACAACTTTTAATTTTTTCCCCAATTCCTGAGCAAAATTATAAGAAATTCTATCGGCTTCTACCCCTATCGTTTTCACTGAAAATTCTTCAATTTTTTCTAATAAGGCCGTCAACATGGTCTTACCGAAAGGAACTTTCACCACTTCAACACCGCGAAATTTGGCCTCTATTTCGGCCTGCTCGTGGTAACGGCCGTCCACAAAGAGAAAGAGCGGGCCATCTTTGACAGACAAAACTTCCGCCGTTGAGCCGGTAAATCCTGTGACATAATAACGGTGGCATTCGTGGCCGGCGGTGTATTCATTTAAATGAATATCGCAACTTGAGATATAAAAGGCATCGATGCCTGAGGATTGAGCTGCCTGTTTCATCCACATCAACAAGTGGTCGATGTTTTTCTGAATGCGTTCAAGACTTAATTCAAATTTTCCCATATCCGACTCTTTTGCTCTTGTTTTGTCTTAAAAGCCACCTTCTCATACTTTAGAAAAAATTTGCCGACAAGTTGTCGACATAAGGGGGCGGCAGTGAATTCCATTTTAAAAACCATCATCATCGTACTCGCAGGAATGTTTCTGATCAAGATTTCTATTGCTGATCAAATGCGCTCCAACAAAAATCCAACTCCTATTAAAGTGAATCAGAATAAGATTGTTCTGCCACGAATCAGCGCTTCTCGTTAGTCTCCGTGACAATTCTCTTAAAACACTCTCCTCGATGTGCATAATTCTTAAATTGATCAAAAGATGGAAAGGCCGGAGACAGAAGCACCACGCCTCCTAATGACTTTTGCAAATCCTGCCATGTGGCTTCCAATGTGCCGGTATGTTTATAGACCACATGGCCTTTTAATTCTCGCGCTAACTCAGAAGCAACATCACCAATCAGATAGACACAGGCCACCTTTTTTTTAATTTGCTCCAAGATGCCACTGAGACTATCTCCACGCCCCCGCGCTTGGCCTCCCAAAATGAGATAAAGCGGCCCTTTATCGCGAGGCATGGCCTCTAACGCCGTCAGTGTCGCCTCCCAATTGGTGCTCTTGGCATCATTGTAAACCAAATGGCCGCTTTGATTCTCAACATATTCAACACGATGAGGCACACCGGGAAAATTATCTATGATCTGCTGAATGGCCTTCTTATTGTCCAGATTCAAGGCCGCTAGGCATTTCTGAGCGACAAAAAGATTAAAGAGATTATGATCACCTACAAGTTTAAACTTAGACAAATCATAAACGGTTTCAAGTTCCTTTTTATATTCGACAACACGACTCATGGAAAGAGCGCAGGCGGATAATTGACTGCGCTGAACGAGAGGAACATAGGGAGCATAATCCTGGTTATAAATAAGAAAATCTTTCTTGCTTTGCATATTCTTGGTTATTAAAAATTTCGCGGCAGCATAATCCTCTATTTTGGCATAACGTTCCCCATGACTGAACGTGAGATTGAGAATGACGGCGACATTGGGATGAAACTCAAGCATGGATTCTAACTGAAAACTGGAAAGTTCCAAGACAATCAAATCATATTCGGTTCTTTGCAAAACCGCCTCTGCCAAGGGAAGCCCGATATTTCCTCCGACAAAAACATGGGGAAGAAAAGCACGCACCATTTCACCAATCATGGTCACGGTCGTGGTCTTGCCGTTCGTCCCTGTGACCGCAATAATTGGACCTTTCACTAACCGACAGGCCAATTCAATTTCATTCACGATAGGAACTGATTTGGCATGGGCCTCTTGCAAAAAAAAGATGTCAGTGGGAATGCCGGGACTCAAAACTATCCAATCCATGGTACCCAAAACACTGATTAATTTTGGATCATCCTGCTTAAAACAGTGCTCAGGTTTCACATAGGCTGCAATGCTCTTATCTAACAAATATTCTCGGGGATCACGCAGGTCACTGACATATGTTTTCGCCCCTAATGTGGTGGCCATTTTCAAGGCACTTTTACCTGAAACCCCCATTCCGATGACTGCAACCGATTTGCCCAATAAAAAATTTGACACAATTCCCTCAATATTGAATCTTGGTAGAAATGAAAACAATTTACCAGAAAAAGACGAAATAAGCTTGCACTCTTTAAATCAGGAATATCAAACTCTTTACCACTTTTTATCTGCCTATGCCCCCATTTGGCAGCATGAACCTATTGCATCTTATCCTGCCAATTTGGAGTTTTATCCCAAAGAATGGATCGATGAGTTCAACCACCCGAAGAAATTGTTTCAGCTCTACGCCAAAACTTTAGATCACCACACGCTCAGCTCACGCACTTTGACCATCTTGTTGCAGGAGACCCTGGCGCTGGAACAACTCCCTCACTATTCATTCAGCTCAGACATACCAGATATTATTTTTTCTAACGATTTCTTAACCCAGAAAAAAGATCACGAACTCTCTCATTTGATGAAGTATCTTACCGAAAGCACTCGCAACAACCAATGCAACACCGTTATTGATGTAGGAAGCGGTCATGGCCATCTGGGCAGAACTCTTGCAAGTATCATCCCGCTTCCCATTATCTGCTTGGAAAAAAATGAAGAACTCATTTCACAAGGTCAGGAAGTCGCCATCAAGCAGGGGAAGGGAAAGGTCATGACCTTTGTCGAACAGGATTTAGACCCTGACCTGTTAAAATTCTCCCCCTACTCGCCATTTACATCATTGCCAATTAAAGGGCCGGCCCTGCTGATCGGGTTACATACATGCGGCAATTTAGCTCTCTCCCAAATACTCTTGGGCCTGCATGCGAATAAAACACTGATCAATTCCCTGATCAATATTCCTTGCTGCTATTTCCATCTCCATCCGCAACTTGAAACAAATTTATGTCTGATGAGTCAGCGTTACCCAATTCAATGGACTCCCCAGTCCCTCACCTTGGCGACTCGCGCGCACAAGCGACAAGACGAAAAAGAATATCATGAAATGGCGAGGGTTAAAGAATATCGCTACACTCTACAGTTGTTTTTACAGGAAGAATTGGGCATTTTAGATTTTTTCCCTGTCGGGTCATCGCATAAAAGGCTCTACCGAAAATCTTTTTCTGACTATGCCACAATAAAATTCCAAGACCTGGGTTTACCCTTGCCGGGAGGAAATGCTTTCCAGGCCTTTCATGAAAGACCATTAACCCGGAAAAAAGTACACGAACTATTTACCATGACACTTCTGCGTTGGCGTTTCGGTCGCATACTGGAAAAGGCCCTCATCATTGATCGGGCCCTTTGGATCAAACAATGTGGATATAGCGTGGAGATTTTCACTCTTTTTAACGAGTCAATCTCTCCACGCAATATTGTTTTAAAGTGCAATCACCTCTAGCGGATAAACAACATGTCGTAGTACTTAGGTAGAGGCCACAGACAATCAGGCAGCAAATCTTCCATCTCATTGGAGTATTGGGCCACCAACTCTGACAGAGGCATTAACTCGCGAGCGAAAACCTCGCCTTTCTTATGGTGCGCCACGGATGCCGTTGCATCCAAAGACGTCTTCAAATTGCGGGCCTTGCTAAATAGATTCTCCATGGCAGAGCTGAGATTCTTATAAATCTCCACTTCGACAGAGCTTTCCAATCCAATTTCTTTCTGGTTTTTTATGACTGTCGAGAGTTGTTCTTTGTAGAGAATTCCGGATGGTAAGATTTGATGATAAATCATATTGAGGAGCGTTCTAAATTCAATTTCACGATGAGTGTTATAGCGTTCGGAAAGAACGTTGTAACGCATGGTAATTTCCTGCTCTGAGAGCACTCCCGTTTTCACTAAAAAGTTAGTGAGTTTGGTATCTTTTAAAACTTCCAGAGCTTCGACGGTATTTTTATAATTCGGCAGGCCCCGTTGTTCGGCCTCTTTCAACCATTCCTTGCTATAACCATCACCATTGAAAATGACTTTCTTGGCATTACTAATGAATTTCTTTGTCAGCACAAACAAGGCATCTTCAACACTCTTCCCGGCCTTAATCTCCTGTTCCAGTAGCAGATTGGCTTCTTCCATAACTTCTGCCACGGCGGCATTCAGAATGGTCAAGGGAAATCCTACCGATTGAGATGCGCCGACCGCACGGAATTCAAATTTATTTCCGGTAAAGGCAAAAGGCGATGTTCTGTTGCGATCGCTGTTATCACTAAAAAGTGTGGCCAATTGACCGGCGCCTAAGTCCAACATTTTCTTATCAGTAGGAATAAAGTTTGTACCATCAAGAATGGATTGATAGATATTCGCCAATGATTCACCTAAGTAAACCGAGATAACACTGGGAGGGGCCTCATTGGCACCCAAACGATGATCATTGCCATGCCCGGCGATGGAGGCCCGTAAAACCGCGGCGTGACGATAGACCGCTTCCACCACGATGGCACAGATGCTCAAAAAACGATGATTGGTATGAGGATCACGGCCCGGTTCAAGCAAGTTGGTGCCCAAATCATCACTCATCGACCAGTTAACATGTTTACCCGAACCATTGATTCCTGAAAATGGCTTTTCATGTAAAAGCACTACTAATCCATGGCGATTGGCCACATTTTTCATAACCGACATGGTCACCTGATTGTGATCAGCGGCCACATTGGATTCTTCGAAAATGGGGGCAAGTTCAAACTGTGCCGGAGCGACTTCATTATGCTGAGTTTTTGCCGGAATGCCTAAACGATGCAATTCCAAGTTCAACTCGTCCATGAAGGCCTTTACACGCTCAGGAATGGCACCAAAATAATGGTCTTCCAACTGTTGATGTTTGGTGGTCCCAAGTCCCACCAACGTCCGGCCAGTCATGACAAGATCTGGTCGATTATAATAAAAGGCCTTATCAATTAAAAAATACTCTTGCTCAGCACCACAGTTGGCCTGAACGCGAATGGATTTTTCACCAATCATGTTCATAAAACGAGTCGCGGCCTTATTCAAACGATTGATCGAGCGTAGCAGCGGAGTTTTAACATCCATGGCAGCGCCGTGATAAGAAACAAAGGCAGTGGGAATGCAAAGAGTTTTCCCATTGATTCCTTCTGACAAAAACATCGGCGAAGTCATATCCCATGAAGTATAACCGCGGGCCTCGAAGGTGGAGCGCATGCCACCATGGGGAAAACTCGAAGCATCCGGTTCACCTTGCATAAGTTGTGAGGCACCAAATTTTTCAATCACTTCACCATCTTGAAAATTTATAAATGCATCCTGTTTTTCAGCTGTGGACCCCGTGAGCGGTTGAAACCAATGACAAAAATGGGTGACACCTTTTTCTAACGCCCATTCTGTAGCGGCCCGAGCGACAACCTCGGCCAACTCACGCTTTAATTTTCCGCCCTCACGGGCAATTTGCTGAAGTTCCTTTCTCATGGCCTCAGGAATTGTTTTGGCCTTATTGTAGTTAAAAGTATTTTCACCATAATACTGACTAACACGCAGATAACGTCCGTTCGTATCATGAGGCAGTTTAATTGCGCGTAAGTCTCTTTCAATAACTCGTTCTTTTGCAGTCATCCTGGTTTTGGCATTGCTGTTGGTGTGGGGCATGTCACAACTCCTTCTTAATGGTAAATGAATCCGGGCCATCGAATTGCACCCTGAGTGAATAAATTCTAATAAAAATCAGGAAAGTTTGTCTATAAGCAAGATTAATATTTTGAATAATGTCAAACTAATGCACCCATGCGGCCATGGGTTATGCATAAAATAAAAAGTGCAAAGATGAAAAATAATATTTTGGCCATCACTTCTTGCATTTCTTCCGGCAGCATATTATTTTCCGATATGAGTTAGGTGCGTAATTTTATGAATTTATGCCCGAAAGATTGCACTTTAGCAATAGGTCATCTCGTTCATGCAAGAAATACAGACTTTCACCATTCCTTTTTCCTGGCCTAACACTGCCCTCAGTCTAGCATGGGGTCCCACACCGGGCCCCTTGAATCCCCTTGAATGGCAAAGATCCCTAGCGCGACGATCCTTAAATGCCGGGGCCGAACTGCTTCACCATCGTCTATCCCAAAGCGAAGAGGGTTTTCCGGTGGTTCTAGACTATAAAAGAATAGAGGGGAGTCCAACACTTACCTGCTCGCTGGCACATACTTGCGGGCCTGGAAAATCCCGTGACCTGGCCGTTGGAGCTTCACTTCTTTCGACCAATTTCATGGCCTTGGGTGTTGGTATTGATTTGGAATGGGGCCAAAGGCAGATGCGCGAAGGGGCCTATCGCAGATTTCGCCATGAAGGCGATCATTCCAGTTGGGCCCAGGCCAGTGAATTACTATGGACTTGGATGGTTAAGGAGGCCTGCTTCAAGGCCGCCTCCAATACCTGGGGAGACACTATCACGCTTATCAACCAAATTCGCTTGGAGCATCGGTTTCAAGAAGAAGGCCCAGCGGAAGTTTATAGCTCTTCCGGTGTTTTCATAGGGAGTCTGCGGTATCGCTTGATCACCACGACTTGTACGGGCCATCTTCTTCACATCACCGTGGCACAAAGTCTCAGCTTAAATTAAAAATTTCAAGACCTTTTCACGATCCACAATTTTAATTTCTTTGAGTTCCGTCGGTGGCCTGTCCAAAGTGATCATTACACGCACCAAGCGTCCCATGCGAGCGAGCAAGATTTCATAACTCTGGCCGGGCAGCAGGTTTCTGCCAATATCCTCCCAATCACTGCGCACGACTCTATGTCCACCCACAAATAAAATCTCATCTCCCGCATTAAGTCCGCTTTTGAAGGCCGGTCCGTCGAGCACAACCGAACTAATAAAAATACGTTCACCATCGAACTTTGTTTTGATTCCAAAGTAACCACTCTTTTGAGCATCTTCCGGTCGATCTTCACCCCACACCCACGCTAATCCCATAGACTCCAGCAAACTTTGAAGAGGCAGTTCCTCGGTTGTCATGACGAATGATTCAAATTTCTCTCGCACATCCTTGCCCCCAAGCGCCTCAATCATGTGATAGACCTCTTCAGCTTCCGGCCCGACTTCGGGTCTGGTCTTATAGCGCTTCCAAAGCGATGCCAGGAAGTCATTGATTCCTTTGCCTTTCATTTTTAACAAAATATTGAGGAGAAAAAAGACCACGCCCCCCTTGAGATAATAGCTGATGGAGCTATTGGCACTATTTTCATCGGGACGGTACAATTTTATCCATGCATTGAAGGAACTATCTTCTAATGAATGAAAGCGCCTACCGGGTGTGGCCAGATAGGATTTGAAATTATTTTTTTGTAACTCGAGATACTCTTCCAAGGTGATAAGGCCACAGCGAAAAACAAAAAGCTCATCCATAAAACTGGTGAGTCCTTCCACCAGCCATAACATTCGGGTGTATCCCTCCTGTCGATAATTAAAGGGCCCAAGTTCTTTGGGCCGAATGCGTTTCCCGTTCCAGGCGTGGAAATATTCATGCGCCACAAGCGCCAGCCACTTAATGTAACCCTTCCGTTCAACTAAACGGGCCCCGTCAAAATGCAGCGCCGTACTATTGTGATGTTCAAGTCCGCCATAAATTCCCGAAGCCAAATGAGTTATAAAAACATAACGTCCATAGGGAATTTCGCCCATGGTGTTCGCAACCGTGGTTACGATAGTTTCGATATCTTTTAATATGGGATGCCGGTTGTGTAACATTTCTCCGTAAAAGGCCAATTCATGGGGAACATTCTTAAGCATAAAACCATCTGTCTGCTGACAGCCGATTTCAATAGGGCAATCAAGCAATTGATCAAAATCCTGAGCGCGATAAAGAAAGATCTCACGACTTGGTGAAATGTCTTCTAAACCTGTGCTGATTTTCGACCAAAGTGGAGGAAAATTCACACATAATTCGGGGGCCACCAGACTAACGCCTTCGACGCCCATAAGAAGAGTGGGCAAATGCAGAAACGCATGGCCAATATCGACATAAGAGGTCCGCACGGAAATTTCATGACAAAAAACGTCGTACATAATCTCAAATTCCCGTTCATCTTCAGACTCTCCAGGACGGTCTCTAGCAAGGTCTAAAGATGGCCAGCGAATTTCAAACGCTCCCTTATCCACCTGTTCGTAACTTAAATAGTCACCTTTATGACCAAAGGCCCGAAAGGCACGAATATTTCGAGCATATTCACGCATCAAATAGGAACCGGGACTCCATGAAGGCATAAAGACGGTCATACTCGGGCCTTTTCCGGTAAAAGCGCCGCGCATCGAAACCCTGACATAATGCTGTTCAGGATTTTGAATGGTCAGATTATAAAAAACTTTCATCGTTTTTTTTTCCATGAATGGCCCTCAAAAAAATACCAAAGGTAACAACTGGTCAGTATAATATATCATTCAATACAACTCCAACAGCTCACATCTTATGGTGCTAGATAAAGACAAGATCATAACTCCTCAACTCACGGTAAGCACGCTGGCGCGTGAGCAACTTAACTTGATGGTCATTCACGATAGCACTTTGCATGAGAAGGTCATGCGGATTGAAATTTCCGGCAAAGACTGCGATGGTTTTACTTTTGAAATTGGTTTTACCAAACCCCTTGTGGATGACTTCTTGTTGGAGATTCCCTTGGAGGAGGCCCGCCCGATCTTTGTTGCTCTTGGCCCTTTTACCGCCTTCTATCTGCCGGAGTTTACCTTAGACTATCAGCAAGGCCATCTGCCTGAAGAGGAAGGTTTTACGATTCAGTCTCCGGCCTTTAAGCAATATCAAGGAAAGTTTTGGCGAAATGCTGCAGAATTAGTGCCGCCAAAGAAGTGAGGTTCTATGGATTACCGTTACATGAAGGCCTTTTTGGAGACCGCGAAATATTTAAATTTTTCCAAGGCCGCCCAGGAACTCAATATCGCTCAATCAGCGGTCAGCCGCCAAATCAAACTTCTTGAAGAAGATATCGGCGAACAGCTCATCGTCCGCAGTTCGAAAAAAGTGTTGCTCACCCAAAAGGGAAAGGAGTTGTTTCAACTGACTCAAAATTTTGACAAAATGGCGCAAGGGATTTTCGACAAGGAAGACCGCAGGCCTCTGCGCATTGGTGTGCTTCACGGTCTCTTAGAAGATTGGCTCACTCCCATTATTGCCACTTATGTAAGAAAATATCAAAAGGGTGCCGATATTCATGTAAAGGTCCAAGAGGAATTGCACGACGGAATCGAACACGGGCACTACGATCTCATCTTCTCAACCACGTTTGTGCAATCAGAACTTCTCTCTTCTCTTAAGTTGTTTGAAGAAACCTTTGTCTTGATTGCCAAGAACCCGGTTCAACGAAAAGAATTGGCAGAACATCCATGGGTTGTTTACAGCAATACCGACCCCATTTTTAAAATATCCAAAGAACTTTCCAACACGGTCATTGTGGTGGAATCGATAACCGCTATCATTAATCTGGTCAAAGCGGGTGCGGGAGTCGCCATCGTGCCCGATCATTCACTCAGACCCGGACATAAACTCTTCACTGCTGAATTACCTGAATTTAAAAATCCGGGGATCTATATGACCTCCCTCAATTACAAAACTTGGCCTAATAAGATCAAGGAATTCATGGAAGCGATTAAATCATCGACTGATTAGCCTTCTAACCAATGCTAAATGTCGCTAATGAATAACCATTATATTCTTAACGCTGATCTGTGGTGTAGTTGTATAGAGGAAGTAACGATACGCTTCGTATTCTTTTTCATTGGCCTTAATCCATTTCTCCGGTTCAGTGATCCATTCTTGTTTTTCCGAGGAGCTGGCGTCTCGAATGGTCATCATTTTAATTTCTGAACGCTGAGAATCTCTCTCCTCTTTAACCACAAAATCCAGAAGTTTTCTCCACTCCCATTCTTCGTCGGAGATTGAGGTACAACTAAAAATGATACCTATGAATAAAAAGCTCATTAAGGTTTTCATAAACGTAAATATATGAAATTCACTTGCGGTTGACCACAATATTGAGCGTCTGAGGTCACATTGTCTCTTAAGGAATAAAGATCATACCATGCTCGACGGCTTCATCGTGAGTAAAAGGCAGCTTAGTGGCGCTATCAAATTTAGCAAAACGCCATTTAATATCATCACCTTTAACTTCACTTAAATCTGCACCAATGAGAGAAGCAGTATGAAAGATGGCCCCCCCCAGATTAGCGCCCTTGAACTGGGCACCGTCTAACTCTGCAGAACTAAAATCGGCCCCTTGCAAATTGGCGCCTTCGAAAATGGCCTTTTTAAATTTCCCGAACTTTATTTCTGCGTTTGTAAAATCGGCCTCTTCAAAATGGGCATTTTGGGCCTGAACCTGTTGGGCCTTAACACCTTTTAGAACACATTGGCGGCATTCGATGCTGGTTAAGTTCGCGGAAGTAAGGATCGCTTGCTCGAAAAAAGCATTATTAAAACGGCCGCGAGACAGGTCGCTTCCATGTAAGTTGGTGGCCATAAATCTCGCCGAGTGTGCCATGACGTCCTGAAACTGGGCCGTGGAGATGGCGGCTTCGGAAAAATTACTAAACGAAAGCACCGAACTTTTTACTAATAAGTGATCAATCTGGGATTTGGTAAAATTAGCGCCTTCCAGACTTTTCCCTTTGAATTTTAATTTCTTGACCTTAATGCCTTGAAAAGACGAGCCATTCAGATCGTCAACAAAGAACAATTTCAGGCCAAAGAGCGCCCCGAGCCGTTCATCGGAAAAATCATGACAGGGGCCTGCCCCACCTTTTTTCAAATAGACAGGACCTACCGCCGTCTCTTGGTTTACGCAATAGTGCAAATTAGAATCAAAGGATACCGCCCCCCGGGATGCTCCGATGGCGATGCTCGACAGGCCTAAAATTAGAAAAAGAACATCAAAAATAAGGATTTTTCCCAAGAATTTCGACACATTGAGGAACATATGGCGGTCTCTTCGCTTAATTCATGATCATCAGTTCAGAATTTGTGAAGAACTTTTATGATCTTTTTGAAAATGGGTCAAGATTCTTTTTAAAAAATATAATTGATATAATTAAAAGGTGCCCTTTTGACACCAAAGCGACTTTTCTCGGCCCCTTTGAATACATTTCTCAAGGAAGATTTTTCAAAAAACATTAAATAATGTTGCAATCAAGCACCATAGCTCTGGTAAAAACACATCCACTCCCCTTCAATTCCAAAATTTGCTTCAATATTTGCCAGCTCAGTGAGGACACGTTGTCTTCCAATCGAGAAAGGAGTCTCTGCATGAATTCAAAATCGATCTTATTGCTTGCGCTTCTTTTCTTCCTCAGTTTCGTTTTAGGGTGTGGACGCCAACAAGAGGCCCTCAACTCTTCGGACAGCAGTATTATGAGTGGGGCCATCATTGTCGGGGATGTGGACTGGAAAGATGTTACCGAACTGGATGGGTCTAATCCGATCAGACAGAATGCTAAGAAAGTCGCAGACCTCAGTTTGCCCGCAGTAGAGAGCCGTTGTACTGGTTTTTTGATTGGCGAAGATGTGCTCATGACCAACCATCATTGTGTCACCACGGCGGCAGATGCCGTTGGTGCCAAGGCAAATTTTGGCCATGAAACCGGACAAGCGGGCGAAGCTCTGACGTTCACTTGTGATGAATTCATTGGTAACAATGAAGAATTCGACTTCGCTCTCCTTCGTTGTAAAGGCAAACCCGGCCGAACGTTGGGAGTCGTAACTTTAAGCGGCCAGAACCTCCAGACCGGTGATAAAATTTATGTCGTTCAGCAAAACTGCGACTACTATCTCAACCGCAAATGTGATTGGTCCAAGAAGTATGCCCGAGGCACTATCAAAGGAACCAACTCTGATGGAGATTACAAACATGATGCCGATACTTTGGGCGGCTCTTCGGGGAGTCCGGTATTCTCCGAGGCAAGTAACTTAGTGGTGGCACTCCACCATGCCGGTTATGGTAATAATGGTTTGGGTCGCGGGGTAGAAAATTATGCTGTTCCCATGTCAAAAGTCGTGGCCAAGTTGCGCTCCAACTTCCCTGTGATCGCTGGGCAAATTGGTTTGGGAGGCAATCCCCCTGGTCCATCGAACCGCCCCACTTATGAACCCAACAATAGTACCGCTTATGCCGCCAGCGTTTCCCTTCCATTTGCCACGGAGGGTTTATCCATTGATACAGCAGCAGATAAAGATTGGTTTAAATTTTCAGTTGTCGTAAAAAGTAGCTTAACCATCAAGTTACAAATGGCCAATCTTTCAGGCGATCTCGATGTCAAATTGTTTAGCTCTGGTGGGTCTTTGGTGGGCAAAAGCGAATCAGTAAAACAAACAGAAGAAATAACCGCCACACTCAGGCCAGGGGTCTATTATCTGCAAGTATATGGTTATCAAGGGGCCACGAACAATTATAGCTTGAAAATTTCCAAGTAAATCCCTTTGCGGGCACTTCTTTCTTTCTAGAACAAAAAAAGAAGTGTCCGTATAATTCTCTCATGTACATCTTGCTTTTCTTGGTCATGCTCTCGCTCATTCCAAAGACACTTTTCGCCTTGTCTGAGGTCGGCCTGTCCCCCTCTGTTGGGGCCCTAAGTCGGGCCGAAACCATGACCGCTTCTACTCCGCCGGGTGAGGCCTTGTTTTACAATCCTGCCCATCTTGCATGGAAGGGTGTGGCGCTTGAGATCCTGGCCACCGGATATGTCGTGGACGAGGATCACGCCAAGCAAGGAGAGGAAATAGTCAAAGATAAAAGGCTTGACTCAACCCAACTCATTGGGAATGCGCTCTCATCTGATAAACCGGCCTTGGTTAAAAGTGATGTGGAATTTTTAAATTTCATTTTTCCCTATTTTGCTTTTAAATCCTTTGCCAATGCTCGCCTTTTATCGCGTAAAATTAATGACAGTAATCCGCATCAGGAAATAGATTTCCTATCGCGTTTCGGACTCACATCTGGTTTGGCCCTGTCTTTTCGGCATTGGTCCATAGGGTATTCCTATTATGTCATTAAGCAGGCAGATTTATTCGCCACGCCCAATGAAGCGGAAATGGCGACCATAACTCAGGCGGCCCAAGATGGTACTCTCAGTAGTGAGACGACAAACTTTGGCGATTTTACCAGTCTGAATTATGGCGAGGCCAGCGGACATAATGTGGGTCTCTCTTACCGATCCTCACGCATCAATAGTAGCGGCTTCGGCATTGCCGTCTTAAACGCAGGTGGTACCAAATTTAATAGCGAACGCCCCATTATCAGAGGAAAATTTGAAGAGATTGAACAAACCGTCCAAGATGAAGCACGCAAACACAACTTAACTCTTGGAACACCCAGAGAAATTAAGCAAATGGTTAACACGGGAATCAATCTGGCAACGGATGAAGGAAAAGAAAATTATTTTCATGCTTCCTTCGCCATCGACTATCAAGATATCGGCGGAACTACTCTTGACAACCATACCGCGATGGCCGGCAGGGTCGGGTTTCGCGTCGATGATACACTCTCCCTCATTACGAGCATTCCCATCGCCAAACACAAGGATTTAGTTTACTTTCTAGGCCTGACCGGTTTAGATCTGGTATCTGGATATAGAGTTGAAGAATCATTAAGCGCCGGCGTGGATCTCAAACTCCATCTCGGCATTAATAAATTAGTCTCCCTTGTGCGCATCAATTTAAACGGTATGATTATAAAAAGTTTGGATGAAAATCTGATTCCCGATGCCACAGGTTTCAGGCTAGGTCTAGGCCTGACTTTTGTCTTTCCTGATTTGAAGTGACTTCATCTCAATTGCACTCCTTAATTCCTTGCATGAACCGGCCAGATTCACACAATGTAATGTCCATCTGTTTGTTAAAGACAAAACGTGATAGATCATAACGCTTAATTAAGGGAGCAATGGATTTGCGCCCCTCGGAAATCTGTTCTTTCAGCAGAAACGGCCATCGTACTTCCACATACTCCAACATTTCCTCGCCCAAACCAAAATGAATGCCTTCCTCATTTTGATCAGGAAGATGGCCGTAAGTATATTCCACATAACGACGTTGAGTTTTATTTTGTGTTTTCAAAACAATCATGGCACCAATGGCAGCGCGGTTGCTTTGCTCTCCTCGGAGGTAAAAGCGCACCGAACGACGATTAAGCCGATGAGTGACATTTTCAAAAAAATAGGCCTTTGGTTTAATTTGATTATTTCTTATGGTGGATTGCCCTACCACAAAATCCATCAATCCATCGCGATTGAAATCCATTACCACCATGCCGGTAGGATTTAAGATATCAACTCCTGCATGCTGGGCCACATCTGAATAGGCCCGATTGCTCTCTTGCTCAAACAAAATCATGCGTGAATATGGCGGGAATCCACTGTTTTGCACTAACAAATCTATATAACTATCATTATTAAAATCCCACCAAATCGCACGTCGATCCGCATGGCTCCAACTACTCGGACCATAATCACGAATATATTCACTACGAATAAACTTAAAACTCGCCGTAGCTGATGAATAGACCGGCATGCCTGTCAGAATGGATGAACGGTCTTTCGTTTCGGGATCATAAGAATGAAAAATTTCTCCCACTGCTAAATCCATGAAGCCATCGTCATTATAATCCGCGCAAATACCATAAAAAGTATTTCCACCTCCAACGGGATCCATTATTCCTTCTTGATCGGCAGCGAATCCGGTTTCACCACCAATATCATAAAAAAGAGAAGGGACTGCGAGCGATTCCGAAGAAGGCATGGTGATGGTACCGCGATTCCGCCAGAGACGATTACCCATACCGCTCGATGAAGCCGTCAAGATATCCGAATAGCCATCTTGATCCATATCACACGTGCTCACCCCCTGCGTAGGTCGGGCGTTCACATACATTTTCCGGCCGCGATCAAATTGGGCCTCACCTTCCAATAAATGAGTAACTTCCTCAAATTGAAATCCCTTTCCTTTAAACAGGCGGTCAATTTGCGCGACTGGACGATCAGACTGTTTGGTAAACCAATTGCCCATAAACATATCTAGATCTCCATCCAGATCGTAGTCAAAGAAGATCAGCGACGAAGTAGCGCTGACCAATTCCTCTTTAAAGGCATCCTTGATCGGGGTGTAATAAATTTTTCCTTGTTCAAGCTTTCCTTCAAAAATTCGGATAGGTGTTTTAGAGATTTCAGAATCTTGGTTAAGAGTTCCCATGGCCAAATCCATAACGCCATCGCGATTCAGATCGACAAAGTTCAAAAAGGAAGCCAGATATGCTTTTCCTTCAGTATCCAAGGGTGAATATAAGAGTGTGATGAATTTCTTTTTTTCGATATCAAAACGATGAAATTGCGGTCGGGCGTAATTAGATTCTAAAGTTACCAAATCTGTTAAACCATCATGATCAAAGTCGACAGCGTATGCATGGGTAAAATTGAAGGCCTCTTTTAATCCCATAGGAGCATAATCGAGATACTTATCTTGAAAATACTCTGGATTGAAATTTTTTGTTGGACCGTTAACTATGTCTTGAAAAGTTTCCTTTAATTCAGTGGCCCCTATATCAACGGACTGTCCTTGCATCGACTCCTTATCTAAAACAGCAATAGGAGCTTCAGGCGGGAGTTCTCCTTTCCGTACAATAGTGCAGCTAACTGACAATAAAACGAAAAAAAATATCACCACCCCATTTCGATAGGGTGGTGATTTTAAGGGTCTAGAAGTATATCGTGTCAAGACCATAACCTTCTTGCTCGCATAACGTTCCCGATATCCTTTTCATGACTTCATCTAAATTGCGAGTCATAGTTTTCGAAGACGCTTGAAACCTGCGGCGAGAGTCATTAATACTCAAAGTTGCAAGATCTTTAACATAGATTTTAGTTTTCTCAGGCACATCTTTGTTGTTAAGAATGGAAGTCGTGCGAGAGAGGACTGCCAACATTACGTAAAGCTCAATGACCATATTGGCCAGGCGTCCCTGTGGTAATTCATTTCCAATAATGTTCTTACCATATTTGAACAATGTATTTTCCACATGAATCGCAAACTCACCCAGCTGCGCCGAAAACATTTCGGCCTGGTCTTCCAAGCTGGGATGATATTGAGACAAAGATCGTCCGCCCATCATATTGGAAAGTCGGTTTTTGGCAAAATCAGTCAAAACACCCAAGGATTTTATCGGATCAGTCAGGGCAGAAGATACGTCGGATAATTTACCGAGACTTTTTAGAGAATCAGAAGGGCCTTTAATTCCTGAAAGAGCAATAAAGACTCGCAAAATTTCATTGGTTCCCTCAAAAATGAGATTAATACGAGAATCTCTCATCATGCGCTCATAAGGATATTCACGCATATAACCAATGCCCGCGGCAATCTGCAGGCCCATATCCACCACTTTCCAAAGAGCTTCAGAACCAAAAACTTTACAAATGGCGGACTCAATAAAATATTCACTCATACCACGGTTCATATTTCCCGAGGTCAGATAGACAATTGATTCAGTTGCATATGCCAATGAACTCATGGTTGCCAATTTTTCTTGAACCAAACCAAATTCGGCGATTGGTCGATCAAATTGCTTGCGTGTTGAGGCATGTTGAGAAACCCATTTCAAAACGGTACGCATTCCACCCACGGTACCAGCACCAAGACTCAGGCGACCGCTATTTAATACATTCATGGCGATCTTAAAACCTTTCCCTGGTTCACCAATAATATTTTCAGCCGGTACAACGACTTTATCTAAGAACACAGCTCTGGTCTCCGAGGCCCGAATACCCATTTTGTGTTCTTTATTGCCAAAACTCACACCTGGCATGTCTTTTGTTACTACGAAGCAAGTTATGCGATCCTGTTTATTACCATTAATTTCATGCTCGGTTTTACAAAATACCGTATAGAAATGGGCCATCCCACCGTTGGTTATCCACAATTTCTGCCCATTTATTGTGTAAGTCCCATCGTTATTTTTCACCGCCTTGGTCTTAATGGAGTAGGCATCGGACCCGGCACCAGGTTCGGTTAAACAAAAGGCCGCAATCCATTCTCCCGAAGCTAATTTCGGCAACCATTTTTTCTTTTGTTCATCAGTTCCCTCATTAATTAGAGCTCGATATCCAATGGATTGGTGGGCACCTAACGTCGTTGTGGTAGCACCATCAAAGCTGGCCAATTCCGAAAAAACCCGAGCGTACAAATGATAATCTAATCCAAGGCCTCCAAATTCTTCCTTAACCGCCATTCCAAATAGACCCATTTCGGCAAATCCTTGCAGCACTTGGGGCGGAACTGCCTCTTCCAAATCAAACTTGGCAGCATCAACATTTGCCGTGGCATATTTGTTCACAGCGTCCGTCATCTCTATCGCTAAACTCTTTTGGTCTTCAGAAAATCCGGGATAAGGAAACACACTACTTTCTTCAACTTCACCATAAAAAAGCCCTGCGGCCACAGATTTCATAAAAATCACCTTTGTTGAAAGATCATTTGACTCTTTATTATTATAGGGAATATTAAGTAAGAAAAAATTATAAATATGACGATAAAAGCATTTTATTATCACGACATTCCCGAGTGTTTTACTTCACAAATAGATTAAAAAGGTTGAATACTTTCCTTGAATAAAATCCCCACCCTCCTTTACAATTAAAAGGTAGTGGATTTATTGGAGACTCTTGTTTAATGAGCAAAAAAAAGTGGCCGGCTTTTCTTGAGAAGTTGAAAGGAATTTTTTCTCGTAAAAAGAAAGAATTACCTGCTACTGATATTCCCTCCAATGATGGCCCGATCGATCTCGACTCGCCAACTGACGAAAATCAACTAGAAAATCAGCAATCTGATGAAGTGGATGAACCGGATTTCACCATCAAAGAACTCAAGCTGAGCGACTTAAAGTCCCAAGCTGAAGCTCCAGAACTCCCTTCAGATGTTCTGCCATTTCCTAAGAATAATGTGAAGACAGAGATTATACCTGAGGAAGAGTACTCTCTTACCGATGTCCCACCTATTCCCCCCACTCCGACAGAACTCACTCAAGATGTCCTTTCAACTCAGGATAAAACCAATAAGAATATCGATTTATCGAAATTGCAATTTATCAACGATACGGATGATCATGATATACCGGATGCCACTTCTCCTGATGTCTTGCAAACGATGCGGGTTGATATCCCCCATTTTGAGGGAAATGCCGCTGTTTCGAAATGGAAAAGATATAAGGACAAAACGTTCAAGTCACTGCAAACTTTTTTCAACAAAAGCCAGCATTTCTTACTTTCACAAATTGAAAAATATGGAAAGACTTTCAACCTTCCGAAAAAAGATCTTACTTGGGATCAGGTTATTTCCACGATCTTATCTCCCCAATCACGCCGCCCGGTTCATCATTTCTTTGTTGCCGCAACATTGTTGGCCGCGACTTATAGTATCGGAAAAATTGCGGCCTACCTCATTAAAGGCCCGGAAAAGAAAATCAAAATGCACTCCGCCCGTGTTCAGACAAATTCTGATACACGACCTTTTAATATGGGACCCATTAGAGATGCCAATATTTTCAATGTAAAACGAACTCCTACGGAAAGTATCAAGCTAGGTAGTAAAAAAGATAATGGTGAAGAACTCAAGGTATGTTTGGAAGCCAACCGTCCAACTTCACTTCCGCTCAAACTCATCAACACTGTTGTCCTTCAAGATTCTATTAAATCGATGGCCTCTGTTGCCGTACGAGGAGCGAACGTTCCCACAGAAGTGCGCGAAGGTGATAAGGTTGAGACAATGGCCCAGATCGGGAAAATAGAAAGACTGCGGGTAGTATTCAAAAATCTTAAATCCAATGATTGCGAGTTTATTGACAATATAGAGGAAAGAATCAAATCGGCATCGCCTATTACCTATGTCGATCCTCAAACCGGCAAGAAACTATTGGATGCCTCTCGCCCAAAAGAAATTAGAAACGAGGGCAATAAATTTACCATCAAAAAATCTTACCGGGATCAAATCCTGCAAGATGTTGGCAACATACTCAGTCAAGCGCGCGCCGTACAACTGAAAAACCCTGATGGGACTCTCAGTTTTAAAATGACCGAGGTCGTTCCAGGATCGATCTACTCTCATCTTAGTATCACTGACGGCGACATCATTCACCATATCAATGGCCGAGAAATAACAAACTTAAATGATATCATGAACATGTTTGGAAGAATTAAAGATCTTGATCACCTCAGTATTTCTGTCAATCGAGGTGGATCGGATATTGAACTTGAATATGAATTCGACTAAAAACCAGGACGGTTTTATGCTGACAAAAATTCTCCCGCTCTTAGTATTTACGCTCATTTTATTGGGCCACTTAAACCAAGCATGGGGCCAACTCGACCAGTACAAGTCGGAAACCAGTTTTGATGAAAATAGCGACGGTCCGGATTCCGGTGACATTGATACCAGCTCAGGCCCCCCTCCATCGGTTGCTCCTGATGATGACTTTGATAGTGAAAACAGTTCTTCTTCATCTTCGGTCAAGAATCATTTAGATGGCCGATCTGGAACGGAAGATTCCTTTGGCAGAGGTGGAGGAACATCTGATCTTGGTTCTCTGGCGAAAGATAAAAAATATGTGAACCTAAACCCAGAAACAGCTTTTGGGCCAGAAGTTGTTACTAGCTTTGATTTTCCTGATACTTCCCTGGTTGATCTGACCAAGCATATGCAAAAAATTACCGGCCTCAATCTCATTATGGAGAAAGACATTAAGGGAAAGGTTAGTATTTCAGCCCCATCACCTATCACAGTGGGCGATGCATGGAAGGCCTACTTAACCGCACTCAATATGAATGGCTATTCTATTGTCAAATCAGGGGCCTTCTATAAATTGGTTAACTCACGCGATATTCGCTATACCCCTACCAAGATCTATACAGGAAGTTATACACCCGACACCGAAAACTATGTCATGCGCATTCTGTCGCTGAAAAATATTGATGTTGCCGAAGTGGCCCGAAGCTTTCGTCCGTTTATGTCCCGATACGGTCGGATTATTGAGATCAAACAAACCAACACTATTATTATTCAAGATACGGGTGATAACATTACTCGCCTGGTGCGATTGATTAAGTTCATCGATGTGCCAGGACATGAGGAAACAATTCAGATTATTCCCGTGCATAACTCTTCAGCGCAAGAAATTGCCAAGCTGCTTGACACCCTACTTAAAGGCGCTGGCAGCGGAAAGTTCAAAGCTCAGAACATTGGTGGCGCCGGCAAGGCCGGCCAAGAAATCAGCAAAATTATTGCAGAACCCAGAACAAATTCCATTATTGCCATGGCCAATGCCGATGGGGCAAAAGAATTGCGCGATCTCATCCAAAAACTTGATGTCAAAGTTAATCAGGGTGCCGGGCAAATTCATGTCTACTATCTGAATCATGGTGATGCGGAAACACTGGGGAAAACTTTAAGCGGATTAGTTTCCGACACCGCCCAACAAAAAGGGGGTACACGCTTTACTAAAATTGGGGGAGAAGGGACGTCGTTATTTAATGCCGAAGTGAAAATTACTTCGGACAAAGATAACAACGCTCTGGTTGTGACGGCAAGTCCAACTGATTACCTCACTATCAAATCGGTGATTGATAAATTGGATATTCCTCGCGACCAAGTTTATGTGGAAGGCATGATCATGGAAACCCAAGTCACCAAGGGTAAGGGGTTTGGAATTTCCATCATTGGGGCCTACGGAACCGGCGGGACCCAGAAGGCCGGATTTGCCGGTGGTACAGGGGCACAAGATCTCGTATCCGTGCTCACCAACAATATTACTTCTCTTGGTGGTCTCTTTATTGGTGGGGGCACAGGCAAAAAGGTTACCCAGTCCATTGGCGGTCAGTCAGTCGAAATTAACAGTATTTCCGGACTGATCACGGCCATCGCCAACAATGCCAATACTAATGTTTTGGCGACTCCTCAAATTCTGGCCATGGATAATACCGACGCTGTTTTTGAAGTGGCAGAATCTGTGCCTGTAACCGAACAAACCATTGCCAACAATCAGACACAAATTTCAGTCAAACAACAAAAGGCCGGTCTAACATTAAAAATCACACCGCAAATAAATAAAGTGACACGTTTTATAAAACTCAAGATTGATCAGAAGATTGAAGAATTCCGCACAAGCGCCAATACCTCATCGGCAGGAGGAATTGCAACGACTTCAAGAAGTGCGGTGACAACAGTGGTGGTACGCGATCGAGATACTATTGCCATGGGAGGATTGATGCGCGATCAGGTTATCAGTTCAACATCCAAAGTACCTCTGCTCGGCGATATTCCTCTTCTCGGATGGTTGTTCAAAAATAGCTCTGAAACATTGTCAAAGGTTAATTTACTTCTCTTTATGACTCCCAAAATTATGGATAGCTATCAAAAAACAGTCGCCAATACCGTGAAAGACGTCTTGAATCGTCGCACTGGGCATATTAAGGACGTCGTCGGTGAAGATGATCCCTATCTAGGTACAGTAAAGGCCTTATACGACAAAGCCAATAAGCAAGAAGCAGGACCTCTCTATGATCCCGCGGCAAGTTCTATTTATCGAAGCACCAACGAATCCTCGACTGGTATCGCTCCAAGTAAGAAGCAAGATGAGGATTCCGAAACAATAGATGTCAAAGAAAAAGAGAAGGAAGAAAAGAAGAGTGAAAATCAGAACAAGAACTTGATCGATGAAGATGAGGGAGATGATTTACTTGACGAAGATGCTGCCAAAGTAGTTAGCCCGACTACACCCCTGGCCAATTTAGAGGAGCCCGATTATAAATCTATCTACCAAGAAGTGAAGGTTAAAAAATCAGGCATTGCAAAACCAGAGTAGAATATGACTGAAACGCATTTTCATAAAGGCGCCCCATTTAATGAGAAGATAGGAAAACTCCTTCTCACTCACACCTCTTTAACTGAAAAACAACTTACGGAAGCTTTGGATTTGCAAAAACAATCCGGTCAGTTATTGGGAGAAATTTTACTTAAAAAAAATTATCTGCAGCCTTATGATATTACCCGTGTTCTTTGTTTCCAATTTCAAATTCCTTACCATAATGATTTAAAAGTTGATCAGATTGATCCTAATCTGACACTGGATATTCCCATTACCTACGCTCGGACACACGAACTCATCCCGATTGAGAGCGGACCTGACTTTGTCATGGTAGCGGTGGCCGATCCTTTTAACTTTGATGTTATTAATGATTTGCATGAAATTTTCCAGAAAAAAATTACGAGTGTGGTTGCCCCCCCCTTTAAAATTGCCGAGGCCATTAACAAAGTTTATGAGAAGGCCAACCGTGACATGGTTGACACTCTGGAAAGTGAGTTCGCCGAAACTCTCGATCTGGATGGGCCCATTGATATTCTTGATGCCGGTGCGGATGAAGCTCCAGTTATTCGTTTTGTTAACTCGATCATCTTCCGTGCGGTGAAAGAGGGTGCCAGTGATATCCACATCGAACCCTACGAAAAGGATGTCGTTTATCGCTTACGGATCAACGGTATTATGACCGAGGTCTTGCGCCAACCGCTGAAAACTCAGGCTGCCGTTAGTTCAAGAATCAAGGTTATGGCCAAGTTAGATATCGCTGAAAAGCGTCTTCCTCAAGATGGACGGATTAAAATCAAAATTGGTGGTAAAGATATTGATATCCGTCTCAGCACAGTTCCAATTCAAAATGGTGAGCGCATTGTTATGCGGGTTTTGGAAAAAACGGGCAAAGTCATCAAGCTTGAGTCGCTCGGTTTTAGCGGACATGTCTTGCAATCCTTAGATGAGCTGGCGCAACGTAAGCACGGCATTCTTTATGTATGTGGCCCAACCGGTTCTGGTAAGACAACAACTCTCTTTGCCCTGCTTGATCGCATCAACCATCCTGATCGCATGATTATTACCGTTGAAGATCCGGTGGAATATGAAATTGCTGGCGTGTCTCAAATTCAAACCAATTCAAAAATAGATCTCACTTTTGCCCGGGCCTTGCGTCACATCGTTCGCCAAGACCCGGATGTCATCATGGTGGGAGAAACCCGCGATGGTGAAACCGCTCGGATGGCGGTAGAAGCTTCTTTAACCGGTCACTTCGTTCTTTCCACTATTCACACGAATGATGCCGCGTCATGCCCCAACCGCCTTATTGATATGGGTGTGCAGCCGTTTCTAATTGCTTCATCTCTTGTGGGTATTTTAGCGCAACGACTTATTCAGGTATTGTGCAAAGAATGTAAAGTCGTGCATACACCGACAAAAGAAGAACTGACGCTGGCAGGAATTGTTCAAGTTCCAAAAGATGTTGTTTTCTATAAGGCCCAAGGGTGTCCGAAGTGTAATTTCCGGGGCTATAGCAGCCGAACAACCGTCTGTGAACTACTCATGATCACCGATGAAATACGTTCTCTCATCTTGCTCAAATCTGATTCCAATCTTGTAAAGAAAAAGGCCATGGCCGAAGGTATGCGTACCCTTCGTCAAGATGCTGTTCGCAAGGCCATGACTGGTGTCACCTCAATTGAAGAAGTCGTTCGCGCAGTCAATGATGAAGAATTTCAGGAGTAGCGGACTATGCCCATTTTTGAATATCGGGCCCTCAATAACCAAGGGAGAGAACTCAAAGATATTATCAATAGTGAAAATATCACTCTGGCCAAGCAAAAGATTAAGCTTAGCGGGTTGATGCTCATTGAGATTCGCGAGCAAAAAGCTGAAGCGGCCAATAAAGGGCAAATCACGTTTGGAAGCAAAATCAAAGTTGAAGACCTTGCCCTGTTGACTCGTCAATTTTCAACTCTGATAAAGGCCAAAATTCAAATTGTGGAATCATTGAGTGCCTTAACTGACCAGGCCGATAATCCAAAGCTCAAGGTCATCCTGGCGGAAGTTCGACAAAAAGTAAATGAAGGTAGTTCTCTGGCCCGGGCCTTGGCCGATTATCCAAAAGTTTTTGATAATGTCTACGTCAACATGGTGGAAGCAGGAGAAAGTTCAGGAACCCTGGACATCGTCCTCCTGCGTTTAGCTGATTTTACCGAATCCCAGGTAAAGCTTAAAAATAAAATTAAAGGTGCCATGATCTATCCCGTTATCATGATTGTCTTTGGATCTGTCATGATGGGAATTATTTTCGCTTTTGTAATTCCTAAAATTACAAAAATCTTTATTACCATGAAAAAAGAATTACCTGTCACCACCAAAATTTGCATCTGGATATCCGGGACGATCCAAAATTACTGGTGGGCAATCTTACTTTCTCTCTTTTTAGGCTACATTGTCTTTAAAAAGTACACCAACACCGAAAGCGGTCAATCACAATGGCATAGACTTCTGCTTAAAATGCCTCAAGTCGGCACCCTTGTAACGATGATCAATGTATCTCGCTTCTGTTCAACGTTGGCCACTCTGCTCAATTCCGGTGTGCCCATTTTAACCAGCATGAAAATCGTGAAAAACTTGATCAGTAATGTCCACATTCAAAATGCAGTGGAAGATGCCAAGATTTCCATTGCAGAAGGTGGCTCATTGGCCATTCCTTTGACAAAATCGCACCTCTTTCCCTCTATGGTTACACATATGATTGGTTTGGGAGAAAAATCGGGCGAATTAGAACCCATGTTGCAAATTATTGCAGAGAATTATGATGATCAAGTGAATTCAAAGTTGGCAGGGTTAACTTCTGTCCTAGAACCTGTCATGATGGTCGCCATGGGTTCAGCCGTGGCCTTTATCGTGTTCTCTGTCGTGGTTCCTTTAATGAATCTCAATAGTCTCCGGTAATTTCCCTGTCAATTTCTCGTTGTCACATTGCCGTGCCATATAAGATCGAGTAAAATCTGCTGACGATAATAGAAATCGTTCCCTCAACCAATTTAATAGAAACGGCAGGAGATATACAATGAACATAAGCCTTTTTCTGCGGCATCTTTTCCGCCACTGCAGAGCAAGCGGTTTTTCACTTCTGGAAATTTTAATCGCCCTGGCGTTGATGGCCGGTGGTGGTGCTTTTGTTGCCGGTAAAATTTTTGATTTGTATTATGAAGGCCAAAAAAACTCGGCAAAAATACAAATGCAAAACTTGGCAGAGCGGCTTAAAGAATTCCGCCGCCACTGTGGTCAATACCCTAGCACGGAACAAGGGCTTAGGTCCCTGATTGAAAAACCTTCCAGTACACCGGAGTGCACGCGATGGAATCCAGACGGTTATATCGAAGGAGGACAACTTCCCAAAGACCCATGGGATGAAGATTTCGTCTACGAATCAGACGGTAAGACATTCAATATCTATTCTCTTGGTACAGACAAGGCAGAAGGTGGCATAGACAAGGACGCTGATATCTACCTCAATGAAAAGCAAGCGCCATAATCCACCAGTCCCTGGTTCCACCATGCGCCGCGAAGGTGGATTTAGTCTCCTGGAAATCCTGGTGGCGCTTTTTTTAATGACTCTGGTCTTTAGCTTCGTCACGAATGTTAATTTTACTGAACGTCAGGCCCTGGATGACATCACTAATAATTTAGAACGGGCGATCCGCTATTCGATCAATGAAACAGCTATTCGCAACGTCGTTATTCGACTGCATTTCAAACTCGGACAAGATGGTTCTGGAACACAAGAATATAAAGTCGAATATGGTCCCAGTGGCAATTTTGTTTTGCCCGCTCCGCGCGAATCATCAACCGTGGTGCTGTCTGAAGCAGAGGAAAAAGCGCTGGAGCAAGAAACCAAACAGCTTAATAAAAAATTTAATCGTGTTCGCGAATTGTTTGATGAAACCCCCAAGTTTCCTAAATCGGTCAGGCTGATTGCCGTCGGAACAAAGAAGAATAAAGAATTTTATCAAGGTCAAGAGGCCGCGCTCTATTTTTATCCCAACGGAGAGAAGGATGAAGGAATCATTTTGTTTGGTACCGAAGCCGAGGTGATTGGACTTGCCATCCCGGCATTCACTTTCGACCTCGAAAAAATCGTTCGGCCATTAGCGGATAATCCCAGCGATGAATTGCCTGAAAGACAAGATAAACTGGCCAAGGAGATATTTGAGGAATGGCTTCGAAAATAATCACTCGCCATATTCACAATAGCAAGGGATTTACGCTTCTCGAGGTCATGATTGCCTTGACTATTTTTGCTGTTTTTGCCGTGATGTTTGTGGCCGGTCAAAGTGGCAATCTGGCCGATTCATTGCAAATGCGCGAAGAATCTCTTTTACGCATCCTTTGTGTTAATAAAATTAATGAAATTCTGAATTCTCCTCCGGAATTCAATGAACAACTGACTCTTTCAAAAGAAAAAAAGACTTTCGAAGATTACCCTGAATATGAGTACACACTCGAGTATAAAAAGCTGAAAATCCCGGACCTTTCGAAACTTGCAGGAAAGCAAAGTGATGAAGAAACGGATACGACAGATGAGTCTGAGCAAACATCGGCTTCACTCAACACTACTGTTCTTAAAAATATTAAGGAAAATTTGCAAAACATGGTTTGGCAAGTTCGCGTGACAGTCACTAATAAGAAAACAGGCTTTTTCTATAGTTTAGCGGCTTGGCCGCCGAATAAAAATGCCAAGGTAAAATTTGATGGTTTCTAATCATAACCAAATACCACCAAGGCCCCTGAATGCTCAAGGTTTCACCTTGCTTGAAGTTCTTATTGCCATCACTCTCTTGTCATTACTTATGCTAGGTGTTTATTCTCTCGTCAATAGCTCCGCCATAACACGTGACCACACCCTACGGGAGGATCAAGAATTTGTGGAAGCCGAAACGGCGCTCTATCGCCTCGAAGCCGATTTTGCTCTCCTTTATACCCCACTTTTATTCAGTGTACGCCATACTTCAAAAGTTAATCAAAATTCCAACGATTCCTCGGCACCTGAACAGACGAAAAATAGCTCCAATAGTTCTTTGGATAAGTACGAAGCCACTGAACGCTTTCCCTACATATCCAGCAAAGCGATTCCGATACCGGCGATAAGAAATGACGACAAAGCCTCCATTTCCTTTTTATCCTCAGGAAATAAACGCAATTTTGAGAGTGCCAAAGAATCAAGTTTTGCCTGGGTTAAATACGCTTTAAAGGCCATGGAGGGCGAAAGTAATGAACCTGGACTGATGGCCTTAGTTCGCTATCATCTCCCTCTCAATCCTTATGCTCATGAATTTGAATGGGAATCAACTTCGCCCTCCATTTTACTCAAAAACGTCAAGAAATTAGAGTTCCTCTTCTGGGACTCTCAACGCAAAAACTTTGTTGATTCATTGAAAAATACCAATGGTGACCCAAATCTCATCCGCGTTTTAAAGGTCGTTTTGGAATGGGTTGACAAAAATCAAACGGAACACAAAATTGAGCGTATCTTCCGCATCACCTGGCCGACATTTGATGCGGTTAAGGACGATGCAGAATATAATAAAGCTTTACAGCAAAGCCGCACGACTAAAACTGGAAAAGAAGGTTCAGGTGAGGACTCTACCTCTCCCCCGAATGAACCAGATGAGGAATGATGAAGGGCCAAAGGAATTTGTGAATTTTTTAAAACAACTCAATCAAAAAAGTGAATCGGGAGTGGCCATTTTAATGGTGATGACTTCCATTACTATTTTAACCTTTCTACTGGCCGATTTTACCTTCGAAACGAAAATTAATAAACTCCGAGTCTATAACCAGCAAGACATGACCCAAGCGCGGCTCAATGCTGAAGCTGGTCTCACTTTCGCCTTGGCGAAATTACGTCTTTATCAAGAGGCCTTCAATATTCTTGAGAAGAATGAAAGTGCCAAGAAAATGATCGGTCCACGTACTTTGGAGACCGTTGTAACCCAACCTTTCATGTTTCCTATCGATGATTCTTTATTGAAAAAGGCCAATCTAATACAACGGAGTGCGGCCCAGGAATTTATAAAATCAGTGATACTTCAGGGCAAACTTATGGTCTCGATTTCTTCAATGAGCGGTTTACTCAATCCTAACACGATGAGAGTGCCCTCATTGGTGGAGGGAGAAGAAGATGATAATTCCCCTGAATCCAGTGATCCCGATGATAGTGATAAAGAGAAAAAAAATGCAACACCACCTCATGCTTATATTGAAAAGCAAATCTATGAAACCCTCTTTGCCGCCTTCGATGCTAAACGAGAAGAAGATGAGGTCTTCGATGCCCGCTATGGCAATACCAATGTTGACCTCTTAGTTAAAGAACTTAAATATTATGTCAACGACCCTGGTCGACTTAGCGGGCCGGAATATTCTGATATTGAAGGTCAATATGCCGAAGATAACACGCGCCCCAAACATGCGCCCCTAGTCTCAATGTCTGAATTATATCTCTTAAAAGGTTGGGATGATCCGATCATTGATCTTATCAAAGATAATCTGTCTGTGCATGAAATCAGTATTCTTCCAGTTAATGAAATTACCAAATCTCAAATGAAAGCTCTCTTCCCGAATTTGACGGAAATTCAGCTTGATGAGTTTTTCAAGGCCAAAAACGGCGATTCGAAAGAAGGCATCCCGCCAAAAGAATTTAATTCCGTTCAAGACTTTAAAGACTTTATTGTTAAAGACCTGGGAGCATCGAGTGAGTCGAATTTTGATGAACGCCTCAAAGAGTTTGAAAATGCCGGCATTCGTCTCGGAGTAGTGGGAAAACTATTCAAGGTTGTCTCTCGGGGCGAGTTTGGACGTTCCACTCATGAAATCACAGCTTATGTTGACTTACCTGTGCTTCCCGCTCCTAATCCCAAAAAGAAAAAAGCAGGTGAAGGACAAACAACCGACGGCAATGAAGATCTGACTGAAACTAAAACATCAACCTCAGGCAAAGATTCGAAACCACCTCCGACGCAATTGATGGAACCAAGAGTGGTTGAATTGATAGTTGACTAAGGCACTAATGCATCGTCTTTTGATTTATTTCACGGCCAATCAACCTTGGACATGCGTCCAACCTCTGGTATTCTAATACAATGAATGTTGTGTTAGCAGATTTTGGAAGCTATTCACTTAAAGTTGCCCGTTTTCGTGTGGAAAAAACAGGTCTAATTCCAATTGACTATTGGGAAGAGTTGTCGCCCGGGCCAGTGCCAAAATCCACTCCTCCTTCCTCACCAGCTCCTGAAGGAGAAGTCATTCCAATAGAAGTTAAGGCACCAGCACAATTTGAAGAACATCATTTGGAAGTTTTAGCTCAGTACCTTAAAAAAAATGCCCCAAAGGATAAATCTGTTTTCATTTTTTCGGAACGATATTTAAGTTCTCGCATTCTACATTTACCTGTGAAATCTATTAAAAAAGCTGAACTCATGATTCCTCATCAATTAGAGGAATCCATCCCGTTCCCCATAGAAAATATTCACTTGCTGTGCAAATACACCAAGAGCAACTCGGGCATGGATATCCTGGCAGAATTCACCACAAGTAATGATATGAATGCCATTTACCAGCAACTCAAATCTTTCGACATCCTGCCAAATTTGTTGACTTCATCTTCGATGCTGGTAGATGAATTTGTAAAATGGTTTCTTGCGCAAACCCAAGAAACTGAAACAGTGAACACGCGTTGCTGGTCCCTAGTCGACATTGGTCACACCACGACGAAGATCTATACTTACGAAAAGGATAACCTCCGAAGTAAGCATTCTATTGGCTTTGGCGGGAAAATGCTCGATCTTGGAATTGCCCGTGCCTATAAAATCAGTGTCGCTGAAGCTCAAAACTATAAACATAAAAATGCCTTTTATTTAACATCGCTACAAGTCCCAAATGCGAGCAAAGATGAAGCCGTCTTTGCCGAAGTCATGGGAGAAGAAACCTTACCCCTCGTTCAAGAAATGCGACGTTACTTTGTTTCGCTTAAAGTGAAGTATGGGCTTACGGTAGAGTTCTGCTATTTTACCGGCGGTGGACAGAGAATTCCCAATTTTGTGTCTTTTATGGGAGAAAAATTAGATCTTCCAACTTCGGAACTCCCACTGGCGGACTGTTTTAATGTTAAAGCAAAAAAAATGGAAGGCGGGCAAATACATAGCTTCGGACCTGTCATTTTAGGTGCTCTGGCGCATGTGCAAGGTAAAACAATTCCCAATCTCTTACGGGGTAATTATTCCACTTCACACCAAGAAATTCTTCCTCTGACAGGAACGGTCTTTCTCACCGCCCGCACCGCAATTTTTGCACTCATTGTGCTTTTGGGTCTCTTGGTTGAAAAAATCTTCCTCTATACGGATGAAAAACAAATCAACGCTCAAGTAAACAGTATTCTTAAAAGCAAGGTTTTAAATCTCACCACTAAAGAAGAAAGGACATATCGAAATCGTCTGGACCGCCTCACGACCATGTTGCAAACAAGAGAAAAATCGATCACTCAGGAAGTTTCAACCTTAAGTGCAGCTTCACGGGTGAATGCGGTGAAAAGCTTGGCAGAATTAAGCCAGGTCTTGCAAGGCAATCAAAAAGTTGATGTTGTTCTTTTTGAAAATCTTGATGGCTTGGCCAAGGCGGTCCTGAAATCTGCTGATAAAAATGAGTTGAAAAAAATTTCTGATTACTTGGAAAATACATCCTTAAAAGTTATCGAAAAAAAAATTATTGCCGATGGGCCGGCGTTAAATATCAGTTTCGATGGGCAATAGATGATGAAGAAACAAATTTTAAAACAAATTGATCAGGCCCTTATGCAACAAGTTGCCAAATTAGAAGCACGTTCAGAATATCAACGATTTCAAGAATTCCTTTCATCCTTAAATGAAAAAGAAAAAAAAGTTGTAAGCCAAACCATACATATAGGACTCATTCTCCTTCCGCTTCTAATTCTAATTCCTGTCTGGTTTAGCAATTGGAGTTTGAAAAGTAGCATTGAAGATAAAAAAGCTTTGATTAAAACCTACGAACAGTACATCAAATCGAAAGAAAACCTAGAGCATTCCGGACAAACTATTTATGCCATGGGCCGCATTGATTCCGAGCAAGAGGCCCAAGTTAAAGTTAAATCTTTTGCCCAAAGACATAATATCGATCCCAACAAAATTGCGGTGGTTAATTATCAGCCCGGCTTATCCTCGGAAAATCTGAAGGAAACAAAATTACAAATTAAATTTCAAGGTCTTGCTTTGGTGGAATTTTCTGATTTTTTGGGCTCTCTCATCAATATTGAGAAGTTTAAAATTTCCAATATTCGAGTTGAGCGAGACCAAACGAGCTTGTTGTTGCAAGGTCACATTGGTTTAAATCATTTTGCCCGTGGACAATAAGTAAGAGGAAAAGCGTGAATTTTAAATCGATGACTTCATTGGAGGAAATGCACAGCAAGCAAACTACCGCCCAAGTTTCAGACGATATCTACCAATTTGAGCGATCATTTACCTTTAAACTCTACTTAATGGCCGGTGTGTTTTTTTTCCTGGGGATATTTTTTAACTTTCCTCTTCGCAATTTCATAGAGCAAAAACTCAACCAGGCCTTGGCCACTATTCCCAATTGTCCGCTCATTTATAAATCTTTGGATGTCACCTACTTATTCCCGGGGGCCTATCTTCAATCCGTGACAATCCCAGGTTCCTGCACTGGGCTTCCCCATGAGTTAAAATTTAAAGAATTGGGCGTGCATCTCGTCGGCCCAAGCTTTATCCCGCCTGGTCTTCGAATCAGATTGAAGGGGAAATCAAACACCAAGGAAGTGAACTTTTATCTTTCACAATCGATTAGTAAAAGTGTTCTGAAAATTCCGAAAACTGAGATTACTGCCGGGTTATTGACCGAAATTATAGGCCACGGTCCAATGAAAGGGACTGTAACGCTTGAAGGCCTGGCCGAGTTTTCTAAAAAAAATTTACTTAAGCTCGATTTCATTGTCTCATCCGAAAACTTCGCACTGTATCCTATGAATATTCAAAGTTTCATTCTTCCCGAAATCAATTTTGCCACACTTCTCCTTAAGGCCCACTCAGACAATGGCAAACTGATTACCTTTGATGCTCTCAATTTAGGCGGCCCAAATTCTATAATTCAAATTAATGCCCAAGGAAGACTATGGTTAAATCCCACGGCATTTACCACTTCATCTCTCGATATCAATGGCAACGTTAAATTCAAGCAGGCCTTTTTAGATCAATTCTCCATTCTTAACTTGCTTTTGGCTTCCAAACAGAATAATAATGGCGTCTATCGTTTTAGCGTGAAGGGACCGCTTTCATCTCCAACCCCTTCGTTGTTGTAATGACTCTTCTGCTACTTGTTGGTATAGGGTGATCATGCAAAAGAATGATCAACACATGCTCCTACTTCGATCAGTACAAGATTTTATTGCACAAGAGTTGGCGCATTCCATAAAGAAGTTTTCCTCTCGGCATTTATTCCAAGACATACTTCACTATGCTGTTTGTCCACCCGGAAAACTTTTTCGACCTTTGTTGGCCTGGGGAGTTGCCAGTGATCTTGCCAAACATCCCCTTTCCCCACCAGAATTGCATTCTGACAGTTTTCAAGACATCTTAACTTTTACTCTGGCACTTGAGTTTCATCATGCCTATTCTTTGACCCATGATGACCTGCCTTCCATGGATAACGACCGCTATCGTCGTGGTAAATTGGCCACCCATGCCCAGTATGGTGAATGGCAAGCAATTTTGGCCGGCGATGGGTTGCTCAATTTATCTTATTATTGTTTATCCAAGCTCAAATCCACCAATCAACAAACTTTATTAGCGCTGATGGGACATGCTCTTGGCCCGAAAGGTTTAGTACTTGGTCAAGTGATGGATATGAACAAAGAAACAATTAAAAATCTCGATAATATTTTGATCATCCATGAACTTAAAACAGCACGACTTTTCCAAGTGGCCTTAACGGGGAGTTTTTTACTCCTGGCCAAAACACCACAAAGTATCTGGTCAGTCGGATGGCATCCATATTGGAGACTCGGCCGTTCTCTGGGAATCGTATTCCAGCTTATTGATGACCTGACTGAATTATGTGAGGGCCCCCCTCAAACTCATGAAAAAGAGATCAATCCTTGGCCGCACCATTATTACCCACTCTGCGCGAGTATCCGAAAAGAACTCGCAATCATTTTAAAAGTCACACAGACACTCCATATGCAAAATTTAAGAAAGGTATGGCACCCTTATTTTTCCAATTTTGTAGGTACAATTGAAACGAACCAAGAAAAGCTTTTTTCCATCTTAAGCGAAACACAAATGTTGAAAAAAAATGACCTTCAGGAATTAATAGGAGCTTTGCAAAGTCTTAATCTCTGCCAGTAATTCCTGCAATTCACGACGGATAATTTCCCGCGCGGCACTCGCACTCCACATATCAGGCAATGGGGATTCTGCAAGGTCATTAGGGCAGTCCTGCAAACCGGAAATAAGCTCACAAGTTTGATCGGTATCTTCTGATAAAGACACAAGATTTTCGCAGGCCTGAAGTCGTTCATTAATGGCAGCTTTGGCATCTTCTAAAGAAAGCTTTTCTTCAAAAAGCATTTTTTTGATGAGAGTGATCACATTGAGATCACGTTCCTCATAAAGCTTTTTCCCAAAAGATGAAATGATCGGTCGTATCTGAGGAAATTCACTTTCCCAAAATTTTAAAGTGTATGGCTTTAAACCGGTAAGATCACATACTTCTTCTAATTTAAAGGCACTTTTCTCAGGTAAATAACTTCGGGCAGCTTCGCTGCCTTTATTGCTCAAAAAACGACAAGACTCACGCACCATCTTGCCCTCTCTTTCTCCCCCTATTCAGGAGAAACTGAATAAAATTATTCTTCATTTTCATCAGAAAAATCATCGTCATCATCTCCCGGTTCCTCAATGTTCGACATAAACGAACTCAAGGCCCGAGATGATCCTTCCTTCGGAGCAAGCTCTTTATTCTCGTTACCCTGCTCATCGAGACGATGAGCAAAACGGCAGGTCACATCTTCCTTCAATACTTGCGAAGGCCGGAAGGTTAGTACTCGACGCGCTGAAATTTCCATTGCCTCACCGGTCTGAGGATTTCGCCCTACGCGCGTGGCCTTGTCACGAATAGAAAAATTTCCGAAACCCGAAATTTTTACTTTCTCGCCTTTTGATAACGTGTCTTTGATCACTTTGAAAACTAAATCTACTAAATCGGCGGCCTCTTTTTTCGAAAATCCTGCTTCCTTGTAGACCCTTTCGACGATATCGGCCTTAGTCAAGCTCATGCTGTTTCCTCCATGAAAACACCGGAACAAAACCCCATATATTAATAGGTTAGCAGATAGTTAAATTTAATTAAATGAAAATTTTTACTATTTTCAAATAGATGCCAGAAAATGCATGCAATGAACTCTGGCAGAATCAGGCCAAATCTAATTCTAAGCTCTAAATTCTATCGTTACCTAGTCCTGAGAGGCACGTTTAGAGCGTTTCTCAAGAGATTTTCTCATTTGAATTCGCTCCTGGTCTCTTTTCTTGAGCCATTCAGTCAGGCTTCTATCTACAGTCTGCAGTTCTTCCACTAATTTGCCTACTATTAATCTTGGCGATTCAGAAATTCTACGGAATTCTTTTAGCGCCTTACTGTCTTCCTCGACCATCAGCTTACGTTTCTCAACTTCTTCTTTGGTCATTCTGTAAATGGGCATATCAGCGAGGTATTCTTTGAACTGATATTTTTTACTGCCAAGATAGTCGATAAACTCTTTGCGATTTTTCTTCTTGGTTGCAATTTCATATTCTTTATTTTTAATGAACTTAATAATCTCATTATGCTGAGTCAGCTTCTCAGCATATTCATGGCATAAAAGATCATAACGTTTTTGCACAACCTGCAAACGTCGTGAGGTAAAAATCTCGATAATTTCTTCGGGTGTATTAACGATTTTTACTCCCCGTTCAGAAATGAGAGTGTAGTTCGGAACCATTGTTGTTGAGACTGAAATGTTCTTAATCACTTCTTCCAATGGAGGACGCTGGCCTTTCTTGAATAACAATTCAATTTGAATATCATTATCGACAGAGCTATCAATGAAATCCTTGAGAAATCCATTGTCGATAAATTTATTGAGATGCCGATAAATTTTGGCGGCATCATACCCTCTGGGAAGTTCCGTAATATAAAACTTCTCATTTTTCTCCTCAATTTTCATGTTAAAGACCAAACGTCCAGATGCATCGGTCTCAACTTTTAAATTGTAATTATGAACATAGGGTTTAATTTTCTTTGGTTTTCCTGATTCCAAAAATTGCAACATCGATTCAATGATATGACTGTGGTGAAAACAGGGAACAACAGAAGAAAAACCAGTCCCAATGCCTTCGGAACCATTCAGCAACATAAGCGGTAATTTAGGTAAAAAGAACATCGGTTCGAGCACTTTCTCATCATAATTTGGAACCATCTGAACTTGGTTGACATCATCAAAAAGCAAAAGCTCGGCAACTTTACCAATCTTGCATTCGATATAACGACTGGCCGCCGGAGTTGTCTCCATGCGTTCACCAAAATACCCTTTCTTGTCTATTAAGGGATAGTTATTAGAGAAAGTGTAATCCTGGGCCATATTGACGATGGCCGATTCGACAGATTGAGGGCCATGGGGATGTAAAGTCAGCACCAGGCCTGTCGCTGATGAAACTTTCATCAATCCTTTAGACTGGTTCTTCCAAAGTGTGTACAAAATTCGACGCTGGCCTGGTTTCAGTCCATCTTCAAGATAGGGTATGGCACGATCCATGAGTGTATAAATCTGATAGACCTTATACTCTTCCTTCACAATTTGCTCTAAAGGAATGGTTTCCAAATTATGCAAATAGCGTTCTTCCATATTTTGTCCTTTCTCCTAATCCCTTATACCGCTTTTTTTGTAGTCTTCTTCTTTTTATTGACAACCCCAGGATCACCCACCGGAGCCGCTTCAGTATCCAATAATAGACTCTTGCGCTGATTAACATCTTTACCAAAACAGACATCCAATACCTGCCGAGCTTTGGCCGCATCTATGGCCGCGATTTTAGTATAGGATTTCCGCCCCATAACATGTTTCCAGGCTTCGGGAGACATTTCACCCAGACCTTTATTGCGAAAAATTTCTTTTATTTTTGCACCACCATTTTTAAATTCCTCCAATTCTTTAACTGATTCAAAAAAGCGCGTGCCTTTATCTAAAAGCACTTCAAACAGTGGGGCCTTGGCCATCTGAATAGCTCCCATTTCAAAAAGCTCCGGCCAGAAAGTATAAAAGAAATTGGTCAATAGAGTGTTGATATGTCCACCATCCACATCTGAGTCGGCAAGAAAAACAATATTGGCAAAACGTAATTCTTCGCGCACGACGGGCTGACCAATAGTGAGACCGATTGATGCCATGATATCGGCGAATTCTTGGTTTGCCAGAACATCGGCAATCGAGGCCTGGGATACGTTCATCGGTTTGCCTTTTAAGGCAATTCCTCCATGATAAAGTTTATCTCTGCCTGAACGCAAACCGCCAATCGCCGAATCCCCTTCACAAATGAAAAGAGAACATTTTGTACGATCCCGTCGTTCATTGGCATCCAAGAGCTTTTCAACCCTTTGCTTCTTTTGTTTTTTGCCCATCTTGCTGGCATCTTTTAATTCCTGAAAACGATGACGGAAGCTCGCACGTTCCATGACGGTATCCAAAAATTCCTTTTGCTTGCGTATGAAACGATCCATGTTTTCCGTCATGAAAGTTTCAAGCGCCTTCTCGATATTGATATCTCGTACCAATTTTCGCTTGGTCTGAGATTCAAAACGTGGATTGGGCATTGTAATGCCCAGAATAAAAGTCATGCCGGTTAAGACGTCATTATCCACCAAACTCAGTTTTTCTTTTTTAACATTTCGCTCAAGTTTGTCCTTAATAGTATTAACAAAAATCCGTTTTATACGATGTTCACGCTCTTCACTCGTTTTATCAAAACGCATGGCGAGAGTAATATCGATTTTCCCTTGGGCCTTGCGTCCCTTAGGGGTCACTGTTTCAAAAACGGTGGATTCTTCTCCGAAAAGAACCGCAGAGACAGGATCAATCTTTTGGGCCAGCTCAAATAATCCTTTCTTGAAAAGATATTTTTCTCCATTAAAGGTAAATAGAAGACCTGGATTATTATAGGCGAGATCAATAATCCGCTTACGCAACAAATCCTGATCTATCACATTATCTTTATACACTTCCTTGGAGAGCACGAATTCAATCCGCACACCTGAATGGCCCTTAAACGGCTTCGGTTTGGTCTTACTAATTTTGAGCGCACCATCGGTAAAAGTGTACGTCTGTTCTTTGCCCTTGTTGTAATGCCTAACACGCGCAATGAAGACGTCTGAGGTTAAACAAGTGGCGGCTGCACCTAGACCGTTCTGCCCCAAAGTGCGATGGAGAAATCCCTTTTCATCGACTTCATCATCTTTGAATTTTGAGCCTGTTCGAAATTCCGAATAAACCTGCTCAATCTTATCAAGAGGGAATCCAATTCCATTATCCTCAACTGTGACACGCATTCTATCGGGGTCCAAAGTCGTATGAATTTCTGTTACATGACCGCGATAATATTCATCAATGCAATTATCTAGAATTTCTTCGATGGCCTTAGATTTTGCTTGATGAAATTTCACCGTTCGGAATTGAATGCCTGTATCTGTGTAGATATAGGTTTCTAAATCTTCAACGTCATTACTTCCAAAAATCAACGTAATGCGATTTCGACAATGCCATCGTTGATCCTTGCTTTCAATAACGGCATCCACGGCTTTACCGCGTCGCCTTACTTGTTCAATTTCCATAAGTTGCATCCTGACGAAAAACTTTAGTTGTGATAGCCTAATTCGTTCATTTAAAATTAAGGTTAAAAGGCCTGTAAATTACTGGAAAGGCACCGTGCATAAATTTTCGCATTTTTTTTCGCTTTTTATATCATTATCTTTTTTACTATTTCATTTGGATAGTCAAGCTGAATCGGCCTTTCAGCAGTTACCCTTCTCTGAGAAAATAAAAGAAAAAATAAAAAAACACCTCATTCACGTCGAAAGTAAAGTCGAAACATTTGATGGCGATGGGCAATCTATTAAGGGCGAAGGTCAAAGACTCAAATTCCAGATTGCTGGACTACATAAAAAATCCTGTCCGCGTGCCCTAGCTATTTTGTCGCGTTATGAAAATTTTAAAAACCACATCGATTTTGTCAAAGATTCTCGTTACAATGAAGTGACTCAAGAGATCTTCCTTCTACTGAGTTCTACTTTACTACCTTTCGATATGTCGCTTTCTTTTAAAATTCCACGAATTACCGGCCCTGGAAACTATACTTTTTCATTTGAGCAAGGATTTTTAAAGGGTTTAATCGGCACAATCCATGTCGCAGCTGAAGGAGAATTTTGTCTTTTTTATACTGAATCTGCATGGGCAGGACCCCATAGCAAGATTCCTTCACCCATTTTTGAAATTTTTTCTTCAACTCTTTCTCGACTGTCCATGGAAAAGCTATTTAAGATATCGGGAAGTTATTAATTCTCAAGAGGCTGCAATGAGAGTGCTTCGAATCCATCCAAAAGACACAATATCCATTCGACAGCAGATGTTGCGTCCAGGAAGGCCAATCGAAAGTTGTATTTATACCGGGGATGATGATGAGCAAACATTCCACCTTGGGGCCTTTGTTGATACAAAACTTGTGAGTGTGGCCTCTTTTTATTTTGAGAAACATCCGCAGCTATCACCTCCTTATCAATATCGCTTGCGCGGGATGGCCACCCTCTCTGAATATCAACGCAGAGGCTTAAGTTCAGAACTATTAAAAATGGCCTTCCCTATCATTAAGCAAAATCTAGCTTCACTCTTGTGGTGCAATGCACGTCTCACGGCTGTGGGATTCTATGAAAAAGTGGGATTTGAGAAAGTGTCTGAACCATTCACCATCCCCGACATTGGTGAACATATCTTGATGACTAAAAAAATTGAGATTGAATAAAGAAATTAATTGGATGCCGCCCCTAATTCCACTAGACACATGGATTTATTATGTCTTCTATGCTGGAGAACATACTGCTTTTTTGTGCAATCGGCGAACTTAGAAAAAAATTTTAAGGGAGCGCAGGGCAACACTCTCGACGCTTTAGTGTCCAACCCTGTTTTGCGCTCGGACTTACAACGCTGATAAGATGCTTCGTCCACACAAGCAAAATGACGGGATTGACAATCATAAATCAAAAATTCTCCCTCTGAATACTTACGAGAAATCCGGGTTGATTGGCGGTAAGGTTCCGCTTCTCCAACTTGCGTGGCACGCATTTTGGAATCGCCATAAGATTTTTTCAAACCTTCGGGAACGGAAGTCCTTGCATTATCTTTCTTGGCAGCTCCCGACTCATCTCCACTATTAGGAATGTCATCGGCCGCTTGCAGAACACTCCACATCAACAATACAGTAAAAAGCAAAAGTTTATTCATGATAAGCACTCTAATACTTTTCTCTCTCGCTTAATTGTCCTATAATACGACGCAGGCTGCAATACTCGTAACTTTTGTGGAATCAGATATTATGGAAAAACTCTTACACCAACCGGCCTTAAAATTATTGGCCCAATCTTTGAAAAGCAATATTCAGCAGTTCTTTAATGTCTTCCCGGAAGAAACCGAGCTCTATCATCAAATAGTACGCGCTCCGGATATCTCTCTGGGACATTTTGCTTTTCCCTGTTTCTC
>JACPIU010000024.1 GCA_016187935.1 Bdellovibrio sp.
TCAGGGTCATAGCTTAAAGCGGGGTCACAAGATGCTCGGTTAGGAAGTTCGATTCTGCAATTTAAAATCGCTAGAGGCGGTAAATTGCCGCCGATTTGTTTTTCTTTCATTGACGTGGCGCCTGAGTTGTCCGTGACCGACAAACGGACAAAAACCGTCTGATCCTCTGCCACTTCAAAAGTTAGTAGTGATCCTGTAGCGGTTAAATTAAGGGCGGAGACCTCCCAGACAAAATCCACGATTTCTCCGTCTAAATCATAAGATCCTGATGCATCACATGTAACAGAGTTGCCCGTTTTTGTGCAGCTAAAGCTGGCAACGGGCAGTTGGTTTAAGCCAAAGAGAGAAATGGGTACTAAGGCAGAAGTGGAAGTCCTACCACTCATGGTTACGGTGGTGACGCTGGCAAAGTAAATTCCAAGCGACGTATAGGTATGTGAAGCAACTGGCGACGTGCTGACCTCTTCAGTTCCATCACCAAACTGAAAACGATACTCGACAATTTCCTCCAAGGGAGAAAAGCTCATCGTGGCATTGAACTCAACGACCAAGGGAATGGCACCTGCGCGCGGCGAGGCAGATAAAACCGACGTAGGAGAAATCGGTGCGTCGCTTACGTTGACGAGACGCTGAGTTTGGGCCGTCAGTCCTTCGCTATTTACAATTTCCAAAGTGACGGTGCGAACTCCCACCGTATCATAGGTATGAGTGATGATAGGTAGGTTCGTCGAGATGCCAGCTCCATCACCAAATTCATAGCGATCCTCTACAATTGTTCCTGTGCTTGATGTGCTGGCACTGGCATCAAACTCAACGGTGAGTGGTAGAGGGCCGTATGTTGATGCAGTTGTGAAGGATGTGGCCAGAGCAGGGCCTGCCGTTCCACTCATAAGGGCGACAGGGCCTCCCATGTCAACATAACCATAAGAGGGTGGTAGTTCATCATCATCCAAGTTCGGCCCTGTGCCGTAACCCAATAAAGGCGAAGTGAGTGCCGTTATATGAAAACAGGTAAACACTGCAATAGGTGGGGCATTTAAGTTGACCACTGAGTTCATAGGTTATCGCATTTCACACTGGTCCCTGCTATAAGAATAGGTCCCTAATGTAACGCTATATTCTCCGTCAGAAAGCACATATGTAAATGTTCTTGCTCTATCCACATCATCTCCAACAATTCCATATGTCCCAGTCCACGTATAGGTATACGGATAATCTGGATAGGGAGGAGTGAACCAAGCTAATGCAACTTGTCCAAGGCTACGAGGAGCAGTACCTAGACTGTCATAGGCCACTAAATAAAAATTCTGACTGTCATCTGTAATGCTTACCGAAGCATGAATACCGCTGACTGCAGGCCATACATTATTTGTTTCACATCCTACAGTGGCTACAGTTCCGTAGGGTACGCTATTTGGGGTTGTAAATGAAACTGAAGTGTCAGCATATTTTCCTTCATTATCATAGACTCGAATATTCAACTCACCACTACCAGGAAAAGCAAATGGAACGTTCACTTTAACTGTTGCAATTCCTTCCACCACAGCATCCTCAGGGATTGTTCCAGTGACAGTATTTTTGACCAAAGGCCATGCTCCACCAACAGAATAGCTGGCAAGACCTGCGCCGCCATCCTTGATTTTGAGAGTTATTTCAGTGAGGGCGTGTGAACTCGCAACTGTAAATGGCTCAACCGTGACTTCTGGGCCGATGCAGTTGTCGGCGAGTGCCAGTGCACTATTGTGCAGCTCTTCGATAAACACGCGACTGATGGTTTTGTATTCATCCGATGAGTTAATTTTTCTTACCTTAAAACCATACGAGTCAGGCAATGTGTAGGTACGTAAAAATAAGTGATTCATCCAATCCTCGGGCGATTTTGCATGTTTTTGTGCTCCGGTCCCAGGCACTGGAACGAGGATTGGTTCGTAACTTGGCTCTTGGCCGGTAAATTTAAGAATATCATTAATGAGTTTGAGCTTTGAATTCTTTGGATTGAGTGGCGTCGTCGGTGAGGCCACCTGAAAATTGGACAGTACGGCGAAACGGTCAATGGAATTGTCTTGCGCTTGAATGGTCATGAGCGAATTATAGGCCTCGTTGGCAAAAAAATTACCCTGTGATTCGGAAAGGATGATAACTTTTTTACCACTTTCTAAATGGCCATTAACTTTACCAACAATCTCAAGCAAGTCCTCCATCCTCCATGTAAACGTGCTGTTTCGTTCTAGGAATAACTCAGTTTTCTTTTTTTCAATTTCATTTGGGAGTCTCTCTTGGGCCAGAAGAATTATGTTTGCCGCCATGTCTGCTGTTAGAGGGCTGTCGTTCTTCTCATCTAGCCACTGATTTATAGATTCAGAAACATCTGTCACGAATCCATCAGTTCTATTATGATGCCCATCAACCTCAGCATTTTGTCTTGGGTCCACTCGTAGATTAATGGAAGGATAACGCGATTCGCTTTCTATTTCTTTAATTCTTTGAATTTCTTGATTGTAATGCCGCAGCTTTGTATCTATCCCATTGATAAAAAAAATAACAGTGCCCGCCTTTGAGCACTTAAGTTGCTCATTGCTTGCCTGAAGTGGGACTACGTTCAATAACAGAGCTAGTAGTAAAGCCATTTTTTTCATAAAACCACCTATTGCTTTCGTTTTTTAAAAAAATAGGGCTCGTCAATGTACCTTTGCTTATTATCAATTTCAAAGTCGCAGAATTTCATTTTCCATTTAACTCCTTCAGAGGCAGACATACTCCATGGGTCGCCTAATCGCTTAAACCTTTCATCAGCATCCTGAAGTTCAGGGAGAAACATATTCTCGTCTTTTACTCTTTTATCTGTGCGTTCACTGTTTCCATGTTCGATCATTTGTCCCAAATATAAGTTTGATAAATACCCTGTGTCGGCAACAGCATTAACGCACTCATTGGCAGGAAGTAATTTTTTAAAATACACAGCAGCTTTGCTAGACATTCCTGATTTTTCCCACAGCAGGTACATTATTTCGGCTTTTGCATATTGCTTAAGTGCTAAACGTGAGTTTCGATCTTTGTGTTCTTCGTTGATCCAGATTTCAACATCGTCTCTAATGCCATCATTATCAGAATCAATTCCTTCCAATGTGTCGTGATTCTTTGACCCAGGCCAGACCGGCTCCGGGTCGCCGTCAAAGATGCGTTTACCGGTTGCAACTTTTGAGTAGTCCTTTTCTTCCTCTGAATAGCCTTTTACTTCGTCTATTTTAAGGCTGTGATACTTAAAAAAGAATGGCGTACTACAGGCCGTAAAAGTTAATGTGATTAGGATGAGAAAAATATTCATGGAGTCACCTCAAATTTACATTCATTGATAAAATTATTGTCTACGGTTTGGGGGATCACGCTCAAATCAATAGTTTCATTGATTTCAGAAAGCTCAGAGTAAGCATGTAGACGTTCATAGGTGTTAAACACAGCAACTTTCAGCCTTTGGATTTCAAAATAAGAATTCCCCTGAGAAGTTAGTGCAAAAATCGCATCAACGCAGCGTTGGTCCAGGTATTCTTGAATAAGTAGAGGCTTCGCTTCTAGAGGATTCTGGTGTTCTAAAATACTCTGTTGGATAGTAGATGTAATTTGCCTGAAGGCATTTCTTTTGTTTTGATTTTCTCCATAATATTCATCAACCCAAAGCTGTAAATCGTCGCGAAGTCCATCACTATCAGAATCGATTCCCTCGATCCGGGATTCACCCATGGAACCTGGATGCGAAACCACGGGAGTATAGACTCTAATGTCTACGATTTTAGGTTCAGATTCAATGCTGTTTTCATTGAATGTGGTTAAGGAAACTGTGTACCAACCAAAACTTTGATAGGTGTAATTAATATTTGGATTGTTCGTCTCAAGTGTTTCCCCGTTTCCAAAATCCCATTTAAATTTTGTCACACTACGATTGTTAAATAAGCTTTCGCTTGCATCAAATTGGACGCCCATATTTGGGCCAATCGTATGCTTGAAGCTCGCAAAAGGAAGTTTGATGTCGGGGTCTGCCTGCACATAAAAATATTGATCCTGTGAACGCTGCATCCCCTTATCATCAGTCACAGTAAGCGAGATCACGATGCTTTGCTCATTTAAAAACTCTTGCGTGACCACAGTACCTGTTTTTAAAATCCCACCCAAGCTCCAAGCATAGGAGACAATGCTTCCGTCATCTGTTGAGGCGGAGGCATCGCACTTGATGGTAAGCGAGTTGATATGAAAGCAGCTAAACGCCACCGTAGGTGGGGTGGTTAAGCTGATTTCTTCGGTGATAGTGGAGATCGCATTAAAATTATCCTTGGCGGTAAAGATGATACTTTTTGTTCCACCGCTTGTGTAGACATGCATAGCACTGCCCCAGATATTCTCAAGATTGCCATCTCCCCAGTCAATTTGTTGCTGCGAGATTGTGCCGTCACTATCCACGGCAGAAGTGTTGCACACAACTCGCAAAGGATAATTTAATTGATCGGGAACTGAGCATGAGAGAGAGACTGTGGGTGCCTGGTTCTCCGCTACATGAACGGTAATTGGAGCCGATACGGATTGCACCCCTAAATTGTCCGTCACCCGCAAGGTAATTTCGTAATCGCCCGCCGAGGGTACAGCGATATTGCTAAAATCGGCGTACGCCAAGAACTCGCCATCCGCTCCGATTTTAAGCTCATACCCGGCAATAAACCCATCAGGGTCATAGCTTAAA
>JACPIU010000019.1 GCA_016187935.1 Bdellovibrio sp.
AGCGTGTTTTATCTTCAATCCGAAGCTCGCGTAAAAGTTCTTGTTTTTGTATTTCGGTTAAAAAATTTGCCATGCCTAAGGATAGCAAAACAAGAATGGGCTGAGAAGGCCTCACTTGAAATTTATTTTGCGTTCAGTATAACTCAGATGACAATCGTGACAACTTCTTCTATCGAGGTTTTTCCCTGCAAAACTTTTTGCACAGCATTTAAACGAATAGGTAAATATTTTCCGCGCATTAAATTCTCAATTTCCTGCAAGGTAATTCCCGGTCTGATCAGTTCACGTAATTCAGGAGTCACACGCACCAATTCATAAACAATAATGCGCCCGTAATATCCGGTATTGCGACATTCGCGACAACCTTTGGCGTGATAGACAAAGGCCGGTGTTGGAACGTTATAAGGGCCGATTAAGGCCTTCCAGAGTTCGAGGTTGGGAGGTGCTTTTTCCTTGCAATGAGGACACAACACACGAACTAATCGCTGTGCCATCAGGCCAATCAATGAAGCACTTAACAAATGCGGTTCAACTTTTAAATCAATCAGCCTGGTAATAGAGGCCAGGGCCGAATTGGTGTGCAGAGTGGATAGAACGAGATGCCCGGTTAATGAGGCCTGAATGGCCATTTCGGCGGTATCTTGGTCACGTATCTCCCCCACCATAATGACATCCGGGTCTTGTCGCAAAAAGGCACGAATGGCATTGCCAAAGCTCAAATTGATTTCAGAGTTGACTTGCATCTGGGCCAGTTGATCATTTACAATCTCAATCGGATCTTCGATGGTGCAAATATTAATATCCGGTGCCGCTATAAAGCTCAGTGAAGTTTGCAACGTCGTTGTTTTTCCAGAGCCGGTGGGACCAGTCACCAAAATGAGACCGAATGAACGGGAAACCAAGTTTTCCCATCCTTTGATGTCCTCGGCAGATAGGCCCAATTCTTCAAAAGTTTTGGTTGTTATATTGGTATCAAAGATACGGATAACCATCTTTTCCCCATGATGGGTGGGAATGGTCGAAATACGCATCTCCATCAGTTTATCGCCCACTTGACGTTTAATTCGTCCATCTTGCGGACGCCTTTTCTCATCAACTTTGAGGTCTGCGATAATCTTCAAACGGCTTAAAACAGGAATAAACACTTTGGGATCAAATTTATAAACGACCCGTAAATTGCCATCAATTCTGAAACGCATCTGGGCCTGCCCCTCGCGCGGTTCAAGGTGAATATCTGTGGCCCGCTCAGTATTGGCAAATTGAAAAACCCAATCAACAATCTTGGCGACATTGCCATCATCGGCCTTGAATTCACCTTTATCCACGCCCACCATTTTATCAAGGGCAACCTGATCACCGAAATCATTCCCACTATCCCCAACTTGATTCATGGCCGAGCGAACTTCAAAAAATTCTTCAATGTAACGCGTGATTTTTTCCGGGTTCCCAAGGACAATCTCAATATCGCGCTTCACAGAAGCGGCAGTATCTAAAAGCCAATCACGGTCAAAGGGTTCAGAGGTGGCAAACACCACTTTGGTAGAGGTGACCTGCACCGGAAGAACAGCGATTCGCTTGATAAAGGCCTTAGGAAGGAGTTTGGTAATCTCGCCGATATCCAGCTTTAAGGGATCAATATCAATGTAGGGGATACCGATTTTTCCTGCGAACCATTGTGTAAGCCATTCAGTGTCTAAGATGGTTTTGGCCTCAGTTGGATGTTTAAGGCCCATCTTCCCCACGGACACAAAAGGGTGAAATCGTGCCAACTTAAGCGATTTGACCATGCGCTCGAAATCTATTTGAGAAATCAGCTTATCATTCTTTAACCCCCAGGCTTATCGACAAATTCGAGAAAAAACCAAGGACCGTCGTCCAACTTGTTCACTCAACTACTCGACGAGATTTGTCTTTTATTAAAAAGCATGAAATTATTTGGCTTATGTTTAACTTACTGCGCGAAAGGCGCTTTCTTCCATTTTTTGTCACCATGGCCTTTGGCGCCTTCAACGACAACCTGTTTAAGTCGGCCTTAGTTATCTTGATCGCCTATAACACGCCTAAAAACCAAGCGGATATTTTAGTTCAAGTGGCCGCCGGACTCTTCATTCTGCCTTTTTTTATTTTTAGTGGCATCTCGGGACAATTGTGTGATCGCTATGAGAAGTCCAATATCATCAGAGGTGTCAAGATCTTCGAAGTTTGCATTATGCTTGCCGCTGCCATGGGTTTTTATTTCCATAATCATTCCTTTCTCCTGGCCATGCTCTGCCTCATGGGTGTTCACAGCACCCTCTTCGGCCCGGTCAAGTATTCGATTCTCCCCCAACATTTAAAATCGAGCGAACTCCTGGCCGGCAATGGTCTCACCAGCATGGGAACCTTTATTGCCATTCTGCTTGGAACTATCTTTGGAGGCTCACTGGTCACAAAGGAAATTATCAGTCAGTTTTCAATCTTTCCCATCTCGTCGGCCATCATTCTCGCTGCCAGCTTGGGTCTGTGCATGTCCCTCTTCATTCCTCGCGCCACGCCTTCCGATCCGGGGCTCAAAATTTGCTGGAATCCTCTGACAGAAACTTATCGCGGGATGAAACATGCCTTCGTAAATAAGCACGTTAAAATGGCCATCTTCAGCATTTCTTGGTTTTGGTTTTTTGGATTTTTTTACATGGCCTCTCTTCCCAGCTATTGCCGCGACATTTTAAATGGCAATGAGGCCGTGGCCACTCTTTTGCTCACCATGATTTCCTTGGGAATGGGGCTCGGCTCTATTCTCACCAATCGCCTTTCCGGTGGCATCACAAGATTGGGCCTGGTCATCATTGGCGGTTTTGGTCTGTTCTTCTTTAGCTTTGATTTAACTACCTTAAAGTCCCTTGTCGCCGAAGGCCTGCCCACTATGGGGCTGCATGAATTTTGGCAAGGTCCCTATGGCCTGCGAAGTGCTCTGGACTTTTTCTTTGTTGGCATCTTTGGAGGAATGTACATCGTCCCCCTCTATACTTTGATGCAGGAGAAGGCCCCTCTGCAACTCGGTTCCCGTGTGGTGGCGAGCAATAATATCTGGAACGCCGTTTTCATGGTTAGCGCTGCCGTTTTTGCCATTATCTGCTTCAAGTTCGGACTGATTATCACCCAGATTTTTATGATCGTTTCATTGACAAATTTGGCCATTACTTTATTTCTCTTGTATAAAATTCCCGAACATTTTTATCATATCTTCTTCACCTGGCTGGTTAAACTCTGTTATCGCTATAGTGTCAGCGGCCATGAAAATCTTCCCAAGGATGGCCCGGTCCTCATCGTCAGCAACCATGTCAGTTTCATTGACCCGTTTATCGTTTGCGCAGGCATGAATCGGCCTCCTCGATATATGATGGATAAGGCCTACTTTGATATGAAAATTTTCCAATGGTTTTTCATCACTTCAAAATCCATTCCCGTCACTCCCAGAAAGATTGACCCAAAGTTGATGGAAGAGGCCTTGGATGCTGTGGTCAAAGGCCTAGAGCAGGGGGATATGATGACCATTTTCCCGGAGGGTTTTTTGACCAACGACGGACAGATGATTCCCTTCAAAGATGGCGTCGAAAGAATCGCCAAAAAGACGGATGCATGGGTTGTACCTGTTGCCATACGTGGCATGTGGGGCAGTTGGTTTAGTCGAGTCAAAGGGCGCGCTCTCAAGGGTGTCCCGCCCAATCGTTTTCGTGCCAAAGTGGAATTAAATATCGGAAGACCAGTGCGCTCAGAACATGTCTCCGCTCAGACACTTTACGAGGAAGTGCAGCGTTTGCGAGGGAGTTACCTATGAAATGGTTTATCGTTATCTCTTTGTTCATTTTTTCCTGTTATGCTTCTGCCAAAACTTTTTGTATAGCGCATCGAGGTCATCATCAAAATTTTACGGAAAATTCTTTGGGGGCCCTCCATTCGGCCCTCAAAATTGGAAGCGATGGTGTTGAATTTGATGTCGCCCATACAAAAGATGGAATGCCAATCATTATGCATGATCTTAAACTTGGTGAAACCACCACTTCCCGAGCAGGATATAAATGCCCTGAAAAGAAGATTGCCAAGCTCACCTGGAAAGAAATCCAAACCAAGTGTCTGCTTAAAAATGGCGAGGAAATTCCCAATCTCATGAACTTTCTCAGTGCACTCGATACTACCTCGGTCTTCGTTTTCATCGAATTTAAAGATTTACCACACTATCATACATTGCAAATCATTGATCGATATCTGGGGGCCACCGCCGAACGCGTCCGCTTTACTTCTTTTCATGAAAAATTCCTTGATCAGGCCTACTCCTATGCGGCAGATTTTCCGAGTCTAAAAAAAATCAAAGGTTTTTATAATTACCGCTTTTTTTTCCGGCCAAAATCCAATTATGGTTTAAATACGCGCTTCAGCTACGGTCGTACCAGGCGAATGATGAAATCGAAGTATGAACAATTTGAAAGAGGCGTATGGACAGTTGATGATCCCGGCAACATGATCTGGTCAGATTTTATGCAGGTCAATTTTCTTACCACTAACCAACCAGAATTATGCCTTAGACTTATTCGACATTAGGTTTTAGCTGACTTAAATCTTCCGCAGAACTTGCGGCCAGCACAGAATCGTCTAATATCTTGCTGAATTCCATCACGATATTCTTATTCCTGATCAGAGTTCCCAAAATACGTACGGCATTTTTATATATTGTTATGGCGGCCTTCTGATCTTGCTGCATAATTTTACGAAACTGCATTTTGGGAATAAAAAGAACTTTGCTCTCCATCATGGCAATCAAGTCGGCAGATCTCGGCCAATCATTGAGCACTCCCATCTCGCCCACACACTCTCCCTCATCAACATTGGAAAGAAACAATCCATTGTTCTCAACACGTAAAACGCCTTGAAGATTGACATAGGCCGCATCGCTGGCATCGCCGGCATGAAAAACAAATTCGCCTTTGTGAAATGTTTTAACTTCTGTTTTGGCCAATAATGTCGCCAAGGACTGCTTATTTAAATTCTTAAACAAAGCAACCATCCCGACTTTCTTTATCAAGGAAGCATCGACACGCCCTTTTGACACTGGAATTTTTTTGTTTCTCTTTTTGTTTCTGTTGGTCTGCATGCCTTTAGAAGATTTTTTTGGGGAAGTTTTTTTCGCCCTTTTCATCGCTCACTCCTTACCGACGTTGGCCTCCGCTCGCGTCGGTATTCGGATTATTTAATCCTGCTACCTTCAGTATCATACTCAGTTGAATCAAAATTCAACATCTTTATCTTCAATTCTACATCAAAAGTCCTATCTTGGGCAGTTATCCAACGCCGTTCACCGTGCAAAAAGGGCATAATGACTTCACCAAAAGAACGCGCTCCGGCCGGTTTCCCATCATCTGTTTCAGTAATCTGCCATTTCAGGTGGGTGGCGGAACGCGGAATGCGTTCATAAATTTGGTAACTACTCTCGGCGGTATAAGAACGCCAGGGAAAATAATTTCTACCACCATCAGGGCTATAAGAAAGATGCACAAGATATTCGCAATCATAATTCAGGGCCCCGTCACGACAATTTTTTTGGGCAAAATTAAAAGTCGCGGTCTTATAATAAGCCCAATGACTTTGCACATTATCATAATGATAAACGCGCAAGTTCACCCGCACTTTAAAGGTATCATCCAAGGCCTGCGCTAACTTTGCTTCCCCGTCCTTAAAGGCCAAATAGATGGTGCGCTCCGAACGCCGACCAGAGTTAATTTTCCCATCATCAGTTTCAAAAAGTGTCACACGCAAGGCCCTGGTATCCACCGGAGCATTAGAGATAAAGGCATCCGAGCTTTCAAAGTTAAAATTAGCATTTTTAATTTGTACGAAACGTCCAACATTATGATCAAAATACTCGATGCGCATCTTGTATTCACAATCATAATTTAAAAATCCATCATTGCAGCTCAATTGCTCAAAATCCAAAACAAAGGGAGTTTTATCCACACCAAACTCCTCTTGGGCCCGGGCCACCAAGACTCCTCGTTTGGCCCTGGGACGCCACCAAATATTCACATTGCCGGAATTATCAATTTCATTTTGAAACTGCATGTCGGCCTTATCTAGAAATCCACATCCGAAGAGGTCACGGATGAAACCCTCCACTCGCCTCTCTTTACAAACCCAGGCCTCCACCTCCCGCTTTCCGATGGAAAGAAAAGGGTCCAGTTCTTTACCACTGGTACAGAATTCAAAACGCTCGGAGGCATTATAATTTTGCCAACACATTCCCACATGACGAGCGACACTGGAGTGATCTTTAAAATGTCGATCAATCACACGGGCAAGGTCGCGGGGACGATTGGTGATGGTCCCATCCACACCAAGTTGCAGCAAGCGATACATTTGAAATTGATCATCAATAGTCCATGAGATGATTGGGTAGAGATTCTTTCGTACATGACGATAAGCTATAATTTCTTTTAAATCGTTAAGATAATGCTGCCATGGACGCAAGAGTGTTTTGCCGGTCAAGAGCCCTGTCGTTTCTCCACTTTTTAAAATCTGTACGCCTCCATCGCTTTCAAAGTCCATCAATACCGGGCCAATTTGCTCAAAATAGCGGTCGAGCCTTGGCCCCCGTCGAAAGGCACGAAAAATTTTTGGCCTTGGCGTGGAAAAATAAATATTAAACTGGGCCCCGGCAGATTGCTCGATAATCTTCTGGGCCAAGAGAATAGCTTGCTGTTCTTGATGATTTTCCAATTTAACATCAAGAATGATGGCCTTAAGTTCTGACCTGCCCTGCGCCCATTTCACAAAATCTTCGTAGGTGGGAATGACGGCGGTTCGATCCAATGTTCCTCGGGCAAAAATATCCAGAATGGGGCCGGCAGATGGAGAATAGCCATAGTACTGGCGCAACTCGACCAGATTTAATTCATCGACAGGTCTTCGCATGGAATCACCCAAATCCGGGGCATACGGAACATAAGGTAAGTTTTCAACCCCAGTTTGACGAATGAGCGCCAAAAATTCATTGGGGTTACTATCATGCATAATGGCGACATGATGATCTTTAGTTAAGGAAACATCCATCTCAATGGCATTGGCCCCGCGTTTTAAGGCCTCCTCAAAGGATCCCAAAGTATTTTCCGCCACGATGTACGGCGCTCCCCGATGCCCGATGATGAGAAATGGGCATCCTGAGCCTTGAGGAGTACAGACTGATTCAGTCGTGGCGGGAGTTCGCTCTTTTTTCTCCGGGACAAAATAAAAAAAGAGCAGCGCCCAAAGCGCTACTAACATGGGGACAAAACGAACAAAACAATATCTGATAAATGACCAGTCAATCATGTGTAGGTAAATCCTCTAAGAAAAGAGAATAGGGATCGCGTTCCATTTCACGGAAACTGGGCACCGAAGGGTGCCCAGGGAAAGGAGCATAAAAATGCTCCGGCTGGGTACCACTATTTCTCCAAACCATGACATAACTAATCTGGCGGGCCATGGGATCATTCTTCAAAGGGGTTAGAAAATCCTCTGTCCAATAAGCTGCATTCAAAATCCCTTCGGAGCCAGTCTCTGTGAGTGCGGCAATCTTGCCTCTTTTATGCGCCTCTTCAACTATTCTTCGAATGGAAGGTAATAGAGTAGTTACCGAGGCTTCATACCGATCAAACCCCATAACATCGACATAGTCATCACCGGGGTAGCGCCATAGATAATCTTTCCCTTCACGGTGAAGGCCGGGGGAATAGACCACTAGAATATTATGAACAGCTCGCACACGTCTCAAATAATTGATGGTAAAACGAAATAAATGGACGAAATCATCATCGGCCTTGGATAAATAGTAATTTTTAATCATAGGAATGAAACAAAGCATTTTACATTCCCGATCAGTCAGCGACCACCAAAACCAATCGCCATTGTGCTCATGAAAAGGGCGAAATAAAATGGGAATCGCACGCCCCTGCACATCTTTTAACTCATTTAAAAAACGCGCTAGGGTATCAAGCCAGGTCAAATAAAGTGCATGTTTATTTCCACCTGGTAAAATGGCCCGCACAGCAGGGGTTTTATCAACGTGATTTCCTAAAGTGACTGGATTATTCATATGCCAGGCCAGAGTCACGATTCCTCCCAAGGCATGGTAATGCAGAATCATATCTTTATAAGGGCCCCAAAAGCTTTGAGGCCAATTGATAGGCTCGCGAAAATCAAGTCCCATCACCGCCGGCCATTTTCCAGAAACTTGTTGCACATCTGACTCAAAAGCAATTTCATCCCGAGTATGTCCGGAACGCATAACATCCTGGTGTCCAAAGAGCACGCCTCGGCCTTTAAGTTGAATCAGCATATCAAATAACTTTTGAGTCAAAGATGTTAGGTGCTTATCACTCGGACGAGGAGTAAGCACAGATTTTCCACCTCCGCCCCAAACAGCAAAAGGCAATAACAAAATGAGAAAAAAAAGTATTAAACAACAAGGTTTCACCACAAAACCTTCTCGGTAAACGAATAATTAAATCAAATTAGAACACTATTTTTTATACTTGAAATCGGGGGAAAGTTTACTAATTGACGTCTTTGCTCGGGGATCTAACTTCGATTGGTCCTTTTCTTCTTTTGGGTCATTGTTAAGTGGCGACTGTTTAAGCAATTCTTTGATCTCTGCATCGATCTCGGCCTTTTTGTGAACCCAATCACCACCATCACCACTTTTCTTCATTTTTCCCAGCGCCAAAGCACGGGCCAGTACATCGTCAATTTTATCAATATGGTTCTGGTATACATCCAACTTTTTGCGATTTTTCCACAGGTCGCGCCACTTAAAAGGCAGACGTTTAAACAAAAACATAGTCACAACAAGGAAAAATAAAATGAAACCGGCCAACATTTTCACAGCAATACTGCCATTAACGATATCATCTAAGGAAGGAGTTTCCGCCAAAGCGTCCACTGCTCGGAATAAAAAAATGGCAACAGTAAAGATCCTCATGATCATAGCATGCCTGGAGAATTCAAAAAAGGCCAATTGACAAATACTCTGTTGAAATTATTACTCTTTCTTTTATAATTGAATAAAGAATCTCACTTTGACAGGGGAACATTTTGGAAAAAAGTCCCAATACAAAAAATGAAATCGAATATGTTTCTTTTCCTATTTTAAAGATCTTCCCCGAACAAGCGCTGCCAGGTGAGCTATACTTATTTCTCAACGGGCATTTTGTTAAATATAAGACTAAAGAAGACAGCATCTCTCAACAAAAATTTGAACTTTTTGTCCTGCAAAAAGTTCAATATGTCTTCATATCCAAAGAGGACGCCCCGGCCTATAAAGCATGGTCAGAACGATTATCGGGCAAAGTGAAGGAAGAATTAATTTCAGGGGTTGGCCAAGACAATGTTGGCGTCGTCGAACAACATCTGGAAATCCGCGATGAATACTTAAGCTTTGTATCCAAAGAAGTGACCGAAGAAAGCGTCAAAGAGGTACTCACAAAAACTCGCAATTTTATTCAAACTATCAAGGAAAAGCACACTGCAGATAAATTTACCGCAAAACTTTTAAGCTACTCCCAACATGTTGCCGACCATTCAACCAACGTTGCCAATCTTTCTGTTTTTCTGGCGCTTAATACTGGCTATTCCCAACAGCTTATATTGGAAAACATTTATCTGGGCGGCCTTCTCCATGATTTTGGTAAAACAAAAATTGATGCAAAAATTCTGGAGGAACCGCCCACTTCAAAAAAATATCAAACCGCGATTCGCAAGCATCCCGAACTCGGTAAAACGTCACTTCTGCTTGATAGCGGTTTTTCCGATGAAATTTTACGGATTGTGGGAGAACATCACGAAAGACAAGACGGAACAGGTTATCCAAAGGGTCTCAAAGGCAATAAAATATACGATCTGACCAAAATTATCTCGATTGCCAATGTCTTTGATAATCTCGTCATGAGTACCCAAGGGGAAATCAAAGGTCGGCAAATTAAGGCCTTTCGGTTTCTGGAAAGTGACCAAGGCAAGATGTTTGACCCGAAAATTCTTGGTAAATGTCTTAGAGCACTCGAACGAGTTATCATTTAATTGTGCATCAATAAAAGAGGATATTCCTCTCTTGTTAGCGCACAATTTATTTTTTACATATCGGCCTTGCTAAATTGTAATGCCTAAGCTAAAGCACACGCATGTATCCACTATTTGATCGAATTCGTTATTTTTGGCAATTTTTCTGCTATAACTGTAGAGTTAACACCCGTGCAAAGCGCTGGGTTGCAGAGTATAAGAATTACTTGGCGGGAAATGAGGAAAAACCACCTTTGCCCGCGGTGGTCCAGCTAACCGCAACTGAACACTGTAATTTACGCTGTCCGATGTGTAATCAGTGGGGAGAAAATGGTTACTTTTTAACTGGCAAAAAAGAAGCTTCCCACCTCGACGGCCAAAAGCTGATTCAATTTTTAAATCATTTTAAATCCATTAATCCGGACTTCACCTTGAGCATCCACGGGGGGGAACCTTTCGCCTACAAACATATTGCCACACTTCTTGATTGGATCGAGGCAACCAAAGTTGACGTTCTTTTTACCACTAATGGCACCCTTCTCAAAAACTCAGTTGAGCGTTTGGCAAAAATTAATCGTCATGTTGCCTACTACATTTCCATTGATGGTGGTGAAGAAACCAATGACAAAATTCGCGGTCAAGGCGCCACCAGGAAAATTATTGAGCAAGTTGATTTGTTACGGCAGGCCTGCGCCAAGGCCAAAACTGGTTTACCAAAAATTATGATTAACTATTGTTTGTGTGAGCACAATCCGCAGGCCCTGGATGATGTGGAAAGTGTCGCCAGAAGATTGGGCGCATTTCTCATCAATTATAATTTCCGTTGGTATTTATCTCCTGGCAAGGGTGAAGAATATGATCAGGTTTTAATCAATGAATTCAAAGTTAAACCCACACGGGCCTGGACTGGATGGGTCACCAACAATAAATTTGAGGATATTGGCCCCGTCATAAAAAAACTCTATCAAAAAATTCACGCTTTTCGCCTCTTTCCCCCTTATGTAAATATGATTCCCAAGGGCCTAAAAGAATCAGATGCCCTCCTCTATTACCAGGACTATAATGAAATGTTTGGCATCAAGGGGTGCATCATGCCGTCATACTGGGCGCGTATTGATTCTCTTGGAAACCTGCTCTACTGCCCAGGCCATCCAGATATTCTTCCCGGCAATGTGTTCGAAAATGACTTTCGTGCCTTATATTACGGAACGGTTTCCACGCAATTGCGAAAAAAAGTTGAAAATGAACTTCTTCCCATTTGTCATCGCTGCTGTGGCCTCTATGTTTCCTACCCTGTGACCAAGAAATTGCGCGGCAACTTTTTTCCTAACCCTTCGTAAAATAATCTTTCAACACAAAAATGGTGTAGAAAAGCCCCACTAGCATTTGGATATAGAAGGTTGAAATGCGATATAAGAGCACACAAACCAGGGCGGCCTTCAAAGGTAATAGTCCTTCAAAAAAGATATGAATCAGGGCCTCGGCAATTCCCGCTCCATTGGGCGACGGAGAAATATAGGCCAAGGTGGTGTGAAGAAGCGCAGGAGCAAAAGATTTTCCCACGGGAACAGCACCTAAAGCATGCAATAAATAGACAAGCATGCCGATAAAAATTAGAAAATAAAGAGCATTAAAAAATAAATAGGCCGCCAGCCCCTTAAGGCCGATCTGATAGAGAGAGCGGGTTTTCTTGGCGGTGTTCCCCAACGATTGCGAGATCATCATAAGCGTTTTATTAAGAAACGCCGGGAGGTAGGGAAAATCGCTCTTAAATGTCATCATCTTCAAATGTGCTGTCTCAAAATAAGATAAAGAAACACTCAGTGAAAGGAAGACCACATAAAATCCAAGGACCGACAGGAGTGGCGCCATGATGAGCTGATTCCCCCACAAATTCCCCGGAAAAAGAAGCAAAACGACAAAGCTGGATGAAAAGAGAAGAAAGGCACCAACGATTGATTTTCCGAAAGAAATCAAAACACTATTTTCCACTGGAACTCCCTCTTTTTTGAGCATGAGCATGACACTCGCCGGGCCCAAAAATGACCAGGGAGAAATCCAGGAAAAATAAAAATTTACAGCAGAAAGTTCCAGCGCTTTTAAAAAGTATATTTTTTGCTTCAGAAAATGCCCCAGAATCATATAGCGAAAAGCATCAGAGATATAAATGCCTACGCCAAAGGTCAGAATCATTATGATATGCCAGGGGCCGATCTGGTTTAATATTTGTAAATCATCTAACTTAAAACCTGATTTAACGATGGCGTAGTATGACCCAAGAAGAGAAAGAGCAATGCAGACAAAAAACAATGCCAATGATCTTTTCAATTTGATTTCCCTAAGGCCAAGAGGGCCAGATAAGGGTCATGAACTCTCACCCATAATGGGCCAGGCAGCTCATTGGCCCATTTTTTTATAAATTCATAGTGATAATACTCTGATAAACCCATGGTCTCTGTCTCCGGAATCCCCGGAATCATCTCGCGCACTTTCTGTCGCAAAAACGATTTGCGGGAAATACCAAGAAGGAGCGAATACGGGCAGTGCAGTCGTTCTATATTCTGCATTATGGCCCAATTCTCATGGTAGTTTTTAGCAAATCCCAGACAAGGATCAAAAATAAGTTGCGAAGGAGGAAAGATATTCTGCAAAAACTTCCCACCTTCTGCATAAAAATTTTGGACTTCATGAAGAATCGATTCCTTACCACCTTGAATCTGATAATTCATATGAAAAGGGGTCTCAGCACGAGAAGGAACCCGATTGTGACAAAGAACATAGAAAAATTGCTCGCCTATTGTTTGCAACGTCTCGGCAACACCATCACGATAGCGACCACTCACATCATTGAATGCAATGGTCTCTTTATAACCACTGGCACGCAGCCATTTAAAAATTTTAATAAAAGTTGAAGGACGGAAAGTATCAAGACTCAAAAAATGCACATCGGACCACAAAGCACTGTCACGGTGGAGGGCGTCTTCAAAAATAGACAAAAAACGCCGAATCTCTTCCTCAGAATCAATAAGACGAGTTCGGTTAGGAGCAGTACTTTGAGCACCGACATCGAAGGCGCTAAAACCGAGTTTTTTCAGTTTACTCAATCGTTCGGCAAAAGATTTTCCATCCGATAGCATGCCTCCATCGGAAAAGGATTCATCAGATAAATTGAGAATAATGAGCGCTTGAGCACTCATTGTCGTCTAGGCCATCACCGGTTTTTTGGGGACATGGTTACTCTGCCCGGTGACGTTCGAAGTGGTAGCATCCTCTTCAGCTTTAGTGCCGTCACCATTGGGGGCCGGCGGCTCCGCCTTAATTGGAACTCCAATGTCTTTCCCGTTAATCAGACTTTTAACTTGCTCTAAATCCAGCGTCTCCCAGAGAATCAAGGCATTCGCCAAACGATCTAAAATTTCACGTTTGTCTTGCAAAATCCGCATGGCCTGGTCGTGGTTTTCACGTACCAATCGCGAAACCTCCTCATCAATAAGAATGGCGGTTCTTTCTGAATAATCAGTCGCACTCTCATTATAACCAAACGGCGTGATCCCCGACTTTTTAAAATTAATCGGCCCCAGTCTATCACTCATACCCCAACTGCAAACCATCGCCATGGCCAGTCCTGTGGCACGCTCAATATCATTAGAGGCCCCATTGGTCATCTCTTTGAAAACCAGTTCTTCAGCACAACGTCCGCCCATCAAGAAGGCCAAATAATTATAGGCCTTGTCACGGGTTAGGTTGAGCATCTCTTCATTCGGCAAGGTTTGTGTTACACCGAGTGCATGACCTCTGGGAATAATGCTTACCTTATGAATGGGATCTGTATGCGGCAAATTAAGCCCGACCAAGGTATGTCCAGCTTCATGATAGGCCGTGACTCGTTTCTCACGATCACTAATGACCATGGACTTACGTTCCGGTCCCATGAGAACCTTATCCTTGGCCATTTCAAAGTCTTCTAATTCAAGTTTTTTCTTATTTTTCCGGGCAGCGCCAAGCGCCGCTTCATTGACCAAATTGGCCAAGTCAGCACCGGTAAAGCCGGGGGTACCTTTGGCAATGACTTCCAAATCTACCGCCACTCCCATGGGCGTTTTACGGGTATGCACTTTGAGAATTTCTAAGCGGCCGCGAACATCAGGCCGACTAACCGTTACGCGACGATCAAAACGGCCGGGGCGCAAAAGCGCCGGGTCCAACACATCAATGCGGTTGGTGGCGGCAATCAAAATCACACCTTCGTTAGATTCAAACCCATCCATTTCCACCAATAATTGGTTCAAGGTCTGCTCACGCTCATCATGACCGCCCCCGAGTCCAGCGCCGCGATGTCGTCCGACAGCATCGATTTCATCAATGAAAACAATACAGGGAGCATGCTTCTTGCCCTGCTCAAATAAATCACGCACGCGTGAAGCTCCGACGCCGACAAACATCTCCACAAAATCAGAGCCGGAAATGGAGAAAAAAGGCACATCTGCTTCTCCCGCCACGGCACGTGCCAACAAAGTTTTACCCGTCCCTGGAGGGCCCACCAAAATGACCCCTTTAGGAATTTTGCCGCCGAGAGCGGTATATTTTTTGGGATCTTTTAAAAAATCCACCACTTCCCGCAATTCTTCTTTGGCCTCTTCCACCCCCGCCACATCAGCAAAGACAATTTTTTTATCACTGGGGTTAAGCATTCTCGCCTTGCTCTTGCCAAAGCTCATGGCCTTTCCTCCCCCCACCTGCAGTTGCCGCAGAAAGAAGTAAAAGATTACCAACAGAAGTAGAAAGGGTCCCCAATTAACCAGAATAGTGGTGAGCAGATCTGCTTTCTCTTCTTCTTCATAATTTTCAATGATTCCATGATCGCGTAAAAGTTTGATGGTGGTGTCACCCGTGTTACCGGTGAGTTGAAAGGAACGTCCGTTATCGTAAGAATCCTTAAAGCGTCCGGCCATTTGATTTTTACCCTTGAAAGTAATCTCGGCCACGCGATCTGCTTCAACATGCCTTACAAAATTACTATAAGTCAGTGTGCGGCTCTGAGTTTTTCCTTTATTCACTACTCGGGCCACTACCGCGAGCATAAGGATGATAACAATCCATAAAATCAATGTGCGTTGTTGGGGCCTCATAATTTCCTTTCAAAATAGTTTATTATATTTTCCTTCACGGCCAATTTCATCCGACGCGGGTCGGTTATTTATTTTAAAACTCGTTAGGGGATAATTCAAGGATAGTCGTTGTAGACAACGCCTGCAACCGAGAATGCAAAACATCTACGGCCTCTCTCGTTAAGACAAAGCTTAAAGAACACAAACCGCTCAGGAGTTGTTGATCATTTTCCTTAACCTTTCTAATTTTCCATAAGTCCTCACGCAAAACAGCGCAGCTTTGGTGAAACAAAGGATGGACGCCAAATTGGGCGGAGTGCCCCTTTCTCCTCGATTTCACGCGCACCGGCAGAGGCAAGAGATGAGCACATGAGAGTGTGGACGGTAATGACAACTGGGAAGGGTCCAAGACCAAAGGAATCCTCTTTTGCGCCAAAGACGAGGCCAAGAGCTGATCAAAAGCGTGGTACTGAGGTAAATTTTGTTTAAGAACCAGATGAATTAGGCCGGGTAAAAGATAGGCCAAAACCCCTCCTGAAAAATAAATCGGGCCGATCTTATGATGGCCATAGGCCTCTTTAAGTCGAGAAATCTGATTGCGCAATCGTCCTCGTCCTCGACCCGAAAGCCGTTCAATTGTTTGTCGTAATACATCTTCAATCCGGTCTGTCTTCCCTTCTTCCTCAACAAAGACTAGCAATTGGCCACCAAATCCATCGTTTAATAATTGACTCTGCACTACTGTCATCGATTTGGATGTAAGACGGTGCACTTTGAAAAAATGCGCCCATTGATTAGCGCGGGCAACATAGTTGGCAAGGTATTGGGGATAGCGTTCTTGAATCGATGGAATGATTCTCTGTCGCAAATATCCTCGCTCAAATTTAGCATTTGTATTACTGGCATCCTGCTTATAGGGAAGTCCAATGGCCAGGGCGAGTCTCAACAATTGCTGTCGAGAGAGGCAGAGAAGAGGGCGGGCGAAGGCACCATTTACTAAAGGAATCCCTAAAGTGGATCGGGGATTTGAACTTTTCAAACCTTGCAGTAAGGACCACTCGAACGAATCGTCCAACTGATGGGCCAGGTAAAACCAATGTTTCCCCTGATGGCCGTGAAGATAACTCCTAAAAATCTTATACCGCTCCTGACGCGCACCCATTTCGAAATTTCCCTGATTCAAAGACAGCGATAATTTATGCGCCTTAAATTTCACTCCCAATTGCAAGGCGGTGCGCTCCACAAAATCCTGTTCTTCCTGACACTCCCGGCGAGTTCCGTGATTAATATGAATGATGGTTAACGATTGAAAAAATTCAGGCCTTAATTTGCGAATGGCCCATAACAAACTTAGTAGTGCCATGGAATCAGCGCCACCGGAAACACCAATAAAATAATCTACGGATTTACCATTCTCCTCTACAATCTGCTGCTTTTGCATGAACTGCAAAAGGTAGGTTGCCATTTTCATAAGAAAAAAGGCCCCATTCTTTTGAAAATGAAAAGGCCATTCTGATAAGGCCTCTAAGTTATTGGTTTGCTTGACGAACATAATTTCCTTGTTTTAGTATCGCGGCAGTTTCTTTTTTGACTTTACCCCAAAATGGCCTGATAGCTCAGTTGGTTAGAGCGAGAGATTCATATCCTCTAGGTCGGCAGTTCGATTCTGCCTCAGGCCACCAAAATTTTCCATTTATTCGTGCACTTATCATCTTCTACTTTTTCTAACTTCACCTTTTACTGATAACCAATTACACCAATTTTGTTGATGCGGCATGGTGGCCATGCTTTAAATTATTTGGGTAACTTTTTATCACCCAGATTTAAATTTAAGCGCGCATTTTTATAAACATGCTCAAATAAGGAAGAACGATTATTGATGGCAAAGACCGCCTTCTTGTCATAAGAATCGGCTTCCATTTTTTGTACATCTCTTTCAATCGCCGACATATCGAGACAACCCATAATTTCATTTTGCAGACTGCTAAATAGCTGCTTTTCGGATTCATGGAATTCACCATCCAGATGCCCCAAAACATTGACCATGTGGAGTAAAAAGGCCTTGTCAGGCGGGTGGGTAATCTTGGGAATAAGGGACTTGAGCGCTGGAGGGGATTTAAAATCGGCACGTAAAATATCTTTTTCTTCTCTCGAAATCGGCAGCGAATTAATTTTCTCTTCCGCCCATTTTTGCTCTGCGGGAGTGATTTTCCCGTCGAGATGAAAAATAGTCATGCAAGCTCGCCACATAAACAATTTGCTTTCGGTTAATTTTTGCATTGAGTTCATCCTCTTATAATTGATTCTCATCATATTAACTTAAGCACGCTTAAAAAGATATTTTGCTTGAGAAAAGCGTATTATACCCTTCGCACTTTGCTTTTCAAGCAAACCGCTACGGGTATACCACTCTTGCTTTGCATTTTCACTCACGTGAAAATCTAATCGTGAGGAGTATAAATAGGCCTCCTGAAATGATACAATTTTAGCTTATGCAAATGTGCTATCGTTTTTTGAGGGCCTTACTCCCCCCCCTTGTGTTCTGGGCCCCCGTAATCCTCTTGGCAGCAGAGATTGATCCTGTCAGGATTGCCTTCATCGATACTGAATTTTGCTTAGAGCATCTTATCGTCCCCCAAGGCCTGCAGAAAAAAATCGGCCTTAATTCCCATCTGCCATCATCAAGTTTGTGCAAAACACAAAAATGGGGCATGAAAGTCCCCCCTGAGAGATGGGCGCACGGCCATCACGTCTTGAAAACTTTCTTGCAAGAGTTATCCAACCACCCCCCCAGTGATTTCGTTATTGAGATCCATGCTTATAATATCTTTGGGCCGGAAGGCACCTATACTCTTAAGGATTGGGAAGAGATGTTTAAGGTGTTAATGAAAAATCCTCCCGATTTCATCATCATGGCATCCACCTACTACGGCCCGGAGCACTCCTCGCTGGAACAAAGTGTGAAAAATTTTCAAGGAATTTTTCTGCTGGCGGCAGGAGCGAGGGAGGAGACCATCCAAAATCCGGCCTTTTTATGGCCACAATCATCTAAAACTGCCCACAAAATCCTCTTCGGTAGCTTTATCGAGTATCAAACGCAGGGACAAAAAGGGGCTTCCCAGGGTCAACTCGACACTACTTTATTTGAACAAAACGGCCTTGATTTTGTTGTGAAGGCCCCCAAGAACTCCATTTATCCTACAGGATCAAGTTATGCCGTTGCTCGCGCCGCCGGTTTTCTTCTGTCCCGTTGTTTAAAAAGGCAAAAGGCCCTTCTCGCTGAGTGTATCGGAGGTTTCAGTCATAAAACGTTACTCAAATCACCACAATGGCGTACCGGAAAAATTTACAAGGCCATCACTTTTCATAAGTAATTATATAAAAAATCATTACAATGCCCGCCAATATTGAATCTGGCACAGGGCCTGCAGATAGGCGCGCCAGTATTGCAGGGACGCCCACGGCCATAGGAATAGGCCCCAACATCTTTTGTGACGAAGGAGTTTCCTATGGCATTTCTGAAGCTGAATCTGTTGAGTAGAAAATTAATGGGATCACTGTTAAGTGCCACCATTTTAATGTCATTAGCGGTCGACCCAGTTCTGGCCGATACTCCTCGACCACCATGGGCAAAAGAATTTTATGGGCCGGTTACATTCCGTTTGGTGGATGATCCCGTGTACGCCGAGAAACAAAATATTTTGGGTGCCCTGCTGACTGAACTCAACACAACTAAGGCCTTGCACCAAAGCAAAGTACAATCCTTAGAACAAAAGAATAAGGCCAAAACTCAGAAAATCGCTGAGCTAGATCAAACCAAAAAATCTCTTGAAGAGAAAAATGATAAATTGGAAAAGAACATTGCCGAAATTCAGACCGATACAGCGCTTATTACTTCTTATGATAATGCCATCGCCGCCGCCACTTCAAACATTAGAGTTAAGGAAAACGAACTTATTACACTTAATAACACACTCAATCCTCTTAAGGATCAATTCGCGGAGGCCACCGCCGCCAAAAATGAGAAGCAGGCCGCCTATGATGCCGCCTTGGCCGCCTGCCAGCAAAGTGGTAACACGGCCTGCAGTGATGAATCGACAGTCATTGTGGCCAAACATCACCTTGATCGCGCTAAAGAACGTTTACAGTATTTAGGGGAGCAAGTGGCCCACTTTGACCAATTGGTACGCGATGCTCAAACCTCGATTGCCAATTCACAATCCACTATTGCCACTTCTCGTACAGAAAAAGAACAAAAACAGGCCCGCATTCAAACTCTCACAACCGAAAATACTAAATTGCGCGAAGAAATTCCCGTCCTGATCACTAAAGTGGGAGACCTTACACGCGACCTAGACAAATTGACCGCCGAAGTGACAACTCTCTCTCAAGATGTCACACGCATCGGAAATATTGTTACCCAACAAGAAGTCGGATATGCCAATGAGCAAAATCTTTTTAAACGTCTTGAAGACCAGTTAATTGAAGATGTGCTCTCCGCTAACCGTATGGGTTATGCCAAATCCCGCAGTGACGGCCAGCGCGACGGGATTGAAGTCGCCCGCGTCGTGGGTGATGAACTGGGCGAACGCAACGGCAAAGCTGAAGGCGAAAGCCGGGGTTCAGTCGACGGCCGCGCTCGTGAATATGCCCGTGGAAAAGAACAAGGTGAAAAAGAGGGTGCCATTAAAGGACGTGAAGATGGTCTGGCCCAAGGTGAGCAACGCGGTAGAGAAGAAGGCCATCAATTGGCCGGAGCTAAAGAAGGAGAAGCGGCCGGATTGGCCCGTGCTGAAAGCTCAGATGCCGCTCAAGTTGGTCGCCGCCTCGGCCTGCAAGAAGGAGTGCAACGTGCCCGCGTGGAAGGTGAACGCCGCGGACGTGGTGCCGGTGAAGCAGAGGCCATTCAACAAATGGAAAATCGCCAGATTAGAAACGAAGTCATTCGCGGACCATTTGCCGGAACTTTTGCCAATAAATTAAATCTTCCGGCCTTCCCTGGAGCCCGAGGAACATATCGCAATGATGAGTCAGGACATTCACGTCGCATCATTCGTTTGGCCTATATTGCCGGCTACTCGGTTGGTTATGACCGTGCTGCCGAAGAAGTTTATTACGCCAATATTGAGTCCATCTATACTGAATCCTATAATCGCTTCTATCAGACAACTTACCAGGCGGCGGTCAATCGTGCTTACCCCGAGGCCTTCCGCCAAGGAAAAGACGAACAGTTCCGCAAGGCCTGGCAACGTGAATTTGATATCTACTATCGTCAGACTTTTGAGGCCTCACGCGCCGATGCGCTGGCCCGCCCAGATCGTAATTCTGCCGTCTTCAAGAATGCCTACAAAGCAAAGGAAACCGCTACTTTTGAAGCACGCTATCTGCAAATTCGTAATTCAAGTTTAGAAGCAGCTGCGCGTGAAACTTTTAACCAAAACATTGCCGCGGAAACAGAGAAGGCCCGTCAACGCCGCCTACAAGAGGTAAATGAAATCTATCAACGTTTCGCTGTGGTTAAATTTCAGTCTGCTAACATCACTGATATCGGTAACGAACTCGTCGGCATCAATGATAACGTCTATATGCCGGGAGAATCCATCGCTCACAATGTGACAATCACTAACTACTCAGATGTTGCTGCCAAAGGTCTTACCTTGACAAATGCTCAAGGTGAAAAATTTGTGTTGGAGGACGTACCTGCTCGCGCCACCGTAACCGTTTTAGGTGCCGGAAAATCGGTTCTTGATGCCAATGCCAGACTTGGTAAGGCCTACAATATTACAGCAGGGCTAAAAATGGATCTCACCAGCTCTGAAACTCAGATTCAGGGCCGTCACTTTGAATCTGCCGCCCAGAATCTTTTAAAGGGACAGATCACAAGTCAGGTAACAGCACAGTTGCCAGTGCAAGTTACCGGACTCACTCTCTCAAATCCTTTAATCTTAAATCACCCCTCTCAAGTGGTAACTCAACTGCAGAACATTTCTTCTCGCACCATTAGTGGGCCTATTACCATAAACCTTGATTCATCTGCCGGGCGTACCATCTTTACTCAGACCTACGCCAATCTGGATACACTGGCCGCCCAAGCCACTTTGAATCAGGCGGAAGTCTTAATTAATCGTCCTGAAATGATCTTCCAAGAATTGGATTTCAGCTTAGCACTCTACAAAAATGGAGTGTTGCTTGGTCGTATCAGCAATGTCGCTCGGGATTACGTCAAGGCCCCTTATGTTGAGCGTTCGGGTCGCCCTGTCGTTGTGCTGAATTCTACTGGCCGTTTCTCTCGTGAATTCTTCAAAGATATTGCCGGTGATCTTGGTGGCATCGATCAAGTATCCATTCTTGATCTTGCCGGAGGGGCCTTCCACCAGAACATTCTCGAGCGTCAACTTGCCGGTAAAACGGTTTACGTGATCAATGACCGCTCAAATTCACTTGTTGCTCTTCTGGATAAGGCCTTGAATACCAAAAACCTCATGTTTGCCTTCGTCTCCAATGAAACCAATCGTGGAGCTTTGGATGAGGCCCAAGGACGTCTTGAACACTTGGCCAATGCCACCAAAATTCCTTTTGATCTCGACGGACAGGTTGTGCAAATCGTCTCCAGTTCACCCGAAGTTGTGACTGACTTAAGCGTGACAACTTCGCTTATTGAAGTTGATATTCAGAATCTTGAGGTCGTTTCCAAGTTGGAAAACTTACTCAAATTGACCAATGATGAACTGTTAAGCGAAATCGCTCGCAAGGTGACTGCTGATGGTTATTTCAGTGCCAATAGTGAAACTAAAATGCTCTTAAAAGTTGCCGGTCTCCGTAACTTGGAAGAGGCCGAAACCCTGGCCGATGTCTATGACCGTAGCTTAGGAGCACGCCATTTCCTATTCTTTAAACTACGCGACAAAAGTTACCTCAAACGAGTCAAGGAAGATGCGAATCTATTCGTCAATAAGATGAAGGCAAAGCTTGATTCCGCACCTCAAAACGAGAAACTGGCCGTTGCCCTCGCCGCTTATGCAGTTCAAAATGCAAGTGAAGAGGCACTTAATGGCGAATTTGGCTTCTCCAAGGCCATTCGTAAAATGCGCAAGGCCTACGAAAAATCGTTTGACGGTCTGCTTGATAAGGCCGAAAAAGTTCTTAAGTCCCAGTTAAAAAATATCAAGAAACCTCATAAAAAGGCAGCGGAACAGGCCAATCTCTTTAGACCTTTTCCTGCACGCTAGAAGATATTAGTTAACGCAAAGTAAGCAATAGTCTATCATTCTATTAAAGGCCTGGGATTTCCCAGGCCTTTTCATTATGATAAGGATCAATTTCATGGAATTATCTTCTGAAGTCTTGCGTGATGCCTTGCCCGCCATTGCTGCTGAAACATCTGTCTCAATTGCTCAAGTGAAATGTGTTTTACAATTGGCCTTGGTTGAAGAATGTACGATTCCGTTTATGACTCGCTATCGAAAGGAAGTTACCGGGAATTTGGATGAAGTATCAATTGCCAAAATCTTAGAATGCTTTGAAGTTTTCCAAGAAACAACAAAACGACGTGAGTTTATTCTGGAAACCATCAAGAAGATGGAACTACTCACACCAGAACTAGAAAAAAATATCAAAATGGCAAAGACCCTCCAAGAATTAGAAGACCTATACGCTCCCTATAAATCAAAGAAGAAAAGCAAAGGCCAGGCGGCCATAGAGGCCGGTCTCTCACCTCTGGCTGATCTTGTTCTTGCGGCAACCTTGCCATGGAGTCAGATCCAAACAGAAGCGACCAAATATCTTAAAAGCGAAAGCAAAATCAATACCGCTGAGGACGCATTAGAAGGGGCCCGGGCCATTTTGATCGAGAAAGTCACTCATCACGCCGAGGCCAAAGAAAAACTACGCCATCACTATTGGAGTGATGCTCTTTTTGTCACCAGCAAACGCAAAGATGCCGAGAAAATTGAAGATTGGCAGAAATACAAAGACTATTTTGAATTTTCGCAAAAAATCAGTGAGCTAAAATTGGAAAAAAATGCCCATCGCTTTATGGCGATTCGTCGTGGCATGTCCGTCAATGTTCTTTCCGGCCAAGCACAATATCCCAAAGACAAGGCCTGCGCGGTTTTAGCACAATTCTTCATTCCGCGCACATGCCATGCCAGTGTTCGCCCCATTCTGGAGAATATTGTGGAGAAGGCCTTTACTCTCTCTATTGATCCTTCATTGGACCTCGAAGTTAAAACTGAACTGAAAAAAAACGCTGATGAATTTGCCATTGATATTTTCGGAAAAAATTTAAAAAATCTTCTGCTTCAACCCTATCTCGGCCCGAAGTCTGTCATGGGGATTGATCCGGGAATCCGCACTGGTTGCAAAGTGGCGGTGGTGGATTTAACCGGGAAATTTCTCTTTGATTATGTTCTTTATCCAGATCGTAATCCTGATGAATCGGCCCGAATAATTGAGGCGTTATGTGACAAATTTAAAATTCAGCATATCGCTATCGGAAACGGCACCCATGGTCGGGAAACGCTGCGGTTCTTAGAAGAAAGCGTTTCTTGCGTGAAAGCAGCAACCGTTCATGCCACTTTGGTAAGTGAAGCTGGCGCCAGTGTTTATTCGGCATCAGAAATTGCGCGGGAAGAATTTCCCGACAAGGATGCGACAGTGCGTGGAGCAATTTCCATTGCTCGTCGCTTTCAAGACCCGCTGGCAGAATTGGTGAAGATCGACCCCAAATCTATCGGCGTCGGCCAATATCAACATGATGTCAATCAAGTCAAACTAAAAAAATCATTACAAACGGTGGTAGAAAGTTGTGTTAACTTTTGTGGTGTTGACCTCAATACCGCCTCAGCGCCGCTCTTGAGTTTTATTTCAGGCATCGGACCGAGCATGGCCAAAAACATTGTCAAATATCGGGAAGAAAAAGGCCCTTTTAAGGACCGACAAGAATTGCTCAAAATCGGCCGCTTCACTCAAAAAATTTTTCAGCAAGCAGCCGGGTTTTTACGTATTTACAATGGGGAAAATCCCTTGGATGCGACCTTCATTCACCCGGAAACGTATCCGGTCTTGGAAGAGTGGGCAAAAACTAACAACATGACCATCAAGACTCTGACAAATGAGCAATCGGTCATTCAACAATTTGCTACAGATACGAAGGTGCGCGCGAAGTTAGGCGACTTCACTCACCAGGATATTGTTAAATCAATCCAGGCACCAGTGCAAGACCCACGTTCGACCTTTAAGTCTACTGAATTTAGAAAAGATGCCGGTCGAATTGAAGATTTAAAAATTGGCGAATGGTATCCGGGGATTGTGAATAACATCACCCAGTTTGGTGCCTTTGTGGATATCGGAGTCAAAGAATCAGGTCTCCTACACATTTCGCAAATTGCCAATAAATTCGTCACCAATCCTATGGAAGAACTTAAGGTGGGAGAAGAAGTGAAGGTAAAAATTTTGGCAATTGATTTTGAGCGCAAACGAATTTCCCTTACAAGAAGAACTGAAACCTCTGCGCCAGAGACACCGCCGGCGCCATCGGCAAATCACGGCAAGCATATTCCAAAAAATGAAACTGCGGTCAAAAACAATGCTTTTGCTTCACTTAAAAACTTCAAACTGAGATGAGCCAGTGAAAATTATCATCCCTCTAATCACCTTTTTACTACAACTCTATGGCGTTCCGGCCTTCGCCATTATTTGGAAAAATATGGACGTCAGCGTGGAAGTCTTTGCTGACAAAAAAGCATACGTGAAAGAGAAGCACGATTTTATCTTTGAAGAAGGAGATCAACGCGTGATCCTCCCCTTTCATATAGGTGAAAGACAAACCATTCATTTCAAAAAAATCGAGTTAATCGACATCATTAAAAATAAAACTGTCCCGATCACACCTTTACCACCTCCTCCCACCAGCAAAGAAGCAAAACCTACTCCGGTGCCAGACCTCTATTACATATATTCTCCTCAAAACGTGTTAACCCTTGAGCTGCCGATCAGCGCCAGTAAGACCTATAATATCTCTATTGAATATGAAATTTCGGAAGCACTCCAGTCCGTCAAACAGGATTTACAACTCAAATATGTCTGGGGACACCCGAGAAGAAACGGGATTATCAAATATTTTTCTTTCAATCTCACCGTCCCCAAAGACTGGAGCGTGCTTGAAGGGGCCCATCAAAATATTTTTCGCGAGAACTTGGGAGCGAAAGATCAATTTGCCACAGATTTACATCTCCGCTCGCTTGTTCCCTTGACTACCGGCCCAAAATCTCTTGTCGAGTTAGATGAAATTTATTCCTGCCAATTGGAAAGCAATTTACCCGAACAAATTTTCCGCGCCTATCTCCCCGATCTCCCTCCTTCGAAAACAGTTTTTCCTACCGTCTATCCTATGTCTTTTCGTCTGAAAGGAACTTATGATGGAACGGTTAATCTTCAAAGTGTCGGAGTCGAAAACAACATCTCTTTTTCCTTTAGCGAGGAACAACTGGCCAGTCTCGGCCAAAAAAACGTCGCTTATTTCAACGGCCGTTTTGAAACAGAGAAAGTCCGAATCACGAGTAAACTCAATGCTATTACCCATGCTATCCTCTTTGCTTCAATTAATCTCTATGCCCAAAAAGAATTGGAAACTGGCAAAACAGTTCACTTCACCAATACAGAGCCCAGTGCACCGGCAAAATTCTTTGATGTAACATCACTGGATGAATCTTTGACCATCATGGCCAATACTTTAAAAATATCACTGCGCAATCCTGTGATTACGGAAATCGAGGGCCTTAAGATGCTCACAAATGCCCCCGCAGGATTACTATCTGATAGCGATATTAGCAGTATTGCTTTTACGTTTAATTTAACTTCATGCAAGAAGATCTAGACACTAGCGTCCGACAGAACGTAAATACTCAAGAAAGTTTAATTTTTTAAACTGAACCAGCGACCAACTGACCAGCAACAGATAAATAAGACAGGGTAAGGCCAAGCCTATGATCACGGCCCAAGGTCCGTAATGAATGGGAATTTTTCTTTCCACAAAGACGGCCGGCATGATCTCCAACGAAGAAGAATCAAGGATTTTAAGAAGGCCCATACCAATCAGGACTCCCAAGATGATAAAAATAGGCCCAAAAATCCCAAAGAAATTACGATACAATTTCTGAATGGTCTGCTCACTGGCGCCAAGAATCCACAACGCCGTCAAATCAACTTTAATCTTATCAAGATAAATATGCACACCTGCTACAATGCAAAGAGAAATCAAAATGGTCATAGAAGCGAACAAAAAGGCCATCACGGTAGTTTCCAGTCGCAAAGCATAAACTAAAGCACTATTTTGTTCTTCCCACGAAATATAGCGCAAATTACGCGCGAATTCAGGTGCGGTTTGGGAAAATTTATCCAGATCGAAATCCCTGGATAAAGATAAATCAAACAAACGTAGGCGATTATATTTTTTCATTTTTATCAAATTCCAGATCGATTCGACCGGAGGCCATACATGAAGTGTATCGACCTCTGGCACATTGCTGGAAACCAATCCGGAAATCGAGAGACTAATCATCCGCTGGGTGTCGCCCAAAAGGGAATCCACCACCCCAGGCGCAATCAAATTTATTTGCTCGCCTTCACTTGCCTTGAGTTTCATCGCCAAATCGAAGGGCACCACTAGTCCGCGACGATGCCCATTTAAAATCTGTGGGAGCATATTTTCCGACCAGCTAATCCCATGGGCCACAACAGGAAACAGAGCGTTTCCAGAACGTGCTAAAAGTTCAATCTCATACTCTAATCGCGCCGGCACTTTTTGCTTGGTCAGAAAATCATGCAGTTGGGAGGTTTGTTCGAGCGTTAAATGATCTATTATAAAGTGGCCGTCACCCAGCACCGCCTTCGAACGCAGAATCAGATTGCGTTGCAATCCACCCATTACTCCCTGCAAAGTCATAAGCGAAAAAGAAGAAATGGCCAATCCGAAGGCCGCCAGAACGAGCAGCTTCTGCCTTGATCTGGCCTGAAAAATAGAACTCAAGAAATGTTTGAATAATTGCTTGGGAAACATTATTGCAAGTACGCGCCAACAGTTTCGTTACAAATCATAAAATTTCTTTTTCTCCTCCACCATTTTTTTCAAAAAGGGTGAGGGACAATATCGATCGGCATCTACAGACTTACTAAAATTTTCGATCGCGTGATAGATGCGTTCAATTCCTTCGCTATCGGCATAGCGTAGCAGTCCTCCCCTGAACGGCGGGAAACCGATACCGAAAATTAAGGCCAGATCAACATCCGAAGGACGGAGCACTAATCCCTCAGACAGAATATAGGCCGCCTCATTCAACATCGGGAGAAAAACGCGCATCTGGATGTCGATCTCATCCATCTTCTTGGGTTTAGGTAATGCAGAAACGACGGCTTCATTCAAACCAATTTCTTTTTCATTCTCATCATAAAGATAAAAACCTTTCTTGCTCTTTTTACCAAAGAATTTGTTATCCACCAGTTGTTGGCTAGAAGTGCTGGATTTAGCGCGCTCCCCTAGTTCATGATGCATAATTTTTGCCACTTTCACCGCTACGTCGATCCCGATTTCATCTAAGAGACGGCAGGGGCCCATAGGCATGCCAAAGTTTAAGCAGGCATCATCGAGATCCTTGATACTGATGCCTTCTTCCAATAGAAAACCGGCCTCATTGAGGTAAGGCATGAGAATTCTATTCACAAGAAAACCTGGTCCGTCCTTGACAACCACGGGAGTCTTTTTAACTTTCAAAACCCAATTGTACAAAGCTTCAATGGTTGATGGATCGGCCTTATCATGAGTCACAATCTCCACTAAAGGCATCATATGAACAGGGTTAAAAAAATGCAGACCGGCGAATCGTTCGGGATGCTCCATGGCCTGGGCCATTTGAGTGACACGTAAACTTGAGGTGTTTGATGCCACCAAGCAGTCTGGACGTATATACTGCTCAAGTTCTCTGAAAACCTTCTGCTTAATTTCCAGATTCTCCACGATGGCCTCAATCACCAAATCAACATTTCGAAAACCGGTGAAGTCGGTTACCGGCACAATAGAACGTTGCTTGCGTTCAAATTCATCGGGCGTCATCTTGCGACGTTTGAGTGCCCCGGCAAAATTGCGGGCAGATTGCTTTAGACCTAACTCAAGGGCCTCCTTGTTCAGGTCCTTCATGAGAGGTGCCATGCCATTATCGGCCATCAGCCAGGCGATGCCTCCTCCCATAGTTCCGGCACCGAGAGCAGCTCCTCTTTTTAACTCTGGTACAGGCCGCTGGCCTTTTGGCCCATTATATTTTTTCGCTCCCTCCATCAGGAAAAACAAATGGCGCAAATTTCGACTGGTATCACTGACACATAATTCGCCGAAGGTTTGGGCCTCATGGGACAAATAACTGCTTCGCCCTTTGGACATTCCAGCTTCCATCACATCGAGAATTTTAAGCGGCGCCGGATAAAAACCTTTGGTTTTTTTCAAAACACTCTCTCGTGCTTTTTGAAAAATGATTTTACGGGTGACAAAATTGTCCGTCGCAAAAGACTCAAGAGTCTGTTTTAAAGACTTTCCCTTGGGCGCTCGCATAAGATAGTTAAGGGCCTGGGACAATAATCTTTCCTTGGGAAAAACCCCGTCCACCAGATGCATTCTATAAGCGCTCTTCGGTTTGACCATCTTGCCGGTTAAAATAATATCTAAAGCATTAGGCAAGCCGATTCTTCGAGGCAAACGATAAGTCCCACCAAATCCGGGCAGAATACCTAGTTTAACTTCGGGCAGACCCAAAACGGTTTTGCTGCTATCAGAGCAAATAATAGATTTACAGGCCAATACCATCTCAAGACCTCCGCCTAAGCAAGGCCCATCAATAACTCCGATGGTGGGTGTTTTTAAATCCTCAATGCCATTATAAAGCATCTGGCCTTTTTCTGCGCCTGAGGCAGCTTCACTTTCGGTTTTCAAAGTCTCGATCATTTTAATATCGGCACCGGCCAAAAAACATCCCGGCTTGACCGAATGTAAAATAACGCCTTTGAGTTCCTTTTCCTTGTCCTTAACGTCTTTCACAATTTCTGCCAACTCCAAAAGAGTTTCCTCATCAAGGACTGTCTGCGCCTTTTCATTATTATGCCCAAAACCAATATAGGCGATTTGTTCTTTTACTTCGTATTTAATGCGATTGTTTCCAACCATATGACACCCCTTATTTTACTGAATGTTTTCAATCACCACAGCACCACCTTGGCCACCTCCAATACAGAGAGTGGCAAGTCCAAAACGTGCTTTCCTACGTTTAAGTTCGTGCGCCAATGTCACCACGATTCGACAACCAGAACTGCCCACAGGATGCCCTAAAGCAATTCCTCCCCCATTGGGATTCAAATTGGCCTCAGGGATCTCACCCCAAGCCTTGGTGAGACCAAAACGACGGGCCACCTCTAAATCTTTAAGGCCACGTAAAACACCCAGAACTTGAGAGGCAAAAGCTTCGTTAATTTCCACCACATCCATCTCACGCAGTTCTTTGCCAACCCTTTTGAGCACTCCATCGATGGCCAGCAGAGGGCCCATCCCCATCCGCTCCGGTTCCAGCCCGGCAAAATGGAAATCAGTCATTTTGGCCATGGGTTTTAAATTATATTTTTTTAAGGCGTCTTCACTGGCCATCAGGAAGACCGACGCTCCATCGGTGATAGGACAAGAATTTCCCACCGTGACGGTGCCGGAAACTTTCTCAAAATAAGGCTTCATCTTACCCAATCCCTCCACCGTGCTATTGGCGCGGGGGCCGGTATCCAAGTCTAATAATTTATCCAACTTCGAACCGATTAAAATTGGAACAATTTCATCTTTGAATTTGCCTTCACTTTGAGCTTGAACGGCCTTGAGATGGCTGCTATTGGCAAAATTATCTTGCTCAGCACGTGTGATATTCATTTCTCTTGCCAAGACTTCCGCCGTCTGTCCCATATTGAGTCCGCAGAATGGATCGGTCAGTCCTTGCTCAATGGCCACAATGGGAGATAAAAAGGGCGGGCGAAAAGCGCTCAGAGCTTTCAATTTCTCTGGCAACGATTTGGCCTTCATCAGAGCGATGAAAAGGTCGGTCATCTCCTTGTTATAAATGAGAGGCATTTGTGACATGGATTCGACCCCACCGGCCAGCATGAGATCAGAGCGTCCACTAGCTATTTTTATAAAGGCCTGACTCATGGCCTCCATACCTGAAGCACAATTGCGATGGACTGTATAGGCCGAGGTATGTTTATCAAGACCGGCCTCAAGAGCAACCACTCTCCCAATGTTGGGATATTTCGCCGGCGCTCCCACATTTCCGATCACCACCTCTTCCACGCTATCCGATGGCAGATTAAATCTATCCATCAAATGCCGAACCAAATAACTTGCCAGATACGGTACACCGACATTTTTCAACTCTGTCCCCGCCTTGGCCTGGGGTGAGCGTTTACCCATCACTAAATAGACATCTCGCAGTTTCATCGCACTCATAACATGGGCCTCCTTCAAAGTATTGGCCAATTTCTTGAATTTTAATGATTTGAGAGAAGTGTAAACCAGCACAGACCTTATGGACAAGTGAATGACTCGATAAAAAAAAAGGCCCTCTATTCAGAGGGCCTCATTTCAATACCTACATGCCAAAAAAGCAATTAGAACGCTAACAAAATACCACCGCTCAAGGAAAAGCTATTGGTCTCCTGGATTTCCTTACCGATTTGCTCCAGCTTTATCTGGTCTGGGTTGTAAGCAAAAGTATTACCACTTTGATTGTTGATACCAGTGGTGATGGCACGCGAATAACGCACATCCATGTTCAAACCAAAATTCTTTGTGAAGTAAACTTCCGTTCCTAAAATGGCCGAGCCGCCAACATAACTGGTTCTGAATTGTTCGTCTCCAAGAGTAAAACCATTCCATTGATAGTTAGAAGCATTGGGATCGGCTTCAGTATAATTAAGCGTGGCACGATTGTAACTCACACCTAATCCTATGAAAGGACGAATGCGCCCATCAGCAACAATGAAAAACTTCGAATTCATTTCCATCGACCACTGCTTGTATTCCATCTCTCGACCACTGATGCCATAGGCATTGTAATAATTTTGATTATAGAAGTTGTTATTAAAACCATAATTGGTTCCATAATAGGGAGCGTAATAGTTGTTAAAATTATTGTAAGAACCGCTGTAGTTGTAATTATAGTTGTAAGCAGTGCCGTATGGTGATTGTGAAATGGAATTCATATCAAGGGAGGTATATCCCACGCTGACCCCCACAGACACTCGCCGACTCACCATGGCCTCTAGGCCCAACTGGGCATTGACTTTGGATTCAAGATCAATGCTATCTCCGGCAATATTTTTTACCCCATAAGATGGGATAATTTTAAAACTTGGTTTGTCTTCTTCCACTGGAGCGGGGGCCGGGGCCTGCACTTGGGCCTCAACTTTTTGCGGTGCTGCTGCAGCGGTGGAAACTTCATCTGAAGCAGGAGAATTGTTGAAAGCACTTCGCAACTTTGTTCCCAGCCGTTGCTCCTCTTTCATACGGATATCTTCAATCTTCTTTTGCACCATTTCTTCGTGCTGCTTTTCCATTCTCTTGCGCATTTCGGCCAGACGATCAGCTTCGCTTTTCTTATTAAGAGTTCCATCCACATCGATCTGAGGAGAAGCAAGGACATCATCGCCTTCAAGCCCGGTACCATCTAATCCATCTTGTGCGTGACCGATAGTCATCAGCATTTGGGCCGATAACGCCGCCACAATCAAGATACCGACGACCTTTTTTTGCTTGTACACTTTCATAACTTCACTCCTTGGGGAAGGTCGTTTAGACCTTCAGCGCGCACGTTTTTAGAAAAATCGACTTGTCATACCATATTTTTATCGCGCAGCGCATTCTTTTGTGCGGCGAGTGAAGTTTTTACAATGACAAGTCTTGTAATTTTTTTTGCAACTATAACAATTTCAAATAGTTAATCAATTATGGAATTTTATAATACTTGTAGCCCGGAGTCAGACCCCGTTTAAAAAAGCAAATGACTGATTTATTGGCCTGAGTGCAGGTTCCATCATCATTTAAGAAATGCTCTCGTATTTTTTTAGTCAAAGGAATAATGATCGCCGCTAAGACCACGATTAAAAGGATGTATTCTACCGAAGTCTGACCACGTTCCTGGCCGAGAACTCTGTTTAAAAGGCCGCGCAACTTTCCCTCCTTTCTATCATCTCTATAATGATAATGTCGGATAACATCAGAAGACCGTCAATCCCTGAAAAATAAGACTGATTTACGAGAGCAGTTGGGCCAAATGCACAAGTAAAGAGAGCTGCCCCAACTCACCTGTCTCAAGAAGAGAGAGACCATGAATACGGCCGCCATAACTGGCCACCATGCGGGATAGTTGCGGCATACCTTCCCGCTCAAAGACTTGGGAGATATCCCTTTGAAGCGTTTTGGCCATTCTCTTCCATTCAAAATGACTTCCCAAAGGGCCTTTGATAGTAGGTGTGGTGGGAATTTGTTGAAAAACTTTTTCCATGGGACCAATCGGCCAACAAGCTTCGGTTAAGTGAAAATCTCCCTTTCGAATACTGGCGACAAAGGGCGCTGAATCCACCGGCCACTTGATCAGAGATTGGACGACTTCCAGTAAGTCTTTTTCTATGAAACTTTCCTTCATACCTAAAGATTTGCGAATAGGGATACTCAGAGACATTAATTCTCCTTGAGATCCTGACAACTCCAAAATGGCCAAGGGTGAATCCTGGCCCATACACATTGTATTACCGTAATAAAAAACCTGGCGCTCTATCGGCCCATCACTAGGACTATCTAAAGGAGGGGGAAACAAGCATGCCTGGATTTTTACAAATTGGCAGATATCCGTCACCTGACCGCTAAAAGGATGTTCACTAACTGGTCCACCGGCCATGACCAGATTTCTGGGATGAATGATTCCATCATAGGTATCCAATTCTAATCCCCATACGTGATCACAATTCTGCCGCATAACCTGCAGCACCTGAGAGGCCCTAATATCTCCCCCTTGCATTGTGAAATTCTTCGATAATTATTGCTTGAGGGAACGGTTGTCCAAATAGAATGCCGGCATCAAAAGACCTGCCAAAAGGAAAAAAAGTTCTGCTTCACTCTCGGGGAGGGCCAGTTTTTTGTGGTGAAAGGCATTGGCCAGGAAATAAAACACCAGTTTCTCCCAGGCCTCAGCGTCGCCATGTGAGGCCTTGGAAATGGCCTCTTGAAAACGCCCAAGAAAAAGTAAGAACAATTTCTTTAGATAAAAAGGAGATTCTTCAATGACTTGATGGAAAGTGGGAAATTTGCGCGCCCTGATGCTGGTAAACATGGAGGCCATAATCGGGGCCAATTCCAACATTTCCTGGTCAAAAATCTCACTCATGGCAATAAGTTCTTGCAAAAGAGCACGGCTTCCCTGGTCTTGTTCGTTGATAAACAAGAAAGGCGCTTTACGAAAAAGTTCTCGAATATTTTGACAGGGCCGGTGGCCCAACTGAATGAGATGGGTGCCAAAACACACATGATAAGTGGTAGGGATAAGAAAAGAATCCAGTGTGCTGGCGGAAGCTTGAGATTGCACCAGACCATACCCGTCCAACCACAATTTATAGGCTTCCTTAGGAATCAAAGACAGATAGTTTTCAAAAGCTCCGGGATACATAAAACGGCGATCATCTAAGATTAGAACATTTTTCTTTTGTCTCAAGAGATGTTGGCCCAAAGTCAACGAAGCCAGATTGTGACCCAAGAGAACCCAATCGTAATGCCGATTCAACACAATTCCTCCAACGCCGTCATGAAGCCATTCCAATTGTTACGATTCTCAATGATGGCAAGCTGATGAGTTTCTGAACCTTGCCCCTCAAAGTTTTCAAGTGCCCCCACAACATCCGCAGCGTTCTTCACTACCACTAATCTCTCCGGGGATCTGGCCTTAATATAATCATATTCAGTGGAACGATGGATCTTTGGGCCGCACATGACATTGCAACCTGCCATGTAAGGCTCAAGCACGGAGTGAATAGAACGACCGTGGCCGCCACCGATATAGCTTACGGAAAAATGGGTAAAGAGTTCGCAAAGGATTCCTTTAAGCGCTACCAAAGTGATGAGAGGACGATCGGTCGGTAACATCTCTTCCATTGCAGAAGTCATCATTTTAAAATGCAAGGACTGCTCTAATCCTGCCTGTTTTATTTTATCTTTAATTCCCTGCTCTAAGGCCAGAAGATTCGCACGCTCAAGATGATGAGGCACGATAGATAAATGCATATTTTTCTGCATCAGCCATTGCCATATTTCGGTTCCAAGCAACAATTCCACATCAATAGGATGGGCCTGGGCAAAGATAATATTTTGGGAACGCGCTCGCGAGGCCAAAAAGCGGCAGTAAGGTGCCGGAAGCTTTTCTCTTAAGGTGGGAAGAGCATTACTAAGACGTTCTTCAATTTGCAACACACGAAATTCAAGGGTAAATATTTTTGCTTCCGGAACTCCAAGGGCCACAAAACGTTCCTTATCTTGCACAATAGGAACTGCCATAAACTCAAAGGAGGCCACTAATTCTTTCCAAAAAAAGTAGCGCAAAAAATTTTTTGAAAGTCCCAATGGTTTGTTTTTTAAAGTGCCACTGATAAGAATTAAATGACAATCCCGGCGCCGCCCAATCGCCAACAATTCGGGAAAGAAATCATAACGACACAGAATGAGATTATGTGCCGACATCCAACGTTTTACATTCTGCCCGATAGGTGCCCATGCTGGAAAATAGGTCACAAGCGGCATACGTTTGGCGCGAATCAGACCTGGATAACCCTGACAAAAATTCGTCACTTTTTTTTCCACGGAAGGGGAACAATAGAGAATCTCTATAAAGAGCCTTTTTGCCAGCAAACTCTTCACAAGGGGAATAATTTGTTCCAGTTCCCCTTCAGAACTGACTTCGAAAGCGACATGCGCCCTTCGCCCATCGGCTTTAAACGACTGGGCCAGGGGATCGTGCAAATTTTTTGCTTCAAAATCCCAACGTCGCTTCAAGGGGGGGCAGAACCACCGCAATCCCCTTATAAAAGGATAGAGAAGCGTACGAAAAAGCGATGATCCAATCGTATATATGGAAAGAATCAGGCCCACTCCAGTGTCAAAATGGCCTCATTTGAAATGAAGCTTTTAAATTTATCCAATAAGTCTAGCAAGGCCGCAACGTACTTTCAAAAGCTTAAAGCGGTTTCAGCTATCGGACCCGTAATTGATCAGATAATCTTTACAAATACCTGACTTGTTTCTTGCGATATTGTCTTAGCTGATGCAAACTTACGTGGTTTTTTTGACCTGAAAAAAAAGGAGAATGACGGATGAAAAAGCAACTATTAGTTTCTGCCTTGGGCCTGGCATTAACAACGACAGTATTGGCCCAAGGAACTACTGGGCAGGCAACCGTAAGTACATCAAGTTTAGTGAATACTTGGAATGCTTTAAAAGAATCACCCTTATCACTCTTACTTATTATGGATTCAGGTCCAACCATTAATCAAGAAACGGTTAAAGTTGATGGTGTTACCCAAGAATATGACGCTTTCATCGGCTATAAACTTTCTGATAACGACAGTATTAAGATTCACAATGCTTACCTGTATGAAAAACGGGCCGATACTGAGGCCTTCAGTGATTTTGAGCGGATTAATGTCGGTTATACCCGCAGCAATATCCTTACAGAAGACAAGCATGGTATGGGATTGAGTGCTACTGTTGACGCTCGATATCGTCCCACCGGATATAGACGTGATTATACCAATAGTTATGGACAGGGCCGTGTCAGTACAAAGATCTCCAAAAAGATGGGAGCGGCCGGACTCTCCGTCACTTCTTACTATGCTAGACCACAACGTCTTAACAAAACTGACGATATGACAACAAGTACTTGGGAAAACACCGTGGCCCAAACTTATGATTTTACTGATACCTTAAGCCTTTATATGCATCAAGATTTTTACCTGAGAAACAATCCCGCCAATAAGGGCGAAGGCAAAACTCTTGAGGTCCTTGTCGATCTAAGCAAGAGCATAACACCCGATTTTAGTATCGATGGTTATGTTAAGGGTCTTCCGATTAATAAAAAAGATCATTGGGATGTAGACGCTCACTGGACCAGGGCCGAAAATTTGACTTATGGTCTTGCTCTGAACTTAACAGTTTTCTAATTTCCGTCAGATAAGTCCTTTTCAAGGCCCACTTTTGGTGGGCCTTTTTATTTTGAGTGATTTGTTCGGGAATATTCTTCCCTCAACGCTCAGAATAAAGCTATTCTCTCCAACTTTTGCCCAGATACCCGACAAGGCCTACATGGGGTAAAATATAAGAGGGAGAAGTTATGTCCTCAGTGGCCCACAAAATTGATTTTCATGATGATCTCTCGGCCCTGGTATTAACGGAAGAACGTATCTTTGCTGCCAATATCCCTCTTGAGGAGCTTTGCGTCCTTGAACTCCCTGATACCACAAGTTATGGGCCCCTTTGGATTCGTGACCTTAAAAAAGTCCTCGATCGCTTCCCTGAACTCTACGATCACGGCCGTCTGCGCGTCTTTGGCAGTGAACAGGCCATGGATCTATGGGAACACCCTTCTCTGGGGCGCCGCCGGCCATCCCTAGCTCCAAGAATTCCTGAAAATCCCTTAGAGGATGCCTTGATTCTCATTCGAAAAAGTTCCACTGAATATGGCCCTTATCAATATACCGAAGTCTTATGCATGGTGGAAAAAGGTGAATTTGAGCTGACTGATTCCTATAGTATCGATAGCGGTAAAACGTGGGATCGACTCCACAATATCGAAGCGCTCAATCGTCGCACGAAATTGAATGCCGATCGACTACCGAAGGCCGTGCCCACTATGGCCCAGGAAACTCCTCTAAAAGTCCAATTTTTCCAGATGAAATCTCTTGAAGTGCCTCCCAGTAACCTTTTTCGGGGTATGGCCGAATCTGGTTTCTTAAATGCCGCCAAGATTGCCGCCACCAACGTTCTCTTTCCCCTTCCCCGTCTCGTCTTTTCAAAAGTCAGTGAGCATTTGGCCGGTCCCATTGGTCAGTTGCTGGATACCACAACAAAAAAAATGGTTGCAGGAGTGATTGCGGGCCTGAGCGTGATGGCCATTTTAACATTTATTTTTGTGCAATTTTTAAGGTCTGATGCCCCAAACACGAGTGAAATGAATGCGATTGAAAATATTTCTGAGAACTCAAATGATACTGGAGTTCACCGAACTTATGCCAAGCGTTCACCAAGTTCAAAAACAAGTAGAACCGAAACCCATCGCAATAGTCGCCCACCTGTTATTAATACTTCGAACACCTCATTTACAAAATCCAAGGCCTACCAAGATTCGCAGCAGAATCAATACAGGGATGGTGAGGATATTGATAACGGAAATGATCCACAAGAAAATCAACCCTATGATCAACAAGAAGACCCGGTAGAACAAGATGAAATTCGTCGTAAATTGGCGCGAGAAACAATCGCTCCCGAAGACGCTAGCACAGCTGGCCCGGCGATAGACACCGCCGCTAATGCCACTCAACCTCCGGTTGATGAGGAAGGCCGTGATATCATCCAACCGGCCCCACCCGCAGAAACTTTCATCGAAGCTCAAGAATGATTTTCACTATTAGCGCTTGAAGCTTTACAGACCATGGGATTGTGGGCATTCTTTTTATCCTATGGAACATGTACCACAAGAACTTTTACAATCTTTTCGCCCACCAGCATTTCATCACTCTTATTTTATCAGTTTTGAAGGCATTGAAGGTTCGGGTAAGACAACTCAAATCAGGCTCACCAAAGAATTTTTGGAAGAAAGAAATTTTCGCGTCCTAATTTTACGAGAACCAGGCGGCACCACTTTTGGTGAACACTTACGCCAAGCTGTTCTGAGCACCACCACGCAACTTCATCCTCTGGCCGAAGCTTATCTTTTTGCCGCATCACGCGCTCAACTCCTTCATGAAGTTGTCATGAAGGAACTATCTATCCCCAATACTGTTGTCATTTGTGATCGCTATCTCGACAGTACTTTGGTCTATCAAGGAAAGGCACGCAATTTAGGTCATCGATTAATCCTTGAAATTCACCAACATTTCCCTCTGAACCTAACCCCCCATATCACTTTCTTTTTGGAGATTGGTCTCGACACTTCTCGCGATCGCCAGCGTCAGCGTAATAGTCCGAAGGATTATTTTGAAGGGCAAGGGGAGGCCTTCTACCGCAAGCTCATTGAAGGATACCAGGAAGTCCGGGAGCTTTTTCCGGATCGTATCTGCACTCTTAATGGTGAACTGGTGCCAGATGAAGTTTTTGCCCTCATACAAGAACGGTTAAATGCATTATTAAAAAGCGATCCCTCCGTAGAAAAAGATGGCAAGCGCTCTTAAAAATCTACAAAATCTTCATGCTCAAAAAAAACTAGCAAATGTTTATTTGATACTACCTGCTTGTGGCACTCCAAATGGATTTCCAGGGGATGTTAAGGAAAAGGCCATGTCTTATTGGAGACGCCTGCTGATGGATAACATCCACCTTTGGGAACAAGACATGAATCCTGTCTCAAGCCAACTTGGCCACCCGGATATGCTTTTGATTCGACCATCTGAAGGACGCATCAACTATGTGGTGCAAGATTTTGAAGAATATTTTCGTGAAATAAATTATCGCCCCGGACAATGGGCCTTCCGCTACCTGATTATTGAATCGGCCGATCGCATTCCTCCGGTAGTCGCCAACAAACTGCTTATGTCTTTGGAATTTTCGCCTCCATGGTGCGTGCATTTTCTCCTATGCGACTCAACCCGCCCCCTGCTGCCCACCATCGAGAGTCGCGCCATTAATATCAATTTGAATTCCGAAGATTTTGCCGGACTCAAGATGCAAGAGAATGCAACGCCGATCAAACTGCCCAACGATCTTCAGGAATTGTTAAAGGAAATTCAAAAAAATGCAGAAGCGGCCGGTCGCTGGGAATCTGATTTACTGAACCTGATCCTCAACCATCCACAATTTGATAAGGGAAATAATTCTTGGCAGCTGTGCAAAATTTTGTCACGAAATGTCACTTCACTGGCCTTTAGAAATCCGGCCTATGAACGAATAGTGCCTCTTTGGCACCTTTTTAAAAGCTTAGATCAACATAATTAGATAACCCTTGTCTCTTTAGGAGATTTGGTGCCAAATTAATGAAAAGGAATGTATGTCAGACTTTCAAAATTCCTCCTCAAACGAAATAAAACCGAATGCCAGCGAAGCAGGGAGTCAAATAGAAACAGAAAACGAACCTATTACCGACGAATCAAGTTGGGAACAAGAAAAATTACCCGGCCCTGAACCCGAGAATATAAACAATGAAGATGGTCCCGCTTTTGATGAGGAACTCGGGAAAGAAAGTGAGAAGGAAGAAACCCGAGAGCAAGATTCAAGATTTAAAGATGGCCAGATTTTACGCTTTGTAAAAGTACGTTTCTCAGGAAATGCCAAGGCCTTTCCTTTTTATATTGGGAAACGTCAGTTTCAGTACGGCCAGACAGTCGTGGCCATGTCTGATCGCGGGATGATGGTTGGCTATATCAATTCATTTCCTTATGAAAAGTCGTTCGATAAATCACTCCTACCCGTTCGCAGCATCGCCCGTGTCGCCACGGCGGAAGATATCAAGCAGCAGGAAGATTTTGTTTTTAAAGAAAAGGAATCCGAACGCATCTGTTTGGAGCTGATAGAAAAATACAAACTCGATATGATATTGACCCATGTTGAATATACACAATTTGGGAAAAAAGCGGTTTTCTTTTTTACTGCACCCGCCAGAGTGGATTTTCGCGACCTTGTGAAGGAATTAGTCGGTCGCCTACGCATGCGTATCGAATTACGCCAAATTTCCCTTCGCGATCGTGCTGCCGCAATCGGTGGAATTGGGGTTTGTGGTCTGCAAACATGCTGCAGCTCTTTTTTATCGGCCTACGGAAACGTCAGTATAAAAATGGCCAAGAACCAAAACCTGGCGCTTGTACCCTCTAAATTAAATGGTGTTTGTGGACAAATAAAATGTTGCATTAAATATGAAGAAGAGGTTTATAGCGAAAAACGCACTCGCCTCCCGCGAGAAAACTCATATATTCAAACTAAAAATGGCGATTTTGGAAAAGTTTTGCAGTTATCTATCTTGGAAGAGCAATTCGAAATGCTGACGGACAAAGGTATCATACGAAACTATGCCGGGGATATGTTTGATCCCAAACTGCTGGTGGCCCCAGGCAAAAAATTTCCTGAGAGTTTTGAGTTTGTGACGAGAGAGACTGGACCTGTAATGACGCTCGCCACTTGCCATAATCTGCTAGCGCAATACTTGCCTCAACCAGTTTCTAAGGCCGCCGACGAATCCGAAATGACAACTGAGTTTGATAAAGAGGATGACGATATTGCAGGTGAAGATTTTGAAGGATCTCAAGCTCACCCCAATCAAGAGCTTGCACCAGATGATGACTATGACGAAAGCGAAGATGAAGATGAAAGCGAAGACGAAGAGGAGAATGAAGAGGCCAGTGCGCAAGATATAAAAATGGAAGTACGCCATCAAACAACTCCCCCTTCCGCCCCAATATCAGGGCATGGGAATGCGAGCACAAAACGAGAAATGGAGCAGGAAAAGAAAAGGCAAAAAGAAAAGGCCCTGCAACGCTTCAAGAAGAGAACAAAAAGGCGCTGACGAGTCATTAATTTCAAAGGGGGAAAAGTGCAAACTATCAAAATCCTCCATACTTCAGACTGGCATCTGGGAAAAAAACTTTTCCGATCTTCACGAATGGAAGAGCAAAAACTATTTCTTAAGTGGTTATTGCACACCATTGTGGAAGATAATGTCGGCATTTTACTTATTTCCGGAGATATCTTCGATTCACCCATTCCCACGGTCGAAGCACAGGAAGTCTATTTTCAATTTTTAAAAGACACTACGGAACAAACCGCCTGCCGTGTTTTTATTATTTCGGGGAATCATGACAGTGGTCGTTTTCTCGAAGCTCCTCTGCCTTTTTTACGGCCTTCCCGAATTGAAGTGTTAGGACGTTTTCGTAAGCATCTCAGTGAACATATCTTTTTGCTGCCGGTGGAGAATCAAAAAATCGGACTTTTTTTACTGCCTCACTTCAGGGCCAATGATTTACTCCTGCAGGAGCAGACCGCCCAACATGATTCTGATTATGAATGTGATGCTTTTTTGCACCAACATGTTCTGCTGCGTGCTCTTGAACGAACGGTCAGACAGGCCAAAAATCTGTTGCAGCAACAGGGTGCCAATTTTTCCATTCTCATGGCCCATCATCTTTTCGGAAACACCCATTATGCCGGATCAGAACTCTTCTTGGGACTCTCCGGCCTTGAAAGCATCCCTACTTCGATTTTTTCCGATACTTTTGATTACTTGGCCTTAGGCCATCTGCATGGGTTCCAAACTTCCTCCACCAATCCCCTCGCCATCTATCCCGGTTCTCCCATTCCGCTCCATTTCGGTGAAGACAATTATAAATCCGTTTCCCTATTGGAAATCACGTCAAAGCAAGGACAAATGAAGTCTTCACAAAGTTGCAAGGCCATCCCTCCCTTTCGAATGATTCTCTCGGTGAGCGGCCAAACCTCCGAACTGGCCGAGAAACTCCGTCATAAGCTGCAAACCCAAGTGGCCACCTTACCACCGTTCATTGAATTGCGAAGCGAAGGTGGGCCTGTTCTAAGTTCTGATGAAGTCCGTTTTTGTGACCTGGCCAAAGAGTACGATGGCTCAATTTTAAAAATGTCGTATCAAACATCCATAACCGATCGGGCAGAAATAAATAGCTCCCGCTCACCGATATCCCATGATTTTCCGACTTCTCTCAACTTGCCCCAAATTTTTCAGGCCTTCCATCGTCACAAATACCAAGGTACTGAACCTTCAGAGGCCTTAATGCAAACTTTTTTGAACTCACTGGATGAATGGTCCCATTCGAGCATGTCCCCTTCACAACTTGAGGAGAAAACGCTGAACGATGAGAATCAAACGACTAACCCTTCATAACATAGCTTGTTTTAAGGGTGTTCATACGATTGAAATCGAACGAATGCATGGAGACCAGGAACTCTTTGCCATTACTGGCGCCACGGGTGCCGGTAAATCCACGCTTCTTGCCTCTCTCTGTCTGGCCCTTTATGGTAAGACTCCCAAGCGGGCCTTAAACTCTGCAGATTTTGTTTCCCAAGGCGAAGGGGAAGGAGCAATCCGACTTTCATTTTCCCATGGCCCTGATAATTTTGAGGCCATTTGGTCCTGTCGTCTGCGCAAGGCCGATGGTACGGTTTTCAAGACCCCCATGGTTAAACGGGATATTTTCAAGGAAGGCATTCCCGTCGAAGGCGGGGCAGAGGAGATTCTCGGACTCAATTTTGAACAATTCACCAAAACAGTCATCCTTCCCCAAGGTGAGTTTTCTCGCTTTATTCTGGCCAGTGCGACCGAGAGGCGGGATATTCTGGAAACACTTTGGCATGGCCCTTCAATGAAAGATTTCAGTTCTCTTTTATGCTCCAAGGCCAATGTGATGCAATCAGAAATCACGCTCCTGAAGGCGAAAGAATCGCAGTTGCTCGAAATGCATCAACGCGCTCGAGCGACAGAACCTTATCCGAAAGAGACCTTAGAAGCGTCAATCCAAGCAAAAACTATCGCTCTCACCGCCCTCAATTCTTTTGAGAAAGAGGCCTGCGCTGTTTTGCTCCATTACTCGAAGCTACAACAGTGCTTCCAAGACCAACAAAATCATCAGCGGGCCGCCGATCAGACTCAAACTTTTTACCGAAAATACTTTAGAGAACTGGAAGAGATTTCCAGGGAAATTGCCGCTTCCCAATGTGATTTTGAATCCTCTCTGCGTACCTACGGTAAACATAAACACATCATCGGTGAGGAGTTTGCCCTGCAAAAAGTAATCTCCGATCTGCACTCCCATAATCTTGCTGATTGGCAAAGTAAAATACAAGGCCTTTTTAAAAATTGGGAAAACCGTCTTACCCTTCTCAAGAAGGCCAGGGCAGAAAATGGTGAAATCTCAATCGCGGGGCCTCTTGCCAAATACAGTGATGTATTAAACGGACTCCAGCAAAAGCGAGACCAGCTGCAAAATCAGCTTTTTGAATACAAGCGCAAACGTGACTACTATCTCAATCAATTAGACCTTTGCCTTGGCCAAATCAAGGAAATTGAGGCAGTCATTCTTGTCACTCTCCAATCTCTTGATATGCTGGCAAAAAAATTAATTCATGATGACTTTAACGACCTGTTTAAAACCACGATACAGGCCTTAACCTTTATCCCTCAGAAAGAGGAGGTATTTAATCCGCAGCAGTTTTTTTCGGCACTGGATTTATTTATAAAAAACGAACTTAAACAACAGAAAGCACAATTGCTCAGTGACATGACTCTGCTGAAAAACCAAATCAGTGAGACTTCACTTGCCGAGCAATTTCAATTGCAAGTCAAAACGGAGTTGGCCCAAATACAAAAAGCATTAAGCGATTTAGAAAACCAATATGGGCCGCTTAGTGACTTGCTCAAAGTCTTGGGGCGAGGAGAGTTTCGTGACTATATTCTCACTTCTATCGAAAGTTATCTCATCCAACTTGCCAATCATGAACTGTCCTCATTCTGCCAAGGACGTTATCGCTTAGTGGCCTTGACGGTTTCACATGGGCACGAAATTTTTATCCAAGATACTTTTTTCAACATGAGTGATCGGCTTGAGCGCCCGCGCGATTATACACGCAAGGTGGCCTCATTGTCGGGGGGGGAAACCTTTTTGGTAGGACTGGCCTTGGCCTTAGGACTATCAGAACTTTTTAAGGGAAATGCCGAAATCGAATCCTTCTTTATTGATGAAGGCCTGGGCAGCCTCGATGCAGATTCATTGCAAGAAACCTTGGAAGGGCTGCAGCTTTTGGCCAGCAAAGGAAAGCAGGTCGGTATTATTTCCCATATTCCTTCATTAAATGACCAACTTCCAACCCATTTTCAAATCACTAAAAATGCCAAAGGAACTTCAACGATAGAAATGCTCCGCTGGGATTGTGCAAATATTGAGAACCTATTTTCCAAATAAGTCATTAAATATATTTCACAAGGCACATCTTCATCTTCCAAAATTCTGACATCGGGTTTGGGCCTCGGTAAAAGTGGCAGCACTGGAATGATCTCTTGCTAAAACAGGAGGAATCACATCGATTCCGTCCTTATTGCGATAAGATTGGAAACGAAACTTGTTCCCCTTGGTTTCCCATTTTGTTTTAAGTGAATTGTAAGCATTCTCAGGATTGGTTGTCGCAAGTGTTCTCAGCTCGGAACAAAACGCTGCCACCGCAGTATCTCGCATAAGATCAGAACCAATATCTAGCGTAACTTCAATTTGATCTGTAATTTCTAAATTTCCTGCAGCATTTCTTTTGACTTTAAAAGAACCACCTTGATCCTGATCGCCCATCCCGGTGATCGCCACGAGAACTTCATCAGCATCCTCGGCCTTCTCATTGGCCTTAAAAATTAGGCCTGCAATATGAGATTCGAATTTCGCGACACAACCTTTACTCCATTCTGCCAGCCTGGTCTCATAGGCCTTCTGCTCTCTCTCAAGTGTTTCGTCACTCTTACCAAAGGCCGCCACCGGTTCATTGGGTTTAGTGGCCATATTGCAAATATTTTTAAATCGATCAATATTATTGATCTCGGTTAAAACATTGGCACAATGTATATCGACAACTTTTTCTTTATCGCAATCTTTCATGATCCGTTCATGCAACTCACGGGCCTTGCGAATAGGAGAGAGCACCTCCTCTTTGGAAAATCGGTTGCAAAATGTACTATTCGTTCCAGTCGCATTTTGTGGATTTTGCGTAACATTTAAGCATTGCTGACAGCCTTCCCGAGTGATTTGGCCTTTTTTCCCGCTACAGAGGGCGGTACAACCATAAACATCATCATTGTAATGAGGATGGTTGTGTCCGGGGCCGCCATCATGTCCACAGGTATGCAGGATCTCATGGAAGATCACATCCACTAATGATGATTTTTCATTAAACCCCATTGGAGCAGAAAGTGGCTTTCGTTGCATACGGGTCACCATCGGATCAAGGCCAGTTAAGAAAAAATCCCCTGGTTTTGCCTCCCAGGCAAAACCATTAGTCGAGTTATAAAATCGAATTGCTGTCGCCATGCACTCACTTTTCTTGGCCGGGGTCGAGGCATCCCGACAAAATTGTTCGGCATAACGTCGAGGTTGTTCTGATTCTCGTAGCCCATGATAACACCACTTTTTGGCGTCACCACTATCATTTTGACAGGTGATATCTGCTTCTTGCTGTTCTTGGGGTGTCAACTGTCCCATACCATGCCCGCAACGAATTCGAGGGCGTTCAGGAATAAGAGAGCGTGTAAGGCAATCATCAACAAAACGGGGATTAATTTGGGCCAAACAAGTAAAACGTTTTTCTGTTACTTCTCGTAAGGCCTTTTGTAAATTTTCTATTTCTTGGGGATCAGAACAAGAAGCGGTATCGATTCTAAAACCTGAAGGGGTATAAATAGTATCACCTGTTTTACATGTAAGAAGTGCATAGTTGCGTGCAAAAAGTGCAGCATTTCTAATCATATCCATTTCTACCAAGGATTGGCAGTTGGTTAGGTTACCTCCGTCACCACTGGGGCGATGGGCAAGACAATCAACATATTCACGCTTGACCAGGGTTCTCATGGCCTGTCTCTCTTGTTCCACTTGCCCTACCGTTTTATATGCATCGAGAGATAAACTCTGCTCGCTCTTGACTTCTACCCACTGTCCTTGACGAAGTTCCGATGTGATAATTGTTTTTTCAAGATCACTAAAGACAATTTCAATTTTCTTTTTTGCCTCTAGATATTGATGCGTTTCAGATTTGATTCGATCAAATCCATCATAAATAATTGAATGTTTTTCTAGCTGCTTTCCAATTTCTAATTCTGGATTATCACTAGTATACAGCAGAGTTTCGCCATTGAAAATTTTAGGCATGTAGCTGTAATGCCATTTTGACATAATGAAAGGTTGTCGCGAATGAATCAAAATGAGATCTTTGATATTAAAGCCATCAGAATCAAAAGCGCGAATGAGATCAATTTTCCCATCCCCATCGAGATCGATATGGGTGAGCTTCGTGGTATTTAAGACTTCCATTCCTTCGGAAGTCAAACTGATAGCATGCCCCAACACAGGAGCCATAACGATGACAACAATATAAACGTACAGGATACGTCTCAACACCAAACACCCTACTCATTTTTATCGGAATAAAGACCTGTTAACTTCAATTTCATGTAAAAACGAGAGGCTAGATTGTCGAACATCGCGGTGAGATTCCCCCCCAATGCACTATATCGAGAGCGAATTCATTGGGTCACTTATGTTCTCTGTCGCCAATTTCTGGAGGCATTTGGGGTTTGGGGGGCCACTCTGGAGTGGTTGGTTGGGCCCAAGGGACATCTGCATCAGGACTGGTCGGCTCTTCCTTTGGGACTGCCCAAGGCACATCGGCGTCAATTTCAGTTGGAGCTTCGGCCGGAGGCAAAGTTGGTTTATCTGAAGAGTGATCTTTTTTTTTATTGTTTTGCATAGATAAATCCTTTGTCTGACTATTTATGAGTCTACACGGTATTTAATCATCTCTAGAATGACTCAAGTCAATGTGATGAATGCTCAATATTTTAAAAAATTAAACAGACCAATTGATGGCGTGAGCACCTTGATCGTTAAGATATTGATTTGCCACCTTAAAGTGGCCACAGCCAAAAAAACCACGATAAGCGGATAAGGGAGATGGATGAGGTGCTGTGAGCACAAGGTGTTTTTTTCGATCTACATTCTGGGCCTTCTTTTGAGCGTGCGATCCCCATAAAAGAAAAACCAGATTTTGGCGATAGGAATTGAGAACTTCCACCACCCGATCAGTAAATTTTTCCCATCCCTTACCGGCGTGTGACATGGCACGATGTTGTTCCACCGTAAGAGTTGTGTTGAGTAAGAGAACTCCCTGCTTTGCCCAATCAATCAAACAACCATGGTTCGGTACAGGTGTCTGGAATTCATCAGAGATTTCCTTATAGATATTAGCAAGTGAAGGGGGAATAGGAATATCTGGTAAAACCGAGAAGCATAATCCATGGGCCTGACCTGGGCCGTGATACGGGTCCTGCCCAATAATGACAACTTTAACTTGGTCAAAAGGAGTGAAATTGAAGGCATTGAAAATATCACGCCCATGAGGATAGATAATTTTTTTCTTTGCTAATTCCAAGGCCAAAAAAGATTTGAGTTCGAGCATATAGGGTGCACTTAACTCACTTCCCAGATGCTCTTGCCAACTTTCGTGCAATTTTCCTTTCATTGATGCCCTTTAGGCAGAACTTTAAGCAGAAAAGATAAACTGCACGAATTACTTAGGCCAGCTACTTTTTATAAATGACCGCTTCAAGTGTCGCAGGGTTCAATCGTCTGCCATTTGCCTCAAGAAACTCCACATCACTCCAGCTCTTGTTAGCAGGCAATCCATCCACCGCCGGTCGAATCATATTCCCCGAGGCCGGTTTAAACTTGATGCTGTCAATATCGTGAATTTCGTAGGCCTCATCAGGCGCCACGACATACTTTAATTTCGGTATACTTACAGATTTACCACCACCGGTAAATTCCCCGTTGGCCACCAAACCATGACCTGTTCGTTCAAGACTTGCCCAAGAGATGGATTGGGCCTCGAGCACTGCAAGGGCCCTCTTTCCTGCCCCGGTAAACTCGCCCGCTCGCGAATTGGAAAAACAGATTAAAAGCAGAAAAGCTAACAGAATGATGCTCTTCATTGGAGTACTCCTTGCTCACGTTTCTCGCCTGCACCAAGCACATCGGCAAGTTGCACGGTGAAATATGGAATAGGGCCATCACTTTCAGAGGCATTCATGATCTCATAAATTTTCTTGGCAGCTTCACGCTGAATCTCTTTTACTTTTTTTATGGCATCTTCGTTTAAAGATTCTGACAGAGTGTAAAAGATATTTAGCCCGCGATCGAGTTCTTCCGGATGATAAAATTTGACCAGCTCAGGTAGATGTTCTTTGGCAACAGTTAAATCCAGTGAGAAGTTTTTTTCGCTGGCATGATATTGTGCACCTTCCAGGCGAAGCAGATTTTCCTTGCGCAATTTTTTTAGACGCTCAACTCCCGGCATCCCGAATAAATCAAAAATTTCATCTTCCCGCACACCACTGCGATTAGCGGCAAGTTTATAGATAAAATAGCTTAAACGATCACGCAGCACTTCATTCAGATCTTGATCGAATTTATGAGGAGCATCGACCTCAACATAAGCAGAGAATGATTCGCGAATCACTTCTCCCATAGGCCCATCAAACATTTGCACCAGTTTGGAAAGACGCCTTTCTTTGGAAATAGCACTGGCAATATTTAACACCGTATGGGGAGATGGGTCCCCTTTGATTTCCAGCGACAAAATCCTCCTGAGCGTGGTAGCGCCGACGCTTGAGCGCATCGCCAAACCATTGATCGAAGTATTGGGAAACTTCGTGAAGTAATCATTAATAACATCCCTTAACTGTTCAACTAAGGTCATACCCCTTCCCTTAATAGGTTCATGGACATGGGCACACCTTACCAAGCTTTGCAGAGGGGGGAAAAAAATTGTTCCATCAAAAGGCATAAACTCGCCAAATGTAATATTTTTTCAATTTCCAACATCGCCTCAAGCTTGTTTCGGTGATGTTTTGACACTCAGTAATTCTTTCAATCGTCTTTACAACATTAAAGAACACATCTCCTAAGTCCCGGATTCCACACACCCGCAGGGCAATGTGGCCCAGACCCACCGACAGAAGGTCCCGGCCCTGGGAATGGACGATTGGGGCCAGGAGTTATCGGGGGGGTAGGCACCCCTCGTCCATTCCCATTGCCGTTACCACGAACAGACGGTGCCCCACCTGCACAGACCTTTGTGCCAATTTGCATGCGCAAAGAACCGGCCACGTCGGCACTATCAAGACTCAAGACCGCCAGAGAGTTGGGCTCGGCAGGATTGATACGCGAAAAGATTACGTTTTTTATTACAAATTTAATTTCGCGATCATGTCCGCGAGCACAATGACTACGATCAGTTAAAATAGTTTTCTCTTGGGACAATTGCCATTCCTCATCAAGCGGATCAGGTCCTCTATTGCGCCATTGCTTTTCACCCACTACGGCACGCCCGGCCGAACCAAAGCCACGTGGTCCTGTCCATTCCAAAAATAAGATACGGACTAAGGCCTCGGCCAGAGGGTCTAGCTGAACTGCGCCGCGAATATCGACATTGACTTTGATGTTTGCGACTTGCTCACCTTCTTTTAAGTTGGCCTTAACGATAATATCGCAAATCTTGTTATTGATGGTGTTATCAACTCTTCTTCCCCCAGGTGAAGTATTTTCCATTGGGGCCTGGACAGAAAATTGATCGAAGAGTATCGACAGTGCCTGGTTGTTCGGTGAGAGAACAACTTGATATGTTCCCTCGGGGCAACCCGTCCCTTGCAAAGAAATATTGGTAAATTCAAACGGTAGCTCCGCACTATAAATGATGGTGCTTACCATCATCACTATTCCAACAACCCAAAACATTTTTTTCATTTCTCACTCCTTTTGAAAACCCCTTCCGACAAAAGACAACTACACCTCGGCGCAAAAAAGTGAAATATTTTTTTGCACATGCTATCCACAAAATGCTCCACGTGGAGTGAGACTATGCGTGCATCCTTATATGCATTTTTTGTCTCACCACCACGTGGTGCAGTTTCTGTTTCATACATGTTTGTTTTGCTTTCCTTTATTTTTTTTTCTTTCTATTCTGGCCCCATCGAAGAAAAGCAGATTTGGAATTGCGCTTTCTTTGCAACTCAAGAAAAAAGGGAGAAGTTGTTATGAAGAAATTTTTATTGAAACTTGTGACTCTGGCCTTGATCTCTGCCCCGGTAATGGCGGATGACATACGTCTTGGCAATCCAGGTTATGGTGGAACAGGCTGTCCTGCCGGTAGTGCTTCCGTAACCTTAAGTCCTGATCAAAAAGCTCTGACTTTAATTTTTGATCAGTTTGCGGCACAAGTTGATCGCTACAAAAAAATTGATCGTAAATCATGTAATATTGCGATCCCAGTGCATGTTCCGCAAGGTTACTCTATCAGCATTATCACTGCTGACTATCGTGGTTATGTCACTCTTCCAGTCGGCGCCCAGGCGCGTTTTTCCGCCGAGTATTTCTTTGCCGGCCAAAGAGGACCACGAGCTGATCGCGTTTTTGTGGGATATCAGGATACCGATTATCTGATTACCAATAATCTCGGCGTTGAGGCCTTGGTATGGTCTCCCTGCGGTGCCGATGTGAATCTTCGAGTTAACTCGGCCATGTCACTCAGAACGACCGGACAAGACGCTCTTGCCACAGTTGATACCGCCGACTTCAAGGCAGGAATTGTTTATAAAATTCAGTGGAAGCGTTGCGGTCAACCTTCACCTGACTTTGGATACAGCGACTTTTAATTCATCTCCTCGCCGTTACAAAGAAAGGGCCGAGATTTTCTCGGCCCTTTCTTTTTAGATAAAAATTTGAAGAAAAACTTATGCCACATCACCTTGTTCAAATGGAACATTGGGCAGATCAGGAATGAGTTGAAACAAATCTTGCGCCAGCTTCAAAAAGAATTTGGCCTTGCTTAAATCACCATTTTTAATCTCTTCTCTGGCAGCGTCTTGAAGTAAAATGGCCTGGTTTAAGGCCTCACTTTGCGTGGTAGCGACTTGAGTTATCTTCATGGGACCTCCTTATCAGAAGTTAACCTCATGACAAGGGTAAACGATGTTAGAATTTTTAAGTGGCCCCTCAGTAATTTTTTCAGATGGCGCAAAAATATCTGGTGCCAAAATAGACACCTCTCCAACATTCAAGGGGTTGGAGTGTCTAAAAAAAATGCAGTAGACTTCTTTCGATCTGGTGCTTGATCAAACCATGCAAGTATAGATACTCGGGCATGAGATTCTGCAATGATTCGTACATTTCAAACATTTTCAGATATTGCTCTTGAAAACGAGAGTAGAGTGTAACCAAGGAAGCTCGGTGATTTTTAAATTCGGCCTCAAGATGTTTCCGCTCCAAATCAGTGCAGGACGTAGTGGAAGAAGAGCACAGTCCCCATTGTTTTTGTAAATTAGCGATATATTCACGTTTGGCCTTGATGCGATCGAAGAGATCACGTGCCTTAATAATTTCGAAATTTTCATCGGCATTTTCAAAAGAAAAGCGTGAACGCAAGATAAAATTAATAAGTAAATTGGCATTGACAGTACTGCGTTCCTTTCTCAAATGTCTGATAAGCCTTCTTAGATGGCGCGAGGCCTTATTCATGCGTTTTTCGCGGTATAACGTCACAATTGATCGCAGCTGATCCTTGAGTGTAGGGGAAATTTGGGCCAAATCCTCTCCCACCACAGAAATCAAAATATAATTGCGATCGGGTACACTTGTTGCCGTCATTTTTACTTGAGTCAAGACAATATTATTAAAAGAGCGATGGGCCATCACATTTTCATCGCCAAAAAGTGAATTTAAATTTGGCAGTAAACTATTTCGATATTCAAACATGGAAGTAATAGACTTTTGCAGATCACTGTTTCGTCCCGCCAAGTCTGTCATTTTAAGCAGGGCATAATCAGCAAGATTCGGAGACGACGAAGCATGCAGAATTTGAACAATTTTAGCTAAGTCTATTTTAAACTGTACTGACTTCTCTAGTTGCGTCTGCATGCGTGCCAGAAGGCCGGCATCTTGTTCACTAAAATGGCCGAGCGCAAGTCCCCATTCCTGGCCAAGCACCACCATCCCAGCGATAGTCTCCCTTACCTCTTCAAAAAATGGCCGAAATCCTTGAGGAAGTGCATCGTTCTTTATGTCTTTTCTCTCGACGATGGGTTGAAACCAATCACGCAAATCAATCAGAGTAAATTTCAAACTATTATAAAATCCCAGCACCGAATCTTTATGCGATAAATAGGTCTGCCGCTGTGTTGGATTAACTCCCTCACTGCTCTCGGTGGCCTCAACCATCCCATTCCAAAGGGACAGCACGCAGATCATGGCAAACAAAAAATATTTAATCTTCATTCAATGACACCATTGCCCCCAATTTGCTTCGGAACTGAACATTTGTCCAAGTGTATGTGCTAGTTATGTAATTATTTCCCTGACAAGAACGAAACTTAGACCACTTTCTAATACCACTTAAAAATCTTTAATCCGAAGAGGAAACAAAGCGTCCCAAAAAGGCCCAAAATTAAAAGTTCTTTGGCCACCACCACAAGCTCCGGGCCTTCGAGCATAACCCTTCTTAGAGTATCGATCAAAAGCGTAAGGGGAAGATATTTAATGATCGGTTGTGCCCAATCCGGAAAATTGTGATAACTAAAAAAAACCCCTGAAACCACCATCATAGGAGTGGTGATAGCATTGATAATGCCAGTGCCGATATCAATAGAGGTGGTTCTGGAAGCACTCAAGATCGAGAGACCGCTAAAGGCCCAATTGCCGGCCAAATAAACCGTGAGAAGGTCCAAATAACTGCCACTAATTTGTATGTGAAAATAATAGAGGGAGAAAGAAATTAAGAGAGAGGCCTCAATCAGCCCCATGATCATCCGGGTAAAAATTTGTGAAAATAAATAATAAGATCGTTTCATCGGGGTTGCCAAAAGTCTGCGCAGCAGTTTTTTCGATCTTCTTTCAATTAAGCTATAGCTAACACCCCACATGCAGGACATCATGATGCCCATTCCTACCAGCCCGGGAACAAAGAAATCCACATATCTGGTTCCGGGAACATTGACAGGTTGGACCTTATCTTCTTCCTGACCATGGCCCTTTAAATTATTCTCAATCAGGGAACGGGCGATAAAGTACGTAATTTGTGCCTCTTGGTTTCTGGGATCAAATTCATATCTAATGCCATGAGTATCTTCATGGGCCACCAGAATGGTGATGCCGCGTTTGAGTAATAGGGTGGCGTGCTCTTGAGAAGTAATATAAAAATTGATTTTATTTTTTCCGAAGGCGCGCGTTTCAAAAGTCTTTTCAAATTTTCTAATTTGATCTTCTGCCGAAGAGGACTCCTGGGCATGTTTCAGAACATAATTCATGAGAATATGGTTAGAATCGAACTTCTCTACCACAGCAATTGAGCGAATATTGATTGGTTTTGAAGAAAATGCCTGTCCCAGTCCCCAGGCCATCAGAATAGGAAAACCGATTCCCCACAGAATCACGCCGGGGTCACGGATAATTTCCTTCATTTGCACTTCAATAAGTCTGGCCAACTGTCTCATCGCTAAGACCTCTGCCGGTTAAAAATATAAAAAGTTCATCCAAATTTGCTTTACCATTTTCTTTTAACAGCTGTTGTGGTGATCCCTCTTTGATTATGATTCCTTTATCCATCATGATAATTCGATCACAAAGAAAGTTAGCTTCTTCCATGTAATGCGTGGTGAGAATCAAAGATGTTTTTCCTTTGCTTTTTAAATCGCTCAAGATATTCCAAATCTCCCGTCTGGCAGCAGGGTCAAGGCCGGTGGTGGGCTCATCGAGGATGAGAACTTCGGGTTCATTGAGGATAGAGATACCAAGGGCAAGCTTCTGCCGTTGGCCACCGGACAAATGAACCGTTCGCGCCTGCGCTTTATCCCGTAGGTTGACCATATCCAATATTTTCTGAACTCGGTCTTCGCCAAGATCAAAAAAACTGGCGAACAATCTTAAAGTCTCCAGAGTTGTTATTCTTTCAAAAAATTTAGTCTCCTGTAATGAAAGGCCAATCAATTTATGAATCTCACGGGCGTTCTTTTTCCAGGTAAGACCTTTGATGCGGATTGAGCCTTTATCGGGTAATTGGATTCCTTCGATAATTTCCACGAAGGTTGTCTTGCCAGCTCCATTGGGACCCAGGATGGCAACAAATTCGCCTTGGGAGACAAATAGGTCCACTCCTCTTAAGGCCTTCAGTTCTTTGAAAGATTTATGGATATTTTCTGCGCAAACCAAACAATCAATAAACATATCTCAGATATATCATCTGCCATCGGCATACGCAGTAGCAAAAAACCATAATTAGTCTGAGACATCCTATGAAAACTTGAATTCTTTTTTTTCATTGAGAATCATTTATTCTTCGCTCAAATGTCATTTTGGGAAATGCTTTTTTATATGTAGGATTGCCAGGTAAAAACAACAAAAGACCAATCAAAACATCCATATCTCCTTAGGCTTAGCGGTAATGCTGGTAGGAAGAATCTGCTTAAGAAAAATTTTATAATCTTACACGGCTTTGGGACTATTTCGGTTATAATATTATGCATATGACGAGTTTATTATTAATTGATGATGATGCTGAAATACGAGACTTATACGGCCCGTTTTTGCGAAAGCGTCTCTTTGATCAATCTCTACCACGACGCCAGGGCGATTCACTGACTATTTGTGAAGATGGCACTCAGGCGCTAGAAGTTTTGCAAGAAAATTATGCTTTCGACATCATTATTTGTGATTACTGTATGCCCGTGAAAAATGGTGGGGATGTTTGGAATTTCGTCCGCAAATCCTACCCTAATGTTCCTTTTATCCTTTTTACTTCCGAGGAATTTCAAGAACTTCCTGAATTCGACGAATCCTTTCAAGACCCACGCCATATCTGCCTCAAAAAGCCCGCCTCCCCGGCCAAACTTCTGCAAGTTATTACCAATGTCCTGAGCGAATCGCAAAAAGAGTAAACCACTGATAGTGCCCGAAAAATGGGGCACTAAAAATCGAAACATGATCATTCTCATGTTCTATCCCGGGCCAAATACAAATTCATGAGTCTCAGGTTCCACCAAAGGCAAGAATCACGCTCATGGTAAAATTATCAATAAGGGTCCAATAGCTTCGCTATTGGAGGTTGGCATCGCGTGGTCGGGCCGCCATGCAATTACAGAGTGTAATTGGAGGCGTGCATGACAACTTCAAATCATCATTCTTCTGTTTTTTTCTGCCGCTTTTCTGTGATGTGGTTTTTGGCAATGCTCTTGTTCCTCGCTGCCTGCGATAGACCTCCCACCTATGAGCATCCTTCCAAGGGCGGTAAAGAATTTACTGTGGACTCGCGCGAGTGTGAACAAGAAGCACAAAGAGTCTACCCGGATACGGGAGGACTGGTGGGAATAGGCAAAAAAAGCGAGTTTGTAAAGCAATGCCTCTTGGATAAAGGTTGGATCAGTAAACAGGTATAAGGAAATAAGTTTGGATGGTCACTGGCCTTGCACAAGGGCCGGAAATTTATCCTTCCAAGGACGTGCCTCCTCCAATTCAAAGGCCAATTGGAAGAGACGATCTTCACGCCCAAACGGGGCCATAAAGTGGGAGCCCATGGGGATCTGATCAGCACACCAATACAGAGGCACTGACATGGCGGGGATTCCGGTTAAATTGGCCAGCTGAGTGTAGGGCACCACCTCCAAGGACTGTCGCGCCATTTGATCAATCAGCCCAACCGCCAAAAGAGGTTTACCAGCGCCTAGGAATATGGCTGCATTCAATCCGATAACTTCGTACCATTTCGGGTCCAGTTCTCCAATTTTGACCGGCCGACGAGCGAGAGTCGGAGTCAAAACCAGATCATAGCGATTGAAAAAATTATGCATTTGCCGGGTATAGAGATGCCAGCGATTGCGTTCCTCGACATAAGTACAAGCGCTCAGAGAACGGCCCACCAGGTGCAAAGCGCGGGTGATCAATTCCATTTTGGCGATGCTATTTTTGCCCAATCTTTTTCTTGTTTCCTCCACTTGAGCGGCAACCTGCCCAGCCACCATAGTGATGTATGACCGCGCGATAGCTTCACCGTCAACACCGTACTCACTTTCTTCCACATGGTGGCCCAAACTTTTAAGCAGCACCACCGTTTCTTCCACCGCCTTGACGGCATCAGAGTCCACGCGCATTCCCAATGGATGCTTGGTGGTGAAAGCGATTTTTAAGCGTGGTCCCTTGTTCGATTGAAGTGCGCTATAGGAGAGACCTGGACGATCGAGCCTAAAAGATGTGGGTGAAGAAACATGCAGAGAATGGTCGAGGGCCACGGCGCTATCTCGCACCGAACGAGAAAGAACGTGTTGCACGGCCGCTCCATCCCACAACTCTCCAAGAGATGGCCCATTTGGGGTTCGGCCGCGAGTAGGTTTCAGACCGAAAATCCCGCAACAGCTGGCAGGAATGCGAATAGAACCTCCCCCATCACCTCCGGCCGCCAATGGCACAATTCCAAGGGCAACCGCCGCCGCTGATCCTCCCGAAGATCCCCCGGTACTGTGATTCAAATTCCAAGGATTTCGAGTCGGCCCAAAGGCCTTGGGTTCTGTCGTTCCCATAATGCCAAATTCCGGCAGATTGGTTTTGCCAAAAATCACCAGGCCGGCGTTCAAATAATGACTGGTGATTTCACTATGCTCTTGAGAAACTTCATTCTTGGTTGAGTTTGATCCTTGGGAGAGAGCCGTCCCTTTGAATTCGGCCAACAAATCTTTAAGCAGAAAAGGAACGCCAAAAAAAGGGATCTCTTGACTCTGATCATAACGCTTTTCCAACTGATTCATAAGCCCACGGGCGTGCTCTTCCAAAAAGGTAATAATGGCATTGATTTTGGGATTATATTTATAGGCCGTTTCCAAGGCCATTCTTAAGGCCTCTTGAGGGGAAAATTGGCGTTTCTTAATTAACTCGGCCAGACCGACACCATCAAACTTGCGATATTCAGAGATATTCATAGTTAGCTCCTTAAGGTTTGTAAGCGGCCTTAAAGGCCCCTAATTGAAAGGCATAGGCCTGACCTATGGCCTCCTCAACTCGATCAAAAATCTGCCGCATCATGGGACGCTCATAAAAGGTCTTCAAAAAAAGTAAATCCTCTTTGGTAAAATCTTGATAAGTGTATTTCATGGCCTCTTTTATGAAATACATGGTCTGAAGTTGGATATTTCCCTCTAATTGCTGCAAAGATTGATCGAGGTTTTGAATTTCGGCGGGAGGAGTTCCGGCAATACTCATAGCGGTAATAAGAATCTGGTGCATATTATGAAATGAGGCCATCAAGGTTCTGCTCACCTTATTCAGCTCATCAAACGAATCAATGATAACCGCCCTCTCATCCCAATCGGGGAAGGCCTTGCGATTTTTAAGAAAGGCCTGGTAGTTATTGGGATTCAAGTCCAGGCGTTCTTTCATATGGAGATTTTGTGGCCCCCCCTGGGCCAACTCATCGGCCGCCATGACAAAAAAATCTTTCCCCAACGAGCGCCAATAATAATCTTGCACTTTTTTATAGAGCACCTGACCATTGAAAAACTCAAGCAGCTTATCAGACAATATCTTTTTGGCCTTGGGAGTAAGACTGGTTTCGGCCAAAAGTGCATTGACCAAATCACCATAGGAATTTTTGCTCTCCACCAAAGTGTCGCGCACATGTCCTAAGATATAATCGAGTGCAACTTCCGAAGTACTTTGCGTCTTAGTCGTAGCACAAGATATGCACCCAATAACCACCAGGCAATATAAGAGGCGAGAGATAAACTTTGTCATAAACATTGATTATGACAAAAAAAATAGGCCCTCGAAAGGGCCTAGGAAGAATAAGTATGCTTACGCTTAGTTCTTAATTGTTTTTACTGGTAAATTGTTGTAAGGCGCCGACAAGTTCAGTTGAGGTGAAAAGCGTGCCCGCCTTTGAACTGAACCTGAACCGCTCTGGGTTTCATTGGTACGACACTGGCCTGAAATAAAATGCTCTTGCGCCAGGAAATTGGAATCAACAATGGTGTCTGAATCACCATCGAGGGCAAGATAGGCCCCATTGGAAAATTCAAATTTAATCAACTTGTCTTCCCCACGCACAGCGAGAGTCGTTTGCTGGCCCATTTGAATTTGGCGTGCCCATTGCTGGGAAACCTGATAGTCATAGCTGTCACTTTCCGCCCAATCAATGAGCTGAAAGTAGCCCTTGCTGTTGGGATAGGCCTCATCATATCCTCGCAAGGTGAAAATGCGCGTCGTGCTGGCACCAGACGCTCCGTTAGACTGACAAGTGGGAGCGACATGCTGAAAAATCCAGTGACCATTGAGAGAATTAGCAATTGATTTGCCTGTGTCGTTGATGATTTCCTGCTCCCGGGCCTCTTCCGATCGAAGGCACTCTCCACCCACCTCCGTCATGTTGATAACTGTCTCTCGCAGAAAGTATTTTCCCCCTATGGAATTCTTGACGTTCAGACTCAGGTGACAAGAAGTAAGCGTTGCCCCCAAAGTTCTTTGACAGGACCTGAGCTCATTGAGATCACGCCTGTACTCCTCAATGGCGAGTTCAACTTCACTGTGATCGATACTGGGCCGATCATCAAACCGATTCTTTAATTGCTGACGGTTTAGATCAAGTGATAGCCTATACTGATTTAGTTGGGCCAGGTCACAAACAAATCCGACTGGCCTTTGACAATCATGATCGGCCTGAACGATGTTCACGAGACCAAAGCACCATGCCATGGCAATCAAGGCCAATATTTCTTTCATAACCCCTCCCAAGAAAAACCCCAACAAGGAGAGTGCAGGTATCAGGCCATGCTTCAGCAAGCAATTTCCATCGCTTCGAGGGCAATCTGCTGTTTGAAATATAACACTGGCAAAATTTTTGACGGCCGCCCAAGCTTCCATCAAAATTAAAGGAACTTTTATCCCTTGAGCTTTATACCTAGGTGATTTTATGTGGCATAAAATGTTGATTTGTCTTTTATCGATTTTTTTACCTCTACAAGTTTCAACTTCAAATTTGTTATCATTTAAGTCCGCTTTTGCATCGGGTGATGAGCACCATGAGGAGAATCAGCAACAAACTTATAACGGGAATTCCCAAGGTGCCGGTACGGCGATTAAAAAGAGTGCTCTTCTCAACGACACTCCCATCCTTAAAGATGTACCCGCACCCGTTAAAGACCAATTAGAGAAACTCAACTTCGCCACGCAAGGGAACGTCATTATCACAGAACGCTGGATGTCCTTTGCGGTTATGCTCATGATTGCGGTGGGCGGTTTTTTTGCCATCAGTAGCTGTCAGGGTTTTTCGATTGATGTGCTACTTTTTGGGGCCGGCGCCCTCATCTATCTGGCAGGCGAAGCGATCACGACTTTTATGTATCAAGGTATTAACAATCGCTCTATTGATGTGACTCGGGACCGTCAGGGGAAACTTAAAACAGATCAAATGGATTATTTAAAAGATCAAAAAAAATCCTATGAGGATGCAATAAAAGTGATCAGAATCAAAATGATGTTTCAGCTTGCAGCGGCAGCAACATTCTACGCTGCCGCAATCGTATCAACGATTCAGGCCTTTCAGCAAATAGGTAGTTTCATGGCCTGCCTCGGAAGTGCGGCGAAATCGGTCACGCTGCTTGCCTCAACCTGTCCAGGGACTGGTCAGTCAGAATGCCAAACAAAATGTGAATCAGGCCAAGCGGCCAATATTGCCCCCGGAGCGGGAGTCGCGGCCACCGCAGTCTGCATTGCCGAATGTACCGCCGCAGTTACCGTCGAATGTGAGAAATGCGCCGCCGTCATTGGAAAATTCATGGGACTTCTTGCCATAAACCAAGGGCAGCTTCTCCTTGCCAAGACCACGACGGAAAATGTCCCCATTAAAGCGGCCATGAAAGAGGAATTGGATCAGATGGTGGCGGGGTGCCTTGATACTGTCCATCCTGAATGTGTCACCATTGCGGCCGCTAAAGCTGCCCAAGCCGCCGCGGCCATAGATACAGCGAAAAATAAGGCCATGGCAGCGACAGAACTGGCGCTATCTAAAGTTCTTGCAATGTCTCCTATGGCCCCGCCCACTGGCAGCGCTACCACTTCAACCACCTCATCAACAACGAGAGCAGCAGCACCTGCTGCCGCCGAAGGAAGTAACAAAGGTGCTGGAGCTGCCGGGTCAAGTGCCACGAATTCAGGCGGACATGCACAGGCTTATGCTCTGGATACAAAAACCATCTGTGAGGCGAGTAATTTCTTTACTTGGAAAGATTTGTATCAATGCCCCACAGGCATGATCTTTGCGCGAAATAATTTCACGCCGACGCCGAAATATGTCATGCAACAAAATCCCTGGTTTCGTTTTTTATTGGATGAAGCATGGGCCGAATCGCCCCTCTCAGGATACGACCCAACCAAAATTGGTGATGGCTCAAAAAGCGCTGATAAAACAGAAAATACCATCGCTCTGGCGCTTGGATTTCCCTTTATCGGGCTAGGGATTGTGGCCGGATTACTGGCAAAATTTCTCTGGCCGAGTTTCTTTAACCAATATATGGGTCTGCCTTTTGTCCGGGGCATTGCCTATGGAATTATTGGAAGTGCGTCCATGACCACCGCCGGTCTGAGTTTTGTTACCGAACAAACCCTGCAGGAAAATATTAGAGTGATTGATTCAATTTTAAACCCAAAAGCCAGTATGGCCGGGAACATTTCAACTCCAGGAGTGACTCGAACTCCTTGGAGTAATATTAATCTTATGGCAGAACTTGAAGACACAAACCAGCTTCCCCTAACCCAAAAAAATTCTTTTCCTTGTTTACATGGAGATGGAAAAGGAAACTGTTTGGAGACTACGGGACAAATGCAAGCAGGACTGAGTGTTTTGGGATTAGACGCTGAAACGCTTCGGGCCGCAGGCCTGGCCAGCAAGGCCACAGATGGTCTGAGTGGTCAAAAGAATGCCGATGGTAAAACGCTTGGAACAGTCAATACCCTTGCTTCCGCTGCGCGCGGAATGCGAAAACGCGCGCATGAGTTAAGGGCCCTTCTCAATCGCAAATTAGGAGAAGCACGTCAACAACCTATTGATTTTGAAGGTCACGAAAAAAGATTTTCTGATAATCTTCAGCAGGCGATAAAACAAATGGCACCTAAAGAGAGTGCGCAAATTGCTTCCTTCATGGATCAGATGAAGAACTTGGTACCACCAGAAGAAGTGTTAAAAAAATCTATCAAAAGTACCGAAGCCGCCTATGGAGAACTTATCAGCAAAACCACACTCCCCGCCGGAGTTAATACCAGTCAACTCGATGATCTTCTTAAAGCAAACTACGAGTACCAAGGCGAAACTCAAGATCAGGAGCTTGCCAGATTAGCGGCGGAACAGAAATTTGATCTTCCCAAGAATGATATCGTACAAGAAAACTCCGAAAATCTCTTCAAGATGATCACTATTCGTTACTTTAAGTCCGCCTATCCTGTGTTTTTTAAAGAAGAAAAGTAATGCAAAGGATTTACCCTGTAAAAACAACAAACTTGCACTGAAATGTTCATCTTTCAATAAGAGTAGGATATGCAATATCAAAGGAATTAAAAAATGGATCTCGGTGCAGTACTCTTGGCCCTCACAGTCAGCATAGGACTTAAAATCCCAATTATGCTGATTACCGCCAACCTCATCTACAAGATGTATCGTTCGACACATGCCTCACCCCCCAAAAAATTGTGGGCCGTCATCCCGAAAGAAAACCGTCAGGAGTTCAAATGGCTGTATTTTTCACTCATCGCCTTTTTTATCTCTGAAACTTTTTGTGGAGTCGAAACCTGGATATTAATGCGTTCGGACGCCACTATGCGTGCCATTCATGCCCTTTCGTCAAGTACAGGCATGGGACTCTTTGCGGTGGGATTGTATTTACTCTTCAATAAGAAAATTATTTTTTACGCTGAAAAAAAATGTGTCCTCAATAAAATGTGCAAGGGTTGTACTCTGCTGGCGGGTGAAACCTGCAAATTCAATTCGACTGTCTTAATTTTTGGTACGTTTATTTTCTTGGCGGTATTCCCGCCCTTTTTTGTTTCAACCGAGATCATCACGGCCGATCCCACCAAGTTTATTCTGCCCTTTGAAAGCGTCAATCGTTGGTACGAATTTACCCTGATCCCTCTTTTGAAATCGTTCGATCCTAACTATAAAACAATCGGCGTGGCATTCTTTTTGCCCAAGAGTACCCAAATTTTAGAAAACAAAATTCTCCCCGGCATTGTGGGGATTATCGTTATAGCAGGATTGATGCTGTACTCTTCAAAAAAACTCGCCACCAAACTGATCGGACTCAATACCATTCTCTTTGGTGCCGGAATGCTGTGCTACACTTATTTTGAGATTATTTTAAATCGTCTGGTTGGTGATCTCTTCTTAGGCGCCATCGGGCATGAAATTGGGGAATTTGTTTTTCTCTTTCTTCTGACGGAGTTCTTGACTGTCACCTTTAAACCGAATGTGCAAGTTATACCGAACCCATAAATTCTACTCCTTACAATTAGATTTTCACGTGAGTGAAAATGCAAAGCAAAGTGCAAATTGTGGGTTCAGTGCTATCCACCCATTATGTGCGCCCCACTATCTACAAAATGAATCGAACCTGTCACCCTCTTAGAGAGATCGCTGGCCAGATAGGTCGCCAAACCACCCACATCATCAATGGTGATATTCTGCCTTAAGGGCGTCTTTTCTTCGATCAACTTCAGCGCTTCATTGAAATTTCCAAAGGCCGAGGAGGCCAGAGTCTTTAATGGCCCGGCAGAAATAGCATTAACGCGAATTTTTTCCGGCCCTAAATCATAGGAGAGATAACGGACACAACTCTCCAACGCCGCCTTGGCCGGTCCCATAATCCCATATCCAGGCAAGACGCGGTCGCCGCCCAAATACGAAAGGGTCATGATGCTTCCGCCCTGGCCTTGCATAAGAGCACGGGCATAACGGGAAACTTCAATGAGTGAGTAGGCACTAATGGCCATAGTGGAAAGAAAATCATCCTTTGTGGCCAAAGAAAAACGATTTTCCAAGGCCTGCATGGGAGCAAAAGCGATGGAGTGCACCAAGATATCAAGTACCGGCCAATCCTTGGCAATATCGGCAAAAAGACTTTTCACCGAATTTTCATCAGACACATCACAGAGGTGAATCTTGTCAACAATGCGCCCTTCTTCAGTCCGCTCTATTTTTTGCTTAAGTCGCTCTTCCTGGCATGAAATGCGCACAGTAGCGCCTGCGGTATGAAAAGCACGAGCAATCCCCCACGCAATACTGCGCTGATTGGCCACGCCCAGGATCAGCGCTTTTTTCCCATCCAATAAACCCACCATGCCCCCCTATAAAAACAAATCCATCCATCCACCGAAGAGCGGAAGAGCATTGTCATGCGAGAGAACCTCCATCGCCAACTTCAAATCTCCCATCGAACGGGCCTTGGGGAAAATCCCCGCCATGGTGTAATCAGGCAAGGAATCGGGAGCATCGCCATAGAGGAAGAGTGGCAAACGGTCTTTTTTAGAACGTGCCCGTTTAAAATTTTCAGGTCTTGGCATCAGACGCTTTAAATCCCGGATGGAAGCATTGGCGGGATTATACAACTCGGCCAGATTCAACTCAAAAGACTGAGTGAAAAACGGGTCGTTAAACATTTGAGGTCCGGTCGAGACCAGAAAACGTTGGCGCTTTTCCAAGCTGGCCTTATTGGCCAATGTCGTAGTTAACAGCCAACGAGGGGAAACAATATACTTATTATCCTTTCCAAAATCTTTCGAAACCTCAAGTCCCTTCACTGCTCGAATGCGATGCTTAACCGCGGCCAAGGAATGATCACGTGAATGCACCAGGAGATATTTATCCTTCACTTTTACGTCTCGCATGGTAAACAAATTGCGATATTTATCTTTTATGATTTCCTTATAAAAATCACGGGCCAAGATGGCCTCGGTATAATGGGTCTTAAAAATTTTATCCACTAAACCGCGAACAGCATATTTGCGTTGATATTTCTTGCGCAAACTATCAATACCATCAAAGTTATAGCTGGCCCAGTAGCTCATTGCCGCCTGATAACGATGAAGATCGGCCAAAACCCAATGGATATGATCGGTGGTCACTTCAAGATAACGATTCTTAGGATTGATTAATTTTTCGGCCTTTGAATCTCCAATCAAAAGAGCGAGGTCAAAAGTAAAAATGGTCTTATTTAGGTCATCGGCACCATCTCCTTTCACGACCTCATTTAAAATTTGAATGGCGGATTCAACTTCAGGATAGACTTTATTGATATAGTGATTTTGCAAATCACTATATCGTTTTATTTTTTTCAAATCACTCTTTTCGGTGTCGCCAAAAACATAATCGAAAATCGGAACGAAATGAGGGCCGACGCGATAAAGATTAGTATTTAATTTCCTAATGAGACCGACTGTTACGATTTCGCTTTGGGATAGACCATTATCACCGGAATTCAAACGATCCACGATTCCTTCTGTTGCTTTGAAAACTTTCATCATCGCGCTATAAACTTGCATGCCCTTATCGTTAGGATTTTCTTTCGCCAATTGGGTGGTCAAGGCGACAACTTCCTTTACATCAGTAACCGACCGAACCGTCTTGATTCTCTCATCGATTTGCATAGTTAATGAGGAGTTTTGGCCAGAGGCCGGGCGCCGGATCGACATGCTGGAATTATCGCCAACTTGAGGGCCTCGCTTGCCATCACAGCCGGCCAATAAAATAAGAATCATGACCCCAACATACATCCATGAAGTTCGCATTTTTAACAATCCTTTGTTAATTGAATAAGATAATACCCATTTAATGGTATGCGCTTTTAGTTTAGGAAGAAAGACTGATTTTTTTCTGTAAAAATTTGCCATCGCGTAGAATCAAGATGAAGGCAGGATTAAAGACAACATCGGCCACCAAGGCCAAAAAAAGACCAACCATTAAAAAAATAGCAATATTATGAAACAGACGGAAGTCCGTGATAAAAAAGGTAGGAAAGGCCCACAAGAAAAGATAAGTGCTTCGAGTCATCGGAGCGTACATAAAATAAAGAGATCGTTTTACTCTACTTTCCAACATTGTCCGATTGTTTGTGTTCAGTAAATGGTGCAAGAAATGAATGGAATCATCGACTCCGATTCCCATGACGGCAGAATTCAAAATGATCAAATTATAATCAATGGGAACATTGAAATAGGCCGCGATTCCGTACATCGCAACCAGGGGAAAGAGATTGGGGACCATGGCAAAGATCGCTATTCGAAAAGACTTAAAATAAAGAGTGAAACATAAAAAAATTCCCAAGACGGTCAAAAGGAGAGAAGAATAAAAACTTTCAAAAATCATCACCATCACGCCCAAACGTACCTTCGTATATCCGGTAATTTCATGGCCAAAAAATTCCCTATACTTCGGCTTTGCCAAAATAGTGCTGATCTGTGAGCTGGTCTTCTCAATATCCTGGGAATTGAGAGAGCGCAGTCGGACAATCCATCGCATTTGGTTTTTAAAGAAAGGAAAGAGATTTTTAAACAGACCTGAATCGCGCATGGAACGTAAGGAATTTTCAACATCACCTTGTCCGGGCGGGGTGCTGGCCTGAATGAACTGTCGAATAACAGTAGCACTGGCAATCCCGGTGACATTGTCTAAGGCCCTCAGTTCTTGGTCAAGATTCTGCAGCAATTCTTGATATTCTACAGATTCCAATTTTTCACTATCGGCCAAGAGTAATAACTCCAAATTGCCGGCAAATCCATAATCGCGTCTGAAGGCCTCAACCGACTTAGTGAGGGGGTGATCTTTGGTGAACACTTCCAAAAAACTATCTTGAAAAGTTAAGCGAGACAAGCAAGCGATAGACAAGATGCCGAGAATAAAATAGGTCAATACAATCTTCCATCTGCGGGGTTTTATATACTTGTACAAGAGATGAGGTTGCACCAAATCGCGATTGGACTGAACAGAGGTGATTTTGATATTGAAAATTTTAATCAAGATGGGCAAGAAATAAAAAGTACATACAAAGGCCACGACCGTACCGCAACAGCAATAAAGCCCAAAATTGAACACGGGCACGATCTCGGAAAAAAGCAGTGAGGCCAGGCCGATAAACGTAGTCAAGGAGGTCATGAAACACGGCCAAAAAACCAAGGCCGCTCCCTCCTCACCTTTTCTCTGTAAAGCGGTAAAATAGTGCACCAAATCCGAAGTTGCGATAACAAAAACAAAAAAGAGTGACATGCTTGCCAAAGGGCTTAAAGATTTCTCCCACCATGCAATGAAAAGCACTGTCCCAAGATAACTCATTCCAATAATGAAGAGAGCAGCGGCTGAGACACCCCAAGATCGAAAGAAATAATAAAAGGATAAGAGAATAAGCAAAATAAAAATCGGGAGAACCTGTAAATTGCTTCGTTGTATTTCCAGTTGAAACTGCGTTTGCTGATAGAGATCTCCCAACAAGTGATAAGTATAGAGAGAATTCTGGTGCAACTTCAGAATGCTCTCTATTTCGGCCAAAACATTTTTGCTGAGTCTGCGGTCAAAATTGCTCTTAAATACGATCGTCATGAGAAAGGCATTATGCTCTTTACTCATGTACATTCCCTGAAAAAGCTGGTTATCGAGATACCCTGCACTTTCAGGCCGCAATTCTCCGTTATCCAACAGAAAACTCTCAAGTTTGAAATGCGGGCCTACCGCTTTTGGATATTGGGCACTGCTTAAGTCATAGACATCATCAACAAAACGAATGCTTAAAATCTCGGCCCTAATTTTCTTGAGCGCCTGGATCATGCCAATCCAACTCGTACCTTCTTGAATCGATAATGAGATATAGAGTTTGTTTTCATCATCGTACTCATGCACAAAGGTCTCGAAATTTTTTCTGAGCGGATGTTCAGGCGAAATGGCGGTGATTAAACGATAGGGTTTAACTTGCTCTTGAACAAAGAGTCGCTTCGCTCCTGACTTTTAGGCATCTCATATCGCCATATCTAGCTGCTCATAAAAATCATTTACCAAATCCAAAGGTTCTGTCGGCCTGACCTTAAGCAGAGAAAGCATTTCATCAGGCGGGGGCCGG
>JACPIU010000020.1 GCA_016187935.1 Bdellovibrio sp.
TTAAAACTCGATCATAGTCATCAAAAGTCATTTCAATAATTCTGCCGCTTGCAAACGTCCGTTTTTTTAAGCGGTTTCTCTCGTCGTACTCGCGGGTCTCGGGATTTCGCGCATCAAAAACTTGGGTGAGCTGGCCGTCATCTAAAAACATCCTTGTTTGTTTAAGGATACTTGTAGATGAAAAATCATGATTGGCCAATATGGCCCGAGTTAATTCATTGGTCAGGCCATCTCACGAAGAATAGACTTCACCAAACGAGCAATATGCTTTTCCACCACTTTCGTTTCAAAAATGTGACGGCAGTTTTGCTTTCCTAAGTGAGTACTGGCAATGAGGGCGGTATGGACAATGAAGGTGAAGATGGTCCGCACCGCCCATAGGCCATCGCTCTCTGAAAGTTTCTTGCCCAATTCCTGCTCCAAGATTGCCAGAATATACTCGGACCCAGGCGGACCGGCCTGCTGGTTTGTGATCAAATCGCCCGGCAGCGGAAAATCGTTTAAGAGTACTTTAAAATTGTTGATTAGTTGCGGGCCATTTTTCAAAAGCATTTCATAAAGATTCTGGGAAAATTCAACCGTCGTACGTTTTTTCTCTTGCGCCAGCGTTTCCATTTGAAAAGTAAGTTGGGCGATACCATGGCGAAGGACTTCATAATAAAGATTCTGTTTATTGGAGAAGTGGTAATTCACCGCTGCCAAATTAACGTTTGCCTTTTTAGCAATCGCACGCACGGAAGCACCGTCAAACCCTCGATCGGCAAAAAGATCGGTGGCGACTTGAAGAATACGCTCTCGGGTATCAGGATTTTGTAGACTCATTGTTCCACTCTTCTGTTATTAGGTTCGTCAACTTTGCCGATAAAAATGCGTTTCATAATTCCGCCAGACCATAGACGGAAACGTTCCAGATAAGTGAAGGCGACAGGAACAATGAGAAGAGAGAGGAAGGTCGAACTGATGATTCCTCCAATCAAAGCAATTCCCATGCTGGTGCGCTGTTTTGAAGCCTCGTTTAATCCGATGGCGATGGGGCTCATGCCTGCGGCCAAGGCAAAAGATGTCATGAGAATCGGACGAAGACGATCACGCCCTGCCTTCAAGATGGCCTCTCTCATTGCCAGACCTTTGCTGATTTGTTGCTTGATATAATCCACCAAAATAATCGAGTTCTTGGTGGCCACACCCAAAAGCATAATACAACCAATCATGGAGAAAAGATCAAGAGAGGCCTTGGTCAGAAAGAGTGCGAAGAAGGCACCACAAAGGCCCAAAGGAAGTACCATCATGATGGTGAATGGGAGGATATAAGATTCGTAGAGGGAGGCCAGCACCAAATAAATGAGCAGAGTCCCAAGACCTGCGGCCTTGAGCATACTGATAATCAATTCTTGAAAGTTTTCTGCCTGGCCGACAAATCTATATCCCATTTCTTCGGGCAATTTTATCTCGTCACGGAAAATACGCTTAACTTCATTAACCGCTCCTCCCATTCCAGGCCCATCAGGGGCAATATCAGCACCAATTTGGTAATATCGTTGACGATCTTGGCGAGTGATGGTCGCCGGGCCGGTCGTTTCTAAACTTCCACTCACATTCTTAAGTTGGATCAAGCGATAATTCATATTAGGAACATATATTTTGCTAAAGCTTTCGGCCAAATTTCGCTGATCTTCTTTCAGACGAATGCGAATGTCATATTCTTCACCTTTCATTCTAAAAACCGCCGGGGTCTGTCCTTGCATCAATGTTCGAAGTTCCGAACCAATCACATTGGTGGAAACGCCCAGACGTTCGGATTTAAAACGATCAGGAATAACCTGAAATTCCGGTTTCCCGGGACGAAAAGAAAGGTCTACATCTGTCAGCGAAGGATGATGGCGCAGTTTTTCGAAGACATTAGTGGCGATCTTTTCCAACTCCTCTTCATTTGGCCCCTGAATATTCAAGCTAAATGGCCTCATGCCTGCCCCCATAAAGTCGTAATCACGCACTGAAGGTTTGGCAAAAGCAAATGGCGTAAGCTCATCCCTAATCATGGCCTTAAAACGGATAGTGTTTACCTTTCTCATTTTTGGAGAAACCAAGCGCACGTAAAAAGAGGCCTTATTGGACTCACCATCCTTTGTACCCACGGTGAGGACACTGATCAAAACTTCTTGGTGCGCTCTTATAAGCTTATCAACTTCCATACTCACACGATTCATTTCAGAAAGACTCGTACCGGGGGGGAGTTCTAAGTTCACAGCAAATTCACCATTATCTTGAGCAGGCACAAAAGTTTTCGGGACATATTTTAGCACCATGATGGACAAGGCAAAAATCACCACTCCCGAAAACAAGGTTTTGAGCGGGTGATTTAAGGTGATGCCAAGAATTTTGATATAAACATCGGCCAGCCAATCTTGAAAACGTGTGAAATGCACCACCAGTCCTCCGAGAATCCTGTCATAGAAAGTTTTTTTCTGATTCTGGGTCACATCATCATGGCCCTTGATTTTTCCGACGAAATACGCCGACATCATGGGAGCAATTGTGAGGGCATCAAAAAGCGATATTATAAGAGCAAAACAAATGGTCAAACCAAATTGCTTGAAAAACTGGCCCACCACTCCGTCTAAAAAAGCGATCGGACCAAAAACCGCCAGTACGGTCATGGTGGTTGCTACTACCGCCAGCATAACTTCATGAGCACCATCTAAAGCAGCGGTCTTGGCATCTTTTCCCATTTCCAAATGGCGGTAAATATTTTCCCGCACCACAATGGCATCATCCACCAAGAGCCCAACCGCCAAGGAAAGGGCCAGAAGCGACATGATATTGATCGAAAATCCTGCGGCCGAAACTAAAATGAAGGCACCAAGTAAGGAGTTAGGTAAGGCCAGGCCGGTAATCAGAGTCGAGCGAAATGAGCCAAGAAAAAAGAACACTACAATAACCGTCAAGGCGATTCCAAAATAAATTGACTCGGAAACATCTAAAATATTATCTTCAATCGGTTTTGCACCATTTCGCACTAAAGTGAGAAATGCATTCCCTTTAAGATTTTTTAAATGGGCATTTAAGGTTTCGATTTGTTTCGCAATATCTTTAGACACCGCCACCGTATTGGCGCCGGATTGCTTATAGACGTTTATAAAAAGTGCCTTATCTCCGTTCACATAACCTATATTTTTTTGATCTTCCAAACCTTGCTTAACTTCGGCCACGTTCGCCAACGTCGTCGGCATCTCATTACCATAAAAACTGACCAGAGTGTTTTTAATTTCATCAAGACTTTGAAATTCACCAACAGTACGAAAAACTGTTTCTTGTTTTTGTGTGACATCCATTTTGCCGACGGGAATGTTCATTCCCGATTTTCCCAGGGAATCAGCAATTTGGAGCGCGGAAATTTCGCGTTCTTTAAGCTTCTTTAAGTCAAGTTCAACCCGTATTTCTCTCTTTCGACCACCAATAATCTCCACCATCCCCACAGAGAGGACCTGTTCAAACTTTGGCTTGACCACCAGGTTGGCCAAATCAAAGAGTTCAGCTTCGGCCAAATCCGCTTTGAGTGACATGGTTATAATCGGCTGATCAGCGGGATCTATTCTTCGAATCACCGACTCTTTAACGTCTCTTGGGAGTTTAGTTCTGGCGGAAGTGACCTTATCGCGAATTTGCTGCTCGGCCTGTTTAATATCGATATTAAAATTGAACTCAGTCACTACGATCGACACACCTTCCTGAGCGATAGCACTAATCCTTTTCACACCGGCGATGGTGGAAAATTCCTCTTCAAAAACTTTGGAAACAATCGTTTCAATTTCTTTTGGGCCGGCGCCAGGATAGGGCGTGATGACCGAAACTATGGGAAATGTGACATCGGGAAAAATATCAATCGGCAATTTCGAAAGCGAGATCCGTCCCAAAATAATAGATAGGGCCACCAAGCAAGAAATAAAGACAGGTCGACTAATCGAAAGTCGGGCCAAAGAAAAACCTTTGCTACTCATAAATTACTCCGGAAAACAACTTGAGCTGAGCATATGTTGTAATGAGGTCGGCCTGGTTTTTTAGCTTCAAGAGCTGAGCATTGGCGTAATCCTGTTCAAATTGTAAAATTTGAAAGGTTGTCGATCGACCGCGGTTTAATCGTACTTTCTCTTTTGCCAATTTTTCTTTTTGAGCTTGTTCCATTTTTTGAATGAGGAGGAGACGATCTTGATAGTCCTTGAAGCGATTCACCAGATCTTCCCATTCCCTCTCCTGCTCGATTAATTTGCGCTCATAATTATATTGGGCCGCGAGTATTTCATGGGCATAACCTTTCTTATTATCAGTGAAATTAGCGATATCTAGAGGTGTGTTAAAGCGCACTCCAACTACGGTGGCGGGATGATCTTGGCCCAACGACTGACTCATGGCCGGCGCGGAAGTATCGGCGCGACCGTTTAAGGAATAGGAACCGTAAAGTTCCAGAACAGGAGTATTTCTCTCTTCGCCTAAAACCGCTTGCGCCTGGAGCAATTTTTTCTGCGCCAATGAGGCCTCAACATCTTCGCGGTTCCCAACCCGTTTGGGAATGGGGAGCGCCAAAAGCTCTTCTTCTTGAGGTATTCTCAGCTCCTCACGAACAATTTCGTCTTCAGACTCGCGAAGTGTATTAAAGGCCCGGGTGGCGCTTCTCTCCTCCATCAGGGCCGTTTGATAATCAATCTCTCGCGCCGTCAACGCCGATGTCGATTGAAGATAATCTGACTCATCCGCCAATCCTTTGTGAAAACGAGCATAATTCCAGTCTTTAATTTTGGAAGATCGTTCCAGACTCTCGGCCTGGACTTTCACCGTCTTTTGGGCCAATGCCAGTCTCCAGTAATTAATTTCCGCGCTCATCAGCAGTTGCTTGAAGCGATATTTTTCTGAATTATTGATGAGATTAACTTGGGCCTCGATGATCTCTTCATTGGCCTTGGTCTCACGCCCCAGCCAGTTTTTCCACAAACTCTGCGTCAGCTCAAACGCAGGTGCCATGTCAAAAAAATTAGACTCGGGCAAAAGGGCCGGACTGGCGCCTATAATAGTAGTTTCGGAAATGTTATAGGAAAGACTCGCCTTGGCCCCAAATTGAAATTGATGGGTAAGTCCTGATTGAAAAGTTTTTCTGATGGTTTCACTTCCTTGAAAAGCGGGCGCCGCGGTGGGACGTTGATCGTCGCTATACTGACCGTTGAAAAAAAAACTCGGACGGTGGTAAAGCGCGGCCTCATTGCTTCGCAAGAGGGAACCCTGGATGGATTTAATAGCGCCTTGGAGAGCACTATTTTTTCCTCGAACATCTTGCAGGTAATCTTCAAAACTATAGGCAATGGCCTGCGCTGGCAGGATGAAATCGAGGACCAGAAGAACTTGAAATATCCTTCCTATATTAATAATTACCATTAGTTACCTCAATAGAGCATTAGCGTTAAATTTAAGTCAAACGTTCGTTTAACTTTTATCTCAAAGCGAAATCTTCTTCAAGTTAAATTCTCTTTAATGTATTAGGACGTTAGAAACGTCTGCAATGGTGATGTCATGGACACAACTGAATTCAAACCCGAAGATCTGATAAAATTGGCCACCATGCCAATGCCCTTCGGAAGATACAAAGGGCAATTGTTGATTGACCTGCCAGAACCTTATGTAATTTGGTTTTATAATCAGGGCCTACCAAAAAGTGAACTGGGCCGTCTCTTGGCGCAACTTTATGAAATTAAGGTTAATGGCCTTGAGCATTTGTTTGTGCCATTTAAAAAAAATATAGAGTAATTTTTTTTCCTTACCAGAACACTGATTCATGATGACTATAATCTTTTATTCGCATGTATCATGCTATTGAGTTTGATGTTTTTTTATTTCATGATTTGTGTTCCTTCTCGAATTTTAACAAGGAAAAAAACGATGCTTGCGAAATTACTCATGTCTATCATTGTCTTCTGTTCCTTAGGCATGCTGGAGGATGGCGGTTCAAATATCTCCGCCGCCACTCATGAAATAGAGGTTGAAAAAAAACAAAGTGAAGAAATGCAAATCAAACTTCAAGCACGATTAAATGAACTGAAGTTGGAAATCCAAAATCTGGAATTAAAAGTAAAAGAGAAAGTGAAAAAAATGAGTCGTACAGAGAACAGAAAATATCAAGATACGCTAGAAAAATTCAAACAAAAGGAAAGCGACCTCAAAGAGGAATTAAATGCCTTAAAAGACAAAACTGGGGAAGACTGGAAAAAACTGAAACAAGATTTAAGTGCATCGCTCGATGATCTCGAGCAAAAGCTCAAAGAATGGTCGAAAAAAATCAAAGACATATACTAATATGTGAGCACAATGAAGGGCCATTTCCTTAATGATTGAAACACATCCATTTAGTATCACCCTTCGTGTCGCTCTTTTGATTGGAATGCTTGTCGTGTGTCTATGGTTCGAGTATCGCCGTCCACTAAGACAAATGACCCGCCCAAAATTTTTTCGAATAGCAGTCAATCTTGGAATTGCGGCGGTTGGAGCGATTGTACTTCGTCTCTTTTTTTTTCCGATTGTTTTTCTGATTTCAAATTGGACAGCTCATACCCATTTCGGAATCTTTCCGCTCCTCAAACTATCGAGTGAAGTGGAAATAATCGCTTCGCTCTTGGCCTTGGATTATACTCTCTACCTTTGGCATTGGATGAATCACAAAATCCCATTTTTGTGGCGCTTCCATAACGTCCATCATGTAGATCTTGATCTCGATGTTTCTACCGCCTCACGCTTTCATTTCGGAGAACTCATTTTCTCGACAGGATTTCGCTCCGGACAGATTGTCTTATTTGGCATTAATCCGTTCATGTTGATTCTCTTTGAGACTCTCATCACAACGGCGGCACAATTTCATCATAGCAATATTCGCCTGCCTTTTCCCTTTGAAAAAATTCTGAACAAGATCTTAGTCACTCCACGCATGCACGGAATCCACCACTCGATTGTGCAGATTGAGACAGATTCGAACTTCTCGACGATCTTTCCATTTTGGGATCATTTGCATAGATCCATCAGACTTAATATTCCACAATCAGAAATCACTATTGGTGTCGCCGCCTATCGTGATCCAAAAGAACTTGGCCTTTTCAGAACGCTTTTGCTTCCATTTTCCACACCAAGGGATTGGAAGCTTCCTGACGGATCAACTCCAGAGCGGACCTCCTCGCCGAGGAGTCAAGACATTCCCCCAGGACAATTACTTGCTTAGATGCTCCGTCTTAAAGGACTAGGGAGACGTGGTTACGGCTGTGGAAAATACGTCCGTGGTCGGCATGTCCGTATACACAATACCTGTGATAGTAATAGAACGCCGTTCCCAAAGTATTGCCAGCAATGAAAGAATTACTGGAAATTACACTAGGACGTGCCAATGTCGTGGCAAGCAGCTTTCAAAACGCTGTTCTTTATCAATCTTTATCACTAATTTCTGAAAGATTGGTGCTTTTTAGAAAGTTTAAATAGGTGTCGCGGGTCATTTTCCACTTATCATGCAAATTGCACGGCGATGATGAAGAACATCGACTGCGACCAAGAAAACATCCCTCCCATCGACTCACCTGCTCAATGGGTTCTATGACGTCATAAAGGGAGGTCTTTTTGGAATCTTTGGCCATGCGAAAACCGCCTCCCTTGCCTTTTTGGGATTCAACTAATCCTTCATAGGTGAGCGTTTGCAAAAGTTTACCAAGATAATTTTCAGGTGCCCCAATTTCTTTGGCCAGCGTGGCGGCCCCGATATACTCACCTTCGGGAAGACGAGATAAGACCGCCAATGCTTTCAGTGCATGTAATCCGGTTTTTGAAATCATCTAAAACCCACCACATCCGCCACAACCGCCCATCTCACTGCCACAATCCTGAATCTTGGTCAGATCGGCCTTTTCAATCCCGTAAAAATTAGCAAGCTCTTCGGCAATGGCAAGATATTTTTCATGTGTCCCTTTTAGCATTTCACTTTCTTCTACTTGATGAAAGGCCGCCATCAATTCGGACTGGTCATCATCACTAAAAATACTATTGGCCATGGGATATAGTATATTATCCTCTTTTTGAATATGAGGGCGCAACATTTCAATAAAGTTATGGGCATTTTCAATAAATTTCGCCAAAGCACTTTTATCTCCGGCCGCACCACCACTAAGAGAATCGGTCATCTGCTTTACACAATTGCGACCGTACTCATGTTCCTGACGCATGACTGCTGTCGGCCCTTGAAAGGGAGAAAAACCACGTTCCTCCATCATCCGAAAAAGATGTGTTTCTTCTTTACTGTGATGACAACGGTCTGAAAAATTAACGATGAAATCAATCGTCTTTTCGGCCATGGCCTTGTTTAAGCAACCATCAATTTTAGCTCGTCGTGCCATCTCTTCAGCACAATTCAGTACTTGTTCAATCACACGATGCTCAGTCATTAAAATCTTAGTTGGATTCATTTTGAAATCTCCATAATATTTAAGCTTCACTAGTTGTCATTACAATAATAGCATATAGACATGCGATTATCAACTTTAATCATTTTCCTCAAAGACCGCCGATCCATATTGCGAATCCGGCAAGCAGTTCAAGCCAGTTTTCTAACACTTACCCTATTTTTAGGTTACCAGTTTTGGGTTTTTGTCCGTTATTTCGAAGTCGAGAACGCCGCGACTTCCATGCCAACCCGCCCGAGCGGAGTTGAAGCGTTCCTTCCTATTGGAGGCCTCACCAGCTTGCGCTATTGGTTTTCCACAGGTGAATTCCATCCTTATCACCCCGCCTCTTTAATTATTTTTCTGGCCGTCATTAGTGTATCAATCTTGCTGAGAAAATCTTTTTGCAGTTGGATCTGTCCCATCGGATTTTTATCGGAAAGACTCTATCAACCGTGGGCAGGTATTTTCCGAAGAAATATTGAGCTGCCATTTTGGGCCGATCTTCCTCTTCGCGCCATTAAATATTTACTCCTGGGATTTTTTGTTTGGGCCATTGGCCTTGCGATGAGTGAAATTGCCCTGCGAGAATTCATGCATAGTGATTATTGGAAAATGGCGGATGTGAAAATGTTGCACTTTTTTACCAGTATTTCAAATTTCGCCCTGGGAATGATTCTGGTGATTGCGGCGCTTTCGATTCCTATCCGCAATTTTTGGTGCCGTTTTCTCTGCCCCTACGGTGCTTTGCTTGGTCTGGCAGGTCTTATTTCTCCCTTCACGATCACGCGCGACAACAATTCATGCACTCATTGTAAAAAATGTACCCATTATTGTCCTGCTTATCTCCCGGTAGAGGCCAAATCTCGCATCACATCTCCTGAATGTTCGTCATGTTTAACCTGTCTCTCGGGATGTCCCAAAGGCTCAATTACCTTCTCGACGCGAAAGAAAAGGTTCACCCTCCCCCCTTGGGCCTATCTACTTATACTTCTGGTTGTGTTTTTTGGAATTATTCAAACAGCAAAGTGGGCGGGGAATTGGAACTCAAGCTTAGATGAACATGAGTTCCGACAACTCATCCCCAAAAGCAAAGAATTGCAGCATCCTCGCTAAAACTGAGAAAACGAGTCGACACCAACATCACGAATTGAAATATCATCATTGAGATATAGACATTCATCAAATCGTCATCTCACGACAGTTGAATTTTATAAAAAAAGAATTGCTTCTATTGACATTCCGATGCCAATTCTGATAATCGGATATGCACATGCTATTATCGCAGAACATCCAAATGTTGGAAAGAATAAGTTCTAACTTTATACAAGGAGATTCATCTTATGCGTTACTGGAAGCACTGGCTGGCCTTTGCAATTGTTGTCATCACTTCTTTTGTTATTCTCGGTCACTATGGTAGGGAAATTTATCGTCAGGCCCCTCCCATTCCAAGTAACGTGGTGAGCGCCGACGGAACGGTTCTTTTTACCGGCGAGGACATCCGCGATGGACAAAATGTCTGGCAGTCCATGGGTGGTCAGGAAGTGGGATCGATCTGGGGACATGGCGCATATGTGGCGCCTGATTGGTCGGCCGACTGGCTTCATCGTGAGGCGGTCATCATTCTCGATCAGTGGGCAGGAGAGCAACAAAGCAACGCAAAATATGCCGATCTCTCTCCCGAACAGCAGGCGAGTCTGCGTGCGCGGCTTGAAAAAGAGCTTCGAACCAATACCTATTCTGCTGACACCGGGATAATTCAAGTCTCAAGTTTGCGGGCCGAAGCCATTCAACAATTGATAACTTATTATTCTAATCTTTTTAGTGCTGATCCGGCCTTCGAAGATTTGCGTGCGGCCTATGCCATCCCCGAATTGGCAATTCATAAAGAAAAATTGCGCAAACAGATGAGTGCCTTCTTCTTCTGGACGGCCTGGACTTGCGCGACCAATCGTCCTGGCTCAAATATTACTTACACCAATAACTGGCCTTCGGAAGAACTGATCGGCAATCGCCCCACGGGTGATATCGTTATCTGGTCAGTGATAAGCTTTATATTGTTATTGGCCGGAATTGGCGCTCTGGTTTGGTATCACGCCGTTCTTAAGAGACGGCCGGAAGAAGAGATGCCTGCCTATCCTGAGCGAGACCCATTGTTTAAGTTGTCGCTGACACCTTCGATGAAAGCAACTTTGAAATATTTTTGGATTGTGGCGGCCTTGATTGTGGTACAAGTCTTGATGGGGGCGTTCACCGCCCATTACGGCATTGAAGGTGAAGGATTTTTTGGAATCCCTTTGGCAAAATGGCTCCCCTATGCTGTCACTCGCACCTGGCATACCCAGCTTGGAATTTTTTGGATTGCCACTGCCTGGTTGGCAACAGGACTTTTCATCGCTCCCGCCATTTCCGGTGTGGAACCGAAACTGCAACGATTTGGGGTAAACTTTCTCTTTGTATGCTTGCTGATTATTGTTGTCGGATCAATGTTTGGACAATGGTTGGCGGTTCAACAAAAATTGGGACTCCCCATGAATTTCTGGTTTGGCCATCAAGGATATGAATATGTCGATCTGGGCCGATTCTGGCAAATCTTTTTATTTGTGGGACTTTTTGTTTGGTTGGCCCTGATGGGTCGAGCGATGTGGCCGGCAGTCAAAAAACCTAGCGAAAATCGCAGTCTGCTGGCCCTCTTTCTCATCTCAACTCTCGCCATCGGAAGTTTTTACGGTGCCGGGCTGATGTGGGGACGCCAAACCAATCTGGCCATTGCCGAATACTGGCGTTGGTGGGTAGTGCATCTTTGGGTTGAAGGTTTCTTTGAAGTTTTCGCAACTGTCGTCATCGCTTTCCTCTTCACTCGAATGGGATTACTACGCGTCACCACGGCCACAAAGGCAGTGCTCTTTTCAACCGTCATTTTTCTCTCCGGTGGAATCCTCGGAACATTCCATCATCTCTATTTTACCGGAACGCCTACCGCTATTTTGGCCTTAGGAGCATCATTCAGTGCTCTTGAGATTGTCCCCTTGGTTCTGGTCGGCTTTGAGGCCTATGAGAACCTGTCTTTGGTTTCGGTTCGAAAGTGGGTGGCCAATTACCGTTGGCCAATTTATTTCTTTGTGGCCGTGGCCTTCTGGAATTTTGTGGGTGCCGGTCTATTCGGATTTCTGATCAACCCACCCATCGCCCTCTATTACATGCAAGGATTAAATACCACTCCGGTGCATGGCCATGCCGCACTTTTTGGCGTTTACGGCATGCTGGGAATTGGCCTCATGCTTTTTTGTCTTAAAGGATTGTCCGAGCAGCGGCAATGGCGAACGGGAAGCTTAAAATTTGCTTTCTGGTCGATCAATCTTGGTCTGGTTCTTATGATTGTTTTAAGTCTTCTACCGGTCGGATTACTACAGACCTGGGCCAGTGTTGATAAAGGTATGTGGTTCGCACGATCAGCAGAATTTATGCAGCTTCCCTTGTTGATAAAATTGCGTTGGTTGCGCATTATCGGCGATACAGTATTCGCCGCGGGAATTCTCGCCCTCGGGTACTTTATCTTAGGTTTAAAAACAGGTCATTCGTATGTGCAAAATGAGAATGAAGTTAAAGAGCAAGTAGACGAACCTGCGATTGTCTGACAAATTCAATTCACTAAAGCATTTGCACTCTGGTAAGTGCTTTAGTGAATTCCTGTATCTTCCGATAAAGCATGCATAAGATTTAATGTAATTACGAGCGGGTAATTCATGAAATGTATGATGTTGCCATTTATCTTGTTAAGCTTAGTTATGACAATGTCTTGCGGCAAAGACATGTTAAATGGATTGAATAATGCCCCCGTTAATCAATTAAACAAATCATCCTCTTCGCCTGATCCAACTCCAACCACCACTCCCACTATCGCGCCGGTCGACAATGAAGGCAACTGCACTTGCCCTTTGATCTATGCACCGGTATGCGGGGCAGATGGAATGACGTACGGAAACTCGTGTGTGGCCAAGTGTAAAAATGTCTTAAGCTATAGCGATGGTGAATGTCCTAACCAGGAGCTTGATCCCGACGAACAGAGCTGCATTTGTACCCTGGAGTACATGCCTGTCTGCGGGGCCGATGGCAATACCTATGGAAATAGTTGCGTGGCAAAATGTAACAATATCACTTCATACACTCAAGGAGTTTGTTCTCACCCTACAGTTGATGCTTGCATTTGTCCCTTGATCTACTCGCCGGTTTGTGCCAGCAATAATCAGACCTATTCCAATGGTTGTCTGGCAAAATGTGATAACTTCAGCTCCTATCGAGTCGGGAAATGTACAAAAATCGAAGAACCATCATCCGATCTTTTATGCAAATGTCCTTATATCTACGCCCCTGTTTGCGGCAGTGATAAAAAAACCTACGCCAATGCCTGTGTCGCTAAGTGTAACGACATCACAAGCTATCGCAACGGGAAATGTCTCGAACTTTTCTATCCAAAAAAAATACCAGTGGAAATTGAAGATATCAAAATAAAAATTCCAGTCCTGGCAAATCCGCTTAAATGGTCAATCCCAAGGTAGAAAGAAGATAAACTAAAAATCACAATCTCTAAAAATGTATTCGCCAAGTTTTTTACTGTCTAAAAATAATTCAATATTAAGAGATGACTGTTGGTGGCCCTCAGTTATTTTCGCTGTCACATATTGGTTCACCTTTGAAGTGAATACGCCGTAATTTTCACTCACCTGCAAAGATAGGAAAGATAATTCCGTTCTGGCCAATTGACCTAAATGTTGCTGGGCATGTTTGGAATTGATGGCGAGATGATAGGCAATTTTATTTTCGCCACACCAGCTTTGCCCGCGATGCAAAGAGACGGCACCGTTACCGCAACGGTAGACTTCAGTCCAATTTACACAACTGGCTTCGAGTTGCACGCTGAATATACACACACATACAAGCAGAAAAATATTTTTCATACACACTCCTTTCTTTAATTTTCCAAATTACTAATTATGCGATCAGCATCACTATGAATAGAGTTATTTTTTAATTCTGTAAGAATTACCTATGTCCATTATCTGCTTGTATGTGTGAGATTTATTACATCTCACCGTGACCGTTTGCCTTTGAAGATAGCGTATATCAAGTAGACTGGAAAAACTATGGAAGTACTCCAAAAAGAAAATGATTCTGATTATCACGGTGTCGCTCTTTGTTGGATGTGGATTTTAGTTACTGTAATTTCTTTGTTTGGAATCATGCAAGCCTCTGGAAAAAGTTTGGATTTGAATGAATATCTGGCAGAGGTCAAAGAGGCAAATCTGTCCATTCAGGCCTCTCGCTTAAGGGCCTTGGCCCTCAAGCATAAAATCACATCTAATGCTACAGTAGATGATCCCTTTATTGCCGCAGGTATCGATGAAATTCCCTTCAGTGGTGGAAATGCTAAAGTTCGTCGCTACCAAATCAGTCAATCCATTCCATTTCCGGGAAAGCTAAAGACCAGATCTGAAATTGCAGAAATAAGAGCAGAATCTTCTGAATTCGACATGCAAACCGTGGAGAGGAAAATTCATGTCTTGGCCACCCACACCTTTTTACGGGCGAGTTATAATCGCGAGGCCATGATTTTGAATGAGCAAATTCAAAAAATTATAACGGAAACCGCTGCGAGCGCCAAATCCCGCTACAAGACGGGAGATACCAGTCATCATGATTGGCTCCTCGCCAAACTCGAATTGTCTTTACTCAATGTAGAGTTTCTTCGTTTAGGAAGAATGCAGAAAACCTTAGCGGTCTTGCTCAATGAATTAAGAGCAATGAATCCTGACTCACCAATTGAAGTTAATTATCAAAATCTTATAAAGATTGAAAATGACTCGAAGGAAATTCAAATCAATCTGGACATCCAGCCCGAATTAAGGGCATGGAATTCCCAGAAAAATGCAGCAGAAAAAGAACTGAAGCTGATTAAATTGTCATATGCCCCCGATTTTGTAATTCAAGGTATGGCCATGGAGCCAACGATGAAAGACGCGGAGATGTCGGAACCTGCCAGTTGGGGTGTTATGGTGGGAATGACGATACCTCTTTTCTTTTGGAGAAAACAATCGGAACTGGTTGCGGCGGCAGAAAAAGACAGGATGGCGACAATTGCTGACTATCAATCTTTGCAAAATCGATTCAGTACTGAAATAACAGATGCGAAACAACAACTTCAAACATCACTCGATCTGGTAAAACTTTATAAAAATGATGTCATTCCAATCACGGAGATAGCTGTCAAAAATGCAAGATCGGGCTACACAGTAAAAACTATGTCTTTGCGACAATTTCTTGAAGCGCTACGCTCGCAAAGAAATCAGAAGCTTGAACTCTTTGCGGCACAAATGGATGTTATTGTTGCCAAGACTAGAATTCAACAGCTTCTTGCAAGTCCTCCGGTTACAAGGTTTGCACCAGCGCGGCCGACATTGTTCAATTCAGAGATGAATCCCTCAATGGGTGTCGATGATGGTATGGGAACTTCAGCCGTCATTAATATGGGATCAGGGATGAGTGATCCCAAAAGAAAAAAGAAAGATTCCTCTTCCTCTGAAACAAAAGCAAGTGGCATGGGAGGAATGTGATGCGCTTTAATTTTTTAATCATTGCTCTTTTGATCAGCACTACGGTTTTTTCTCAACAAGATCATTCTCTTCATGAAGCTGAGCATATCCATACAGCTCCACTTCAAAAGGATGAAGCTCGAATCCCCATTGACGTTTCAATTGAACAGCAAATGAAAATCGGACTTAAACTCTCGAAGGCGGAAAAGAAAAAAGTGGAGCATATGATTCGCACTGTCGGAATCGTGACGGTTGATCAAACCAAAGAAGCTCATATCCATACCAAGATTAAAGGGTGGATTGAGCAAATTTACGCAGACTATACTGGGAGGCCTATCAAAAGAGGAGAACCACTTTTCGAGCTTTATAGTCCTGATCTTGTTTCTACTCAGGAAGAATATTTGTCTGCTCGGAAACAAGGAGGTCAAGGCCTGGAAATTTCAAATGCCGCACTCGAGAGACTTAAACTTTGGGGAGTTCCTCAATCTGAGTTAGATAGACTTAAAACAACAAGAAAACCTAAAAGAACCATTACCTTCACATCACCGGTAAGTGGAGTTATCGTCAATAAAACTGCAATTCGCGGGATGTACATCAATCCTGAAATGGAGCTTTATCACATCGCGGATTTATCCCGCATTTGGATCATTGTCACTTTATATGAGAATGATGTCGCCACCATTGCCACCGGCGATGAAGCAGATATTCAGCTCCCTTACAATCCAAATAAGGTTTTCAAAGGAAAGATTAGCTATATCTATCCAGAAATTGAATTGGAAACCCGTACAGGAAAGGCCAGGATTGAAATAAATAATCCTGATCAAAAGCTGAAGCCGGGAATGTTTGCCAATGTGAAACTCAAAAAAAATCTTGGAGAATCGGTGGTAGTTCCTGATGATTCCGTCATCGATACCGGAACGAGAAAAATCGTTTTTGCCAAAATAGGTCCAGCCCGTTTTGAACCTCGTGAAGTCAAAGTAGGCCCTCGCGTGGATGACAATTTTATTATTCTCATGGGACTTCAGGGCGGAGAGGACGTTGTTTCGAGCGCTAATTTTCTCATCGATGCAGAAAGTAAATTACAAGCGGCCATCAAAAAAGGCTCCGCTCCCTCGCAAAGTCATGGCGGACATGGTGAAAAGTGAGATGGCCTTATGATTAAAAAGATAATCACCTGGTGCGGAAAAAATTCGAAAATCACGATAATTTTGGCCACACTCTCGGGACTTTGGGGTGCCTATTGTTTGAAAAATATTCGGGTTGATGCCATTCCCGATCTTTCTGAAACGCAAGTCATCATTTTTTCTGAATGGATGGGAAGGGGACCAGATCTCATTGAAAATCAAATCACCTATCCTCTTGTCACAACGATGCTCTCAGCTCCCAAAGTTTCTATCGTGCGTGGCTTCTCCATGTTCGGAATGTCTTTTGTCTATGTAATTTTTAAGGACGGAACAGACATCTATTGGGCCAGATCACGAGTTGTTGAATACCTGTCCAAACTTTCAGGCCAATTTCCTCCAGATGTAACTCCCTCGATCGGGCCTGATGCCACAGGTGTAGGTTGGGTTTTTCAATATGCCCTTATTGATACGAGTGAGACACACGATCTTTCTGAAATAAAGACCTTTCAGGATTGGTATTTGAAGTATTGGCTGGCCTCAGTTCCGGGCGTTGCCGAAGTTACAAGTGTTGGAGGATTTGAAAAACAATATCAAGTCGAGGTTGATCCCAATAGACTTGCCGCTTTTAAAATTCCTATCCAAAAAGTTATAAGCAGTATTCGTGACAATAATAAAGATGTCGGTGGCAGAACTCTTGAGATTTCCGAGCGTGAATACTATGTCAGAGGTTTAGGATATATTAAAGATTCCAAAGAAATTGAAGACATCACTATTGGTATTGGTCCTGACAACACTCCCATTCGAGTAGCAGATGTCGCCAACGTAGGCCTGGGGCCCAATATTCGGAGGGGCCTTTCCGATCTGGACGGAAGAGGTGATACCGTAGGTGGCCTTATCATTATGAGGCAAGGCGAAGACGTCTCAAGCGTAATCGCCGCAATAAAAAAGAAGATTGACGATGTCAAAGACGCATTCCCACCAGGAATTGAGCTTAAAATCGTTTATGATAGATCGTCTCTTATCACGGAAGCTGTTACCACGCTCACAGAGAATATACTTGAAGAAATGATTCTTGTTTGTATTGTTATTCTCATTTTTCTTTTCCATTTCAGAAGTACACTTGTTGTTGCAATTACATTGCCTCTATCCGTCTTGATTTCTATGATTCCGATGTACTATTTCGATATCAGTCTAAATATTATGTCAATGGGAGGAATCATTCTCGCAATCGGGGATATCGTTGATGGTGTTGTTGTTTTTATTGAAAATAGTCATAAAAAAATTGCAGCGAGTAATGGAACACGACCATCTCAGGAACTTGCGATTGAGGCCTGTGCAGAGTTGGGACCATCGATTTTCAGTGCGCTTCTCATCATTGGTGTTTCGTTTCTTCCGATCTTTGCGCTTCAGGCCCAAGAAGGGAAGCTTTTTCATCCACTTGCTTATACCAAAACCTTTGCCATGCTTGCAGCGGCGCTTGTTTCAATCACAATTACGCCTCCGCTCATCGCTTATTTTGTTAAAGGAAAAATTAGGAGAGAAGACGAAAATCCAATCAACCGTTGGTTAAAAAATCGCTATCAGATCATTTTAGATTGGAGTCTTCGAAATGCCAAAGTTGTTATAGGGGGAATGACAGGTCTTATTGCTCTTTGTATTTTTGCATTTATAGATTTGGGGTCGGAGTTCATGCCCCCTCTGTGGGAAGGCGATCTTCTTTACATGCCTATCACGGTCCCTGGGATCTCCATAACAGCAGCTTCTGATCTTTTAACCAGGCAAGGTGCGGCCATTAAATCAATCTCGGAAGTAGAAACGGTTTTCGGAAAAGCTGGCCGATTTGAAACCGCAACTGACCCCGCCCCTCTCTCTATGTTTGAATACACCATTCGTTTAAAGCCACGCAGCAAATGGCGCAAAGGTTTAAGCGATGATCGCCTGGTCGCAGAACTGGATAAGGCGGTCGAAGTGCCGGGACTCAACCGGGCATGGACCAAACCAATTCGAGGAAGGATTGATATGCTCTCAACAGGAATTAGAACCCCGGTTGGAATTAAAATTTTTGGTAAGGATTTAAAAGTTATTGAAGAAATTGGTCAGCAACTTGAGCGGACACTCAGTACGATTCGTGGAACTCGAAGCGTTTACGCAGAAAGAATTATTGGCGGTTACTATTTGGATTTTGAACCTGACAGGAAAGCGCTTGGCAGATATGGTCTCAATGTGGGCGATGCTCAAATGGTAGTTGAAACCGCGATTGGTGGAATGGAAATTTCCCAAACTATCGAAGGCCGAGAGCGCTATACTATCAATGTCCGCTACTCACGAGAACTTAGAGATAACATTGAAAAATTAAGTCGCATTCTGGTGGCGACACCAAATGGTGCTCAAGTTCCGCTGGCCCAACTTGGAAAACTCACAACTCGTATGGGCCCTCCAATGGTCTTGGACGAGAGTGGTTCACTTGCCGGCTATGTCTATATTGACTTAAAAGACCGTGATCCCGGCGGCTACGTTAACGATGCAAAAGAGGCGGTAAAAAACGCCGTTAAACTTCCACCTGGTTATTTCATCACATGGACTGGTCAGTATGAATACTTAGAGCGGATGCAAAATCGCATGAAGATTGTTGTCCCTCTCACGCTCCTTCTCATTTTTGGTTTTCTCTATTTTAGCATGCGATCGATTTCTAAGGCGATCATGATTATGGTGTCAGTTCCATTGTCTCTCATTGGCGGAATCCTTCTCATGTGGTCGCTTAAATATAATACTAGTGTTGCGGTTTGGGCAGGGGCCATCGCCCTTATTGGTGTTGCTGTTGAAACTGCATCTATCATGGTGGTATTCCTCGATGAGGCATGGAAAAAGAGGCAATCCGAAGGACAGCTTAAAACCTCTGATGACTTTAAGATTGCCACCCTTGAAGGAGCACAGAAAAGCTTACGATCAGTTCTAATGGCGGTAAGCATGAATATTTTTGGTCTCTTACCTGTCATGATTGCCACAGGCCTTGGTGCCGACGTCATGAAAAGAATTTCGTCCCCCATGTTCGGAGGACTTGTTTCTCTCATGTTTCTCACTTTAATCATTATTCCCATAATTTACAAAATTCGTGAAGAGCGGATCTGTTCAAAGAAGGTGAATTCATGATCAAGGCCCACCTCTTCCTGGTCTTTATTTTTACATTAGCTTCGCGTAATGTATTTTCTCAAACAGAACATCATCAAGAAAAATCCCTTCCATCATCAAAGAATTCAAAGGAACATTCGATATTTCCACACCATCAAATGAAAAAACACTTTTATCCGATGACGGCATCCGATTGCTCAGAAAAAGAAGTCTATCTTCCAACAATGGCAATGTGTATGCCGTTTCCAATGGGAGAAAGTCCGATGGGTTTGGTCATGCTTTCCGGCAACGCCTTTGTTGTAGCATCTTCTTCTGAAGGACCACGCGGACGGCGAGCGATAACGAGTCCAAATATGTTCATGCTGGATGCAGGTAGAACTTTAGGAACTCGACATTATGTTAACTTTAATTTAATGGGAACTTTTGAGCGTTGGACTTTTCCAGAGAATGGTTATCCAGAGATCTTACAAATTGGTGAGAATGATGTTCATGGAAAACCCTATCTCGACGGGCAACACCCTCATTCATCACCGATTATGGGAATGACTTTAAGTGATATGATTCGCTTGGAGAATGAAAAGGATTATCTTCGAGTTTTCTTTGCGCCAAGAGGGGAATCCACGGATGGTCCCATCGCTTTCATGCACCGTCCGACGGGTATTATCAATCCCGATGTACCACTCGGGCATCATATTGGTCAGGATGTTGGACATATTTCGAGTACTGTTCTTGGGGGTTCGCTTGCTGTGAACAAGACCAATTTGCAGCTTTCTATCTTCAATGGGTCCGAACCTGAACCAACCAAAGTGGATTTACCCCTTGGTTCTTTGAATTCATGGGCGGCAAGACTCATACAAGAATTTTCTCCAAGAATATTAGGTATGATATCGATTGCCTATGTGAAAGAACCCGAAGGACATCATGATGAATCAGATGCTGAGAACAATCCTTTACATCAGTGGCGATTTTCCACTTCAGCGTATACCGAGCATGCAATGGGTTCTGATTGGACTCTTTATAATGCATTGATTTATGGTCACATCACGAATTATGAACGGGCCTCAACCCTCTCTTCTCTAACTCAAGAATTTTGGCTAAAAAGTTCACGCCCAAGAATTTGGAGTAGAATTGAATTTGTTCAGCGAACAGCACGCCAACTTCAAATTTCTTCCGTTCCTGATCAAGATACTGCAAAATGGGTTTCTGCCGTGACACTGGGATACTCTTATGCATTAGTTCATTTTAGTGTTGCAGAACTGGCGATCGGAACTTCAGTCACTAAAGACTTTTTACCTGCAGAATTTATCTCCGCTTATGCTGGAAATCCCTGGACTGGAAAAATATTATTACAAATCCGAGGCATGGGAATGCAAGCATTAATGTTCGATTAGATTTTTTGATTTATTAATGGAGAAATGAAGCATGAAATTAGATACCTTTTTAAAACCTGGGGCCATCGCCATTATTGGCGCCAGTCTTGATCCAAACAAGCTCGGTTGGCAAGTTTTGAATAACTTAATCAGTGGAGGTTATAGAGGTGAGATTTATCCTGTTAATTTAAAGGCATCCAACATTTTAGGCTTGAAGACTTATCCGACGGTGAAACAAATCAAAAATAAAATTGATCTGGCGGTCATTGTTCTACCTGCCAAATTGGTTTCTGAAGAGGTGAAAAATTGTGCCGAAGTTGAAATTAAAAATTTGATCATCATCAGTGCCGGTTTTTCGGAAAGCGATGAGAAAGGCGAGGCCCTGGAAAAAGAATTGATAGATATTGCCAATAAATGGAAACTCAATATTCTCGGTCCGAATTGCCTTGGTTTTGTGAACACTAAAGAAAACCTCAATCTTACTTTTGCCAAATCACGATCAAGGCCTGGAAACGTTGCCTTTCTGTCACAATCAGGCGCATTAGGTAGCGCTGTGCTGGATTGGGTGGCAAACAAACCATATGGCCTTTCGCACTTCGTGAGCCTTGGTAACAAGGCGATACTCAACGAAAATGATTTTTTTGAGGCCTTGATCCATGATGAAAACTCCACGTTAGTTATTGCCTATCTGGAAGAAATTGAAGATGGAGAGAGCTTCATGACAATTGTGTCTCGTCTCTCGAAAATAAAACCGGTGGCGATTTTGAAGGCAGGTAGAACCAAATCCGGCTCCGAAGCGGCCCATTCGCACACCGGCAGTTTTACTGGAACCCATGAAGCCGTCATCGCCGGTTTGATGCGCTCTGGGGCCATTATCCTGGACAATCCCGAGCAAATGTTTGACCTCATCCACCTCGCTGCCGGAAGAAACTGGACATTCCACAATCAAAGACTCTTCATCATTTCTAATTCCGGTGGCCCTCTTGTTTTGGCGGCCGATCACGCAGAGCAGATAGGTTTTAAACTGGGTGAATTTGATTCGGCAGCATTTCAGACCTTAAAAAAAGTTCTGCCGTCCAATGTGCATGTGACAAATCCTTTGGATTTGATTGGCGATGCCAATCATGATCGCTATCGTGCTGCAATCGAGGTGGTATTGGCCGATCCGACCTGTGACAATCTCCTGGTGTTATTGGCGCCTCAATCAGCTCTAGAAATCGAAAAAACAGCGGAAGTGATCATAGCTGAAACCAAGAAATATCCTCACAAGACAATTTTCACCAGTTTTATGGGAGGAGAATTGCTAAACCGAGCAAAGGCATTGTTGGCCACGCATGATATTCCAAATTTTTCTTTCCCAGAACGTGCCATAACAGTTCTAGCAAAATTGGTTCATAACCGCGAGGAGGTTAAAGACCTAAGAGAATATAGCGCGAAAAAATCCACAGTTTTGCACTCTAAAGGTCAGAAAGGTCAGCAGCTCGATTATTTACATGCATTCAAGATACTTAAAGAATTCAAAATACCGACAGTCCAAACTGTGAAAATCGACCGTCCAAGTGATTTAAACCGACTGTCTTATCCCGCCGTGCTCAAAATCGTTGGCCCACAACTTCTCCATAAGACGGAACATAAGTCAGTTGCTCTGCATCTCAAAACATTGCAAGAAGCAAATGAAGCGTTTAAAAATTTTGCCGGATTATTAAGACAAGAAGACAACTATTGTGTGGCCCAGCCCATGATCAAAGGTGAGTTGGAATTGATTCTCGGCTTCAAACGAGATAGATCATTCGGCCCGCTTATTGTTGTCGGTCTGGGGGGAATCTATACCGAAATTTTAAATGATATCACAGTGAGTGTCAGTGATATCAATAGCACCGAAGCCCTTGCTTGTCTTAAGCGGTTAAAAATCTACCGCATTTTGCAAGGCGCACGCGCTCAGCATTTTGATATCAATGCTCTAATCGATATTATGCTCAAGGTTGCCGCCATTGCTCATGAGCATCCGGAGATTTCCGAGATGGATGTTAATCCCTTGTTCCTATTACATTCGGGCCTACTTGCAGTCGATGTTAGAATAATTCTCTAACAGACTGTTATACCCTTCGCAGTTTGGTTTTCAAGTAGGCGGACAAGGCGCGACGCTGAGGCGTGCTTCCAGCACGTCGCAGGCGTCGAGTCCGCAGGCCAACGCCCTGGAAAATCAAAATCCGAAGGGTATAAACCTACTTTTTTGTTTCATGGAAAATCCGGTGAGGTTTTCCATAAACATCAAATTCATATTCTTTTCCAAAAATAATGCGCTTGCTCTCCGCCCAGTATCCTAGCAATCCAAAAATGATTATCAAAATAACCATTGTAATGCCAATTCCCACTGACACCGGCCGCTTGCCAGGATGTCTGGCCTTGGTTTTATCCAAAAATGGCCAGACTATCAATAACAGTGGCGCGATTCCTAAGATTAAAATACCGAGCAACTTGGGTAGATATTTTAACACTTGATACATTGGAAGAAAGTACCATTCTGGCTTAATGGCATGGGGGGTCTGCAAAGGATCGGCCTTTTCGCCCAATTCAAAAGGCATCAGAATGGATAAAGTAATTAGTATTCCGATTAAAAGATAAAAAACAATTCCCTCTTTCAATATATGATGCGGGAAAAATGGAGTTCCTTCTCCCATTTGCAATTTTTTTTCCTCATCGACTCTTTCCATGGTGGAGATTCCCTGCATGCGTACTAAAAGCAAATGAACGCCAATCATAAAGAAAACCAGCCATGGAAGGATAATGACATGAACAACAAAAAAGCGTGAAAGTGTTTCACCACCAACGCTTGTTCCTCCACGTAAGAATACTTTTATCCACTCTCCGATAATGGGTACTGCACCGGCAATTTCCGTTCCCACCGTCGTGGCCCAATAGGCCAGTTGATTCCAAGGTAATAAATAACCGGTGAATCCAAAGATGAGAGTAAAAATGAAAAGAAAAACTCCCAAGACCCAAGTTAACTCTCTTGGTTTTTTAAAGGAACCCATAAAAAAAGTTCGTAACATATGCAGGAAGACTACCATGATCATAAGATTAGCGCCCCAAGCATGCACCTGTCGGTACAACCAACCCAAGTAAGGTTTGGTCATGATGAATTTGATGCTTTCAAATGCTTCATTCACAGTAGCACGATAATAAATCAAAAGAAGAATTCCGGTAATGACTTGGCTGACAAATAAAAATAAAGACATGCTTCCTAGTGTGTGAAGCCAACCAATATTTTTGGGCAAAGGTTTGTTGACTTGTTTACCAATAAGTTCCTGGATTTTCCCTAGATCAAACCGTTCTCCTAACCATGTAATAATTTTATCTTTGCTCATTAAATCTCCTAAACAGTAACCATGACCCTGCCATTTACAACTTTAATACTATAGGACAGAAGCGGCTTTGGCGGTGGACCTGAAATCACCGTACCATCTTCAGGATTAAAAAATCCGGCATGGCAAGGACAAGCAATTCGATGTTTTTTATCATCCCAGTCTACAATGCAACCTAAATGAGTACAGATGGCGGAAAAGGCCTTGAATCCACTTGCCATATGAACAACTAAGATGACTTTCCCCCCAGAAATTATCTTTTTTGCCGTTCCGATAGGAATGTCTCCTTCCATGCCGACATCAATCATGCTTCCCACCGGCGCTTGGTGTGTGAGTGGCAAAAGATAGGTAATGGCCGGAAAAATAAATCCTACCAAAGTCACAGCTATTCCCCCCTTTAAAATCCATCCCAGAAAGTCTCGATGGCCAAGGCGAATTTCTTTCTCTTCAGGCATAAAAAAATCTCCTATTTCAAACGAGTGTATTGCTTATATCTCTTCCAAAGTGTCAGGATCATAATAGAAATAAAAATCCAGATGAAAACAAGTGCTAGTTTACGAGCATGTCGGTCTTTACGCTTGCGTTTGAGAAGAGAATCGATCTCATCATTCTTTGCTTTTAGTTCAACATGCAGTTTTGAGATTTTTTCAAAATCTAAAGTGTGTTGAAGAGGTCTAAATTCGATTGTTTTAGTTTTTACCTCTTCTAAGATTGCCTCTTCATCTTCAATAAAAAAGCCGTCAATGCCGGCCTGGCGAACCAAAAGCGCTGAACTCTTCATCATGCGTTCAGAATCTTTAAGCAGAGTCAAAATGCGCTCCCCCTGTATTAATGCAGAATCTGTTTTCTGATGACACTTTAAACACATTAGTTCATAAAATTCCAAATTCGCCGGTCCCACATCATGATTGCGATGACAGGCAATACATTCGGGAAACTTGCCTGCCATCACTAATTTGGCATGCACGCTTTCCAAAATAAACTTCCGTTCATTGATATGGCATTTTCCACAGACAGAGACGATCTTATTAACTTGCGGGGGATTGGCGCCATGAGAACCGTGACAACTTACGCACTGGGCACTTGCCGTATCACCTTTTTCCATTAAGGCCTTGCCATGCACACTGTTCTTATATTTCTCGGGGATATCGAACGGCAAGTTATGCCGATTCATTAATTTTTCATTGCCGTGACATTGCTCACAGGTTTTGGTGACGTTGAGCGGATGGACAGGAGCAGTTGGATCGTTAACTTTCACCACATCGTGGTAGCTATGACAATCACTACAAACGGCAACATCGTTCATGCCTTTCTGAAATAACCCTCTTCCATGATGGGAAGTTTTGTATTGCGCCAATTGATCAGTCGGTATCCCAAAGAAATTCATGCGCTCCACATCGGCATGACATTTCCCGCAAATATTGGCCACCATTTTTTTGTCAGGAACACCCACATAACCTTTTTGAACATCATGAGCATCTTTCTGCAATTTCTGTGTCGCATTTCCTCCATGACAACTGTCACAAAAGATTTCTTCCTTGGAATGAACAGAGGCCTTCATATCTTCAAAATAATCAACATGGCATTTGAGACAGGAATTACTCATGGCAGATGGGGCAAAAAAAGAATTAGCGGTCCAAAAAAACAGCATAAAAATTACAAATCTGATTTTTGTATTCAAGAAGCATTCTCCTCTCAACCATCAACTTCATATCAATGTGTAATTAAAAACATAAATTGATAGATCAGATAGGAAAACGCTCAGTCATGATGATGTTTTATTTCATTTGCACAGAAGTGTCAGGCAATGAATTCTCAAGAGATATAGACTATCTCTTGAGAATTCACATTTTATATTATCGGCCAGTCTTCGTCTTCTCTTCGGGTTGGATATAAATCATGTCCCATATATGTCCATCCAGGTCCTCAAAGATATGTCCGTATAATGAACCTTCTATCCTTGCTTGTTTGGGCGCAGTTGCTCCGGCGGCAACTGCCTTGCTCACAAGCTGATCGACCTCGTTGCGACTATTAGCAGTGACACAGACGAATACTTCCGCGCTCTTTTTGGCATCGGGAAGGGTTTTTTTAGTAAAATCCTGAAAATCGCTCTCTGTCTGCAACATGGCATAAGAATTTTCACCAATAACCATACAAGCAGAAGTTTCGCTCGACATTTTTTGATTGAACTCAAACCCGACTTTCGAGAAAAACTCCATTGAACGCTTCAGATCTTTCACCGGTAAGTTAATGAATACTTCTTTTGGCATAAACTACTCCTTGTATTATTTGACGTTTCTATCGTTCTTCAAAATTCCAAACAAATTCCCTTCGGTATCGATGGCATAGGCATGCCATCCAACCCCGGGAATCGCATGTTTTGGCATTTCAATCATTCCTTTGTTGGCAGTAATCTTTTTGACATATTCGTCAACATCTGAGACATCAATGGTACAAACATAGGCATTGATATTTCCACGATGTTCAATATTTGTCGTTCTTTTTAATAGACCACCATCAATGCCAAGCCCTTCCCCCGTCATAATCAACCAATATTCCATGGGCCCATTCCATTTCTCAAATGTCCAACCAAAGACATTTTTATAAAAATTTATTGCCCGCAACGGATCATCTGCTTGTATTTCAAAATGCATGACTCGAGACATGTCGCGCTCCTCTTGTTTGGATTTTCTAAGATTATTTTATTAGATACAAATAGGGAGCATAATGACGTCAGTCACCGTGAAAAATAACAGGTGTCTCAATTTTTTCTTACAAGAACAAATCCGGTTGTAATTTCGCGCCGGCCTTCATGCTATATTGTTCAAAATCCTCAACACCGGCCGTCTTCAATACTTGATCATCGATGAAGAAGTTTCCACTGCAATTCTTGGCGTTTCGAATCAAGATTTGATAGGCGGCATCGGCCATAATTTTGGGGTGACGACTGCGGTTATAAATAACCTCACCCATGGGCATATTCTCTATCGCTGCCGTAGCAATAGTGGTGTGCGGCCAGAGCGCATTCACGGCAAATCCTTCTTTATGCCATTCTTGGGCGAGTCCGAGCACACACAAACTCATTCCATATTTTGACAAGGTATATCCCAAATGGTCTCCCGCCCAAGGAGGATTCATATTAATGGGAGGCGAAAGAGTGAGGATGTGGGGATTCATGGCCTTGCTTAAATAGGGATAACAACTCTTGCTGGCAAAAAAGGTTCCGCGCACGTTCACCTGTTGCATGAGATCATACTGTTTCGCCGATAAGTGGGGAGTTTTCTCAAGATAAATAGCACTGGCATTGTTGATGAGAATATCAATGCCTCCGAAATGTTCAGCAGCTTTTTTGACCACCTCGTCGATCTGATCGACATCACGAACATCTAACTTCAAGGCCAAGGCCTTACCACCGACCTTTTCGATTTCTTCAGCAGCGGTATGAATGGTGCCTTTTAATTTGGCATGTGGTTCGGTGGTTTTGGCGGCGATGACAATGTTAGCGCCATCACGGGCGGCACGCAGGGCAATTTCCAGGCCGATACCGCGTGAGCCCCCAGTGATAAATAAGGTTTTTCCACGAAGATCGCCCACCACTTCACCTAGGCCGGCGGAGGACTTGATATCGGTGGCCTTAAATTTTTGGGCGCTCAAGAAAGAACTCGCAGCAAAGAGCACCTTGTCACCAATGCGATTCAATTTTTCTTTTAACCTGTCTTTTGCCTCACCATATTTTCCAATCATCGAGAATCCCCATTAAACGTGGATGGATCAGGCGATGATAATCCCAAAAGAGTTTGCCGCGACTCTCTTCTTTGTCATAATGTTTGGCCAAGACTTTCATGGTGGCCAAATAACTCATCGCCTGGCAAATACTTTCAGAATGCATCATCAACTTTTCCAATTTTTCTTTTTGCATCCAATTTTTACTGTCAAATAATTTAAAAAACTCTTCCGGTCGCAAAGTTTTTAAAATAAGAGTACTCAGGCCTTTTTTTACCTGAGCATCCAACTTTAAAAATTCACGTTGCCCATGTTCCGCCCCGGATTTGGTGGGAACAGGGAGAGGCCCTGGTAGAAGAAAGCTTAAAAAATCCGCCGGTCGCTTAAATACATCTTTCACCAAATCTTTTAACACCATCAAGGCCTGGATTTGTGACGTTCCCTCGTAGACAACTGGTCCAAAGCTGTCGCGGTGCCAGCGTTCTACCGAATGATCTAACATAAGCCCATGTCCACCTAAGGCCTGGATGGATTTTTTAGAAATCTCTAAGGCCGACTCGGCACCATAATATTTGAGAAGGGGTGTGAGTTGTCTGGTACGCTGACTGGCCTCCTCGAAGATTTTTTGTTCGCGCTCACATAGTTCTCCGGTATGCCGTTTTTTCAAATCTAACCGATGATACAGAGTAAAATAATTCAAACTGTCTATATAAAGCGCACGAAAGGCATCGCACTCCACTTGCCACTGATCGAAATTTCGTTTGAACAACGGCAACTCCATGAGTGGTCGTCCAAATTGTTTTCGTTCTTGGGCATATTTTTTGACATAATCCAGGCAGGCCTCCATGATTCCCAAGCCTTGGCCACCAACTCCCACTCGGCTTTGATTCATAAGATGGAACATCATCGTGAGACCATGATTTTTATCGCCGACTAATTTGGCAATACTATTGTCAAACATGACTTCACAAGTGAAAGACCCCCGCATGCCAAGTTTATGTTCATCTTTAGTGACCAGATAATTTTGTTTGCCATTAACAAATTGCTCAATTAGAAAAAGTGAAATTCCTCCTAATCCCTCCGGTTCCCCTTGAATGCGTGCCAGAACAAAACTCAAACCACCACCGGCATTGGTAATGAACATTTTATTGCCGCGAATTTGGTATGAACCATCCGGTTGCAAAATCGCGGTTGTTTGTAATGATCCGATATCGGAACCTGCCTCGGGTTCAGTCAAGGCCATGCAGCCGCTCAACTCACCATTTAAAATCTTGGGAATCAGTCGCTGACAATCTTCTGGAGCGCAAAAACGTTCCAACATATCAGCAATACCTGAGTAAAAACCCAATTGCGAAGATGACGCCAAACAAGCGCGTCCGATAAATGCAAAGGCCATGAAGTTCAAGGCCACGGGAAGCTCCAATCCTCCATAATGGCGGGCCGTCGTCAAACCATAGAGTTCGAGTTGCTTGGCCTCGTGATATAAATTTTTCAGCAATTCGTTGGGAATCATCAGGCCAGAAACAATCTCCCCCGGGCCGTGTTTATCGAGAAGAGGTGCGCGAGGGGCGATTTTTTCTTCACTCCATTTGCAAATTTGCTCCAACATTTCCTTGTAAAAAGTCTGAACCTCATGAGGGTCACTCCAACCCTCAGGTGTAGGATAAGACGGATAATAAACGGGTAATACACCTTCCCAATCAAAGGCGTGGTTAAACAACCATTGCCACTCTTGTGAATCGCGAAAATAACTCACTTTAACTCCTTACTCCTTATCTATGCCAGACCGTAAACCTTCCGAGCTTCGTCCACAGTGGCAACATTCTGCCCTATTTCTCTGACAATCTTGGCCAGGGCCTCCACCAATTTTCCATTGGAATAGGTTTTCTCACCATTGGGTAAATAAAATGTATCCTCAACACCGGTTCGAACATGGCCTCCCAGTTCACAGGCACGGCGCAAGAGAGGCCACACCTCCTCTTGACCTATGGCAATGACCTGCCATGCCGCTTTGGGTGGCATTTCTTCTAAAAGCAGAGGAAGCCAGGATGGTTTGGCAGGCATTCCACTACTCACTCCCATCACGAGGGAAACATTGATGGGATCACTCAAAAGGCCAGTGCTCTTATACATCGAAATACTGCGCAAAATTCCGGTATCAAAACACTCACACTCAGGGCGGACATTGTTTTCCTTCATGGCCTTCAAGAAGCTAGCGATCTTGTCCACAGGATTATCAAAGAGAATCGGAGGCCAGGCCCATGAACCATCTTTTTTGGTTTTCAGATAATTCAAGGTGCCGGAATTCATGGCGGCGATTTCCGGCCGCACGGCCTTGAGACAGGCCACCGGTCCCGAGATATCCGGTCCCATCACCCCCGTCGACATATTGATAAGCATCTTCGGAACGGCAGTGCGAACGGCATCACAAATTTCAGAAACAACACTCACATCCCATGTGGGGAAGGCCCCTTTATCCGGTTCTTGGCGCCGGAAATGGCAATGGACCACACTGGCACCGGCGTTATACGCCTCCAAGGCCGCCGCTGCCATCTCTTTTGGAGTCACGGGAACTTTATGCATTTTGGGATCGGTCAGTACACCTGTAATGGCACACGATATGACAGTACTCATTCCATTCCCTCCATTTTGCAAATAATTTCCTTCATGATTTCATTGGAACCGCCCCCAATTCCCAGTAATTTGCCATCTCTAAAATAGCGGGCCACTTCATATTCAGTCATAAGTCCGTAGCCTCCGTGGATCTGGACACATTCCTCTGTAACTCGCTGTTGCGTCTGGGCGGTAATGAGCTTGAGCATCGAAACATCTTTGGTGAAATCAATTCCATGATTAGCCATTTGAATACATTTAAAGCTCATGGTTTCAAGCAGGGTAATTTCCGAGAGCATTTGTGCCATTTTATGCCGGGTGACTTGATGCTTATAGAGGGGTTGTCCAAAGGCCTGACGTTCAAAAATATATTTTTTGGTCAGATCATAGCAGCGCTTAAGTCCACCGATGGCCAGCGCCACTGCGGCTAGACGCTCAAATTGGAATTGTTCCATTTGATAAATAAATCCCTTTCCTTCCTGACCGATCAAATGCTCTTTTGGCACACGAACATTATCCAAAATAATTTCCGCCGTATCAGAGGAAGGAAAACATGTTTTCTTTAAGCGCTTGCCAGTGGAAACCCCTGGAGTTTTGGTGGGAACAACGATAAGCGACATTCCCTGATAGCCAGGGCCTGGAGTCGTGCGTGCCAAGAGAGTCAAAAAATCGGCCTGAGTACCATTTGTGATAAACATTTTGCGGCCATTGATCACGTAGTCGTTACCATCTTTTACCGCTTTGGTATCAATAGCGGCGACATCAGAACCATGCCCTGGCTCAGTCACGGCAATTGAGCAAATCATATCACCGGAAATGGCAGGCGCCAGATAAGTTTTCTTCAAAAAATCAGAGCCGTGTTTGGCCAAGGCCGGAGTGGCCATATCACATTGAACCGACAGCCCCAGTGCCACCCCGGGAGAACCGCATTTTCCCAGTTCATGATTGAGAAGATAACTGTAGCTATGATCAGCATTGGCACCACCATAATCGGAGGAATAGGTCACCCCGAGAAAACCCAATTCTCCGCATCTCTTCCAAACCGAGCGCGGAGTAAAACCTTGCGCTTCCCATTCTTCGACATGGGGACGCAGTTCTTTTTCGACGAAAGTACTGACGGATTTTTTAAACATTTTATGTTCTTCATTAAAGGGCATCATTTATTCTTCTCCTTCTAGTTGAATAAGTTGTTCATTTTTTTCCACCATTTGTCCGCTGGCCACAAAGACATCCTTGACCACCCCGGTTTTATGAGCAGCGACACTGTTTTCCATTTTCATCGATTCGATAATTACCAGTTCATCACCGGCCTTAACTTTGTCTCCTTGGCGCACAAAGACTTTAACGATCTTCCCAGGCATGGAAGACAGATAGCGATTCGCGGCACCGGCAATTTCAGCTTCCTTAAAACGCGGGATTTGCGTAATCTCGATCGGGCCCAAGATGGGATGATGGGCCCATGAATTAACCACGCAAAAACGCAATTGCCGCTCAGATATTTTAAAGCTCACATTTTGATCCTCATAATCGAGGAAGGTAATGCTATGAGTGGCACCGTGGTTGATCTGTACTTCAAAGTGATCGTCAATGTGGCGATATGAAAGGAGGTATTTTTGGCCTTCACACTCATATTCAACTTGAGCTGGCCGATAGAAATTATTACGCCAGCCGGTGGGAAGCTCTTTAAGAATTTTTTGCTTATGCTTACGTTCAAACCAATCTTTTAACCATACAGCATACACAATCTCGTGATGCATTTCCGCCGGATTTGCTTTTTTCAATTCCTCGCCATAGAGGGGTAGGAAATTGGTACCATAGCTGCCATCAATAAATTGGGGATGCTCCAGAATTTTCGAAAGTAAGGCGTGATTGGTGGTGAGGCCAAGGAGTTCCAAGCGCGCTAAGATCCAGTGCATTTTTCTCATCGATTCCTGACGAGAATTTCCATGGGCAATAACTTTGGCCAGCATGGGGTCATAAAAAATTCCAATTTCGCTGCCGTCTTCGAGTCCATGATCAATACGAATCCCCGGCCCATGAACTTCACGCCAGCGTAGTACCTTGCCACTCATAGGCAAAAAATCATGGCGCCAATCTTCGGCATATAAACGACATTCAACAGCGTGTCCGGTTTGTTTCAAGCTACTTTGTTGCAACGTCAACGCCTCACCTTGAGCGATGCGCAGTTGCCACTCGACTAAATCAACCCCGGTGACTTCTTCTGTGATGGGATGTTCTACTTGAATGCGCGTATTCATTTCTAAGAAGTAAAAGTTTTTGCTGGCAGAATCGACAATGAACTCGACCGTTCCGACCCCGAGATATTGCACTGATCGGGCTATCGCCACTGCGGCCTGCCCCATCTTTTCTCGCAACTCAGGAGTCACGCTGGGTGATGGCGTCTCCTCAATAATTTTTTGATGGCGCCGTTGCACTGAACATTCGCGCTCAAAGAGATGCACGGTATGCCCTGACTGATCGGCCAAAACTTGAATTTCGATATGCTTAATAACGGGAAAATATTTTTCAATTAGAATTGTGTCATCACCAAAGGCGTTCTTAGCATTGCGCTTGGCAGCTTCTATGGCGGTGGCAAGCGTTTTCTCCGATTCCACCACCTGCATACCTTTGCCACCACCACCCGCCGCGGCCTTGATCAAAATCGGATACCCGATTTTTTTCGCCTCTTTTTCTAAACGTCCAAGCGACTGATCATCACCATTGTATCCCGGCACGATGGGTAGGCCAAGGGCATTAACGATATCACGGGCGACATTTTTCATGCCCATTTTATCCATGGCCTCAGCTCGCGGGCCGATAAAACAGATGCCGGCCCTTTCACAGGCAAGCGCCAAATCTGAATTTTCCGATAGAAATCCATAACCGGGATGGAGTGCGTCCGCTCCCTGTTTTTTGGCAGCGCTGACCACTTTCTCTATGTTGAGATAAGACTCTAAAGCGGTCATTCCTCCCAAGGCCACGGCTTCATCGGAGAGCTTCACCGCCAAACTGTCTCGATCATGGTCAGAGTAGAGCACCAAAGTTTGGATTCCCAATTTGTGGCAGGCGCGAATGACTCTGCAGGCAATCTCACCTCGATTGGCCACGCATACTTTTTTAAAATATTTAGCTTCCACAAGTTACTCCTCTACATCCTGAATACCCCAAAGCCTGAATCTAAATCGGTCAGTCCCTGGTTGATCGCGGCCAAACATATACCCAATACCGCACGAGTATCACGCGGATCAATGATGCCATCATCCCATACTCTACTGGTGGAATAATAGGCCCCGGATTCATGAGCGATCCGTGATCGCAATGTTTCTTTAGCTATTTTCATCTTGGCGGCATCTATCTTGCCGGCAAAAAAGCCACTCTTTTCCGCTTTCTGTTTTTGCACAATCTCCATCACTCCCACCAATTGCTCCTCCCCCATGACCGCCAGCTTGGAATTCGGCCAGGAAAAGAGAAAGCGAGGAGCATAAGCGCGCCCGCACATTCCATAGTTTCCGGCACCGTAAGAAGCCCCCATGACAACCGTAATGGCGGGTATAGTGCAGTTAGAAACGGCATTAATTAATTTCGCGCCATTTTTAATAATACCTTCTTCTTCAGCTTTCTTTCCCACCATGAAGCCCGTGATATTTTGAAAAAAGAGCAGTGGAATGCGACGCTTGTTCATGAGTTGAATAAACTGCGCTCCCTTATTGGCCGAAGCTGAAAAGAGCACGCCGTTGTTGGCCAATATCCCCACCCTATGACCGTGCAGATGAGCAAATCCCGTCACCAGACTTTCGCCATAGAGTGGTTTAAATTCTAAAAAGCGTGAGCCATCCACGATACGGGCAATAACCTCGCGCATATCAAAGGGTTTTCGAACATCAGCGGAAACAATCTTTAAGAGATCTTCTGAGGGATAGAGCGGTTCACAACTCGAACTCGATGCCTTGGCTTCGGGCCAGTTTAAACTTGCCACGATCTGGCGCGCTTTTTTAATCGCCTGGGCCTCGTTCTCGGCCAGAAAATCACATAGACCGGATTGGCGACTATGCATATCGGCCCCACCCAATGATTCATCATCACTATCTTCATTAATCGCCATCTTGACTAATGGCGGACCGGCCAAATAAGTTTTGGCCTGCTTTTGAACCATAATGATGTAATCGCACATTCCGGGAACATAGGCCCCACCGGCGGTACTCGACCCAAAAACCACCGAAATGCTGGGTAGTCCAAGACCCGAACGTCGAGTGATTTCTCGAAAGGCCCTGCCTCCGTAATTAAAAATTTTGGCCTGTTGCGGGAGATCGGCGCCGGCCGATTCGGTCAAATAAATCACCGGCAGTTTATTTTCTAAGGCAATTTCGTCCAAGCGCGTGGCCTTCTGCAAACTGACTTCGTTTAAAGCTCCACCTTTTTCAGTGGGAACGTTGGCATTGATCAGACACAACACACCACTCACGATTCCAATACCGGCCACCACCGAGCCACCGAGAGTCATATCTTCTTGTTCCCAACCGGCCAGGGGCATGAGTTCTAAAAAAGGCGAATCAACATCAAGCAGCAGTTCAATGCGATCCCGCGCCAATAATTTACCGCGACTGTGGTGCCGTTCAATATATTTTTGCTGTCCTTGCTGAACACTTAAGTGCAGCCGTTCTTTCAATTCCAAACACAAGGCCTGCATCTGCTGATAGTTTTCTTGCACCCGAGCGGTTTGCACTGAAAGCGATGTTCTGATCACATCAAATTCTTGCACCTGGAACCTCCTCCATTTCATCCAATTCGCGCAGTCTTTCTACACATTTTCTTCCATGTTCGATTAGTTCGCGCTCCATGGCCTCCAGTTCTTTTTTCTCTCTTTGAATCTTCTCCATGTACTGATGACCGTATAAAATGGCCTGCTTGATCTGCTCGCGCTCATCCATCACAACATCAGCACGTCCTAAAATGCTCACAATTTGATCGAGTGTCATGCCAAAGCGCTTTCCACGCAAGATGAGCTTCAACCTTGCCCGGTCACGCCGCCCAAAAGTACGTTGATTACCCTGCCCGCGATGCGGTTTGATCAGACCTTTCTCTTCATAAAAACGAATTGTCCGGGTACTTAGAGCAAACTCAGTGGCCAGCTGAGAAATGCTGTAACTTTTTGATTTTACGTTTTTCATTGCATCACAATGTTAACGTTAACGTAAACTCTCGTCAATCAGGCGATTTGCTCACTCTGGCCTTTTACCCTTCGCAGTTTGCTTTTCAAGTAGGCGGACAAGACGCGACGCTAAGGCGTGCTGCCTGCAAGTCAAAGAGTATATCTCGCCTTAATCAGTCCAGTATAAAAAACTGGTCCGTCATATGTTTTCTCCTAATAATAGAAGCGATGAGAAGAAAAATAGTCATCTCCCTTATTGTTTTTCTGGCGGCAAGTTGGAGATCGGCACCGCCGAACCAACACGATTTCCCTACTTTTGATGATGGGAGTTGGTATCTCATCGCTGATCGAGACATCCCCACTGAACGCCATCACTTGAAGCATCAAGAAATTTTCGGGCGAGATATGACCGGATACAATTATCTGGTTTTGAAGGCCATCGATAATATTCAGAGCAGGGCCCTTGATGGTGGCGGATATTTTCTTGGAAGGGATGCCACCCCTCCCGAATCGCCGATCGGACATGCGTTACAACTTTTTGAAAAACCACTCCTCGCCCCAACACGCAAAACAAGTTACTGCACAGGGGCCACTTATGCCGCCTTCATTGAAACGCTAAATTCGATCATTGGCCCCGAAGAGCGCTCTTTACTTTCTGAAGATCGCTTTGAGGCCTTTCGCATGCAAGAACTCGATGGAGGTCGTCGCGAAGACCATGTCAAATTTTGGGGGCACTGGAATGCCGACAATACTGGGCATAGCTATGCCATGATTGATTACACCGAGATGGGCAAATTGATCACGGCCAAGAGTGCAAGGCCAGGCGATTTCGTTAATATTGTTTGGAAAAACAATCGCGGACATGCCGTCATTTTTCTGGGATGGAATGTCGATGAAAAAGGTGAAAAAAGTTTGCTCTATTGGTCAAGTCAACCTTCCTCCAATGGACTCGGTGACAGTCAAACTCATCTCTCTAATACCAAGAGCGTCACCTTCGTAAGGTTAATTAATCCTCGTAAAATGTTTTCCTTCGATATTGATACAATTGTAGAATATTAAAATGCGCAATCTCTTTATCAACAATCCACAAGAAATTTATTTGAATTCTGGTACAGAGTCGAAAACTCCCATCACTGTCATGAATGCCATCGAAAACTATAAGCATCAGTATGAAATGAATCCCACTTCAGGCTTTGTCACTTCTTATCAAAAAATGTGGGAGATGCAGATGCATATCGCCCGCTTTTTCAATTGCAATCCACAAGAATTATTTTTAAGAAACAATATCACGGAAGTCATGAACCAATTTATTTTAGGCAGTCCTATGCCCTCCGGTAGCGAAATTCTAGTCACCAATCTGGAATATCAGGCCATTTTAAATTGTGTGCGATTTAAGGCGGAAAGAGAGCATCTGACCATCAAAGTTGTCGATATTCCTGTTAAAAAAGATCTTGAAAAAAGTGAAATCCTGGAATTGGTCAAAAAGGCCATCTCAAATGCAACCAAAATGTTGGTCATCAGTCACATTTTCACTGGTTCTGGAGCGGTGGTCCCTGTCAAGGAAATTGCCGAAATAACTTCCTCCCGAGGAATTAAATTGGTGGTGGATGGAGCTCACTCACCTGGCGCACTCAAAGTTGATTTTCAAGTTTTTAAAGAGGTGGATTTTTTTGGAGGAAATTTTCATAAATGGATGATGGGCCCGAAAGGCACGGCCTTCGGTTGGACCAACCCAAAACATCATGATGATCTCGTCCCTCTTATGGCAGGTTGGACAACTTTTGAGACGATTTCACCATTTGACACGTTTGGCGGCGGTTCTCAATTTACCTCAAAGATGATGCTGCTTGGAACGCAAAATTTCTGCCAATTCATAGGCATCAATGATCTTCTCAACTTCTGGGAAGAACATGGTGAGAATACAATTCGAAACAAAATCTTAAAACTGACTCAATTTGCTGAAAATTTAATATCAGAACAGACTCAACTCAAATCCCTTTATCCCAAGGATAAAAAACTGCAAGGGCCTTTGATCACTTTTGTCTTGCCAGAAAAATTAGAAAAAGAAGGTTATCACCTGATGCATCGACTTTATAAAGAAAACCATCTTCAAGTGGCCTCAACCAAAATCAAGGGAATTTGGCATCTACGAATTTCTCCTCATATTTACAATACCGAGGAAGAAATTATTCAAGCCGCAACATTCTTGAAAAAATTGTAACCAGGTTATTGAAAAAGGCCCAGATGCTAGGCCCGTACACGCTTGATCGATTCGAGTGCCACGACTCCTGCCAAAATGATGAGGATGCTGGAAGTCAAGGTAATCACGAGTAAAAGATCAAAACCATGAGTTTTTTGGATTCCGTCATAGAATAATCCACCCAAGGCCAATAACGTCATCGTCAGCACAAAGAGCATGGGAATCAAGGTAAAATAGATCGGTCGTTTAGATTCTTTGATCCAGACAGTGATGGTCAAAAGTGTCAAGGCCGCTAGGAGCTGGTTGGAGGCCCCAAACAAGCCCCAAAATTTCGCCCAGGAACCTTCACTAGAAAAATATAAAATTAGACCGGCCGGAATAACGACAGACCAGGTACCGATGAATGACCCAAACCAGCCTTTGAGCCCCGTCAACTCCTGAATCAGATAACGTCCAAGCCGAGTGGCAACATCGATGGTATCAAAAACAAAAGTGGAAAAGGCCATGGCACCAAAGGTCATTGCCTCCAGACGATATTTTTCTCCCACCAACATAGTTAAAAAATCCCCCAGCCCTTTGCCATAAATAGTTCCCGGTTTCATGCCTTTAATACCCTCGGGCAGTTGAACCATAACTACGGCCAAAGCGATAAAGGCCACCAAAGCTTCCGACAACATGGCACCATAACCAATCGGATGGGTGTGAGTTTCCTTGTCAATTTGCTTTGAGGTAGTCCCTGAACACACCAAGCCGTGGAAGCCTGAACAGGCACCACAGGCAATGGTGACAAATAAAAAAGGAAACATGCCAGTCGTCCCGGCAAACCATGAAACGCCTTCTTTGAGTGGCGGTAATTGAATGGTGTGTCCTCCAAAGAGCAAACCAATAAGTCCAATGGCCAAAGCGAAATATAAAACAAATCCGCCCAGGAATCCCCGAGGCTGGAGCAGCATCCATGTTGGCAGCATAGAGCCCAAGGCGCAATAAAGTGCAATCAAGATTGCCCAGGTTTTCATATCAAGCAAGAAATACTGGGACGTCATAGTCCCGGCCCATGATGTGACAATCACCAAAACCGGAAAAATAATGGAAATCAACCACAGCGGAAGTTTTAAAAATTTCTGTATCAACCCCAAGATAAAGCATAAGCAAAGATAATAAACCGACGCCGCGGCCACGGCCCCACCGGGATGAAAGTTGACATGCACAGCTTGCAATTCTTCCGAAGTGTAGACAAAACTTGAAGCGGTCACATCCCCAAAAGCCACAATAATATAAACCAACGAGATCAAGATAAATCCCATCAAGGCCAGTCCGGCCCGTCGTGAAATATGAGTGCGCGCCAACTCGGCGATGGAACAGGCCCCATGCTTTACGGAAACAACCAAACTGGAAAAATCATGAACGGCGCCAATGAAAATAACTCCAAAAGCGATCCACAAAAGCCCTGGCAGCCAACCGAAAGTAACAGCGGCAATAATAGGCCCGGCAATGGGGCCGGCGGCAGCGATGGCGGAGAAATGTTGACCGAAGAGATAAAAAGGATGAGTGGGAACAAAATCAATTCCATCTTTCATTTTGTTGGCGGGCGTTTGTCGAGTCGCCGAGAGATCAAAATGTCCGGCCACCCAACGGCCATAAGTCCAATAACCTGCGACTAAGAAGGCAATGAAAACGATCGTGAGTATTGCAACCGACATCTCCAACCCCTGTGTATAATTTATCTGAAGATGATATGGCCGTGATCATAAAAAAACCACGGCCATTTTTCTTATAAAGGCGATTAGAGAACTTAGAGCGAAAGGAATTAAGGAATCATAGGCGCGGTAGCGCGAAGAGGATGAGCAAAGAGCCGACCTTGCCTAACCACTTCTTCACCTTTCACGCGGTCAAAATACTTTTTTGTTATTTCGACGATGGTTGGGGCCATTGGACGGATTCTGCATACCAAATGGGTCATATCAGTTACCTTGATCGAAATATCGTAACCATCAACGGCAAGATCATTTTTTTCCGCTTTATAAACATTCTGGCCGCAACCTAAACGCTCGCGGGAAACCATGGGGACGACCAGATTTTCAATCGTCGGCCCTCTGAAACAGAAAGCATTGCGGGGACAATTATTTTCACCCATCAAAAAAACCTTGATCTTACTGTTCACATAATCAAGCGTCACGGTTCCATTGACAAATTGCTCACCAAAGGCAGAAGTATAATCAATGCGATAGAATTCCGCCGTTTGAGCGGCGATGATACTTCTGGCGTTGGAATTGAAACTTGCCAAAGAAAAACACAGAGTCAAAAGGACTAAAATCGATCTCATAAATAATCTCCAATGAAAAGGGTGTGCAGCCATTTAGTCGAGGACAATATGGTCCGTCTATGGAATAAGTAAAATTACCATTGCGTCGATGGGGCCATAAGTAGCCCTTATAAACTTGCATGTAATTTTTTCACAATATAGACAAACCCTCCCCCGAGGGTTAAAGAGCGATATTTATAATGTAAACATGATGACGGAATTTCTTATGAAAATTTCTCTGATTCTTTTTATGGGTTTATGTCTGTCCTTCCAACTCTTCGCAACTCAAAGTTATTTATCCGTTTTTACTGCTTCCTACCCTACAGTTCGCGGCACCCAACTGGAAAGTTGTGCCACCTGCCATTCGCCTATCAAGGCCGATTTCCTAAACGCTTATGGACTCGATCTGCGCGACAAAGGGAAAAAATTTAATTTTAAAATCATTGAAGGACTCGACTCTGACCAAGACGGCAAAAGCAATATAGACGAAATTAAAGTTGAATCTTACCCAGGTTCTCAGGTTGGTGCTGCAGAGTATTTGATTTTCACCAATAAGAATGGAGATGTTCACTTCAATCATGAAATGCATGTAACCTCCGCTTCCTATACAGTTAATGGCGACTGCAACAAGTGCCATGGTGTCGACATGTTTCCCAAATATTTCGATAACAATGTTCCAGTGAAAGACAAGGCCCATACCATCTGTTGGCGTTGTCATACAGAATCGGGAAACCCGAATGCTCCTTTGCGATGTGAAGGCTGCCACAATGAGTAAGATTATTTTGGCCTTATGCCTGGTTACTTGTTTGGGACTTTGGGCACAAAAGGCCATGGCCAAGGCGGAAGACTGCACCGAATGTCATGAGCAATTGGAAAATCCTATCAAGCATGGTCCTGCCTCGGATGGTTGTACCTTTTGTCACAATCCTGACCATAGCATCAACACCGGTAGGCCTCTTCGTTTGATAGAAGAGCCAAATAAATTGTGCCTGATGTGCCATGATGGGATTGCCAATGAAGGCCACCCTATTCAAGGTCATCCTTTAAGCGGTCCCAAAGATCCGGTTTATCCAAAACGAAAATTCTCTTGCGTTTCCTGTCACAGTCCTCATAGTACCAAAATGCCTAAGCTTTTCCGTTACGATTTCTCGCTTAAGACACCTTATAAAGGGTCCATGTGCGCCATCTGCCATTGGAGTATGTTTAATAACACTCCCAAACCTCTGCCACCGCCATGGAGCGACTATCAAAAATAACATTTGCAAAAGAGGTCCGTATAAAAACTTTGATTTTTCCCACATTATTTTGCTTGTTCTGCCTTATCTCTCCCGATCTCCGGGCCAAAGAGTTTCAATTTTTTTGCAGTAGTAAAGGTTGGTATCCATCTATCGGCAAAGACTATTATCACACCTTCATCAAATCTTCAGACTGTAGAACGATTGACCGTCGTCTGGCAATTACCGCCTTATTTAAGGCAAGATCAATATGTCGCACATGGGCCCAGTCGTTTGATATTGACGACAAGGATGTTACATTTTTTTTAAAAGGCAAGTCACAAAGTCAATGCCAAGAGGCCAACCATAAGATCGACCGCGATTTTGAGCAGCGAAGAATCAATCGGATTTATTCCTATCCGAACACCAACTACTACATCAATAATACCGGTATCGAAAAACCGATCTATCTCGCCGATGGAAACGAGCAACCCCAATGGATTCAGTTGGGAAACAGAAGATTTTGCGGTCTAATCAATGCCGATATGGCCTTGTTGGAAACGCCTCAAAGCATAATTGTGCGAATTCTCTCCAGTGAACAGGAGCTTTCATATCTTCGCATCTCAAAAGATTCTCAGGGAGAAATTTTTCGTGCTACTTCAAGGAAATTCAAGAACGCTCAATTCATACATCGAAACCAGGGTTTGACTTTTTTTAATTACAACCGCGAAGGGATCAGACAGTCAGAGATATCTTTTAATCTCAGTTATCGAGATAAAGTCAGAGGCGAGCGATTTTGCCGGCCCCTGACTTGGTATACCCTTCGCAGTTTGGTTTTCAAGTAGGCGGACAAGGCGCGACGCTGAGGCGTGCTTCCAGCACGTCGCAGGCGTCGAGTCCGCAGGCCAACGCCCTGGAAAATCAAAATCCGAAGGGTATAAATCAATTATTTCAATGTTTGAACTGCCTTGTTGTAATCAGGTTCCTGCGAGATTTCCGGAACTTGTTCGGTGTAAAGAACTTTGTTGTTTTCATCTAAAACGATCACGGCCCGCGAGCAAAGCCCGCTCAAAACAGAATCGGTAATTTGCAGCTTATAATCCTTGGCAAAGGTGCTTCTAAAAGTACTCAAAGGTTCACAATTCGTAATCCCCTCCGCTCCGCAAAAACGTTTTAAAGCAAAAGGCAGATCGGCCGAGATACAAAGAACGACAGTATTGGGAAGCGAAGCGGCTTCAACGTTGAATTTTCTTACCGATGATGCACAAGTGGGGGTATCAACACTGGGAAAAACATTTAATACTTTTCGTTTTCCCTTATATGTGGACAAACTCACGTCGCTTAAATCAGATTTGGTTAATTTGAAATCAGGGGCAATACTGCCGATCGCCGGTAAATTGCCTAGAGTGGATACTTTGTTGCCTTTTAAAGTGATATTCGCCATAAAACTCCCATTGTTTTGTTACTGATTGCAGGATAACACTTTTAGGTTTTTTTTGTAGACTATTCCTCTAGGTAAATCGCTACATATGCTCGACAAATCCTTGGATTTGAAACCCTTGGGCAATTAGGACGTCGTGGCCTTGCAAGTGAGGCCACCGATGAGCATGTTTTCTATGACGCCAAAGAAGCAGAGCGTCACATGTCCCATTTCAGACTTGCATTCCTAGGCGCAATTTTTAAAAGTTAAGATAATCCATGCCATTAGCTTTTTATCATTTTTATGGGCCACTCCTTCGACTCCTTTTTTTAATACAGTGGAAATACTCTGGCAGTATTACAGAAGGAATTCGCCCGGAAACTGGGAATTCTTCCAAGACCAATATCGACACCATTTCCATACAATGACAGGCTGACTTTTGCACCGATCGTGGGCATAATCTCTCAATCACTGGCCTTTAAAGGAAATAATCATGAAGACGAATTTAGAAATTGTCCCTGACCTTCTCAATAATAAAGAGGCCTTTAGCGCCGAATTTTATCAGCGTTTTCAACTTCGCCATGCGCCCGCACCTCTGCAATTAAATGCTACCGTTGCAAAAAACTATTTATTTCCAACTTTCTATGGTGATGTCACTTGTGCTATTGGCATTTTTTTCTGCTCATATAAAAGGGCCCTTGAGGTGATGCCTCATCCCAAGATGCGGCCCATTTCCATGGGGCGTGGACGCTCGTTGGTGGTCTTTTCCAATTATATCTATCGCAATGTTTTAGGCGTTCTCCCCTATAATGAAATCGCCATGACCATTCCGATCATGGTGGATCCTCTCCTGAACGTCCCAGTTTTACCCATGATATTGCCCTTGTTTAAAAACTTTGGTTACTATTGTTTTTCCATGCCCGTCACTTCTCTGGAAAATCAAATTCGAGGTGAAAAAATCTGGGGTCTGCCCAAAGTGGTGCAGGAAATTAACATTGAAGAAACGAATGATTTCTGCCAGGTGGAGGCCAAAGAGAACTCAGGCCAAACTTATTATGAATTAAAAATTCCCAAAAATGGCAGGGCCACTGAATTTGATGTAAGCGCAAACCTCTATTCTGTACGAGAGCGTGAATTTCTCAAAAGCGCAACCCACTTTAAAGGCACCTTTAATGTCATCAAACATATGGCCCTCCTATTCAAAGGCCCACAATTACCAGAGCGCGAATATTTAAAAATACACAACACTCCTTCCGCTCAAATGATTAATCACTTGAGCATCGAAGAACATCCCTTTCAGCTACGCTATTGCTGCAAATTGGCCAGTTGCTTCGATTTGCCTGCCATACAAAAAATTTAACTCACTCCATACTTCATCATGGTTGCTCTTTCATGCAGAGTTCGGGAGAGAGAGAAATGAGATCTGTAAAACGATTAAGAGAGGATAGGCCTTATCAATACTAAAAAATAATTTTTCTTTCATACTCAAGCCCGTTCTTCGGAGCTTGATCGGTTAAGCATAAATCAACAAGAGCTTGGGCCACATCACCGGCGGAGATGGGGGCGTATTTCTTAAGACCACCTATCATCACAGGTCTTAAGCTTTTAAAAACACCAATCCCGATTTTTTCCCCGAAGCGATCCTTGTCCCTTTCTCCAATCAAAAAAGATGGTCGAACAGCGATAAATTTCGGCCAATTCATACCGGCCAGGTCATGTTCTATCATGCCCTTGGTTTTTAAATAAAAACTTGGACTATTTTTCTTGGCCCCAACAGAGGAGATGATTCCCATCACTTGGGCGGCGTTCTTATGCGCCAACTTGGCAAAGGCCACATTGTAATCATGATCAATATGATAGAAACGCTCTTTCGTTTTGGCCTTCTTGATAGTTGAACCCAAAGCGCTGAGAACTATATCGCCGCAAATATATTCTTCAGAGTTAGATAACAGATCAAAATCAATGACATGAATTTTCAGTTTAGGAACTGGACCAAATAATTTTATTTTGTCGTCATCGGAAAGTTTTTTTCGAATAAAGATTTTAACCACATCAACACAATCAGAAGCGCAGCATATTTTTACCAAATTCCGCCCTACTAAACCTGTCGCACCCAATATTAAAACTGTTTTCATATGACAACTTCTTTAATGTGAAGGAGGTAGCATAGATTATACATCATTACAAAAAATCATAGAGACTTGGATAGATTCTAAATTTCAGACCTCTCACAGTGGTATCCAGATATGTCTTTGTGATAGGTAAAACACGGGGAGGGCGGTCGGCGAAAATCTTGCCTCCACACGAGAGGGTACGTTCTGGAGATTTGTCCAAATCATATTCGAAAACGTCATCTAATTGCTTGGCAATTTCACGATCTCGGATCAGCGCCATGATTTCGGAATTATGTTTCTCGCTTCGCACATTCATATTATTTGAACCCAAAATTGCCACCGATCGATCCAGAATTACAGCTTTAGTATGAAGTGTTCGTCCCGGCCAATAATCATCAATTTCACAATTGTTCTTTTTCTCAAATTCCAATAAATCTTTATGTCCTTGCCAGGCATAAACTTCTATACCGGCATCCACCAAACGTTGAATGGTAGGAAGAGCGGCATAAAAATTAAATTTGCCTAAATCGTGACTCTTCAGCGAATTCGTAATGATTTGTACTTTAATCCGTGTGGCGGCCTTTTGAAGGATTTTAATCATCCTATCAGACAAGGTTAAATAGGGAATAAAGAGACGCATAGAATGTTTTGCATGGGGTAGAATAAATTCTAAAGCGTCAAGCGTCTTTGAAGCATGCATGATCTTATTCTTCACAAATTTGCGATCAACAAATGGATTATCGTAAATTAATCTCACCGGAGTAGTGTGGCCTTCATTCTCACCCACCAAGGGAAAATAGCGCGGATTTCCTAAGAAATGACCGAGTGGCAAATCTACAACTTTTTCTGTTCTCAAAAAACCTGCCGGACGATAAGGTATCCTAGCAATGTCATAATAAAAATAATAATGTAACACTTTTAGTTGCATTCTCGGATCGGTGGGGAAATTGCCACCCAATTTATCCAAGTGTTTTTGTAATAAAAATGGCTTGATAAAAACTTTTGTCGCTACCTGCGCCACTGGCCCTTCAAATAGAATATCCGTGTCATGCCAACCAACCTTGGTAAGTCCACCTTGAAGATATTCACTGCCTATATTCATTCCGCCCATAATGAGCTTGTCGCCATCGACAACGAAGACTTTGTCGTGAATACGATTTTCCGCTAATTTGAAGGAAAAACCACGAAAGTTCCAAAATTTATTCCATTGAACAATGTTTTTCCTGCCAACTAATTTTTTAAGTTGAAGATACATTTTGCTGGCAAAGAAATCTCCAGTTGAGGCCGGGGAAGTCCAATCTACCATGATTTTGATATCAATATTCGGATTGCGCTCCTTCAAACTTTTCAACTCGTGGTACATGGCCTTTCCTTCATCGTCGCCATACCAGTAAGGAACAGTAATAAAAACGTATTCTTTCGCATCTGCCAAGAGTTTGATTCTGGCGCGTTTCGAGTTAACACCAAGATGTAAAAGTGTGGCCTTATTGTTGGTTTCTTGAGATTTCGTAATTTCATCTAAAGATGATTTATTCAGAACATACCCAAGTACCTCGGCCAAATCGGGTGTCGTACTTTCCTGGGCCAATACTAAAAAGCTAAATAAAAACCCATTGAGGACAATCAAAGGCCACATAATTTTCGGCATAACTTTCTCCATGCTGGTGCATGTTTTTTGCAAACCAAAGGCCAAAAAGCGTCTGTTTTGGGCCGATTCATCTTTCCCTTTTGTCGTGAAATCTATCTCACTGTCAAAATATTAGGCGCTAGACGCCGAAAGACACCGCAAGGCCATTTTGCTCCTGAGAACCAAACTTGGGTGTTACCAAATCCCAAGCACTTAAGGCCGGCACGACTTATGCAGAATAACCAAACGAGTGTGTTCATGGGTGAACATGCTTGTTTGGGAACATTACACACTTTTCTGACTAAGGATGGTCAATATGAAAAGTTGCCTATGGGGAAAATATTTCTCGTTCGTTTTTTATCTCAGTTTGTTACTCGTCACCAGACCAAGTTTTGCCACGCTCATTCAGATTTTGCATACCAATGACATCCACTCGCATCTTGAGCATGCGCCTCATCAACCTGATCTGGGAGGGTACGCGCAGCTCAAGGTGCAACTCGCCACCTTACGACAATGGGGATCAGAACGTGGCATTGGAACAATTGCCATGGATGCAGGAGATTTTTTGGAAGGGAATATTTACTATCTCGCCGATCGTGGCAAAAAGGCCTATCAAATTCATGGCGAAGTTGGCTTCGATGTTGCCACTATCGGCAATCATGATTATCTTATGGGAGCACGGGATCTCGAACCAATCCTGCGTGATGTTCACACCAGCTTTCAACTTCTGGGCGCCAACTTTCACGTCAATAAAAAATACACCGCTATCAATTCGAAGATTAAACCTTATTGGGAAACTGTGGTTAATGGAGTGAAAGTCGGAGTGGTCGGACCGACCTTGAATGATGTTCTGTACAAGTGGCGTATCGAGGAAGGAGACATCAGTGATGAAATTGAGGCGACACAAAAATACGCCAGAGAGTTACGCGCTCGTGGAAATCAAGTTGTTATTGCCCTCACTCACGTAGGGCTCTCTAAAGATCGCAAGATCGCTAAAAATGTGCCTGAGGTCGACTTCATTGTCGGCGGGCACAGTCATGATAGGCTTTTCTCTGTTGAATACGTACAAAGCAAAGGAAATAAACGTATCGGGATCGTTCAAGCGGGTAATCATCTGGAATGGCTGGGGCAATTGATTCTCGATTATGATCCAAATAAAAAATCTGTCCGTGTGGCATCCTATCAACTCATCCCGGTCAAAGCTCCTTACAAAGATTCCGAGATTGAAGAACGCATTGCGGACGCCAACGATGCTCTTGAAATCCTCTTTGGGCCGGGCTGGTTGGCAGACATCGTGGGAGTCTCAAAACTTAAAACTCCCCAGATGGGTGGCAATAAACTTGTGTGGCAATTCTTGCTGAACGATGCCATCCGTGAAGCAGTTGATGGAGACTTCGCGGTTAATGCCGAGGCCCTGGCGGGCACCAACTATCCCACCAACAAGGACATCACCCGTCGCGATCTCTATAACTCAAATCCTCGGACTTTTGAATTTAACAAAAAATATGGATACAATGTTTATACCGCCCGCGTTCGCGGACTTTGGATTTCCCTTATTTTTCGTGTGGTCATGCGCCTCGGACTTCCACTCTATGTTTCAGGCATCACCTTTGATGCCAAACCCGTGGGCGAAGGCAAGTACGGCGAGAAATATAAAGTTTCCAATTTGCGCGTCAACGGTAAACGCATCGGATTGTTAAAACTCTATAAAGTCGCTTTGCCTGAGGCCATCGTGCGTGGTGGCTTTGCCATCACTGAATGGGTGGGCCTATTGCTGAAATTCCCTGATGATTACAAAATCTCCATGTGGCAGGCCTTGGAGAACAAAGTTCGGCAGTTGAAGGTGATACAAGAGGACTATCTGGATCGTTATTTCTTCAAACAAGACGGAGTCATGATGCGGCCTGAGCGAGTTTATCTCCCCTAATGCAAGACAGACTCCTGCAAAGTGTGCAGTAATTGCTTGGCCAAAACTCCCTCTTGATCCAATGAAGGATGTATTTGCAATGCCATGGATAATTGTCCATTCCAAGTAACCAATCCAAGGGCCACGGGATGAGACTTTGAAAGAGGTGGACAAAAGGCCCAAGTTTGATCGGCATTGGGATGTGACCAAACACCTAAATTACTGAGTGTACCGGTCCAAGAATGTTTTTTATCGTGATATTTCTTCATCAATCGATGCATCCCATTTAGTCCGATCATGCGACCAAGCAAAATCCCCCACCATGCCGCCCAATGATAGCCAATCTTTAAGGCGGTCTTCAGTGTTTTACCGACATCGGCATCTTGCATGAAGCGGGACAGAGTCACAGAAATATAGCTGGCATGATTACTATAAGGATTTTTCCGTTTGACACTGGCGCGCATATTAACCGGAATCAACCAAATATTTTTCTTCTGTTCATTCTGCAATAAGGTGCGAACACATTCATCTAAACGTTGCAAAATGAGAGCGGTCAAAGTCACTTGTTTTGAACGGGCCAGATTCATTAAATGATTGGTTTGCTCAACGCTATAAACAAACACGCAAGGAATCATTTTCTTGCCGGGAAGGGAATGTTCGCGCCTTTTCCAATTAATTGAATTGGCCTTCGATTCCAGGAAATATTTTATAAATCCCAAACACCGCCAGAAGAAATTAGACCGGCTTTCGGTTTGTGCTCGATAGATGGCATTGGGGCATTGCTGTTGCTCCAATAAAACCTGGAAACCACCAACTCCATCATATTGACCGTGATCGAGGTAATAGATATCCTCGACCGCACCTGCCGATGAACATTTGAGATAAACAATATCCGTGAATTCTCCAAAGGAACGAATGATAGGGAACCACTCACCTACCCAATCAAGCTTCCAATTGTGATCGTCAAATTTATTCAATCTTTTGATTTCCCGGTCCAAAATATACTGGAATAATATTGCGTTTAATTTTGAGCCAATAATAGAATGAATTGGTCAAATGGTATATTTTATTTTTATAGGTTGACTTAAGCCAACGCTTTAAAATGTTTTTAATCGAATAAAATTCTCGCAGCACACGCCAGAAATTTTGCATGATCATTTCAGCATCCATATGAGGATGTTTAAAGACAACATAGCCTTCACGGTAGTGTGAAAGATCACTGTCAATAATGATTCCATTGCTCAAGGCCTTTCTGCCGGCCGGTGTTGCGGGGTATGGAGTATTAATAAAAAACTCCGCAATTGTAATATTTAATTCTTCTAAGTATTTGAGGGTGTCATCAAAAACCGCGGGAGTGTCCTGCTCCAACCCGAACATAATGAGAGCATGCACGGCAATTCCGACGTCCTGAATTTGGGCGATTTGTTCAGCAAATTTATCAGCACGGTTAAAACCTTTATTGACTTGGTTCAAATTGGTCTGAGAGAGACTTTCCATTCCCAAGGCCACCCAGCGGCATCCGGCCTTATAGGCCAATTCAAGAAGTTCGCGGTCTTTGTGAATATTAATGGTCGTCTGAGTTCCCCACACCACTCTTAAGGGAATCATTTGACGAAAAAGTTCTTTGGCGTATTCGAAATCTTCCATCAAATTGTCGTCTGTAAAAAAAATCAAATTAAAAAGCGAATGTTTTTTGGCGGCATTAATATCACGAATCACATGCTCTATAGGACGATGACGGTAGGTGTACCCATGGAATTGAATAATTGAGCAATAGTCACATTTAAAAGGGCACCCCCGTGTGGCATGAATGGGATAGATCACGGTATGATCTTTTTTTATCAGATCGTAACGAGGCGTAGGAATATTATCCAGAGGAACTTCCGAAGTCCCCTTATAGATTTTCTTCAAACATCCATTCTCAATATCCTTCAACATTTGGGGGAAAACTTGATCGCCATCGCCCACACATAAAGCGTCCACATGCGGTGAAACCAAATCGGGATGCATGCTAGCGAGATAGCCTCCCATCAACACAACTTTCCCTCGTTTTCTAAATTCATCCGCCAAATCGAGGGCACGTCGAACTTGCATGACCTGGGCCGAAATCGCCACCACTTGTGCCGGATCATCAAAATTTACATCTTCAAAGCAATCCTCCACCAACTCCATTTCGACATCAGAGCGGACATAGGCCGCCAAATAAGGCAGTGCCGAATGGACCACATTGGCAACAGAAAGTTTGTCAATCAGACGATCGGCACGAACGACCTTTCCTTGATCATCATAATGAGACGAATGGACCAGCAGTAGTCGTTGAATCGTTCCCATGTGTCGACTCTAAGTCAACTCTTTGCGAGTCGGGGCCTGAACATTGGACATACTCAAACGCTTATCCTTAAAACGATGAACATTATTATAAGCACAACCTGGCATCAATCGGCCGTCGGGAAGAGCATAATGGGTACAGCATTTTCGAATACGTGAGATATCAAAATCATTTTCATCCATAAAGGAGTGTACAAAAATTGCCTTAATCTTGGTTTCTTGCAGTTTCCACAATTGCTCTTGACCCATATTGTCCGCGACTTGGTATTCTTTAAGAATTGATTTGAGTGAGCCAAGCACTTTCTCAGTATCAACCGTTACCGACTGGGCGGACCAAAGATTATAAATGGCGTCCTGAATAAGCTGCTGGGCCTTATCATCCATTCCGGCGCCTAAGATCGCACGGTTAGTGAGGGCATCGAGATAAATCGCCAAATCTCCAAAATGAGTCAATGGAACAAATTTATCTTTTTCGACGCCTAAAGCATAGCAGGCAGTATAGCAACTTGGGTGCGAGCAAGGAATCGGCAGAAAATCCTCTTTCTTCAACCACTCGGTTTGTGATTCAAGCAGTCCATGAATATCCACTTGCGTGAGTTTCTTTAACGGATCTTGCGGAAAGGCAGTACCACCGGCACCAGTGTAGGCCGCCGGTTGAATGGTGACTGAAGTTACAAAGTCGTGCGACAGCGCAAAATTCACGACCTTTCCAACTTCGTTATCGTTAAACCCACGAGCGATAGTCGGTACAAAAATTGTCGGAATTTTATATTTATCACATTTTTCCAAACACGCCATTTTGGCCTCAAGCAAATTTTCTCCGCGAATGGCGTGATAATTGGCATCACTTAGGGAATCAAACTGCAAAGACAAATAAAGCCCGGCCTCTTTAAAACGACGGGCAAATTCATCACTTCGACCGATTTTTAAACCATGTGATGACACCAAAACACGTTTGATTTCTTTACGCGAACGAGCATGTTCCGCCAATTCAAAAAACTTGGGATGCAAGGTCGGCTCACCACCACTCAACAAGCAAAGTTCCAAGGAACCTTCACGCTCGATCAGTCCATCAATGACATGCCTAAACTCGCTTAATTCCATATTGTAGTTATTCTGATTCCACACAATACAAATGGGACACTCAAGATCGCACTTATTGCTGATTTCGATAATCGGCGAACAAGTATGTTGTTCATGATCGGCACACAGACCGCAATCATCCGGACATCCCTTATCGACGGGAGTTGAAAACTTCTTGGGAATAGTTCCGGGTTTTGTATAGGAAAGGGATTTAACCCAATAATTCACATCGCTCGAAAGAAGGGCATTGAACTCGCCATGTTGCTGGCAGCGTTTATTTAATACCACCTGATTGTCGACGAAAATAATCTTGGCCTGAATCGTTTTCCTACATTTTGGACAAATCGATTGGGTGGCAGAAAAAAAGGCGCCACGACGATCTTCTTTGTCTTTAAAAGTCGTATCCCCACAACAATTCACCATAAACAACCACCTATTTTATTGAATAAGGTATCATGCTACAATCGCACCAATCTATTGAATAGTTAGCGTAAAGATTTTACAGGGAACGTTGCCCGCTCACCCCCCCCCTGCTATCTATAAGCTAGACACGATATTTTTTTGGGCGTTTTATGCGTATTAACCTTGAAAATTGCAAGGTCATTGTGACTGGTGGCTCGCGCGGCCTAGGGCGGGCCATCGTGATGGAGCTGGCCAAATGTGGTGCCCAGGTGGCCTTTACCTATTCGAATAGCGAACCAGAGGCCGACAAAACCGTACAAATAGTACAGCACCAAACCGGACAAAAAATCACAGCTATGAAGGCCAGTGCCACTGATCGAATGGGTCTGATAGAATCGGTCAAAACCTTAATGCAGGCATGGAAATCGGTAGATGTGCTCATCAACAATGCCGGAGTAAGTGAATTTTTGCCTCTCGCCTTGATGGAAGAATCCGAATGGGACCGCACTCTCGATACCAATTTGAAAGGTGTTTACCTCACCACCAAGGCGGTTATTCAACATATGATCCGAAATCGCCAAGGGCATATCCTCAATATTGGCTCACTGGCAGGCGCCCGTCTGTTGGCCGCCCCCATCGATTACTGCTCATCAAAAGCAGGTGTCATCGGTTTTACCGAGGCGCTGGCGAAAGAAGTCGGCCGCTACCAGATAAAAGTGAACTGCCTCGCCCCCGGAATTTTAGATGGTGGGGTGGCCAAAGGAATTCCTGAAAACAAATATGTGGAGTTTATGGAACAAATTTCACTTCACAGGCCCGGCAACTTTGATGAAGTGGCGCGCTTCGTGGCCTTTTTAGTATCCGGTAAAAATAGTTATATGAGTGGTTCAACCATCATCATGGATGGTGGCTTATGAATAAATTGTTTTTAGTCATTGGTGGTTCCGGCCATGTTGGCCAGGCCCTAGTCCTAAGTCTTCTCAATGAAGGATACGAAGTCGTTGCAACTTTTCATACCAACCAATCGGTCTTGAAAAATGCTCAACTGTCTCAGGCCAAATGGATTGCCTGTGATGTCCGCACAAATGATGGGCGCAAGGGACTGCGAGAGTATCTGGACAAACTGGAACGTCCTCTGGATGGCGTTGCCATCACTGTAGGAAAAACTCCTCCGTCACTCAAAAAAGATAATGCCGAACGCTTAAACTTCTATCGATCTTTCGAAGGTACGGAAGATCAAACGGCCACATGGATGGATGAGGCCTTTAACGTTCATGGGAAAGGCACCTATCTGGCGCTTAAAGAAACCATTCCTTATTTACAAAACGCCGTCAATCCCAACATCGTTATCACAGGATCTTTAATAGGCCATAAGGCCGTCAACACTCCCGTGGCCTTTGCGGCAACCAAATCCTGCACTCGTGGGCTGGTTGAATCTCTGTCAAAAGATTTAGGCGAATTCAACATCAAAGTAAACTCAGTTGATCCGGGGATGCTGGAAAGTGGGGCTTCGGCCTTAATCTCGGATCAATTGAAACGCGAATATTTAAAACATTGCTCCCTTCGCAGGTTTGGGAAAGCGGAAGAAGTGGCCAATGTCATAACTTATTTTTTAGATGAAAATACATATGTGACCGGGCAATCTGTTCTTTTGGATGGTGCTCTGTAGGGGGAGGTTTGTTGTGAGATACTTTTTAGTCGATAAAGTAACCGAAGTGGTACCAGGTGAGTATGCCCGAGGGCTTAAGGCCGTCACTCTGACTGAGCCAATTCTGCATGACCATTTTCCCGATTATCCTGTGCTTCCAGGCGCCATGATTATTGAAGGTCTGGCGCAACTGGCAGGGCTCATTCTCGAAGTAACTTTTAACAAGACGGACGAAAAGATCGTGCGCGCCATCTTGGTTCAAGTCGATAAAATGAAATTTTATCGGCCGACAACACCGGGTGAAGTGCTCACCTATGAAGCAAGAATTGAATCTTTGCTGGAAGATGCCGCACGCATGGGTGTGACGGCAAAATGCGGAGAGGAAGTTCGTGCCACCGGCAAAATCAACTTCCAGATGGCACCCATCAATACCGATAACATAAAAAAACAGCGCCAAGATATTTATCGCGTCTGGACTAAGGAGATAAAAAATTGTCCTCCTCTACGATAAAAACAACACAGTCAGAACAAGTTGAGATAAGCATTTTAGGTTTCGGGCAAGTTATCCCCGAAGGCATGAGTTTTAATGCATGCCCAAACCGCGAAACAAAAATTGATTTTGGAACCATATTAAAAGATCGCAAGGCCTCTAAGTTTTTTTCCAAACAAGATTCACTGGCCCTACTGGCCTGCCATCAGGCATGGAGTATGTCCAATATTGTTGATCCTAACTATCACGATCGAACCGGAATTTATCTCTGTGTGGGCATTCTCCCTTTTGAAGACAAACCACTCCAGAAAATTGCAGAATTGTCACAAACCGATGGCATGTTGGATATGCAGAAATCCTCCACTGATAGCTTTAATGCCATGAACCCCTTGTTAACTTTTAAATGTCTCCCCAATATGCCGCTCTATCACGTCTCGGCAACTTTAGGCATCACCGGACGTTATTTTATGACTTATCCAGGAATTCCCGAATGGTTCTCCGCCTTGGAAAGGGCGGTATTCGATTTACAGTCTGGCCTGGTGGATTATGCCATTGTGGGTGCCGCCGCTGACCAGAACAACTACTTGGTTCAACATCATATTCGTCGCATTCGCCCAGACTTGTTGGATAAATTAGTTGATGTTTCTTCGGCCATGGTTTTAACCACTCAAAGAAATGGAACCCCACTGGCACGTATTAAAAATATCGAGACCAAATATCAGGCCTTCAATCCGCTGGGAAATAAATCCCTCTTGGTGCAGTCCAGCGGGGCCTTTTTCGCCCATACTGGCGTGGTTGAGCCCTCGCTCTATCTCAACTTTAAATTGCAAGAAAGAAATGATAAAGAACTTTGCTACTCGTGGAAGGGTTCCAATTACAATTCATGCTCGATGACACTGGAGTTGTTATGAACAAAAGAGTTGTCATCACTGGAATCGGCGCTGTTACTCCCATCGGTAATAATGTAAAAGATTTTGCCCGCAATCTGTTTGCCATGCGATCAGGGGCAGGACGCATTCAACGTTTTGACCCGGCCGAACTTCCTACCAAAATCGCCTGTGAAGTCAAAAATCTTGATGGTGATTTCCGCGATGTCAAAATTACCTTTGCCTTAGTCGCGGCACGCGAGGCCTTGCGCCATGCCTTTGGACAATTGGCCATCCCCGACCATGCCAAATCACTACTCAGCATGGGCATTGGGCTGGAATTGTTTGCCGTGGATGATCTTATCTCTCTCCACAATAAAGGCCATGAAAATGTGGAAGACGCCAACTCGCTAACTTTTTTGAATACCCCCTCTGATATCTGCGCCCATCTTATTTGCCAGGAGGCAAAGATCAACCACTCTCCTCTTTTGCATATCTCGGCCTGTGCTGCGGGAACAGACGCTATTGGCACCGCTTTTTTAAAAATTCGCGCCGGCCATGTGCAAGTGGCCCTGGCCGGTGGCACGGACTCCATGATCAATCCCATGGGCCTAGCAGGATTCTGCCGTATCGGAGCCATGACTCAAAAAAATGATACACCCGATATTGCCTCCAGGCCTTTCGATAAAGACCGTGATGGTTTTGTTTTAGGAGAAGGCTCGGGTTTTTTAGTTTTAGAAGAAGAAGAATTTGCCAAAAAGCGAGGCGCAAAAATTCTCGCCACGCTGGAAGGTTATGGTAATAGCTTGGATGCCTATAGTATCAGCGATCCGCATCCTGAAGGTGCTGGGGCTTTGAAATCCATGTCACGGGCCTTGTCCATTGCAGGTTTGAACGTCGATCAGATAGATGCTGTCAACGCCCATGGTACGGCCACGCCCAAGAATGATCCCGCCGAATCAGCGGCGATACGAAAACTTTTGGGGGAACGCTACAAACAAGTTCCGGTCTCTTCCACTAAATCTTTGATCGGGCACTGCATTTCCGCCGCCGGTGCCATCGAAACCGTGGTGTGTGTGCTTTCCTTTTTGGAGAACAAACTGCATGCTACTCGCAATTTAACCGAAGTTGCGCCCGGTTGTGAGCTTCGTCACATCTTGGGCGAACCGATCGAATTTAAAGGTCGATATATTTTAAAAAATTCTTTTGGTTTCGGCGGTCAAAATGGCTCCCTTATCGTGGGCCGGTGGGTAAATTCATGACACTTCTTCGAGATAAACTCATCCTCATTGCCGGAGCGACCGGGGCCATCGGTGAGGCCATCGCTCGCCAATGTGTTATCCAGGGTGCTCAAGTCATTTTGGGATACAACAAAGCTCAGGAAAAAGCGCAGGCACTTCAAAACGAGTTGCACGCCCAAAGTTTGAAACTCGATCTCTCCAACAACCAAGAACTCGAGCAGACCTTCAACGAACACAAGGCCATGCTCGACAATGTTACCGGTCTGGTCAATGCCTCCGGTATTAATGTCTCAGGGCCGCTTATGTCTTTGGATGGGGCGGCGGTGGAAAGACAAATTAACGCCAATCTAACCGGGGCCATTCAACTCACACGATTGACCTCCAAATCTATGATCAGAAAGCGCCAAGGTAGTATCATTCACATGGGCTCGGTTTCTGCCCATCGCATGATTCGAGGCCATAGCGTCTATTCCGCGACAAAGGCCGGATTAGAAGGTTTTACCAAGGCCTTGGCAGCGGAACTCGCCAAACGTGGAATCAGGGTCAATACCATTCTTCCTGGTCCTGTGATGAGCGAGATGTTGAAAAACAGTATGGAAACAACCGGTGATAATCCGGCGGAAAGAGTTCCCATGCAACGTTTGATTACACCCGATGAAGTGGCCCATGCCACGGTCTTTTTGCTCTCGGATAACGCATCCGCCATCACCGGGGTTTGTCTACCTGTCGATGGTGGATACTTACTTTGGTAATAATTTAAAAGGAGAAATATATGGCTACCCTGACTCGTGAAGCTCTTGTAACCGGTGTTATCGAATGTATCTCAGAAAGTTTGGCCAAAGATCAGGCTTCGATTACAGAAAAGACACTTCTGATCTCAGAACTCGGTGCCGATTCACTGGACATCATGGATATCATGTTTCATTTGGAAGAAAAGTTCAGCATTAACCTGCAAAAAGAAGATTTCAACTTCTTAAAACGACTTAACTTAAGTGATGAAGAAGGCATCAAAGAAGGATTGCTTACTCCAGTTGCCAAGACCAAATTGAAAGAATGGTTGCCTTCTTTAGAAGAACAGAAAGATCTGCGACCTGCTGATCTCGGCCAATATCTCTCAGTGGCCTCAATTGTCAAGATGCTTGAAACCCAACAGGGAGTCTGACGGCACGGCTTCCTCGCGTGTGAACTTCTTAAATTTCAGCACAAATTGGGTGTGAGGGTGATGACTATTTAAAAATAATTCCCCTCGATGGAAGCGAACAATTTCCGCCGCGATAGAGAGCCCAAGTCCGGTCCCTTTGCCGACCGCTTTAGTGGTAAAGAAAGGATTCAAAATTTTATTTTGCAATTCCTTGCTAATCCCCGGCCCGCTATCGGTCACTGTCAACTGCCAAACATCATGGCAATCCTCGAGTGCAATTTCGATCCACCTTTCTTCCAAGCTGGCAATGGCGTCCAAGGCGTTCGAAACCAAGTTAAGCAGCACTTGTTGTAGTTGAACTTGCTGGCCATAGATTTCGGCCTGGTCAGAAATATTCTTCAGTCGCAAGTCCACATTTGAGTTCTTCAGATGCAGTTCATTTAAACGTACCGTCTCAGTCACCACCTCCTGGAGTTTTACACAGGAGAACGTGCTGCTGCGATCCGCATGGACCAGATTTCTTATTCCCTTCATGATCTTGTCAATATGATCGGTCATCTCCTGAATATGCACGATGCCGTCCTTCATCACTTGGCATTCCATCCCCGTTTTCTGAAGCTGTTTTTCCATTTTGTAGAGCGTACCATTGATGATGAACAAGGGATTATTGATTTCATGGGCAATACTTCCGGAAATTTCGGCCAAAGCGACAACTTTAGAACTCATGGCCACGGTGTCTTTTTGATCAGCGATGATTTTTTTTTGCATTTCATTTGCTTCATATAAATCATTGGTATGTTGTGAAAGATGGCCGAGTTCATCTCTGGACTTGTATTCCACGAAAGACGAGGTATCACCGTGGGCCCTTTTTCTCATGGAGTCTTGAATCAGTTTAATGGGTTGTAAAATCTGTTTTTTCATCACCCAATAAATCACAAAAATAATTGCCGACACACATAGAAGCAAAACCCAAATTTGGAAATAGAGCAAGCTATTGATCATTCCCAATTCTGGTCCTGTCCCCACCTCAATTAATATCAGGCCATCGATAAAGGCCAATTTTCCCACTTCTTGAGGAGCCATTTTCGCCGGCATGGTATAAATAATGTGACCGTGGTCATTATCCGGAAACTCTTTGGGGTGTTCACTTTCACCACTTTTTTTAATCATTTCCTGATAGTCGGGAGGAAGGACGTCCAGACTGTTACCTATCCATTTCCGCTTGCTTGCGGCCACCACTTTCAGAGGATCACCTGCCACGATGATAATTTCATTAACCCCCGGCCCTCCTTGAAAAGAAGCGACAAATCGCTGAAGTTCAACAGGATCACGCGAAGACTCAACCACAAATTGAGTAGCGCTCGCTAAAAGATTGGCCCTTAAAATTAATTGCTTTTGCACAAAACTTTTGCCAGATCGAAAGTCAAACAGAATCCCCACGAGGAAGATGAGGGTACTCAAAACAACAACCGGCAACATAATTTTAAAGCGCAGTGAGGCAAGTTTTTCCAGTAACACAAGACCTACTTTTTTATCGGGGTAGGAGATCGTGATAAATCAATCTCTCAATCAAGACCGGTGTAGTCAACTGACCTGTTTCTCTCATAACTCTTTCTATCCCTTTCAAAATTTTTAGCAACGTTCCACCATTTTGCAGGTATGAGCTTTGCTGCTCATAAGACACCATCATAATATCTTGTTCAACACTTTTTTTAAAATCCTCAACTGAAATATTTTCCCGACGGGCCATGATGGCATAAGACTCGTCGGGATGATCTTTGGCATACTCCTGCGCCTTCTTATAGGCCATGAGGAGAGATACAATTTCATTTCGTCTGTTTTTCAACAGTTCCCTGTGGGCCATCAGCACATCAACGATTTCCCCAGGAATCTCACGGGAAGAAAAAATAATTTTATAATCGGGATTCTTCAAAATCGCCGTGGAAAAAGGTGGGTAGCTGGCCATCGCCTCAATTTTTCTATAAGCAAGTTCTTCATCCATGTGGACCAAGCTCTGGTGTATGGGCGCCACATCCTTAAAGGAAAGTTTATTCATACCCAACGCCCGATGAAGTAAATATGGCCCGGGTGACCCGATATCCACTCCAATCTTTTTTCCTTTTAATTTATTGACGTTAGAAATGGACTTATGGGCGACAATGACATCGCCGCCGTTGGAATAATCCGTGATAAAAAAGGCCACCGTGTCCTGCTTTGGCCGGGCCGCCAAAAGAAGAAGCTCACTCAAGGTACCAGGCAAGATGTCCGCCTGCCCTCTTTCAAAGGCGCGCTTGGCATCCCCCAGCGTGCTGAATTCTTTAAGTTGAACATTCACCCCCGCCTGCTTAAAAAATCCTTTTTCCTGTGCCAAATATAAATACTCGTATCCAGGCCAGGTATTCAAAGCGATTTTAAGCGGAGGTTGAGGCGTGCTGTGGCAACTATTAAAAAATATAAAAAACAAAACACAACAAATGATTTTTGTCAGAATAGATAAATACACATCCACTAATTTAACTGGAACAAATAAAAAAGGCCCATAAAAAATAGGCCTTTTTTATTTGTATTCTGCTCAACTATGTAAACTATTCGGCCTTAAATTTGATCTCATCACGACCAACTTTCGTTTTATAAACAGAGTCCGTTTCCAAGGCGCGAGCACGCAACACGGCTTTAGTTTCTTGCATTGATGTTTGGGCCACGTTGACTTCAAAGGTTTCATCACCCGTTGGGGTCAATTTCACTGCCTTTTTGAAATTGAGCACCAAAGACTTTTTGGCGCGATCAAGTACAAGACCTTGTTTTTTGCACACGCGCTTGGCAGTTTGATATCCTTCGAAGACCACTTCGCTACAAGCATGGCCTAAATCAAGATTTGGTGTACACACAGTACGCTTTAATTCCGGCACGGCAGTCACTTCAACATCGGCCTCAACGCATTCATTGCGCACAAAGAGCAATTCATAATTCACCGTTACTTTCTCAGCTGTTTTAGCTGTTCTTTTAAATACAAAAGTCTGAGAGGCCTTGGCGTATTCTGAATTGGAAATAGTGCCAACATGAGCTTCCTTCCCTACCAAATCAATCACACTGGATGCTGGCGCATCGTCGGCCAAAAGAGCTTGGGCCATAACCATTGCCAACACCGAAACGATCATTTTCATCATAACTTCCTCCGATTAAGCGACCCTAAACAACAGTGGCGTGGGTTTAGCGCAAAAATTCAGGCCCCACACGCTGCGCTGCGCTACAATTCTCAGATCAACGCTAACCAGATGTTTTAACTGAAATTTCTAGTGTGTAATTATTATAATCTAATGCCCAGATTGAGTCTGATTTAGGCCATCTTCAGACAAACCATCCGTAGACAAACCATCCGTGGCCATGAAAATGGAAAAGGCCAGTATTACAAGAACAATCATGAGGGAGGTATTTTTGAGACCGTTAATTTTCTTTTCAGAATTCATCTGCATCCTATTGATTGCAGTGTAAAGCAGATATTGTAAAATTATCGGGTTTTTTCTACCTGGCGGTATGATGCTTCACTTTTCAAATACTTCCATTGAATTCTAGACATTCAATGAACCCGGGACATTCTCCTCTTAGGGTACAAACTGCCAATATTTTGTGTCTTCCATCTCTGACCTTCCGTCTCTGAGCTTATTTTCGTTCCAAGCAATCGCTCAAAGTAGAATACCACTCTGTACCTTTGCCCTTGATAGAGATCATCCCCTCTGTCGCTTGCACCAAATATTGAGCGGCCACCTCACGGGACCAATCAAGCCCATAACCTGTATAGGGAAGCCCAAAGAGTTTTGGTCGACATATTCCCACACTTTCTTTCCGTGTCAGAGTCACATCTTGTGCCAATTGAAAACGCTCGGAAAATCCGGTTAAACCACGATTGTGACAGGCCTTAAGATCAAATTCTTTGGCATGCCCAAGAACAATCTCAAGTTGTCCTTGCTTCAACACCAGATCAACGCCTTCCACATCCAACTTCACAGCAGTCCCAGTGAGGTCAATTTCAATTCCATGTAGCGTGAATTTTTGATCCACATGGGCACTGGGCCGGCACTGCCCCCAGAGAGAATTAGGTCTCTCCAGCGCGCTCACGTTCATGGCACAAAATAATATAGCAATGATAAATAATTTATTTTTCATATCTGACTCCCCTCAAACAGTTGCCCCCTCTTACCAATCAACCTGGCATCTGTCAGTGATCCCTGTTCGCCTGGGAAATTTTTACATGAGCTGATGGAAGCGCTATCCCACCAAACGCAGAACCGTACTGGGAGAAGCATTAATAGTCGCGAGACTTGAGATTCCTGAATCCATTAAGAGACCGGCACGGACACTGGCCGCTGTTTCCTGCGCGTAATCGGCATCTCGAATCTTGGAATTAGCGGCGGATAAATTCTCGCGTGAAATCATAACACTTTGAATGGCACTTTGCATGCGATTGGTAATGCCACCAATTTCTGAGCGACTTTTTGATATTTCGTCGATCATGTTGGCGACTACAGCAATGGAGTTTTGGGCATCTTCCTTGGTGATGACCGAGGTACTGGCGGCCCCAAACATATCGGCCTTTCTCAAGATATTGGCCATGTTGTAATCAATTTTTTCATAATGAGTATTATTGATACCAACTTGCATCTCATACATTTGGCCATTGCCATCAAGCAGTTTTCTTCCATTAAAATCGGTGGAAGCCGTGATACGGCCGATTTCTTGCTTCAAAGACTGAAATTCGCGCTCAACCATCAGACGCTCACCATCTCCCATGGTGTCGGTGGCCGATTGTAAGGCCAGCTCACGCAAACGAGAGGAGATATCGTGAATAGTCCCCAAGGCCCCTTCACCTACTTGAAACATAGTGATGGCCTCTTGAGAATTTCGTTCGGCCTGTCCCATCGAACGAATTTGTGATTTCATTTTTTCCGAAATGGCGAGGCCGGAAGGGTCTTGAGCGGCCTCATAAATTCTCTCGCCTGAACTCAAACGACTAAGCGCACGCTCTTTGTCTTGTTTGGAATTACCAAGGGCGCGTTGGGCGGACATTGCTAGAGTATTAGTGTTAACTCTAAAACCCATATCTTCCTTGAAAATTTATTACTCAAACCATCCATTTGGTCCAAGTCCTGAGACTTATCGGCAATTATTGCCAAAAACTCAATTTGATGGAAATCGAACGAATCTCCGACAAAGCTGGTAACGCTTCGCATCATGGCTTCATTATTGCTTCTAAGACGTGTGAGGAGCATTCGCAGGAGGCAAAAAGCTGAATAGGGAACAAAACGATACCAATTGTGAATCAAAAATGATTCACCATGGTGGCATCTTGGCACCACAGGAGATTATTGACACTGAACTTGATCTTCGTGCTCCAGTGCTTGAATTTGAGCATCACTATCAGGAATTACAAATCGATCTCACAGCTTTTAGACGCTTTCCTTGGTGGTCACATATCTTTGTCTTGCTCGTTCTACCCTTTCTTATGGCCTAGCGGTCTGCTAATTAAAACGCATTGACGAAATAAAATAGAGCATTTTTGGAAAAATCAACTGGGGCAAGACCAGGTTTGCCCTGAGGAACGGCACCATGAAAGAGACGCTCCCATGCCGCAGCATTGCGGGAAAAATCCATGGGCACGGTGCTGATATCACGACGAAGAGAATCATTCAGCAACTTGGCAACGAATTCGGAGCAATACAATCTTTCTCTGCCTTGAGCATCGAAATTATCCCAAAGAAAATAGGGATCAAAAGGTAGGCCTAAAAATTTTTTTTGATAGGTTTCCCAAAGCTTCTGTTCAAAATTTTTAAAGCTCTCGGGATGTTTGTGATAGAGCTGGTCTAATTCGCGCGTACGAAAAATATGCGCCACGCCTTCAGTTCGTACAGTATTTAAAAATTGCTCCAGGAGAACATGATGAACTCCTCGTCCCAAGGCCTGGGCCACGACAATCACACCTGCATCTTTTTGTACAACAATGCCTGAATGAGAATAGGGTGAATCGGTTTCATTTTCGATCAAAGGGCAAAGCGAACAATTAAGTGAGATGAGAATGACATCACCGGTCCTAACCTCAAGAATTTCCTCAGATCCCTTCGCGCAAAGTATTCCGGCACAACATACCAAAACAATAAACCGCACAAATCTTCTCATACTCACACCTTTAGCGCCCAAACTTTGAGGCACCAGAACTTGCCAAAATCTCCCAGGTCCAAGGGAGTTTTTTTTTGGTCTTCTCTAGCAAATCAGTCAGATTTCGCATGATTGAGCGGCATACTAGCTCTGAATAGCAAGAATTGCCAAGTGCAAAGGCCGGCCCTATCTGGCAAAATATTATTAAAAATCAGAATGTTACCAGGGATCGCCCGATGAAATCTGTAATCACAAATTCCGTTGTTAAAAAACTCTGCCACACATGCGGCCCGCTTTTGACCATCGTCGCGATCTTACAGCTAAGCTTATGGCCCATAGAGAATGCTAAGGCCGCTTGTACCGGAGCTGATATGGATCAGGCGCGTAACGAATGCGCCGCCATGGCGGACAAAGGATACATGTTTAGTGAGCAACAATGCCGCTGTGTAAATACCGAACAAAAGGAAGGGATGCGAGACAGTTTCTTGAAATGTAAGGACATGCCTGCGGGAGAAGCAAGGCAGAAATGTATTGATGATAACGCCAACAGTAGCGCAGGACTCACGGATACCGGAGCTGGAGGATGGTCAGAAGCGCTTGGCGATATTCAAGGTGGGATCACCGGTATCGCTACGACTATGGCGCTCTTCAATTTTCTAGGTTCCAAAGACACTCGTCCAGGCTGCACCTCGCGAATGCTTTTTTCCGCCACAGCAATTGTGGCCTTCGCTGCGGAAGTTTACTCTTACTTTTTCTTAGAAAAAAAATTACATGATTTGAGAAAGCAATATGCAGATTATGTGAATAATGTCACCAGTGCAGGGACTGGTTCTGGATCAACAGCGGGAGGAGCTGCCAGTACAGGAGGTCTAGAGGCGCAAACCGAGGCGGCACTTAAGTCAAAAAGCCCCTATGATGCCCAGATCCTAGCATTCGACTATTTAAAGAAAGAACAGGAAACTATTGCGGATGTCGCTTCAACCAAGAAAATTACCTACATTATTGCTGCCGTAGGTTTTGGTGCTGCCATGGTCATGGCGATTGCAGAAGCCGTGGTCCCAACCATGATTAAGTGTACTTTGACCAATTCCACACCAGAACTCATTACATGGTCCAATTTCGACGGACAAAATATTACCTTGGACCCTTTGGAAATCTATCTCTACCTCAAATCTATGGGGGAAACTGATGGGTCTGGGACACTTCGGGATCAAATGGCGGCAGTCACCGAATTGCAACTTCTGCTTGCGGGACACAATCGCTCATTGTCTCTTGATACTTATCATAAGCTTGATCTCCTCGAGGATGATTTCCATTCCATGCAAGTTCCCCAAGATCAATTGGTGAAAATTTTTCAACTTATCAAGTCCACCTTGATCGCAGAAGCTGTTGCCAACGTCCTAGAAGGGAAAGCTAATCGCGACGCCTTTATCCTTCAAACCGAAGGAGACACTGGTGTTGAGGATAAATCCTTATTCATCTCCCTAGTCACAGGAGTGGGAGCTGCTGCCGTCATGGCCTTTTCCCCAAAATTTAGGACATGGATGAGTTCGAGTCCGGGAGTGGCCATCATGTCGGGTGTGTCCATGGGACTCAATATTGCATTGGCCGCTATCGCTGCAGCTGAAGAGGAAAATGCCAAAAAAAATGCTGAAATAGCGCAAAAAATTAGAGATCAATTTATCAGCTCAATTGCTGCCTACTGCCCCAATGGACGAGAAAATCTTTCCGAACCAAACTGCTATTGCTATATGGATGATGGAAAGAAAAATCCCAATCGTACTAATTCTGATACCTGCAAGGCCCTTTGGCAAAAGAACGATCATAATCTCTTTAAAGACATTAAGAGTGTTGCTATTGGTACTGGAAACGAAAATCCCATTGGATGTCTCACTATCAACCGCCAATTCGATGCCGATTGCAAATGTAAAAAATTCATCGACTCCAAATCAGGCAAAAATGCCTGCTACAATGTCCCCATGGGCGCTACTAGTCTAGGCAGTATGGGGGCCGGGCTGGGACTCGGCAGCACCATCAGCGACCTGAATAGTTTGGCCAACGGTAATTTCAATAAAGGGACAGTCAATCAAAATGAACTCAATCAAAGGGCCGCTCGTACTAGAAATGTTGGCAACCAATTGCTCAAAAAACTCAATGATGATAGGGCCAAAAATAAATTACCTTTGGTCGATTTATCTCCCAAAGGAGTGGCCAATTTTATTAACAATAATGCCCCGAAAGAAATTCTCGATGGCACGGCCAAATCGAAACTTTCCCCTGACACTCTTAGTAATCAGGAACGCCCAGTCAGCGATGCCCTCAAAGACGCCATTGCCAAAACCGGCCTGAACAACAAATATGAATTTGTGGGCGGCGGCGGCGGAAAAAAAGTGGCCGAAGAAAAAAAGGGTTTTAATTTCGAACTGGACAACGGCGGCTCCAATGCTTCGGGCGACGCCCGAGTGATGGATGGTTTCATGGATAAAAAATTCAATTTCAAAGATAATGATATTGTTAAGAATGGGGACGCAAGCATCTGGCAGGTCATTTCGAACCGCTATACGAAAAGTGCCCTGCCCCGTTTGTTTGCCACGGATGCGGAAATGAAGGCCATGAACGCCGAGAGTGATAATCCTCCCGATCAACCGGCGCAGTAGTCGTGGCAATCTCTTTTGAAATACTTACTGGACGCACAGATACCCATCTTGTCCATCATCCAGGTTTTGATATTCACGTGCACCATGATGCTCTCTCAGCACTAACCACCCTGCAAAATGAGGCCAAGGTGGCCGGCTTTGATCCCATGATTGTTTCAGCCTTTCGCTCCTATCAACAGCAGTTGAAAATTTGGAATGCCAAGGCCAAGGGTGAGCGGGCCGTTCTTGACGACCAGGGATTTCCCATGGACATCACCAGCTTAAGTGAAGAGGAGTTATGTCTGAGCATTATGCGCTGGTCGGCCTTGCCCGGTGCCAGCCGCCATCATTGGGGAACAGATTTTGATATTGTCGATCGCCAGGCCCTCCCCTCTCCCGATTATCAGATACAATTAATCCCAAAAGAAGTTGAGTCGGGCGGCATCTTCGCCCCATTTTACGATTGGCTGGAAGACTATTTGAAAAGTATGACAACACCTTCCTTTTTCTGGCCATTCCTTGAAGATAAAAAAGGCATTGCCCCCGAACGCTGGCACTTGAGTTATGTCCCCACAGCAAGCAGTTTGCTTCAGGCCTACTCTTTTGAAATTTTCTGGCGCAACATTGAGGAATCGGATCTTCTTTTGAAACAGGCGGTAAAACTCTCCGCCCATGAACTCTATCATCGCTTCTTTTTAAATATCACAGCTATGAATTAGGAATGTCACCAATGGCATTTAACCAGGCCGTGGTGGGTTTGATCAGGGTGCGTTTTTCCATATCAAAGAGTCCCACCACTATTTCCAGTCGAGAGGCCACCTCCCCATCTTCTTTTTCAATCCACTGTTTCATCCCCATAAGGAAAGTATTCTTCATACCCGTCGATTCGGATTTAATCACAATTTTGTCGCGATTTTTTAGCTCACGTCTAAAGTAGACATGCGCCTCCACAATGACCGGGCCAATTTTTTCCCTGCGCACGCGTTCATATCCAAAGCCATTCTTGGTGACAAAATCCCAGCGCGCCTCTTCATAGATTTGCAAATAGGTGGCATTATTGACGTGCCCAAAAGTATCGAGATGATGCTCAAGCACGGTCATTTCATAGGTAAAAAGTGTCGGCATGCTTATCCCTCGGAAATTGCCACAAAACGTAGCCGTAAATAATTTTTATTACCATGTTTACAGCAGCATCTTGAATTAAACCTAATAGCTTAAAAAAACTAGCTATTTCTCATTTTCCGGCCAAAACAGCAGCTGATCCCTCTCAGCGGCCTAAACTCGCCACAGGTTTCATCCGATAATAACTTATAATGGACTGAAATGCTTAATCTTCATGAGGTTTAGTATGGCCCTTAAATTTATCTGTCTCCTCGTCTTCACTCTTTTATTTGGGTATCCGCTGATTCCGGTGGGCCATACAGAGGTATGCGGAGGAACAAACGCCACGTATGCGGAAGGTTCATGTGAGTGTCCCGCGAATTCGGCCACCTACTGAAGGCTCAACAACAGCACCAGTCAACCCAGGAGCAGGGGCCGCTGGCAATTCAGAGCCAGAACTGTCGGCCTTCTCTTGGAATCCCGATGATGCCAATGGTGGAGGGCCCGGCAAAAAGTGTAAGCTTGAAGGTGGTGCATACAAGGGACATAAAACCTGTGAAGTCCCTAATTCTGCTACTCCAGATAAATGCGGGTTGGAAATGTACAAGTCGGTGGTGGACTCAGAAGGAGGAATAAGATTCGCTCCTGGGCGAGCTGCAGATCTGTCTATTCCGGAGATAGCGGTCCTTCAACGAGTCGGCAAAGGTGGGATGATGACCCTTGGCCGCTTATGTTATTTGTACCTTCTTCAAAAGGCCCGTGAGGTTGCGGCACGGAGTGTTCCGTCAAGCCCTCCCCTCGAGAAGTTCGGCATCGAACCCGCCTCGGGGACAAAAACGAAACCCGTTGCCTTTCAAGATTTCTTTTCTTACGAACCTTCTGAGAGAAGCGAGGATGGCCTCTATCCAGGGGGAGATTTTTTCAAGGCATGTCAAAGAATTGATTACGCCGGCCCCGAAAAAGGCTTCAATAGTTTGGTTAAAAAGAAAGAAAAATTTACAGGAAGCGAAGCACAGCAAGAAGAATTTCGTGGCGAATACTCCACCATCCTGCGCGAATTTCAAGCTAAAATTGCCAGTAGTGATGTGTTGATTGATCTATCAACTGCCGACAATCAAGTTACCGGTAAATTAAATAACTATGGCGATGTTTTAAAAACTTATGGACGTAAACTTAAAGAATTATTTTCCAAAGCGCGCAAATGTACCGCTGCACGATATCTCGTCAAGACCTTTATCGACTGGAGTGATTCGGAGCAGACGCGCAAACCTGCTGATAAACAATCTTTTGATGGCAAAATAAAATGTAAATCAGAGGGACCGGAGACTCAGGACTATTGGAGTTGTTCTGCCACTGTTGATGCCTACAACATCGCTGAAATTGGAGATAAGGCCATCACGACAGTTCAACAAATCGATTTCATGAACAAGCAGACAGAGGTGCAAACAGATGCACTCATTGCCCAAAAAGATGATGTGGCCGCACCACTCAAGGCCCAGCGAGATATGGTCAAGAAACAGGCCGAAGTGGCCCATGTTGCCGGGACAATCGATCTGGCGAAGGCCGCTGCTTTGGCCGGTAAAATGGGTAGCATTCCCACCATTAACGATATTATCGATGCTTGTAACCAGAATTTACCAAAATCTGTTTCTCACCTCGTCCAAAGTACCAACTACAATAGAATGCTCGATGTTATGGAATTCCACGTAAAATTCTTTACCGTTGCCAGCGAAGCTCTGGCAGGTGGCGGTCCCGATACTCTGGCCGTCAATCAGATTATGCCGAATTATACGGCCCAAGGTTATGCAGGCGAAGAAAATGACGAAGGTACCGTTGATCTCTGTGCCAACATTGCCGCCAATTCCGGCATGAATCTGGCCATGAATGGTCCGGGCAAAGATGCCGCCAAGGCCGCTATGATTGCTGCAGGACTTGAAGGTCTGGCCAATCAGGCCAAAGGTGTGATCCTAACCGGACAGGCGGATAAAATCGATGATGCCATCGATGGGTTAAAAAAATTCAAGCCAGAACTTCCCACTTTTGCCACTCAAGACGTTATGGTGCAAAAATGTCAAGCTGATCCTAGTCTGCCAGAGTGCAGTCAGTTTGGATTTAATCGCGATATCGGATTTACGGGAGGTAGCATCAACATTGAAGGCATGGCCAATGGGACCTCGGATAGCTCAAGCCTCGGAAGCGGCCCAGAGAGTACAGGTAGCACTGCAACCAATAGTGGTGACACCAATCGTTCTGGAGTAGTCCAACGCATTGGTAGCTCAGTTGGAGGCATTAATAAGGCCAGTGGGCTGGAAAACACAGTCGGTGCTGCACGTTTCAAAGGCGGTGGCGCAGCTGGCGGCGGTGGTGGAGGTGGAGGCGGACCTGGTTCCATGAATGCCCCAGGTGGGGGCGGTGGTGACGGCGGTGGTGCCGGAGCTCCCGGTGGTGGCGGTGGTGGTGGCAAAGGCTTTAGCGGATATGAAGGCGGCGGCGCCAAGCTGGCCTACGGCGGTGGTGCTGGAGGCGGGAAATCATCCGGTAAAGCTGGAGAAGAAAATCCTTTTGCCAAACTGTTTGGTAAAAAAGACGGCGAAGGTGGTGATTCAACCCTCGATTTTGGCAGAGGCCCGGCCTCAGTAGGAAGTCAGGGGGCCAATATTTTCGGCATGATTTCCAATCGCTACCAACAAGTCAATGGGTCTAAACGACTCCTTGAATACGAGGCCAAATAGGCCCCGGTGCCCAAACCTCAATTTCTCGGCCCAATCATTCCACGTAATTTAGTGGTGTTAGCATACTTACCGGTTGGCATATGGCCTGCTTTAGAGTGGTTAGAGATTGGAGCTAAGGAGGATGTATGGCACCAATGAACAAGTTACCCAGAGTTATCTCAGAAGCAAAACCACTGCCTTTTGAGCTTAAAGTAGATACGGAGAAGCTAACCCGATTGATGGAAGGACTAGCATTAATTGTCCTGTCTTTACTCATCTCGGCCTAATTCAAAAGTCATAGTTGTAGGGCAGGATGCCCGACAATATTTGGCTTGCCCACGCCAAGCAGCACGTTTAGCATATTCAAGGAAGGATCATGCAAACAAATAAAAACCAGGGAAATTACGACGCTACGCAAATACTTTTGGGTGAATCCCAGGCCGCTTTCAACTACCTTGATCGCTTACTGTTTACCGTATTTGAAATGGCGGGCCTGGGAGAGCAAGTGGAATTCAAATCCAGAACGCAGCAAATGATTTTACAATTGGTCGATTTCTGGGAGAAGGGTGTATTGCATCACCCCCTTCGTCAGAATGCAGGGAGCGATAATCACACAATCTTGCAGCGTTATTTAAAGGCCGGGCATGGACTCTTAAATTCTTTCGCTGCTTTCGATCCCACGGAAGAAGAATTCCTGCATCTCGGTTGCGACTATATCAATCTGCTCTACGCCCATGCTCACGGTATCCATAATTATTTAAAACAGGCCAGTGCCCACGATGTTCCCTTTCCAAATCTGGGGGCCTTATATATTAAAATTGAAGGACCTGTGCCTTGCTTTGCCACTTCTCCCGAACAATTGCGCGACTGTGCAGGGGGGGGAGATTTTCTGGTCCTCTCATTGGAAAAACAACGAGACAAGAAATATGCCGAATATGTTGCTCGCGGACACAAAAGTATTTTACACCAAAATTATGCTTTGGCGCTCCAGCACTTTACCAAGGCGCTTAAGATCAAAAATTGCGCTGAGGCCTTAACACTGGCGGGCTGGGCCCACGGATTTCTGGGACAATACGAGCAGGCCAGAAATTTTTGTCTCAAGGCCATCGCCAGCGACCCCGATTACGGCCCTCCCTACAATGATCTGGGCACCTATCTTTTTAAGGAAGGAAAAATTGACGAGAGCCTGCAGTGGTTTACTCTGGCGAAGCGCGCCCCCATTTACGATAATCGCGAATTCCCATATATCAATACCGCTCGGGTATACTTGGCCAGGGGAGAATACGAGATGGCGGTTGCGGAATTTACCAAAGCACAAATGTTGGCGCCCTTCAATTCGGAAATCACCGCGACCCTGGACAAAATACGAGGGCTGGTTGAAAAAAATAAAAACCAAATCCACAGTGTGAATACCATCTTCGAAGGTCCAGAACTATGTCCGTAAGGCGCGCTGAGCTGCTCTATTTTTTAAAAGAATATCTTGAAACGGCCAAATTTCCTCAGGATTATTGTGAAAATGGACTGCATGTTGAAGGGTGCGAAGTGCTTCATCGCCTGGCCTTTGCCACCACTGCTAACCTGGAAAGTATTGAGTTTGCACGCCAATTCAATGCATCGGCACTGATTGTCCATCATGGATTAATCTGGAAACATTCCGCCAGCAACCCCATTGTCGGCCCCCATTATAACCGCCTCAGCGGCCTCATCAAGCATGACATCAATCTCATGGCCTATCATCTGCCTTTGGATGCTCATCTGGAATGCGGCAATGCCGCGATTCTGGCAAAAAAATTGGGACTCGCCACCACCGCACCATTTGGCAATTACAAAATGATGCCCATGGGAATCCAAGGATACTTCAGTTCTCCCATCAGCGCGAAAATTTTGGCCAAAAAACTCACTGACATTCTGGCGCGAGAAATCTTCTATACTTCCCCTTCACCTTCAGGCGAAATTTCCCGGTTGGGAATTATCACGGGTGGGGCCTCTCATGAGTGGACCTTTGCCCGAGAAGAACGTCTCGATGCTTACCTCACAGGTGAATTGAGTGAACGGGACTGGCACGACGGTCGTGAGGCCGGAATACATATGTTTGCCGGTGGTCACGCCCCGACTGAGCGGTTCGGAATTCAGGCCCTCATGGACAAAATCAAACAGACGTTCCCGGTGGAAGTGGCCTTCTTCGACTCCCCCACTCCTGTTTAAGTTTTCTTTCTAAGTCCTGTACGCAGCAAATCCCGCACCCCCAAAACACTTTGCGAATAAGTGCGACCTTCCAGATAGGCCAACGAGATGGTGTTGGTAAGGGGCTTGCCGCTTCCCTTGAAAATAAAAAGCTCATGCCCTTCACGCTCCAGTCGCTCCACCACGTGCAGAGGCAGAATGCCGACTCCCAGGCCTTCGCAGATCATGCGTGACATTCCCTGGACATCCATAAGTGAGGCACGCACTTTAAAGGCCACTTCTCCCCCCAAATGATGGTGAGACCACATCTTTAAAACAGGCGCCCCTTCGACATAATCAACAAAGTCCAGTTGCCCGTAAAATTTTGCAGTATGGGTAATCCGGTCTTTAATCATGGAGTGGTACATCTTCGAACAGCATAGCACCAATATTTCCTGTAAGATGGCTTCGGTCTTAATCTGACGATCAATATTGTACTCATCCACGAAAGCGAAATCCAAATCACCACGTAAAAGCAACTGGTTCATCTCTACAGCATGTCCATATTTAATATGAAAGTGTAAATTTTCGTGTTCATGTCCGATTTTTGCCAGCAAAGGAAGAACCAAATTATTTCCAAATTCCAAGGGCACACCGATATTGACCGCTCCACTAAAGGCGCGTTCTTTTCCGGTGATTTCCAAAAGAACATGCTCTAAATCATGAAACATCTTTTGTGCTACCTGATAGAGCTGATGGGCCCTTTCAGTCGGAACTGGGCGCTGTTTAATGCGGTCAAAGAGTTTCAAACCGATCTCGTCTTCCAGGTGTTTAATATGCTGACTGACACCCGATTGAGTCATGAACAATAATTCCGCGGCCTTCGTCATACTTTGTGATTCATAAACTTTGACAAAGATATTGAACAAATTGAGGTTGATATTGGTGATAATCATAACGACCTGATTCTCATGAGTTGAGTTGATATCTAAGTATTTTAACTGATGACTTCATAGAATAAAAGATAATTTCTAATTATCCGTTCCAAGCTTTATAAAGCGCCAATTAAAAAAATGAACACTGGAGTCACCCATGAAAACGTTATTTGCATTCTTCTTTCTGGCGCTTAATATCGCTGCCGCTTCGGAACAAAGTCTATCCTTCATGATTGAAGGTGAACTGCAAAAGGTTGAGATTAACGGTAAAGTTGTCGCACAAAAAATCATCGCGATGGGACACGAATTCTACCTCTCAGGCCCTGCAACTGGTGAGGACAGGGAATGTCTTCATGGAGTGTACGAAGTCGCTGCTAAAAGTGCCGATGCTCAATCCTTCGATCTTCTTCAAGTTCATCGTTGTGAAAGTGTCATGAATAATGTAGGAACGCGGAAAAATATTTTTTGCCCAGCGGTCTATCAACCAATTTGTGGCATTCCCGCAGAAGGTGGTGCCCCACGCACTTATGGAAATACCTGTGAATTATCCCGCGATGGTGCCAAAAAACTTTTTGACGGTGCCTGCGAAAAAGCTCTGAACTCATTGGGTATCGGAGCGGCGCTTGATCGCTTTATCAACAAATAATCTGAGTTCGAATTAACATGGGTGATAAAAAAGGCTTCGGAAGAAGCCTTTTTTATTTTAGCTTAACCGAAAGAGTTAAAACAAAACGGGCCACTGGTTCCTCTTTGAATTTGGCCGGGCAAAATGCATCGATATTTAAAGACAATTCTTGTCTCTCTTTCGAATCAATCGCCTTTTGCACTAATTCTTTTACTTCTATCCCTTGCTTACAAACGAATTGAACGTTGTCATGAGCACGCTTTAAAAAATCTGCCTTAAAGTTTTTAAAAACCAAAGACACCGGTTGCCCGAATTCGTAGATGGTTTTCATCGCGGCCACCCCACCGGCACAGTCAGCACCGGCCGCCAACACACCAAAATACATCGCACCCAAATGGTTTTTGGTACGATAGTTGAGCGGAATTTCAATCACGGTGGTAGTTTCAGTTAGCTCAATGACCCGAGGCCCGATAAAAAAAAGCATGGGAACTTTAAACAAACTGAAAGAACGTAAAAATAAAGTATCTTTCAGCATCTTGGGCAAGGGTAATTTGTCACGCAAGAAAGGGACAATATTCTGTTTCATAGATTTTCCTGCAACTCTTTTCCACGTAAATAGGCCTGGTGAGTGGCCTTCTCAATGATTTGTTCCATTTTGGAATCGCTGAAAACTTTGAGCGCCTCTACCGTAACGCCTCCCTTTGAAGCAACTTCCTGGCGCAATTCCAAGGGGGATTTTCCTTCACTCATCAGAAGCGTGGATGCGCCTAAAAAAGTTTTGGCCACCATCTTGTGAGCATCGTTCGGGTTTATTCCCTGCCGGATCATAATCTCCATCATTAAACGCGCCCATTCAAAGACTAAGGCGGGCCCACAACCTGTAAAGGCAGTACAAATGTCCAGATAATCTTCCTTTTCGAGAGTAAACACAGAAGAAAAGAGAGCAAAAGAATTTAAGAGATGAGTGCGTTCAGGCAAACTCACGGTAGGAGAAAAATAGAACAGATTGACTCCAAGACCGATTTTGTTGGGTGTATTAGGCATCATACGAACAATCTTCGACACTCCCAGTTTTTGCGCCAAAGTCTCGGTTGGAATGGCCGCCATAATACTGACAATCAGCTCATCCCCTTTCAACACCGGCCTGAGTTCAAAGGCCAGCTGATTAAATTGCTGAGGTCGGCAGGCAATCAGAATGACATCGATGTAGGCCAACTGATCCAAGGCCGTCACGGCGGTGCCTTGAATTTCATCGGCCAGCTTCTCGGCCTTCTCTGAAGTTGGATTATAAAGAAAAAATTTAAAAGGCGCATGGACACGATTTAACCCTAAGGCCAAAGTACGCCCCATTTTTCCTGTTCCTAAAATGGCCAAATTCTTCTGCACATTGTTCTCCTTAAGCATCTAGGTTGAGAGGAGCTCCATGCCTCATGGTATTAACCGCAAGGGAGCGGACATAACAAAATTCTTCAAGCAGTCGGGAAAAATGCCCGACAAACGGCCCATCAAAAGGAGTCATTAACTTTTTCATTTGAAAATTCAAGGAATCAGAACGTCCTAAAATTTCCCGCGACAATTTTTCCACTCGACTGATATCCCCATCGATAATCACCGCGCCCACCTCATACGAACATGCGGCCTCTAATAATTCATGCTGAGAAACGAAGGCGACCACAAAATTTTCACTCGGGCCGCCAGCGGCCAAATAGCGCCGATAGACAAAATCCCAGAAGGCATAGGCATCGCGATTGCGCGCCAGGATAGTCACGCCGACTCCCATTGTCCAAGCACCAATAACTTCCATGAGGGTGGCAAAATGGGCCCGTTTTTCATAGGCCGCAACCACAACTTTGCCTAAATTCAAACGAAAGTCGTTATATGACAACTGACCGGGAATAACGCGATCTTTTATTTTCGCCATAAATTCCCTGAAAGAGATACTCGAAATGATGCTGCAGTTCTTCTACCGTTTTTAAGATTCGCGGCAGGCGTCTCCTAAAAGGCAAACCGGAAGAACGAGCAAGCTTAAATGCACGTGTCTCGCCTTCTTCATCCTTAGGAGTTGTCTCGGCCAAGTCAGAAAGCATTGGACTATTGACCGGGTGGAGATGAAAACGTTCAAGATATTGGAAACCACCGGCCTTGGGGCCGGTCCCTGACAGCTTAAAGCCTCCAAACGGCTCTATCGCCACTCGCGCGCCGGTGATACCACGATTAACATAGATGTTTCCTGCCTCCATTCGCTCGATACAATAATCTATATCATCCTGTGACTGACAGTAGATACCTCCGGTAAGGGCGTAATTGGTGGCATTAAAAAGGGCGATGGCCTCATCCAAAGTTTCAAAGGACATGAGATGAATCACAGGAGCAAAGAGTTCGCGTCTGGAAAAACTGGAGCGATCTTTCAACCGATCCTTGGGCAATTCAATGACAACCGGACCGACACAATATCCTGGGAGATTTTCGGCGGAGCGATCAAGCCAAACTTTGCCTCCGTATTGTTGGGCCTCGGCCTTGGCTTCGGTCACGGCCTTCAGTACTCGCGCCTTATCTTGGGCCGAAATCAAAGGATTAATAAAAGTGGACAGATGATAGGCAGGGCCAACTTGAATGGTTGCCCCGGCCTCTTTTAAACGTACCGCCAATTTTTCCTTTAATGATGAATGCACGATGACTCGGCTTAAGGCCGAACACTTTTGACCGGCATGAGCAAAAGCGCTTGAGAGAATGCCCGATACCGTTTCATCTAACTCGGCATTGGCGGCGACGATCACGGCATTTTTACCGCCCATCTCCGTGATGACTTTGACCGGATATTGAGCGTTGTAACGCATGTTTTGATAAATTCGCGTGCTGGCCTGCCGATAGAGAGAGGTACCAACGGCCATGGAACCGGTAAAGACAATGGCGGCAATGCGCGGATGTTTCACCAACGCTTCTCCCACCACTTCACCCATGCCAGGCAGGTGGATTAAGGCCTCCTTAGGAACACCGGCCTCATGTAAAATATCCACCAGAACTTGAGCAATTAAGGGAGTCTGCTCGGCCGATTTGAGGATAACAGGATTTCCTGAAACCAAAGAGCTGGAAACCATCCCACAAGGAATGGCCAAGGGAAAATTCCAGGGAGCGATCACCGCCACGGGACCACGAGAACGATGAGGGTAAGGTAAGGACTGCAAACGTGCTTCCTCTCTGGCATAGAAGTTTAGAAAATCAATCGCCTCATCAACATCTCCATAGGCCTCACGCAAGGATTTTCCCGCCTCATACATAATCAAGGCAGATAACTCCTTTCGACGCGCATACATAATCATGGCCGCATTTAAAAGTTGGAGCGAACGGATATACGCTGCTCCGTCGGCCGCTGGCCCTTCACCATAATAACGGTCGACGATGGCAACGGCCTTTTCCACATCTTGGCCATCGGCAAACCGAATCTTCCCTACGACTAATTTAGGGTCTGAAGAAGAAGTGATAGTAATTTGTTCTCCACTCACTTCAAAAGAGTTGGTGTAGTCACGATTCAAACCAGTTTTTCCAAAATAAAGGAGCGCACCTTCAACGGCATCCAAATGCTTCTGAACATCCGGTCGCATAGGGGGAAAATTAAAGAAATCTTCACTTAAGGCGGCTTCGGTCGGATCACGTTCCACATCACCATTTTGTATTTTTTCCAACATCAGAGTATCCGGTCGAACCAACGAAGTTTTTTTCTTATGCGATCGCATAATGGTTAGGACTCCAACCTGGGATGAGTTCTCCATAATTCTTCGAACTAAATATCCCATACCCACCAAGAGACCTCCGATGGGTACATAATTGCGCACGGCCCAACCCATTTTACCCATGGCGACCGAAAGGGCCTCATAAGTCATATGCAAGCACTGATGTTCGACAGGCGGAAGATGAGGAAATTTTTGTTCCCGCAACTCTTCGGCAAAACAGTGATCAGAAAAATTATGTCCCGCCACGCACAGTTGAATGTGGGGGAAGTTTTCAAAAATCTTATAAATCATGGCGCGGAAATTAAGATCAGTTTCTTCCTTGTTGAGAAATTCGGGAGGATTGAAATTATAGGCACGCCCCTCCACCGTCTCGGCATCCCAATACGCCCCTTTGACGATCCGTACCGGCATAATCACGCCACGTTCCTTCGCCAAAGCAATAATCTCATCCAAATGGGCGGCGGCATCCCTGACATAGGCCTGAAGGACAATCCCGGTAGTTTTAAAATCTTTCAACTCAGGTGTTGTCAGTAAGACTTTTTTATAGATTTTGAAAACCACGTCCCGATAGTGATAGTGCTCGGCATCCACATTAAGAAACACATCATGTTCCATGGCCGCCACAAAAATTCTCTGTAATCTTGGGCCCACTTGGGCATAGGTAAAATCAAAGGCCTCAGGTCGAAATTGGCCGGAAAGGGCCGAAACTTTAATGGAAACATTGGCCTTGTTAATGCCTGCAAGATTTTTTTCCCCTTTAGTGACATGGAGAGAAAATCCCTTGATCAATTTAACCACATCATCGGCGTAACGATCCGCTTCGCGTTCGGAAACAACCAACTCACCTAACTGATCGAGAGTAACTTGACGTCCGGTTTCGAAGAGACTGCGAAAAGATTTGGACGCTTTCTCAATAGTTTCACCGGCGATAAAACGACGGGCCATGAACTTGACGGCAAAACGCACCCCTGAGGCCAAGGGGTATGCCGGAGTCCATCCTACCATTTTGTGGAACAGAGAGAATCCCTGGCGCATCCAGCTTGGCAAGGCCTTCTCTTGTCCAATCTTATAGTGGCGTGCCGCCAAATCAGAATCATCAATAAGTCTTCGCAGCGACTCCAGCAACATCCTCTTGACCTCTTTTCCAGCTTTGTCTTGATCAAGCCCAGGCAAGATGGCCAAAAATTTCAAGAGATGCACACGCAGGAGTAAATATTGCGCTGTCAGACCTAAAGCATAATCACTCAAACGTTCAAAAAGCGAGGGAGCATACTGATTTAAATGAAAAAGCAATTGCTCCACTTTACGCTGCATATCCAGGCAGACCTTATTGTAAGCATCATCATGCAAAAGATTTCTGAAGTCATATTGGGCACAAACCATTTCATAGGTCGTAGGTGCATCCTGAAAACGGATTGTCAGGGCCTTTTCAGCAAACTGTTTATATTGCTTCAAACGGGAGGCCAGATCATGAGGAAGTTCATCTTCCACCAAATGGTGAAGAACGAACAGTTCACGATTCATGCGAGGAGAATAGAAATAAATTTCTTTTTTCTGAATGAAGAATGCGGCAAGTAGCGATGTCGCTTCAATATCAACTTGAACGCGATAGTCTTTCTTGGAAAACAAATATGGCGCTAGATCTCTCACCGCAGAGGTCTTCCACTGTCCATCCGTCATAAAAAGGGGAGAAAGCTCTGTGCTAAAATAGATCTGCCATTCTCCCTGAGTACCAGGAAATTCAATTTTCTGTGCCACAATGGTGGGTATAAGTTTCTCTAAGGTCTCAATCGGCCAGGTAACTTGCTTCATTGTTTCCTCTTCATCCTGTGCGGTTAAAAAATATAGAAATTTTAAGGGCCTAATTACAATAATGCACCTGATTCGGCATTAATAAATCCCACATAATCCACAAAGATAATAGCGCGCGATGACTCAAAGCGGCATAAAAGTTCCTATCGAGGACTCCAAAGAGTTATTTTGACGCAATTCAAGAGAATCGCTACGATATTAGAGTTGAGATTGAGGCCGAAGCATAATGGGTCATAAATATTTAGTTTTAGCATTTGTTTTTTTCACGTTCCTCATGGGAAATGCGAGCGCAGGCATTTATTCGATGAAAGATCTGGAAGCTCTCGAAAATGCCGGCCAGTACAAAGAATTTCTCGATCACGCCTTTGATATTCGTCCTGCCGAACGTGACAAACATTGGCAGGCCATGTTGAGTGCCATGGCCGTTCAGTACATTTCTGAGGCCATCAAGCGTAAAGATTACTCAGAGCGAATTCTGGCCTACATTGAATATCTGATCACCTGGCAAGGATTGAAAAATGACGAGTTCTTTGAGAGTAAGCGTAATGATTATGGTCTAAAATTTTTTGCTCAATGTGCAAAAAATCTTGAGACCGTTCAACCATCTTGCAAGCAATCCCTGGTGAACTTCTGGGTTAACACTCCCAACAAAGTAAAAAATCATGACGTGGGAATCAACCTGGCCATGCTCATTCCTGGATTGCTTGAACACGAGGAGGCCTGGAATCTTATTCAAGCAGGAGTCCAAAGTAATATTGGCGAAATCTATTGTGCCAAAGCACCTATATTAAAAATAATCTTCGTCCAGTTGGATCGGATGATCTTAACAGAAAAAAGTGATGATGAGTTACGAGTCAATATTAAAATGGCCTTATCGCCCGATTGCAGAAACGGGCTCATTCCCGCTTTAAAAACGGCATTACGCTCACGGGATCCAAATCTGTTTGAAACGGCCTTCAAAGTATTAACCTTGCTTGATACCATCACAGCGAAAGAAAAAGACCTGTTTTATACCCTCTATATTCTTCGGGGACCACATAATGGTGTCATTTTCAATGAGGCCTGGAATACCATGGAAGCGATGGGGCAGAATTTCTCCCGCAGAGTTAATGTTATGGGAGAATTGGCCAAGCTAGACCCTCTCCCTGATGGCGTGTTCCAAGGCCTCGATGCCAAAAGAACACAGGTTTTGATGGATTTTGTGGCAAAAACACTGCCGGAATACTTGGAACACTATGCCCGAACTTGCCTTAACTATCTTGACGGTCGGGGTGAATTTCCCAATGGCAACCCCACGGTTGCTTGCCATGACTTTTTCAAAATGTATCTCAGTTTATCTCATGCTAACGCTGCCTTAAATAAACGTTATCTTGCAAGACCTAAGTTTTGATCATGCAACAAGCCTACCCCGCCTACCTCGCCGAGATTGATGCCATTGTAGAAATTGGAACAAGCTTTCATCGACTTGGTGTCAATGCCTACAGAATCGAAGCCGCACTCTCCTCCTTGGCGGAGAAAAAGGGTCTTGAAGGGCAATTCTTTTTTACCCCCACTATCATCATTGCCTCCTTTAAAACCCCTGATGGGGAAATTGGCCGGCATGTTCGTATCGAACCGGGCAATATCGATTTAGGAAGACTGTGCGCTGTCGATACCTTGGCCCACCAATACGCCCAAGAGACAATTTCTGCCGAAGGGCTACTACTGGCCCTGAGTAAAATTCAAAAGAACCCTGAGCTATATCCCCAATGGGCACGACTTCTTTGTTTTGCCGTAGGAAGTGGTGGCCTTTCTCTGGTTTTTGCACCTTCTGTGCCCAATCTTATCTCCGGCCTCATCCTGGGTTTGACGGTGGGTGTCTTGGATTGGATTTCCGGCCGTTTCGATAGAATGCGCCAGCTTCAGGAGGCAACGGCGGCCTTTGTTGTCACGGTAGGGGCCATCGTCCTCAAAATGATTTTTCCTGGGGTAGACTTGGACATTATTATCTTATGCGGGCTGATAAAACTCCTTCCCGGACTTTCTCTCACAGTCGCCCTGGCGGAATTGTCCCAATATCATCTGGCCTCGGGTACGGCGCGTTTTATGGGTGCCATGATGTCTCTTTTGAAACTCACTTTTGGAATTATCCTGGCCAATCGCATACTGTCATTTTTGCCGGTCTTCAATTTTAACCCTTTGGACTTTCTGAACATTTCCCTACCCGTCTGGAGCCTTATCCCGGGACTTTTGGCCTATTCCTTCTCAACCGCGATCGTCTATAAGGCCGCCCCCCAAGATACTTGGGCGGTATTCACGGCAGGATTAATCGGGGCCCTGTCCATCAAGGTCGGGGGCCATTTCCTGGGCGCCGATATGGGCGCCTTTCTTGCTGGGATGGTGATCGGTGCCCTATCCAATTACTTCTCCAACTTGTTATCACGGCCGGTGGGTCTCTTCTTATGGCCAGGAATTTTAATTATTGTGCCAGGAAGTTTTGGCCTAAAAGGGCTGTCGGCACTCTTCGTGCATAATTACGATATTGGATTTACCGCCCTGGTCACCACTTTTGCCGTATCCATTTCCTTGGTGGCCGGACTCTTTTTTGGTAACCTTATCATTCGACCGCGCAGCAGTGTATAGGAGATGCCTGGAATGAAGGTAGACATTTGGCCATCGACATATACCCAAAAAATCACTTTGAACAATGGCCGGGCCATCGTGCTTAAAAAACGCCCGGATCAACAAGGCCAGAACTCTTTGAATTTGATCACATTATATGCGGAAGACGATATGACTCACCAGTGCATGGGGGAAGCTTCCCTCCTTGGTCCCCCCGAAAATGCCCGATTTCGCATCCAGGTTCAGGAAGAATTTCGCGGTCACGGTTTGGGAAAAAAATTTTTTCAAACTCTGGTGGCCCTGGCCCGAACACTTGGTATCACGGCATGCACTCATATTCCTATCCCTCCCCCTTCAAAAAAAGTCTTAGAAAAATTGCAACTCCTGAAGTGGGTCCACCTTGACTATGATTCTCAGGGACAACTGAACATTCACTGCCAATTCAACCAGAGAATGAGGATTTGAGAAATGACTTCAACCATCACTCTTCCTCTGGTTGATTTGGCGAAAGAAATCCCGGCATTGATCGTCGATTTAAAATATGCCACTTCTGATAACTTCACCGGCCAACCAGCGCCCGATTATAAAACCTTACGGCCCATGGCCCACCCTGAAATGGCGGCGATCTTAAGAGGTGCGGCCCAGGACCTAGAGAGTGAAGGATATTCACTGGTTCTTTTTGATGCCTTTCGCCCGGAAAGCACCATCCAATATTTTGTTGAATGGGCCTTGCAACCAGAAAATAATCAGCTGCTTAAGGAACGTTTCTATCCTCGCCTACAAAAATCCCAATTGCTTGAAGATGGCTATATTTCACGCCTATCTCCCCATGGCAAAGGCCTTGCCGTGGACGTCACTTTAGCACGCCGAGACGTCCCCTTAGACATGGGGACGCAATTTGATTTTTTTGACTTTCGCTCCCATACCGACAGCCGTGATATTCCAGAACACTGCCAAGATAACAGGCAACAATTAAAATCTTTTCTTGAAAAGCATGGTCTTAAAAACTATCGAAAAGAATGGTGGCACTTCAGTTTGCGCTTATGAGCGCATAAAATAAAAAGGGCCTTTAAGAAGGCCCCTTTTATTACGAAGTTAAAAAATAACTCGATTAGCTCAAATGTTTGCCGACCAAGCTGGCCAATTCAAACATCGTCACTTCTTTCTTTCCAAATACTGCTTCGAGTTTGTCATCAGCAAGAATGTTGCGCTTGTTATTTGGGTTTTGGCAGTTATGCTTACGAATGTATTCCCAAATTCTCTTTACAACTTCAGTTCGTGGCATTTGACCGCTACCAACAACAGCTGCCAATGCAGGTGAAGGGGTAAGGGGCTTCATGAAAGCTGCATTAGGTTTACGTGCAGTTTTCTTCTTAGCAGGCTTAGCTACCTTCTTAGGAGCAGCTTTCTTAGCTTTTGCTACCACTTTCTTGGTAGCTTTTTTTGCTGCTACTTTTTTAGCAACCTTCTTCTTGGGTGCCGCTTTCTTTGTCGCTTTCTTCTTCGCCATAATTCCTCCATTACTTTTGTGAGTGAAAACTCTATTTTCTTCTTCGTTTATAACCAGCGTGCTTCCTATTATGAACAAATTTTTCACTATATGTCTATAGGTATGTCAGAGGTGTATACCAATCAATTTCAAAAATCATTCTTAAACTTAGTCTTTCAAGGTCTTCATCCACTCTACAACTTGGCCATTTTCTCCAAATTTGTGATTGGTCTTCCTGTAACCATGGCTCTCATTTAAGGAGTACATTCGAAAATTATCGATTCGGCAGTAGTGATAAATGTATCTGGCATGCAGGCTTATGGCCTTTTCCTCAATGAAACCCTTAATTTTATGAGAATGACCACTTCCCTGATAATTCATTTTTATGGCGGTATTCTTAGACAAAAGGCGATCCTTGTCCTTTTTTAAAAAAACCGCGGCAATAGTATCCTTGCCTAAATTGACAGAATAGAGATCCCAACCGTCCTGAACTTCGTGCTCAATATCACCCAAAGTCCACTTGAAATCGGGGGTATCTGAAAAGGCATCGATGTTGTATTCAAAGATTTTCTTATAATCTTCAGGTCCACTGGCCCGGACAAAGGTTAATTTCTCGGTATCCGGGCTTTTCTTACCGGTCTTATGGCGTTTGTTCTTCGCTGCGCTCTGCTTGGGCATAAAAGCCCTCCTCTAATCGTCAATTATTTAGGATGCCTCGGTGAACGATTCCTCGTCAACCACTTTAAGTTTAACGGAATTCTTAGAAAGAGAGAAAAAAAATTGCTGTATAAAGAGCAACGTCCCCCTCCTTCCCCCTCGACACTGTCGGCATACCCCCGTAAAGGAGATTACCAAGGAGTCATCATCCACATCTATCAAGGCAATCCCTCCCCCATCAGCAGCTAACACAGGCCGAATGAACAGCTCTAAAAGGTGCTCTATCCATCGCACTCGCGTCAGCATATCACTAGTCTTCCACTCCACTGGAGATAATGGCTGGATTTCTGCCAAACTATGCCGAGAATAAATTTTCTCCTGCATGAGCTGGCCTTCAAGACCGCCAATAAAGCCACTCATAAGCTGTCTAAACCATTGGTGCATTTCGCTAAAAATTCTGCCATCCCAGAGTGGATATTCAGGCCTTTCCCTCAGATAATTCTCAATTTCCCTTAGTTCAATCCGGGACAATTCAGGTCGACTCCGCCCTTGGGCAAAAAGACAAAGAACATCAAGAATGGCGGTTTGCCTGAACCTGAGGTCCTGATCATCGTCAAAATTATCGGTGAAAGAAAAGTATAGTCGCTCAATTCTATGATGACTCCATAGCACATGAAAGATCACTCGTCCGAGGCAAATAGGCCCTAAATAACCGCTCTCCTGCTCTAACCGAACAAGATCTCGTTTAGACATGAGCAAAAACTGGGGTGATAGGGCATGTTTGTTGAAAGTTTCAGAGGGCAAGATTCCCTTCCTTACTTCTTGTGTTAAACTGACACACGCGACAATTAACATTGCTGGTATCCTAACAGAACGAAGACAGTATGCGTGAACAAAATCAAACCACCCACCCTCTTTTTAAGGCCTCAAGGGTCATCATTGTCGGCCCGATGATTGGCGACTGGGAAGAGAATCAACCTCGATTGCCTTTGCCACCGTACCCCGTGCTTTTTATCGATGGGGGCAAGCACCAGCAAAAAAATTTCGCTGACAATCCAACCTTCTCTATTGGAGACGCCGATAGTTTTCATGGCGATTTAGACATCCTTCTTCCAAAAAACAAAAATATCAGTGATCTCAAGGCAGGACTTGATCTTCTCTCCTCAGCGGTCAAGGAAATTTACTTTTTTGGTTTCTGTGGCGGGCGGAAAGATCATGAATTAATCAACCTGGGTGAAATTTATCAATTTTTGCACCGGCAACAAGGCCCATGTCAGGCCTTTTTTGACAAAGAATTCCATGCCATCCAAAGTGGCACTTATGAACTCTCTTATAAAGGCATTTTTAGCCTGCTGGCCTTCGAAAGCACAACGGTGAGCTTGATTGGGGAGGTCGAATTCCCATTGCGTACCCCTACCCGATTGGATGCATTTTCCAGTCTCGGACTTAGTAATCGTGCCGACGGAACGTTCACTTTGTCCTGTAATTTGCCTATTTTTTTACTTTTTCCAGGAGGCATACTATGGCCCCAATAGAGAAAGGCCAGGAAGCAACATCCTATACCCGCTTCAATTTTGTTGACGAGCTACGCGGAATCGCAGTTGGTTTGATGATTTTTTTTCATTTTTCTTATGACCTTAGAATCTTTGGCTTTGCCTCCATCAATTTCCAACGGGACTTCTTTTGGTGGTTTCTTCCCCGCCTCATTGTCTTCTTGTTTCTCTTTTCGATGGGCCTATCGACATGTCTTGGACATTGGCCAAAATTCAAGAAACGTCCTTTTTTCATTCGCTTGGCAAAGGTCGGCGGAGGTGCTGCTTTAGTGTCACTCGTCACTTATCTACTCTTTCCCGAGCGATGGATTTATTTCGGAACGCTACACTGCATCACCTTAAGCTCCATTGCCATTTTACCTTTTCTGGGAAGACCCTGGCCGGCCTTGATCTTAGGCTTGGCCTTGCCCATTTCCAAATGGGGTTTTGGCATTGGTCCCTCGTGGTTCTCACTCAAACATCAATCTATGGATTACATTCCCTTTCTGCCATGGTTCGGTATTTGTCTGATGGGTGTCTTTGCTTTCCATATGGGCCTGCATAAAATCAATCTTCCAATTCCAATGAAGATCAAGCAGGGCCTACAATTTTTTGGACGCCATTCTTTTCTCATCTACATGCTCCATCAACCACTTTTGTATGGTACAGTTTATCTTGTATGGATGATTCAACGTTAGTCTCCAAAGTGGGTGTTGCCCCTCATTCAAAATGGTCTCACCTATTACACTTTGCAAAAATCTCCACACTCATATTTGTTGCGGTTCTTGTGATTTTGATGATCATTGGAACTCTTGCGGAAGGTTATGGCGGAGCTGATTTCGCCAACCGCCTAATTTTTAGTCGCTGGTATTTTTTAGGCCCATTTCTTTTTATCTTTCTCTATCTCATAGGCTCGTTGGGTGCCTGCATTCCCTTACAACGCCGCCTCATTGGAAGTTATTTAATTCAACTCGGCTTCATTCTCTTGGGGGTTGAATTTCTCATGACGTCTTGGAATGGGGAATACGGTACCATGACTTTGCTGCCACATGCTTCCAGTGATGAGGTCATGCTTGATGAAGACATCATCACCATCACTTATGAGGACAAGGATCATCAATCGGGCCACGAATCCATCTCGTTTAATCTCCCTAACAGCGCCTTTACCAGCAAACTGCATGATGCCTATCGCGATGTTGCGCTGACAACTTTTATTCCTTTCAGCGGCAAGGTGCTTACCTGGGCCTACCCCTCAGGCCAGGGCCCAGGGACCTTCTCTTCATCACAATATCAAATCAAGACAACCGGCGCAGGGACTCATCTTGAGTTTGACGTTGTTTTGTCTCAACACCCTGAGGCCAAGGAATTTTTATCTGTTCTCAATGTGCCCCCTGTCTCGATTCAATATTTACCCGAGGAAGTTACACCATGCTTTGATCGTATCGGGGCCAGTAAAATCATCCTATGGGATATTCAAAGTAAAGTCTGCTTCACTCCTGAGGAACAGAAAATTGCAATTCAACGTCCTGTGGTAGGTAAACGCTTCATGGCAATTAAAAGAGACCATGAGTTTCATAGCTTCTTCCCCGATTTCTCTCCCTATCCTCTAACTCAAGATCTCAATCCGATTAAAACTTCTCCCTTGCGTGTTATGGCGTTAAACAATTTTGAAGACGCTCAGCACCTCTTTTTAATGGGCCCCAAACTGGCCTTTATAAAAGAGGGGGTCTGGGTAACCGAATCCTTGATGCTGGAACGCCCGCAACACATCCCGAATCTCATGCTTGAGATCACCTTACTTCATCATACTGTGGAAAAAATCCCCATGCTTGTGCCCCAATTCATCTACCCGAAACAACAACAGGGACAACTCGCGACCGGCAAAGTCAAGGCGGTAGAAGTCCTCATACAAGGGCGAACATATTGGGTAACCAATGAAATGCCCCTGCAACTCGAAGTCAGTAAAAAACTCATCACCCTCCAACTCAAGAAAAAAACTATAAAACTTCCCTATCATGTATCCGTTTCGCAAGTTCATCACGATGGGGCTTCGCTTCACTTCAACGGTCCTGAGCATAATGGGCATTACCTGGTTTCAATGAACCATCCTTTACAGATCGACGGCGTGACTTTTTATCGTAAAGAAAAATCAAACGGAGACCAGGCCAATGCCGCTGTTCTCACAGTAAACTTTTCTCCCAGTCATCCTCTGAAATACTTTGCGCTGATGATGGCCTTGGTTGGATTAATTCTTTATTTTCTGCTACAGAACACGGGGGAATTTAAAACACAAGAGGCCCAAAAGGGCCCCCTATGTTAAATTTCATCCCGAGAATCAAAACTCATAGTGCTCGAACGGATTAACATTTTGTATCGCCATCTGCTGGGCCATCGCATAATGTTCCTTTGATTCAAAATATCCCACCAAGGCCCCTTCAGTCAGGCGCTGGTTCTCATACATCGATTTCATGAAAGACCCGGTAAAATCTTTGATAAATCCCGGAATAGAGAGAAAGCTGAGTCCTAATTGGCCTAATTGCAGTAGGACGCGCTGACGAATGACCAGACTGGGTTTGTCATAATAATAGGCTACGGCCTGGCGACTGGAGAACATGTGCTTTGTATCAAAGAGATTGATAATCACTTTTTTATCCTTCAATTTTGCATCTTGAAAGGCAAAATTGTGGCGTATCCCCAGCTCTTGATACTGACCGGCCTGGTCGCGTAAGCGCGTATTGGCGAGTCGAATGCTTTGGAAAAATCTGTCGGTCCCATATTTCATCCAATTTTGATTGGCAAAATCCGTTTCCCAAAACGCGTACCAAGGTATCCGTGATTCATAGATAGAGGACCAAATCATGTTGGCTTCATCATGAGTCAGACCCAATTCCTCTTCTTTAAAATTCTCCAAATAGTGCAGCAGCATATTCTGGTGAAAAGTGCGGCGCTGACGAATCATGCGTTCGGCCTGTTGTATAATAAACATGGCGGTGTTGAGGACTGGAACTTCCCCCAGCTGCGATTTGGCCAAATTGAGGAAGGCCTTCACAATTTCATAAAGAACCTGCCGCTTGTAGAAAAATTTTGAATCATAGGGGCGTGCCAAGGTAATCAGCCCGATATTGGCCAGCTCTTGATCGATGCGTGCTTCAAATTTCCCCAACAATTCATTGAATTTTGGATCAGAAAAAACCTTTTCAATATCGATATTTTGCAAAGAGATCAAAGACTCATTGAGATAATCCGGTGTGGCCTCATAAGTTTCAAGAAAAGTTTTATCAATCTGGGCCTTGTAACTTTCCGGCGATAAGGCCATCTTGGCCTGTTCTGACGAAATAAGACTTTTGTAATAAGCAACCACCGGACGGATCTTAAAGCCCAAGGACAAAAATCGATCCCTCACTTCCAACAATTTCCCATTTTCCCGAATGAGAATGAATCTCTTATTGAAATTGTTGAGCGCTCGCTCATGGGCATCACCTGCAAACACAAATAGAGGGCAACTTAATAACCAAAGTATGCCCACGATTAAAAATTTTGTACGCATTCTCTCCTCCTTGATAATTGGCATCCCAAAACTGCAAAATATTGCTCACGTATATTTTGCCCGAGAAAAAACAATTTCACGGAATGTAAGAAAATAAGAGGTCTATTTATAGAGTTTTGCTCAAGCAATACGAGCGAATAACTAGGGCGAGAAGAAATCCCGCACACATCACCAAGATGTATGACATGCCAACCCCATCATCTTTGACTTCGGTAATTTGACCGCAACCGCCAATTCTTGATGGCTTAGGATAAAGATAAGTAAGAGCATCGTAATCATCCTGAGTAAGTCGCTCTTGTATCTTGCCACCAATGGAATAGTACATGAGTGCAATAGGATTGCCAGAATGTCCGATTCCCAAGGCATGACCGGACTCGTGGGCCAAGACAGCGCGAAGCACGTGGTCTGTGAGGGAGGCAACATGATTTTCGCCTGCAACCAAGGCATCATTGATTAAGAGCGCTCCCGCGATTTGGCCCTCACTATTCGTTCCAATAGTTCCGACTCCCAAAATAGAAGCATCATCAAACATAGTTTCATCAGAACTACAACCAATTAAAATCGTGTTCGAAGGAGTTTTCTCCAAGGCGCTCGATAACGTATCGCTACTGACATCAATACCGCTATCCACATTTCCTGTGGTGATTTTCATGGCACTGGTGGGAACCTTATTCCAATATTCATCCATGGAATCCAAGGTCAAATCTAACAGCCTTTGCGGTGAAAGATTATTGTTGGTACAAGAATTACCGGCAACCCGGATAGAAACATTATTCATGGGAAATTTGGCCCTGCTGGGGACGAGAGTGAAGGCCTTGCCTGCATTGCTGTAGCTTAAGAGCACAAAACCAATGATGCATAATAACCGCATGAACTAATCCAGGTAATAATTGACGGACAACAAATAACTAACCGCCCGTGCGCGCGAATCAAAAAGACTAAAAGCAAAAGCTTCCGTCTGAATTGCGTAGTTGCGATTCACAGCGAATTCGAAACCAAAATTCAACGTCGTATTGTATGAAGTCACAGTATGATCGGGTTTCGCAAAGGCGGTTGTATCATTCCCGTTGTCCAAGAGAATGGTTCCCCCATTTCCTCCCACCTTTGTGAGAAACGATCCGATGCCGTAACGTAAGATAAACTTCGGGTGCCAAATATAGGCCACATCCATCAAAATAAAGACGGTTTTCTTTTCATTCTCATCGAATTTATTACGGTGGAGAACCAAACCCATTTGGGGCGTGAAAAGATGTCCTGAAAAGAGTGGATAGGCCCCATTTAAAACCATCATTGGGTGAAAAGAAAATGCATTCGTATCACCATCGGCCGCTTTCTGTGTCGTTGGTCCAAAAGGACTGTATCCTCCCGTACCGACAATGGCGCCAGCATCGAAACTCATGCTCATCATCACAAAGCTGAAGAAAATGAGGCGGATGGAAATCACTTAACCCTTTTTGTCCTTGTCACTTGGTGGTGCCGGAGCAGGAACATCCCGAATATCGTCTCTATCTAAACTGGCCAATTTTTTCTCAAGAGCTGTCTTATTAAGTTCATCAAATTTTTCTTGTTCTTTTTCCCTTTTTTCATTGAGAGGAATAAAAAACACCTCGTTGATGATTTGGCGCAGTTTCTTTTTTTCATTCTCGCCGATTCCATGAATGATGGCCTGATAAGTACGCACTCCTTTTTGTTCCGAATAGAGCTTCCCCGTATCTCGCTCCGGCACAATCGCTATCGACATCTCTGCCGGAGTATTAAGACGGTAACTCTTTTGTGCCAAATGCGCGGAGGTCTCCAGGACCAGCTCGGATTCCGAAAGCACAATGATCTTGGCCTGATGCCTAACATAGGCATGGCTAATCGGATTTTCTTTTTTAATAAAATACCTCTGTTCTTTGAAATCATTGACCGTGAGCCGACCATACTTAGTCATGTTTTCCTTTTTAAGGACAGCAATTTTATTGAGAATGAGTTGGTTGGTTTTCACATTCTGTTTTTCTTCATACAGATCCGCCATTTCTAAAACTGTTTCGAGAGTAATGGGTTCACGATTGGTAAGAATCAAAGAATATTTATAACTTTCCTGAAAAGATTTCGAGGTATATTTGGTACAATTAAAAACCACAACAAAGGGGTTATATTTGTCCATTCCTTTAATGGTGTTAAAAATCTGTGAAAGCATGTTTAATGATTCATTTTCCAAATCTTTGTGCCGTTGTTTTTCCTCCTCAGACATCAGTGGATCAGTGTCAATGAATTCCTCAAGATGATAGGCAATGAGGTTCGGTCGAATAATGTCCAACTCCGAAAGCTCAGGAGATAAGGCCGATTGAAAACGAATTGCGTAAGGATACTTATCCAGGGGTTTCTCGGCCTTTTTTAAAATAGAAAGAGTCCGATCAATCGCTAATATTTTGGTCTTCTTCTGAGCGGTATCGTCGACATTGGAAAGTATCCACTGTTTAAATTTCTTTTTTATCCGCGCAAGCTCGCTTTCATGAGAGGCCTTCAAATGCTTGGCAGAAAGGTCTTGGGCCTTAAGTTTGGCCAAATTAGCATCAGCACTACTCGAATCGACCACTTCAGCCGGAGGCTCTACAACCAGATCATCGATATACTTCAGATCAAGATCATAGGCATACTGATATTCATAATACAAATTACTGGTGGAACGTGAACTCACCACAAATTGCTTGGTGGGAAGAATCGTTTTATTTATTTCATGGAAAAGTTCTATCTCCTGTCCGCCCTCTGCCTCAAAGTACCCCTCAATGTGCATCGAAGTCGGAGTAATAAAACCAATGCGGCAATCATCCATCAGTTCGGTCTCTATGGCACATTTGGCACGAGCAAATTCAGGCCGTCGTGCCTCACGAGGAAATCCCATTCTGACCGCATCATAGACCACATCATGATATTCCCCGCATTTAATATGAATCGCCGAAACTTTGGCAGAAATACATTCCCGCAATAGTTCTTTACTATCTACAAGTCCAATGATGGGAATGTTTTTCGTGCGATTCTCACGGGTCAGATATTGTGCCAGACGTAGATGAAAATCCTTCTCCTGGGACATATCAATATAAATAAAACGTGGGGTCGATTCCAGAATCTGTAAAAAGGCCTTGAGATAATCATTCGGTTTACCCTTAGCGTAGAGACTTACATAGGTAAAGGACAAATGATTATAGTTATTGGTAAAGCGGCTTTTAATCGTCTGCCAATATGAATCATCATCTCCGATATAGAGAACAATTCTCTCTTGCTTGGCCGCATCCGGTTTATTGGTCTCCGGTTTTTTTGCTTGAACATTCATGTTCTATCTAAAGCTAAAGGTCAAAGTCGGCATATGTCTGTTTAAATATCTCATCATTCTCTTTGGTAAAAAAGCGCCGAACAAAATATTGTCCGGCCCGAATCGTAGAGATAAAGCCCAACTCCTCTAACTTATGAATGGCACCAACGGTTTCAGGCACCTCAAGGATAAGTGTTTTGGCCATTTCATAATGAGATAATAATGGTGAGATACCAAAAAGTTTGTAGAGATTCGGACGACAATAAACCATTCGATAGATATACATCAAAACCAAGATCTCAATTCGACCCAATTTGTATTCGACTAAGATTTGATCAAAAAACATATCAGGAATTTCAGAGAGTGTCGGAGTGACCGATGGCCCTTCCTGCTCATGAGAAACCTCATCACTTTTTTTCTTTTTGGCCTTGTGATCCAATAATATTGATTGAAGATCAACCATGGGATACCTCCGGGGACTGATTAAGAATCTCCCACTCTCCCTCTTAAAATTTGACATAGGTCAGTCTAAAAAGCCAACGGAGATTTATTTAGGAAAAATGTGTCATAAATTCAGGATGGTCCGAGCAAACTAATCAAGTTTTTGTCCCATGAAAAGCAAGTCCACACTACCCGATGTGCGTATGCATTCAGTACTGAAGCCTTGGCGACGATAAAAAGAGGTATTGCGCGCTTTAGGGCCGGTTACAAGATGGACTCCGCCTATCTTCTTAGATTGTAATTCTTTCAAGTAGGCCTGAATGAGTGACGCTCCAACCCCCTTCCCTTGTTGGTGGGGCGCCATATTTATATGCAAATGGGCAGGAAAATCATCATGAAGGTCGGCAAAGAGAGACAAGGAAATATGTTCATGGTCAGCTCGAAACCGCAGCGTATTAGAATGCCCCGTCAAATAACCAACGATTCGACTCTCTTCCATCGCAACCCAAAGCGAGTAGAATTCAGTTGTTGCCGCTGACAAATAAGGCGTCAACCAACGATCTTTAAAAATCATTCGGGCCTGTTCGGAAGGAAAATGCTGAACCGATGATGTTTGAAAAAAAATAGTTTCGATTTGATTGCAAAGATCAAGTCTATTGGACTTATCTGGCAGTACCTGGATAATATCTGTGCTCATAATCCTGCGATCCTTGGAAACATACCCAATGATTTCATGGCCAACATTATCTTTCTCAAATCCCGGTTGCCAGCTTGATCATCACAGTCGCCGGGTAATTCAATATTGGCAATACCCTGAGATAATCGCTTGATAATTTGCAATTCATGTCCGGTTTTTTTGAGAAAGGACCAGCGCTCTTCAAAAATATCAGGATATCTGGAATAGGCCTTGATCACTAATCCTAAATCCCTTACAAGTGGATGTTGGAAAAACTCTGCCTCCGATAAATTCTGAGGTAAAGAACTATCCAATTGTTGAAGTTTAATAATAATTTCTTCGCTTTTTTTTGCCAGGATCAGCTTTTGAATGGTTTTATTTTTTAAACCCAAATGATCTTCAAATAGTTTTCCTGCCTCCTTCAAAATTTCTTGTCTACGAAGTTCTGCCATTTCTGCGATGATCACCGCCAACTGCAATGCCGAATGAGGAGTCGGCACGGCCATCCATGGCAACGAACTCAAGCATCGAAATGATTGGAGAATACTTGGTACTTCCAAGTGATATTCATCGGCATATTGAAAAAACAACCTGATAAAATCACCAAACTCCGTTTTGAATGCCTCTTTCAAAAAATAATGTGAGGTTATTTGTCTTATCCTAAACTTACCCATATTTTGCTTTAAAGATGGATGCAAAGAAAATCTCAGGGACAGCTGAAAACGAATCATCCGCAGAAAACGAACAGGATCATAATAAAAGTCGTCACCGATCGGGCGCAAAACATTAACCGCCAAATCCTCTAGGCCTTGATAGGGGTCTTGAAGGGACATGCTTATGCCCGAAGGGCCCGGTCTAAACTCCAATCCGATCGCATTAATAGAAAAATCACGACGTGCAAAGGATTGAGCATAGGACATAGACGGAACAATTTGGACTTTAAAGTCGGAGTGTCCAAAGCCCTGTTCTGGTATGATAGAGCTATAAATTTCTCGTCTGGGCAAAGAAAATTCCAACTGAAAGGTATGCCCTATATCCTTTGTTTCAACAATGAACACATGAAAAGGCATGGGACGAATGTCACCGAAAACATCCGAGAGGGTCTGCTCGATTTCTTGCGGGTGAAGTTCACGTATCTTGTTCTCTGAAGGCCGAATTTCAAAATCCAAATCTAAGGGTAAAGATTGATTTAATATCCATTGTCGTGAAGCCCCACCCACCAAGCAAAGCGAAAAACCCTTGGCCATGACGGCCTCAAGTTTATCGCGCAGGCCAGGGGGTAAACTCTTACAAAAAAAATCCCAAGAATGTGTTATCTGATCCATTCACGCTTCTAACTTAATCCAACTGCAAGTGGATTATCGCTGGAAAGAAGTAATTTAATGGTATTTTGAATTCGCAACAAGGACTTCGATTCTTTGTGATAGACAATGAAAAACTTCCCGTTACTCACTTCGAATTCCTTGCCCAGAGTGGCAACCTTATCCTGATAGTACGACCGTCTCAGCACATGATTAGGAATGACGGCAACGCCTAATCCTTGTGAAACGGCTTGCAACATATTGCCGTGTCCATTCACAACATATTTCACATTAATTTTTTTGGGAACTTCACCAAAACGCGCACGACACCAATTAAAGTACAGAGGGTCACCTATTTCAAAAAGGACGGTGGGGTACTTGGCCAATTCGATAACGGAAATATTTTTAGAGATGCTAAAATCTTTTGATTTTGGAAACACCATAGTGGATTTTTCTTCGCTTAAAAAAACTTTTTCCCCCACGGGCGGAATAGAGTCTTCAGGTAACACTAAAATATCTAAGCGGTTATTTTTAAATTCGCGAACCAGGTCTTCCTGAAGACCGAGAGTAATACAGACGGTCAGCTCGGGATATTTTTGTGCCAACCCTAATAACTCAGGGGCCAGCCAGCTCTTCCCTACTCCAGTCAAAGTTCCAATACGAACTTTTCCCGACATGGTGGCCTTGTCATGACGGATTTCCTCGATGGTTTCATCCATGGACTCTAAAAACTGAGCGGCCAAGGCATAGAGCTTCTCCCCTTCAGGGGTCAGCATAATTTTCTTGCCCGCACGCTTGAATAGCCCGACTTCAATTTTAGTCTCTAGATTTTTAATGCTTTGGCTGATGGCCGATTGAGTAACATTTAAATCCTCGGCGGCCCTTGAGAAACTTTTCGCTCTCGCCACGGCCACCAATGTTTGCAACTGCGATGTTTCAATCATCATTACTCGTCTTTCGACAGTTTCTCTTTTCTCTCTGCCATTACTTTCTCTGAAATATGAAGAGGACATTCCATATATCGTGAGAATTCCATGGTGTATGTCGCCTTACCGGCGGTCATAGAGCGAATGTCAGATGAATAACCGAACATTTCGGACAATGGCACCTCAGCGATAATGACAACTTCGCCAGCAGCATCGGTTTCAGAACCTTGAATCATGCCTCGACGCGAAGATAAGTTGCCAATAATCGGCCCCTGGAATTCATCAGGAGTGGTCACTTCAACCTTCATGATCGGCTCAAGCAGACAAGGATCGGCCTTGGCAATCGCCTGCCTCATGGCCTGGCGGGCCGCCGTTCTAAAGGCGATATCAGAAGAGTCCACGTCATGGTATTTTCCGTCTCGCAAATAGACATCGACATTAATTAAAGGGAATGCCGCCAATGGACCTTTGATCATAATGTCATTAAAACCTTTCTCACAGGAACCGATAAATTCACCTGGAATTGAGCCACCGCGAATTTCATTATTAAACCTGAAAATCTGATCTTCAGTTGTTTTGTTTTCGGCGGTAAGCGGCTTAATGATACCTGCCACGCCAGCGTATTGACCTGCACCACCAGTCTGTTTTTTATGAACATAATCATAGCTGGCTTCGCGACGAATTGTTTCACGATAGTTAACTTGAGGAGCACCTACAATGACTGAACATTGATACTCACGTTTCAACCGTTCTGTATAAATTTCAAGATGCAATTCTCCCATCCCCGCCATTCTGGTCTCCCCTGATTCTTCATCAGTGTAAACATGGAAGGTTGGGTCTTCACGAGTAAAACGTTGAAGGCCTTTGGCCAGTTTGGCTTGATCATTTTTATCTTTTACCGATACCGAGAGTTCAATAACGGCATCGGGAACATGGATACCTTCACAGGCAATATTAGTGAGGGCATCATCTCCCACAAATGTATCACCTGAAGCGCAATCAACACCGATCATGGCGATAATATCGCCAGCATGAGCTTCATCAATATTAGCGCGATCATTGGCGTGCATACGCACCATCCGTCCGACCCGCACTTTCTTTTTGGTTCGAGTATTGTGAATGGTGTCACCTTTATTAAGAGTCCCTTGATAAATACGGGTATAGGTGAGCTGCCCGAACTGCTCATCGGTAATTTTGAATGCCATACAAACCAATGGCTTGTCTTTATCAGGCTCCAAAGTGATCTTGTTATTATGCTCATCTTTGGCGGTTGGTTTTTCGGCTTCGAGAGGGGAAGGTAAATAACGGGCGACACCATTGAGAAGGAGTTGCACCGCTTTATTCTTAAACGCCGATCCTAAAAAAACAGGAGTCAGTTTGAGTGACTGACAGCCCTTTTTAACACACAAATGCAAATCATCGATCGTAACTTCTTTTCCTTCAAGGTACTTTTCCATGACGGAATCATCAAATTCAGAGACTGCATCGATGAGTTTGGCGCGATATTCTTCAGTCTGATCGATCAGATTGGCAGGAATATTTTCGATACGAACGAATTCACCATTCTCGCCATCAAAATAATAGGCCTTTCGATAAATGAGATCGACGACACCTTGGAAATTTTCTTCCGCACCGATTGGAAGTTGCATTAAAACGGCATTGTGTCCGAGCTTATCCCTTAAAGCGGTCAATCCCTTCCAAACACTCGCGCCCATACGATCCATCTTATTAAAAAAGGCCAAGCGTGGAACGCGATACCTTCTCATTTGACGGTCAACTGTAATGGATTGGGATTGCACTCCGGCAACTGAACAGAGAACTAAAATGGCTCCGTCCAAAACGCGCAATGAACGCTCGACTTCCACAGTGAAATCCACGTGCCCTGGAGTATCAATAATGTTAATGCGACATTCTTTATCTATCCCTGACGCGTGAGTGATCCCTTCTTCATTAATACCGGTCCAGGTAACGGTGGTGGCGGCTGAAGTAATAGTGATGCCCTTTTCTCTCTCAAGGTCCATATGATCCATGGTGGCGCCATCGCCTCCACCACGAACTTCTTCAATTTTGTGAATACGGCCACAATAATAAAGGATTCTTTCAGTTAAAGTCGTCTTGCCCGAATCAATGTGGGCCGAGATGCCGATGTTTCGCGTTTTCGCCATTAATTTCATGACAATTCTCCAAACTTGAGGGCAAGGCCCTAGTAACTAATTGTTTAATACCGGAAATTATAGGCCGCATACTAAAAAAAAAGGAGATAACAGTCAATGTAAAAGCGCTTTTTCCCTTCTTTACACTTTACAACCAAGGGCCCTTCCCTTACAAGAAGTCTCCATTATGGTGAGACGGCAACTGCTTTTCTTTTGAGGTTAATTTTCATGAAGAGGGATTTAACAAAAGAAGAACTCTACGAGTCAGTTAAACAATTGATCGAGCTAGAAGAGAAACCCTTGATACAGCTCAATCAGCACAAGCTGTTCACTCTTTTCTCTATTGCTTTTCAATATCTGCTCTATCAATCAACCAAAAATCCTGGTGCTTATATCATCCGTGTTGAGGACAGTTCTCTGGCCGACAAGTTGGCCAAAAAATCCAAGGATCTCAGTACCAGACGGTTCTTACAATCTCTTCTGCTTCCAAGGAAGTTAAAATACGATAAATCGACATTTTATCTCGATTTTTTTCATTTCGGCAGTTGGGGTGCCACCAATGAAATCCCCAAGGAAAAAGCGCAAGTTGCCTTAATTGTAAAAAATACCACTTCGCGGCCCTTGGATGAAATCCACCCGGTCATAACCGAAGAAGAAGTAGGTCCGTTTCCTCCAGATTACTATCTCACCTCATTGGCCAGCTTTGCCAAGAAAACTATTCTCATCGCTTATGATGAGGAGCGGGCCAATTTTCATAAAGTGAGTTTTGGATTTATCAAAAAAGAAGCCGAACGAACTGTTTCAGGTGTGACACTCTCCAAAGAGTTGAGCTGGGACAAGCTGGAAGACGAAACCTAAGTGATCCTTTCTAATCTGAATTCGGGATTAAGGTAATTTTAAGAAAAAAGGGAGGCCCTGGAAAGATTTCTCACCGAAAGATGTAGTTGTGGTGGGATTTCCGGCGTCCGCCCATTCGGGCCGACGTGTATGGGTTGGCAAGGTAGGATGTTGATGCGGTTGAAAAACTAATCCAGGGCCGTGTGTGTCGCCAACCATTCTTGACTTATTCAATTGCAGCTTTAATGCCAATCTTTGGTATTTTTGCAATTAAGTATTATTAGCTTCTTGACGCATTGCTCAGCGGTTACAGAGGGCCATTTTAGTCCACTGACTTACCGTGTCTAGAAGGATTTGGCCCTACCTCTTGCAGTCATTGGTGTAATTTTGGGACCTTTCAACCTTTTCAATTTGAACTAAGGCCGATCCAGGTACTTTGGCAAGACAGTGCTAAAAATCTCCCAGGCCCGCGCCATCTCTTCTGCTGAACTTCTCGGCCCAATGGAAATTCTCAGTGAATTCTTGGCCATCCTCTCAGTAAATCCCATCTCCAGCAATACCCGACTGGCCACAGGCATGCCCATGGAGCAGGCAGGACCAGAGGAAACTGAGAGTCCGGCCAGATCGAGGGCAGCAATCAATAATTCAATTTTAATCTCGTGATTGAAAGTAATATTGATTGTGTTGAGATTGCGATGACCGGCCCTTTTGGCGGTTATTTGTCCTGCGGCACCTAACATCTTTTCTAGGGACGCCTCTAAGGTGTCTTTATGCATTTTCACTGCTTGAGCATCAAAAGTTCTGGTTAAATCTTCCAGCGCCAATTTAATGGAATAAATGCCATGAGTATTTTCTGTACCTGCCCTTAGACCTTTTTGTTGCCCGCCTCCCATGTGCATGGGAATCCAGGGCATATCTTGACTTAAAATAGTGAAGCCAACTCCTTTCATTGCACCAAATTTATGAGCGGAAAAAGTATAGGAATCCAATTCATAATGGGGATTGTCCCAATTGACTATTTTCCCTGGAGTCTGAACTGCATCGACATGGACAAAACAATCGGTTTCATGCTTTACCCTGATCGCCAAGTCGAGCGGCCATACTACACCTGTTTCATTATTCACTTGAGTAAAATTAAAAAGTTTAAGACCTTTCTGTTGTTTGATTTTCTGAATGACAACTTCAATATCAATTTCACCATTACTATCAACCGAAATTGCATGGGCCTCATGTCCGAGTAAAGGTAAATGGAGTGCTTGTTTGACAACAGATGAATGATCAATAGCTGAATAAAAAAAATGAAATTTTTGGCCCTGGGAAGAAGCATACATGGCCATACCTTTCACTAACGAGTTGATCGCTTCAGTGGCCCCGCTGTGAAAAAATACTTCATGGCCCTCATTAGGAATTCTGAAAAGCAGTCTTAAATAGTCGAAGGTTTCAGAAATTATTTTCCGTGCCTCACGGCCTTCAGTGTAAATCGAGGAGGGATTACCAAACACGAAAGCCCCATTTCTGAGATAGTTGATAACTGACTCGGATAATGGGGCTGTCGCATTATAATCGAAATATAATCTTCTATTGATTAATTTCACCAATTGGATTTCTTATGGCCGACGCATGAATTTCTGTAGCACTAGTCGTAGTCGCTGCCGTTTTTCCAAGAGTATTTCTCTCAGCTTCAGCTTCTTTTGACTTACGCACGAGATCTCCAAGTGATGTCGTCTCTAAATATTCACGCATCATCACACCAAGATTCTGGAAATAGTTTTTAGATAAAAAATATTCCGTCGTATTGGCAGATTCGGCCTCTGAGCCAAGGATGTCCTTAGCTGGATTAATATTCTCGCCTACACAGTCGAGCACATCTTTCACAGTAATCTCATCCATGGATCTCGCGAGTACATAACCGCCGCCTGGTCCGCGCACGGATTTAACCGCTTGTCCATTTCGGAGCTTTCTGAAAAGCTGTTCCAAATAATGTAAGCTGATGTTTTGCCTGCCTGAGATCTCCTGTAATCGCACCGGATTTCCGTTGCTATGAACAGTTAGATCAAGCATTGCCCTAATTGCGTAACGTCCTTTTGATGTTAGTCTCATTGGTCTTCCTCCATAAATCCAATCGGTTAAGATATTTTTAGTTTCAACAGCCTTACTTGGCCATCAGAGCTTAACTGACAACCGGATCAGTCAGGTTAAGTTCTTCAATAATTAGACTCTGGTCTTGAGTCTACGTCAACAGTATTTATCAGATCATTTCAATTTATTTATATTTTGACCAGGCTTTTTCTATCATAAGAGCCACTTTTCCGTACATTTAGCTGAGCAAATGGCCATAGAATAAGATCTTTAAAAACTTCTCTACTCGGAAATAATTTCCGATCTTGAAACTCCGCTATGCACAATCAGGGAATTTCACTGAGGATGAAATTTCGGCTGCACAAATCGCGCACATCACCTTGGGTGGCCTTCTCGATCCCCTCTCCTGATGGGTTGGTGGAGATTTCGAGATCATAAAACTTAAAGCGCTCATCGATTTCTCGTCTTAAAAAGCTCAAAAAGGGTCGTCCCCACTCAACCAGAAAAAAATCTTTATTTTCCAAATAAAGAGGTATCTCCAGATGCACCAACTCTTCCTTATCCTTAATCCTATAAAGATCAGCATGGGCCAAGTTTCCAGTTTCGTTGATAATAGAATAGGTGGGACTTAAAACCTCATATTCTTGCGCGCGTGCCGGGCCTGCGACGCCTGCCGGACCGCTCACTAACTTTACAAATCTTTTGGTAAAAGTCGTTTTGCCTGCACCTACCGGGCCACTCAAAATAACGACCGCAGGGGGTGTTATGGCATCTTTCATTTCAGAAACTATATAGTCCAAATCATTTTCCAGGACTTTTTTCCAATGACGTAGAACTTTCACCATCCCTCCTAATTACCGTCTCTATTTCTTTTCATTTTTCTTCCGCTTCCTCAAGCAAAGTAAATGCCGCAGGAAAACAATCAATAATATTCAACGCCGTCATAGAGCGGGGGCCATATTTTTTGGCCGCCAAATTTCCTGCCTCAGCATGGAGGTAAACCCCCAGGGCGGTGGCACGAAAGGCCTTCTGCAAATGTTCGCGAAATTCACCTTTCTTAGTAGTGGCAAATTCTTGAGAGAGAAGCCCACCGATAAGCCCGGCCAAAACATCCCCACTTCCCCCTTTGGCCATACCATCATTCGGTCGGTAGTGAATTAAAAACTGTCCGTTCGGCCCACCGATCAAAGTACAAGCATCCTTTAAAACCACGATGGCCCCAAGATTATTCACAACCTCCCTGAGGTATTCAAGCGGACGCTGCAACAAATCTTTGGTCTCAATTCCGATGAATCTGGCCAATTCCCCGATATGAGGCGTGAGGATAGTGGGAAAGGAGCGTTCCCGAATATGTCCCATATCCTCTTTGAAATTAAGAGCGTTGATCGCATCAGCATCAAGCACGACCGGTCCTTTGAAAGCGCTCAATAAATTTAGCACCGTAACCCGAGTTAACTCGGAACGTCCCATCCCCGAGCCACAAACGGCCACGCTAAATCGTGATAAATCATTCTCAATAGTATTCTTGACCTCGCTCTCAGTTTCTGGAATGACGGCACTCATGATGGTTGGAGACAAACGAGTCAGAAGTTCGGGATACGCCGAAGACCAAGTGGCCGCGGTGACCAGCCCGGCACCGGAGCTTAAGGCGGCCAAACTGCCCATACTCAAGGCCCCGGTCAAACCGAAAGAACCACCAATCAAGATGGTATGCCCGAAAGCATTTTTGTGAGCGAAAACATTACGCTTAACCGTGCAGTACTTCTTAACCGATTGTTCATCCAGAGTGTGCAAATCACCATTTCGTTCCAATTCTTGCTCGGGAAATCCCACCGTGAGGATACGGGTATCACCTGAAAAACGCCCCCCGTCTGAAAGATAATGGCCGGGTTTCGGCAGACCAATTGCCAATGAAATATTGCCGCGAATGGCCCCTCCCGCAATATCGCCGGTATCGGCGTGAACACCGGAACAAATATCAACAGATACGGTAAAACGCGAATGCTCATTCACCACGTCGAAAAGCTCGCGCATGCGTTCACCAAGGGGAAAACGCGTCCCTGTTCCAAAAATGGCATCGACCACAATATGATTTGCGGCCGTAATGGCAAAATAACTGCTCAGTTGTTCTCCTTCCAATAAAGAAGTAACTTTGACTCCAAATTTTTTGGCCAGATCAATTTGGCGGCGAATTTCCGGTGAAAAAGGGCCATCGGGGAAAATCAAGAAGGCACGCGGGCGTAGTCCAAAGCTGGTCAGATGTCTGGCCATGCTCAAACCGTCAGAACCATTATTGCCACGGCCGATGAGAAAAATAAATTCTAATGTCTGCAGATCAAAATGGGTCGGTTCCTGTTTAATTAAATCCATCAAAAAATGAGCGCCGGCAATCCCCACATTTTCAATAATAAAATCTTCGCTCAGACCATACTCATTGAAAGTCTTGGTCTCGATCTCTTTCATTTCCTTGATAGTCACAACTCTCATTGATACCTCACTAATACCTGTTTATGAGATTTTTTAGATCTCGTACAACAATCCCCAAACTTTTAAAGACGGCTTCGCTAATAATCCAATGGCCGATGTTATACTCCTCGAAGATTTTGGCTTCGAGCAGCGGAATGATAGATTCTCCTGTTAAACCATGACCGGCATGAAAAGAAAGCCCCAAACCTTTAATGTGACTATGGGCCACCTGATATTGCCTGAGATGATCTCGCAGATCATTGCCCGAGATAAAATCTCTGGCAAAACGCCCCGTGTGAATTTCAACCGCATCAATAGATGGTGCTAACAGGGTTACATGGTCTAAAGTAGTCTGGTCACTTTCAATAAAAAGAGAAATACGGGTCGTTGGTAATATTTTTTTGAAACGCTGACAAACATTCATGACTCTCTGATAATTGGTTTCGTTGGTAATATCGAGCCCTCCCTCAGTGGTTTTCTCCTGTCTGTTTTCTGGAACCAAACAGATCCAATCTGGTACGATGGCCAAAGCAATTTCTATGATGCTATCGGAACACCCCATTTCTAAATTGAGCGGTTTGCCAAATTTTTTAGTGACCAAACCAACTGACTCGACATCTGTATCCTGGATATGGCGTCGATCTTCTCTTAAGTGAATGGTAATCTGATCGGCCCCTTGTTCCAAACAAACACGGGCAGCATCGACGATATTGGGATACGATTCTCCCCTTGCCTGACGAAGTGTGGCGACATGATCAATATTTACACCCAATCTGGGAATCATACTCGTACTCATGTCAAGGCCTCCTCAACTACTTTTGAAAGTTGTTTGCCGAGCGTGCTGATCAATCCGTGATCGCGTCCTTCAATCATAATCCGCGCCAGTGCTTCGGTTCCAGAATATCGTAACAATACGCGTCCTTCTTTTCCCAGGACCCCTTGCACCTTTTCTAATTCCTCTTGGATCGCCGGCACTTGCTCAAAAGGAATTTTACGCACTATTTTCACATTGTTTAAAATTTGAGGATACAACTCCACTTCCCGTGTCATTTCTCTTAGGCTTTTTGCAAAATATTTAATTGCCTGCAAGGCCTTCAAGGCAGAGAGAATACCATCCCCTGTTGTTCCATACTCGCTGAAGATGATATGGCCTGAAGGTTCTCCGCCAATGGGAGCTTTTGAAAGCAACATCCTCTCCCAAATATATCGATCCCCCACGTTGGCCCTAAAAAATTTCAGCCCCAAACGTTGAAGATAAAGTTCAAGCCCGATGTTGGACATGGACGTCCCAACCACTTCATCGGCCGCCTTCATTTTTGAAGAACGCAACATCAGTTTTGCAAACAATCCAATGAGCTGGTCCCCATCAATCACTTCACCGTATTGATCAATCAAGACAACCCTATCAGCATCACCATCCAAGCAAATGCCAAGATCAGCTTTCTCTTTTAAAACTAATTCTTGGGCCTGCTTAGGATGCAAGGCCCCACAATCCATATTGATATTTAGTCCGTTAGGCCGAACTCCTAAGGTAAGAACATTGGCCCCGAGTTCCTCAAAGACCATAGGAGCAACTTTATACGCAGCACCGTTGGCACAATCGAGAACAATCTTGAGACCGCTTAAATCATAAGAGCTGTCCAGGCCGGACTTGACTTGAACATTGTAACGCCCCAAAACCTCATCAAGTCTTTTAGCATTGCCCAAACGATGCCCGTCTAAGAGTGGAATACTCTCGGGATGTAAAATCATTTCCTCAAGTTGAAATTCCACCTCATCTGGCAATTTACTCCCCTGATGGTCAAAAATTTTAATGCCATTATCCATATAGGGATTGTGGGAAGCAGAAATCATGACTCCGGCATGAGCACGCATGGAGCGTGTGGCGAAGGCCACTCCGGGAGTTGGTAGAGGTCCTGTCATGATAACTTTTCCACCCTGAGCACAAACGCCCGAAGAAAATGCCAATTCCAGCATATAACAACTTAATCGAGTATCTTTACCAACAATAATAAGTGGCGTTCTGAAATCCCGCGAATGAGTTTGAAAATAATGAGTGACGGCCCGACCCAAGTGCATCGCCATATCACAAGTCATGGGGTAGACGTTGGCCCGTCCTCTCATTCCATCAGTACCGAAAAGCTTTCGCGCGTTCATTTTTGACCTCAAAGACTAATAAAAGAACTCGGAGAAATTAGTTTAAGTTCGCAAGAATCCTATTCAATCTAAAAGCCAGTTAAAGATAGCAGAAAAGTTACATCGCCGACAATCATTCCTGATCATATCGGCATTTGCTGCGCCCTTTCGGGCCACTTCTAGACATCATTTCACTCTAACAAATATTTTAGATGGTTGTAGCTCTAAAAGCTGCATCCCGGGAGGTAAAACGGATTTCAGTTCAACCCACATATCCCCTTTTTGTCCCTCGGGGATATCAGCTATAATCTGAATTTTTGACGCACTGAAACCTTCCCCTCGATTAGAAACGAAGGCCTTGATGTTTACAAATGAATGATCAGCATGGAATTTTGTATTGCTGAAAAGATAACGAATAGGCACATTTTTGAATTCAATATTCGACGAAATCGGGCGTATGTCATACTGGAAATTAACTTCAGGCAAGGCCGGCGATTTAATCATGACCTTATCGCCCAGTAATTCTAACGGTACCGAAAATTGTCCCTGCCCCTTAGGACCGGTCAAATCAATCGGTCGTGTCAAAAGGACCTCAACATTCTTCAACAATTCTTTGGGACCTTCTATCGTTGCTTCATTTGGAACAAGTTTTTGTTCTACCAATTTATAGCCGGACTCGATTGTATTTTGATATACGGGCCGAATCATGACGGTTTTAGAAGCCTTTTTATCCAGACGGATCTTGAATATCTTTGGCTTGAATTCCACCAGACTGACACCGAATGGTAAGTAAAAATCACTGTGCCTTAAGGCCAGCTCAATCTCATTTTTCCCCAAGTATTCCGGTCGTGCCAGGTTAATGACCGGCCTCAAGTATTCAACCTGTATACCTTGTAAATAAATTCGCGCCCCTTTCAGTCTTAGCTGTACTTCCAAAGGCGAAGAGACGTCTAGGATACTTTGATCTTCAGGCAGGATGACTTTAATTCCCACCTGTTCATCGCGCATCACCGGTCTTGAACTGGTCACAAATAACCATAACGCCACGGCAACAAAAAAAGAAAAAATTTTCAAAAATCGTTTATTTTGAAAAATGTTCTTTACATTATTCAAGGCCATAGTTTATCCGCACCGCTCATTTCTTAGTTTCCCCTACTCCAGGATTTTGTAGAAAATCGGCGATATTGTGGGAGAGATCGCGATGGGCCCACAAATGTTTCAAATATATTCGCAGTTTCTTGGCATCTGTCACGAAATGTAAGGCCCCATTAAGACATAGATTAATTTGGCCGGTTTCCTCGGAAACAACAATCACCACGGCATCGGTAACTTCGGTGACTCCGATGGCAGCACGATGACGAGTCCCGTAGTGGCGGTCGATCTCGATATTTCTGGCCAGTGGCAGATAGCAGCCGACAGCAGCAATTTGGCCATCACTCACCACCATTGCACCGTCATGAATAGAGGCCTTTGATTGGAAAATAGCATAGATCAAATCCGAATGAATTTTACTTTGCAGTATGGTTCCCGTTTCGATGAAATTTCCCAATCCTTGGGCCCGTTCAAAAACAATTAAGGCACCTATTTTTTCTCTTGCCATGGCCACAATGGCCTCGATCACCTCATCTAATTCCTCCGACAGTTTTTCCCGTTGCAGCCCACCAAAGATGCGTCCTTGACCGGCCATAGAGGCCAGAACGGAACGAATCTGATCTTGAAACAGAATGACCAGGATAATAATGATGGAATCAAAAAAACTATTGAGAAACCAATTCAAGGTATGAAATTCATAATGAGCACCAAGCCAGTAAAATAGCGACAGGATGGCCACACCGATCATAATCTGTACGGCACGTGTTCCCTTAGACATAACCAAACACTGATATACAACCACTGTCACAATGGCCATATCAATCAGGTCTTTCAGTCCCAACTGAACTTTTAAAACTTCCAAAAAACCCAAATGGGTATCTCCTGTTAATGAGATCGAAATAATCTTTTGTCATTAATCGACATGAACGAGGAGACACTTAATATTCGGTGCAGTTGTGACAATAAAGTCGGCAAAGAGTGTCTAAGCCACTTTTTTGAATGGCAAAACCTGTCCACTATTTGAATCTGGTTTTTCTTCAGCCGTGGTTGTTTCAGAGGTTTGCTCAATCGCTTTTCCAGTGCTCTTTTCCGTCTGCTCTACTGCATCATCCAAAATATCATCAACCACTTCTGTGACTTTAACCTTGACGCCCGCCTTATTCAAATCAGCAACCACTTGCTGGCTGACTAAAAGTTTCTTGCGCAAGGCCTCGCGGCTAATTCCCATTTCCTTAGCGGCCTTGGATTTATTTCCGCTATTACGCTTAACCTCGGCCAAAATCATTTCCCGTTCAACCAAGGACAACCGATCCTTCAAAGGAATACGGTAATCATCAACAAAAGGTGTTTCCCCAAAGATGCGTTTTCTATAAGACACATCCAGTAAAGGAGTGGCCGAATTCTCGAGTTCAACATCGGAAATCACATGGTTTTTTGGATTATAAAGAACCGCTCTTTCCACACACAGTTTTAATTCTTGAATATTTCCAGGCCAATCATAGCTCATCAATCTGTGCATGGATTTATCAGAAAAATTCTTAAGCAGTAGCCCTTGTTGCTTACACTCTTTTTTCAAGAAATAGTCTACCAGCGAAGGAACATCTTCAATTCTTCTTCGCAATGGTTCGATTTGAATATAGGCCCTAGAAATAAATTCATGGAGTTCGGCCACGAATTCACTTTTCTCCACCATGCTACTGAGATCTTCAGATGCGGTGGCGATAACCCGCACGTCGAGACTGATTTTACTTCCTGGGATATGGCGATCTTTTAAAATATTCACCAAACGTCTTTGCATCTCCACCGGGAGACCACAAACCTCGCGTAACAAAATGGACCCCCCTTGGCATTTGAGCAATTTACATTTCATTGGGTCGGTTGAAAAAAGCTGTTCTTCAACTTTGGAATAATCTTTTTCAGCGCAATCGATATATTCAAAACTACTGAGACCACGCCGTCCTTCGATATGAAGAATTCTGGCAAACAGCGTTTTTCCCGCGCCCTTTTCACCGTGAATAAGAACGGGGACGTCAAGATCTTTGACTTTTAAAATAGTCCCACGCAAAGAATTCACATGAGCGGTTTTGCCAATAATGGCGTATTCACGATCATGAGGCATGCTGAAGCGGCGAATCTGTGAATTGACTGAAATGGGATTATAATTATGAAATACGGAAGAAAAAACCAAGGCCAAAACTTTCATGGTTTTTTCGTCTTCCACAGTAAAGCGATCCTGATTGCGTTTGTTAATAACTTCAATGACACCGATAATTTTATCTTCCCGATTGTGGATGGGATGACAGATTATCGACTTGGTTTCAAAACCAAAACGCTTGTCAAAATCTTCATTAAAACGTGAAGAATCGGTTCCAGTATCAATATTAAGCGCCACCCCCGTGGTAAATACCGAACCGGCAATGCCCAAACGATAATCGAAACGCAGCTCTTCCTTGGCCACTCCTAAAGCACATACGGCTTCTAATTCGTTGGAATCCGGGTTGATGAGAAAAATTGAAGACCTCTGGGCATTTAATATCCGCACAACCTCTTCCAACATATTTTGAAGAAAGCCTTCTTTATCACCAAAATGTGTAATGTCCTTAAAGAGAGAGAGAAGGAGAGAGAACATTTCGAAGCCTTCCGACGCCTTTGTATATTTCTCCTTCAGAGCACACTCTATCAGGCTATCCTTTAAACGATCGGAAGAAAAAGAGCCGATATACTGTTCAAGGAATTTTCGCACTGTCTTCTCTTCACCCAACTCCACTCCATAAATAATCTCATCATCTCCGACTGAATTGCTGAAGGCCCTTACGACTTTGCCTGTCAGGTCCAAATGCATCTTCTTATATTGCAAGGAAATGCTGAGAACGACTCCCACTGAAATTCGTTCTTTTGTTGCGATACCAAGACCGGTCACTGAGATATCTATTAGACGGGCGTCTTCCACATAGGCAGTACGGCCCGTCTCATCCTCTCTTTCTACCAGACAACGTAGGTTATCACTTTGTTCTACAGTGATACGAAAGCTCTGGTAAAACTTGAATTCTGATAAACTTGCAAGCATAGGACTTTCCTTATTTGTGGGGCCGCATACGGCCCAAAAGCAGTGCTCTAAGCTAGCTGCCATAGTAACTTGCATGGCTTATCGGAGTTTTAGGCAAGAAGTGTTAATCTAATGCCATTTTTTTGGGGCGGTAGAATCGTTGTTCAAAATTTCAACGAGTTATAACCTTCTGCTGATCACTATTGGATTTATTTTCCTCAGCAGGGGCATCCATAGCAACCCCTTGTCTGAGCTTTTTACTCAAATCTTTTAAAATGGCTTCATCTATGGCACTTCGAAATAGCTGCCAATACTCACCACTTTTGGCCGGATTTGAACTGGGCAATTCAAGCGTATACGTCGGAATATTCCTTTCGTTACCGGCATAATTTCCCAAGGAACCAGGATAGACAGGAAAATTCACAATCCTATAGCCATTGGCCTTTTGCCCCATCTGAATGAGCAGCTCATGCGGACCATTATTAACGATCCCTTCATTAAGCTGAAGAGGTTTGGGCCCATCATAATCCAGCATGGTTAAAGGAGCATGAACGGAAATAATCTTGTTGGGTGAATAACGAATTAGAAGATTGACTTGAAAAAGGACTTCAGGCTCGCTCAAAGGTTTGTAACCAGGGTAGCGTCGTGGATCTTTGCCGCAACGATTGGTCCAATACTTGATGGCCTTGGATGGCCAATCTTTTGTGGGAAAATTCCTATTAATGTCGACTTTATGGGCGTTGGTTCTGGTAGGTCGCTTCTTGAAAAATGAATCTGGGTTGACCAGTGGAGCCACTAAGACAGTGCGATTGTGATAGAGTTGTTGATTGGCCTTAAGGTTGGCCATAATATCAAAGCAGAATTTCACGGGAGTAATTTCATCCCCGTGAATGCCACATAAAATAATCGTCGTCTCAACATTTGATTCCTCCCCAAAGACCACCCAAGGGAGAGGGTCCCCCAAGACAGAATTACGCACGTGATTCCAGTTGTAAGACCGACATCCCGATTCTCCCCAGCCATATTTTTTGAAACTCTGATCCATTTTATCGCAGTAGGTATCCATGACCGCGATTTTGGCCAGTGTAGCATCCTGGCCAAAGCTTAAAGAATACCCCAAAATAACAACAGTCCATAGAGTACAGACAAGTCGAAGCATATTTATATGAACCTCAAAGAATGTGATTTGGTTATTGTAGCACAAAATCCTTGCTTACCAACTCATCATCGTTTTTTACATGAAGCAAAAAAAATGGGGTTGAAGGCCCAAATCCTAGATCTTGGAAAATATTGCTTCACTATTCCAAATTCCTCCATGGCCAGGAGAAAGATTGCCATTCCGACTAAGACAAAATGGGCCCTTCACCGAACCATGGGTATCAATTTTGACGAGTTCGATTTAAGAGTGGCGACCGAGCTCGAAACCCAGCACTTCAAAATTAGCAATCCACTCCCCCTCATGACGGCCTTACGGGACAAGGTCGCCCAGCTCCAGGCCCTTCACCAGTGGGGGATTCCAGTCATTCCAAGCCTTGTGGTGAGAGGAGACATAGACGGCAATAATCTTGCTTCTATTCAACGATTTATTCGGCAATCCAAACACTCGCGTTTTATTTTGAAAACCGAACGGGGTAATCAGGGTCTGGGGGTCTCATTAATCAATGGAGTCGACTCACTTTTCTCATGGCTTATAACTCTCCGGGCCACCCAGGACCAGCGTTTTATCCTGCAATCTTTTATCCAGGAAGCTCAAGAATATAGAGTCGTCATGTGCCGTGATCAATGTATGGGAGTGGTGGAAAAACAGAGGCAGTCCCTGACAAATCACAATTTCAAGCATAATGCTCAGCATACCCGTTTCAAGTTGCTGAAGAGTTCATCTCATAAACGAACCACAATGATTGCTTGGGCCCAGCATCTCCAAGAAAAAATGCAGGCCGATTTTCTGGCGATCGACTTTCTTATGAACAAAAACAATTTGACAGTACTTGAAATAGGATTATGCCCTGGATTTTCCGAATTTGAACGGGCCTCTAAAATCAACGTCGCTGGGGAACTTCTTAAAAATCTCTTCCAATAAAAAAATCCCCCTCTATTGCGAGGGGGATTTTTTTCGGCCACTCATGGTTGGGGAATTGCCATTTGGCCCTTTTGCCTAATACCTAGAATCTATGCTAATCTCGTGCCAACCACTCATGTATTTTTTTTACACTCTAACGTGTCGATAAGAGTAAATTGCCTTTGATCTTTTTCCCAATCCTCGGTGTATAATCTTAAGACACTGTCTAAATTTTTGGCAGTGCTGTTAAGGAGATGTTATGCGTGCTGCTATTGCGATCTTTGTTCCCATCTGTATCTTATTCTTTGTCCTCGAGGTGTCCGCAGACCAACCAACCCTTTCTGATGTGACTGAAGGACAATTAGATGGCATCTATAAGGATTTGGGTTCAATTATGTATCCCACCACGGTCAGTGGCGCGAGCAGCTTGGGAAAAATTTTTGGCTTTGAGATAGGTGTTTTAGGAGGAGTGGCCGATTCTCCCCATATTGATGCTGTCGTACCTGAAAATGTTTCGCGTTTACCTAAGGCGGGAATAATGGGAATCGTGAGCGTCCCTTTTGGATTGGGTGTGGAAGCCAGTGTCCTTCCTGTCAAGGTGGGGGACTTCGAGTATGATTATATGTCTATTGGAGGCCGCTGGACCGTAAACGAAGTTATCTCGGCCATTCCATTTTTAGACCTGAAGCTCAAAGTTGATTTCACCAAGGCCGAGCTGAAATGGAGACAAACGATCAGTAATGTTCCCGTTGACGTCAAATATGAAAATAAATCAACCGCCTATTCTCTCACTATCGGTAAGAAAATTCTTTTCATCGAACCTTATGCCGGTTTGGGACGCATTGATGGAAAATCCACTCTAACTTCCACTGGAACAGTATCTATTTTTGATGTGAGTGTCCCCCTTTCCGCCAGAGAAGATGTCTCAAAAAGTGATACCTATTATTTTTTAGGATGCCAGTTACATCTACTTCTCTTAAATCTGGGAGCGGAGATGGCCAAAGTCTATGACAACAAAGTCATCGTAGGAAAACTCTCTTTTGGGTTCTAACGAATCACACAATGCTTACTGTTTTCTCGACAGGGAAGCCCATCGATAAAATCGCGCAGGTCACGGACCTGGGGTTTTAGCTGAGGGTGAAAGATCATGTATTTTCCATGTCTCATCATTATAGCGATGGCATCAGCAGAGGTTAGCCCCTGGTATTTCATCTGATAATAGGCCGCCAATCGTCCAGTGCGGTGGCAACCGCATTCACAACGAAAAGCAATCTTTTTTCCAGTAGCACGGGCCTGGGCCACCCATTGATCAAAAAATTGCAAGAATTCCGCAGTCACGGGAGTCTTAGCACCTTGTGCAAGGTTGTAAACTATCTTGAGACGGGGACACTCTGGATGATGTCTCATTTCACGCTCTCCCGCCGTCCCACTCAATACCATCACCTCATCAATGCCAAGATCACAGAGCATCCGAACGTCTTCACGGGACGGTTTACTATAGCGGAAAATGGCAAAACCGGAGGCCTTATCATTATCAATCATATGCAAATTATTTGCTCCGGCGCTGACCTCATTTAGAGCAAAAGCCGGTAGTAAAAGACAAATCAAGAGAAACCAAAATTTCATAATCGCCTCCGATTTCGATCCCATTCTAAATGGCTTTGTCATAATGAGAAGACTTTTTTCTTTTCCGACCTGAGAGAGAGATGACAAAAACAATGCCTTGCGTAGTATTTTTATTGATTTTAACTATTGCAATATTAATTTTATTAATATAAAACAGTCGCGATGTTAATTTTATTAACAATCACTTTGAGATCGCTATGAATAAAATGCTTGCCCATTGTCCTATTTGCCACCGCTCTCTTTATGTCCGAGAACTCGAATGCCAGTCCTGTCATACATCTATCCGGGGCGAGTTCGAGTTGGATACTGCCAAAGTGATGGATGATGAAATTTCTCATTTCATCAAAGTCTTCATTCACGCGGAAGGCAACATCAAACGTGTCGAAAAAATACTTAATTGCTCTTACCCCAAAGTAAAAAATCTTCTCAAAAAGGCCCAGGCCCATTTGGGCCTAAAAGAACAAGAGATTGAAGACAGCGATCGCTCCAAAGCGAAAAAGGATGAAATTTTAGATTTGCTTGAGAGTGGAGAGATTTCAGCGGATGAGGCCATTAAGCGATTACATGAAAAATAGGGAGGAATATATGAATTTTGCAATGACAACTCGATTGTTAAAAATAGATCTCAAGCTGAAAAGCGGAGATCTCACAATTTTTTCAGAGGACAGACAGGATTTGGAGATTGAATTTCCCGATCTGAGGAAAGGAACTATTGAAAATGATTTTGAGGTCAACTTTGAGAATGATCACCTTGTGCTTAAAGAGAAAGAAAATAATCTATTCGGGTTGAACCGAAGAAATTCATCAGATGTCATTTTGAGAATACCCGAGGATGTAAAACTTGAAGGGAGCATCAAGTCGTACTCCGGTGATCTTCAAGCCGATACCTTTCATTTTTGCGGTGATATATCCGTCTATGCCGGTGACCTATCCTTCGAAACTTTTATAGGAGAACTTGAATTAAAATCGTACAGTGGTGATGTCACCATCGACGATGGCGAGTTTTCCGCACTTCATATTAATAGTTATTCCGGGGATGTCAAAATTAAGGCCGCCTTCAAATTGAATGAAGATGCTGAAATCAAAAGCATGTCGGGAGATGTTGCGATTGATTTTACCTCCTACCGGAGCGACAAAACGATCACTATAAATTCGCTGAGTGGTGACATCAATACTTCTGGAGCAATTCCCGAAAATAAAATAATGATCAAGCATAATCTGAAAAATCTAGGCCAAGATATCAATGCCAAAATTATGCGAGGACTGTCTAAAATTCAAAATATCGCCGGAAAAAAAAGCGACCTCGATGAAGTCAAGATTGAAATCAATCCGCATAAGAACGACCGATCAGAAAACAATCTCGATATTGATCGCATCCTTTCCATGGTCGAGAGCGGCAGAGTGACAGTGGATGAGGCGGAACGGCTCATTAAGGCGCTTGGATAAAGCGATGAATGATAACATTTAATCGATGTCAAAACAAAAGATAGAACTATGCTTTGTAATAAACTGTAAATTATAAGGAGTTGTATATGAGTAAAACTGAAAAAATTTTGCAAATGTTGGCGGATGGGAAAATTAATGTTGAGCAGGCCGATAAGCTTCTAAGTGCGATTGATAACACCGCTGGGAGCAAAGGCCAAAAACCGGCTTCCACAAATCAAAATGGCAAACTGATCATTGATATTCAAAGTGCCGATGGTGATGATGTAAAAGTTAACGTCCCACTTAAATTGATAGGCTTGGTGGATAGCATAATTCCAAAAGCAGTTTCGTCTGATCTCGCCAAAGAGGGAATTGATATCGCTAAAGTCCTGAGTGGTTTATCCGATTTTGAAGACATGGACGGAGACCTTGTTAACATCAATAGTGCCAATGGCGATACGGTACGAATTTTTGTGCAAAAATAACCGGCAGAAGAAAGTGAATGTGAAACGCATTGAACGTTGGGGAAGCGAAATTGTCTACGAGATAAAAGGCTCCGGCGTTCCTTTACTTCTATGCCATGGACTGATGGGTGATGGTTCGTTCTGGGATGAAATAGCTTTCAAACTTCAGCAAAATTTTTGTCTGATTATTCCCGATTTACGCGGGCACCGCCACTCGCCTTCATCCCTTCCCTTCACTCTTTGGGATTTGGCCGATGATATGATTGCCATACTCGATGCCGAGAAGATTAAAATCGCCCATGCCGTTGGTTTTTCAATGGGAGGCATGGCCGCCTTGAGAATGGCCATAAAATATCCCTCACGCGTGGCAAGTCTGGGACTTATTAGCACCGCCGCTTGCCAAGAGAGCTTGAAGTCTCAAAGAAGAAATATCCGTCTGGCCAGTTTAATTCGCATGACGGGCCCTCTGCGTATTTTTGAAGCCATGGCAAAAAAACGGATGTTCAGTCAGACCTTTCTACAATCAAATCCGCAAGAAATGGAAAAAATCATGAAGAGCATGCGCCGGCAGCGTGGCCCTTCAGTGTCCCATGCAATCACGGCAGTTTTCTGTCGCGATAATATCGTACCATTTTTAAAGAATATTGCTCTCCCAACCCTGATTTTAGTTGGCACTCATGATAAATCTACTCCGCCAAAATGGTCGGCCGAGATGGCCTCCCACATTCCTCATCACAAGTTTGTTCAACTGGATGGAGCTGGACATCTGGCACCGACTGAACGTCCCGAAGAAGTCACTCGACATCTCCTTGATTTTTTATTTCAAACGTGAGCGATCTGGCTTAGTTGACGATTCCTGCCCTCGGCCTCTCGTAATGGCCGACAAGTTCACAGCTTTAAAAAAAATTAGTAGCGCACGCGCACAGTTGTATTTGATAATTTAATCTTGAAATTTTCTACTCTTTTATATTTTTATCTTATTGTAAGGCCCTGGCCAATCTACGCGGAAGAGCCAAGAGAAACAGCACCGGCCTGTGCACGTTTTCGAATACATCTCGCTAAAGAGTTGCCGGAGATAAAAATTGATGCCCCATCCTTTCAATCCAAACCTCTCCCACCTGATCTCGATAAGGCCATCAATGTTTGGGAAGAAAAAATCGATTTTTTAAAAGACAAGTCAGAACGCGCACGATGGCAAAGCTGCATTAGACAGTTCCTTTTTCTCGATACCAACAAGAACGGCATTCCTGATTGGACTGCTCTCGTTGATGGTCGGCCCAGTCGATCTCTCTTTCCTCTTGATCCTGATATCGATGGCGATGGTCTTCTGAATCTCATTGATCCTGACCCATATGGAACTCACGATGAAAGTCCGACCGGTTTTATACCGGCGCATCTTAAACTTACGGGTGAGAATGGTCTTTGGCAAAAAAGACTTTTTTTGGATCTTGGAGTGCTGGCAATTAATCACACCGATGAACATGTCGCTGGCACATTAGAGGCAATGTATTCCACCCTGAGGCTCGATTCAATTCGAAATTGGAAGAAAGAAGTAAGAGGATTTGATGTCCTCTATGCTTTTAACCGTCGAAACCTATATTCAGAGAGCGCCGCCTATCATCCCACCGCCCATGCCATCAGCATTCCGGGAAATACAGGCTTCGGAGCGAATCTCCTTTCAAGTTCCCAGAAGTGTAAATTTGTGGCCTCTATTTTACATGAACTGGGACATGCCCTCTTGTTTGGAATAGTGACGGCGGATGTTTTAAGAGAAAAGGCCATAGAACTGGGTGGATGGGATCTCCCAAAGTTCTCCCAGAGCAATAGCGAAAGCAATAATATTTGGAGCACGCTCTTTTTTGGGCCAATGAAAGTGCAAAACAAAGACCTGGTGAGCGATTATGCCAAGACAAATGTCCATGAGTGGTTTGCTGAATCTTTTGCCGTGTATGTCTGGGAAAAAGAACGTTTAGACAATATTAACTGCCAAACGTTCAATGGAAAACATGTTTCGCGTAAACTTAAAGTCTGGTTTGACGCTCTGATGATGAAAGCACAGGGCAGGAATCTTAAGACAATACCTCCCACCTAGCTTTCGCTCTGTGGGAGGTGGTAATCCAATTGATTTATTTCTTGTGCTCAACTTTGAGAACAACGACCGCCTTGGAAGGTGCGCCTTCTCTTTTAATAATTAAAAAATCTTCACGTTCCAGGGCGCCATTTTCCCTTTTAGCAAAGACAGCATCGAGTTCGGCTTCGGAGGTGTTAAAAAATCGTGCAAGCCAATTAGCACTTTCCGCCATATTAAATGAACTGATGTATTTCATTTTTCCCAGGTCTCTTCGCAATGTGGTTTTTATAGATTTGATACGACGATCCGCCAAATCACGACTAGATTTTGATAAATCCCCTTTGGTTGGATGCTTGACATCCGACCATGCGGCGACTTCAACTTTCGAAATTTCTCCTCGGGCCTGGGCCTCCTGAATCAATGTTCTTAGCTTTTGCATATCAGAAGAACTGAGTTCATGTCGACCCGTATCAAAAGAGATCACAGCACTATGGTACATATCAACTTTTGAATAGCCCTTTGCCATGGCCAACGGGACAAAGCATAATAGGGATAATGCAAGCAACCAATTACAAATTTTCATAAATCATCTCCTCGTAAATAAAATAGAACATTCAATAAGTTCCAGTTTTCTTTTATATCAAAGAATTAAAGACCTGATCGATGTTCTAAAATATTGGAATGAGTGATGTATAGCATATGAAGAGGTATTGAATGCCAATTGTGATCGCGTTTACTAAGAAGTTCATAAGGATGTACACATCTCTGCCTACATCCTAATGAACTCTTTGCAAATTGCCTTTTTTATTTTGCCATCAGTGCCGGCGCCAGTGGGGCGCGACGAATATTTCCACCACCACCAACATTGGTGGGAGAATTATTGCTCACACAGCGAAGAAGCGCCCATAATCGTGGCATATCGTAATGGGCACGGCCCAATTCACCTGCGGCCGCCGGCTCGGCATAGACGACGCTGACACCTGCGGAATCAACATTATAAACACCAAAATCCTGCATCGCTCGACCTATCGCCAGCCCCTCCGGAGAAAGAGGTGGATTTAACTCTTCAAGATTGATGTTGGGTGGAATCGCAGCCAACTGTCCCATCGGATAATTGCCGGAATATTTACTCGAAATATTGCCATCATCTTTGTTCGCCGGCCAAACTGGCCCACCCGGCCAGAGGTGCGTCCATGGTTGGGCAATGGCCAGCGCATGTCTGATACCATTGCTTAACTCACCTTTTCGAATCAAACCTCCTATCGCGCTCCCACCATAGGCCCGAGCGCCCCCTGTAAGAATCCCGGGGCCATGCAGATCAAGTCGGACGTAATAATCGACATTCCAACCCCCACCGGAACGGGGAAAGGCACGATACATCTCCACCACATAATTCCCGCTAGGATCAATAATGTGCAAATGGCCATCGCCATTGTATGGAAGGGACGATTCGGCATTGGAGGGTATGTTGATGCGTAATCGCTCAACTCCATTTAAGTAAATGGGAACCAAAGGATCGTTGACACTCGCATGGTAGACGGGATGACTCCATTCCTCACTATTAATTGAAGCACCAAAGGATTCAAAAACCAGGGAATTGGTGCAGGGAGCACCGGTTTGTTCATAGAGAGCGCCATTCCCAATGGGCATGTTCCAAGGAGAATCAGAAGAAAAAGGCCAGAGGGCAGGATCACGTAAATCATCCGCAGGTGGATATTCATCGGGCGGATTATCACTTGGGATATTATCCACTGGAGGATTCTCAACAGGTGGTAGATATGTTGTTTCATAAGTCGGACTTGTCGTATCGGGGCCGGGAATTTCGAATTTTCCCTGACATCCCATTAAAGAGAACATGCACATCAATAATGATAACTGAACGTATTTTTTCATAAGTTAAATCCTGGTTTAAAGGTTAGTTGTTTTGGTGATTTTCCAGAAGTAGGTCACGAATATATGCGCCCATTCCTCCATCACCTTCTAAAAGATTCCAGTTTCCATCGAACATGCGCGGGCCCCAACGAATATCAAAGCACCAAGCAGTCCAACTGAACTGATGCCGTTCCATCCATTCGACAAAAGGGACACCATATCCAGACCTGCTGCCACCTTCAGTTCCCCCTGTTTCAAATCCCCATTCAGTGATAAAAAACGGCAATTGTTCAATCGCTTGACCAAAGTTTTTTTCAATCTGGGAAGGCCACTGATTGGAATAAATATGTGCCGTATACACAATATTTTTTCCCACGATTGGATTGGCAAGGGCACCGGCCATATGCGCACTCCAAAGAGGCCCTCCGACGATGATAAGATTATCGGGCGCATGACTTCTGACTAAATCCACGGCCGGCTGGGCGATCTCAGACTTCCATCTGTTCCAATCATCAGGGTAAATGGGTTCATTATAAATCTCATAAATCACATATGGATTGTCCTTAAATTGCGGTGCCACGACATTCCAAAAGGCCGCGACCTGTGGCATTTTCCCGGACCAATCTTCGACATAATGCAAATCGATGATGGTGTAGATTCTAAGTGCCGTCAGATAATTCACCAATGGTCTGATATGTTCATCCAAGTATTTTTGACCACCATTGGCCCCAAACCAACCCTCATTTGGATAGCTGGGATTTCCAGGATGAATTGGCAACCGAATGACTTTGGCGTAAAAATTTTCCACCGCATCTTTCGTCACACTCAAGGCCGTCACGTTGGGACGCTCCCATGTTTTTAAGTTCAAATGTTCAGGGTCGGCGATATTGACCCCTTTCAGGACAACAACATCACCATCTTCATTCTTGATGGTGCGACCTTCCACATGCAGTCTTCCCTCAACAGTTGCGAAACCACTACCGGCCGGGTCAACAACCTCAGTGGATTCAGAACCGGGAAGAGTGACGGAAGCTGGAAGGTCGGATGAATCTTGGCATCCGAAAAGAAATAGAAAAGAAAGGCCTACTAAAAAATAGTAAATGGCCGGAAATTGCATTCCTTTGTGTGTCTCCATGGCATCTCCTAAATAGAAAAATAATTCATCATTTAAGTTTTCATTCCTTTGAAAACTCGCTTTTGGTGCATTAAGAAAATACAAAGATGGGTGAATACGGATTGCTCTTGCGCGGAATCTATTGAAGAAATTAACCTCCCTTGTGCAAATTAAGAATCAAATCAAAATTGAGCGACATCAATATCGAGAAAAATGTATATCAACTGCGCAAGTTACTCGCAACAGCTTTTTGTCTGAGAGAAACACTATTACAAGAATGATCGGAATTTAAAAAAATGATTGCAAATGACTTTTCAAAGACTGAAACGATGACAAACATCCTGTTCACAAGTGTGTTGCAGTGCTTGTTGAGCGTGGATATCAGTAGATAAAATGTAAACATGAACGCTCTATCATCACGGAGGATTAGTATGCCAGAAAAAAGAACCATCAAAAAAGCTCAGCAGAAAAAACGAGAGGAAAAATCACCTTCCACTCAAGCAGGTCCATTCGTACACGAGGAAATCAAGCATGTTAGAAAAGGAAAACATGGGGCCAGAAATGTAAAGCAGGCCATCGCAATTGGACTGTCAAAGGCCCGAAGAGCGGGAGTTGAAATCCCCCCACCTCCGGGAGAAAAGGCCGCAATGCCTGAAGCTCAAAACATCGGTCAAATCGCAGAGAAAAAAATATCTCCACAAAAATCAGTTGCAGGCATAAAGAGAATGCAGCGTGAACCAAAAGGAACCGTTTCTCCTGAGGCCTTATCCATTCAAACCAAAAGGGCGGCCAAACAGCGAGGGAAGGCCCGGCTTCATACCGCCGCGATGAAAGCAATTAAAACCAAAGGCAAAAGTGGATTAAAAAGCGCGGCCACCAAGGCGGCAAGAACTCGAGCGGCGCAAAAAAAAGCGGCCTAAATAGAATTTTCGAAGAATCAGTCGTATCCCATGGGCCCAATAACTAGGACTACAATTCTGGGGATCATGCTGGTGGGATTTTTCTGTTTCCCCAATCTGCTATCCAAGGAGATGGGAAAAGAGAATTGGCAAGATCGACAGCAAGATCGACAGCAAGATAGGCAGCAAAATAGGCAGCAAGATAGATATTTTGACGGTTATATCGCAGCAATTCTCGAACGAGAATTGCGATGGGCCAAAGACAGTTATGCCATAAAAACGACAAAAGGATTTGCCACAGTCACGTTATTTGAAGACGATCCGGAAAGAAGAGAAGCAGCAAATAAAAAGCTGCAATTCATCGACGGATTGAAAAAGTTCGTGATCGTGATAAAACCTGAAGACAATCGAAAACCAGGATTCTTGTATCGCTTACTGGGACTCACGGGTGAAGGAGAGGCCCTTCCCTTGGGGGACCTGTTTCTGCCATTTATTGCAGACCCAAAACAGGCCCAGTTCTTTGCCAGTTTGAATCGCTTCCAATCATCGGATTCTCTCTATTCAATGGCGGCCATCGGATTTGGAGAAACAATTGGCCTTTATCGCTTTTTCGGCAGTCATGAGGGAAATGGCCTGCAATTTAGTTTGCAGGCCGCCTTATTTGCCCAATTTAATCTGGATACCCCATCTTCCGACCTTATCAACGCTGATTACATCGTTGGCTTCCCCATCACTTACAAACGTGATGGAAATTCATTTCGCTTGCGTATCTATCATCAAAGTTCTCATTTGGGAGATGAGTATCTACTGACAGTCAATCCCTCGACGCGAATCAATCTAAGTTACGAAACGCTCGAACTAATGTACTCATATGATTGGAGTAAATTGCGAATTTATGCTGGTGGGGAAAAAATCTTTCACAGACTGCCAGATGATCTCAAGAAACATAGCTATCACTGGGGAATAGAATATCGTGGCAACAAGGAGCGTATCTTGTCGGGAAGGATGATCAGCGCCGTAGATATGAAAGGCCTGGAGGAAAATAACTGGCACATCGATACCAGTGCGAAGGCCGGATTTGAATTCGGCCATCCCGGTCCCGGTCAACGCTGCTTACGCCTGACCGGCGAGTGGTACAGCGGTTATGATCCTCATGGCCAGTTTTACAACAACAAAGTCGAATATTATGGAATAGGTCTGGCCCTATCATTCTAATACTTGCCTACCACTCCCAATAAACGAACGAAAATTAATCAGAGTCGGATATCCCTTAAGCACTCCATTTTTTCTACTCTTGGCAGTTTGGTTTTCAAGTAGGCGGAGGGGCGACGCTGAGGCGTACTTCCTGCATGTCGCAAGCGTTGCGTCCGCAGGCCAACGCCTTGAAAAATACGAAGGGTACAGCACGGGTGAACCACAAGAAATAATCCTTATATATTCGAAAAAAATAGATTATAAATAGCGTGCAAAAACTCAATAAGCATCATCTTTGAAGAATAGGAGTGAGAATTCTATGAATAAGACAGTCATTTTAGACGTTTTAAAGAAAAACTGGTTAGCGCTTGCCTCGACCATCCTGGCATTGCTGGCAGTCATCATTTCATTGGGATTTAACGCCAAAATTTTGGAAGAACGATTTCTTGTGAAAATCAAGGATGAAGTGAAAAAGGAAATCAACCGCAGTATGGATAATCTCGCCCAAGACAGTCGGAACTTTACTAAAGAAGAATTGGCAAAAATTGAGATTAAAACGGCTGAAATCGAAAAAAGTTTTTCCGATCTTAAACAGCTTCAGACTGATTCCGACAGTCGATCAAATGCGATCAGCACTCGAATCGCAGACCTTCAAACAAAACTCGACAATCTCGAACAAAAATTGAATAAGAAAGCAACTCCCGCTCCCGCAAGCAAACCCAAGGCCACAGGTCCCAGCAAAAAGAAAGGCAAACCCTAGATTTATTACTGCAACAACATGAAAAGTAAGTATGGCGCAAAAACGCGCGCAAGAAAAGGCCCACACTCACCTGCTGACCAAAATGTATTTAAGCAACCCGGCGCTTTTGAAACAAAATAATCTTTTGTTTGATACTCAGATAATCTTTCCATGGGTCGGACTTTCTCTTTTTAATTTTCAGTAAGGCCTTTTTAAGTGTGAATTGGTCAGAACTCTTAAGTTTTGGCAATTCACGCCATTCTACAGGAAGGGCCACGGCACTTAGTTTTTGGCCCCCACGGGCCCTAATAGCATAAGGGGACACCGCCGTCGCGCCATAGTCGTTTCTTAAATAATCCAGAAAGATTTTACCGCTGCGCGATCCTTTTGACATAGTCGCTGTAAATTCTTTCGGTCTTCTGCTGACCATTTCATCCGCCAAAGCCTTGCTGAATGCCTTAATTTCATCCCAAGTATAAATCGGTTCGATGGGAATATGAATATGAATACCTTTACCGCCGCTAACTTTCACAAAACTTTTTAACTTTAATTTTGTAAGAATTTTTTTCATTTCAAGACAGGCCTCGACCACTGTTTTAAAACTGACGCTTGGGTCAGGGTCAAAATCCATGACAATTTGATTGGGGTGCATCAGCGTCTGATAATGACAATTCCAAGTATGTATTTCAAAAGCATTCATCTGCACCAATTGTTGCAGCCCCGAAACAGTATCCAAGGCCATATAAATCGTGGTGTCCAATTTTTCTCTCACTTTAAAACTTTTAAGTTCTTTCGGAACGCCGCCTGATTCAGGATGTTTTTGATAAAAACATTTTTTGCCTACCCCATTGGGACAACGAACTAAAGACAGGGGACGATCTTTGATCAAGGGAAGCATGAATGGCGCAACACCATCATAGTAATCGGCAATCATTTGTTTGGTTATTTTTTCGACAGGAAAAAGAATTTTTTCAGGATGAGAAAGAGTGATACTCTCCCTGTAAAAGAGGGTGGAAGCTTTTTCAATCACTATCTCTTCAGTCGATTTATCACTGCGAAGTCCGACAAAAACCGGTGTGCGCAGAATTTTATCTGCTGTCCACTCGGAAAAATTGATTTCGGCCAAGAGTTTGGGGCTCACCCAATGAATATTTTTTTCTTTAGGAGAATTGATTTGAAAAGGTGATGAATCAATTTCGAGATTTGCGAGTTTTTTTGTGATTTCGCCCAAGGTTTTATAATTAAAACCGCTTCCAACTCTTCCGACATATCGGAATAATTTTTCTCCTTTTACCTGATCATACACACCCAGCAGTAATGCCCCAAAACCTGATGCCCGATCGCCGTGCCCGGTAGTAAAGCCGCCTATGACAAATTCCTGTCGCCGCTCGCATTTGGATTTCTGCCATGTCCGGCTTCGGCCGGAAAAATAAGAGGACTCCCTATCTTTTGAAATGATTCCTTCTAATTGATATTGACAGGCCGTTTGAAAAAATTGTGCCCCATGGCCTTTAATATCGTCTGTGTAAAAAATGGGAGGTTGCGATTTTGCCAGGAGTTTTAACAACAGCTCCTTTCTTCTTTTGAGAGATTGTGATCTTAAATCCTCTCCATTTAAGTAAAGAAGATCGAAAAGATAAATTCTCATATTGCGATAATCTTTTAATGACAAGGCATTTTGAAGGGCACCAAAACTGCTTCGTCCTCCTTCATCCATCACGACCGCTTCACCGTCTAAAATGGCGGATTTAGCTTTGAAAGACGAAAAGGCCCTGGTGAGAGAAGGAAACTGATCACTCCAATCGTGTCCACCACGAGTGAATAATTTCACCTTCCCCTGTCTAAAGTGGACCTGCAAACGGTAGCCATCAAACTTAATTTCGTGCATCCATTTGGAAGATTCGGGTGGGGTCTCAACCAAAGTGGCCAATTGTGGCGAAATAAACCCAGGCCAGCTATCTTTTTCGTTAGTTTTTTGTGATGTTGCGGTCTTATCACTGACTTCGAGCACTTTAGGCCTAAGTTCAAAGTGCGCATCAACTTCTTCATCCGCTTTCTTCATTAAAAGCCAATTAGGCTTGCTGGATTTTATATTAGCAAGCCTAATTAGAACAAAATTCCCCTTGAGCTTTTTTCCTTTAAGTGTAAATTCCAATTTACCTTTCTTCAGACCAAAGCGAGGATCACCCACACCAACCCATGTTCCCTTATCCCAGATAAAAACTTCGCCCGCTCCATATTCCCCTTTGGGAATGGTGCCATGGAAACTCGCGTATTCTAAAGGATGATCCTCGACTTCAATTGCAAGTCTCTTATCCTGTGGATTCAAAGATGGGCCTTTGGGTACCGCCCAGCTTTTTAAAACACCGTCCAATTCCAATCTAAAATCATAATGCAAATGAGATGCATGATGCTCCTGTACGACGAAGATAAGATTTCCTTTCTCTTTATTTCTCAAAATCCCTTTAGGTTCAGCGGTTTTTTGGAAATCCCTTTTTCTGTGATAAACTCTGAGTGCTTTTCTCATGCTCGTTTAGCTACGGCCTTATGAGTTACTTTCTTTTTTTTGCCAAGGCTTGCTTTTAAAAGCGGCATTAAATCGAGCACGTTGGTGGCCCTTGAAATTTCGGGTAACTTATGTTCTTCAATGACTTTTCCTTTCCCGCCTTTGACTTTTTTATCAATAATTTTTTTTAAATCGTCATAATAAGTATCTTGATACTGATCAGGATTCCATTTTTCAGTCATGTCCTCAATCAGTTGCATCGCCATGTTTAATTCCTTAGAACTAAATTTAACTTTTTTTAATGAATTGAAATAGTCCACTTCATCGGAATCAAGGACTTCATGAGCAAAACGTAAAATTTCGAGCACCAGATAATCCCCTCTTGTCATGATCATCGCCAGGTGTTGTTTAGTGGTCATGACAATTTTAGCAATGGCGACTTTCTTGCTTCTTTTCATGGCCTCACATAAAAGAAAATATCCTTTCTCAGCGTTTTTTTCGGGAACGAGATAATATGGTTTTTCCAAATACATAGGGTCTACTTCTGCCAGATCAACAAAATTTTCGATATCAATGGTTCTCGTGGCCTCAACATTGGCAGATTTGAAGTCATCATCGGTCATGACTACATACTCATCTTTTTTATATTCATGGCCTTTAACAATGCGCTCATAAGGAACTTCTTTACCTGTCAGTGCATTGATTTTTTTATACTTGATTGGGGCCAGGTCTTTTCCGTCCAGCATGCAGAAATGCAAATTTTTTTCTTCTTCCGCTTTCGCCAATCGTACTGGAATGTTTAATAACCCAAAACTCAGTGCCCCTTTCCAGATACTTGCTCGCATCGAACTCTCCATAATAAATATTACAATCTCTAGTGCAAACTGCAATTTTATCAAGTCATTTGATCGGATGATAAAAGCGTTGAAGCCTGGGCCATGCTCGACATCAATAAAACAATCCGAAATTTCCGCCCGTATGAATAAAGAGAATGTTGTCATCTTTTGCAAACATATTATTTAAAGCATAGTGTATGAGACCGGCAGCGGCCTTTCCGGTATAAATTGCATCCAATAAAACGCCTTCCAACGATGCAAACAGCTTGACTGCTTCCTCGCTTTCCTTTGAAGGCAGTGGATAACCAGGTCCAATAAATCTGTCATCCACGATGACTTTACTTTGATCCCATGGCACGCCAATTTTTTGAGCGGTCCTCGCGACTAAATCCTGTACATTTTTTTTCTGTAAATCCGCCTCACGTGCAATCGCCATTCCGATAATCATTGTTTCATGGCCATCAATGCATTGTCCCAGCACCAGACCTGCCTGGGTGGCGGTGGAACCGGTGGCATGGATAATTTTATCAAAACGGATGCTATGGTTTTGTGAATAATCGCTGATTTCATCAAATGCATTGATATATGACAATGTCCCAACCTCATCACTTCCTCCATGATGAAGTTCATAAACGCTCTGCCCGCTTTCCTCTATCCGTTTAATTAGTTTCATCTTTTCTTGCGGCATTGTTTCCTTTTTTTCTTCTGAAATGAAATGAAGTTTGGCGTCCATCAGTTTAAAGAATGTCATACTGGCACGATTTTGTTTTGCTTCTTCGCCTACAATAAAAACATGGATATCCAATCCAAATGCTCTGCCCGCCGCAGCGGCATTTCTACTAAAACTACTGGCGCCCGAAGTGATCAAGACCTGGGCCTTTTTCTTGAGGGCATCGCCTATCAAGAATTCTAGTTTTCTTGTCTTATTTCCCCCCAGAGCAAATCCGGTAAGATCATCTCTCATAATGTAGATATTATGGCCCAACATTGCCGTCAGACGGCTTAAGCGATGGATGGGAGATGGGGCCAACGCCAGTTGGATACGGTTAAAATTTTTCAGCACAGTTTTTATGGACATAGGCACCTTCCTTTTCAGTTGAGAAAAATTAATTCAGACGGTTACTTTTTGGAAGGGACAGAAGCAATTTTTATCTTGGGACAGAAGGGATGGCCCTGAGATAATATAGCGGGCATGCAAGGTGAAGAAGAATATTTTTTCAACTGTCCCTACTGTTTCTCCCCTATCTCGATCGTAATCGAGACCCATCTTGATCATCAGGAATACATTGAAGATTGTGAAGTCTGTTGCAAACCGATACAAATCAGCTACACGACAGAGGAAGGTGAAATTGTTGAGTTTGAGGCAAAAACTCTCGACAGTTGATTGATTTTTTTATCTTGAGCGACGTCCAAGAGCATATCCTAATATCACGGATAAAGCACTTGCGACTCCTACAAAAACCCACGGGCTCTCATGCACAGTTCGATCAACTCTTTGCGCGGCTTCTCTGCTGGTCTTCACCACTTGATCTTTTGCTTGATCGAGTGAATCGATCGTAGCTCTTTGAATGTCACTTACCACATGATTCAATCTTTGAATTGGTTCCATTATTCTCTCCATTTTTAATTCGAGAAAAATATCTCTTTTTAAATTTTATGTAATGGCCCCCAGACCGCAAATGAGGTATATCACGGCCCTTTGTGATGCTTGATTTTATACCCGTCGCACTTTGCTTTTCAAGCAAACGCGCTTGTCTTGGGTATTAACACTCAAAATCTGGTGGGCAGAAACGCTTGGACTTTAAGGAAGGAAAAGTTAGAATTAGATTATTTTTTAAAGCACCGGCAGGTTAGACTTCTTTCCATTAGGAGGCATAGTGACTCAATCTCTCAAAACATTCTTGGTTGTAGGAAGCGCTGTAATCATCATCACAATATTGCTTATTGGCCTAGGCAACGCTCTGTTGCCCCTTTTGATTGCTTTTGGACTGGCCTATCTTAGCTTTCCCTTGATACATGGCCTTGAGAAGCGCAGGATTAAAAGAAACTATGCCGTTGCCGGAGTTTTTAGTTTGATAGCAGCGGTCGTGACTCTTATTTTGTTGCTGATCATTCCTGGTTTGATAAAGGACACCAAATTATTTTTCCATGAGTTACCTCAAACGTCGGCCATTGCGATCGAGAAGTTGGAGCATCTCTCCAGTAAATTTGGATATGATCTCGACATCAGTGAAGAAGGGCTAAAAGATATTTTGGCCGAGCATGCTTCTGCCATCTCTGGAGATTTTTTGAAATCATCGTCTTTATTTTTGCGCGGCATCTTCTCAAATGTCATGTCCGGACTGCTGATGATTCTCAATCTTTTCTTGGTCCCGTTATTCTATTTTCATCTTGTGAATAAATACGAGGCAATCTCTAAGGAAACGCAAAACCTCCTGCCGATTCCATGGCGACCTAAGATCAACCAATATTCCCAGTTGATCAACACCGTCCTGAGCGGCTACATTCGAGGCCAAATCCTGGTTGCTTTGATCTTGGCCTGCCTCTATGGAATCGGATTCTTTATCATTGGATTACGTTTTGGTTTTCTGATCGGAATTGGCACCGGCCTTCTGAGTATAATCCCTTTTGTTGGAAGCATTTTGGGTTTCATTGTCGCAATAACCGTTGCTTTGGCCAATTTCACCGGGCTTGCAACAATCATGGGTGTGACTATTGTGTTTGTGGTTATCCAAGGACTCGAAGGACTTGTGATTACCCCCAAATTGGTGGGCGATAAAGTTGGCCTTAGTGATCTTACCACCATGCTTGCTCTCATCATTGGCGGAAATCTCTTGGGATTTGCCGGAATGATCATTGCCATTCCCATCGCTGCAATATTGAAGTCAATTATTCTCGATTTGAGAAGGGAATATCAGGCATTGAAGTTTTATGCAGGTCCCAGTTCCTGATAACTTTTTTACGCTCGTGGCACCTGTTTGTAACACAAGGACTTCACTAATTTAAAAACGGAATAGGGATCGGCAACAGAAAAGATTTTATAAGGATGGAAACGTCCTATTCTCGGAAGATAACTGGCATCACTGGCAGTTTGGATATAGACACTTCCTGACCCAAGGATGCGATCGAGCATACCTACCCGCAATTGTAAATCGGTGACCTGTGAATAATCAACGGAGACAAAATCAATTCCAAATATCCCACTTCTACCGATAAATCTTTTATTAGTGAGACAGTAATAGGTATTTCGAAATTGCAAAAAAGACGCTATCGCATAGATCACAAAGAAGCCGGCGAAAATATAATTCAATGTTTCAACCATCACTAACTGTTCTGGAAGCTCCATCTTGAAGATATACTTCTGAAAGATGTGAAATCCATAGAGAGTTCCGAAGGCCAACAAAAGCGCAAGAGAGAGTGAAAAGAAATAACTTCCCAGATTGGGCGCTTCGGCGAAGATGACTTCTTCATCCGCATCAAAGATGCGCTTGAAAAAAACAGGCAAGTCTTTTTTATTTCGTATAGTATTGGGTCTGAGCAGGCCTTGTCGCATTGGTTCTGTGGCACTTTGAATAATGGCATATAACTCGCCATTGTCGAGGAAGAGGCCATGACATGACTGACAAGCTTCAATTGGAGTTTCAAAATTCGGCAAGTTCCCAGTCATCATTTTCTTCTGACATTTTGGGCATATTCTCTCACTAAGTGATGTATGGGCCAGTCCATTACGATAATAACTTTGGAGCAAGGTTTTATCTTTAATGAAAAAATCAATTTCTCGCACATCGAGCCAGATACCTTTACATGTACGGCACTCATCTAAAACCACTCTTTGGGTTCGCGCTAAACGCAGCTCCATTTCGCTTGAACAATGAGGACATTTCACGGCGTACTCCCAATTGTTATTTCTTCAATATTATAACCTATTTATTTGACTGCGCAGTTCTGCATGTCATCAGTGATGAATAGCTTTTGGCAGTTCATCTGGATATTTCTACTCCCTTTGGGATTATGTAAACTCAGGAAGATCAAACTATCACTTTTTTTGATAACTTTTTTTGGTACTTTTTACGCAAGTACCATACAATCTACAGCATGACGCGCAAAACACCAACTCTAATCATCATCACTTTTTTTGCACAGGGATGTGCCACGCTCTTTAGCGATGCTTATCAAAAAATCCAATTCCAGAGCACTCCCAAAGGTGCCATCGTCAAAACGACTGACAAACAATGTCAAACTCCTTGTGAGCTATTATTAAATAAAATAAAAGATTACGAATTTTCCATTTCGCACAATGAAGTAACAAAACAGATTCAAGTTAACTCGAACAAATACGAAGATGAGCTCTTCTGGTGGAATCTCCTCTTCTGGCCGGCTTTTTTTGTTGACATCGAAACTGAATCACATAAGGGTTTTTCACGAACGTTCTATCATGTCGACTTCACTGCCACACGCGATGGGCAACAGTTACAATCGAGCACCTCACCTCCTGAATTTATTCAGGATCTTGAAAAGATTCCAGGCAGTACACAAGCAGAGAGATTTAGTGCCCACAAGGTCGAATTGATTTCTAACTTTGGATTCGGAATCAGTAACCTATATTTTGGAAATTTAGATGGAGAAGGACTCCAAACATTCGCTTACGGCATGGAAATTGGATTTAGATTTCAGAATCTGATTCCATTCCTGGGCCATCAAATATCCAGTTACGAAAAAAAATACAACCAATATTATGAAAGCGATACACGCAATACAGACAAGGGGGATATCGATACTCAATTAAAATTCTCCGGACGAGAAAATCTGTTTGGCATTAAATTGGCCATTAACCCTCACTATCTCCAGTTTAGAGTTCTTTACTATATCGTTTACGGCAAAACGTTCAAAGCAGAACTGTCTACGAAAAATCCCATCGCACCCGATGGGAGCAGGTATACTCATACCGATATCCCCGAAGCACATCAAAATCTCCAACTTAAGTATAAAGTTCACAATTGGGGAGGAGAGGCCCTTGTTTATTTATCTAAACATATCTTCATGGGTGTGCGTGGGATCATATCAATAATGAGATACAATGACGGCCGAGTGCCGGCAGATGCAGAAGATACTAATTTTAACAAGAATAATTTCAACTTGAAATTTAATATCGGATTGGGATTCTGACGATCAATAGGGTGTTTGAACAAGAAACTGCGGGAAGGAATAAAATTCACAATTTGCAGGGAACTGACCATACATCCCTACGGCCCCACCTCTTCCTCCTAACTAGATAAATAGAAGATTGGTTCTTAACCGCAAGAATCTACAGCGCGGCCTGAAACAACATGGCAAAAGGTTTAATCAGATAATAAACCACTTTTTTAGCAAAAGTGATGTTATCGAATTTGTGCTTGCGCAGAGTCTTGCGACTATCCAAATAGATTGTTCCTTTGAGCTTATGGTCATATTCCGCGCGCATGGCCTGCGCCAATTCGGGTTCGCCGAAGCAGAAAATTCCCATTTCGGCATTGTATTTGGTGGAACGTGGATCAAGATTGTAAGTTCCAACCATAAAGCTGTCATGATCAAACACGAAGGCCTTCACGTGGGTGCCAAATCGGGCCTTTTCCACACCGGCATTGACCACCGGATAACTATCGGGAATTTTTCCTACGAAAGCGTAGGGACGGAGACCCTTCTTAATCCATGAGGGAATGATGGAGTTGAAGACCGCATTCACATAAATGGCATCAGTGGAATAAAGACTGTTGGTGAGAACAGAAACTTTTTTCTTGGCCTTTAGCACGTCCTTTAAAACAGCGCGGGATTCTTTGTCGGGAATAAAGTAGGGCGAATCGATAGTCAATTCTTCTTTGACGGCGCCCATGTATTGATTAACGATCCCACGCATCCCTTTGGTCTTTCTATATTCTCGCCCCCAACCCGGATAATCCGCGGTAAAAATTAGATTACTACACTGTCCGGTGGGAGAGAGGGCGGCCTGCTTGCTTCCCAGTTCCTCAATTTCGCCCAAGAGTTTGCGATCTTCATCGCTTTCGACTAAAAACTTGCGGGCCTTATCCAATTTCTCTTGTTCTTTTTTTAAGCTGCCTTTTAATATCTTGTAATGGCGGTCCAAGACCTTATCTTGAGAAGCGACTTGTTTGAAATACGAATCATCTTTGCCATTTTCTTCCAATTTATTTTGAATCCATTTGGTGTCCTCGGCGATGAGATGTCGGTATTTTTCCAGATCGAGCTTCTGAGATAATTTATCGTTCCAAAAAATTTCAAAGCTGACGCTCATATCGCGCACTAAAGGGCCATTAATGTAGATGTCCTTATCAATGAAATTGAATTTATCACTGAGATCGAAGTACTCATCCGCTATATTGCGTCCCCCCGTGATGGCCTCTTTGCCGTCTATTGCGAGCAACTTTCGGTGGCTGCGATATTGAAATTTCAAAAATTTTGCCATGGATTCGATGTTGTAATATTTCACCTCAATTCCGGCCTGCTCCAATTGCAAGGCATGATAAGCATCGATCTCAGGAATAATCAGAAAGTAATCCAGCAGGACTCGCACCTTCACTCCCTCTTTGGCCTTCTTCACCAGCGCCTGATTGAAGACCCGCGACGATGGACTGGTGTCGTAAATAAAATATTCAATATCAATGCTTTCTTTTGCACGCTCAATCATTTTCAAACGGGCATAGAGCGAGGCCAAGCCGTGGTCGTAAATGGTAATGGCATGGGGAGCATTGGAAGTGGCCTTAAAGACCTGCAGCTCACTGGCCGCGTAGGTGGCAAATGAAGCGTAAATCAATAAAAACACCAGAATTTTCATGGCATGAGACATAATTCCTCCAAATCAACCCTTGCGTAAACCATGAGGCATGATTTTTGACAACCAAAAAGGTCTCTATGAACAATTTTTACATGGGTCAGGAAGCCATTTTAGTATCAGAATTTGGAATGGCCTTAACCAGCCAAAAAGGAATAACAAGTACCAGAGCGCCTAATAAATACGGCACCGTGGAACCATAGTGCCAATAAATGAGAGAGGCAATAAAAGGACCAACCACTCTGGCCAAGGCCCCAAGCGAGCGAAAAATCCCCAAGACACTGCCCTGAGCGCTGGGAGGGGCCAGAAGCGATACCAAGGCGGTCATACAAGGAATAACCATGGCCGATCCGAGCGCCAAGAATGCCAGACCAAAATAGAGACCCAAACTGCTCTTGGTGAAAGCAATACACACTAATCCGGGAATGACCGCTAATAGGCCTTGCAAGACCATGCGTTTTTCCCCCACGGAACGCGCCTTTCGTCGCACAAATCCCCCTTGGACGAGCACGATAATCAGGCCCACAAAAACAAACATACCGGCATTTTGCATGGAGGTGAAGCTTAAACGCTCTACCGCTAAAAAGGTCAGGGTAAATTCCATACCGGAAAAACTGCTCAAAAATAAAAAGTAACCCACATTAGCACGATTGACCCCTTTGTAGGGAAGGGGTGTAAACATTTTCAAGGGATTGAGCAGGCGTCTTTCAGTCTGTTTACTACCATGACGTTTTTCAGGCGGATTGGTTTCGGGAAATTTTTTGATGACCAAAAATAAATTAAAGCATGAGAGTGTGAAAGCAATGAAGGCCGCACCTGAAAAAGGATTGATTCCCCACTTCTTTGCACCTTCGACCAATGCGGTTAAATCAAGCATCATGGAGAGACCACCTATGGCGGGGCCTAAAATAAATCCTAAGGCAAAGGCAATTCCAATCACGGCCATACCTCTTGAGCGATTGGCCTCATCAGTCACGTCGGCCACCACCGCACTGGCAGTGGAAATGTTCCCTGCCATCATTCCGCCAAGCAAACGGGCCAAGAGAAGCAAGGTGAAGCTGCCGGAAAAAAACCAGATCAGATAGCTTAAGGCCAGACCACTTATGGTCATAATGAGAATCGGACGCCGGCCAATCTTATCCGAAAGCTCTCCCCAAAAAGGCGAGGAAAGAAACTGTAACAGGGAATATAAAGCGCCTAGAATACCCCCGAATAAAACCAAGGATTGTGCATCCAACGTGGGTGGTATCACATCAGTGGCGTGCCCCGATAAAAAAGACATTCCTTGAAAAACCATCAGCAAAAATGGATTGCTGGGATCATGCTCTAAATAGTACCTGGCCAATGCCGGAAAAAGCGGGAAAATGATGGAGAAGCCGATCAGGTCTAAAAAGAGAGTTATAAAAACCAGGTTCAGGATGCGCTTCTCACCCTCTCCAATCGGTCGTGATTTATAGGTGACTTCAGGAATCCCCTCGGTTATTTCCTCACTATAACTCATTTGCGCAAGGGCCTGCTGATCCTTGACTGACAAGGCCCTTAAATATTCCGCGAAGGCCCGTGCCCATTCATCGTCATCGTTTAAACAGGGAATTGATACAATATGCGCCCCCATAGGACGAACTGCCAAATCTAATTCATGCCCGATTTCCACCAAAGTTTCCAAGCAATCAACCACAAAGCTCGGACAGTAGACGGCAATATTTTTGGCACCTTTGTGGGCCAGCTCTTTGGCCTTATCAATGGTGGAAGGAGTCAACCATTCTTCTGGGCCAAAACGTGACTGGAAACTGAGATGAACTTTATCTTGCCACAGAGCGGGCAACTTGGATTTTAAGAGAAGATAGGTTTTAAAACATTGCTCATAATAGGGGTCCTTTTTTTCCAACACAAAACGCTTTGGCAATCCATGAAAGCTCAACATCAAGGCATCTATATTCCCTTGATTTAATACTTTTTCAATTCGACGAACACTCAAATCAATATAGGCCTTTAAAGACCAAAAATGATCCGTGCCCAAAACCGGAACGCTCCCGAGAGCGTGTGTTACGGCATCATGAGCGCTCGCCGTGGTGGTATCACTATATTGGGGGAACATGGGAACAAACATGGTATTCAAATTGGGATTCTTGCCTATGACATCGGCAACCTTTTTTTCTCCCAAAATGTATGCGCTTTCAACATCGATATTTTGACCGCGCAGATGGTGCTGAATCTTATCCTTAAATTTTTCCGTGATGGCAACTAAGGGCAATTGCCCATTGGGTAGGGCAATTGACTGATACAGTTTCCGAGTCTTTCTGGGACGAAATGGCAGGATAAATAAGTAGAGTATCGGAATCCACAAGAAACGCGGTAAATCCACCACTCTTGGGTCCAACAAAAACTCTTTCAAATATCCTCGAATATCACGCAATTTAAGCGAGCGAGGCGAACCGAGCTGGAGCAAGAGAATTTTTTGACGGACACCAGGGACAGGATTCATATTCATAAAAATCCGACCGTCTCGATAAGTTGACGAACATAAAAAATTTGGCCAATGTGCCGCTTAATTTAACAAAGGAATGCCATATGAGTAGGTCGGTTAGCAAGACTAATCCCACGACTAGTCCTAAGACTAATTCTCGACGACAAGGTCGCCCAGAAAAAGACCTAAAAAATCTTCAATTAGGCCAGTCCATTACAAATTACCCCACCACCTATTCTCCTTTCGTGCTGGAATCCTTTCCCAATCGACACCCTGAATCTCCGGCATGGACCACATTGATTTGCCCGGAATTTACTTCCCTCTGTCCAAAGACAGGCCAGCCGGACTTCGCTCATCTTACCATTAACTATATTGCTGACCGCAAAATGGTAGAATCCAAGTCTTTGAAACTGTATCTTTTCAGTTTTCGTAATCATGGCGATTTTCATGAGGATTGCATCCAAACCATTTGCAACGATCTGGTAAAACTCATGTCACCTAAATATATTGAAGTCATCGGTGAATTCACACCGCGAGGGGGCATCTCCATTTACCCCTTTGCCAGCTACTCCTGTGACGCTTCCGAGTATCAAAACCTAAAAAAGCAAAGATTTCTCCACTACGCACCCCATGCCTATACTGCTTAAACCTTAAGTTTTCACTAGGTTATCCATGCGCCGATTTTTGACTGGCCGTATTGTAATAAATCGGGTTAAAGATTACTGATCATTAAAAATAAGGTGAACGTTATGTTTGGACTTGGAATCGGTGAACTAGCAATTATTATGTTTATTGTTCTGCTTCTCTTCGGAGGAAGCAAATTACCCCAATTAGGCGGGGCCATGGGAAAGGCCATGAACAATTTCAAACGTGGTCTGCGCGATGGTGCAGAACATCCTAACGAACTACCCGGCCCTACCCGCTCTGAAAACAACGGGCAAAATAACGGTTCGCACGTTTAGTTCTACTTTGTTATTGAGCTGGCCGTTTTCCGATCGGCCTTTCTGATGGCCGCAACCACTTCTTCCACAATTGACCCATCGACCGAAGTGAGATGCTTCTTTGAGAACAAGATTTTGGCAATTTCATCGTAGCCAGGCGGCCTTGACAGATCTTGCACTAAATATTGAATGTACCTGATGGCCCGATCAATTAACTTAAAATTACTCGGCCGTACGTAAGTCATGATGTTATTGGAATATCTTCCCAAGCGCCCCATCACAATAGTGGAATGGGCATTGACCAACATTTTCAGCACAATGGTTTGCAACATTGGATGACTTGGCATGGATAGAACAATGCTTCTTTTATTAAAACGAATTTCCACCTGACCGTGGCCATCGCCAAGAAAATGAAAAATGGATTGATGATCACGAGGGCCCCTCAAATTGGTGAAGATAGGACCATTTTCACTTAAATCAAATCCCAGCATGCGATTCAAGGATGCCTTCCCTAGCAATTCGGGCCACTCTAAAGCGCGAGGAGCACGGGAAAGCACCCGATGCCATGCCGAAAGAGCATCTTGAGTCTTGGCGATAAAAAGATAACAAGGGCCGGGCCGGACATATTCTTCGTTGATATTCTCAAAAGGTGGTAAACCAAAAGTCGGGGATCGTTCGGTGGTATCTGTCAGTAAAATGCTACTTAAAAAAGGTGAAGCCACGTAATTGCAAAATTGCCCATTTAAATAAGTGTGGGATTCAAATTCCGCCCACTCATACAACGACTCCACTCGAATTTTTTCATAGACCGATAGAATACTATCCAAAAATAAGCTTGCCTCAAAAATAAAGTTATCTCGGATAAAAAGCGCCATGCACAGAGCGGTTTGCTGAATAGTCGTGGCCTGAAGGCGCGTTGAGCCGGCCAAACACATGGGGCCAATATCAAAGCAAATTTTCTTGATGCTTTGATCTTCGATAATTTCTTTTGAACGATGGGCCACCTGACAAAGAGTCGCTTGAGGATTACAAAAAAGAAAATAAGGGGAATTATGAGATATTTTTAAGGCCTCCCATACTGTGCCAATGACAAAAGGAGTTTCGCCCCCCTCAGTCACCGCAATCAGCATATCTCCCTGGGCGAAACCCAGCTCTCTTAATTGTCTCGCACCAAATTCAGGGTGATCTTCAAAGCTCTCAAGCGAATGAATAAAGGCCAGGTCACCTCCGGCCATAAAGGCCACAATGCGATTTTCCAACGGCCGATTTGAATGACTGTCACGCCACAACTTCTCTATTGATAAGGCCAGCCTGCCGGTGGCACCACAACCTGAAATAAAAATTTTCCGCCCTTGGGCCAAGGTGGCATGAATGGCACGGCCCATTTCTTCAACATAAGATAAATTATTTTTCAAAACATTGATGGCATCATAATCCACTTCAAAAAAAACTTGATAGGCATCTCGAATGGAGGTCTTGGCCAGAAAAGATAAATTGTGGGACTTGGAATGCGGTTTCTCGGTTGGCAACTCGCCCAGGTGATACTGGTCTTTCACCTTAAGGAATGTTTCCAACTCGCGCTGCCATTCTTTTTGATTCTTTCTTTTGGACATGTCCCGAGTATAAAAAAAAAAGGAAGCCTAGGCCTCCTTATTTTAATTTTTTTTTGCCTTAGGTATTTATTCTAGAATTTCCAGAACACTTCGCTTTCTAAGTTTAGTGGAAGCAGCGTTCAAAATAGTCCTGAGGGCCCTGGCGGTACGACCTTGCTTACCGATCACCTTTCCAAGATCAGTTTTATCAACTCTCAACTCAATTACGGTGGTCTGCTCGCCCAAAATTTCATTAACCTGGACTTGATCAGGAAGATCCACGAGAGATTTGGAAACATACAGAATTAGATCTTGCAATTCACTCATAATTTTCTCATTTATTCTAACGACGACTGCAAAGAACCTTTAGAATTTAATGCTATTTTTTTTCAGAAGAGTCCTGACGGTATCAGAGATTGTTGCCCCTTTATCAATCCATGCGCGAAGGGCTTCAGTATCGACATCAGTCAAAGATTTTTCCACCTTTTGAGGATTGTATTGCCCTAATTTGGCAAGAAAACGTCCGTCACGGCAATAACGAGCGTCGGTAGCAACAATGGTGAAAACTGGTTTATGGGGCCGTCCACCACGGGCAAGTCTAATCGTAACCATTCGCAACTCCTCAAAATTCAGTGTAAAACGAGCGACGCATTTGTAACCCATTGACTAAACGAAGTCAATTAGAGAACCATATTAGCGCGCCGCGCGCAATAGTTTAGAAATATCGATTGCCCCAAGGGCCTTTCCCCCTTGATGCAGGATCTTTTTTCTTACGTTCTTTTCCGCCCGTTCCTGGCATTCCCGGAAGACCACCCATTCCTGCCAATCCGGCCATTCCGCCCTTCATCATCCCCATCATCTGGCCCATCATTTTTTCCATCTGTTTGAATTTTTGCAGAAAATCTTTAACCTGTTCCAATTTAGTCCCGGAACCGCGGGCAATACGGCCGATTCGGGAATCATTAATAATCTTGTAATTACTCCGCTCACTCTTGGTCATGGATTGAATCATGACTTTAATTCTTTTAATTTCATTTTCCGCAGGAGAGAGATCACCCACCTGTCGGAGCATCCCGCCCATACCTGGCAGCATCTTCAAGATGGAACCCATACTGCCAAGTCGTGACATCATCTCCATCTGTTTTAAAAAATCCTCAATGGTAAATTTGCCCTTCTCCAGATTCTTCATCATGGAGGTGGCCTCATCCTCATTAATTTCGTTTTGGGCCTTTTCCACCAGTGTCACCACATCGCCCATATCTAAAATACGTTTGGCCATGCGATCGGGATGAAAGAGTTCCAAATCTTTTAATTTTTCGCCTGTGGACACAAATCTCAGCGGAATTCCAGTCATGGTGCGAATGGAAAGTGCGGCACCACCTTTGGCATCGGAATCCATTTTAGTTAATACGGCGCCAGTGAGTCCAATGGCGTCGTGGAAAGATTTGGCCACATTCACCGCCTCTTGGCCGGTCATGGCATCGGCGACCAAGAGCGATTCAAGCGAAATCTGGGATTGGTATCGGCCGACGGTTTCTTTCACATCCTTAAGTTCCTGCATCAATTCTTGATCAACATGCAGACGACCGGCGGTATCGATGATGATCACATCGATGTTTTCATTACTTTCTCTGATGGTTTGCAGGGCCTTATCCACTCCGGCCCGGGCCACATTGGCGGGAGTCTGGGAGAGATCGGAATCGTAACAGAAAACTTGCGCCGAATCCGCCAGGACTTTCAACTGATCTTTGGCGGCAGGACGATACGTGTCGGCGGGAATTAACCACACCTTTTTATTTTTGCGTTCTTTTAAGTAGAGGGCCAATTTGGCAGAAAAAGTGGTCTTCCCTTGACCGTTTAATCCCACGACCAGAACGACCAGAGGCTTCTTCTCTTCGCCGAAGGCCAATTCAGTATTTTGAGTTCCCATAATTTGGACCAATTCATCATGCACGATTTTGACGAACTGTTCCCCGGGATTAACCCCGCGAATGACTTTTTCTCCCAAAGCCTTTTCTTTTACTTTGGCGATAAAATCTTTAACCACTTTAAAATTAACATCGGCCAAGAGCAGGGCATTTTTCACTTCGCCAAGAGTTTCTTCAATATTGCTCTCGCTAATTTTTGATTTTCCGGCAATGGCCTTAAACGCGTCAGAAAATTTCTCATTTAGAAAGTCAAACATAGGCACCTCTAATTATTTCCAAACATTCGAACGGGGTATTGGCCAAAAAATCCGGAGCATACTGCAAAACAGTCTCTCGGTTGGCTCCCTGGCACCAAAGAGCAGCAATGGATCGACAACCAAAATTTTTTGCCCCCTGAATATCCATGTGTGAATCGCCAACAACGATAACATCATCCTTGGGAACATGCCCAACCATCTCGACAATCCCATCGGGACTGGGTTTGGTGGCGGTATCATCACCACAACGTAAATCGCTAAAATGATTTTTCAGCTTGAAATTTTCCAGAATTTTTAAGGTTGAGGCGCGATCACGGGCGGTCCATAAATAGATCGTGGCACCCCATGATCGAAGCTGGGAGATGGATTCAACCACACCGGGAAAAAGCACATAATCAAATTCCATTTCCAGCGCCAACTGACTCCAGCGCCTGGCCAAACGGCGAGTTAGCTCCAAATCACTCAGGGGAAGATTGAAGTTTTGCAATAATTCGGGCAAGTGGGGAGAATAACGCTGTTTTAATTCATCCAAGAGAATGGGACGATCAAGCAGTTCGGAAAGGACCGTCTGAACTCCCAATAATACCGCATGGTAAGAATCGACTAACGTTCCATCAAAATCAAAGATAATGTGTTTTGTTTTCAAAATACTCATTAATTTTAGAATCTTAACTAACATAATTCTCCTGGTTCTGTAAAAATTACTTCTGCGCTACCCTCAAATTAGGTCCCACCCTATAATACCTTTCTATGTGTACAAAAATCCTTCATTTATGCGTACTTAGTTTTCTTATCAACATCAGTTGGGCCAAAACTGTGGTCATTTCGGACATCGACGATACCATCAAAATGACCAACAATATGAGTTCGACCGGGACTATCGTCCATTTTTTGGATAATGACCCCTTCCCCGTTATGCCCATTTTATTTCGCGAGTTAAAAAGTCAACTTGATGACAAGGGCGAGCAGGTGGAATTTCATTACGTCTCCGGGGGATACAGGGCGATCTTTAATGGCGATAAATTTATCAAGAAGAATAATTTCCCAAGCGGCAAGGTCTATTTGCGTAATTTGAAGTCTCCCAGATCCACTTTCACTTACAAATATTTAACCATTACTAAAATCATTGAAGATTTAGACCCCGAAGATCGCCAAAATCTGACCGTTTACTTTTTTGGAGACAACGCCGCTTACGACGCCGATGTCTATTGGCAATTAACCCGAGATCTCACACTTAAATCGCACATTTTCATTCGCGACGTCCAAACCAAGGCCACTTTTGCGCTTGAAGGAGAATCGCTTGAGCAGGCCAAAGGATTGCATTATTTTTTCACCGAACGGGATTTGAAAAAGAGCGCGGTTGAACCACTCCTCGGTAAGGCCAGTCACGAAAAAATTGAAGTGCTCAATAAGGCCAAAAAACTACTTCCTGAATATGTCAAAAGAACACTGAAATCACGCATCTCAAAGAAAAATAATTGCATCGATCAAGACAATCTGGCCGATGTGATCAAATGTAACAAAAAGGCCAAAAAAGAAGCTGCTCGATTAATTGATGAGTATTTTGCTCACGATTGAGGGCGCATCATACTTAGCGGAACAACCACGATGGCGGCAGTAATGAGAACGCAGCCGCTCACCTCTATGACATTCAAACGTTCTCCCAAAATCAGCACTCCAAAGAAAGCGGCAAAAGGCGATTCAAGCAGAAAGGCCAGCGAGGCAAGATGGGCGGCCACTTTCTTTTGACAATAAACTTGCACGGCCAGGGCCAGGAAGCTCGGAAAGATTCCCAAAAATAACACTGAATAGAGGGGTGAAGAAAAGAAATGATTGCCTAAACTGCTCAAGTCCTCTAGTTTTGGCATCACCCCGATAAACAGCAGAAACACGAAAGAGACAAGGGCAATAAATAAGCACTGCAGTCCATTGAGTTCCATGGAATCAGGATAAGAAGAAGCTACATGGGAGAGATACAAAATTTGTAAGGAGAAAATCAAGGCACTCAAAAGAGTTAATATATCTCCTCCATTCACTCCATCAAAATGCCCACCACTCATACATGCGACACCCAGAAGAGCGACAATTAAGGCCAACCAAAAAATATTGGAAATTTTCTTTTTAAAGAAGATCAGCTCGATCAAAGGGACGAAGACAATATAGAGTGAAGTAATAAATCCACTCTTGCTCGCGGTGGTGTAAAGCAGCCCCCAGGCCTGCACATACATTCCGGCAAAAAGCAACATGGCCAAAAGAAAGGCACGCCCCAATTGAGCACGGGACATGGACCATGTTCGACAACGAATAAAAATGGGGGTGGATACCAGGGCCGCGACGCTAAAACGTAAGCAGGTAATTTCCAGCGGAGTAAAGTGGGCAAACAGGCGCTTGGTTTCGACAAAGCCTAATCCCCACACCACCGCAATAAAAATCAAAAGACCGGAATAAGTAACCATGGAATTTGAATCATTTTTTTAGTTTTCAAAGGAAATTAGACGCGCTATCTTGCATCACCATTATGCCATTGTTCAACCTTTTTTATGCCCTTGCGCTGATATGCATGTTCTTATCGAAGGCCATCATGGGTGCGGAGGATTTACCTCCCGCGTGGTCGCCTTCAACCGAGGTAAAGGCCCATCCGCAAGATCATTCCAAGAGTGGTCGCACACTCGAAATATTCTATCGTTACAAAGATCGAGACCATCGTCCCAAGGAAATCGCCAAAGATTTGGGAATTATTTATGGTCTTACCTGGATGCTTTATCCCCTGACTCAGCCGGAAACAGTAAGAGAGAAGGGCTCTTGGGTTCGTTATCGCCACAATTTCGGGCAGATTGTTTTTGATCAAGACGAACCTTTCTGGAATTGGTTTGTGCATCCCATCTCGGGATCACAACTTTTCCTCTATTACCGAGCTCGGGGCTATTCTCGCTCAAGTGCCCTTGGCCTGGCCTTTATCTCCAGCACACTTTTTGAATTTACGGTAGAAATTTATACCGAACCTGCCAGCGCGCAAGATTTGTATCAAACCCCGATTCTTGGTGCAGTCTTAGGTGTAGGAATTGAATATACCAGTTTGGCGCTTTTAAACTCTGGCAACCCTTTGGGAATATTCTTCGGCCATCTGATTAATCCCTGCACTTTGTTTCCTTTCTTCGAAGAAAAAACATTTCTCACTCCTACGGTATTTCAAAACAAGGCCCCGGGTCTTATCTTTGTAGGGGAGTTTTAGTGTGAAAATTCTTTTTCTCCTCACACTCATTTTTATTATTATCGGCCATAAGGCCATGGCCGATGATGGCAATTCCCAAAGCTGGACAGAAGAGTGGGTCAACCGCTGGGTGGACCAACTCAAATATCTTCGCCAAGGCCCAAGCGTGAGAGAACGCCTCTCGCTCAAGGCGGGCCTGTCCGCCACGTCACGAGTAATCCATGCTGCCAATAGTACGGAAGATCATCAAAACTCACCAGGTTTTCACACCTACTTGTGCTTTCAATTCACTGAGAACTGGGAATTGGCCTTAGGCGGATATGTTTTTTTTGGGAGAACCAGGCATCTGAACTTTGACATCGCAGGCAACCAAGTTCGTACTAACGGACATTATCGTGACACCACTTTTACACCCACAATTCGATTTCTAACTCCTCTCGAATACAAGCAAAACTGGAATTGGTATGTTATAGGCGGGCCTTCGTGGTCGCAGCAAACAGTCAAACTGGAAGATTTCTTTGATTCCACAGGCACTTTTCGCCATCAGCATAAACTTACCCTGCTGGCCAACGGTGGAACTATCGGTTTTGGAGTACAAGAAAAAACACCAGGAAATCACCTCGCACAGAAGATGACCCAACCCGTTTATATAGAATTTCTTTATTCGTATATGATGGTAAATAGAGTGACTTTGGTTGACGCTTCGGATTTTTCAGAGGTGGAAACAGTCAATTATGAGGACACAAAACGCCCGTCTCGTAGCAGTATCTATGTGCTCAATTTTGGTATGACTATTTTTTGAATTGGTCAGGAATCAAGACCCTCAAACTGACCTTCGTGGATAGTGGCAACTATTTAAGGCACACATCCCACCCCTTCTATACCCTACAAGAACCAAAATATTTCAGGCAGTTACGCCTAATTCCAAGGCTAAGTCCCTGCCCTGAACTCCAGCAGGTTTTAAGCAGGAGTAAAATCTAAATATGAGGCCTTAGAACACCGATAAGGTTGTATAGACATGAGGATTTTTATGGGCCGGAGCATACTTACAGTGGCGTTGTGCTGGTGCTTAATCATTACGCAAATGATTGTACCAGAACAGGTATATGCCAGTGGTTCGGGAAACGGATCAGGAAGCGGAGGAGATAAAAGCAAATGTGCCCGCGACCTATTTAACAGGGAAAACGGACGAAGCGGTCAAAGTAGCGGCACTGGTCAGAGTGAAGATGAATTCGAAAGCGAAATTGCGGGCGGAACCATTGTTGATCTTGAGGGAGACACTGGTTGCGAGAATGATGGCGGAACTGGTGTAAGTGCCGCCTATCATACCATGGAATTTGCCACCCTCATTGTGGCCATCGCCGCGACTATAGCCGGTATCCAATTCGTCATCTCCTGTGTCAGCCAGCCTTCCGCGTGGGTCTTTTTTCTCACTTCTCTATTCTGGATTATTGCTGAAATTGTTCAGACGGCCCAAACCAAAACCGCTGCGGATCGCCGACTCTCCATTGTGACCAACGTCTCAGAAGATGCGGTGGAAAAACAGACAGCGGCCATCAACGAGGCCATGGAGCAAACCCAACAGGCCGCGGATCACGCCAGTACCCGTTATACGATTACAGTCGTTGCCGCTGTTCTCTACGTCATCGCTGCCGTCGTGGCCTTAATTGAAGGGATCCTGCACGTTATCCCTACTGTTAATTATAATGACCAATGCAGTGGTGCAGGTATGAACACGCCATCACACTTAAAATTCAAAAAACAATCCATTGCAAGAAATACCAATAAACCAATCAATCGTGAAGATCGCTCACTTGAAAGCGTGAACTCATATTCGTATCCCTCTTGGACGACGAATATGATTAAACAACTCCTCCCCTTTATTGGAATTTCTGATGCTCAAGCAACCAATGATGACGGCAGTGGAAGTGGTAGTGGAAGTGGAGGGGATTCGAACAATACCGATAAGCAGCTTGAAGGTATGGGAATGGTGGGACTGCTTCTCACCATTCTGATGACCGTCATCATCGTACTGCAAACGGCATTATCCTCCGTCAAATCAAGCGGTTTTGGTCGGGCAGTGGTTATGGGTGTGGTGGCAGGTTTTGTGATTGCAGCAGCTGTTATTATCAAAGAGAAAAAAGAACAACTTGAAGACAGAGTTAAAAAATTTAAGGAACTTCTGGCAAAACTCAAAGCTGCGGCATCTCCTACATCCACGATAGATGTTAAAGGTTCAACAGCTAAATCTAATGGCAATAACTCCGATAGTACAATTGTCGATTCGACAGAGCTACCCACTGACAATCCTCTGGCCGGGAATTGTGCCACCGGCAATCAGCAGAAGCTCCCTATAAAGGCCGATTTAGGCTGCAAAAATAAACCGATGGTTGTAGAAGGCAACACCAGTCTCCCAACCAACAATGTGATTGAAGCACCTGAAGGGCTGTTGCAAGGGATGAATAATTCGAAGACATATGCAAAGGACTTGGCAGAAGGCAGAGGTATTACTTCCAGTATGCGACAGTATGATAGCAGTGCCTATGCTAAATTCAATAAGATGAAAAAAGAATTCGGCAAAAAATATCTCGAACTCATAAAGAAGTATAAAGGTGAAACAGTAGACCCTATTGAAAAGGCGGAAAAAGATTTCCGTAAAGATCTCTTGGCAAAAGTAAATAATGAACTGAGCAAGTACTCTCCCGCACAATTAAATTCCATGACAGGCCAGCTCCTGGGCTTCGATTCACCTGATTTGAAAAATAAGGTTGAGCTTAATAAAGATGAAACCATCTTTAACAAAGGCCCCAAGGCAACTGTCCCGGGAGATTCAAAAAATACCGCTGCAAAAATAAAATTGGATGATTATGGCAATGTGGCCGCCAGCTCAACCGACATCGAAGAGGTTGACAGTGCGGAAGCGTTGCAAGGTCTCAAATTCAAAGAAAATGATATTGCTAAAGATACCGGAGCTAGCCTCTTTTTGATCATTACCAATCGCTATCGCAAAACTGCTTACCCCCTAATTTTTGATAAGGAACAAAGTGTCCCTGCAAAAGGAAAACGACCATGAAAAAATTTAATCTTTTTCTCACCCATTTGTTATGTCATTGCATGCTCTTCTACTCCATTGCCTACTCATGGAATGCGTACGGTCTGGACGATCAAAATGGACTTCCTGCCATAAGTGAGGAACACGAGGAATTTGTAGATACAACTACAGGAAGTGGCAATAGCACAGGAAGTGGCACTGAGGGGTTATTACCAGATGACCAAACTTTTGAAGATTGCTCTCAGTACGGTGACGATGAAACCGCAATTAATGCCTGCAACGATCGCAATACCGCTAAGGCCGGGCAATTGGGCGGTTCAGGAACCGGTTCAGAAGATGGGTTAAGCAGCGCCGATGATATCAATGCCGAAGCCACCCATAATGACATCGTCATGGCCCTATTTGCCCTCCTCGCTGCATTTATGGGGGCCGCGTATATTATCAAGTGCGTAAATCAGATATCTGCCTATATCTTCTCCATCGGTGCTGTCATATTGATCATTGCTGAAATTGTCGGTTGGGTAAACTGGGAACAAGGTTCTAAAGTCAGACTCCAGGCAGTCACAAATACCGATGCCAAAACTGTGGGAGATCAGACAAAAACCTTAACCGCGGCCATGACACAAACCCAGAAAGCAGCTGAATGGGCGAGTAGCAGGGCCAGTTGGATGGATGCCGTCAAGGGTATCTGGACGGCCGCCACGGTTATCGCCATCATTGAAGGTATTTGCGGAGTTATTCCTGTTTGTGCCGCAGTTAAAAGTGACATCTGTGTCGGTGCTTTTATTAACAGACCAAGTAACACGCAAGGACTCTACGCCAATTTCTATCGCCCCGAAAATTATGACTTGAATGCCTATTTAGGAATCCCTTCTTCCATACCCGTTCAGGTCGAGAACGAGCTGCAAGCAACAAAGTTTTCGGATTTCATCTTACAAACTAAACCAATCCCGCAGACAGCATTAGATATTCCCTCACAATTCGAGTTTGAACAAAAACAACAAGAACAAAAAACGGCCGAAGCCGAATCGTCCTTCATGATGCAGGCCCTAAGAAATATCCTCCCCGATGCCAAGGCGGACGATGGCACCCAGCAAACAATTATGGATGTCCTCATGGGTGTTGCCATTGCAGCGGGTTTTATCACAGTCTACTATGCTTGGAGTTCTATCGCTAAACAAGGCTTCATACGGGCGGCCTTTATTTTAGTTATGACCGTCTTTATGTGGTGGGGAGCGGCCATTGCACGAGACAAGGCCGACAAGCTCCAAGCTCGTGTGGATGCTTATCAGAAACTCATCACCGCACTTCAAGCAGCTCCTCCTGGTGTTCCCGGTGCTCCTGCGGGAACAACGCCCATTTCAGGCGGTGCAGGCAACTCGGCCCCACCGATCTCTGAGTCTGTGGCCATTGATCCAGGTTCTGGACTTGGAGGTTGCACATCGGGTTCCGGAACCGGAATGCAAAGTAACGATTGTAGTTGTACCACTACCAACTCATGTACCACCGTTCAGATACCAAGTAATCTGAGTATTCCCGCTATTGGTTTTGATGGAGTGGATAGTCTCACATCTTTTGGCAAAGATACCGCCAATGGCGCCAACAACTTGGCCAGGAATCAAGGCCCGGGTAAAAGTGTAGTCAATGCCGGAACTACCGCTTTTGCAGCAAAAATGAAAAAGGCCATTAACAAGCTCAAAGGCAAATACTTGGAGCTCGCCAAGAAAAAAGGCGAGAAGAATCCTCGCACCCTGGAAAATTTGCAAAAGGAAATCCTGACAAAAGTGAAAAAAGATTTGAAAATGATGGATCAGAAGCTCACGCCTGCTGTTCTTGCACAACTTGGAAATGTTGGAGGTGGAAGTGCCACCAATGACAAAATTGATGCAAAAATGAAGGAAATCGGCGTTACCCAGTTAGCAAAATCTAAGGGAGTGAACTTATCCATGGATAATGGAAATAGTTCCAACGGAAAACTGTTTGATGACGAAGCTGCGGTCGAAGCTGATGTGACCAAGGCCGAAGCAGTAAACACGGCCGATGCCTTAAATGGTTTTGAGAGTACAGAGCAAGATATTTTAAAAGACTCGGGAGTTTCAATCTTTGAACAACTTTCCTCACGCTATAGGAAATCAGCTTTCCCCATCTTTTTTATGAAGAAAAAAGATATTCACGGCGGCGAGAACTCAACGCCTCCCACTCCGTAGAGCGGGAGGTGTGACATTCATTAAGACTATTTTTTCTTTTTCTTGGCAATCATAAGACCCACTAAGAGCGCCAGACCTACACCACCATAGAGCATCATGTCTGAGGTACTGAGTCCTCCGCCACCGGCCTTTTTCTTCTGGTTGGCGATGTCTGGATTGACCCCTTGATCGGGAATGAAAGTACTATCATCCAACAAGTTCTCATCCTTTTTCTTCAAGGCCAAGTCACCCGATGCCGCTTTCTGACGGAAAACTCGTAGAGTGGCCACGATATTGTCAAAGATGGCCTGATAGGCGGAGTAGTGATCTTTGGCGACGGAGAAAGTCACGGCAACACCTAAATCCTCTTTCACGGTTGCCAGATAACGGGTGTAAAAACCCGGAACTTCGGAAGCCAGATGGAGAGCATCAACCCATTGATGATCGTTGATCGTTTTTACCGAGGCATACTTCGCTTCAGAAACTTGGGTTCGCCCACCAGGCAGCGTGAAAGTTTTTTGTCCTTTCAAATAAGCTTGATATTGATCCAAGCTGTCCTGCGGGCCGCGAATTTTAGCGGCAAGAATAATAATGGCCTCTTTCTTTCGCTCTTCATTTTCACTTTGGCATACCCATTCAGTACCCTCCAGAGCACATTGCCACCCTGGGGGCAATTCAAACTCTGTGTATTGACTGGTAAATCGTTTAGCGAAGGCCACATCAAGTAGCCCAGCAAGAACAAAGACAGAAACTAAAATCACCTTTTCTATTGCCATCGCACAACCCTTGTTGAAAACGTCATTAAATTTATAAGTAAGTAATTAATATTTTAATAGAACTTCCAATTAAGGCCATAAAATCTTTTTGCCTTTTTTTGAAACCATATCAGTCAAGAATTTTAATATCCTCGCGCCGTGAGTCCCACCGCCAAAGGTACATCAGTACGATACTGTTCTGTAATCTTAACAATCGCCCAATCGCTGCCTAATTCAAAAACTTCACCTGAGGCCACCAAGATATTGCCGCCAAAAAAATCAGTCTTAAAGATATCAATCTTCATTCCTTTTTCCACATCTGTGGAAATTCCCTGATCAATCTTTAAAAATTTGCCTCGTGGAGACACTTTAGTGACCGATCCCTCGACATGGTATTCCTTGAACTTGGCCAATTTTTTATCTTTGGCAGTAATACCGGTCTGCCCCCATACCAACGCTAAGGCATAGATGACTCCTTCATCGGTGGAAGCTCCTGCCATAACGGAAGAGGCCTTCAGGTCAATTCGAACCCGGTTAAAGGATAAATTGATACCAAGGTAGGGGGCGACTTCCGAACGATTAACCGAATTATAGCGGGCCGTGGCACCTGTCGCACGAAGCGGTCGTCTGCTTAAATTGTCATTATAGGGATCCTGCTCCATGGAATAGATTCCGTCGGCCCCCAAAATAAAAGCAATCTTGGTGTATGGCCAAGCCATATGCACATTGTATTGAATCTCTGGACTAATGTGGCTTGGCCGTCTGACATAATAAACTTCTGTGCTCAGGTAATGATGAGTCGAAAAACGGTAGGCCATCAGCCCACCAACAGCAATATCGGCCCCGCCTTCACCGAGCACCAATTCATTGGCCGGGGGAGCCTCGTTATAGGCATACTCCTGCACACTATAGAGCGCTTGCCGATACCAACCTCCCATGGCAAAGGCCCAGCTCCCCTCTCGACCGAACGAATAGCGTGCCTGCACCATTAAGGACTCAAATCCAGAGCTGCTGGACGACCCTAAAGTTGTTTCTGATTGATTATTGCGAAAACGTCCCTCAAGGCCCATCTGCAATTTTTCGCCAACTCCGTAGTTCAAACCAAAAATACCATTGATCTCTTGATAACTTTCTCCTTCGTTTAGGGGAGTACTATTGCCATCTTTGTCAAAGGTGGAAGTTTTGCTGAAATAGTCACCCTTTAAGTAAATTTCCTTGGCCCTTTTATCCAAGGCATAAGCATGGGGGCGATAAGTTTCTACCCTTTTTTCAAATTTTGGGGCCAAGGCAAAATCGTCATCATCCAAAGTAATCTCACTGGCATGGCCCAGGAGTGATACCAGCGGTGACAAGAGCGTAATACCAATGATCAATATTTTATGCAGCATTGGTATGAATTATGAGGGGATGCGATGAAAAAGTAAACTTACGCAGCAGTTTTTTTGGGAGCTTCAAAACTATTGACTCTATCAATTTCTTTTTCTGAAACCAGGGAATCATGGAAATAGGGTAAGTGAATACGCGTATGCCACCATCCATCTTCCAAATAAAACTTAAATTGTCCACCCAAAGTTTGGCAGAGTTCGTCAATTGAGTCCAGGCCGTGACCATCGTCTTGACCTAAACCACCTGGTTCGGCGGCATTCTTCAAAATCAAATTGGCCAATTCCTTCCCATCCCTTAAATCATGGGAGGTATGAAATTTAGTATTCTTGATCAGCACAAAAAGTTGACGGGCCTCACCTTCAAAAGTGAGGCACACTTTGCTCGAATGGCCCTCAAAAATATTCTTAAGAATATTGGTCATAATGCGAACGAAGGCATGGCCATGGACAGTGCATTCTCTTTGTTTGGATTCAGGTCGACTTTGGGCGAGATCACCTTTCCACTCGACCGTTACTTCCATTCCTTGCGAGCGGCAGTAAATATCCAAGTAATGATCCATTAAAGGGCGCAAATCACAAAGAGTCACAGTCAGGCCTGACTTCACATTGATTTTATTTTTGTGAGGCCAAGCAAAAAAATCTTCCACCATTCTTTGTGTCATCTGCAATTCTTGCAGTAAATTCCTGACATGGATGTCGGTCAGATCGTTGGGTTTATGAGAATAACTTTCTAAAAAAAGCCCCATGCCATGCAGGTGGTTGATGAGATCATGATAAAATAATCTTTCGCTGGGATCGCGCATCTGTTGGGCATTGTCACGTTTGAGACGGCGAAAAATAGAATGAATCAAGGTGCGTTGTTCAATCCTACCCGCCCAAGAGGCAGACCAACTGAGCAGAAAGCTTGCGAGAATAAAAATAAAAGACAACATATAGGTAGGCAGGAAAGCAATCGAATTCAAACGAAAGACCCCACCGATTAAGAGTATCAAGATGCCTAAAAAAGAAAGGGCCTTTTTACTGCTTTCCTGCACTCCCATTCCGGCCGTTTCGGTAAAAAATAAATTTGCCGCCACAACAGGGAAAGAAAGGAAAGTGAGGTACGAGGGATTAAGTGTGGCCGCAAATAAACAGATAAGCCCCGAGCCTTGAAATAAAAAGAGAGAGCTGGCCCAGCCCAGATCATAGTTCAAGGTTTCACAATCAAGTTGCATTTTCCATAAGTACAACTGCCCCACCACCAAAAAACACCAAGGAAGATGGTGGGGTTGCAAATAAACTTGCCCATATCTTTGCGAGAATGCCAGTTCAAATAGCCCTATAAGAATGATCGCCAGAGAGCTGACGGCCATGTAGATATTAAGAAATTTGTAGTTCCGCGAGAATAGGCCAAAAGCCATTCTCGACCTCCTTGATTTCTCACCTACCGTTGCCCAAGCTAATCGGTTTAAAGACCGCCGCCTGGCCCAACTCCTCTTCTATGCGAAGAAGCTGGTTGTATTTTTCCATCCGATCGGAGCGACTGGCCGAGCCTGTTTTAATGTGCCCGGCCCCAGTGGCCACGGCCAAATCGGCAATAAAATGATCCGAGGTCTCCCCCGAACGATGGCTGATAATATTTACCATCCCATGCCGATAGGCTAAAGCAACGGTTTCGAAAGTTTCAGTCAAGGTGCCAATCTGATTGACTTTCACCAAAATGGCGTTGGCCTGCTTTTGCTCGATCCCTTGGGCCAGAATCTTCTTGTTGGTGACAAATAAATCATCGCCCACAAGTTTTACCTGATTCCCAAGACGAGCATTAAGAGCAGTCCAGCCCTTCTGATCACCTTCGGCCAATCCGTCTTCGATAGAGTAGATCGGATATTTTTTGATCAGGCCTGAGTAATATTCCATCATGGCGGAGCTAGTAAACTCGCGACCCTGCATGGAATATGCCTGAGTCTTTTCGTCAAAAAATTCACTGGCGGCCACATCAAGCGCCAAACACACATCCACTCCAGGGCGATACCCTGCGGTTTCAATGGCCTTTAAAATTGACTCAATTGCTTCTTCATGAGATTGCAGATTGGGAGCAAAACCGCCCTCATCTCCGACATTGGTGGAATGCCCGGCCTGGTCCAATACTTTTTTGAGCGAATGGAAAACCTCAACGCCAGCGCGCAAATTCTCGGCGAAACTTTTCGCCATCGAAGGAACAATCATAAACTCCTGGATATCCAGATTGTTTGAGGCGTGCGCTCCCCCATTTATAATATTCATCAACGGTGTGGGCATGAGATATTTGCCCTCAGAATTAGGGCAATGCAAAGTTTCTCGCAGATATTTATACAGAGATAACTTGTTAGCTTCAGCTCCTAAACGGGCCACCGCCAAACTTACCCCCAAGAGCGCATTGGCACCCAGCTTACTCTTATACTCAGTGCCATCCATTTCCAGCATGGTCTTATCGATACCGGGCTGATCTTCCACCGAAAATTTTTTTTGCTTGGTGAGTTCCGGTCCCAAGATCTTGTTGACGTTAGAAACGGCCTTGAGAACGCCTTTTCCCATGAAGCATTTCTTATCGCCATCGCGTAATTCCAGCGCCTCACGACTGCCAGTCGAGGCCCCCGATGGTACAGCGGCACGAGCAAAGTGTCCTTGGTCACTCCAAACATCCACTTCAATGGTTGGATTGCCACGACTATCTAAGATCTGACGAGCATGAACTCGGGCCAACTTTGACATACAAACCTCCCCAATAAGACATATTTTTTTGAGGTGAAGTATATGTGCTCAGGCCTATTTTGGCCATTGATGAAAGAGGTCAAAGGACAGCTCTTTCCATGTTCCTTGCTTGGTGGAAAAAAAACGAAAAGTTCGGGTGGGATCACCATCCGTGCGAACTTGTTTGACACAACTTTGGTAGATTTCCTGACAACGGTTAGCGACAGGGCGGCAGGGAGAAATGGCCTTCAATTTCAAGATTTTTTCGAGCGTATTTTGCACCAAAGGATAATGGGTGCAGCCTAAAATTAAATGGCTGGCACCCTTGTCTTTTAAAGGGGCCAGTTCTTGTTCTAACTTGGCCTCAAAGTCAGCAAAATTGGCCGAAGGATGATAAAATTCCTCTTCAATTAAAGTTGCCAAATTGGGAAAGGTAAAATACATGGAGCGGTTTTGAGGGTCCAGACGATGGCGCAGTTCTAGAAAACGCGCCGATTGGCCCATCAAGACGGTCGTGGCCACGGCGGTTTTATGGCGATCGTCACTCAACTGTGGCCACTTGTTCAAAACATTCAAATAGGGCTCCACGCCCACAAAAGGAATAGTAAAATTTTGTCTTAAAAAATCGATGGCCACGGCGGTTGCGGTATTGCAGGCCACAACCACCATCACCACTTTCTCATGCAGCAGTTGTTCCACAATGGTACGGGCCCGTTCTTGCACAAAAGACGGTTGTTTTTCACCATAGGGAGCATGGGCATCGTCGGCCACGTAGATCAGGGGAACGGATGGCATCAAATTATGAACTTCGCGAAGAATGGAAAATCCCCCGATTCCCGAGTCGTAAAGTCCTATTGGTTGATGTTGTCGTACGCTACACAAAGTTTTATGATTCCTTTATTACACGCTATCAGAAGGGCCTATTCTATGCCAAATCCAAAAAAAATTTCCCTGCATTTTCCCCATCGAGATGAAGGACCTTTTTTTGCCACAGATCTTCCCGTCACAATGGCGGAAATTAACTACGGAGGACATTTAGGTCACGACTCGGTCCTGACTCTGATGCATGAGGCACGAGTATCTTGCTTAAAGTCCCATGGATTATCTGAACTGAATGTCAGTGATACAGGCCCCGCCGTCGGTCTGATCCTAAGTGAATTACAAGTACAATATTTGACGGAATCATTTCACGGAGATGTCCTCAGAGCGGAAGTCTTGCCTTTTATTCCCGAAGGGCCGCGCTGGTTTATGGCGCAACGCCTGGTCAGGCTTAGCGATCAACGTGAAATTGCCCGCGCAATTATTGGGATGACTTTCTTCAGCTACGAAAATAAGAAAGTACAACGGGCCCCCGATTCTCTCATGCACCGATGCCAGAACTGGCAATTACCTGTCTAGCCTGTCTGATAAGACTTCTTTTCCGAACTCTTCCAACTCATGCCCAAGCGCCTGGACTTCGCGGTAAAACTCCAGGAACTTTTGGGAGGTCAGAGGAATGCCTGAACGAGGCAGACGCGCCTCTTCTTCGTGTAATTCACTGGTCATTTTTTCCACCAATCCCACCAGATCACCCCGATGGGCACCGCCGATTAATCCTTGGGCCTGGGCTTTCATCCAAAAGCCGGATAAAAAAGTGAGATCGGTGGGAGTGTAATATCCCCGTTGAGCACTCACCAAGGCCTGCCATAATTGGGCCAGCAGGCCCCGAATCTCAGCGTCTTGATATTTCTTCAAGGTCTTATTTTTGCGCGCCAATTCTAGGATGGTATCGAGCAAGGTGGCCATATCGCGTCCGCGACAAGATTCCAGCTCCCAAAAGGTGCGTAATAATTTTTGCACCCGCTCGGCCGGCATGAGATGTTCACCGGCCAATTCCGCCCCCATGGCAAGAATCACTTGGTGATCTTCCTTGGCCAAGCTCGGACTTAGACCAACCGTGAGGAGCGCTCTTAAGTCTTGTATTTGGGTGTAGGAGGGGCCGAAAGGCTCAGGCCATTTATTATGGGGCAGGAGTTTACGAAAGGCCCCTTCACAGCGTTTATTGGCCTGTCCTGCCAAGATCATGGCCTGATCAAATTGATGGGTGGAAATGGCGCTTGGGACTTTGGCCGCTGGTTTTTCCTCTATGGCCCGTTTGGACACTTGTAAATCGACGGACCTTTGTGGAGAGATGGTAATTTCTTTTTGCACTTCCCGATACTGCGAAAAAGACACGCTGTTGTCTTCACCATCGTAAAAGATCCAGATCACTCCGCTCACGACAACAATCATGAGTATGACCTGGACTCTTCTATCGTAAAAAATCTTATACCAGCGCTTACCCACTATTCCGCGATGTTAAATATTCTTCGATATCGTTGCGAAATAAGTTGGAAGATACTGATCTCTTCCCCCTTATTAATATCGTCTACCGTAACTTCTAAATCATCGATACCGTCGTTGTTATCCTTTTTAAGGTTTTGGGCGATAGATGGGTCTGTCTTGGCCGTTTCAAAACCGCCGTCGATGACTACTTCTGGTTTATGTCTCGAAGTAGCAGTTATTGCAGTCTGCCTTTGCTGTATTCTCTCTGGGGCCACTCCCATTGAAAATGATTTATTTCTCTTAAAATTCTCGCGTGCACTGGACGACATCTTGCTCAAAGCTGCTTCGGCAATTTTTTTCATTTGATTAAAAAATCCTTGCCGATTCTCCTTAAGCTTCATCGGTTTGTTTTTACCAATCTCTTTCACCTTGCCTAGGAATGAAGGATCTATTTTTTCTTTAGCTTCATCGGAAAGTGCATTGTAGGCATTGATCATATCGTTTTTAGTCTTTAACATCTGCTGATAATTCTCGACCTGTTTTTGATCATATAACTTTTCCAACTTGTCCATCGTGGCCTGTGTATTTGCGATGTCTTTACCCATGGTCTTGGCCAAGTTCATAGCTTCATTTGAAATTCCTCTCGCCCCACTCACCTCTTTCGCCAACAATATGGCACGATTGCCCTGTTGGGCAAGAAGTGGCGGCAGATTGGGAACTTTCGCTAATTGTTCCATTTGGGACTTGGACTGAGAGGGACATTTTCCTCCCTCTTCTTTACCAAAGCATGGAAACTTTTTATTTTTCGGGAGAGTAAACGACATACCTGTGGATGTTGCCGCCAAGGCATCCTCAACAGATGATTTAAATCGTGAGACAATCCAGTTTGTGAAGGAAGCAAGGACACTCTTATTCTCTTGAGTATCATTGTCGGCATAATTTCTGTATTTAATTCCGCCATCGATTGAACTTTCATCTATAACAGGTGGAGGGGTTGGAGTTGGAGTTGGAGTTGGGGTTGCAGTATCATTGGAAGCCCCTGGCGCTGGTGTTGCGGTTGCTCCAACATTTGGGGTTGCAGTTGGGGTTGGGGTCGGTCTTTCTTCAACACTTGTACCCTCGCCTTTCATATTTTTCCATTTAGAAAGAAGCTCATTGATCGTTGCAATACGACTATCCATTTCAGAGATAACTCCCATTGTCACACCCCAAGCAGCAATCGCCAAAACAGACATGACACTGAAAAGAACTATTCTCTGAGGAGGACGGGTTAAAAATTTGCTGGAAAGATTGGTATAGCCGCTGAATAGAACAAAGAGCACAACGAGAACCGCAGCTGTGAGACCTATACCCTTGATCCAATCACCGGCAGAAGCTTCCGCCGCTGGGAAAATAAAATCTATAATTTTCATCATCCAGTTTTTACCTTCCAAGGCAACTTTCTGCTCTTCACTCATGGGAGTAAAGAAACGTTGCACATCGACTAACTTACACATGGCCCCACAAGCTCCTCCTGGAGGCGTGCAATGGGGAAAGAGATTACCTTGCAAATTGATGCTCACCGACTTCATCTCGGCGCGTACAGCTGTGTATGCAATAGTGGCCGGCTCAGTTGAAACGCCCATACAAGTCGTGGTCCACCCATCACAAATCACTTCAATCCGGGCCATATCAAGATCACTCAGTGCAGCTGGCGGAACACAAGTATTGGAAAAAACCTGATTGTACTCTGTCTGATACGCAGTAATATGTGACATGGTATAAAGAGAACCTGCTTTACACCAATTACAATCTATCTCTACTACGGCCCCCCCTGCACTGGCGGCAGCACCCTTCGCCATAAGTTCCAATTCGACATTCAGGGCCTTCAGTGTTGCAAGGCTGCTCGTCATTGCAGCGTTATCTGAAATCGTGAATCCAATTTCAATACCCGTGGCGGTTAAAAACGACACCGCCGACGCTCCCTGGAGCCAAGCTTTCGTGATAGCAATGTCACGTATATTATTCAAGGCTTCTTTTTGTTTTTCCAAGGCCCCAAACTGGGCCGAATTGATCACCTTCTTCTCATCAACCGTGAGTTGTGCTTCCTGGGCCGCAAATTCGCTTTCACTTAATTCTGCCGTACCACTGGTGTCTTCCGCTTTTTTGCGCGATAACCCCTGCGCTGCCTCACATTTTAAATAGGCTTCCTCATTCGCGCCTAATTGATTCATGGCATCGGCGTACCTAATCCAAGCTTGCACTTCCCCGGCCAAATAAAATGCTCCTCCAGCTGCGGCCGCAATGGTACCGGCGGCACATTTCCCCGTGCAACCAAGCACCAGAAAAAGTGAGACAAAGGCCATGGCAAGAAACATTATTCCAGTCAAGACATCGGCAGTTATAAAGAGGGCCGAATCCTCTGGCTTGTTAGCTTTAATAGCAGCAAATTGATCTGTGAGTTTATCCGAATCCTCTTTATTCTCTTCGGAAAGTTTGGCGTCCTGCTCTGCCTTTCCCTCTTCACCTCGCTGCCTCAAGGCGGCACAATCTATTTCCTTCCCTTCTTGTAACCGCCTAATCTCAGCGCAAGACGTACCATTTGCCTTGGCAAACTCCTCATCACATGTATCCGCCGCATAGGCCACACCAGAAATGACGTTTGGAAAAATATTAAAGGTCAAAAAAGGCATCGCAAGCTGAATATAAAAAAGCGAAGCTACGCAGGCGTATAGCAATAATTTTTTCATTAAAAATACCCCAATGTATTGTGAGACAGTCAAGCTCACCAATAATTGTAACATTGGGTGGAAAAAGCACAAAAAAATTCTTACTCAGAAATTAAAAAGCATGGAACCTCACCAGAAAGATCTTTAATAACAGCTGGTTACATATTTAACGTTTTATAGTTCAATGAGGATAGACCTGCCTAAAAAAGCGGACATCCTGATTGAATGTCTGGTTTAATTACTGGTTTTCGTCATAGCTGCCGCCATCGTCAGAATCAATCTCAACTAAACAACGGAAGCCAATATCAGTGCGCTTGTTGGCGGTTTGATTCGATAAATCCTCATAGTATTGCCAGACGTCTTCTGTAGGCCAAGACCATGTTCCAAAAGCAGGATCACTCAAACCTATATAGTAGGCATCACATTTTGCAGTATCTTCTCCATCACAAATACCAGTTTCACGAAAGCCTTCAGCATCGTTGGCCTGAACCCACGCAGCGCCGCCTGACGCCGTACTTGACCCCACCCAAATGGACTGCCCGTTGGTACCATATGTTTTCACTTGTTCATCTCCCTCCGCAGCATCATACTTGAACGCATTCAGGGTATTATCCAAATCCCTAAACACGAAATCACCAATAATCAAATAGCCATAGGCACTATGACAGGGAATCATTTCGAAATGCCATACCCCAGCGCCTGAATTATCATCAAAGCCCCCTCCGGCCACCATGGCACCACAACCTCGTGAAGTGGATTTTCCATTAGTGTTGGCAGGATTGGAAATATCATCTACGGAAGCAAAAAGATAATCAGAGTTAATGATCACATCGTCATCATGCAGATCAGTAGTGGTAATACCATTTGTGCTCCCGATTGCAAACATGCTCTTGCCCACTCGACTATTGGGATTAACTTCCGGAAAGAGAGTATAGGCAGGCAGCCCCATGGGAAGAAAAAATCTGCCGGCATTATAGGAAGTATCTTCAAGCACCCAATTGGAGAGGGGTGCATCGCAAATATTGTCGTTCCCGTAATTGTCGACACAAGCACCGACGTTAAAATTACCTATCTCATAACTGGCGGGGTCCACATAATCCTCATATCCAGACCCCGAACCATCGATCTCGTCGTTGATATCATAAAGGCCGTCGGCAATAAGCTGATCGACATCGTAACGCGCATCCCCGTTGGATGCGGCGGCAGCATTAATTCCAATTCCATAACAACGTGACATTCCTCGGGAAGTGGCATTTGTATCATAAGTTGCAGAAGCGCACCGAAATCGATCACTCAAAAACTCCGCCACATTCCCTATGGCATCTTGAATACCGAAGCGAGAAACGCAACTGGCGGTTTGGGTCGAACCTGTATATACCGATGATGCTTCAATGGCAGGAAGAGAAAATAAATCCAATTCTTGAGGATAGTCCGCTGTTGAGTAACTATTCTCGAGACCACTGGCCCTCGAACTATTGCACTTTGATGAAGCATTGAGAGAAAGCCCCGTTTCAGTGGTGCTTATGTCTGAGGCATTAATGTCATCATCCCAAAGAGAGAAAGCAACTTGATGTAAGCGATTAGGTAAGCGTTTGGTTAATCCAGATGTAAGACCAACGATGCCAGGAATTGTTCCCGTGCTGGCACAAAAATCCTTGGCGGCCTGCTGACTTAAATTAACCAAAGGCGGGTTGTGTAAATAATTATATTTTTCTACAAAATTACCTGCTTGACCATCAACTCCCGGCGTACCAGAACCAGTTCCTTCTTTAATGGCAACCCAACCATCTGATTCGTAATCTTCATAACATGTTCCTGTTTCACGATCATAATAAACCGCACGTGTGCTAGCTGCAGTTGTTTTCGTGATACCCAAAGTCGTGGGGCTTCCAACTGCAATACAATCCTTGGTGGCGATATTGATTCCAGTTCCTTGACAGTTATTAGTAAAATGGCAACCGGCTTCGGCGACATCAACCAAAAAATCACTACCAATGTCGTAGTACTCCACTCCACCTACGACACCGAGATCTGTACTCCCTGGACCATAATACCGACAGCGGTAAAAATTATCTGAAGTTTTCATTTCGTATAATAAGGCCTCAGCGGAATCCAAATCATCACGGTCTTCAGAGTGCATCATCCCACAGACAATCTGATTAACGATCCAGCGATGGACAAAAGCCATATTTGGTGGAGGAGATATCAAACGCACTTGGCGATGGCTTTGTGTGGTGGCGGCAATCACACTGTCAACGATCGGCCGGACTTCGTAAAAATAGACAGTGCTCGGAACAGGGGGCGTTCTTGAAGTGGTAAAATCTTCGGTAAAGCTGGTGGCATCTGAAGCGATGGCACGAATGTTGACAGGTTTTGCATAGTCAAAAGTGGTATGGTTTGTATCACCAATGCGACGATAGACATTGTAACCCGTAATACTGCCTGTTCCCGAAACTGTAAAGGCGTTCCACTTTAAGGTCACTGTTCCTGTGGCATTATATGTTTCAAAATCTGGATCAGTCCCGGCATCGCCACTATCAGCGATGCTGCGGTAACAAGTCTTAGCACTAACATCGTAGTAATACTGATCAATGTCGGTGAATGTGATTTGAGCGGTACTGGGGCTTCCATATCCTATACAAGCAGCTCCCAAATTGATTCCTATGGTATCAGAACATGTCTGGATATTATCCGACTGGGAAATATTACAATAGGTATTAAATGCCGTCCAAATTAAACCACCTGTCTGCGAAGTGAGCGCTGTTGCGGCCATGGCCGTAATCGCTGCGGGATCGTTGTAAGTGTCGAGGGCCACGTCCACAAGTGCCGTTACACTAGGAACGTCCAGAGCTGTCTGTACATCCGCCGGAGTTTCCGTCCCATCAGACACGACTTGAATGGCCCTACCAATGACGTTGACACTTAAAGCGGCCGAGGCAACCGTCTTATACTCCACCGTCACGCCAGATTCTTTTGAAGTAAAAGCTAAGTTTTGGAATTTTCCAGCATAACTAGTTTTGACATAGAGACCAACTGGTTCACTGATGGCCGATTGATATATACCTGCTTGTCCAGAAACCACCGAAGCACTCACTAAACACGAAGCATCAGCAGCTGGAACTGGACCGGCATCGCATATCGCATCGTTGTTCCCATTTATGGCACTGACAATATCATCAGAATCAACAGTCGGAATCGAATCTTTGATGCGAATAACAATATGCCTATTCTCGACCTGAATTTGAGGAGTAGTAGCGGTATCATCACTGCGGATATCAATACTAATTGGTCGAGCATCGCGGGCGGTAAAAATTACGTCGCCAATCGTAACTTGGGCCTCGGCAAGATAACAGACCGGTGAAGTTGGGGTGGTCTCATTCAAATAAATAGCATGCAGACTATCGGCGGGAAGTGTACCTGGTGCCGAAGAACCTTTACATTTCTGGCCACCATTACATTTCGATTCGCTGTAGCTACAGACATAAGGGTTGTTCAGAGGAACTTGCTTTCGATCAATTTTGGGGCCTAAGGCCTTGATATTGGCCCAACCATTGTGAATGGCCCCGGCGGAACGGATGGTGACTAAAAATGTTGTAAAGGTATCATTTCCATTGCTATCCGTAACCGTCACAGTAATCGTACTGGAACCTGAAACCGATGGTGCCGGTGTAATGCTAAGTTCAAAATCAACGTTATCCTCTGTCACAACCCCGTCCCCAAAAGGACGTGATGTTGCTGCGTAGGGACTGGAAACACCCGCTGCCAGATTGATAATGTCGGTCCCAGTACCATCCCAATATATCAAGATACCTTCCAGGGGAACCACGGCGACATTCGAGCTATCCACTTTCACTGTCAATGTCTGCACATTTTCGGCCGAATCGCCACCCCCCTCATCGACTCTTATATGATCAATGATCACGACATCATTTTGGTTGGCGGTGTAATCGCGAATAAAACCATTACTATCAATGGACCAGTCATTGGAAGTGGTTCCAGTACTTTTCCAACACAAGGCCGATGCTTGGTCATACCAATAAACTGGTTGGGAAGAGGTATGAGACACGGGGATAATATTATTGGAACTGGGAGAGCCCGTGCCAACACAATGATTAAGCCCGCATTCCTGAGCACTCTCAAAGGTGGAATATTGGCAGATCATGGGGTTGTCATTGATGGGATTTACCGTGAATGTCACCTGTGTCGGCGCAGCCGCATCCACTGTTCCATCATTAGTGTAGTAAGAAAAGATCACGGTATCTGAAAAATTGGTGGCCGGTGTAAAAGTACAGGTTAAATCACTTGATCCTTCAGAACCACTCAAGTCCAAGCAATTCGACAACGTGCCACTGCCTGTACTTGGCCCGGTACCCACCAGACGATAGCGTAAGAAATCTTGATAGTCGACATCGGCCCCCGGTTTTAAAGTTATTGTTCCTGCCGTGTCTTCGTCGATAATACCGCCTAAAACAAAATTCGCGGCTTGAGTAGGAGCATCGTTCACAGGGGTGATGGAAATATTCACTGTGGCCGGTCCTGCGGTTAATCCATCAGGGTCAGAGACCATATATTGAAATTGCTCTATTTTGGCTCTCCCTCCATCTAAAGTGAGAGGCATGGCCACACCTGTGACATCAACAGGCACCGAGCCTAGGAGCAGGACTTCAAACTTTCCACTCCCTGACCCCGTATCCAGAGCGGTTTTAATGGTTTGAGCAGTGGTAACACCATTTTCAATCCGTACCGTCACCTTATTTCCTGACACACTGGTTACCGTCGCGCCCCCACCGCTGCCTCCAGAACTTAATGTCAGGGCATATTCATTCACTGTATTTTTATAAGTGCCCGGGAAAAGGGCGCGCAACCGAAGAACGCTCGCGGCCCCCCCTGCAGAAGACTCGGGGACTGTTATTGTATCGTAGAGGTAGTCATTATTGTAGTAAGCATTACCACCCGCTGGTGTATAGGTACATTCCAAGTCAGATTCGCCACCGTTACCTAAACAATCCGGAAGGGTGGCCCCCGAAGTTGGAGCGCTCGAAAGAGCATAAGTTAACGTTGCCGTGGTATCATCCACATCACTCCCTGAACCGGAACCAGAACCGCTGATATATAAGGCCCCCACTCCTGTTCCTAGACCTATTTTCAAAGTTGTTGCGACACTACCTTCAAGGATTTCGTAATTAATGGTAGCACTCAGAGTAGGCGCGTCATTCTCGGCTTCAACATTAAAAAACACAGTCGATGGTGATGACCATTTGCCATTGGCATATATTTGATAAGTGAAATACTCGCCGTTACCGTAAAAGTTACTCTTACCCTTCAATGAAAAAGTGCAGACTCCCAACTCTGTACAGACACACCCAGTCTGGATAGTGACATTGGATGAAATATTTTGAATATTACAAGCAGTCCCTTTGTCACTCTCAACGTCAGTGTAGGCCAAAGTCCAAGTTTGTGTAACGTCCTCATCGATATTGGCACCGTTCAGCGGAGAAATCGCCAAGAGGTTATTCACCGGCGAATCATCAACGACCGTGACCGTAACTCCCACAATTTGTTCTATCCCCGTACCGTCTCTATCCGCAATCTTATAGCGAAATTCGGCCAGCCCAGAGAAGTTTGTATCAGGTTTAATGGTAGCACGACAAAGTCCGGCCACACATGAGCAACTAACAGGAAAAAGGCCATCTCCATCCAACGTGCTGCTGGCACTGGAAATATAGCAAGCTGTCGCAGTATCACTGTTTATATCTGAATAGGTCAGAGTAACTTGAGTTGCCCCTGAATCTTCTGCCACCGTCAAATTGCTCAATGTTCCCGTTGGTGTTTTCCTTGTCACGCCGACGTTAACGCAACTCCTGGTTTTAGAATCAAAAGTTTGATATTCCAAGCATGTCGCATCCTCCTTACCCTTTTCCGGAAGGCAAGCAGACAAGAAAAGCACCCCTGTCCACAAAAACATTAAAAGACTTCGCTGCATAAAGTTCCCAAACCTCGCCAACTTATCGGGCAGAAACCCTATCCTTTTGAACGAGTTAGAGTCTCGTTATCAATATTTTCCGCCTTTTTGATAATAATTGAGATATTTGTTCAAGTAATCGTTGTAATTTCAGATACTTCCGAAAGTTTTAAAATTGTTTTAACAACTTGAGCGTTGTAATGGTCGCCCAGGAATTATGCCACCTTTCTCCCATTTTGTTAGGGAGTGCAGAAGGGGGCCTTGGGGTCTTTAGTGCAAAGATATGATTTCAATTGTTTATTCTCGATTTCTAATTTCTCTATTTTTTTGTGCAATTCTTGAATGGCCCTGACACTCGTCCAGACAACTGGGTCGAGATGAAAATTCAAATAGCCTCTCGCTCCTGTGGTGATTGACTCAGGAATGACCGTTTGAACCTCTTGGGCCAAAATCCCGATATGCTCATCTTGGCCTTTAAGTCCAAGGGTTGCATTTTCCTTGTAGTGAAAGCGCACCGGCCTAAGTTCCAGGATTTCCTCTAGACCACGGTCATAATCAACAATGCGTTCCTTAAGCCGCGCATCGGATGTTAGGGACCAAGAGGAACTGCCGTCACTCTTATAGGCACTTCCATCCACCCATAAACCTGAAGTGGCATTAGGCAAATCGACTAATTGATCTGGATCATGATTAATATAGACGACATTGGTAGTAAAATTTCCACCTATTAACGGTGTGTCTGAAATTGCGTTGTCGATAAACAACAAACTTCCATTAGTTGGTGCCGCTGTTGGCCCTGCATCGGCACCAATGATGACATTGCTGCCTGTCGTAGTTAGTTGGCTTCCAGCACCGTATCCCATGATGGTATTATTGCTGGAAGTCGTTAATTCTGTCCCAGCATTGTATCCCAGCAACACATTGTTACTCCCCGTGGTGAGTGAATCTCCCGTGAGAGCTCCCATCGCCACATTAAACGCCCCCGCACCTAAAGCATTCAAGGTATTGTATCCAACCGCTGTATTGGAGTTGCTGGTCACTGCCCGCATTATGGAATAACCAACACCTGTATTTTGGGTAATTGCAGTACCCGTTCCGTTATCCATGATGTAGGCACCAACCGCCGTATTGTAAGTACCGATGGTGACATCATTGAGCGCATCTAACCCAAGTGCCGTATTGCCCGCCGCTGTAGTGCCCGCCAACAAAGCTCTATAACCAAAGGCCGTGTTGTTCCCTCCTGTGGTTAAGGCGGCCAAAGCTGTATATCCAACGGCCGAGTTGTTATCCCCCGATGTTATCGCTGCCATGGCACCACTGCCAATACCGATATTGCCTAAGGCCCCAGCAGTGATCGTTGCTGTACCAACTCCCATACCTAAAAGGAGATTCGATTGTGTGCCTGAAGGATGTATTCTAGTATTCAAGTACGTCAAGAAATCATTATAAGTAAAAACTCCTCCAGCATTACCAACGATAATTTGACCAGATGTAGGCTGTACCCCATTATTCAAGGTAATCAAGGGTTCCAGCAGCGAAGTGACGCTTTCTTTGAGCAAGGCCACCGTCCGTTCGGAAACAGGCTGCGTTTGATTTGCCACTCCTGAAAGTGGCAGCAAACCTATGGCAGCATAATCCAGAATACTCATGTAGCGCTTGCCCGCTACATCTGGTACCGCGTTGGTATCAAGTGTCTGCCACGTTTTGTCACCTCGATAATACTGAGTATTAACACCCGCAGTAATGGTGGGCTCTCTTGCACCCAACTGCGTTTGAATCGCTGATGTCACACCATCTAAATAGCCATACTCTGCGTCACTAACATTGGTGTTGGCACCGATTTTAGTTGCATCAATCCCCTGGGGAATAATGACTTCGGCCAAAAAACCACCGGATAATTGGGGAATTTTACTCCCTGTCGTTCCTACATCCAAATCAAGGGTGCCGGTAGTCGTAATTGATGTTCCTTGCGAGGCGAATCCAACTCCTCTCGTTACAGTAGTCACCGTGCCTGTGCCAGCAACCAAGGCCCACGAAGTTCCACCGGCACCATCTGTCCGCAAAAACTCACCTACGTTTCCACGACTTGAGGGAAACATAATGCTTGTATTCGAGCCACCATTATTGATTTTCAACGTACTCCCAACCACTAAATCATTAACGACTTCAACATCTCCGTCGCTACTTTTCACCTTCAAAGCATCATTGTAAGTCGTCAGGTTGGAACTATAAGTGAGGTGGAAGTCACCCGTGTTGTAAAACTGAAAATCGCTAGACGCGCCAGAATCTAAAAGGGAAAATATTCCCTCTCCTACCGTTTGCGAATTTAAAATAATTGAATTGCCAAAACTAAAATCTCCACTTGCATCCAACGTCTGAATCTGACCGGAACCAGACCCCACATTGACGGCAATGGTACCCGTGGTTGTAATGCTACTGCCTTGGTTGACCAGCCCGGTTCCTCGTGCTATCGAGGAAACACTTCCTCCACCACCTCCACCAGCCACAGGTGGGGCCGCCAACCAGGCACCATCAGCTTGCGAATAAGTCAAAACATCTCCATCATCGGCACCGGTGGTATCAATCTTTGAATAGGTCACGGCCTTGGTGGCAATCTTGTCCGAAGTCACACTGGAGTTTTGTAGTTTGGCGCTTGAAACGGTGTTGTCCAGCATCTGAAAATTGATGGGGTACACGGTCTGCCCTGAAGCGGAACTGATAATCAGATCATAAGTTTGTTGGGCGTAAAAAGTAAGAGATGGTGATGTGACTAACCCCACTACGGAACTGGCGCTTTGAGAAGTGATCGTCAGGGTATGATTGTTGCCCCAACCGCTCGCGGTCATTTCTGTCACCTTATCCAAATTGCTTCCCGTGATGGTTACACGATCAAAATCCACGCTAATGGTAGACACAACGGGAGTCGCTATCGATTTATTATTTTTTGTGACATCGGCCAAGGGGTTTAGATTGTTCATGCTTCCAATACATCCTGAAAAAAGGAAGCTAACCACATAAAGAAGAAAATAAATTTTCGACAATTTTTTCACTCAAATCCCCATAACCTTTTCGACAGACCACGTTCAAAGCTTAGTAGGACTTACTTGACTCTATTATACGGACAAACTTTTCCCTCGGGTAATAATGCCAAAACTCATGCTGCCAGAAATACCAAGGACGCTTTTCTGCCCAAGTCATAGGGCAATATTCTCCATCTTCCGTGAGAGTTCATTGGGTGACAAAAAGAGTTACAATAAAATCATGAAGTTACTACTTTTGATCTCGATCTTGCTGTGGTTCGCATTTTGGCAACATCCAGCAACGGCCCAAATCAATTCCAATTTGGACAGCTCCATGCGATTGAACACCATTTCCGGAGATGAAGAATTGGTTATTATTCAAACCGTCTCGGCTTCCCGGGCCACCTTCGTCATCAGGAAGGGTGCGCGTGAAGGAGCAGTCCTTCATCAGAAAGCGCTTTTCTCAACCGACAAGGTGAGCATTTTATGCAAGGCCATTGAGGTAACAAGTGACTATTCACTTTGGCAGGTAGCGGACCCCAAAATGCAAGTCCCTTTCCAAAAACGTCAGTTCGTCGTGCTCAATACTTCGTTGGAAACCATCTGGCAAAAAATCCCACACCTGAAAGAAGAACTCACCAAGCGAGTGGCGCAAGCAAAAGCAAAACCTGTCCCTTATTGGATTATCCGTGCCGGCAGTTCCCGAGGCGTCTATGCCAGTGTATCCGAGACCGGTTCCCAGGCCTCAAGCGAGCGCGTCGGACTGCAATTTGATGGCTCCTACAATTCAAAACTCATCGAATCGGTGGATTACTCCCTGGGACTTCGTATGGACAATGAAACCAGCAAACAAGAAACCCCCAATCTGGTGATAACCACTGTGCGATACTTTCTGACCGGCGAGTTGATCTACAACTTTCCTGATTTCAGCAACACCAGCAATCACTTCTATAGTGCTGCCGGCGGCGGTATCGGCACATCACAAACTGATGTCGCCGGTGCGAAATCAGCAGGCACGGCCTTCTTAGGCCCTGTCTTTCGGTTTGGACTGAGAACTAAATTGTCTGAAAAATACTCACTCCTGGTGGAAGGTGCAGCTGAGGCCATCAGCATGAATGAAACCTTTGCCGATGGTACTCGTCAAACAACCAATATTGTGAATGGCAAGTTCTCAATTGGGTTGCGTTTTTAACTGTGAGACTTTGTGACACAAAGATTTGGCACTTTAATCTGAGTTCTTCTAAAACAGAAGCTCGCAACGGATCGAATTTAAAAAACATTTTTACGCAATTTCATGGAGAATATGATTTTCGGTCTGCGGCCATAAGTGACTCACAAAATATTCAGCATTGGCGTTTACCAAAACTGAACATGGAACCGCTCTTAAAGCAGTGATTAAAGGTCTTGGTCCATCTTTCGCTGGCCTCCTCGGAATTGCAAAATAGATAGGCAACGGCCCAATATCAGTGCCTTTGCTAATAAAATAAACTTTCCTATTTACTGCATTATCGTAATATGATAACATCCCTTATGATCGTGAGTTTTGCTAATAAGTTAGCGGAAGATTTATTTGAAGCGAGAAGGTCTAAGGAAACGAGGACCTTCCCAGCAGAACTCCATCGAGTGGCGTTAAGAAAGCTGGCCTATCTGCATGATGCAGGGGATTTAAATGATCTAAAAGTTCCTCCAGGCAATCGCCTTGAGGCGCTAAAGAGAGATCGCAAAGGTTTTTTTTCGATAAGAATCAACGATCAGTGGAGATTGATTTTTATGTGGACTGAAGGCAATGCCCATTTGGTTTCGATTGAGGATTACCACGACTAAGGATGAAATTTTATGACAAAAAGACATGATCAAACTGAAATGAAAAGGCCTAAAATTCCGATCCATGCTGGAGAAATTTTGCTTGAGGAATTTCTATGTCCGCTCGATATGACTCAAGCAGCGTTTGCCGAAAAAATTGGATGGACGAAGGCCAAACTCAATGAACTTATTAAAGGTAAAAGAGGCATTACTGCTGAAACGGCTTTGGATTTGGCAGAGGCCCTCGGGACGACTCCCAAGCTTTGGATGAATCTCCAGGCCACCTGGGATTTAGATTTGGTTATCAGGGCACGAGAAGAATCGGCTTAATTTTTTTATGTCATTAAGTTACAGGGTCGTAAGTGGCCAAAAACTAAATCAAATAGGCCCGCTGTTTAAAGTACGCAAATAGGTAGCCTACTCGCTGAATACATGGAAGAATTTTTCTCATCTTGCGCAAAAACTGGAGTTACGCGGCATGAAGCCATATCTCCGTAGGCGCCTATTCAGCATGTGCCAGACTCAATCTTCCATCGGGTGAAGAAATGCGATGCTGGGGAGGTGCGTTTTTAACTGACAATTTTATGAGGCATGCTGAGACAGGGCCGAGGCTTCTAAAGTTTCGTTTTTTTAAATAGTTAAAGATCGTCACAAAACTATTTCATTTTTATCAAGTATTCCCCGATAAGACGCATTACACTGGGACTGGATTACATGAAACTATTAATCATTCATATATTGGCCCTTTTGATCCCACTCTTGAACACAGCGGTGGCGGATCACTCCTTTACCGCACGTTCATGTGAAGAATATCAGCAGGATTTGCAACAACTTGAACGATATATTTTGGATTTGAAGTTGGGCACCCCCACTGGAGAAACTCACAGCATTGATTTGAAGGAAGCTCTCAAAAGACGAAATGAACTTGCGGCGAAGTTATCCATCATTAAGGGACTCATCATGTTGCGGCAGCGTTATGCCAATTTCCTCATCTATTTGAACAACCGTCCCGACCCTAATATGAGCACTCATCCTGATGAAAAATTATGGGATAACATGACCGGTTACACTCGCGATAGTATTCACTCCGATGCCCTCACGGGAGGCATCGTGATGGGTCTGCAAGATGGAGAAACATTGTATGATGTAACCGATCCTCACGATTACATGTCTAATACAGGCCTTATGGACCTGGGAAATATGGTGGCGATGGAATCGACTTTCCGAACCCTGCTGGGCGATGCCACATCCCTAGAACAGCTAAAAGTTGCACCACCAAGTGATGCCAATACCCCACATCCTCTCGTCAGTACACTTGTGGGCAAATGTGGAACGGCACAAACCCAAGCTCATCTCACCAGCTTCTGTGAATTATTAACCGGGCCGGCCCCGGGGGCGGCCCAAACAAAACAACTTATTGATCGCTTTGCCCGTGCTTTCTATTATGCTCACATGGCCCGCGCCATTGAAAAAGATCCCGCACTTGATCCTTCTTCATTGGCGGGGAAAACACCGGCGCAAAAGGCCGCCGATAAATTGCTCTCTGATCAGGCACGCACGGCCCTCGATGAGTATCATGAAATTTTGAATTCCAATCCCATTAGCTCCTTATCTGTGACACGCGATGGACGCAAACTTCGAGGAATTGATGTCATCAGCAAACAATTCGAAGGCACCAAGACCTTTATGGCGAAGTATGATCAAATTTACCAGGCCCAGCTTGAGTGTTTAAACCGGGTTGGTCTGTCCGGAAGCGGCTCCTCGACAGTGGCAGGTTGGGGCACCGGGCCCGGGTCCGATCTCACGGGAAGAATCGCCAAAATGCGCGACCGGAAGACCTGTGCCATAAGCACCTCACAAAAGCAGGAACTCACCCAATCCTTTAATAATCTCAAAGATAATATCCGCACCGATCTGGGAGTCACCAGTGGGGCCGACAATGACGATCCGATTATTCTGCAACAATTGAAGCGCATGTCGGTTTCGCGTTTTATCTCGTCAGGTAATTTGAATTTACGCATACATCAGGACCAATTGCGTGACTGGTTACAGAATTGGAAAAAGGTCAAGGCCAAACCCAATCAGGCCGTCTACGGTTTTTATGATGATACAAATCCGGTAAATTATACTGATGAAAAACTGAGTAACACGGCCGATGATGTTCGAGATGCGCTGATCTCCATTAATAATCGGGCCGAAATTGAAGCCGCCTTACGCGAAGGGCGCCAGGTTGATGGCAATAAACTCATCACCGCGAAAAATATCAATAACGACAAAACGCTTTTTAAACTTCTGCTCGGCCAGATGATAAAATACAAAGAAAATTTTCTGCCCACTGAACTCACATCCTGTCCCACGGCGGATATCAATGTCACCAAGCTCGGTTCTATGAGCGAGGATGCGCTATCACGCGCCATTCACCAATGTATTTCCTCACTTCCTCCTGCCAGTGAAAACGATTCAATCACTCAAAAAGAAAGTGAGCTTGAGAGCAAATTGGCCAACGTGGAGCAGCTGATTCAAAATTTCGAAACTCCCACTTTGGCGAATTTTCGCGCCATTCAGAATGTTCGCAAAGCTCTCGCCAATTTGGCCAAAATGAGTTGTGCCGAACGAATTTCCAGCGTAACCTGCTCGGTCACACCAATGGGCGGTGAAGTCCAATCCATCACCTATCTGGTGGGTAACTCCGGTCGCATTTTATCACGCATTTCACCACAAGATATCGTTTCCGATAGCTCTATTCCCTCATTGCGAAGTTCTATTGCGGCCAATTGTCGCATTGTGAATGATTCTTTCCGGCCTGAAGGATCAACTGGTGCCGGCCCCTTTAGCTTGGCAACCAATCTTCCCAATTTATGCTCGGCCCACAACCCGACTTCTCCCGTATCACCTGTCGGACCAGTTGCTGACAATACCAATGAACCCTCCCCTCCAGAAATAAAAAATGACAATCCCATCACCTTCACCCCCAGTGGTAACATTTACTCTTCCAGTGATTCCGAGATTAAATGGGCAGCTCCATTGGTAAGAACTGGTGGCACTTCATTACCGACTTTCATGCCATCCGCATCGGCCTATCCATTCTCAAGCGGTCTATTCAACTCTTCTCTCTACCCATCTACGGGGTTCTATACAGCTGGAATGGGCCAGTTTATGCCCTTCACGGGATTCTATTCGACCGGAGGTTATGGACTCTCCGGTTTTTCAACCTCAGGGGGTTATGGCAGCTATGCCACATATTTGGGGCACTAGCACAAATTGTTGCAGGCAAAAAAAACCCTCCTGATATCATCAAGATTTTCCTATCGTTTTCTTTCTCCAATAGTCTTAAGAGGTTAAGTTATTTTTAGAACAAATTTCTGCTGCATTTCTCCGCAGCTCGTAAACATACTTATAAAACGGGCTAAAATATTACTTATTCCAAGGCCTTAAGCTCGAGAGGGCTTAAGCCGAAAAGCTAGGGCCTTGGGTGGCATGGAGGAATTCTTGGTTTTTAAACCAAAGGCCTATTTAACAACTTGTATATGGATTCTGATCGCGATCCAATTCACGGCCGCTTGTGTTCCGCAATCCGGTGGTAGTAATGCACGCAAATCATCAAAGGCAGACGCCACGACAAGTACCACCACTAAGCCCACCGCTCCTGCGCCGGGTTTCTCCTCCAGTAGTGAACTCTATTGGTTTTCAGGCAGTAAAATTACCGGAACTATAACGATCAATCAAAACATTGAAACAGTGATTTACCTGCGAGGGTCTCCCTTGCACAACTTTCTGGCCAACAGCACGTACTTTGCACAAACCTATTGCATGGTCTTTGGGTATTCTCACTCGACAGCGCGCAAACAGCTTCGTGTTCGCGCCATTCCTATTACCTACAATGATTTCACGACAGGAACAACTGAACGCCTCTTACGGCTTGACCTTCCCAATCCATCCGACAATAGCGCCGCTTGCGCTGGTCCAATTAGTACTGTCAGCAACTCCAGTTATATCGCCTACTCTCCTGAAACATTTTGCAGTAGTTGCTTTGAACTGATCACTTCCACCTCAATGGGATTATATCTCTCATCGGGCGGCAGCATTTCTGACACTTCTTTAGTTCCCAGCACACTCCTAAATACCGCAGGTCTGGCCTTGCGAATCGATACAACATCAGGCAGTACTTCAAGCGAAAGTCTGTGCACCAATGCCAGTTGCACGACAAAGGGATTTGATTGTTGCCTGAACGGTCAGTGCGTGAAGGACGGAATGCAAAAACCCAATGCCAGCTCCGATCCCTACTATTCACAGGCGCAAGCCGAGATCGCCACCAATCCACTGAATTTCATCAATTGGCCAAACCTCTACTACGTCTGTACCAACATTCCTCGCATCCAGGCCACGCCCACCGCATATCCGAATGCTATTTTCACCGCCCAAGCCGCCTTTGACATTCTGGTGCGCGAATACTGGTGCCTCGAAGAAGGTAAAAAGACTTCACCCAACTATGCCAATGGAACTTGCTCCAACACTACTTCAACCAGTAAATCCACTTGTGAGACCGGCAGTGGTTCTGGGGTCTGGACGTATTACTGTTTTGGCAGTGGTACGGGTTCCGGCGGTCTCCAGTCTGACCACGATAGAATCCGCTCTAATGTATGGGAACGCTGTGGATGTGATGCAGACCCCTTCCCTGCCTCACCGGATGACCCCATCTGTCCGGACTTTGGTCTGCAGGCCACTTTTGATCTGCAAAATAAAGTCACCTCGGTGACCTGTCTTATTCCACAACCGGTGGCAATTCCAACCCAATTTCAAGAATTACGACTTAACGTTCCCGCGCGAACCGCACCTCATCGTTTTTTCAAAAGCAGTGACGGTGCGGCCGTCGACGATGTATCCACCTTGAAAAATATCAGTCCTGCCCCTACCAACGAAGGCGCGCAATTTTCCTATCTCGATGAGGCCGGAAAATCCGGAGCAGAAAATAATGGCAGCTTCAACATGAATGCTATCTTAGGCCAACTCACAGTAGATCTATCCAGGGCCCGTCCCGCCATTATGGTCAACGTGGAATATGATCAAACCTATATTATTTCTGCTCTCAAAGGCAACCACACCCCATGCCCGATGTGTGCTAAAGATTCTTGGTTTACTTCTTTCACCGCTTTTCCTTCCAGTGTACAGGGGCGTGGACTTGAAGCCGTCGGCCACACCACTTCCCGGGATACCTATCAAACCAATATCACCCTGGGGAACTATGAAGACACCATTTTCGGTCGAGCATGCTTTGTCCCTCCTACCATGATTGCTTTTTCTCACATGAAACGTGCCAGTGGAACAGTGGCGGCACAACGAAGTGCGCGCTTGAGCACTCAGGTCGCCATGTTTGCAAATGGCTATCAAAGAGACTGGTATGGATTTAATAGAGGCGCTGTTATTGGTAGCTTCAATGGTGTCAGTTGGTTTGCCATTGGAGGTGGCCGACGTATCCAGGCCAAAGGCAATAAACTCTATCTGGCGATCAATGCTCCCTTTGCCGACCTAACTCAACCAACCGATATCAGCGTTAACATCACTACCGACAATGGACAAAATCAGGCCGCTGATTTTGATTTTGATCCTAATCTTTCCAATATTGATGCCACCAATAATAGTGGAGCTTCTTGCCAAAAATATCATCAGTGTGAAACTGACGGGGATTGTGTTTCTCAATTAGGCTGGGAATATATGTGCATCAGTACCTCGGCCTTAAAAACCTACACTCCAAAATTCGATCTCGATGGAAATGAACAGTTGGATGAGAAGTCCGGCGGAATCACCAGCATTTTGTATAACGGCACTCTCCCCACCGGTAGTAAAAAACGCTGTGTGTACCGAGGGATGGGAGCACCCTGCAAGACAGACTTCTTTACAAACAATATTTACACGCCCACCACCGGCTCCACCATCGGAAATGCCAAGATTTTTGTCTGTGCTCCAAACTTTTTCTGCGCCAACTTAAACGAAACCAGCGTCTTTAATGATCAAGTCATTCGTGAACCCAATGACATTAATAATATCCTCTACGGCAAAGATACGGATATTTTAGGACGACCGAAATCATATACCAGTGGTGGCAAGACATTGACTGATATAATTAAAGAAAATCTCCGACACAATTTTTCCCTCTATGCGACATCAACTCCTGCCAATGCTGATTGGGGATTGTGCATGCCAGGTAAAAGTCTGGCCTACAATTCCTGGCAACAGCAGCAAACCGGGAAGGACAATTCGCGTCGGACTGATTTTATCAGTCAGATTGGTAGCTGTAATGCAACTGCCTCTGGTGGCAATACCCGCGCCCGTACTTGTCCGAGTTTTGATATGAGAGAATTTTTAGATGGAGATAAAGCAAACGCCAACTACAAAAATTACATTATAACTACTTCGAGCGGATGGGGTAATTCCTCAAGCGGTACCGCTTATTTTACCGCAGTCACCCCTAATGATGATGACTATATCTTTAGAAAGAATCAAAATATGTGTGGAAAAGAGGCCGCCAAGGTCGATGGCACCAACACCTGGAAGGATATTGAATACACATCTTCGCCGGCCAGCGTACTCTTGCCAGGTCTTGCTCAAAATGCCTGCCTCCGTCGCGCCGGTTCACTCTGTCACACCGACTTGGATTGTGCTCCCAATGTCCTTCACTATGCACAGGCCAAGAATTTCGATCGAAACTATTTTGGCTCCGGTGATCCCGAACACCTCTTTTGGAAAGAATCTCTCGTCTGTGGCCAAAAGAACCCGATCCCATTCCTCAATGCTGCTGACTTTTCTACCTACAGTCTCAAAGACAATCGCTGCTGTCGCTCCATCGGCAATGACCTCACTCTCTTTACAAGCTATACTGGCACAGGGACAACCTCAGGCTCTGGCGCACTCGGTGACAAATTCAGCACCTATTTCCCAAGTACTGCAGCCGCTCAAGCTTTCAACACGGGCAAACTGCCCTCAGAGGGGGCCAATGTTACCGGACGCTATTCTCGCTATGCCAGTGTTCCCCTTGGACGAATGAAAGCGGATGGAATCACATTCGAAACTCCCAACATCACCACGACACTGACAGGCTTGCGGGCATTATCATATCAATGGAAAACCATTAACGAGACTGCCCGACTCACCTGCTGTGGTGGCGGGGCCATCCGTAAATTTGCCGATGGTACCCACGATTGGACGATTCGAGATCGTCTCAAAATCCAGCCAGAAAATTTCAAATGCTTAAATTATCGCACCGAAATGGCCTATGATGAAGATGCGGCAGAAGCTATGACCAACCTGGTAGAATGGCGCGAAGATAATTTCCGCTATTGCGAATTTCCGCGCGCACCGAACCAGGATGCGGGCGGGGGATGCATGCAACGTGCCTTGGGGGATGCTGCCAATGATTTTAACATTGCTGCACCAAAAACACTTGAAGGAGCAGGAACTTGGACTTTCGACAGGAACGATGCTGCAACCGGCGGTGTAGATACTATCAGCACCAGTCGGCATGTTCTCAGCGTTTTCCCCCAGTCAAATCCCCTCGGTTCAGGGGCCGATAAAAATACCCCCCCTTACCGTCTGGATTTACCGGAGAGAGTAACTGCTGTTTCACCTTTCATCCCGACTTATGCAGAACCATTCCCCACCTACAGCAAGTTTATCAACTATACCATTAGCGCAGCTCCCCAAAAAATTCCTTGGACCCTATATATGCAAGGCGATTCCACTGTCGATGTCTTTGAAGGCGTACTCTTCTTTTATCTCCCAAGTTATATTGGTGGTTCTAGGAATATCATAGACATGAGGGTGATGTATAAAGGATCAGGGGGGCAGGGGTTCCCCACACCAGCATGTCTCGCCTCAGCCATTCAAACTCCTCCCTTTCCGGGCGGCGGCGATATTGTCGCTGCATTGAGTGGGAATGTTCACTTCGATGCTGGCTGTCGCGATACAATCAGGATGTATAAATACAATAATAGGGACGTCATCGCAGTTCACACCCGACACGGTCAAGCCGTTGCACCCTATAGTACCGTTGCCCCCATGTCACATCTAGCTGGTGTACAAATCACCTACAATGTCGCAGGCATGGGAACCTTTGAAGACAACGCTGGCAATACTGTTTCTGATTATTATGGCAACAGTTCCATCGATCCAGGAGATGACGGCTATATGGGTAGTGGTTTGGAGGGCGGTAACAGCAACTACTATCTCTCAAAACTGGGGCGGCTGGAACTTCTTGGCATTCCTCAGATCTTTTATGAACCCATTATATGCAATGCTCATTCACGTAAAATCGTCCCGGATATGTTTAAAGATGAGATTAATACCACCAAGTCCTTCTTTGCCGCCGCTGTGGCCCAAAGCTATTCTGATGGCACTATGAAAATCTATGATCCGGACGCCACTACCACGGACTCTGAGGGAACCCAAAATAGAATCGTCTTTCAAGATAAAGTCAAATTCCCCGCCATCTTTTCTGGCGAACAATTCCTTTGCTGTAAAAAACTTGGTGAAACAGTCACCGATCAGGGGCAGTGTTGCTCGGGCTACGCTCTCGCGCCTGTTGTCGCTCCCGGTGCTCCGGCCGCACCTGCGGGCCAAATGGTTTGCCGACTTCCTCGTGGAACAAATCTCCACGTCTATTTCAATCGCTACGTCAGTACTGAAGGGGTTGGCAGTGGTGAACCTGGAGGAGGCCTCACCGACGAAGATTTTATTCCGGAAACTGGAGAGGTGGCCTGGAATGAGGAAAGTTATGACAAAATAACAGCTCTAGGGCAAGCCTACTGCTCAGACATGACCGTTCGTCCAGGTGCTGCCTTTGGAAATTTCCAAGGCGAGCCCAACCTCATGATGTCCATCAACCCACCAGATGCAACCGCCAATCCTGTATCACAAAATAATCGCTTCTCCATTATCGACAGCACCCGAGACCGCGATGCCGCCACAGGACAATCCGAAACGGGCTACGGTAAATTCTTGAGCGGATACCGTTGGAACCATCACCTCTACTGCGGACCGATTTAAGAGCATCCAGTTGTCCCGCCACAAGAATCACACTTCAAGCACGAGCCATTGCGTAAAAGCGTCCAAGCTCCACAGTCATTACAAGGGTCCCCTTCATAACCTTTGAGTTTGGCACTTTGCCGCTTTTTCTGCTCGGAGAGCATTTTAGAATTGGATTCACGGGTAAAAACCTTTTGGGTGTTCATCACCGTTGATCCATCAGCGTGAAGCTCAACTTGCTGGGCCTCCATTTGCCCCTCCATGATTTCCAAGAGAGGATTCTCCTCCTTGTTTTCATCATGAATGGAACCGGGATTCAAATCTTCAGGCGCCACATGCACAAGATCAGTTCGGCCCAAATACTTGAGGGCCAAATCACGGAAGATGTAGTCAATGACGGAGGTGGACATCTTAATATTGTCATGGCCTTGAACAACTCCGTTGGGTTCAAAACGGGTGAAGGTGAAAGCGTCCACGAATTCTTCCAGGGGAACGCCGTATTGCAATCCCAAAGAAATGGCGATGGAGAAACAGTTCATCAAAGAACGGAAAGCGGCTCCCTCTTTATGCATATCAATGAAAATTTCACCCAGCGTATTGTCGGCATAATCACCGGTTCGCAAGTATACTTTATGTCCTCCAATGGAGGCCTTCTGAGTATAGCCGGTCCGTCGATTGGGGAGGGTTTTGCGCTTCGAGACTTCACGATAGATGATCTTCTCAACCAAAACTTCGGAAATCTTTTCAATTTTCTGCACAGTCGGAGTGGCATCAAAATCCATAAGGGCCAAATCCTCGAAGGCCGAAGCATTCAAAGGTTGCGACAGCTTGCTGCCATCACGATAAAGGGCATTGGCCTTGGTCATGAGCGTCCATGACAACATGTAAGCATTTCCAACATCCTTGAGAGTGGCGTTATTCGGCATATTAATGGTTTTTGAAATGGCCCCTGAAATATAAGGTTGAACAGCTGCCATCATGCGAATGTGGCCCTCGACCCCAATCATGCGGGTTCCATAACGGCCGCACTTGCTGGCGCAATCGAACACGGGAAGGTGGGCGGCCTTAAGTCCGGGGGCACCTTCCAATGACATCGTTCCGCAGATGTAGTCGTTGGCGGCGGCAATTTCACTGTCCTTATGGCCCAGTAGATTTAAGATGGATAAATCGGGTGCATTGATTTGTTCTTCACTCAGCCCTAATTTCTCTCTCAAGAATTCATCACCGAAGTGATAGCGCGAAAAAGCAAAATTGATATCGAAAGCGGAATGGAGCGAATTTTCAATGGCGTTAATTGTTTTCTGATCCACACCCTTTTTCTTGAGTGCTTCAGCGTTAATATGGGGACAGCCCTTTAAGGTGGCCCGTCCAACGGCATAATGTTCCATTTCTAATACGGCTTCATCACTATAGCCTAAGGCCTTAAGGGCGCGAGGCACCGATTGATTGATAATTTTAAAGTATCCGCCACCGGCCAACTTCTTAAATTTGACCAAGGCAAAATCGGGCTCAATCCCTGTTGTGTCACAGTCCATCACCAAACCGATCGTGCCTGTAGGAGCAATGCAAGTTACCTGGGCGTTCCTAAAACCAAATTTTTCCCCTAAGGCCAAGGCCTGATCCCAGGCCTCCTGGGCCGCGGTTTGCAGATAACCTTCGGTGATTTCAAGGTTCAAAGGAACGGGATTCACCGTGAGTCCCTCATAACCATCCATTTCACCACGGGCGGCACGTCGATGATTGCGAATAACTCTCAACATTGCCGCACTGTTTTTCTCGTATCCGTCGAAAGGCCCGTGCTCCTGTGCCATCAAGGCCGATGTCTTGTAGGCCGTACCGCCCATAATGGCCGAAAGAGCGGCGGCGATATTACGTCCTTTCTCAGAATCATAAGGAATACCCATGATCATCAGCAAGGCCCCAATATTGGCGTTGCCTAAACCTAAAGTCCGATAGCGATAGGAAAGTTCCGCAATTTCTTTTGAAGGAAATTGCGCCATTAACACTGAAATTTCCAAAACAATAGTCCAAAGACTGCAGGCGTGAATATATTTTTCCACATCGAACAGTCCGGTCACTGGATCGAGAAATTTAACCAAATTCAATGAAGCCAAATTACAAGCGGTATTGTCCAAAAACATGTATTCCGAACAGGGATTGCTGGCATTGATTCGACCGTCCTCAGGGCAGGTATGCCACTCATTGATTGTGGTATCGAACTGGACACCGGGATCAGCGCAATTCCATGCTGCCGAAGTAATTTGCTCCCAAAGATCTCTCGCCTTCACCTTCTTGATAATGCGTCCATCGGTGCGCGACTTTAGTTCCCAATAACTATCCTTTTCCAAGGCCTTAAAAAAATCGTTAGGAATACGAAGGGAATTGTTAGAATTTTGCCCAGACACGGTATCATAGGCTTCGCTATTCCAATCCGTGTTGTATTCTTCAAAATCAAGCTTGCAATGACCCTGACGGGCCAATTCAATCATGCGAACGACATAGTTCATGGGAACAGCGTCGCGATTCGCTTTGGAAACGGCTTCACGCAAGGCCAGATTTTTCTTGGGAGAAAAACGATCATCACCATTGCCTGTCTGAACGGCATCTAAAATCGCCTGGAGATGCTTGCGGCAAATTTTAGAACCGGCAACCATAGAAGCGACCTTGCGTTCTTCTTTCACCTTCCAATTAATAAAATCTTCCACATCAGGATGATCAAGATCGAGGCAAACCATTTTGGCCGCACGTCGAGTCGTCCCGCCCGATTTGATGGCACCCGCGGCACGATCGCCAATTTTTAAAAAGGACATAAGACCGGAGGAAGCCCCTCCCCCAGATAATTTCTCATCTTTACCGCGGATACTGGAAAAATTGGTACCAGTGCCAGAACCATATTTAAAAAGTCTGGCCTCACGGGACCATAGATCCATGATCCCGCCCTCATTCACCAAATCATCATTAATCGATTGGATAAAACAGGCATGAGGCTGCGGCCGTTCATAGGCCGACGGAGACTTGCTCAACTTATGCGTTTTGGGATCAACAAAATAATGTCCCTGAGGTTTTCCCGAAATCCCATAGCTGGAAAAAAGTCCGGTATTAAACCATTGTGGAGAATTGGGCGCGGCCATCTGATAGGCCAGCATATACTCTAGTTCGGCCTGAAAGGCATCGGCATCGGTTTTACTCGAGAAATATTTATACTCTTCACCCCAAGATCTCCAACAATGAGCAAGTCTCTCAAAAACTTGCCGGGCGTCCGTTTCAGCACCGAGCAGAGGTTTACCATTTGGACCTGTGATCACATGTCCCTTGGTATCCTTCTGAGGAACACCGGATTTCCTAAAATATTTCTGGGCCAAAATATCAGAGGCAACATCTGACCAAACCTTTGGAACAGTAACTTCCATCGCATTAGCGCCTTTCCCGTCAACGTGCTTAATCTGACTAACACGTTTTTCGAATTCCATTCCCTGGTACGGCGAAACACCTTTCTTGGTGAATATACGTTTGATTCTCATCGACCCTCCTTCTCTAAAGCGATGAATGTTGTGTGATTCTTTCATTAAAAACGGAGATGGGTATTCTTGTCAAAAGGAAAACACAACATATTGTATATTCCGAGCACTAGTTCATTTTTTTGACACAATATCTAGATTTGCATAGCAATACACAACATGCCTTCCAGGGCAACTAAAAAAAAGCTGGCAAGAAGGTTTTGATGGGTAGATCAAAACTTGAAATGTTGTCGGGCCTCCACCCACTGGGCAGCTTCGCTGACTTAATTGGACCTCATGGCCAATCAATGATATTTTGATTGTTAATCAAAACTGGATGTATCGTTATGGCCCAGAGTACTTTGAAAATGTTTTTTTTGTCCAGCAAGTTAATTCTGACATTTTATATCTTGATCTGGTTCTGGCCCTGGGGCACCTCTGGATTGGTCCAAGGCACTGTTGCTGAACCTCCTTCAATACCTAACAATGAAAAACCTTTCCAACCCCACATGCTTTTCCACCCAATAGAAGGATGCCCCCCCAATAGTATGTGTAATGAAGAGATGGGTAAGCAGAGACAAAAATGGTTAAGCGTGGTGAAACAAGTACGTGACAAAAAGCTTAATATCACGGCCTTGGAGGATTTTAGAAAAAACCAAGGTCTTCCATTTAATGTCTGGCTAAAAGGGGAGATGCAGCCCAAAGATGAGATCACAACCGCTCCTGCCGACTTGGGCAAATTGAAAGTCAATGAAAAAGGCCCTGTGGCCTATTGGGATTCTCCTTGTGAATATCACCGCAAGCAAGAACGGCCCATCCATACCGCCCAAATTTTCTTAAAAGGATTGGCGGCCAAGAGTCTGGCCACCACTATTCGCAATTTTCACGGAATGATTCAGCTTCAGAAGGCCTATCTTTTTGACCAAAATGTCGGCCCAAACGGGACTCCGCTCCTCAGTGAATTTGTTATTCCACGAGACGAAACGCCTCTCCTTATCCTGCCTAAAAAATTAGTCTTTGTTATGGAAGAAGAAGGTCTCTTCTATCATTTAAATATTGATCATTCAGGTGACATCCAGATTACTGAACCGACCAGCAATAATTCCAATCAACTGTCAGAAAGCGTGGCTTGCCCTGATTATGCTCTCCGTCCTCTGACTCAATTGTTAAATCAGGATAAGACAATTTACCAAGTGGCCCAATGTCGCCAATATACCCATTTTGGCCATAAATATATTCTCCTTATTCCCAGTGGTTGTTACTAGTCGCGATTTCAGATGAAATCTCAAGTTAGATTTCTTTGCTTGACATGCATCATAAGGCCCGAAACAATATTTTGACTTTTATTAAGGATGATTATGTTCAAAATATTATTTGTCTCTTGCGCACTCCTCTTATGTTTGGCCGTGCCGGAATCTCACGCCATTTATACCCATGAAGGGTACTTTATTCATGATCCACAAGGACTGTATTTACAGGAATTCAGACGCAACCCCGATCTGGTTATTGATCACCGCACTTCTCTCGGATATGAATTATATGGTCCCGAGGGCCTGGGAGAATACCTCAGACAACGCCAGATTCCCTTTTCCGCTCTCGAGGATATTCCAGGCCAATATATAAAGGATGCGGAACTTGCAGATTATCCAACGTCGGCCCAAATTACCCAACAATTAAAAGAAATCGTCCAGGCCAATTCTTCCATCATGAAGCTGATTGGCCTTGGTAAGTCTCATGAAGGCAAAGACCTTTGGATTGTAAAGGTTTCCGATAATCCAGCGATCGACGAAAAAGAACCAGAGTTCAAATTTGTGGCCAATATGCATGGCAATGAAATTGTAGGCCGTGAACTTATGGTGAGACTCCTCCAAGATCTTGGAAAAGGTTATCAGCAACAAGATCCTTTTATTCGTCATCTGGTTAATGACACGGAAATCTATATTATGCCATCCATGAACCCCGATGGGGCCGACAAGCATCAAAGAGGCAACTCTCTCTATGTGGATTTAAATCGCAATTTTCCCGACTTTACCACTGAAGATAATACTAATACTCAAGTTGGCAGGCAGCCGGAAACCCAGGCCCTCATGCGCTTAGAGTCCGAACATTTCTTCGCACTCTCGGCCAATTTTCACGGCGGCGCTGTGGTATTCAACTATGCCTGGGACACGACCCCTGAACAACATCCCTTGGATGCCTTCATTCAAGAAATGGGATTAGAGTATGCTGGTCAGGTGCCCGAAATGCGGGATTCGCGTGAATTTCCCCGAGGTATCACCAATGGTTATGCCTGGTATGAAGTGGACGGGGGGATGCAGGATTGGAGCTATTATTGGCATGGCGATCTTCAATCCACGATCGAACTCTCCGATGACAAATGGCCACCCTATGAGCAAGTCGATCATTATTACCAAGCACATAAAACGTCTCTGCTCAATTTTATTCAAAGGGTACACCAAGGTGTGGGGATAACTTTTTTGCAGCCAACAGTAAAAGGTGAATATTCTTTTCAGAACCTGGAAGATGGTAAAGTTATCGGGCCGTTCCCATTTGATCGCGGAGAATTCTATAAGGTTTTACCCGACGGAAAATATCGCCTAAATATCACAACATCCGGTCGTGCCATGGAAGCCATTGAAGTTGCAATCAATTATCAGCGGTTCTCCAAAGGCACTTACCTCACTGTGCGGTAGGAATTTCCCACCCCCGCAAAAAAAAATTCCGAATTCATGGCCCCAAAATGGTGAACCGATAGGGTTGTAACAGGATACCACCATCCATCCTGTACAGAGGGGCTTAATATGTTCAAGAGCATTTCAAAACTGGTCATGATCTCCTTCGCAATCATCTCTTTCTTAGGAGGATGCGGCACGTACCGACCGGAAAGCATTGAATCTAAAATGTCACATTACAATTCACCAGAGCAGAAAGTTAATCAAGTCCCTGTTCTGAACATCAACTTTGATGTAACCGCACACCGCTCTCCGTCCTCACTCACTGTAAAGGAAGAGAAGGATAAAAATGTGCAGTATGAAATAACCGAACTCTCTAACTTCAGTAATAAAAAGCTCTATTTCTTGGCCCTTTTTGATCAGTACAACCATCTAAGTCGATATACTCCTTCAACCACCACCAAAATTAAAAGCTGCCCCAATTTTCACTCAGGAATTATCGAGCAACTGGGTGACTATCCGGACCCCAACAATTTTAAATCACCACTGCTTACCCAAGAATATCAAGCAAACAATCTCACTCATGTAGGATTGCAACTTCCCATGCAGAAAGACGATTTTCACCCTACGGTGCATGAGTTTTTCGCCTCAACTCCGGGACAAAATCTTTATGACCTCCAAATAAAGGCCCTCGATGTTCACTTAAGCAAGATGTACGATGAATTGGAAGAACTTTGCCAATATGGAACAAGTGATAACTACTATATTTTTGAAAATCTCACCACCTACATCCAGACGCAGAAGCTCAACCAGAACAATGAAAATTTCAAAATACTGATGCGCACAACCTTATTCACTAACCAGATATTGAGCAATACCTTTGAAGGTCTTAGTGACAAAGGACGCCAACCTGCCAACGGACATTTTTCAAGACACTATTTTGATGGTGTGGTGAAAAGACTCAATGTTGGTTGGGCGGTGAGCTTTATAGACCCAGCACTCCAGTTCCAGGCCAATTGAAAGCATAGAGACGATTTCTTGAGGATAAAACCAAAAGGTAATCCCCCTTAACTTCCAGTTCTCCAAAAATAGCAGAATAGCTATGGCCGAACTGATGAGTTCTGAGGATCTGTTTTAAGTCCCGATCGACTAAATATATTTGTCCTTTCACATCGCTCACGACGAGATATCCCTTCCATATTTTTAAGGAACTCAAGGATGATTCACTAATCTTGATTTTCTGGATTTCCTTCCAAGATGAATCAAACTTCACAATCTGGCCATCAGTGGTTGGGACCAGTATCACTCCATTCTCAGCAACAGGAACATGGGCCAGACCATATTCGAAAGTTCTTATTATTTGCCCGGCATTAGGATTAATGACATAAAGCAAACCGGATTTTGGACCGATCACCAATGTATCATTGACGACCAAAGCCTCGGCATCGATATCTACAAACTTAGAAGCGGTAGTCAGTTTTCGTTCCCAAATCACCGTTCCATCATTTAAACCGAGGGCAACAATATTTCCATCGGCCATGCCAACAAAAACTCGTTTCCCATGGACAATCGGTTTGGAAACCCCTTGAAGAGTATTCAGATAAGGCACGGAACGTTGATAGGCCCATAAAATTTTACCTGTTCGGGCATCCACACAGACAATTTTGTGATTCCGAAGATGAAAAAGCGCCCTCCCATTATGAATGGTCGCTTGAGATTCTATTGTGGCACCCAAATCCACTTCGTACTGTAACTCCCCTGTGGCCCAGGCCCGTGCAAAAACTCTTCCCTCGGTGGTTCCATAAATTAAGAGATCGTCCATCACTTGTGGTGCACCATGAAAGGCCCCAATATCTTGAGTTCTCCAGACCACTCGTCCATTCTTCAACTCAAGAGCTTCCATGCCGCCCGTATTCTTTCCCACAAAAACCATATCTTGATGGATTAGAGGCGAATTCAGAGCAATCGGTAAATTACCCGATTCATAGTTCGGATCTTGATTTTTAATCCATGCAATTTTAGCAAATGGATTGCTAATCAGCATTTTCTCACGGGGAGCAAAAGCCCCCTTGAGGCCGGCACAAGAGCAAAACAATATAAGGCACAACCCGAGAACAGTATACGACCATCTAGGATACTCGGCCGTCATCATCATGATCATGGCCGACTCTCTTATTTGTTTTTTCTCGAAAAAACGGCGGTTCATTTTTGCCTCCTGGCACTCCCAAGCAATCATTTAATGCCCAGGAGATACAATCGTGCAACTTGCGCCAGCTCCGGATCATTGCCACTATCAATGACGTACTGGAAACTCGCTTTGGCCTTATCCACATTTTTCACTTTGAGGTATAACCGTCCCAGATCAAGATAAACCCTTGCTTCATAAATCTTATAGGGTAAAGTTTGCAATTCTTCCAAAACACTCACCGCCGCTTGCATTTCACCTTGATCTTCATAGAGAACAGCAAGTCGTGCGAGCAGAAAATAACGTTGAAAAAAAGCATCCCGAGGAATATTCAGCCTTAAGGCACTCAAAAGACTGATAGCTTCCGCTTTCATCGATTTCTTGGCCAATAAGTCCGCGGAGGAAATCAACACGGGCACGGCACCGGTAAAATAAGTGATCTTTTTCTGCAGCTCACTTATACTTTTAAGAAAATCCTCCGGATTCATCTTACCGTCTTTGAAATTTTTCAGGCCATTTTGCTCAAACTGATAGACGGCAGTTGCATATTCGTTGTTCTTCTCCCCCTGATAGTGCAAATAGCTTCCCACGCCCACCAAAATGGCAACCAGGGTCACAATTCCGATTATCAGCTGCATTTTGTACTTCGCAATCAAGCTTCCAAAGTCCGTTTGCGATAAAACATCGTTAATCGGGGTAGATTTAACCTGCGAAGTTGGGTTTGCAGCTGAATTGGTCATTGACCTTGTTGTCATAAATCATCCTTTTTCGTTAAGATGTACTAAGATAAACGAGAAAAACTTAAATGAGTTTAAAAAATTCATCTAACACTTGTCAAAAAGACTAATTGTATCTCTTTAACAAAGGTTGGCCTCCAATGATCATAAAGAAAACGACAAATACTAGCTTACAATGGCGAAGTTTTGCAATCATTAGCTCTTTGCTCTTGGGATCCTTTTTCGGATCCTTTTTCTTAGGCACTAGTTCGGTCAGTGAGGCCAGGGATACTGTAGGGAGAATGGGAATCGGCACAAGTAATCAAGTGGCCACAGACTTACCGGCGCTATCCTTCAAGATATCAAATGACCCAACTTTTGCGATCGGTGGCCTGCTCGGGATTTCCACCAGTGACACGGGAGGAGGGCATGCCGCGGGTCTCAAAATTTACAAGATCATTTATGATGAACCACAGCTACAATTTTACGCCTCGGGGATGGGTGCGCTTTTGAAACGGAAGGCACCACCCAACAATGGCAGCGGCTTCCAACTTGATTTCACACTTGGTTCAGAATTCACCTTTCAAGGCCTAGAAAGTCTTGGTTTTAGCTTTGAGTTTGGCGTGAGTATGAATAAAATGGAGGAAGTGGTGATTGAAACAGTTGGATATCATTTTGTGACTGCGGCCATCCACTTTTACCTCTAGGCCACGGAAATTTACATGAGAAAACAGAAGTATTTTTCCCGGGACTTTCTTTACCAATTCCTTCTACTGGGTTTTCTGCTTATCCACTGCCCACTCGGACACACCCAATCGGGAGGGCTGACCAATGATATTCAAGATGACGATTTGGATGGTGGCAGTGATATCTTTAGCGATTTTAATGAAGATATCCTGGGTGCCCATATGGCCGAGGATGAACGTTTTTATCGTTATGGCCGTTTTTTTTCTTTTGCCCTTGCGCTAGGGCTTACATCATTTGATGGCAACCGCGGTGCCGCTTATGAAAACGATCCTCCCTCGTATGGAATGGGTGTTTATTGGTTTAATGACTTCCAAACTTCTTTTGGTCTGGGCCTTGAATATAGCAAACATTCTATGTTTATCGGAGAACCGGTCAACAACTTCAGAAACAATGCCGTCGGTTTTATCACCATCAGTGCCCTGCGGGTTTTTATGGCCTACCGTTACTACCTGGATACGGCAAATCTTGGAACCGCCATTACCTACTCCAATCCCTATTTTGCAGGTCGAATTGAATATTGGTACTTGACTAATAAATATCAAGATCAAAGTGAGCTCCCAGATGATTCAGGTGGGGGTTTGGGGTTTGCGGCCGGGTTTGGCCTGGAATTCCCTATCAAACTGCGAGAATCCTACATTGGGGTTGAGTTGTTGTATCACACAGTCAATTTCTACGATAAATATACTCAGAAATTTGCCCCGATTAACGAGGGAGGATATGGCTACGAAGATTTAACCGGAAATGCCTATTCCACCATGATCAGCTATGTCATGAGCTGGTAGTAACGCGCCTTTGATGGGAAACTTCCCATGGCCAATTTGATTACTCTACCCACCAACTGAGACTCTGATTTTCCTCCGTGGGCCGAAAGCCAACTGATTCAAAAATTCCCGCCACGTGATATTTTCCCCTCAAAACCAGCAAACATCAAATCAGTTTGTCTTGAAAGTGATGTGATCTTCATGGACTAACTGTATGCCCACTCTCCTTAGAGGGAGTGACCTCGCGCAATCTCTTAGAGAGATCGGTGCTGGAGCGGAAAAGCAAATGAACAGGTGTATTTCTTATCCGAAACATTTCGCGCAAGCCATTTTTCAAATAACGTTTATATTGCTCAGAAATTCCTCTCGAACGATTGACAAAAAGCAGGATCGTAGGTGGATTCCCCTTCACCATCGTGGCATATTTTATTTTAAGTTCGGCCTTCCCTTTTAAATGAGCGGGATGCTTATCACACAATTCCAAAAACGCCCGATTCAATTCACCCGTAGGAATTTTAACTTTGCGGCTTAGAAATGTTCTCACCAAAGACTGCCGCAAACGGCCAAGACCGCGCTTATGGATTGCGGTCAGTGGAATCACATCGCAATAACTAATCCACGGGATGGTACATGTCAGTGTTTCCAAATACTCGCGTCTCTCCTTGGCTCCTCGATATTTTTTTAGCACGAGATCAAATTTATTAAGACCTAGAATAACTGATTTTCCTTTTTCCAAGGACAGTGCTATCAAATGACGGTCCTGATGGGAAAGACCCTTGGATGTATCGATCAGATAAATCACGATATCACATTCGGTAATGCAGCGAAGAGCGCGAAAGACACTCTGTTCCTCTATTTCCTCATCAATATTAGCTTTTTGCCGAATCCCGGCGGTATCCACGAGATGAACTGAACGCCAATAATTCTGCTCGGTCACTTCCTCACTCTCAAGCGTGCTGGATTCATCCAAAATAGGTTCATCAAAAAGAGTTTTATATATTTCTTGGGCACGAGCAGGAGATACTTCGGGACTCTCCTCCTCACAATCCTCGTCTCCACTGTCTTCAATTAATTCCCCTGGCGTTTCAAGCGTGCCTCCTTCCTCAAACTCTTCCATTTTTCTGTACATATCAGGATTATTTTGGCGAAACATCTCGTACTCTTGGAAAAGAAGATTCATGCCATAATTTTGCTTACTCTCCTCAATTAAGGCCGCCTTCTCTCCAAAAAATAAATCAAAGTAGGCCTCAATCGGATCGACCGTCGTTCCTGCAATATCGCTTACCAAGGCCCTCTTCATGCCCACAAGAGCATTGAGTAAGGTCGATTTTCCGGCATTCGGCAACCCCACAATAGCGACTCGACCAACCACTTGTTCTCGAGGCGTAATCCCTTTTCCGAGTTCGTTCGATTGATCGCGCCCCTCAAAAAACTTTAATCCCTGGCGCTGGAGTTCTTCACGTAAATGCTGGAGCCCGCGTCCATGGGATGCGGATATTTTAAACAAACACTCTTCATCAATTCCCAATTTGTAAAAGTCATAAATGCTGGTCTCTAAATTATCGTGATCATATTTATTGACCACAAGCCAGAATGGTTTTTGTTGTTCTCTCAAATAACGTACAATCATCTCATCGTAAGGCAACAGACCCTCACGGACATCCACCACCAGCAAAACCAGATCCGATTCCCGAATGGCCTCTTCCCCTTGCTCCACCATGGCCTTAAAAAAGACTTGGGCCTTGTCAGTGTGATCAACACTCTCACACTTCATGGCGGGATAAAAACCTCCGGTATCGACCAAAATACAGTCTATCTGGGGGGCACCGCCCAACTCATCCAAAGACAAAAAGTCATAATGGCGATCACGAGTTACGCCTGGCATATCGTAGGTAATGGCCTTCTGACCTTTCCCTACGAGACAATTAAAAATTGAACTCTTGCCGACATTCGGCCGGCCAATTAATGAAACGACATAAGCTCGATTGGTATTCATGGTCGGACCTCACTGCTGGAACTGGCCTGTCTCCACACACGGGCACTGTCTTGAGCACGCGGCAAACCAATCTCTTCTAGGATAAAGTTATTTTTAAACCATTTCGGCGTTACTTTGACATGCAGGTTTAAATGCACCTGCCCTCCCACCATGGCCTCAATCTTTTGGCGCGCGCGCGTGCCGATCATTTTTATCATGCTTCCGCCGGAACCAATGACAATGGCACGTTGGCTGGGACGATTAACATGAATCGAGGCCGAAATCATGCTCGACATTTTACTTTTCCTGCCATCGTCGTCCCTTCCGCGCAAGTCTTTATATTCATCTATGGTCACCGCCACTTCATACGGCAATTCCTCTTTCAGCAGTTGAAAGGCCTGCTCACGAATAAATTCCGTGACAAAAAAACGTTCACTCTTATTCGAAATCTCCCCCTCCTCGTATCGATGGGGGGCATTGGGGGCCTCATCACAAATAGCTCCCACGACCTCATTGACATTGGTGCCATCGCTGGCACTGATATAGAAAAAGCGTTCAAGTGTTGGGATGATTGTCTTGGCCTTTTCAAACACCATGGTCAAAGGTAATTCACTGGCCCTGGGAAGCAGATCGGACTTCGTAAATACCAACCAGGTTCTCCCCAACTCACCCATAAATAAATCGGCAAACTCGGTAATTTGTTTTAACACTTCACCGGTTAAATCGATCAAGAGTAAATTTAAATCGACACTCTCGGCCCCATCACGGGCCTGTTGATTCATCCGTTTGTTAATTTCGAGACCGGAACGATGCAACCCCGGTGTATCCACAAAAATAATCTCGGTTCGATCGACATTAACCACACAATGAAATTGGTTGCGTGTGGTCTGCGGTCGGTCCGAGACGATACTTAAATCCGTTCCCATTAAAGAATTAATAAGAGTACTCTTGCCAACATTCGGAGCGCCGACAACGGCGACGGTAATCGATTTATTTTTTGGATGCTGATGCTCAAATAACATAAGATTCCCTCTTTTATTTTATTCCGTTTTCGGTTCCGTAAATAATGTTAACAATGCTTGTCGAGCGGCATTTTGTTCAGCTTCTTTTTTGCTCGGCCCTTGTCCTTGCCCCACTACTTCACCATTGATAATTAAGTCACATACCTGAATGTCATCGCTCATGCGGCAATCATAAACCGGTAGCATTTTGTAGGTGGTGAGGCATTTCTCCTGTAATCGTGATTTCGGATCAAACTCACTAAAAGTCGCCATGTCTAAATAATCTTTCTGATAGGTCGATGAATATGTCTCGGTAAATTTTTCAAAAACCATCTTAGCGATAGTTAGACCGGCATCAAGAAAGGCGGCGCCTAAAATTGCTTCCACGCCATCGGCCACGGCCCTCACCATTCCCGGCTTCGGATTGTTGCTGGTTTCCAGTTGAGCAAAAGTCCCCTTTCCAAAAATCAGAAAATCCTCTAACTGCATCCCCTGGCCGAGTTTACTAACCATGGTCTGTCCGGCCAGGTGAGCACGCATCTTGGACAACTCACCTTCAGAACTGCTGGGCGACTCCAAAAAAAGTTTTTCCGCCAAAAGGATACTTAAGACACTGTCACCTAAGAATTCCAAACGCTGGTAATTAACTTTTTGAAAAACCGCCGCCTCATTACCGAGGGAGGGATGAATCAAAGCTTCCATGAGAAGAGATTTACGGCCAAAGGAGTGGCCAATTTTTTCTTCTAAACTCGTGATTTGAGAGGAGGATAGAACAAGTTTCACGGCATCATCAAAGCATGTGCCATTACTAAAATGTGAATGGAAAAAGTCATGCAGTTTCTGCATTTTAATTTCCACGCCCCTGTCGAAGAAGGGGCATTAAAGGTCGTCTACTGGTTGTCCAACTATTATTCAGTTTTCACGCACCATATCATCGACTTTTTGAAATAGCAACAGCACTTTTTCCCATTTTTCGCCCCATTTTCTTGGCCATTTTCCAAGACGAGACGATTGTTAAAACAATCAAGCAAGGGTAATCTTTCCTGATATTTACTAATCCGAAAGGTTGAAAATCATCCGAATAATTTAGTCACCAAGTGGTTTAACATATGACCGGTCCAAATACAGATCACATTAAAATTATTGATGGGGAAACTTCTTCAAACTTGCCCCAATCTGGTCAACATCGAGGCATCAATGCCCTCAATTTTAATCAATTTAAAGAAGAATTTCTGAATGAACTTGGGCGTAAAGATCGCAGTAAAAATACGCTCAAAAATTACCGTACCGATTTGGATTGCTTCAGCGAGTATTTGGAAAATCAATGCGGCCATTTTGGCCTCTTAGGTTTTGACCTGGATGCGGTTTTAGAATACGGGAAATTTCTGCAAAAAAAATATACCTCAGATAATTCTCGCCGCCGTCGCGTTCAAACGCTGAGAATTTTCTTTGATTCGCTCGTATCCAAGGGACTTTTTCCCGATAATCCGGTACGGAAAATTCCCACCTCGCCGAAATTTCTTGATATTCCCAGACCGGCATCTTTCAGTGAAATTAAAACGCTCTGGCATTGTCTCATGGAAGAAGCTTCCGACCCGAATCCCATGTCGGCACTCATGGCAAAGCGTAATCAAGTCATTTTTCTGCTCATTTACGGTGCCGGCCTCAAAGTGAGCGACCTATCAGAAATGAATCGAGAGGATTTAATTCTTACAGGAAATGATATTCGCGTTTTGGTAAGACCTTGGAGGCGCGATCCCTATTCAGTTCCTCTCCCAATAAATTTTAAATCCATTTATGAAAGTTATCTCCAGGCGCTGGCACCAATGAAAGTGCTTTCTCAAGTTGAGTTTCCTTCCTTACTCTTCAATGCCAATCCCTACAAAATTTTGCGTGGTGGTCTTTCGCCCCGCGGGCTGGAAATTGTCATGGAGGAATATCGTTCACGACTTCTTATTCAGATGACCCCAAAATCCTTGCGCCAGGCCACTGTCATGAAATGGATAAATCAGGGGCACGCCGATTCTCTCATCAAAGAATGGTTGGGTGTGGCACCTTCTTATGATCTAGCTCAATATAAAATGCGCGCCTCTCAGTTCTGTTACGATGACAATACTTTATTTGACATTTATTCAGAGTACGTTTCACAATGACTGAATGACCAACCCTCCGTCGTTCGCAGAGCGAATCCAAACCTATTTGACAAAAAAAGACATCCGCGGATTCCCCTATGACGGACAATATTTAGAAGCCGAGTCAATCGAACTTCTGGTGACCGATGCCACGTTACTCGCGAAAATTCTATCTCTCATTGAAAATGCCAAAGTCTCGATTCTCATTCATATCTATAGTTTGAAAGAGGATCATGTTGGAAATCAAATTATCCAAGCGCTGGCACGCCAGGCCCAAAATGGTATCTCTGTTAAGTTGATGACCGATGCTGTTGGAACAAATTTATTGTCCGCCGAAATGATTACCTTTTGTGTTGAAAGCGGGATACATTGGATGCAATTTAATCCTCCCTTTGAGAGTTCTTTCATCGCGGCCGGGCGCCGGGCCCATCACAAAGTGTTTCTTTTTGATCACACCAAACTCATGATTGCAGGTTTTAACTTAGGGAATACCTATCTAGGAACACCCAACATTCTTGGACCCAATGGCCATCAATGGCATGATTATGGAATCTACCTGGAGTCTCGTCAGCTTAACGAAGTTGAAGCTGCCATTATGGAACTCTATCGTTCAAACATGATCAAACCTCTTTATAATTCCGCCCCCCCTTTTCTAAAACCCAAAACTGCTTTTCGTGTACTTTTTCAAGATGGTCAAAGTGGTTTGCGTGATATTTCAAGACGTATCACCCATGCGCTTAAACATACCACGGAAGAAATTTTAATCGCAGGCGCCTACTTTTTTCCCGATCAATACTTCCTGTACCTCCTCATAAGAGCAAGAAAACGTGGGGTAAAAGTTTCTATCATCGTCAGCGAGCAAAGTGATGTGCGATGGGTTAAGTGGGCCTCATTCCATTTTATAAAAAAACTGTTAAAAAATGGATGTGAGGTGTATGCCATTCACAACAATATCTTGCATGCCAAGGCCCTCATGATTGATCAAAAATGGCTCACTCTAGGTTCCTACAATTTTCATTTCACTTCGCAATTTTTTAATGTCGAGGCAAACGTTGAAACAACGGCTGAGACTGTTTTACAGAGTTTCCGTCAGAATTTTTTTGATACCATTATTAATAAATCCACCCCTATGGATTTGGAATCTCTTCATCGACAGGAAAATCCCTTTTCAAAAATCAGAAATTTTTTGTCTTACCAATTGAGCTTGATTCTGCATACTTTTTACTTGGCACACTCAAAGATAAATTCACAAGAATAAGGCTACCCAAATTCATTGCGCCTTCATCGCTTGAGGACGCTTTCCGACAGGGATACCGAGGTCGTGATCTAGATTCCATCGATCGGTCAGAAGTTCATGACGTTCAATCCGATAATACTCGATGTCTTTGTCCAAACGATCCATGCGCATGGCAAGCTCTTTTTGACTGATAATACTATCACGCTTCTTGGCCGTCATAAATTCCATTGCCTTCTGTTTTTTTCGCTCTATTTCGGCAATTTCCTGATCAAATTCTGCCGCCAATTGCACTCTTTTTTGATCATAAGACCATACAAAATGGTTTATCTCATTCATCTGCCGCAAAAAATCTCTTTTGCGCTTAAGCAGCAGCACGCGATAGATACTGGCATCCTTTACTCTTGCAGCAAGGATGGGGGCATGGAAGTTGAGCTGGGCCCCACGTCGGAAATAATCATCCTTCCCCCAGCATGGATAAAAATCTTTTACAAACATGACAAAATAGCCGGACTCAATATCACGCAGATTACCAACACAGGGAGATTTACGCCCCTCAAGACTCGCCACTTCAAATTCCACAGCATCGCCGGCGCGGAAAAATTTTACATTACGATTTTCGGTTGCAACTTTCACCACATTGCCGGAGGCATCACGATCACTCACTCGTCCGGGGAAGCGAGAATAGTCGGTTTTATAGTCATAAAAAGAATCGACATTCTTATAAAATTCTTCGTCAGATGCTAGTGATCCTCCACGCTCAGCGGCCAATGCCCCTCTGCCAAAAATTGCCGCCACCAGCACCAAGAAAATCAGCGAAAATAAATATATTTTCATTGTCTTCACCTACAATACAAGTATAACAGATTTTTTATTAACAGCATGATAGACGGACGACGCAGACTCCGTTAGATTGTTGGCAATCCATCTTTACACCATAGCGAGGTTACCATGATTTTCTTTCTGGATACGGGAATTGTTGAGGAAATTAGAACAGCTTCCGAATGGGGTATTGTTGACGGCGTCACCACCAATCCGTCTCTCATCGCCAAAACAGGTCGCACGCAAAAAGACGTGATTAAGGAAATCACCTCCATAATCGATGGCCCGATTTCAGCAGAAGTCCTTTCTGTGGATGTGAAGGGGATGCTTCGCGAAGCTGAAGACTTGGCGACCATCCATCCTAATGTCGTGATCAAACTCCCCCTGACTGAAGCAGGAATTAGTGCCTGTAAAATCTTGGCCAAGCAGGAAATCAAGACCAACGTGACTCTTTGTTTTTCTCCTGTTCAAGCACTCCTGGCCGCCAAGGCGCAGGCCACCTATATCTCGCCTTTTGTCGGTCGCTTAGATGATGTCTCTCAAGATGGTGTTGGACTCATTCGAGAAATCCGCACGATCTTCGATAACTATGGTTTTGAAACCCAAATTCTGGCGGCCTCTATTCGCCATCCCATGCATGTCCGAGATTGTGCTTTGGCCGGGGCGGATGTGGGAACAATGCCTTTTTCAGTAATGAAGGCCCTCTATCGTCACCCTCTGACTGATAAAGGCTTGGCCCAATTTCTTGATGATTTTAACAAGTCAAAAAAATAATTTTTATTTATCACTAAAAACTGGACCACCCTAATGGTGAAAATACTTCAAAATATTATTTAATTCCATATAGTTACATATCTTGCGCCGAGCAGTCCACATAAGATTAATAATCGGGAATCATTCAAACTAGTTGATCCAATCCAAACACCACGCTTGTGGTCCAGTTTAAAGTTTTCTCTGGAGTTATCCGACAAGTGTGATCGGATATGATAACAAAACTGGCTCCGGTCATTCTTTGTGCTTTGATCCTCGACTTAGGCGGTTGCAAGCAGGATTCCGCTCCTTCAACAGTCTATAAGGCCCGTGCCTCTTATTCACCTTATGGCGGCGGGGAAGAACTGCCCTTACGCTGGAACGATTCCCATTTAAGCAGTGGCATCTCGCTTAAAATTGCCAGCGAGGTTGCAAGCATTTTAGATTTTGGCGAAGGCCAAAATGCTCAGACCGATGCGGCAACTGAATGGAACAATGCCCTGCCTGGCAAGACACTCTATACCCTACCTATTCCTACAGTCGCCAACCGAGATAAAGCTCAATTATTGTCATACCATGATGACGAAATGGGCATTTACCAATCACAAAACTGGTTCTCAGAAGTTGGAGCTGGTGCCCTGGCAATTACCCAATTTTTTGGACTTCGACGGACCTCGGCGAGCGGTCAGTATATCGAACTTCAGCATGCTGACATTATTCTGAATTATCGCGACTATGCCTTCTCTTCAGATCCTGAGGATTTTACGACCTATGATCTGCCCTCCGTTTTGCTGCATGAGATGGGACATTTTGTGGGACTTCGCCATGAATATTCCACCTACGAATCAGTCATGCGGCCATCGCTTGGCAGCTACGAAAGCGAAAGAGAGCTTTATCCTATCGACATTCAAAATCTCGAGAACAATTACCAGATATCCCAGACCCAGCAACTTTCTGCCAATCAAGAACCAGGTAACGGTGTTTATAGCGGCGCAATCACATCCCCTGAGCAACAGGAAAGTGAACTAGTCCAAGGCCGTTTTGAACTAAGGGCAAACGGCCAATGCGCCCATTTTATCAATGGACAGCAAGTTGCAATCCATCCTGTCGAATTGGGCAATAATACAAATTTGGGATTATAAAAGAAATCTACTTAACCGGAGTTCGGGATAAAGATTATTTAACGGAATCTACCACGGCCTTGAATCCATCGAGATCCGTCGCCGCCAATTCCGCCAACATCTTGCGATTTAACTCAACACCTTTTGTCTTAAGCATATTGATAAATTTAGAATAGCTTAGATCAAAAGTACGACAAGCTGCATTAATACGAATAATCCAAAGCTTACGCATATTACGTTTAAGCTGTTTACGGCCAAAATAAGCGTAATGAAGGGCCCTTACCACTGTTTGCACGGTATGGCGCCATTTGGCCCCACGGTCAAAGTGATAACCTTTAGTCCGTTTAAAGACTCTGTTTCTTCTTCTTCTAGCTTTAAAACCTCGTTTGGCACGTGACATATCTTGCTCCTAGAAACGCCGGGGGGTTAAAACCACTTATACGACCCGGTCAGTTTATAAACCTCAACTCACTAGTTAAACCACTAGGGAGATTATGAGTTAATTAACATTCTCTCGACTTGATACAGGTTGGCACTATGAACAAGCCCTGGCTTATGGGCGCGTTTCTTGGCCTTTTTAGAACGTCCTTCCAAGTGGTGTATGGCGAAGGCCTTGGTTCTCTTAATTTTGCCACTGCCAGTTTTGCTAAAGCGTTTGGTAGCAGCTCTTTTTGTTTTCATTTTTGGCATGGCCGTCTCCTTAAACATTAAAACAACAATCCAGCATCAAGTATCATCTGTGAAGTAGCCGAAACTTATACAATACCCGAAAGGGGCCGTAAATGGCCCAGGACTTTAAAATCTTAACAATTTGATTATTTTAACTTTTAGGAACTAGAAGAACTCACTTCTTGTTCTTCCTCAAGGTTTTCCTTTTTCTCATGATCTTTGCCACTATTCTTCTTTTCGGCATGCTGATCATGATCGGCGCCGTGCTTACCCTTCCCGCTTGAGACAATCTTCTTATCTGGGCACATCATGGCAAAAACACGGTTTCCCATAAATTTAGGGGGAGATTCTAAAATTCCGCCTAATTCAATGATCATATTGATGATTTTATTAAATTTTTCCATCCCAAGATCTTTGTAGGCCATTTCTCGACCCCGGAACTGCATCACTAATTTGATTTTATCCCCATTGCCCAAGAATTTTTCGGCATGACGAACTTTGGTTTCGATATCATGCGTATCGATATTGGGACGGAATTGAATTTCTTTGAGTAAGACAACCACTTGCTTCTTTTTGGCCTCATTGATTTTTTTCTGGAGGGTATATTTGTATTTACCGTAATCAATGGCCTTAACCACTGGTGGAACGGCATTGGGAGAAATCTCGATTAAATCCACTCCCAAACCTTCAGCGATCCTACGCGCCTCATCCATGGAAACTATTCCATAGGGATGTCCATCTTCACCAATTAAACGCACTTCAGGAACTCGAATTTGATGATTAATTCTTGGGCCTTGTTCCTTTTTTCTCGGGCCGGCACCAAAACCTGTTTGCCCGTCTTTTTCACGAAAATCTCTTATATAATACCCCCTGTGATATTCTTGCTCCTATAAAAATTTATGCCCAAGTCCTATTCTCGTCAATCCTACGGCAAGAAAAATACTCGATGAAGGTACACCGATGGGCATGATCTGTCCAAGGGCCGTAAGAAAATCTTACCCGCCAAACAGAAGCGCTCGGTTCCTTCAAACGAATCCTGCACAATTCGCCCAAGCTTTGCAATTGTTTCCATTCCAGGGACCATGCCCCATCCGGGTTGAGTTGAAAAGACCAAACTTCCCCAGGTGACAAGTCAAAGACCGTAGGCCAATCTCCCTCCCAATAAGGACCAACCACTTCCCGCCCAACCCAAACTTCTCCACGATGGGGAAGAAAGTACAGCATGGCCTCCTGACTGGCCCAAACTAGACGAACGTGTGAGGCAAGGTAATGGTCGATTTCACCCAACATTCCCTGCCATCCCTTGCCTGAAATAGGCCCGGCTCGATAAAGGAATCGCGATCTGGCGGTTGGTATAACTTGATATGAATCAGGTATCTCTATCATGTATCATTAATCATTGTGCTGATTGATTACAAAGGCACTTGAAACTTCATATGCTGGGTTAATTGAAGTTCCAGATCAAGCAATAGTTGATCAAGCTTCGATAAGTCGGTCACCAAATAAGGTCCGTCTACTTGATTCAATATTTTTTGATTTTCCAAATATTTCAAGGCGTTTCGGGCAACCGGGTGAGAAAAACTTTCTGAAAATTTTATAACCCTTCCCAAGGCCATTTCCGTTTCAAAAACATCGCGACATTTCTTTAAATAAGCTTCCGTTTTGATGCCTTGTTTTTCTTGAACATACATGGCCTTTACCGCTAGCGCGCCAATATAATAACCCTCCAAGAGATAATTCACACAGCGGGAAAAAACCCCGATATCTTTTACTAATAAATATAGGTCTTTATGGCTGAGCTGAAGACAATCCTCCAAGTCTTTTACCTCACGTCCGACAGAAGCTGAAATAATGGTGAGGGCATCAAAAAAAAGTTCTTTAATGGTGGGAAGATAAAACTCATACTTCAACTGAGCACGCAATTTAAGAAAATGCTTACCCAAATCAGCTTTGTTGGTAATACGTCCCGTGAAAAGACCAAGCCAGGCGGAGTTGATAATCCACGGGACTAAAAAATGATGCAAAATCATATTTTTAAAATAGAGTAATTCCATCCGCGTATCTTTTTTGATGGAATAAAAGACATGTCCCTTACTAGCGGTACCGATCACTTCTATTTTGTTGTTCTTAATAAACATTTGTACCGCACGCTCAATAGTGACATTCAACTTGTCTGGTGCCAAAGAGGCCGAAATCGGTAGATTGAATTTATGGCAATGTTCGGAAATTTTCATCGCCCTTTCTTTGATCTCTTCAAATTTTAAGGCCCCGACCGGGCCGTCCAACATAATCAAACCCATCAGAGAGCTTGGGGTAATCAGCATCTTTTTACCTACCGCCCGAAAGCAATCAAAGGCCAAAGCTTGGGTTTTTTGCTTGAGGTCTGCCTCCCCGGACACACCGGTAATTTGGCATTGGATAGGGGGCCCAACTTTGATGTGCATACTTCCCATCTGGTAGGCAAAAACTTTATAGAGCTTGAGTAATTGCCTCGTACTTTCTTTTTTCTTTTTGGCGCCTGACATTTCTCGCGCCAACGATTTTTGTTCGGGAACATATTCATGAGCAATGGTCACGGGCAAGAAGAGTAAAGGTTTTTTGGCCAGTTCAGGTAAATGCGAATGGGCCTCAAGAAGCATATGAAAGAGACCAAAACGTGGCGGTAAGAGTTTTCCGGTGCGCGAACGCCCCCCTTCAAAGAAAAACTCGATAGGATGGCCTTCACCCAAGAGATAAAAGAGATAGGCTTCGAGAGTCAGCTTATAAAGAATATCGTTTGCGAAAGAACGACGAATAAAAAAACAACCGGACTTACGAAAGATGGTTCCGATGGGAAAAATGTCGAGATTGATACCGCCGGCTATATAGACAGGAATTTTATAGTGCTTATAAATAATGTAGTTCAAGGCCAAATAATCCGCATGACTTTGGTGATTGGGCACCAGTACAACATGATTCTCTTTGAGCAGTTTCTTCAAATCCAAACCCGGTGGAAGGTCAAAATTGATATTGTCGTACAAATGGCTCACCACAGAATCGATCACACGACCAAACGAATCGATGGTTGGTTTAGAAAAAGTAGCGGCAATCTCTTTTACGTTTTTTAAGACTCGAGTCTTATCTGCGACGTTGTCTTTGATACGCGCGGCCAAACAAGGATAAGACAAAACTTTTTTCTGCATAGTCGTCAACATCGATAAACCTCTGGATCCATCAATTTCTCACGCCGTGAGGTCTTGATTCATACAGGCCGGCGGCACTCATTTCCATGAAGAGCGCTTTTTCGTGCATATCCTCAATGGTATGCACTCCCATGTAAGTCATACCTGACCGAAGCCCGCCAGTTAATTCTAAAATGACATTCTCGACCGGACCTTTGCAAGGGACCAGGGTTGCCTCACCCTCTGCCGCCATTCCGCGCGGTAATTCACCTCGCCAAGAGACCTGAGCATCTTTTGACGCCATCCCTCGATAGACTTTTTTTCCACTTTTCATTTCACCTGGAGTTTCTAGGGTCCCGGCCGCCATTGAGCCAATCATGACGGTGTCAGCACCGGCCGCCAGGGCCTTAACAATATCACCGGAATTTTTGAGCCCGCCATCAGCGATGACAGGAATTTTATAGCGCTTGGCAGTTTCCACACTCAAGGCAATGGCCGTGAGTTGCGGTACACCATGGCCGGTGATAATGCGTGTGGTACACATGGAACCGGGGCCAATTCCCACCTTGATGCAATCGGCCCCTGCATCGACAAGTCTTTTGACCGAATCCCCCGAAGCCACATTCCCGGCAATAACATCAATCTTGGGATATTTCCTCTTCACGTAATTCAAAGTTTCGATCATAAGAATCGAATCCCCGTGGGCAATATCGACGGTTAAAATATCCACGCCTGCTTGGGCCAATAAATCGGCCCTGGACATACCCTCTTCCTTCACTCCGATCGAGGCGGCAATGGGTAAATTAATTTTGTACTGCTCAAAACTTTTCCGCACTTTTTTTATTTCTTCCACCTGGGACTCAGGTGACATAAAACGATGGATAATTCCCAAACCGCCTAACTTCCCCATAGCGATGGCCATCTCACCCTCAGTAATGGTGTCCATATTGGCGGTGATTATGGGAATTTGAAGACGCCAATTCTTAGTGACTTGGGCCTCAAGAACCGGACCTTTACGGGACGAAATCTCGGAATATTGAGGGACCAAGAGGAGATCATCAAAAGTCATCCCCTTACCTCGCTTTAAAATACCGTCGCGCCTAAAAATAAGTTCCATTGAATCTCCCATTAATCAAAATATTGTGTTGAAGCACTGCTTCGCTTAAATGGAAAATAAAACAAGGAAAATCAATACCATACATAATGAAGAATAAAAAATACTTTTCTACAATTCTATGACACTTAAGATTGCAAAGAGGAGTAAATTGGCCCCATTAGACAACCATGCGGAAGAACGTTATGTACGATACACTCACCGCTATTAATTTAGGCCCGACCACTGACGCTCCCGAACTCCCCTCTGAGTTGCAGGCCCAATTGTTCGAAATGAGCACTTGCCAACGCCGACTCCTGGTAGGACTGGGTGTATGGCCTGATATGGCCCTGGCATTTTTAAATGACAACGGAATACACGGTTTAGCTGTCTATCATGGAACTGATGCCTATAGATATCTTTTAGAAGTGATTACAGGACTTAAAAGTCGCCTTCTGGGAGAAAGCGAAGTGGCGGGACAATTCAAAAAGGCCTATGACAATTATAAGGCATCACCAAACTTTAATTCTGTCTGTGGTCAAATCCTCGAAAAACTCATGAAAGATGGTAAGGAAATCAAAACCAAACATCTTCAATCAATTGGCCAATATTCTTATGCCGGTCTGGCCAAGCGAGTCTTACAAAATCATGCCATCGCAGGAAAAATCCTGATCGTCGGCACAGGGCAGCTGGCGCAAGACTCCGCCAAACTTCTGCGTAAGCATTATGATTTAACTTTTACAGGTCGGAATGCAGAAAAACTGGAGGCAATTTGTAAAGAATTTCAGTCCCCCTCCATTGCCTGGCCTTTAGATTTTGCCAATGCCTCAGGCCTTGAACACTTTTCAGCAATTATTAATACCATTGGTGCCGAAGAAATATTATTCGGCCCTGCCTTTTTTGAACAATGGAACCATCAAGGAAACTTAGCAAGGAACTTCAAGACGTTTATTGATTTAGGCAGGCCTTCAGTGATAAAAACCAGCAGAGGAATGAGTGAGGGAGTATATCGATTGGCAGACCTTTTAACTTTAGGTCAACGCTTCGACGAAGCAAAATTGATACAAGTCCAAAAAGCGCATAGTGCCATCGAACAACTGACGCAAAAACGTGTTTGCGGTGCTTTCGCGGCTTTCCCTTTTGGTTGGGAAGAGTTGCAATTCGCCTAGTGCTTGAGCTTGCGAGCAGAACTTCCTTCCATCCATAATATTTGAGGTTTTCACATGAATGCTAACGAAGTCCGTACCTATACGATTGGCTCTCGGGGAAGTTTGCTGGCTCTCACACAAGCACGTTTTATCAAAGCATCGCTTGAGAGTATTTCTCCTCATAAATTTGAATTTAATATTATCAAAACACAGGGTGACCAAGTGGTTGATCGCCCTCTTTGGCAATTAGAAGGAAAAGATTTTTTTACACGCGAATTAGATGAAGCCTTGCTTGCTAAAACCGTCGACCTCGTGGTGCATTCCTATAAGGACTTAGGCAGTGATCGCCCGGCAGGCATTGAAATGGGTGCCATCACCGAACGCGCCTTCTGTCATGATATTCTTCTGGTGAAAAAAGATACCAAGCAAAATATTATTGAGGGCACCCATTCGGGAACCTTCCTGGTAGGAACAAGTGCCCCAAGACGAATTCACAATTTAGAAAAATATTTACCGTCTTTTTTACCGCGAAAAAAAGACGGCAATAGTCATGTCGTAACCACCAAAGTACTGCGAGGGAATGTCAACACTCGCATCAAGAAGCTGCAACAGGGAGAATACCATGCCATTACCCTGGCCCTGGCGGGTTTAACACGTCTCTCAAGAGACCCCGATTCTGCCGCCCAGTTAAGAGAGTTACTTGTCGCTCTGGATTTTATGATTCTTCCGCGGACTTATTTTCCAGGCGCCGCTGCACAAGGGGCCTTGGCGATTGAACTGCGCCAGAGCATTGATGCCGAGGATGGGGGCGAATTGCGCCGTTTGCTCAAACGTCTTGAGCATCCGGAAACCGCTCGTTGTGTCGGTCTTGAACGAAAAATTTTTAAATCTTTCGGCGGTGGTTGTCATTTGGCCATTGGCATTTTCTGTGGCCATATGGCAGGCCGTGATGTCCTCAGTGTTCGAGGGACTCATGAGGATAAACTTGTTGAAAATTTTTACTGTAATACGTCTCTGCCCAAATGGTGTGGCAAACATGCTTTCATAGGAATTCATGAAAAGAAGCAAGATAAGGTGCAAACAGTTTTCACCTACGACTCGCTGATGCAGGTTCGTCCACGAGAATACCAATTACCGCAGAAGGCCATTTTACTGGTGGCCAGTTCTCACGCGGCACCCGATAAAAATAAAGTAAAAGCAGAACACCTTCTTTTTGCCAGCGGGGCCAAAACCATGATGACTCTCGCCCAGCAAGGTCACTGGGTGACTGGTGCGGCCGATTTTGGTGGTGAACAAGAGTTAGAAGCATTGATCAATAATCCTATTTTTGAACTTTTGGCCCCGGACAAGAAAGATTGGCCGCGTTTTGCCCTCACCCACTCAGAATCCAAAAGTTCATTTGGCAAAATAATTGGTTGTTATGATCGTACTTTTCAAACACCTGACGCTCTCGTCAAAGTAAACATCGAGAAATGTGATGCCTTTTACTGGTCATCATATTCTCAGTATGTGCATTACCTTAAACATTTTCCGGCAATTCTAACTCGCCAACATTTTTGTGGTTTAGGCAAAACTTATACAGAATTCCAAAACAATCACGTGAGCGTTACGCCTCTCACGGGAGTACAGGAATTTAAAGACTGGATTGGAGGATCTCGCCATGTCGACTTCACTTGAATTATTTGAAAAGGCCAAAAAACTCGTGCCTGGCGGAGTTCACTCCCCTGTTCGCAGTTTCAAAGGACTGCACCGCGGGCCCATATTTTTTGAGCGAGGTGAAGAGGCCTACCTCTACGATGTGGAAGGAAAAAGTTATATTGATTTTTGCATGAGCTTCGGCCCTCTGCTTTTGGGGCATACTAACAAAAAAGTTCATGCCACACTGATCGAGGCCTTAAAACGCGGCTGGAGTTTTGGAGCTGCCGAACCTTATAGCCTTGAGCTGGCCGATTACCTACTCTCGCGCCTGCCCTTTCTGGAACAGATTCGTTTTATGAATTCGGGTACGGAAGCCGTCATGACCGCTCTTCGCTTGGCGCGTGGTTTTACCGGTCGCGATAAAATTATTAAATTCAATGGCTGCTATCATGGCCACACTGACAGTATGCTGATTAAAGCAGGTTCTGGATTGGCGGCCGAACCCAGTGCCTCATCCGCCGGAGTTCCGGCAGGAATTGCTCAAGATACCATTGTGCTCGAACTTGATTCGGATCAAGAAATCGAACAGGCCTTTGCTCGTTATGGTCGTGAAATTGCCGCGGTCATCGTCGAACCGCTTCCCGCCAACAATGGACTTTTGCTTCAAAGAAAGGAGTTTCTGCAATTATTGCGAAAAATCACCAAGGCCCACGATGCCCTGCTTATATTTGATGAAGTCATCAGTGGCTTTCGCGTGGCCTTTGGAGGCATGGCCGCTCTGACTGGTATTACACCCGATATCGTGACTTATGGAAAAGTCATTGGTGGTGGTCTACCGGTAGGCGCAGTCGCAGGCCCAAAACATATTATGGAAAAATTGGCCCCCATTGGTCCGGTCTATCAGGCCGGAACACTGAGCGCCAACCCTCTCGCCATGGCCGGAGGTTTGGCCACGTTAAAAGAACTGACTCCCACATCATACGAGACCCTGGAACAAAACACCCAGGCCATCAAAGAAATCTTTGATGACTGGTTTGCCCGCTATGAGAATGGACGTTTTGCCCATTGCAATCTAATTCACTTTGGCTCGCTCTTTTGGATCGTTCCCAAAATTCAAAATAAGAGTAAAGAGGCAGGTGTCATCCGCAAATTGAGCGACATCCCGAGCAGTCTCAGTGATTCATTTAAGGTACTCTTTGAAGTGCTCTTAAATAAAGGTATTTACCTTGCTCCCAATGCCTATGAAGTCGGTTTTGTAAGTTTGGCGCATGATGCGAAGGTGCAACAAGAACTCAAAACGCGTTTGTGGTCGTGAGAGTGAATTAGAAATGAAAGATAACTCGAAATTAATTTTGATTCTCTCCCTTTGCTGGGCAGCAGTTCTCGTTCTACTCGGAGGTTGGTGGATTCATCTTTTTCTGCGAGTCAATTCCGGAGGTCCAATCCCGACCAATTTTATTCGCATGATCACATGGGAAGGGAGTTTTTTCTTTCTCACACTTTTTTTGATTTCCGCCTCTCTCTTGGGTTTTTATTGGCGAGGTTTAAAAAAGGCAAAAGAACTTCAAGATTTTTTTTCTTCCATTACCCATGAATTGAAAACTCCCTTGGCCTCTATCCGCCTTCAATCTGAAGTCGTTGGCATGAAATTATCAGGGATCAGCAAGGAAGATACCCAAAAATGGGGGGGCGTGATTCGGCCGCTGGAGCGACTGGTACAAGATAGTAAGAATTTAGAAAACCAATTGGATAAAATTTTGCAACTCTCAAGGCTTGAACGCACAGGAAGCTTGGATCGTCGTGCCATTAATTTGCTGACCCTCTTTAAGAAAACTGAAAGCGAATGGGGTTATGGGCTCAATATCCAAGTCCAACATGACAGTGATGTATGGGCCTTGGGTGATGAATTCGGGATTGAACTCATCCTGCGCAATTTATTTGAGAACACCCGCCAGCATTCACCTGAGAAGGACGTGGTGCTGACCTTTACCATGGATGACAAATGGACGCGCATTACTTATCGCGACCATGGCAATTTTCAGGGGGATACGAGTCAAATTGCCAATCTTTTCTATCGTCACAATTCCAAACGGGGGTCCGGCATCGGACTTTATCTAACAAAAAAATTGGTTAAACATATGCAAGGTGAATTTAAAATGCTCTCGAAGTATCCTTTTACAATTCAAATTGCGCTGATAAAAACAACGGCACCCAGTCAATAGAGGAAACTTTTGTGGGGAAAATTTTATTGGTCGAAGATGAAGAGAATTTGGGGGCCACTCTAAAGGAATTCCTGCAAAGTTCCGGACACCCCTGTAATTGGGCGCGTACTGCCACCGAAGCGAGAAAACTCTTTTCCCAAACTCCATCTGAAATTGTTCTCATGGATATTGGACTTCCTGATCAAAGCGGCCTGGAGTTGGCAAAAGAATTGCGCCGATTAAGAAAGGATTTTGTGCTGCTTTTTCTTTCCGCCCAGAATGCGCCCGAAATCAGGCTTGAAGGCCTGGAGTTAGGCGCACAGGATTACATCACCAAACCCTTTGCCTTGAAAGAATTAATTTTGCGCCTCACCCGCATCCTTGAACAGAATCAAAAATTTCAAGAGTTCAAAGGCGTGATTCAACACGGCCCGCTTAAAATCTGGTTTGACCGCTATGAAGTGCAAGATGCCCAAGGCAACATTATACCTTTGACCCAAAAAGAATGTGCCATTTTGGGGCTCCTTTACAAAAACCGAAATGTTGTCTTTGAACGTGATGCCATTATTGATGAAGTCTGGGGAGCGGAGGCCTTTCCTTCCTCACGCACAGTCGATAACTATATGGTGAAGTTGCGTCGTTGGTGTGACTCGGACCCCAAAAAAAGTATTGAGATTTTAAGTGTTCGCGGGATCGGTTATAAGTTAGTCATCAATAACTAATAAGGGACATATATGGGATTATTTCAAAATCGGCCGACAGTTCAAGGGAAAAAAGTTGTCCCTGTTTGGTTTATGCGCCAGGCAGGTCGGTATCATTCCCATTATCAAAATATCAAGAAAGATTCCAACTTTATGCAGATGTGTAAAGATCCGAATTTGGCCTGCGAAATCACCATGGGACCGATCATGGATTTTGACTTCGATGCCGCAATCTTGTTTTCTGATCTCCTTTTTCCTCTTGAGCGGCTTGGGATGGGATTGAGTTATGAATCCGGACCTCCAACGTTGGAGCACCATCTGCATGGGCCTGATGATTTAAAAAAATTGCATACTCAAAAGAATTTCACCTACGATTTCCAAGGTGAGGCGACAAAAAATATTCGAAAAGCACTGCCCCCGAGCAAAGATTTGCTGGGATTTACCGGTGCGCCTTTCACTTTGTATGCCTATGCTTGTGAAGGAGCGCATTCCGGCGGTCTCATCCATGCCAAGCAAGGATTATATTCGGGTCTCTATGAGCGTTTCCTGGAATTGATAGAAGCGGAAATTATAGAGCAATTATCTATCCAGGCCGCCGCCGGGGCCGATGCTCTCTGTCTTTTTGATACTGCTGCCGGTGAGTTAACTCTAGATGACTATCAACGCTTTTCCATTCCTTCCATTCGACGAGTGGCACAAGCACTAAAGAAAAAATTTCCATCCACTCGAATTATCTATTATTCAAAACAAACCCATCTCAATTATCTTCAGTTAATTGAATCCAAGGACATCGATGTCCTCGGAATTGATTGGCGTGTAAATTTAAGAGACGCCTTATCTTTACTGGGTAAAGACTATTACATACAAGGTAATCTCGACCCCGCCTATCTCTTTCTCCCCTGGCCGATATTGCAACAAAAACTTGAAGGTATTTTCAAGCTGGCGATTGAAAGCAAATGCGGGGCCGATAAATGGATTATGGGACTGGGTCACGGAGTCATGCAAAAAACTCCCGAATCGAATGTGAAGAATGCGGTAAAATACATTCATGAAAATTTTCTCTATCGGTAATTCACCATGTTGGATGAAAAGACCTTAAAAAAACTTTTGCTCAATTTTCATGGACCGGGAGGTCGCTATGCTTATTTCCCTTTCCGGCATGATTGGTCTATTACTTTTGATGGATCGAATCCCAGAGATTCTTGGAGCACTCTGTTTTCCGAGAATATGCGATTGCCGGACGGGCAATCAACTTCATCACCTCTGACAATCGATTTATACCTGCATCTACCATTTTGTGAGCAGCTCTGTACTTTTTGTGGCTGCAATATAGCGGTCACAAAGGATCATCAAGTCGAAAGGCCCTACATCGAAACTATTCTGAGGGAATTGGATTATTATCGCGAACGTCTGGGACCTTTAACCGTCAATTCAATTTACTTTGGTGGCGGAACTCCCAACTTTCTATCCCCTGAAAATTTGCAATTCTTACTGCAAGGAATTTTCTCCAAGATTGCAACCTCCGAGACGTTTTTTGGCACCATCGAAATCGATCCCCGTCATCTCAACCCCGAGTTTGTGGCAGTGCTCGCTCAATATAAGATCAAGCGCTTTATTCTTGGAGTTCAAGACCTTGATCCTCAGACGATGGCCAATGTGAATCGCCCTCAAAATTTATCGGTGCTCGAAAAATCCATTGAAACGATTGCCCGCATAGAAAATTATTTTTTGTCGGCGGACCTCATTTACGGTCTTCCACTTCAAACGCAAGACCGCGTGATGCATACCATAACCGAATTATCCCGACTGCCTCTTCATGCCGTGTCATTGTATCCTCTGGCCCAAGCCTTTTGGCAGAAGCAACACCAAGTGGCCTTCGGTCAATTTTCCACCTATTCACCTGAGACCATGGTGCAGCTCTTTCTTCGAGGTGATAGCGTTTTAAAGGAGCATGATTTCCAATCCGTCGGATTTGGGCATTATTTCCGAACTGCGCATGCAGATTCCAAAATTATTTTGGAAGGCAGAGGGGCCAGAAATGTCTCGGGCCTTTCTCCTCGCTTAACTCCTTATCTCCTCGGTCTGGGAGTCGGGGCCATTTCCACTTTCCCTAATTTGTACTGGCAAAATCAGCGCGTTTTAGAGCAATACAAAAGACAAATTGGCGGCACAGACGGGCACCCTGAGCGCGCACATCTGAGAACAGATGTGCAGCGATTTTTTGGAACTTTTTTTGAAAAACTGATCTGCCAAAAAGTTGCCTCTAATGCCTTGATTGATGAAGCCGAATCCAAATATACTTTACCTGAAAAAAACCTGCATCTAGAACTGTTGGCCCAATTGCATGTCCATCAAATTCTCACTCCAACGGAAGATGGCATACAAGTCTCTGAGCTGGGTACTTATTTTATGAAATCCATCTGTCAGGCCTTCGATCCGTACTTTTTGGGCCGCAAATAGAACATTAGTTGAAATATTTTTGTGCCACCAGTTTTTTATTCTCTTCGGGCAAAAATGAGGCCTGCAAGGCATTTTTATTAATTTCAAAAAATTCTTGCAATGTGAACATATGCACATCTTGCAGCATCGTATACTCATGAATCAAGTCGATATTCATAAGATGCGGATCATCCGAATTGATTGAAACGAGAAGACCTTGTTCCAGCATTCTTCTAATGGGGTGCTGTTTTAGAGTTGGCACACATCGCGTGAGATAATTGGAGGTGGGACATAACTCAAAATGTATGCCTAAATCCCGCGCCTTCGCCATGACTTTGGCATCTTGAATAATCTTAATCCCGTGACCAATACGAAGGGGACGATATAACTCAAAGGAACTCGCAAGAAAAGAAGCATCGGTATCCTCACCACTATGGATGGTTATTTTCAAACCACATTCACGTAGTTCATCAATCATCGGGATAAAACGAGGTATTGCATCGAAGTGTTCTATGTCAGCAAGATCGGCACCCACCATATACTTTTTAACCAAAGAATCATTTTGTAACAACTGCACGAGTGTGCCCGTGCTGGCCTGGTTTTCTGCAAAATCAAGTCCTCGCGGGATGATAAAAATAAGTCCGACCTGGATAGGAAATTTCTTCAAGGCCTTGTCCACTCCCCTGCAGACCGCCTGAATAATGGAGGCATGAGAGAGTTTTTTTCCTTGCGCTATAAAGACGGGGGCGAAACGAAGTTCGGCCAAGACCACACCATCTCGATAACAATCTTCGACATTCTCAAAAGCGACTTGCTCAATGATGGCCTCATCGTCCATAACTTTTTGGGTCAGCCAAAAACTATCCAGCACCGCCTGCAAACTTGCCATGGGATTTAATATTTTTACTTTGTTCCAAACTTGCCTTTTAAATTCTTCGGCCTTCATCCCGCTGCTTTTGAGATGGTCGAAAATTCCCAAACGTTGACCATGTTCAAAAATGGTATCGAAACGTAAAGAACCATCGAGATGTCGATGCAATTCGACTTTCGGCATGCTTTTTAATCGTTCTCGCATGTTTTCCTACATCGCCATGATTGATATACCACTATCGACATAGATAACTTGGCCGGTTACGGCAGCAGAAAGTGACGATGCCAGATACACTGCGGTTCCGGCAACATCATCAATATTTACATTGCGTCGAAGAGGGGCTTTTTGCTCGATCAACTCGGCAGCGTTTTTGGCACTTTTTACCGCCGAAGAGGCCAGCGTTCGAATTGGTCCAGCGGAGATACAATTCACGCGAACTTTATCCTGCCCTAAATCATTGGCAAGATATCGTGTAGAGGCCTCTAAGGCGGCCTTGGCCACTCCCATAACATTGTATCCTTCCAAGACTTTGATAGATCCATGATAAGTCATGGCCATGATAGAGCCTTCTGGTCTGATCATGCTCTTAAGACAATTGGAAAGACCTATCAAAGAAAAGGCCGAAATATCACAGGCCAGCTTAAAACCTTCCCTCGATGTGGCCACGAAACGTCCATGCAGGTCATCTTTATTTGCAAAGGCCAGAGAATGAACCAAAATATCAAATTCCCCCCACTCGCTCTTCACCCGATCGGCCAGGCGTCCATAATGTTCATCAATAGTTACGTCGGTTTCGTGGATAAAGTCCGCGCCAACCTCTTTGGCCAGCGGTTCAACGCGTTTTTTTAATTGGTCGTTGAGATAGGTTAACGCCACACTGGCACCGTGGGCCTTAAAGGCCTTGGTAATTCCCCAAGCAATGGATCGCTCGTTTGCGACCCCAAGTATTAATGCACGTTTACCTGTCAAAATCTTCTCCATAAATCCTCACTCAATGTTGTCGTAAAAAAATTTTAGCGATTCTACCGTTCTCGAATATAAAGCCAAAGCGCAACGCGCCATGTTTTTTACTTTTCATTAATGAGCAAAAGAGGTTGAATAGGCCCCAATCATAAATAGCAAAAAATGAGGGTCTTATGCGCAATATCCTCGAGGTCTTATTGGTAATCATTCTTATGGCAAAATCCACTCAGGTGCTCGCCCAAAGTGAAGTGCTGCCGGAAACACTTTACCTTGGAGACCGTCTGGAAGCCGTCACTCCCGAAACTATTATCGATTCACTTCAGGCGGGGACGGTTGTTATTGTGAGCGAGATTCACAATCTCAAGTCCCATCATCAGCACCAGGCCGCATTTTTAGAGGCCATGGCCCAAAAAGGAATTGCCAAAATTAGCGTTGGCATGGAGTTCCTTTCTTTTGTAGGGCAGACCTATATTGATCAATATTTATTTGAAGGATTGCCTGAGAATCAGTTTTTAAAAAATGTTAACTGGTCAGGTGACTTCTCCCCCTATCGCCCATTAGTGCTCTTTCCTAAAGAGCATCACGGAGAAACTTTGGGTCTCAATGCTCCGAGGACTCTAACCGCCAAGATTTCAAAAAGTGGCATTAGCTCACTCACAGAAGAGGAACGCGCCCTTATTCCGCCAGATTTTACACTTGGCAACCCACTCTATTTTGAGCGTTTCAAGACGGTGATGACGGGAGGTGGGCATGAACTTCCTCCGCAAGTTATTGCCCGATACTTTGAGGCACAAAGTGTCTGGGACGAAACCATGGCCTATGTTGCATCCAATTACATGGAAAAGAATCCCGACAGTATTCTGGTGATTATCGTGGGCGATTTCCACGCTCAGTATGGCGGTGGACTTCCCGATCGTCTGCGCGCTCGCGGAGTTATAAACGTTGTCACAATTTCCCAAGTCAACCTGAAAGATTTATCTCCCAGTGAACGCCTGGAAGAAGTTATACCTCACCCTAAATATGGGGTTCGGGCCGATTTTATCTGGACAACGGAAGAGTAGCCCATGGTCTTTGATGAAGGTGTCATAAAGTTCAAACCCCACTGGATAAAATCCAATCTTTCCGATTTTGCCCTGGCGGCAGAAATGAATGGCTGGCGCAAAAAGCTCTATGACCTCAAACTGATCGGCGCTTATGAAGGTGATATTGGCTTTGGGAATATCAGCATGCGCGTGGGAGAAGGACTTGAATTTATCATTTCCGGTTCAGGCACCGGCAATGACGATTGGACAGGAACCCAGCACTACACCAAGGTGATCGATTTTTCTTTGGAAAAAAATTCCGTTACTTGTGTAGGCCCTATCGTCGCCTCAAGCGAGTCACTGACTCATGCCCTTTTGTATGCCTTAGATCCCAAGATTAAGGTGGTTGTGCATGTCCATCACCGTGGGCTATGGACCTCTTTATTGAATAAAATCCCCACCACCCAGGCCCATATCTCCTATGGCACGGTGGAAATGGCCATGGAAGTAAAAAGGTTGTTTAATGAAACTGAACTGAAAAAAACCAGACTCTTCGCCATGGCCGGTCATCCCGATGGATTGGTTTCTTTTGGAAGTAACTTTGCCGAGGCCTGCCAACTTTATTTTGATCTCCTCTAGAGATTCTTATCACCTGGTAAAAAAACAAGCATCAACCACAACTTGCCAAAAGCTAATATAATTTGTTCATGACAGTTCAAAATGCCGATGTGGCAAATATTTTTGAACACATTGCGGATATTTTGGCGATAGAAAATGCCAATCCATTTCGAATTCGTGCCTATAGAAATGCCGCCAGAACGGTTTCATCTTTGCCCAAACCAGTGTCCGAGATGGTAAGTCAACATCTTGACCTGACTGAGTATCCGGGTATCGGAAAAGATCTGGCGGGAAAAATCGAGGAAATTGTTAAAACAGGTGAACTCCAACTACTCAGTAAATTAGAAAAAGAAATTCCTCAAGGTTTGGCGCGATTGGTTGAAATCCCCGGAATTGGTCCTAAAAAGGCCAAGTATCTTTACAAAAAACTCAACATTCAATCGCTTGATGATCTTGAAAGGGCGGCACGCCAGGGGAAAATTTCCACGCTCAAAGGATTCACTGAAAAAGGAGAAAGTAAAATTTTAAAAGAGATTGACTCCTTCAAGCAGACCGATCAAAGCAAGCGCACCAAGTGGGTCGATGCCCATGAAATCGCTCTTTCCCTTGTTAAATACATGCGCGAGTTGCCGGACATTGACCAAATAGAAGTTGCCGGAAGCTATCGTAGGAAAAAAGTGACTGTAGGCGATCTTGATCTACTGGTAACTTGTTCATCGCCACAAAAAGTCATGGATCATTTTAAGGCCTTCGATGAAATTCGCGAAGTCAGGGCCATGGGGCCAACCAAAGCTACCGTAGTCTTAAAATCAAATTTACAAGTTGATATTCGCGTCGTCAAAAAAGAAAGCTTTGGCGCTGCCCTTCTCTATTTCACAGGCTCCAAAGCGCATAACATTCATCTCCGCAAGCTGGCCATGGAGCGAGGTTATAAGATCAATGAATATGGCATGTTCAAAAATCAATCCATGCTGGCCAGTGCACTGGAAGAAGATATCTATAAGAAGTTGGGTCTGAGCTATATCGGGCCGGAGCTGCGCGAAGATATGGGAGAAATTGAAGCCGCTCAAAAAAAACAGTTGCCCAAATTAATCGAAACGAAATTCCTACGCGGTGACCTCCATGCACATACCGATCTCACTGATGGCCAAAATTCCCTGGAAGAAATGGCCATGGAAGCTAAACGCTTAGGTCTCGAGTATCTGGCCATCACCGAACATTCCAAGCGAGTTGCGGTGGCGCGTGGCCTGGATGCCAAACTTTTGGAGAGACTCATTAAAAAAATTGATAAGTTTAATGAAACGCAAAACGGATTTCTTCTTTTAAAAGGCATTGAAGTTGATATCTTGTCCGATGGCAAGCTGGACCTTCCCGATAGTATCTTACAGATGCTGGATGTGCGGGTCTGCTCGGTTCATTATAATTTAAACCTTTCGATGGAGAAAATGACGGAAAGGATAATTCGCGCCATGGATAATCCTTATTTTAATATCCTGGCCCATCCTACTGGGAGGTTGATTAACAAAAGACCCGCCTACGCCGTGGATTTAGAAAAAGTTATGTTGGCGGCCAAAGCGCGCGGATGTTTTTTGGAAATCAACTGTCAGCCTCACCGCATGGACTTGGAAGGCGAACACTGCAAAATGGCCAAGGAAATCGGAGTGAAACTCGCCATCTCCACCGACTCCCATAGTATCAACCAACTTCACTCTCTAGAACTGGGAGTGGCCCAGGCCAGACGAGGCTGGTTGGAAAATAGCGATATTATCAACACTATGGATTGGAAGACGCTGCAAGGGTATTTCAAAAGAAACTAACGTGAGATGGTCCTCAAAACTTCACCTTGCTGTGTATGTTTTCCCTTGCATCGCCCCTCTTGGATTGGCGGACGTGTTGGAGAAAGTGACAGGTACAGAATCTTTTTCAGCGGAGTCTAAAAAGACCACAAAGTGAAGGTGGGGATCTGTACTGCAACCTGTATTACCGCTGGTGGCGATACTTTGCCCCTGCGTTACAGTATCACCAACGCTTACCAGTGATCCATTGACTGTCAAATGGAGATAGGCACCAATCGTTCCATCACTATGGCGGATTTTCACGTGGTTTTCGTCTGGACACCCATTTCCATCGGTGAAGTTTTCAACCACAGCAATCACTTCTCCCGCCCGTGCCGCCACAAGATTAGTTCCTATCGGCATTAAAAAATCATAGGCGTAGCGATCTTTGCCAAAATGTGAATAGGCAGAACAATTGCCTTGACTTACTTCGTGAGAATCTCCTACGGAATAAGGAAGAACATAATCAGATGTTTCCCAATTGGCATAGACATCACAAGCCCCCATATGCCCCACCTGATCTATTCCCTTTCCGCAACTTGTGACGAATAAAAGGCCTAATGTGATTAAAAAAAAGATTTTAATCTTCATTAAAAGTTCCATCCGATCATTGGTGAAATAGTCATGTAATCCAAACCCATCTTTCGCACAATCAGTGGCAGACTAAAATAGAAATCATTTCCTAACCAAAAGCCTGAACCGGCGACAATTCCAATTCCTGGTCCAAACGGGCCGTAGAATGCGCCAGCGCCGATCTCAAAAAACAAATTACCTTTACTGCGATAGCTGTATCCCAAGAGCGCGTCGTAGTTAGCAATCCCACCGCCGCGCCAGACGTTATAAAAGAAATATCCCGGGCCGTCTTTGGAATGATTATATTTAAAGCGAAGAGAGAGACCACCTTCATTGGCCTCAGAAACTGCATCATAAGATGTATAGTTGGCTCCGGCAAAACCTTCAAGTGTCGAGGCCAAACCTGTCGCAGATTGTATCAAAAGGACGAAGAGCAGAAATGCTAATTTCATATTGCCACCCTAAATCCCAGGTAGGGTAGAAAATCAATTATCCATCTCTTATCTAAATCCCCCGAAGAAATGCGCTTGCCTGTTAGTAGAAGTGAAAGGCTCCATCTGCCCCAGTGCTTTCCATAGAGAGCATTAACGATAAAACCAGTCCCCTTATAGGTTCTTCCCTGTTGCTTGAAGTTACGTTGAAAACCCCCCGCCTGTAGTTCAAAGAAATTTGACTCGCCAAATCTGATGGCCGCACCAACAGATTGATCCACGAGGTAGCTGTGCATGGGTTCGTAACCAAAATAGGCCCCGAGTTTAAATTCCTTAAAACCAAAGAGTAACGTATTATGGGAGCTTAAGATAAAGTCATTTTTTCCCACCGCCGCATAAGAAGGCAATAAATTGCTTTTGAGTTCCATCGTGGCAATCGCCGGCAAAGAAAAACCAGACAACAATACCAGCAAGACAATTGAATAAATCTTTTTCACTATTAATTTCCGAATGAGTCTAAGATGCTATCCATTTCTCCTTGAAATGGTCAAGTGATGTCGTATTTTGTGATTCCGAAAGATAGGGAACATCAAATTTTCTTGATCCTATGATAAAGCTTTTTCCAAATAAAGATTGGTTATTTCATAACCTAAGCTTTGATATAAATTTCTGGCAATTTTATTGTGCCCAAAAACGTGAAGACCAATATGTTTGAGTCCATGTTTTTTCACTTCCTCTTCGAGCATCAGCATGGCCTGTTTACCAAAACCTTTACCACGCTCCTTTTCATCCAAAACAATGTCACAGATAAAGGCCTTGCGATTATTTGGCGCCCCTCGAAGGCAAAACCAAATTGTTCCAACCCAGCGAGATTCAACTTTGATGGTATAGATATAGTTATCCTTGCTCTTAGATCCTTCGGGTAAGAATGTTCGGAAAGCATCATCAGTCTTTTTTTGAGCTTCTTCAAAGGTCAAACCATTTTTGATCATTTCTTCTCGATATTCGTTATTGCTTTGATTCACCCATATCGCGTATTCGCTGTCAGAGATAGGATGAAACTGAAGTTTTTCATTCATGATTCGACTCCGGATACAGGACACTTGCAGCTCTTCGCCTTAGAAACCATATCCCACAGATACTTCCACAAGGTAATTTTAGTGCTTGAGATAGGACCATCGAAAGATGATCACCATAACACTTCAAAAGAGCAATGCTCTTGTCGGTTTTAAGGGCCCACGCCCAAAAAAGGCATTGCCATGGTAATGAGAACAGGCAAAAAGGCCCAAAAGCAGCAGTGTAACTAAGTGCCATTCGTATCACACACCTAGAATTTCAAATGTCTACAGACACTTTCGGATTTTACTTCATCCAAACCGGTCGATTTAAGACCGATGTCAGTCTTAAAAAAACCAGCCCCCACAAGATGAAGAAATTCTTCAAGATTGCTCGTCCTTAATGCGGCAAGATGTTTTTACAAAACGAAATGATTGATTTTTCATTTTTCAAAAACACAATTCAAGGCCTTCGGGCACAATCGTTTCCTTGTGCCTGAAAAAATCCCTTATCGTGCAAGTTGAGAAAGATAATTTTCACGCAATAGGAGGATCTTCAACCCCATCGGATACTCATCGGCGGGTGTAATTTTACATGCTTTCATGACTCAATCCTTGGCACGCATCATGCAAAGGGGGATTCGCTCGTCATTTAGGCAGGGAGTTTAAAACGTATGAGGACGCTCAAAAATATGGATTTTGAAATAACATTGACCAGAGGTCGTGTTAGAAACTTCATGAAAGAATGCCGAAAGCAAGCAGCGACAAGTAAGGCAACAAGACCTTCGACGACAACTCCCCTCTTTAAAGAATTACGGATTGCTCATGTGGGAAACACCTTGGCAAACAGGCTTGCCTTATTTCTTCGAGGAAAAGGCTGTGCATGGGCAGAGGCCTCCGGAGGATGTACTTTCTGCGGATTCTGGTCGGCAACTAACATGGGCACAGAAGTGCGTGGTGAGGATCTTATTGAACAGATCAGAAAAAGTCTGAGTCACCTAAGCGATCAAGAGGCCTCGGCCTGGGAACTTGCCTTATATAATGACGGTAGCTTACTCGACCCTCAGGAAATAAAATTTGAGTCCCTCATTGAAATTGTAAAATTTGCCAAAGGAATGCATGGGTTCAAGCGATTGGTGCTCGAGTGCAAAATATCTGACATAACAGAAGAGAAAATATCGGTACTCGCAGAACTTTTGGGTGACCGTGGCCTGTTGCTGGCAGTTGGGTTTGAATCATCAAACCCACTGGTTCGTGATGTCTGTATAAATAAACCTTTTTCAGATTCCGCATTTCAACGAGCACTTTGCATCTTAAAAAAATACCATTTTGATATGACCGCACTCATAATCGTGCAACCGCCTTTTTTGACGGAAGATGAATCATATACGGAAGTCATTAAGACGATTCAATACCTGGATGATAAAAGGTTGCAACGGATTGACTTAGAATTAACAACGGTCCAGCCTTTTACTTTAGTGGAGCAATTGTGGCGCCGAGGTCTCTATAGTCCGCCTTCGAAAAAATTAATTGAAAAAGTTTTGGCATGGATTGTACAAACCGAGACTCGAACACCTGTGTTCATATCACCTGTCAAATATAGTCCTGCGGTACTCGAAATGCCATCATCCGAACTCAATGATCAGATCGCGGCCGTCAATACTCGAAACGCGTACCAGATTTCAGATCGCTTGATGCAAATAGAAAAATTAGTGCCACAAAACCCTGTGCAGGCTACTCGCTTATTACAACGGATAAATGAATTTCTCAATTTGCTTGAAATGTCGAGCTTGCCTCTGGAAAAGAGGAATACGGGAAGTAAATTGAAATCATTTCGAACAGAGGATTTATGCGTCTAAAAACAAAAAAAAGGCCTAGCAATGGAAAGCCATCTCTTTTTTGCCAAGATCAATCTGGTCTACTCCCTCTTGTGGCACCTATCTACTACGGGGCAGGTCAGTGCCTGGTAAGTGCCAAACAGGCGTCAAGATTTTCAATTTTACGGAAGGATAATTTTAATTATTATTCCCGAGATGGACTTAATCAAACTTTATTACATGTCGAAAAAAAGCTTTCAAATCTTTATGGGATTTCCAACGCCCGATTAGTCAACTCCGGGATGACTGCAATTCTAGTAGCAATTTTAGTTAGCATTAAACCCAGCAGCAGAATTTTTGTTTGCTCTGGAGCATTCATAGATACTCAGTTACTCGCGTTAAATCATTTTAAACAAATGGGATATGAAACAAAAATCTTCGATTTAACTGGGGATGGGAGATGTGCCTTAAAAGATCTGCATCCAGAGGACATTATAATTGTAGAATCCATAACAAATCCTTTGTGTGTAAAAATTAACTTGGCGGCATTTCAAAATTTAGTCTCCAAGAATAATTGCACATTGATTGTCGATAATACATTGGCCTCCACTATTTCTTGGAAAATAAAACCCAGCAGAAATACGTTCGTGGTGGAATCTTTAACAAAGTATCACCTTATGAATGCAGGCACAGGTGGTGCGATCTATTTTTCGTCATATTACAAACACGCAGTCCACGAGGTGATAAAACTTTTTGGTCTATGTATGGGGCCAGAAATCGCAGCTAGGGTTGAGCAAGGATTGCATACATTGCCATTTCGAATTGAAAAGCAAAACGCGAATGCATGCGTATTGGTTAATCTTCTTCAAACAAAGGCCCCTAAAAAGTTAATGAAATTATTTACATTGATTAGCTCATCTGAGGGTGTCGCACCATTTGTTGTCTTGAAATTTAAAACAACAAAATTGGCAAAGAAAACTATCGATAATTTTAGCATGATTCTCCCCTCTCCAAGCTTCGGAGGAACAATCAGCATGGTGAGCCCTGCTAACTTTCATGTCAATGCTAAGGTCAAACACTTGCTTGATCGCGCAGGCGCCGATGCAAGAGTCATTCGAATATTTATAGGCATGGAGAACCCTTTAGAAATATTTAATGACCTTATGGACTCAGTCGAAAAGGCATTTTTAGATCGTTGATATAAGAATGAATGAAAATAATTAGCACGGAGTATTAACATGGACAATAAATTATTTAATTTTCGCGATTATTGCTTTGGCATTCCTGGGATAGAAAAATTCAGCCAAGTTCAAGCACCAAATATGATTCCTGAAGCATGGAGCACTCAAGCTGCCGTGTTGTCGCTTTGGCAAAGAGAGAAACACTGGCTAAGAGAGCGGATCTTGATGCCTCGCGAGCGTTTACTCGAATGGAAAATTCCAAGAATAGCTGAGCTTGTTGATTATGCCTATACACATATTCCTTTTTATCACTCGCTTTATGAATCTGTCGGATATACCCATGGAGGGATTCGCACATGGAGTGATTTTCAAGCATTACCGATGATCTCAAAATTGGATATGATTAAAAATTTTCCAGAATTCGTTTTACCGCATGGACTCGACAGAAAGAACTGTCGTCTGATTCGCTCTTCCGGCTCATCTGGAAGACCTGTCAGTGTGATCGTTGATCGCTGGCGCGAGGATATAGATACGGTAAATCGTATGAGAACTTTTGAGCACCTAGGTGGATTCCACTTGGACCCAAAAGATTGGACATATAATATTCATCATGCTCTTTGGACCTATACTTCTTTCTTGGGGCAATATCCGATTTTTACAATTTCGCAGGATTGTCCTCCAATGGATGCGGCAGAACACTTGACCCGTTTGAGGCCCGCGATAATTTCCTCACTTACCAGCTATCTCCCGAAACTAGCTGAAACGGGCATTGATCTTAAGCAAATTGGAGTCAAGGTCGTTTCGTCTAATTCGGAGACGAGTTCGCTGCAAGAGCGACAACGCCTTGAGAACGTTTTCAAGGTCCCAGTTTTAGATGAGTATTCATCTGAAGAGTTGGGTCTGTTGGCCATGGAATGTAAGCACCATCACTATCACGCAATTGAAGATGATAGCCACATCGAGATTATTAATCCAGATTCAACAGGTTTAGGCGATGTCGTAGGAACTGATCTTTGGAATTATGCGATGCCCTTTATTCGCTATCAAATTGGTGATCTTGCTGCATGGGATTCAGTCAACACCAATTGCCCCTGTGGCTCTGGATTTCAGATCATGCGTACCGTTAGTGGTCGTGCAGATCAGGCTTTCATAAGCGAAGGCCGGGGGAAAATTGCGCCAGGAAGCCTCATGGATGCCTGCGATCAATTTTTGGTGCCGAGAGACTCTGGGCTTCAAGAATTTCGATTAATTCAGCATAAGCTTCGACAACTTGAGTTAGTCACTGTTCCTTTTCAAAAAGAGGGGAAGATTTGTGCTAATGCTTACGATGGATTCAGAAAAAGAATCAATGACCTTTTTGGGTATGATGTTCAAATTTTAATTACCTATGTTGATCAGATTCCCAGTGAGGCCAGCTACAAACGTCGAATGATTATTAATAAATTAAAACAAGAGTAGGATTTATGAATGAAACTAATGTACTTTTTTTGGCAGTATCACTCTCTTTTTTAAAAATAATAGAAAAGTATTTTGAATCAGGTTTGCTAAAACGTAAAAGGACCTTCTTTCTTATTGACTTTTTTCAGCAGCAAATTCCTAGCGTGCTTCCAGACAACTGCATAGCATCCTTCGATCTTTTAGACCAAACCGAAATCGACAGAGTCGCCACTCTCTTGCGAGAAAAGGGAAATTTTTCCGCCGTTATTGCTCTTCAAGAAATGACTCAATATGCTGCAGCCGATATTCGCAAGCAACTAGGCGTCCCCGGGCCCAGTAAAGGTGAAATGGAAAAATTCAGGGATAAGGTTATCATGAAGAAGGCCCTCGTGGGTTCTAACATTAGAACTCCACGGGTTTACTCTGAAGCGGATCTAAGGAAGTCGACCATTTCGTTTCCAATTATTTCAAAACCAAAAGCATTTTGTGGCTCAATTGGGGTAAGTCTGGTTAAAAATCAGGCCGAATTGGATCTTTTACTGCAAAGAAAAAAAGAACCACTGCTGGAGAGATATGACACCGATTTTCCCGAAATGCGTGTCGATGACTTAGAATTTGAAGAATTTATTGAAGGTGATATTTACCATGTTGATGGTATTTCTTTCGGCCACCAACTCATCTTTTCCAAGACATCAAAATATATTAATTCATGTTTAGATTTCATCAATGGTAAACCAATCGGAAATATTGAACTCGATGAGCCTAACGAAATAGAAAAATGGCAACAGTTTGCGTCTGTGGTGATTGAGTGGATGCATCTCCCTGATGGTGCATTCCATTTGGAAGCTTTTCTAACGCCAAAAGGAGAACGCGTCTTTTTAGAAATCGCCGCCAGGGTTCCGGGCGGACTAATTGCTCATACGATCAACGAAGTCCATGGTGTTGATTTCTGTGCTGCGCACATTCAGTGTCAACTCGGCATAGTTCCAGTTATTCCTCCCCACTCTAAAAACTACAGTGGTGACCTGATTTTCCCAATGCATTTTATAGAGGAGGGAGGTATCCCGGCGCGATTTGTAAAAACAGTTACCCCGATTTCAAAAAGGGAATTACCTTCTTTGAGATGGATAAAACTTCCCGAAGTCGCCGCCCCTGCAGAAAGTGATTTCTCCTACGAGCACAATCTTGGTGGATTTATCTTTGAAAGTGCCAATGTAAAGGAAATTGAGAGGGACATCTTACATGCTATTGATAACTATAAAGTAACAACAACCTCGACAAAAGATAATGTACTGTTTGTCGCGACTACACTGTCCTTTGTCCCCAAAATAGAAAAGTATTTTAAAACTGGTCTATTGGATCGGGCAAAAACATTTTTCCTTATAGATTTTTTTCAAAAAGAAATTCCATCGCGCTTGCCACAAAACTGTCTTGCGATTTCCGATCTGTTAAATCAGCAGGAATTGGAAAGCATATCAAAATCTTTGCTTGAGAAACATGGTCTATTCAAAGCGGTTATCACGATGGACGAGCTATCTCTTTATACAGTATCTGACTTACGAAACAGATTGAACACACCGGGCCTGCGAAAAGCAGAGATGGCCAAATTTCGAGATAAAGTCATCATGAAGCAGTCACTTGCTGAATCAGGAATACGTACTCCTCGGCTCTATAATCTTGGTCATCTCAAACAAGGAGGCGATGCTAAGTTTCCTCTTATCGTTAAGCCGAGAGCTTTCGGAGGGTCTATTGGCGTAAAACTGATTCAAACACAGAAGGAACTCGATCTTCAGTTAAATCGTGAAACTGTGCCTGTTCCCGAAGGATATGATTCACTCTATACCGAAATGCGTGTAGATGACGTCGAGTATGAGGAGTTCATTGAAGGTGATACCTATCATGTTGATGGAATCGTGTTTGGCGGAAAATTGTTATTTTGTAAAACATTCAGACATATTAATTCTTGCTTAGATTTTATCGGTGGAAAACCTCTGGGAAATATCGCGGTTGCAGATTCGAAAGAAATTATTCATTGGGAGACATTTGCGGCAAGAGTAATTGAAATCATGAATGTGCCAGATGGTGCATTTCATCTTGAAGCCTTTCTTAATCCAAAAGGTGAAAGGATATTCCTTGAAATTGCAACTAGGCCACCTGGAGGGATGATTTCGAATACCTTCAATGAGATCTACGGTATCGATCTAACTGAGGCGCACATTCAAAGCCAACTTGGAATTATGCCGAACTTACCAAAAGAAGTGCCTGCCATGGGGGGGGATCTCCTTTTTCCTCTGCATTATATTAAGGAGGGAGAAGTGCCGAGCTGTTTTGTGGAGACCGTGACTCAGATGACCAAAGATGATTTGCCAACTCTCAAATGGAGTAAGTATCCTGTCCCTGGTGATCCCGCAGAAAATGAATTTGCCTATGAACATAATCTAGGTGGTTTCATATTCGGAAGTTCAAATATTTTGGAAGTTGAGCGCGATATTCTGCATGCAATGGATACATATAAAGTGAGGATTTCAAGATGAGCAGCGAATTTGTAGCTTCAAGCCCCCTTATCGTGACCCGCGAACTCACTAAAGAGTATGTCACTCGGCAAACCACAAAGGGTTTTCAAGGTCTGATTCAGGGATGGATAAAACCGAAATATATTAACCACAATGCTTTATCCAATATCAACTTGACTCTTGATCCTGGCGAAATTCTTGGAGTGCTCGGACCAAACGGTGCAGGCAAATCTACGCTCATAAAACTACTTACCGGAATTCAGACACCAACATCAGGTAATTTGAGTGTGCTTGGTTTTAAACCCTCGGAACGATCACGAAGATTTCTGCAACAAATTGGCGTAGTTTTTGGACATAAAAGTTCCCTATGGTGGGATCTCCCGGCCAGAATGAGTTTTGAATCTATTGCCGTAATCTACGGGATCGATCAAGAAATCTTTCACCAAACTCTGAAACAGTTGACGACAATCTTGGGGTTAACATCCGTGATTGACCGGCCTATCAGAGTGCTCAGTCTTGGCGAAAGAGTTAAATGTGAAGTTGCCGCGGCCTTACTCCATGGGCCACGCTTGCTTTTTTTAGACGAACCTACGGTCGGACTTGATATCACTTCGCGAACGGAATTGCGCGAACTTCTCAAGGCCTATGCCGCCGAGAAAGGAATCGGTATTATCTTAACTTCTCATGATGTGGGAGATATTGAAGCATGCTGTGATCGAGTGGTTTTAGTGAATCAAGGCGCTATTGCTTTTGATGGTAAGATCGAATCATTAAAAAAGAGCTTTAGTGATGTTCTCAAAATTCACCTTAAAACTGAAGATGAACGCAACTTTGTTCAGTCAGAAGTCGACGAGCTTCAGCAGCGATTGCAATCAGTCCTGATATTTAAGCATGAAATAAAAAGTAGTAATGCAATGGCCATAACGGTGCGCCGCCAACACTCGCAAGAGGCATTAAAAACGATTATTGATTTGAATTTGAGGGCCTCCATTGAAGTCAAAAATCCTGAATTAGAAGAAGTCCTTCTCCATCACTTCAGAGCATTTCGCCAAGCTCTTATCGAGAATTGAGGAAGTATGAACACACGCTTTTTTCAATTTTTCCGTCGTTGCTCTCCTTTCGCAAAAAATGCGGCACGGCTGATTATCATCGACCGTGGCATGTTTGTTGCGGATTTTTTCTTGGCGACAACAGTTCCTTTTGTCATGCAATTTCTTATTTGGACCTTTATCTACTCAGGGACAGGTATAAAAACTCTTGGATCAATGGGTCTTCGTCAGACAATTTATTATTACGCATTTGCCATAGCCTTCGGTCGCCTCAATAATGGCTATGATATCGTTTCCAATTTGTCTCAAAGTGTGCGAGAAGGATCACTGGAACCTCATCTTCTGCGCCCATTATCTTACCCCATGCAAAAAATTTCAGATTTCATGGGAGGCGGCCTCGTTTATACGGTACCGATTATTATTATTTTGTGTGTCTTTTTGAATTCCTCTCTTGTACTGCCCACCCCTTTATTTTGGCCGGGATGGATTCTTATGCTGATTTCTTCACAGATTTTATGTTTCACCATCTCCTGGATGGTTGGCATGACCTCTTTTTGGTTAGTTCGAACAAATTTTGTTTTGACTTTGTTGACCACCTCTGCAGCCTTTTTTGGTGGGGAACTTCTTCCTGCGCATTTGTGGGGTGATTGGCTGCGACCACTTATGAGCTTCAACCCTTTACGTTTCATGATTTCCGCACCCGCTGAAGCAATTGTTACGATGGATATAAATTTTCTCTGGAATTCCCTTCTTTACACTTGGGGATATACTTTATTCTTTGCAACGATCGCTCGGTTCCTATGGAAGCGAGGGATGAAAAGATATCGAGGAGCAGGCGGATGAT
>JACPIU010000001.1 GCA_016187935.1 Bdellovibrio sp.
ATTTGGGATATTTTGACGAAGAGGGCAAAAGAATTGAACCGGTAGACGATCCCTTTGGCCCAAAAGTGTTACCTATGTCTCCGGAATAAACTGTTACCCATGTGTCCGGAACGGACCTTGACTAGAATAGACGTCAATTCGTACTTGGAAAATTTAGAACAAAATCGTATTTGAAGATTAAGAAAGATTTATGAGGGCCATTTTGTGATGGCCCTCATAAATACTTTTAAAGTGACCAGATCAAACCAGACCGAAGTCACAGGACCTATGAAAAAGCCCTTTAAAATCGGGAGGTTATGGTCTTAATGGTCGGACTGACTGGATTCGAACCAGCGACCCCTTACACCCCATGCAAGTGCGCTACCAGACTGCGCTACAGTCCGTTCTATTCCAAAGTGTTGACTAATTTAATCAAGACGCCTGCTTTTGTCTATGCAAAAGATTTCAATGAATTGTGCTTCAATTTTGGAACTTTTTTTATTTAAGCAAGATCAAATTTCGGGCGATAAGCGACTTATGAAAAATTTAATTGGAAAAGATAAGATACTTGACCTAGGCGACCGTTATGAGAATCGAGGGAATCGCCTTTTGATTCACATTGCGGTCAGGCTGATAAACAGCTTTTTTCATTTTAAAAAGAAGAAAGGCGATCTGGTGGCGGGATGTGCAACTTTTTTTGTCATTATTTCGTTTTGCCCCGTCATGCTCCTTCTCATTTCATTGGCCGGACAGATTATTGGGGATGTTGAACTTGCCAAGACCAGCGTTATGGAGGCCCTCAAAGGCAATTTCCCAAGTATAGCGCCGTGGATCCTTCAATCGATCGAAAAAATTATCAATGCTCAACTCACCACAACGGCGAGTGCAAATATTGTGAACCTCTTTTTGCTCTTGTATTCGAGTTTGGGTGTGATTGCCTCGGTGGTATTTGGAATGGACACCATTTCAGATACAGAATCGCGTGGTGGCTTTGTGGTTGAGGATATTAAGGCCATTGGTTTAGGAGCGTTCGCCTATCTCTTTATGCTGGCGCTCTTGATTTGTGCCAATCCCAAAATTCTGGGTATTGTGCTCTCGAATCACAATATGTGGGGCCGTGATCTGCTGTTAATGCTCTCAAACAACAGTATTTTACCGATAGTGCTTTCATTGGGTTTCTTTACCGTTTTTTACAAAATTGCTCCATCACGGTCTATCTCTCTTAAGGATTCATTGTGGGGTGCCGGGGCCTTCGTTGGCTGTTTTATTTGTGGTAAGTCCTTTTATTGGATTTATATCCGATATGCCAAAGAAGGGCTGACTACAAACTTTGGTGATTTTTATACCATGATTGTCGCCGCCGTTTGGGTGTATTTTCTTCTAAGCTCTTTTTTTTATGGCGCCAGTGTGGCGTATATGAATGCCCCGCTGAAAATAGTTGAAGAAGCGGCACCGTCTACGACAGAAGAAGTTAATACATCTCAGACAACACCTGATGTTCCAAGCGAAATAGACAAAGCATCTTAGTCGCGGAAATAAGCGCGTTTTAATTCAAGAAAGATGCGCTCATTCATATTCCCGGCGCGAGAACACATAAGGTCGGTGATATCAAGTTGATAGTTAACAGCGCTCTCGATACTTTCATCGTAGAATTCAACATAACAATCTGGCAGTCGTAAAATATGTCCATATTCATGACGGATTGTCCAAGCAACTTCATACTCTTCAATAGCGGCATTGGCATCCATAACAATCACATTCCCGCCTGTAACATGAGGGGTAACGTTGGGTTGAAATTCTAGATAGGCGGTCCCAGAACCGCCGGCAGTGAAGGCCATTTCCAGTCGCCAGTCACCAAATTTAAATTCATCCTCAATATTATCTTTTAAAAAATCACGAATACGATTATTGTCTGGGTCGCGGAAATCGACGCCCATACGTTGAGCATTGTGCGCAGTCCACTCAACATCCTGACGTGCATTGGTGATCTGGAAAAAAGAATTCCAAGTATTTTTTGCGTTGGCCCAGTAACGATTTTTGTAATTTAAAACCTGATTACGTGAGCGACTGCCGACAAAGCTTTGTTCACACTCGGACTGGGGGTGCCTGGCATTGCGACAAATTCCAACGAGGTGTTGTTTCAGAATATTTTGCTCATCGATGGTAAGCTGGGAAAAATTTTGAAGCTTATTATCCAGGCCGATAATTTTATTTAAGTGGTAATAGCCGCGCACGTCTCTTGCCTTAGCGTTCTTGTACCAAGATAGCCAAGGTTTTATGGAAGTTGCCCAACGCACTGCTGTTTGATAGAGGCGATCAATTTTTCGAGCATGCTTAATAAATTCCTCTTCATTACCGGGAAAACTACTGCTGATTTCAGATGTACCGTAGACGACCTGAGTCAATGCTGGAGGTAAAGAGCTTTTTAAATCGGTAAGCGTCTCACTAATTTGTTTTGGGCCATAGATGCTCGGGGAATCTATGGGTATCCCACCGCGTGTATTGGAAGATGTCAGCCGGATTTGGCGTTCAGGAGAACGTACTTCATTAATTTTTCGAAGCCATAAGGCCAATTTTTCTCCGCCATCAATACTTTCACGTGTGGCCGGTTCAAGATCATCTAAGGCCTTTGCTCCCAAACTGCTGAGATGATTTTGCCATAAATGCTGATACTCCTCAGATGTAAGGTCGAGGGGAAGTGCATGGTGAGTGGGATTGACTTCCAGGGCAAAAATCGAGGATAGACTTGTAAGCATGACAATCATCAATATTGAATGTGTTAATCCCATAGCAGACTCCAAGAGTGAAAAAACATTCTAAAAAACAAAAAGGTAGCATAGAAGCCGTCTTGGGGAGTTGGCAAGGGGAATACATAAAGACAACTCCACAGCAGTTGCGTGTTGAACTTAAATTAGGTAATTTTAATAAGCTAAAATATCAATATTATATATAAGTCGAGGGTAACCGCATGGAAAAGATTTGGGTCAAAAACTATGAGAAAGGTGTTCCGGCAGAAATCAATCCCCTGGAGTACAATAGTATTCCTCATATCTTAGAGGAAGTTTTCAAACGCTTCTCAGAAAAACCCGCCTTTCATAATATGGGGACTACTTTGACTTATGATCAATTGCGTGTGGCAAGTTTAAAATTTGCCAGTTATTTGCAAAATGAGCTGGGCCTCAAAAAGGGTAGTCGAGTGGCCCTGATGATGCCAAATATTTTGCAATATCCGGTTTGCCTCTTCGGGGTTCTCCAGGCCGGGATGGTTGCTGTTAATGTCAACCCGCTTTATACCGCCCGTGAACTCGAGTATCAACTTAAAGACTCTGGAGCTGAAGCCATTGTCATCTTCGCTAATTCTGCTCATCTGTTGGATGAGGTTCAGAGCAAAACCCCGATTAAGCATGTGGTTGTGACGGAAATCGGAGATTTGCTCAATTTTCCCAAAAATTTCATTGTCAATTTTGTCTTAAAATATGTGAAAAAAATGGTTCCGACCTACAGTCTTCCGGGGTCCGTGCCTCTGACAAAAGTTTTGGCAACCGCCGATTATACTAAATTCGTTAAACCAAACATTGATCGCATGGATTTGGCCTTCCTGCAGTATACGGGGGGAACCACCGGAGTTTCTAAGGGGGCGGAGCTTACGCACCATAATATCGTGAGCAATCTTCTGCAGGCACGAGCATGGATCATCAACAAGATTAAGGTGGGAGAAGAGATCGTTATTACACCCCTTCCCCTCTATCATATTTTTTCTTTGACCGCCAATTGCCTGGCCTTCTCTTCTGTCGGGGCCTTGAATATTTTGATTACGAATCCTCGTGACATTAAAGGTTTCGTGAAGGAGTTGCATAAGTGGAAATTCACGGCGATTACAGGAGTGAATACGCTTTTTAATGGATTACTCAACAATCCTGAATTCAGCTCGTTGGACTTCAGCCATCTCAATTTAACCCTTGGTGGAGGAATGGCGGTGCAAAAGGCCGTGGCGGAACGTTGGAAGCAAGTGACGGGAGTTCCATTGATTGAGGCCTACGGACTGACTGAAACTTCACCTGCGGCCTGTATGAATCCGATGACGTTATCGGCATTTAACGGGATGGTAGGTTTGCCCATTTCGTCGACCGTTATCTCTATCAAAGATGATGATGGGAAAGATTTAAATATTGGTGAGGTGGGGGAAATCTGCATTAAAGGCCCACAAGTTATGCGCGGATATTATAACCGTCCGGATGAAACGGCCAAGGTCATGACATTGGATGGTTTTTTTAGAACAGGTGATATTGGAGTCATGGATCATGATGGATACGTCAAAATTGTTGATCGTAAGAAAGATATGATTATCGTTTCTGGCTTCAATGTGTATCCCAATGAAATTGAGGACGTTATAGCAACTCATCCCAAAGTTTTTGAAAGCGCTGCGATTGGTGTGAATGATGAGAAATCAGGCGAAGCAGTCAAAGTTTTTGTTGTGAAAAAGGACGAAACTTTGTCGGAAGATGAATTGCGTGAGCACTGCAAGAAATTTCTTACTGGCTACAAAATCCCAAAGTTCTATGAATTTAGAAAAGAACTTCCTAAATCTAATGTCGGTAAGATACTCCGGAAAGAACTTCGGCCAATAGTTGTAAAGCCTATTGATTAGCCCAGAATTTCTTTGACAAGGTCGTTGGCACGCTTGCCATCAAAGAGACCTTTGATTTGTGGTGATAGTTCTTTCATGACAGCGCCCATGTTTGGCTTTTCTAATTTGCCAACAATCGTCTGGATGATGGTACGGACCTCTATTTCCGTCATTTGGGCCGGCATATACGGGTCAAGGAATTTGAGTTCCTTCTCAGTGCTAAGTCTGAGGGCGTGACCTTCGGGAAAGTTGTTAATGGAATCTTTTAACTTTTTATAATAACTGACTAGCACATCTTGCTCAGGCAGTACTTTTGCGGCGGTTTTATTTTCAATAAAACGTGCTTTGAGGTTTCGAAGTGCATTCAAACGTTCCTTGTCCCCTTGTTTCATAGCATTTTTAAGATCTTCGTTAATTTTTTCGGATAACATTTTTGTCTCCTATGGAAGAGTTTGCCCGTTACTGTAAGGTTGTGGAAGAAATCTGTCAAAATTTCAATGCTTCATTGGCAATAAGTTCCTTTCTAACATGAAAATCATCATTCTTTAAAAACCATGCGGGAAAATACCGAAGCATTACCTATCAAATGTCGTCGTATAAAGGAGTTGATCATGGGTGTCTTATCGCGACAATTATGGGTTGTTCTTCTCTTGGGCCTTCTCATTCAAGTTTTCCCTGTAAGTGTTCATGCGTTTGGCTGGTTTACAGTTCCAGATAAAGCGCATGCCGTATTGTCATTGGGAGCTGACCTTGATCCTGCCAGGGCCCTCGACCCTAATGAAGTTGATATTTTGGTTTGGAATACCTATAAGGCAAAAAATCCAAGCTGGAGTGCGGACTATGCTTTTTTATCTCTGGATAAAGAAATTGTAGTATTGCAAGAGGCCTTTCTGAACGCACCCATGAAAGAGGCCTTTGAAAATCAAGATACTTTTCACTACAAAATGGCCACGTCTTTTGTCTACAAGAAGAGTAAAATCCCCACCGGGACGGCCACGGGTGCCACTGTTTATCCTGTCAAACATTATTACAAAAAAACTCGCGATGTGGAAATTATCGGGTTGACTCCCAAGGCCTTAATGTTCACGGAATATCCGCTTCGGGGGCGTGGGGACACACTGCTGGTCATTAATATTCACGCCTTGAATTCGGTTCCCGCATTTATTTTGAAGCGGCATTTGGAAGATGGTGCGGTAGAAATTGCCAAACACCATGGGCCAGTTATTTTTGCGGGAGATTTCAATACGTGGTCAAGTTTGAAAATCAAAACGATGCGTAAGGTGATGAACACCGTAGGAATGTCAGAAGTGCAATTCCCTAACGGTGGAGAGCGGATGCGTGCCAGTATCACCAATAAGATTATCGACTATATTTTTGTGCGGGGACTTGAAGCTTCAGATAGTTGGGTATGGGGTAATCTCCAAGGCGCGGACCATAAGGCCATGACCGTGCGATTAAAAGTAAAATAGGGAAATCACTATTGTTGCGGTCGGACCACTAAGATGTTGCAGTCGCTTTTTGAGAGAAGAAAGTCGGCATTAGAACCTAAAGAGAGTTTTTTAAATGAAGATCGGCCATGACTTCCCATCACCAGAAGATGTGGCCGATTTTTCATGAGATGTTCTAAAATGGCATCTTTGGGATGCCCATAAGATGCGAATCAGGGAAGACAACAATTTCTGGGTAGGATGTCCTTCGATCATCATGGCCAATTCTTTCTGCGCCAACTTCTCGGCTGCATTCATCATTGCATCCAGACCTGAAGAACCTTGCCCATATTCCTTTTTTTGTGCTGGCGAAAGTAAGTCTGTCGAGGGAGTGAGGGCGTGGATAATTTCGATTTCTGAGTGAATATCCGTCATAATCAAGCTTGCTCCTTATTGATCGTTAATGTTGAGTTGAAAATAAATATAGAACTCGCCGCGATTATCCAGAAGCGCCTTCGGCGGGTTGGGAATTGCGTTGATATTAGTAAGAGTATCTAAAAAGAGCTTTTGCACCAAATCGTCGTTGGCCCACTTAATCATTTTAATACTTATGATATTACCATTGCGATCGAAAGTAAGTTTACCCACGAGACGATGAACGTCTTGTGCCAGCTTGGGATCGATCTGCGGATGATTGGTGGAAATTTGGCGGTAGGTGGAAAGGAAGGCATTGATATAGGTCTCAAAAGTCCTTCTATTGAAAGTGTAAAAGATTTTCTCTGAAGAGTTGAGTTGATCGAGAGGCACTCCGTGAGGTGGAGACATCTTGAAATTGAAACTTGATTTGCTTAAGACATATTCGTCCATAGGAGATGTGGCAAACTCGCTAATGGTATTCGTAGAAAGCTTTACTGGTGGACCGAAAGAGGCATCTGCCTTGAGTTGTATTAGTTCGGCTTCGCTCATTTGATCGATAGTAATATGCTTTTGTGTGTTGGCCATTTCCATTTGTTGATCAGTGTTCTGTTTAGTATTTAAATCTCTTAAACTTGGGGTAGGCGGAGATTTCAACTCTCGACTCTTCATGGGTTTTTTCTCAAAAAGCGGCAGTGAAAAATTTTTTTCCTTGCTGTCTGGTAAGCCGACTGTGCGTAACTTTTCCTGCTCGGCTTCAGGCAAGTCTTTCACGTCGATAATTTCGATAATAGGTTGTTTTACTTTTTCCATTCCAAACTTGGCGGAAAAAAAGTCCAAGAGAGGCCAACCCAATTGAATGCCCAGATAGACCAGCAAGGCAAGCATGAGATGGACGAGAAGAGAGATAACCAAGCCAAGCTTAAGATAAGAAGGGATGGTGTGTTCAAAGGTTTTTTGCAAAATAAGCACCTGAATAACTATGTTTTTTTACTTTTTTACCATGATTGATGGATTTTGGCCTTAGATGCGATGAAGTTTCAATAGGTTGCATGTGGACAATTTTGCCGGTCAGGTAGCATAGAGAAGGATTCTTGACTCAGGCCATCGTCATTGAAACAATAGAGTGGGCGGCCACGATGGCGCATTTCTAAATTACCTTAAGACGAGGTTGATCATGGATCAGAGGCCCACTAGCTCAAAAATCAGTGCCAATAAAACATTATTTGGATTGATCGTCACTCTTGTTGGATTGGCCATCATTGGGGGAGGGATTTTTCAAATGAAATCCTCAGAACTCAATCGTTTGAGGGCGGTAGGATTGGGACCGAATACTTGTTTTTTTCGTATCAATCAAACTTTTACTGCGCGCATGATAAGCGATCGAAATTCCAGATATCTGGGAAAGGAATTTATTACTGATACAGAAAATTGTTTTGCCGATCTTGCAGGACTTGTGGCCAATAGTGATTCGATTTTAAAGCAAAGAGCAAATCATTTGGCGGCACTGGCTAATCAGTTCCACAATTCGTTGGACATGGCCAAGAGTGTGTTTACGCGGAATTCATCAGATGGTGTTGGCCCGATGAGCTATTATAAGAAATTGGAATCCACAAAATTTGAAATTGAAAATCTGCTTGATAAAAATGCTAAAAAAATCGAAATTTTTTTGGCCCGTTTGCAATGGCCTCTTGGTTTGACACTTTTGTGCTTGTTTGTTGCGGGTCTACGTTTGTTTAAATACACAACACCCACGCTGCCCAATTTTGCCGAATCGGCGGCCCATCAGGCATGGCAGGCAACGGTCATTCATGAAAATCGTATTCTTGCCGCTCGTGAGAAAGCGCCTTCCCTATTAACCAACGTCCCGGCGGTCGAGGCGAATGTTACTCCCGCTTTAGAACAGAATGTCGTCGCTGCCAATGCCAATAAGGTCGATGCTGTTGAGACTCAGAGGCCTCCAATAGAGTCTATGCTGACTCCGATGGCCGAGTTGAATTTAAATGAGACAGTGCTGATCGAAGAAATTATTTCTAAAACTCTCGAAAGACTTGCGCCGGTTATTTTCTCGGAAGGAATTACGGTGGATCTTAATTTATGTGATCAAGCTTCGGTGCCGGCCGAAAAAGAAGAAATCATAGATCAGATAATTTATCAGGTGTTGACATCGGCGGTGAAAATGGTTCGCCCTTGCCACGCTCTTTCTGTCACTTTGACACAAAATGATACGGGCTTTTGTTTAGACTCTTTGGCAACTGTCCAGCCAGGAAACGCACTGACTGAAACTCTTGGGGCAGGTACAGGTTTGGATATAACGAAGGCCTTGGCTTCGGAAGCAAGTTTGGATTTCACCACGGTGGCGATTACTGATCAACAGAACAATAAAATTGGTATGAAGATTAGTTTGGGAACAAACCTTCTGTTGCAACAACCGCAGATTCCCCAATTGGTTCGAGTTAAGAAGGCCACCAAGCGTGAGCTATTGCAAGAGTTTGCGGCCACCACTTGATTCTATAAACACCCCAATGAGCTAAAAATAACGTTTTTGGCCTTTTTTGAAGTCGGCACTGCTAAAACATTTATGCGCCAGCAATTCTAAATTTTTGGAAGAAGAATATGTTTCAAAAATGGAGAGGGCCACGTTTGATGGCCTTTCGTTATTATTTGCGATGAAATTTTCAAAAAGGATTTCTCCGGTAATCTTCCCCACAATTTGCGCCAAACGATGAATCTGTTTGGGACTTGTACGGGAAATAATTGTTGCTAGATTCTTATTAAATTGTTTGGGATGTCCAATTAAACGAAGAGCTTTTTTCAAAATCAAACGGTCAGGATCTTTTGTATTGGATTTACGCTTTAGGTCCAGATAAAGGTCACATTTGCGATGAGGGTTAAGCATTTTGGCACAGAGATGTGAAAAGGATTCGAGAGCGAAAAAAGTTCTGAATTTTTCAAAATTATTTTGCTTGGAGGAAAGAATTTTTTTATTTTTCTGCTTTGGTCGGTCCCTGAGAAACCAGTGAAAAAGGTGTAGGCCGGCAACGCTGGCCAAGCGATTAATAGAATAATGTGAAACGTAGTAGACGTTCGAATCAGGGAGCTTAAGAATTCTTCCTTCGATAACAAGCTCTCGGTAGAAATTCCGAGCAGCACGATCTTCAATTGCACTGATTTTTTTTAAGATCAAATCCAAATTAGTATAGTCGTAGACGTTAAAATCGGAGAGCGCTTCACTATCGATAGGATCATCTTTAGTGCGCATGCCAAACATGTTCGCCAAATTTTGGCAAAGAAACAAAAGATTCTCATGCATGTTGCTTGTGAAGGCCTTCAAACCATTTTGAATGTTAGAATCTCTTATATCAAAATCAGGGTCATCACTTAAATTGTCGTACCAATTCACCATGCTTTCATATTTAATCCAAGGCGGCGAAGAAATAAGACAGAATTCATGGGGTGTGAATTGCACCAAGGATGCAGTATGGGAAATCGTGGATTTTTTTGAGGCGAGCTTCCAATACACCTGGTCTAAATTTTGGTGGATGATAGTCTGAGTCAGAGGCGTGGGCGAAAGTTTATTAACTTGTCCGGGCAGCCGGCTTGTTATGATATGCAATTCACCAAAGAGAATAAGCATTGTCGAATGAGGACGATGCTCCAGGTAGTGTAAGATCTTTTGAGCTGCAAATTCATCTCGTGTCGATAATGCACCTTCCGAATTGAGGCCGATAATAGGGAAGTGGTGTTTTTGAGAGAGTTCAAAAAATTTTTGATAATGTCCCCATGGAAATCGCCATGATTCGTGATAGTCGATTGATTCTAAAAACTCTTCTTGGCTTATGAGGCGGTTCAAAAATTGATCAATATAATTCTGGTGTTTGGCATGGACCATCTCCATACCCAGGGTAAATTGGGCCTTTCCCTCAACCAGGATTTTTAAGAGGCGTTCTAAATTTTTTGTACTCTGATCGAATGTATGAAAATCGCCCAAGTAAATAACTTGTGATGTGGCAATAGACTCAAACAAAGCGTCTTCATCCACGATTTTAAACTTTCTACCAGCATCTTTGCGTTGTTGCTTTTGGTACTGGATATATTCTTTGGAAGCCGGGCCTTCAAAGCTTAAGGCCTTGGATTTTGTATATTGGAAAATTTTTTCTTGGAATTGAAGTGGTCCCAAAAAAATGCCCTCCATGTGATATGCTTACATGGCACTATCAGTTCTATTATAAGACAAATTTTAGATAGGTGAAAAAAGTCTACGGAAAGAAGTATTGAGAAGACCTTTAATTTTTGTCAGGGATGACGCAATTTCGTGTTCCACGCGTAGCATATTATTAAAGATTTTTTCTATTTCTTGGGCCTGGGGGGCCTCTAAATTAAAAAGAATATTAGAAATTGGAAGACCGATGGCGCGTTCAAGAAGGAAATGAATGAATTTGAGCAGAGAGAGAGGGCCATAGCACCTGAGCACCGGGCCGTTTTCCGAGTAAATCTCTAAGAAATGTTGATCTTTCTCCTGCCCAAGTGAGCGCCCTGCCATTGGATAATGAATTAAGTCACGTGAAGAGGTTAAAAAATCAACGAAAATATCAGGATTTTTCGGGTAGAGGGGATAGGTTTGCAACTTTAGTAATGGCACTAAAACAAGAGGGTTTTGGTAATTCACATTTTTGTGTTCACTTTCGTACCCGGGGCCTCCCTGAATGGCAAGATAGCTATCTGCCAAGATAAAGTTAACTTCAGAAATAGAACTTAAAACATTCCAGGGATACCGAACGAGTAAGCTATTACACTGCTGTTCAAAATGATCGATTTGCGTTCGCAATTGATCAGGATGAAGTTCCAGAATTCCATCGGCGGTTTTTTTGACGTTTTTGAAAAAAGATAAATTTTGTGCAAGATCGCAGGGAATATCATCCCGAGTAGCGAGTGATTTAGGGACCAATAGTCCTTTTAATTTACCTTTAATTCGTGTGGCGCCGCCATTTAAGGAAAATTGGATAATTTGTCGGCCAATCTCAGATTCAAAATAGTTTTTTAGCACATTGAGGTTAAGATCAACCAGCTTTGGGATTAGCCCGTAGTATTGAAAATAGGCTTCACCATAAAGTTCTTTCTTGGCCTGGAGAGCATCTGATTTTACAATCTCAAGTCGAATATTCTCCAAATTGGCCAAATTGACGATCAAGACAAATGGGTAGCGTTGCTCAGGTCGTATTTTCATTCCCAGAAGATGGTCTGTAATAGAAAAATGCTGAGCATCTTCATCTATATTTTCAATTTGAAAAATCTGCTCCAGCGACAAGGAAGCTTGGGTCAGTCCCTTGAAAAAACTGGGGTGGGTGACATTATCTGGTGAGGTTATAGAATGGAGCAATTTACCATCGACAATAGCATCTTGATGAAACTCGAATTGACCAAATCGTGGCAACTCTTTTTGATAGAGAGGAAGAGTATTTGGCCGATATTTAATAAAATGGCGAAATTCATCCGTCACTTTTTGGAAGTAATGAAATTGGCAGAGATCACCTGTGACTGCAAATGAAAAACAAGGAAATTTTCTTGCTTTAAGGGGTTCATTGTTTTGGCCGGGACTTGTGACTTGAAGATGACGAGAAAAGATATATAAGAAATCAGCAATTTCACCTTTTCCTTTTAGACCTTCAAAATTAAAAAAACCTTCAAGCTTGTATGAATTTAAGAGCTGCTCGACCTTGTCACTTTGGCTTGGCACAAACAAGTTTTGATTAGTAAAGACGTAGATCAGGCCATGGGGTGAAAGCGATTGGCCTTGAGACTGGAGTTGTGTGATGACATGATAATGTGGGTTGCGCTTAGGTAATTCAGTCAGATTCAAAATGATGCGGTCATATACCAGTGGAGGCAAGCTTTCGAGTGTCGGGCCTAAGAGCGGCACCTGGCCTAAGGCCAAATCGCGAGACTTTGCATACTTCCCACGCATAATTCGTCCCACAAATTGCACAGGTTCAAGTTTTTTGAGACATGCAAGACGTACTAAAAAGGAGAGAAAATGAAGTTCGTGGCAGATTTTGATAAAGCTGCCATAAGAGAATTCAGTGCTATGAAAGTCGGGGCAAATCACCGAGTCCCAAGTGGGAGACAGGCTTGCTTCCTGGGCCAACCAATGCCCTTGAGATAATGAGAACAAAAATTCGCCAACAAATTTTACGCTTAAGGTTTCATTTTTTAAGCGAGAGGCACGTACATTTCCATTGCTGACACCGACCTCGGCCCATTTTGGGTAATTAATAATTAAATCGGTGAGAAAAAGTCCAAAAGATTTATGGGAAAGTGAGTGTGAGAATTTTAAGCTGCTCATTCCCTCTGATAGGCCACCAATAATTTCGATATCATGATCACCTGTTTTGGTGGCAACTTTTTTGGATAATGGGGAAAGCGCAAATCCCGGATTGCGTGGGCGGTAAGTACAAATTTTCATCATTTCATTAATCGAAATATCGATTAGCGCTTCACATGATTGCAAAAAATTTCCATCAAACTGCCCATGAGGACGGTACCAGCTATATTGGTTAGATTGTAATGATTCACAAAAAAATTCCACTGAACTGCCTTTTGGGAAAATGCGAGATAAAAAGGCGTTTGGATTGAAGAGGATTGTTTCAGTTATCGGAACATTAATTGCGCGCGCCAGTCCTAAAATATATTTGAGTTTGTAGAGATAGACTGAAACACCCCGAAATGTATAAATATCGATGAAAGTTTCAAGATGCTTTTTATAGGGAGAATTCTTGTCATCAATGTGTTCCCAAAAAATTTGGGAGTTTGAAAGCTCAGGACAGTTCAATGGGATATGATTGGCATAACTAAAAAAATAATTAAAAATGCTAATTTTGAGGGACTTGTTAAAATGACGATGTCCTTTGAATTGTTGGTGAGCGTCCTCCCACAATTGGTGGAGCACTTTTTTTATTTGGACTCCTCGCTTGGAAAATAATCCGTCTCCCTTCCAACCTGGGGTGAAAAAATTTGCCAGGGCATGAGTGCTTTGCTCGATGTCGCTGGGAAGAGGGGGGAATTCGGGCATGTCTTGATAGCGTTGAATAGAACCATAGTAAGTGTCAGGAGAGATATTGCTGGGAGATTCGTTCTCCGGCCGTGCAAGAAACCAATTGCTCGCGCGGAAAGAACCCTGACTCAAGGTCGCCTCCCTCTATACTGAGTAATTGTGAAATGCTTTCTAAGACTTCCCAATGTAATTCCCTACAAAACAACACACACAAACCACCGGCGGATAATGCAAAATACCCGTCAAATTTTTCAATAAATCGATGATTTTAGTGTACTTGGCCCAATTAAAATTTAGGGCCAGATTCTTGCCTAAGGGGCATGCTTTGTCATGGAGTTGTAAGCGCTAAAATTCTAAAATTCTCTGACATCTATTAGTATAACTGACTGAAATTATTAACTTAGAGTAGAGCGATTAATTTGGGTATTGCGTTGGACTTGAAGCTAAAGTGCGCATGGCGTTGCGCCGATAAATAACTTGAAATGGTGTCTATTCACGAGGAGTCAGGTTATGGGGACAAAAGGCGCTGCTGAAACTCAAGAAGAACAGGGCTTTAATGAAAAAGAGCTTGAAGACATAATGAGTGAAATTGAAAGCCTTGAGTCAGAATTTGAGGAGGAAGAAAAAGGGTGTACTCCTGATGCGCAGCAGTCTGATGAAAGTGAAGAGGTTGCAGAAATACCAAAAGTGGTCAAAAAATCAGTGCCCACAGCTCGCCCAAAAGTCGCTGCGGCCGAGGAAGTAGAAAGTCCTGTGAAATCTGTAAAAATATCTAATGCGCCGACGGTTAAAGAAGTACCCTGTAGCATGCCGGCACAAATGGAATTCCATGTGCAAGGTGATATGCGAATGAATTTAAAATTCTTCGTGGGAGAAACTTGGGTTCAATTTTCCGCCAATCCAAGTGAGGGCCTGGTGATTGAAATGCCTGGAGGGATGCGTTTCTCAGTGCCCGTACCCGGTGTTGCCAATCAAAAATCCAAGAAAGCAAGCTAAGGCCCTTCCATGTCGGTCCAGATCTTGGGTGGCCGATTCAAAGGATACTCTGTTCAAGTTCCCGCTTCTGGCAGTAGACCAACAACCGTCATGCTTCGACGTCGCATCTTTGATCGATATCAAAACTTGAGTAGTTTTTCTTTTGTTGATGCTTTAGCAGGTTCAGGTTCAGTAGGATTGGAGGCCTTAAGTCGGGGAGCGACCTCGGTTATTTTTGTAGAATCCCAGCGAGAAGCAATTTCATTACTAAAAAAAAATATTCAGGGACTTATGGAGTGGGCCCATATTGAGAAAGAAATCCTACCCATTCGAACTTTTCACCAGGATGTGACATCATTTTTACGCGAATGGGGCCCTCGATATAGAGAATTAAGCATCGAAGAACGCATCCATACCATCCTCTTCTTCGATCCTCCTTACGGTGCACATGGACTGTACGAAAATTTGAAACGGACCTTTTTCGAAAATGTTTTTTTTCAAGGGGAATTATGGATCGAATCCGATGTGAAGAAGGGTGTTCCGCTCGAATTTTGGCCCAAGGAATTCCCTCCGACTAAAATTATCAGACAAGGTCACAGCTACCTCGCTATTTTTCAGAATCCGCATAAGTGACTTTTACTCCCGTGCTCATATTGTTTAGAATGCTAGAAGGTACTGTTGTTGGTGTAAGCAGATGGAGAGCATGGAGGAGTAATGCATTTAAACCAAAGAGTGCGTGGTCTGAACGAAAGCATCACAATGAAATTAAATTCCAGGGCGATGTCTTTAGCGGAAGAAGGGCGTAAAATTTACAATCTTACGGCCGGTCAATTACCCTTTCGAACTTTGCCGGAATTTGTGGAATTGATAAAAGCAGAATTAAATTTTATTAGAAGCTTCCAATATCCTCCTGTTGCTGGATTGCCGGAATTACGTAAAAAAATCTTGGAGTATTTTGGACGCTCACGGAATTTAAATTTGCCTGAGATCCAAGAAAAAATAAATCAGAGTGTTGAAAAAGTTGAGAGCGATGAAGAAGTGGTAAAGGAAAAAAGTTTTGAGTTGGATGTGATCGTATGTAATGGCGTTAAACACGCACTCTCGAATGTTTTTAACAGTTTGCTTGATCTCGGAGATGAGGTCATTATTCTCACCCCTCATTGGGTAACATACCCTGAGATAGTAAAATTTTGTCGTGGAGAACCTATCGTAATCAAATCCTCAATATTCGATGTATTTGTTCCCAATCTGGATGATATTAAGAGATCCATTGGGCACAAAACAAAGGCCATTGTCATTAATAGTCCGAATAATCCCACCGGGACTCACTATTCAGATGATTGGATGAAAGCATTTGCCAATTTGATGATGGAACACCCGAATGTTGCGATCATCAGTGATGAGATCTATTACGAAGTTTTTTATTTTGATCCTAGGCCAACCTATTTTTATCAATATCGCCCCGAACTTTTAGAGCGTACCGTGATTCTGGATGGGATTTCTAAAACTTTGGGGGTTACTGGGCTTCGACTGGGATGGGCCATTGGACCTAAGCAATTTGTTGATGGAATGGTGAAATTACAGGGCCAGACAACATCGGGTGCCAGTGCCCTCATTCAGCGTGCTCTGGTGCATTTAGATTTTTCCTTGATGGAGCATTATCTTATTCCAATTAAGTCCCATCTGCGTGTGAATGCTCAGGTTATTCGAGAAAAATATCGGGATAACGGCTTGGCCCATACATGGTATCAACCTTTTTCGGCCTTTTACTACATGGTGGATTTTAGTCGGACACCTCTGATGAAAAAATATAGGAAAACAGAAGAGGACAAGACCGATTATTCCACTCAGATATGCCAAGATTTTCTTGATCAATATGGTGTCGCTATGGTTCCCGGTACGGATTTTGGGGTTTCAAATTCCGCACGAGTGAGCTTAATTCTTGAAAAGGAACAGTTCAAAGAGGCCATGGATATTTTAGTTCGGGCCTTGGCCGATAAGTTGTAAAAGATATAGCCGAGTATATCACTTCCAATAGCTAGGATAAATTTGCACGCTCGTTTGGAGGGCGGTTGGGGTTCATAATATAGCCTATGATTAAACGCCTGAGTCGATCCATATGTTAAAAAAGTTTATTCATCACCTGACAGCTTTTTTCTTAGTTGCCTGTCTACTTTTGACTGGTTGTAGTAAATCCGCTCAAGAGAAAAAAGAAGATGCCATTGTTTCTGCCAATATACTTTTAACCAAGAGAAAGTGTGATGCCGCCATTACTCTGCTTGAAGGCGTCGGACGCGATGTCAAAGACGTTAAATATTTAAAGGCCTTGGCCTCTGCCTATGCCTGCAAGAGCGGTTTCGGTGTTTTAAAATTTTTTGCTGATGATCTTGCGCTGACCAGTGATCCGGCCCCCATGGGCGGAACAGCACGTTATTCAACTTCGAGCGATATGGATTCACCCACCAATGCCGAATATGCCAATCTCCAGACCGCCATTGACTTGCTTCTCTATGCTGGTGGGATTGATGCCAGTCTTGATCCAACACTCGAGCGCCGTGCCGCCTTCTTTACCGATGCCGATGCTAAAGAAATTAATGCTTTCTTGATGTACCTGCTCATTGTTCAAATTGGACGTTATTTTTACTATTACGGCAATGCCAACACTGCTGGAGTGAAAGGCGGTGGGGCAGGGACAAATGACTGCTTTATGAACTATGAAAATTTGGCCTTCTCAGGTGGATTCACTAATATGGCAGACTATTTGGATGGTGGAGTTACCGGGGCCTGTGTTTCTCCTGCTACGGTGGGGCATCCCGATTTAGGTGCGGATAACGCCATAGATGTCGCCCTTGCTTGCGAGGGAATTGTTCTCCTCAACAATTTCTTGGCCATTTTTCCCACTGTCATTACGGGAATGGCCGGCGATGATTTTGAAGATCTGCCCGTTCTTGAGACCGCTTTGAATGCCGGCAAGCTTTTGGTGGAAGCGAATACTCCCGGCAGTGATGCAAAAGTCAATAATGTCTTATCGCAGGCCCGATGTGAAAGCCTGAATGCCTCCAGTGATGATTATATCCAAACTTATTTTGCCTTTATGATGGAGACTCTGGTGCAATGAAAGATCTGGCGAAATTACTGATCTTACTCTTTTTCAGTTCTCTTATTGCGCCAACTCTTTTAGCGCGTGAGATGCGCTATTTATATAGATCTCCCAAGGCCCTTTTGATGGGGGATGCCTACACGGCACTTGCTTACGATGAATATACTCTCTTTTACAATCCTGCCACATTGGGACGAGGTTCGTTAGTTGAGTTCTATCCCATTAACCCGGATTTTGGTGTCACCAATGTTCTGGCCGAACTTGATCGGTTTGATAATTTTCCTAAAGATCCAGTCCCCATTGCGGACAGAATTTTAGGTTTTCCTGTTTATGTCCATGCTGGTGCTACTCCAGGACTTAAATTTGGTTCTTTTGGATTTAATATGTTTGCTAGCTCTACCACCAGCTTGGTACTTCAGAATGCCATTTATCCTCAGCTCGATATTGATTATCGCCTTGATCGTGGATTTATTGCCGGATATGCCTACAGTTGGGGGAGAGGTGGAAAACTGGAAAAGTTTGATCCTTTTAGCCGCAGCAAGAAGAAGTCGAGCATGGGATATCGAACTTCGATAGGGGCTTCGGTGAAGCATATTAATCGGCAAGGATTAGCGGGAAGTTATTCGCTTTTTGGAACGACCTTGTTAAACGAGATTAATAGCACGGGAAAAACGGATATTGATAGCATTAGGAGGGCCTTGGGATTTGCCAAGGGGAAGGCCTGGGGTGCCGATGTCGGGGCGGAGCACATTATTTCTTCCGGGAAATCGGAGCTGGCCTTTGCCGCATCAGTGCTTGATGTGGGTGGTACAGATTTTAAGAAAACAGAAGGGATTGGTGAGGTTCCGGATCAGGATATGTACGTCAATACAGGAGCAGCTTGGCGTCAAGATTTTGGCCTGTTGGATTATTCTCTCTCTTTGGATTTTCATCCCATTAACCAACCAATTGGCTTAGGTAGGATGACTCACTTTGGATTTGAGCTAGGGCTGCCTATCGTTCGAGTCATGGGTGGATGGAGTGAAGGGTATATTTCATATGGAGTCATGGCCAATCTTTGGCTGATTAAAATTATGGCAGGCTTTTATGACGTTGAACTTGGAACTAATTTTAAAGAAGAACAAGGCAAACGCGCGCTAATTTACCTTTCACTGCTTGATTTTACTTTTGATCTTTAATCCATCAAAATATTAACTGTGAGTTGGCAACCTTCATTAATAAAATCCTTTTAAGGAGAAAGTCTTGGAAAAAGAAAAGACCGGAAAAATCTTTGTTCTCGATACCAATGTTATTCTTTTTGACCCCAGCGCGATTTTTAAATTTGGCAACAATACAGTTTATCTTCCTCTTATTGTAATTGAGGAGATTGATCGGTTTAAGCGTGATCAAAATGAAAATGGCAGGAATGCCCGTTATTTTGGCCGATTAATGGATGACCTGCGATCTTTAGGTCATCTTTCCGAAGGCGTTCCCCTTGAATCCGGTGGGAAGCTTATGATCGGTTTGGATAGACGCGGATCAAACGATCACAGCAGCTTGATTGATCTAAACAAGAATGACAATTTGATTCTTTCCACCGCTTTAACTCTGAAGGAAGAAGGGAAAAATGTCCTGCTTGTGACTAAAGATATCAACTTACGTTTAAAGGCCGACGTCGTTGGTGTTCCCGCGGAAGATTTTGGAACCCAAGATGTGACTTACGAAGAGTTGTATACTGGACATCGTATTGTAGAAGTCCCCTTACTTGACTTTCACGAATTTGAACGCAATCGTTTTTTGCCGGCCGAAAAGATGAATGTTACCGGGATTTGTCCTAACGAATATGTGACTTTGCAGGAAAAGGACAATCCTAGCCACCGCACATATGGCAGATATCATCACGGTAAACTAGGGTTAATACCTTTGATTCCCATGCGCGAGGGGGCATGGGGAATCTACCCAAAAAATGTCGAGCAGCGTTTTGCTTTTGATGCCCTTTTAAATGATGAAGTGAAACTTGTGACCTTGGTTGGTAAGGCAGGAACTGGTAAAACTTTGATGGCCATTGCCGCTGGCCTTGAAATGACAGTGGCCAAGGAAAAATTTATTAGATTGTTGGTTTCTCGTCCGGTACAGCCGCTGGGTCGGGATATCGGTTTTTTACCGGGGGATGTGAATGACAAATTGGGCCCATGGATGCAACCAATTTTTGACAATATGGATTTTCTATTTGGAAGTGTTCGGGGGGCAAGCAATGGTTCATGGGAAGAATTGATTAACCAAGGGCTTTTGCATGTTGAACCGCTTACCTACATTCGCGGCCGTTCAATTCCCGGACAATATCTTATTGTCGATGAGGCCCAAAACCTTTCGCCCCATGAAGTTAAAACTATTGTAACTCGGGCCGGCGAAGGTACAAAAATCGTTTTGACCGGTGATTGTGAGCAAATCGATAATCCCTATCTGGATTCTGTGAATAATGGATTGGCCTATTGTGTGGATCGTCTCAAGGCCAACGAGTTGATTGCCCATGCTTCATTAAAAGTTGGAGAACGTTCACAACTTTCGGAGATTGCTTCCAAAATGCTATAAGGGCTCTGTATTGGGAGATCGCAGAATGGTGGCACAAAGCACAGATAACCGGAAACGCCTCAAACGTCAGTATCTGAGGGCGCCCTTGCGTCGTGAAATTTTATTTGAGGATGAAGGACATATCTTCAAGGCCTTTTGCGCCAATATTTCAGAGGGAGGGATGCTGCTCTCACTCATGCCGAATTTACCTAAAATTAATGCTCTCTGTCTCATGATCGATCTTCCCATGTTTCCGGATTTCGCAGCATTGAGCACTGAACGTTTAACCAAAATAAAATCTGAGATGGTGGAGCGAAAAATCTATCGAATTCGCGGCAGAATTGTTCGCTCCTTTGAGGGTAAATCAGAAATAGATGTGATTATGAGTACCAATATCGGTCTTGAATTTGTCAATTTACCAGCAGATGTGGTTTTGGCCTTGCGAACTTTTGTCAGTCAATATGCCCGTAATATTATTTTCCTTTTGAATCTTTTTGAGTCTCACCGGGGGAATAAAGAAGACCAGGCCACGCTCTTACGCAATCTCTGCCGCTTGCTTGGATATGGACAGGATAGCAAGATATCTCTTCTTAGACAGAAGATTTTACACGACTATCAAAGTCTCGAATCTCTGTAATTTTTTCAAGGGACATCATTAATTTCCAACAAAAATTTTAATTTCGGTATGATTAAGGCCGGGGTAGTAGGGAGTTGTGTATGATGTCCATGTGTAACATACTGATAGTATGTTTGCTCTTTGCGGCGATGCCGCTTTTGGCAGAGGTTGATTCATCACCGATGCTCACCGGTCTCAATGATAATATGATTGTTCCACTTAAAGATGGTGCCCAATTGATGGCCAAACGGGAGGAGTTAGTTAACAAGGCCCAACGCTCTATCTACCTTTCAACATTTTCGATCTCTCCTGATCAGATTGGAAAAGACATTTTTAAAGTACTGTGCTCAAAGGCAAAAGCGGGGCTGGATGTTCGCCTGGTGATTGATCATCGCGCCAATAAAGATTACATGGATTACGCACTTAAGCTTAAGGACTGTAAAGCGCAAGTTATTCTCTTCCGTCCAGGCTCAAGATTTTATGCCATTCATGAAAAACTTCTTATTATCGATGGAGAAACGCTGATTATGGGTGGTAGTGGGTATTCTCGGACTTATAAGCTTCATGCTTTTGATTCTTATCGGGAAGAGAGACTGAAACAAGAAAAAATAAATCATGGCTGGTATGATGTTGATTATCACGTGACAGGACTCGCGGCCTGCTCTCTCCATTATCAATTTCAACTTAATTTTAAGCGTTTGGCCTTGATGGTTGCCGACTACAATCCCGATATTTGGTGGTACGGTTGGGACAATTTTGTATCAATGCGCGAAGAATATTATGCTTTGAAAAAAATGCGCCCTTGCAATCCGGATGTGCATGAGAAGAAGTATGGCACTTCCAAGGCCGTAGGCATATTGGGCAATCCTTACGTAACAAATGCACGGCCGATACTCAAAAACCATCTGAGTGCGATTCAAGAGGCAATAGAATTTACCAAACAAGGGAATAAAAAGGAAATTACCCTTTATGCTCCTTACTTTATTCCAGGGGGCAAATTTGTGGCGGCACTGGTTGCTGCTCATAAGGCAGGAGTCAAAGTCCGGGTATTAACAAATTCTCTAAAATCAACAGATGAGAAGGCCTATGGGCAAATACTCTTTGCCGCCATGATTTATGCCATTAAACCGTTATTAAATGCTGGTATTGAAGTGCGTATGTGGAATGAAAAAAGCACTTTGCACCGGAAGGGCGGGGTGATTGGGGATGTTGTCTTCTTTGGCAGTGACAACCTTGACAACCGCGCGCAAGAATATCAATCCGAATCTGTAATATATACTGATGATGTGGTGATCGTAGATGATATGAAGAAAGATTTTGAAAGAGATGTCCTTCATTCGGACCCGCTTGATGCTAAATTTGTAAAACAATTTATGGCCTCCACATCGGCGTTGTACAAATGGGTCGGCAGAAACTTTAAGAAATATTTTTAATCTTGTTTCGAAATAGAAAAAAGAACGATGGATTCTGTTTAAGTTCACATCTTTTCTTCTTGCCATGTTAGAGATCTCCTCTAATCGAGGAGTGGATCATGATTAAATTATTGTTTGTACTATTCGCCATACTATTTGTATCTGCCTGTGGAAAGAATCAACCCGATAATCCGCAACTTCCGAATATGACTTTGATCGAAGTTGAACGACAGCGGGCCGATCAGGATGAAGATGATATTCCTGATCTCAACGAGATTGATAAAACTCGTTTGATTATTCAGGTACCAAAATTGAGACTCGGTGAGAAAACCAAGGTCGATCTAACCTTTTTCTTTAAAAATGGTCCGGCCAGTGTCCGCAACAATGCACTGTTTAGCATCATCGAGGCCCCCATAATGGTGTTGGATATAATCGCAAAAAAAGTGGGAGAGAAAAGAGAAATCCAAGGCGAATTTTTTCAGAAAATGGCCGAGATGGAAAATTGTTGGGTTATGAAAGATCTCTTTCATTCTCTCAATAGACCTAAAATTACCGATGCGTTGCTGCGACTTTCTGTCAAAATACAACCAGAGGTCCAACTTAGTGGCGTGCCTGAATTACACCATATATCGGAAATTAAACTAAAAGCATTTTCACTGGGGGAAAATGGGGATATCGCCTATCTTGAACAGGCTCCAAGGTGGATTGATCAATTTGGTGCAGACATCGAATTACCTTCCCTAGATTCTCAAGGAGGATATCAAAATGGCAGCATGAACATTGATTTTGATCCTGATCGAGGCCTGGAGTTTCTCTTGGGCCGAAAGCGACAACTAGGTTTTTGTATCAATGACTTTTCATACCAAATTAACCAGAAAAAGAGAATCCTCAGTCATGCCATAAAAAAAGCTAAATTAAATGGAGTGGCCCTGAATTATTCAAATGGTTTAAAGTTCACTAAAATTTATTACGTAAAAAATATCAGTTTGGAAGAACTTTTTGAGTCCCTGGGAAAAGAGCCTGAAATATCCAGTGAGGGTAAATTTGTCTTGGATTCGAGAGTGCATACGCGATTTGATATCGGAAGAATTGAATCCTTAATGGATGAAGATCTACAACATGGTCCTTGGATTCCTGTCACTGAAATGAATTCGCAAGCGTTTGAAGGAGATAGTTATAGTTCCTCTGAACATTTGAGTGCCTTCTTAAAGCAAAAATTCGTCCCAAAAATTGAAGTAGGTGTTTTCGCCGTACCCATCTATAAAATTCTCCATGGTGTTTATGGAAATATGAACTTCGCTCTAGAATCAAGAAACCGCGGTGGCGCTCACCAGCTCCATTTTCCCAAACTTACACCGGGAGGCGAGTTTGATCTCATTTTGAGTGCCCAAGAGAGTGTTCCTATCGCCTCTGATCTTAAGATCATCTCAGTGGAGGCCTGTATTAATATGGCAAGACATGGCCGGGATAAGGGGCAGGAATGTGGTGATGATTATCGGGGTTGGTGTGGTGTTTATCATAGAGATTTAATATATATGGATCGTATAAAAAGTTTGAGGGAGGATATTTTAAATGACGTCGAAGTCATTACGGGCGAGCGACATTTTTCTCTCAGACAATTTATTGATAAGCGTTTTACAGTCATTGACAATCTCGGGCGGCTTCATATTCGTTTTCGTGCGCCTCTCACTTTGACATCTATGACCTGGATATTACCGGAATTTAGCAGTGATTATCCGGTAACTTTTGGTTTTGACCATTTTGAAAACTGTGAACACCGCAAACGCGGTCGCAATTTCAGATTTATAAATTATCCAGGTACCGTGACAGGCAATCAGAAAAGTAAAATCAAGTGGCAATTACAAACTATGCAATAGGAATAATCTTGTAGGAGCTACGCTTGTGAGATTGTAGCTCCGTGGGCACATTTGCCAGAATAGACTCAGCTAGGGATGACATTTTTCTTTCGTGCAGAAAAAAACGTGCCGCTACTAGGCTGATTTCGCGAGTTGGGATGGGGGGAGAAAATTCTGAGACATATTTGTTACGTTCGGTTTCGCTTAGTTGATGATAGAGAAGTTCTGGTATGAGTGTTACCCCACGATGTCGCTTGATGAGTTGCAAAAGTGTTTCGAATTGCCCCCCCTGAAAAGAAATATTGTCAATCCTTTTCAGTTTGCAAATTTGTAAGGTCTGATGTCGGAAGCAATGGCCTTCTGAGAGCAAATAAAGAGACTCGGACGGAATATCGTTCCAATTCAATTTGGCCTTCATTTTGGGAGCATGAGAAAAAATAAAAAACCGCTCACAAAAAAGGGCTTGCTCAACCAGTTCTGTATCATGAAGAGGAGTGGCCAATATTCCGATATCTAATTGATCACGTTTGAGCTGGCCGATCAGGTGGTCGGTCTGCAATTCAAGCACTTTGAGGTGTGCTTTAGGATGTTTTTTGTGAAAGTGATCGTAAAACAATGGAAGCAGATAAGGGGCCAAAGTAGGTATGATGCCAAGCCTTATCTCCCCATTAAGTTCTTTGGCATAATGAAGATCTTCTTCCAGTCCTGATAATTCGCTAAATATTTTACGTGCACGGAGGATGGTTTTTTCACCGTCGCTTGTCACTATGGTAGGTGATTTGGAGCGGTCAAAAAGGATAACCCCCAATTCCTCTTCAAGCTTTTTGATCATCATGCTTAAAGTTGGTTGCGAGATGCCACAAAGTTTTGCTGCTTCGGCAAAATTTCTTTTTTCTTCCACTGCCAGAACGTATTTTAGCTGAGTTATGGTTATGTTCTTCATAGATGGCATCTATTATATCATAGAAACTATCAATTATATCTATTAACTGTTTTAGGCGATAATAGACACATGCAAAATGCCATTCAAAAAAGGAGATATTATGAAGAAGAAAAAAGAAATTAAGACCTGGAAAAACCTGGAAGCCGCTTTTGCAGGTGAAAGTATGGCTTATCAGAAATATCTATATTTTGCCAAATTGGCACGGCAAAAGGGTAATGAAGAAGTCGCCCGTTTATTTGAAGATACTGCCAAGCAAGAAATTGGCCATGCCGCTGGCCACCTCAGTTTCCTTTATCCGGCAGATAAATTAAGTGTAAAGGACCTGCTGACATTGGCAGCGGAAGGAGAAACATTTGAGTATACCGAGATGTATCCGGGGTATGCTGAAACGGCCAAAACTGAAGGGCAAAATGCTATTTTAAAGGAATTTGAAGAGCAACAGACCGAATCGGCCGTTCATGCCAAGGATTTTCAAAAAAAATTGGAAAAGCTTTCTAAAGTCTTTGAAGGTTTGGCGAAAGTTGAGAAAAAGCATGCTGCGGAATACACTAAAACCCTCGCCGCTCTTTAAGAAATTCCATAGAATGATGGGCGATTGGTTGTCCATCATTCTATGTTGTATTGATGTTTTTGGCGCGAAGGAATTTTGATGAGTAAGCAGAATAACAAGGCCAATGTCTTTACTGAAGCTCCCAAGTTCGACTATGAAGAGCTGGCACCAGATATTCAAACGGAAGAATTTTTTAAGGTTATTCGATCTCGAAGAAGTGTGCGAATCTATACCAAAGAGCCAATTCCGGAAGAGGTTATGAAAAAGGCCTTGGATGCGGCCCTCCTGGCGCCTAATGCATCAAATTTGCAAACCTGGGAATTTTATTGGGTAAAAAGTCCTGACGTAAAGGCGAGGTTGATTAAGGCATGTTTATCACAGCCGTCGGCAAAGCACGCGCAAGAATTAGTGGTCGCAGTTGCCAGAACCAATACTTGGGATTGGGCCCGAAAGGAAATGCTCAAGGTTTTTGATGATTTTGATAAAGGTCCTCATAAAGTTCCAGCATCAGTGCGAGATTACTACGACAGACTGGTTCCCTATGTCTATGGCCAAGGACCTTTCGGATTATGGGGAATTCTGAAGAAGGGAATAGTATGGTCTATCGGGTGGTTTCGACCCATTCCTCGTGAACCAACAAGCTACACTCATTTGAAAATATCGGCGGTGAAAAGCACCGCCCTGGCCTGTGAGAATTTCATGCTGGCGTTGAGGGCCCAAGGTTATGATACTTGCGCGATGGAAGGGTATGATAGTGCACGCATTCGAAGTCTTTTAAAGCTTCCTTGTGATGCTGTCCCCGTAATGGTGATTTCTGCTGGTAAAAGGGCAAGGGGGGGAATCTATGGCCCACAGATTCGTTTCCCTTCAGAGAATTTTATTAAAATAGTTTAATCTTCGAGAGCAAGACCATTTTCGTTCAGCACCAGGACTCCTGAAATTTCATCGCCAACACTTAAACCTGCACACTGGCGAATTGAGAGGAAAATTTCTTGCTCAAGAACTTCCCCTGGAAAGATGGGACGAACAACACTTGCATGATAGTACGAAAACGTGCCTATTTTGACATTANNTGTGCTTCGCAGAAATTATTAGCATCGGACCAAGAGCTGAAACTAAATAAAGAAATGGCCAAAAAAAAGATTTTTAAGTTCATACGACAGTCTCCGTGGTTGGTGCCATATCTCTATCATGGACCTTGATTAAACACCTCAATAATTTCTTAAGCCTATAAAAATTATGCTCTCTTATTTCTTGCAATTTTGATATGTTAGGCGAGCCAACCTTTGCCATATCTGGTTAATCGCGGCATACTTTAAGCTTTATGGCACAAACAACACGTCATTATCTGCTGATGTATATCAATGGGGAACGAGTCGAAGTTCGTGGTGAAGAAATTTTCCTGGATCTGGCCACGTTTTTGCGACGCAGACGAGGACTCACGGGAACAAAGGTAGTTTGCGCAGAAGGGGATTGTGGTGCCTGTACGGTTTTAATCGGGCGTTATCAAGAATCCCAGAACTTGGGTCTGTCCTATTTACATTTTGAGGCCATTAATTCCTGTATCGCCTTTCTTCACGCGCTCGATCTCTCTCATGTTATCACGATCGAAGGTATTCCAGATAATGGTAGACTTCATGCAGTTCAGGAGTCTTTTATCAAAAATCACGCTGCCCAATGTGGTTATTGTACTCCTGGATTTATCTGTTCAATTGTCGGAATGGTGGATGCTCTTAAAGGTGAAGGTCATCGATCGATCTCTATGAAAAATATGCAAAGCTATCTTTCCGGTAATTTATGTCGATGCACCGGACATGCACCCATATTGCACGCGGCAAGCGAGTTAAATATTTCTAAAATTGCCCGCCTCAGTGAGCGCTACCACGATGCTCACATCTTGAATGATTTTGCCGCCAATGCGCCCATTCCGGTGGACATCGAATTTGGAGATCAGCATCTCTATCTTCCGGTAGATTTGAACGAGGCACTCAAACTCAAGGCAGAATTTCCAGATATCAAAATGATTGCTGGTGCCACTGATTTAGGTGTTTTAATCAATAAAGACCGATATGTGCCTAAAGCTCTTTTAAGTCTGCAAAATGTGCTTGAACAGTATAAGGTTCAAGATAGGCACGAAGACAGAAATGAATTTTTTGAGATTGGGACTCGGGTGACAATCAATCGAGTCGAGAAAATTATTGGCCAAGCTTTTCCTGAATTTTCAAAATTGCTTCATTTTTTTGCCTCACACCAAATAAAGAATATGGCCACGCTAGGAGGCAATTTGGCCAACGCCTCTCCAGTCGGAGACACCATTCCTTTTCTAATGGTGGCCGAAGCCGAAATCGAATTGGCTTCAGTCAGAGGCCGGCGTTCGATGAATGTTAATGAATTTTTTCTGGATTACAAAAAACTCAATCTCGCCCCAGATGAAATTATCACAGGAATCAAATTGGCAAAACCTACAAAACCTACAGATAGCAAGGACCAATTCAGACTCTATAAAGTTTCCGGACGGAAAGATTTAGATATTGCAACGGTTACTATGGCTGCCCGTTTTACTATTAAAGATGGTATCTTTGAAAAATTTTCTTTGGCATTAGGTGGAGTCGCTCCAACCGTGGTTAGACAAAGAGCGATTGAAAGTTTCATGCAAAAAAAACCGTGGAGACCGGATACTTTTATTCAGGCCTCAGAGATGTTGGCAACATCAATACAACCCATTAGTGATGTGCGCGGTTCGGCTGAATATCGACTTCTCCTTTGTCAGAATCTGCTTTTAAAAATGGGAGATGTCCGACCTAAATGGGCACGCCACGGAGGCGCAGTACCATGAGCGTAGGTGAAAATATTCCGCATGATTCGGCGGTGTCTCATGCTACAGGAAAAAGTGTCTTTATCGATGACCGCCCTGAAGTTCATGGAGAAGTTTTTGTGGGAATCGTGACGTCATCGGTCGCTCACGGGAAAATCAAAAAGATTGATATGAAAGAGGCCTTACATCATCCTGATGTTCTGGGAATTTTTCGTGGTCGGGATTTTCATAAGAACACCTGGGGAACGATTGTAGAAGAACAGCCACTCTTGGCCGATCCCATCGTCTCATACATGGATGAACCTATTCTCTTGATTGCGGTGAATGATAGAAAGAGTCTTTCCACTGTTCGCAAACTTATAAAAATTGATATCGAGGAGATTCCCAGTATCTTCACTATCGATGAAGCTGTTGCCGCTCAGAAATTTATCCATGCTGCCAATCCCTTTGTGCAAGGTAATGTGGAAGAGAATTTAAAAAGATCACCCCATCGCCTCAAAGGGGTGTTTGAATGTGGCGGACAAGAGCATTTTTATTTGGAAAATCAGGCCAGCGTTGCCTATCCACTGGAAAATGGACAGTTGGAAATCCATTCTTCCTCCCAACATCCCACTGAAACGCAGCATCTGGTGGCCCATGCTCTCGGTCTTCGGTATTGCGATGTTGTAAGTATCGTTAAACGACTCGGAGGAGGATTTGGAGGGAAAGAAAGTCAGGCCGCTCCCTTTGCCGCCTATGCTGCTTTGGTAGCTTCCAAATTAAGGAGACCTGCTCGTTGTGTGCTGAGCAAAGACGAAGACATGAAAATAACCGGGAAACGCCATCCCTTTAAAATTCATTACGAAATCGGCTTTGACGATGCGGGATTACTCATCGCTTTACGTGTCCAACTTTATTCAGATGGCGGTGCTTACACCGATCTCTCACCTTCCATTTTAGAGCGGGCCATGTTTCATCTAGATGGGGCATATTACATTCCCAATATTGAAATCAAGGCCGCCGCTTGTCGTACAAACAATCATTCCAATACGGCCTTTCGCGGTTTTGGTGCGCCTCAAGGTAATATGGTCATAGAATCTATTATGGAAGATATTGCCGTTTATCTAAAAAAGGATTCATTCTCAGTTAGGCGTGCCAATTGCTATGGGATAAAAGAGCGCAATGTAACTCCCTATGGGCAGTGGGTGGAGAATAACCAACTTCCTTTTTTATTCGACGAACTTTATAAAATTTCAGCTTATGAAAAGCGCAGTCAGGAGATAAAAGATTTTAATCTCGAATATTCGGGTAAGGTACGTGGTATTTCAATGACGGCCACGAAGTTTGGCATTGCGTTTACAGCGCGCTTTCTCAATCAGGCCAATGCTTTAGTGAATGTTCATGCAGATGGCACTGTTCAAGTTTCAACTGGTGCTACGGAAATGGGGCAGGGAGTGAATACCAAACTGGCCCAGATTGTCGCCGATACTTTCGGCATTTCCACCGAGCTTGTGCGCGTGATGCCTACTTCTACAGAAAAAAATCATAACACATCACCTACCGCAGCCAGTTCTGGCGCGGATTTAAATGGGGCAGCTGTTTTGGAAGCCGCCACGAAAATCAAGCAAAGATTACTAAGTTTAGGAACGACGCTCTCATGGACTGATGTGGTGAAGAAGGCTTATTTCGAACGTATTTCATTGGGGGAATATGCTCATTTCAAAACTCCAGGATTGGATTTTGATAAAGAGATCGGTAAAGGAAGGGCCTTTAATTATTTCACCATGGGCACGGCCGTCACGGAAGTTGAAATAGATGAGTATACCGGGCAAAGTAAGGTGTTGCGAGTGGATATCCTCATGGATCTTGGGCGTTCCATTAATCCCGGTATTGATCGAGGACAAGTGATCGGGGCCTTTGCCCAGGCCATGGGATGGGTAACGACAGAAAAATTGGTGTATGATAAGGCACGGCATCTCTTATCTCATTCGCCTACGACCTATAAAATTCCCTCGCTTCAAGATACTCCGCCGATATTAAATGTGAGCTTCATCGAAAATCATACCAACACCGTTAATGTCCATGCCTCAAAGGCGGTGGGAGAGCCTCCTTTCGTACTGGGGCTGTCTGTTTGGACGGCAATCAAACGCGCCATTGGAGTTCGTTTCGCCGGCAAAGTAATTCCTTTACAATCACCTGCTACCGGTGAGCAAATCCTTGGTCTCTTCAAAAAGATGTCTAAGGAAACTTAAAAAGCAATTGGTGGAACGTCCTGACAAAAAATTGGAATGCCCTCTTTTTGCAGAGGATAGGCCTTGCGATCAAGGCGCGCCATGATGCTTAAGGCCTGAAGGTGAACTTTAGCAAATTTTATTGACAAGGGAAGCGTGGATTTTAATCCCAGGGCCAGGGACTTAACATGATAAGTTGCTGCGTGTGTGAGCGCGAATCCGGTACTTTCCAGAAAGTGTCGCTCAAGACAATTAACATGTGGAGCGGCATTTAATTCTTTTATTTTTAAGCTGAGCAGCTTGAGCGTTTTAGTAAAATGGATGTCATTATTGGCCTGATCTGCTTCCAGAGATTGCTGCAAATGAACTCGCAAATTTTTTACATCTTCGCGATCATCAGGTCTTTCAAATCTTCCCGGAATAATTCGCTGGCCCGAAAAATTGGGAGTCATTCCGATCGAAACAAGATCATTTTTTAATATTTCCACGCCAGCGCATAAAAATGGCTTGGCTTGCCAATCGAGAATTCGGGCAAAGGGAAGCATAACATGTTCATAAAACATCACTTTAGCAAAAACTTTTGCAGCTTTAGTGCCAAAATATTGTTGATATAATTTCTTGCGCGCCTGGTTCAAATGGATGGCCTCAAGCAGGTGTTTGGTGGTCGGTTTTTCATCGTAAAGGCATGGCGATGCATGCGCCACTTCGCTGGAGGTTACAAAAAGCATGATGCATAATATTCCGAGCGTAACATTTTTAAACATAGACCATAGACAGTACAACAGACCCATTTGGATAGGTCCCCACCTTGTAAATATTATATATTAGGGCATAATTAAAATATGGCCGAGGATGCAGTAATACTATTAGTGGAAAGCGATGTCTCTCGAGCACTGGCATTGCGTTTGGCCGCCGAGAAAATGGGCGCTAAACTCTTTGATTTTTCTCAAGTTGAGAGCTTGGATTATTTTATCAATGATCTTGGGCCTTCAGTTATTATGGTTAATTTTGAACAATTTCTCGATGAGATACCCCTCCTCCTGGCCTTAGCGCACGCGAAAAATATCCCTGTTACCCTCTATGGTCCGGGTGATAAACAACCTGTAGATCTGTTGAGTGAGTGGGGAAGCTTGCTGCATGTGACTTATGAGAAATTCCCTTTACGCCCATTAGATTTGTTCAAACGGATATTAGATGGATAAAGATTTGCTATTCATGATTGGTGGATTTTTTTTGGCGGTGATAATTTTTGGTCTAACCATCTATTTTCGGAGTGGGGCCTTCTAAAACATTTTTCCATTCTGCCATCTTTGGATCATCAGGCATGAGGACGTAGGGGAAAAGACCCAACTCATCAAAGATAAAAGCGGGAATTCTAATACGATAGAAAATGCCTCGTTCGTGATTATGGGATTTTTCCACATTGGTGTTTTTAGCTACCTTGGCCATGGCAGCACCTTGCTCATATGGAATAAATAAATCATAGAGGTTTTGTTTATCTAAAAAAGTTTTGCAGATGTGCTCTCGAAGCGAATTAACATCCTCAGAATCAAAACTGCTCACAACAAGACATCCTGGATAAGCGCGAGCAATAATCTTGGCCATATGCGGGGAAGATAATTTGTCGCGCTTGTTGAATATGATTCTTTGTTCTCGCTGATCAATCCCTAACTCTTTTAGAATTTGCATCGTAACTTCAAGGTGCTTTTTATAATGAGGATCAGAAATATCGCAGACGATTAATATAAGATCGGCTTCAAGTGCCGACTCAAAAGTTGTTTTGAACCCCTCGACAAGGGTGCTTGGGAGATTAGAAATAAATCCCACTGTATCAATTAAAATCATCGGAGGGTGAGTGTCAGGATTGAGGGTGCGATGGGTAGGGTCTAGTGTGGCGAAAAGTTTATTTTCTTCCACCACATCAACTCGGCAAAGTCGATTCAAGAGGGATGATTTACCGGCATTCGTGTAACCAACCAGCGCCGCAATAACCGCTTTGTTTTTACGTTTTTTCTTCTGTTCTTCACGAGATTTTGCCACTAAATCAAGATCATTCTTAAGTGTTTCAATGCGACTGCGAACAATTCGTCGATCCAATTCGATTTGTTGTTCTCCCTCACCACCTCGAACGCCAACTCCACCGCGCTGGCGTGAAAAATGGGCCCAAAGACCTGCCAGGCGTGGTAACAGATATTGGAGACGAGCAATTTCAATTTGCAGTTTGGCTTCACGTGTTCTGGCATGACGGGCAAAAATTTCGAGAATGACATAAACCCGATCCATGACATCAAGACCGGTAATTTCCTTGATATTACGGGCCTGACCGGCGCTGAGTTCAAAATCAAAGACTAAGAGATCAGATTTTTGGGCCCGCGCACTTTCGGCAATCTCTAAGAGCTTGCCACTTCCCAACACTGTGCCGGCATCGATTTCTGTTTTCCGTTGGATAAACTCTTCTCCTGCCCTGATTCCGAGGGTACGCAAGAGTTCTCGAAGTTCAAGTAGAGAACGATCAGTTTCGTTTTGGTCTTCATGGCCTTTAACTTTAACGTTGATAATTGACACTAATGTTGCGTGGGATCCTGCCCTGATTTGGTATTCGTGATCAATATTCATTTTTTTTGCACTGTTATATTGTCAATCAAGCGCGTCTTGCCAACTTTCATTGCACCAGCAATCACCCACTCTTGAGTCGCTGCAGACGGCGGTCGTAAAGTGGAAGCATCCAGAATGTCTAAATATTGCCATTCAACTTGTGAATCGGCCAGGGACTCCTTGATGAAATTCGTTAGCTTGCGATCGGTTGTATTGTGATGACATTCTTTGAATAGTTGAGCACTTAGAGTCAAAGTTGAAGGGAGTTTTAATGCCAGCTGACGATCATCTTTGTCCAAATATTGGTTGCGACTAGACAAGGCCAAACCGTCGTGGTCGCGAATAATAGGCATGGAGATAATTTCAACCGGGATGTCGAGATCCAAAACCATGCGTCTGATGATTGCCAGTTGCTGGAAGTCCTTGGCGCCAAAATAGGCGCTGTGAGGTCGGGTAATGGAAAAAAGACGATAGACAACTGTGGCGACACCGTCAAAATGACCAGGTCTGAATTTTCCACACAATGGCCGACTAAGCTCTCCTAAAGAAATAGTGGTATCAAATCCGTCTGGATAGATATCTTGAGTCGTTTCAGGTGCATAAACCAAGCATGGACGACCATTGCTTACACGATCTAGCAATTCCAGATCATCTTCAAGAGTCCGAGGATATCGGTGGAAATCTTCGTTTGGTCCAAATTGCTTGGGATTAACAAAAATGGTTACGATCGTGACCTCATTACGATTCACAGATGCCTGCACCAGTGAAGCATGACCTCTATGGAGGTTTCCCATCGTCGGAACCAGTCCCACTTTTTGAGTGTTCAGTGTTGCTCGCCTGACTTTAAGTTCGGATGTTGAACGAATTAGTTCAACCATAGATTTACCTTGTTTAAGATTTCTTGTGCTAGTGCCGTTTTATGGAGGGCACCTTGAAAAGTGATTTGTCCATTTTCAAAAAAACAATATTCGGCATGATCAGTTTTAAATCCGCTGTTCTGATTGTTTTGAATTTGTCCATTGTGCACTTTGGTTCCAATCAAGAGATCCACCGGTTTCTTGTGGTACTTTTCTCGTAAAACATTTTCCGTCAGATCGGTTTCTGCCGCAAAACCAATGAGGTGTTGTTTGGGCCCTTTCATCTGGAGGGCCCGGGCCAAAACATCCGGCGCTTGCATTATGGTCAGGTTTTCAGGGAGAGAAGATTTTTTGAGCTTCCCTGCCCATGTCTCTTTAAAAAGAATATCTCCAATGGCCGCAGCAGAAATGTAGATAGCATGCTTCGGCCATAGAGTTTCAACCGAATTCAAAAAATCATTGGGGGTATCAAGAGAATGGAGTTTGACCCCGGGAAGATGGCGTAGATTTTTAATTCTCTCTGTGGAATATCGGCCATGTAAAATAGTGATGGGATGGCCTTGTCGATGGGCCTCTTGTGCCAGGAAGAGGCCGGTTATCCCAGATGATGGATTGGTCAGAAAGCGAACTGGATCGAGGGGAACCACCGTGGCGCCGGTAGAAATCAAAATACCAGGTTTGTTTATCAGACTCGCCGGCGTGGCAAATGGAATGGTGTCGAGCAACGTTTCCACCGAAGGGAGTTTCCCCTGACCTTCATCGCCACACACCAATTCTCCTTCCATCGGAGGATGAAGAAAAACATCTGAACATTTTTGAAGATGCTGACAATTTTCTTGAACAATCGGATTGTTCCACATCAATACGTTCATAGCAGGGTAAAGCAAGAGTGGGGTACCCTGACGTCTGGCCAAGACCACTGAACAAAGCAAATCGTCCGCCATCCCGTGCGCAACTTTTGCCAAGGTATTTGCCGACAATGGGGCGAGCACTATCCGGTCGGCCCATTTTGCCAAATTAATATGCAGAACCGGTCCGGGAAGATCTTGGGATGATTGAGATTTGAAATCATCTTGTGGGCCATACACGGCTTCAGCTCCCAGGTATTTGAATACTTCGGGCCGAACAAATTCCAATCCACCTTTGGTGAGAATAATACGAATTTTGTGACCGGCCTTGACCAGTCCACGAGTGACATCCAAGATGCGATAGGCCGCAACGGAACCTGTTACCCCGATCAAAATGTTGGACATAGCGGCTCCTTTATGGCGGGTGAGAGATTGGGATGATCTGTTGCTAACATCTTTGCGGCCAAAGAAAGAAGGGCGTAATGAATGAGGTGCTGTCGTACCTCGATCGTGACAGGTGATTTTTGTTCAGTGATAATTTCTTGAATCAGAGGTCGTAAGTTTTGGGCCTGTCCACCAGTTAAAATTATTTTATCGGGACAATATTGTCGAAACCATTGACTAAAAAAACCTTCCATCATTTTCCATACCCCGAGTCCCATAGCGTGAGGAGTTGTTTGGGGCAGTTCTTTTTTCCTTTGATAGAAGGACAAAAGTTGATCCAGTGAAAGCGCCGAGAGTTTTGCCCCTTGCTCGAAACTGCGGGCCAATAAATTCAGACCTGGGATAATGTGCCCGCCCTCAAATCCCTGTTCCGTTATCAAGTCGACGGTTGTGAATGTCCCACTATCGATAAGCTGTACAGTTTTATTGGAAGGCCGATCTGTTATGGAGAAAAATTCATTGAATAATTCGTGGGCCTGGACCAGCCGATCGGAACCAAGTGTGGTGGCATAATGCACTGGCATGTTAAAGAACTGGCCTGCGGAAAAATAATCCATGGGTGAACGCAGATTTAATTCATTGGCAATTTCTGGAGACAAATGAGGACGAACTTCAGCGCAAATATTGATGGACCCATCAAGACGAGGACCTTGCAAGAATTGAGCAAGGGGCACGACTTGTTTCAATTCGTTATTTATAAATTCCCCCACGCATGGGTGGGAATTACCCAGATCAAGAGTGTAGATGGCAAATTTCATTATGTATTGTTGGAGTAGGTGGAAGGTTTAATGTCTCTAAATATTGTGTGATGGCCTCTTTTTTTAAACTATAAAAGTCAGCCACAGGTTGGCAAAATTTAGGCGGTCGGTTAGGTCCCATTTTGAGAAGATCATTAATCACCAGGATTTGGCCATCAACACTTTGTCCAGCTCCAATGCCAATCGTTGGAACAGTGACGAGCGCAGTAATTTCTGCTGCGACATTTTTTTCAATGCATTCAAGGACAATGGCAAAGACACCGGCCTTTTCCAAGGACTGGGCCTCTCGCAGAAGGCGTTCACGTGAGGCTTCGTTTTTACCGTGTTGATAGTGTCCCCCGAGTGCATGAACAGATTGAGGAATGAGGCCAATGTGTCCCATGACGGGAACACCGGAATCGGTGATGCGTGAAATAATTTCTAGAACATGAGGGAAAGCACCTTCTAATTTGACAGCTTCGGCGCGACAAGTTTGGAAAAGGCGAAGACAGTTTTCAACACCTTGGTTAAATGTTGCGTAAGTTCCAAAGGGCATATCCATAATCAGAAATTTATCAGGGGCCCCACGCCGCACGGCCTTGCCAAAAATTTCCATCTCACCTAACTCAACGCTAATGGTGTGATCGTAACCTAAAATGACGTTACCCAGACTGTCACCGACTAAGATAATATCGAGATTGGTTTCGTTTAAGAGTTGGGCAGTTTGAAAATCATAGCAGGTGAGTGCGGAAATTTGCGGGCGAATAGGATTCTTTTTCCAGTTTCTCAGGTCTCTGGTTGTCAGCTTTTTAACCGTGCTGCTGATTGTGCTATAACTCGACACCTTTTTTCTCCATACGCTTGTGAATCTGGGCCAGATTTGTCGCTGCCCAATCGGCAGTGATGCGTTGCCTTAGCGTCTCAAAGTCTTGCTCCACAATTTCTTTAAAAAATTCCCCGGACCAGATGTCATCAGCTAGTGTATCTAGCTTGTGATGGAATGACTTGTCAAAAATGATGTGGCGCGCCTTCTCGCCGCCATAAAGGGCATTTGGGCTTATTAGGCGATGAAAATTGTCTGGACCGAACTTAATCATGGCATCTGCAATAAGCTTAACTTCTCGCCAGCACTCTAAGTAGGCGACTTCTCGTGAGATCCCGCGTTCAACCATCTTTTCGAAGACTATTCTGGCCCCGTAAGGCAAAAGTGAGCACAGGAGGGCCTGTTCAGAGAAGAGATCGGCGAGAGTTTCTTCGCGAAAGGTGCTTTTAAAGGGGCCTTGATTAATCCCCAATTCCTTGGCCAAAAAGAGTAGGAGGGTTTCCGCAGTCTTAGCATCCTGGAGATTATGGCCCTCCGTGGAATACACCGCTGCCAAGGGTTCACGGGAAAGATAATTGGCCCTCACTTCACTGGCAATTGCTTTCGGGGCGAGCAGTAAATGAGACCAGTTTGGATAAACGGTTTTCCATGCATGTTGGGTATAGCTGACGCCATGGGCGTAAATGAAAGTCAGTGGTACATCTTCGGCCAGTTGAGCAAAAAATTTCAACATTTCTTCGTGAGTGTGATCGGGAATGAGCATGACAAAAATGTCATTAGGTTGGGGGTGCCATTCTTGCAAGAACATAATGGGAAGGTCGAGTTTTTGGGCCGCTTGAAGGGAGTTACTTTTCTCTCGGAATAATATTTTGAAGGTTAGCTTTTGGTCGCGCCAGTTTTGGGCCCAGGCCTTGCCTTGAGACCCGAGTCCCAGAATAAAAAGTCTTTTTTGATGAAGAGGATTGGGCATATACATTGAGGTGCCTTATCTTGTAATTTTAGGGAAGCATAATCTTAGGAGGAGCAGTTGGCCACGACCGTCTATCGCTATTTTGGCAATGAAATCGAAAAGATTGATCAATTTAATGCTTCATTTCTCTATGGTGATTTAATTTTTAGTACTTTTCGCGCCTTTGGGAGTCTGGTTCCATGGTGGAAGCATCATATTGAAAGGCTTAAATGCGGAGCTTCTTTTCTGCAGGTTCATCCAAATTGGAATCTGATTTTGCATGATTTAGAAGATGGCAAGTCTAAATTGGTGCAGCATTTTCATGCTCATGAATGGATTGGTCGACCCACTCTGAGAAAAAAAGAGAATGACTTACAGCTAATGTTCTTCGCTTGGGAGGTGCCAGCTCTACAACAATCATCGCAAAAGCTTGCAGTGGCGTTGTCAGAGAGGAAGCGGGTATTACCATCAGAAATAAAGGGTGGAGATTACATCATTGAAAATCAAGGAAAGCAATGGGCGACCGAAATGGGCATGGATGATATTCTTTTTTGGCAGGGGTCAGAAAAAAAAATTAGCGAAACTAGCAGTAGTAATGTCTTCTTTGTCGATGATCATGAAGAGATACTAACTCCCTCCACTGTTGATGGAAACTGTTTATCGGGAATTACCCGAAAGCAGGTGATTGCCATGGTAAAACGTTTAGGTCTTAAAGTGAGCGAGAGAGAAATTTGCTTAACAGAATTGGGTCATTTTCGGGAAGCATTTTTAACCAATTGTGGGCAATTCATTCGTCCAGTGGGACAGATTGATAATAGTTTTTTTTCCTCCGCACATGACAATTCCTTGACCAACAAGTTAAAGAAGGAATTAAATTTTTGTATCCATGGTAGCGATGTGTAATTTGGATGAGGAAATAAATTGTGATCAAGAAAGATTGGTGGGTGAAATGCCCAACGTGCGGTGAAAAATTTAAATATCATGATTCAGATTATCGGCCTTTTTGCAGTGAAAGATGTCAGCTCATAGACTTAGGCCACTGGTTGGAAGGTGATTATGCCATACCATCTGAGGGTGAGAGTGGGGAAGAGGGAGAGAATAAGATAGATGAAGAGAATGGAGAGGAATAGTTTTTATGAGAAATACTTCGAGAAATGAAAATCGTGATCTAAAAATACTATGCAAAGAAGTTATTCAATGGGCCCAAGGGGCGGGGAAAATAACCAGACGCCATCAGCGAAAATTGGGTTCGCTGACAATTTCAAGGAAGGTTGCCCTCGGCGTTGTGTCCAATGCTGATTTGGCCAGTGAAGATTACTTGTTGAAAAAAATTCGCACGGTCTTCAAGCATGATAGTGTCCTTGCGGAAGAATCGAGTTATCAAAGCTATCGCAGCAAGACCGCTATTTTGAACAGTTTTGCAAAAAAGGAGTGGTGTTGGACGGTTGATCCATTGGATGGGACCACGAATTTTTTAAATGGCATGGATTATTATTCTATCGCTATTGCCCTTTTGCATTTTGGCAAGCCAGTTCTTGGCGTAGTCTATCGTCCGAGTAATGGTGATTGTTTTTATGCTTATCAAGGCGGAGGTGCGTATTTTTCCAATTTGAAAGAAAAAAGACCGCCGATGCGCTTGAATCCAAACCCCAATTCAAAAAACATTCGCGATACCCTTTTGGTTACCGGATTTGCCGGTGAAAAAGGGCAAACTCTCTTGAGTGAATTTACCCATTTTAAAAAACTGGTCCAGACTGCTCGCGGGGTAAGACGTTTAGGGTCCGCTGCCCTTGACCTATGTTATGTGTCCCGTGGCATATTCGATGGTTTTTGGGAATCCGGTCTCGGACCTTGGGATGTGGCCGCGGCCGGAATCATTTGCCTTGAAGCAGGGGTGAATGTTGCCGATTTTAAGGGGAATGAATTCTCACCCTTTCAGAGTTCCATTATCGCTGCTCGCCCACCCCTCTTTAAATCCTTATTTAAGTTCATAAAAAAATAGAAACCGTCGGATATTTTTTTTGTTTTGAATAATGTCTCTCCCTGTTGAGTAATTAGAATTTCGGTTATCATAGATATGAGTACTTATGAGTGCGGTTTGAACGCCTCATGCACAGCATGGCTTGGTCAATTACCATGGAGGGGTGACGGTGAACGAGATTTTTCGCTTATCCACAAATTTCACTGATGAAATTATCGCTCTTGCTCTTGGGCTTACAGGTTTTTTGGGTTGTATAATAATCGTTTACTGGCTTTACTATCGTCGTAAATTTCATCAACTTTCACACCAAATTCCTGCATCAGTCATAAAAAACTACCTTGATTCTATCATTCAAAATTCCAGTGCCCTAAAATCTTCACTTTTTAGAGGCGGTGGCATGGACCTGCCTGAGGGAGTTCCTTCCATCGTACCCGTGAGTGGTTTGGGTAGCGGACCTGTCAATCTTGGGGCCAATGATGAAGCCATAGCACAAAAAAATGCCGAAATTTCTTCCTTACTTGCACGTGTAAAAGAAAAGGATCGGACGCTGGCAGATTTGGAAGCTCGGCTTAGTGATGCCCTTGCTGCCAGCAAGAGTGGAGGAGCATCCAACGAAGAGGTGCAACTACTTAAAAAAGAAGTGGCCCGTTTGCAAAAAGAATTGGCCGCAGCTTCTGCTTCAAGTGGTGGAGATGCGGTGATGAAAGCAGAGCTTGGCAAAGTGATGAAAGAGCGCGATGAATTAAAAGAGCGCTTGATGGAATATGAAATTATCGAAGAAGATTTGGCCAATTTGAAGAGATTACAACAGGAAAATGAGCAACTGAAAGCGACCATTGCCCAACTGAAAGGCGGGAAAGTTGAAATCCCTGCAGCACCGGCGGTCGCCGCAGCACCCGCTGCTCCCGCTCCTGAACCCACGCCGGAACCTGAACCTGAAGTTGAATTGGCACCTGAACCGGTGGCGGAACCAGAACCTCTTGCCGCCGCTCCGGTTGATGATGATTTACCTGCACCTGCGGGCGATCAAAAGATTGCGGTTCCAGACAATTTACCAGAAGCTCCCGTAGCGGGAGAAAATGAACAGAAGTCAGCTGAAGAATTACTCAGTGAATTTGAAAAAATGCTCGGATAAGTTTTTTTTAGGAGTGTATGATGAAGATGAGATGGTTATCAGCATATTCGATCTTATGTTTGGTTCTGGCGTCTCCATTGTGTCTTGCCAATCGGACACCGGCCAAGGCATCGCCATCAACGGTTAAGTCCAAAGAACTCTTAAACGAAAAAAAATCGACGCCGCTCAGTCCTTTGGCAGAGGCGGAGAGGAGAAAACAAACTGAAGAAATAACCAAACGACTTGCTACTAAATTTTTGGCCGGATTCAAGGACAAAAAGGAACTGGATGCCTTCAATAAAGAAGTGCAAAGTTATGCCGGACGGGCGGTCCCGGCCTTGATTGAAGTCATGAAGAGTGCAAAATACCCTGACAAGTCACGATGGCTGGCAACTTTTATGTTAGGCCGTGCAATGGGAAAAAAAGCAGTTCCCTTTATTGCTAAATTTGCCGCTCACCCGTCATGGGTTATGCGACTTGCCTCTCTCAAAGTACTGCTGGCCTTAAAACAACATGAGATGGCCGATTTATATGCGCGCATGCTGAAAGATGATTCCATGATCGTTCGATCACAGGCCTTGGCCAATGTTCGTGATCTTAAGCTGATTAAACTTGCACCTAACGTTTGGTCAATGCTTTATGATAAGCGTAATTATTATGACGGCAAAAATGCGACTAAACGAAGCAGCATTATTAAGGAAGTGATTAGCGCTATTGGCGAATTGCGTTTTGAAAAAGCACGTGGACCACTGCTGACCATGATTCAAAAAGATAAATACAGTGATGTTTTTGACGAAATTAATAAATCCTTGGAAAAAATTACTGGTCAGGACGCTCCCAAAGGGGACCGTCAGGTAAAACGGCATTATTGGTCACGCTACGTGCTGGCACAGAAAACGATCTAGAAAGAAGCCTCTTGCTCTTTGCTCTTGTTCTCTTCAATCTTTTTTAGTTTGTTATCAATCATTACAGTCCGCTCAATCCGATAAAGGATTGTTTCTTCTAGAATTTGATCGGAAGGAGTTACTTTCCAGCCGGTTAAGAAATCATGGTTCACCATCTGACGTTTAAAAACTGTGACTTTAGTAACTTCACGTGATCCGCGAAAGCCTTTAATGACATTCACAATGACTTTAAAACGCGCAGATTTGACAGCGTCTGAAGAGCCAAAGGAGTCGGCAAAATTCAGTTCCAGTGTATTATCTACCCAACGTGTTTTTATGATACCGGCCTCTTGATTTTGCAATTCAAGATCGTAACTTTTCATTACGGACAAGACAGCTTGCCAGGTTTGAGCATAATCTGCTTTGAAAACCTTGGTGGGAATCTCTAATTCATCTGTCATATACTGGAAGTCACGATAGGAGGAACATCCAATAGCTAAACTTGCTAATGTGACCAGGGTAACTGCCAAATAGAGCTTCAGTTTACACTTTGCAAAATTCATTGTATTTTCTTCACAGTTATTTGTGTTCACACTACTATCTTACCAGGCCTTGGGCCCATAAAAAAAGAAGAATTTTTATGTCTGTTATGGCCAATGACTTGCTGTCTCTTATGCAAAATGTTCTTCAACTTGAAGCCTTGGCCTTATCCAAGGCCAGTGCTCGGCTCGGGCAAAAGCAAATAGCAGCTCTTTCTACAATGATTGATGGACTGATCCAACAAGATTCCCATGTGATTTTTTGTGGAGTGGGGAAGTCTGGGCATATTGCCATTAAGTTAGCAGCGACTTTTTGTTCCTTGGCCCGACCTGCCTTTTTTCTTCATCCAACCGAAGCTTTGCATGGTGATTTAGGACGTGTGAGACCTCAAGATATTCTTGTTTTGATTTCTAAGTCTGGAACAACCGAAGAAATTCTCAAATTATTGCCATTCATCAATGTGCCAGTAGAGCATGTGATAGGGCTTTTGGGTGATGTGAATTCCCCCATCGCCAAAAAATGTCATGTTGTCTTGGATTGTTCCGTAGATAAAGAGGCCTGTTTGAATAACCAAGCTCCCACCACCAGTTCTACATTGGCCATGGCCATGGGAGATGCTCTGGCGGTACTTTATGAACACAAAGTCGGCCTCTCACGCGAGGGCTTCGCTCTTTCCCATCCTGGCGGCATTTTAGGCAAAATGTTAAGGATGAAAGTTCGTGATCTGATGAAGACATTGGAAGAATGTCCTGTGCTCACTTCGGGACATTGCCTGAAAGATGCTATTTTGGCCATGACGGAAAAAAATGTCGGAGGATTGGCCATCTTGGATGAGAAGTCTAAATTTGAAGGCATTTTAGTCGAAGGAGACATTAGACGTACTTTTGCCAAGAGTGAGTTCGGTTTGGACACGAAATTATCGGTCTTAATGAATCGGAAACCGATTATGGTGGAGCCTGATGCCCTTGCCAGTTTTGCCCTAGAGTTAATGGAAAAAAGATCAGGACAGATTAGTGTATTACCCGTTATCGACCAAAATGGATATTTTCTTGGTCTTGTGCGCTTACATGATTTGGTAAAAGAAGGTTTTCAAATTCGTCAAAACTGACCAGTTTTGAGTAGTACTAATGTGCAAGCATTCTCAGTGGCAATGCCGTTTTTATTTAGAGTCTCAGTTAAAACAACATTTTCACTTCCAGGATTAAAAATAACTCGATTTGGTTTTAAATTGAGTAAATCCTTGGCCAATCCTGTACTTATGGAAGGATTAACATAGATGGTGACAGTGTGAACTTTAATACCAGATTGCTTAATTATTTTGAGATCTTTAAAACATTTCACACCATCTATCTCGGGATGTTCCGGATGAACGGGGAGACAAGTATGCCCGTGCTCTGTTAACAACTTCAATGCCTGATAAGAATAGCGGTCAGGACGATTTGAAGCCCCGATAATAACCACATTCTCCTTTTCCATTTTGAGGCACCTCACAAAACTTAGCTTATAATTCTGAAGGGCATTTTATCATTAATCGGTCATGAGTGCCAATCAAGAAGCTCTACAATTCTCAGTTGTTTTGTTCTTTCTTAATCCTTGGAAAAGAAGAAAACCCACCACCATTCCCCATAAGATCCATAAGACAACATTGCCAAATCTGGCGTAGAAAGTTGGAAGTTGATTGAGATAGTCAATCTTTAGGTCAAGATTGCCAACTTCGGATACCGCAAGTCTCTCGCTTTCACTGCCATCTGGGTGGATAACCACACTGATACCAGTATTGGTAGACCGAATAATCGGTAGGCCAAATTCAAGCGCCCGCCACTTGGCCAAAAAAAGATGTTGTTCTGGTTCTGCGGTATCACCATACCAAGAATCATTGGTCAGATTGATTATAAAATGAGGGTAGGTTGATACATTTGCAAAATATGTTCGTAAAAAATCGGGAAAAAGAATTTCGTAGCAAATTGCTGTGATAAAGTTGGTCCCTTTGGATAATTGGAATAAGGGAAACTCAGTACCTTTGGCAAAGAAACTTATGTTCGACAACAGAGCACTTAACGGACGATTTAAAGGGCCAAAGGGTAATCCTTCGCCAAAAGGGATCAGTTGATGCTTGTGATAGACGGCCGAAAGAGACGAGTCTGGGGCAAGCATGAAGGCAGTATTATACTCACTTTCAAAAAAATCATAGCGTTCGTTATTTGAGTTCAGGTCATAGCCACCGAACAAAATATGGGCCTGCGAAGCTTCGAGTATTTTTCCAAAAACTTGTGGAACAGCATCAGAGTGAGTCCGTATTTTGGCGCTTGAAATCAATATTGGGTAAGCGGTTTCGGGCCAGATGATGAGATCCGGGCCTGTGGGGTTTGGATTGATTGAAAGTCCCTGATACAAGGCCAATACATTTTCCAAGGAATCTTTATGGCCGGCTTCGGCGGAGATTTTAAGATTATTACCAATATTGGCCTGAATGATTTTTGTGGCCAGGGTTTGCTTGGGGCTCCTCTGTCGTTCTTTCATTTGCCAGTGGCCCAAAATGGCGTTGAGGCAGACAAAAATGACGAAGGAGATAAGGATGATTAGGATATTTTTTTTGTTCCTGGCGGAAAAGAGGAAGTAAAACGCCATAAAATAGCTGAAGGTCGAAAAAATTCCAACCCCACAATATGCTGCCAAACCGGTGTATGGCGCCAGAGCAAACCAACTGTGCCCGAGATGAATAGGGAATTGTTGCGGAATCAGGATTTCAAAGAGTGCACCCGTGACGGCCAAAAATACTGACCATTGTAGAGGTTTTTGCCTAAGAGGAATTTTTTTATTAAGCACAAAAATGGTGGGAAGCAGGAAATAGAATTGTGGCAAAAGGAAAACGGAAAAGAGGATCCCCAAAAAATAGTTTAGTGGAACAGGGATGGCCCCAAATTCTTTAAGCGTATAGGGAATCCAGTAAAGGCCTAAAAGGTAAAGGGCGAGAGAAAAAACAAGCAAGGCCTTACTCCAAGAGGCAATTCTATCTCTGTGAAGTTCCGAAGAAAGCAATGGCATCAACAAGCATACCAGGGCCAAAGTGGGGCCAAGGAAAAAATAGATTCTTGAACCAAGTAAAGGAAAGCCGGCAGCGTAGATAAGCCCTCCGAAGAAGGCCCAACAGAGATATTTCCTATCGTGACTAAAAATTTTTGTTAGCATGTTGGCCCAAATCACTGGAGTATTTATTTTACGGGTGCCTCAGGTCTTTTGCCAACATACATATTGACTGTAATCACGGGGCATTTTTCCAAGGAACATTTTCAGATAATTCTTCGGATAGGATTTGCACGGACATACTTTCACAGAGAGCTGTGAACATCACATCAAATTCGGCCCGCATGGAAATAGGGACTCCGATTGCGATGTCGCGATAGGTTTGACCGATTGTCGCATCTAAGGTTGAGTAAAAGCATAAGTTTTCATTGGCTTCAAGAGTGAAATAAAAAAAAGCAGAATCTTCTTTATTGGTGCGCACGACGATTTTCCAAATTTGGTAAGAAGAGGTTTGGGAAAGTTGATCAGTTTTGCCTGGCATTGATTCCTCCCCCTTAGTTTACATTGACTTGAGTTCGGCATCCTCTACAATAGTAATTAAATCAAGTCAAAGGCATGAGGCCTTTGTCACGACTTAAATTGCAGTATTTGCTGCATACGAGTCATTGGCCCAATATGGAGGGGCCTTGCATGAGATCCAATCGGAAATTAAATTTGTTGGTAATTTTATTAGGAACCTCCCTTCTTCTTTCCAATTGTTCTTGGTTGTCAAAACGGCGATCACTTTTTTCATCCAGTGGCGATGAGACAAAAACTCCTATGGTGCCAAAAGCTCAATACGATGAACTCTTACAAAAATATGAGGAACTTCTAAGGCAATCACGCGGCGAGCAAACTATAAGCTCCGAAGAAGCTGGAGTTCGTACAGAAAAAGTTGATTTAGTGGATGATCTTAAGAAGGCCGGTGCCGGACCGGCCCTTGATACCACAGTTTCATTGGAGAATCAGACTGCAGTTTCCAATCAGGAATACAGCAAGGATACCGTTTATGATGAGATTAAGAAACTTGAAAAGGCCAAAAATATGCTCGCGCAGAAACAATTTGATGGCAGTTTGAAATTATTGCGTGAGATTGAGCAATCAAAAGTTAACACGCTGAAAGTGCATGCAAAGTTTTATATTGGTGAACTTCTTTTTATGCAGGGAGAATATGATTTGGCGATGCAGTTGTTTGAGGAGATTCTTCAAAATTACGCATTTTCTGGAGTAGTCTATAAGGCCTTGGGCCGTTTAATTGCGTGCAGTGAAAAATTAAAGCTGGCTTCAAAAAAAGATAAATATTTTTCTATTTTACATGATTTTTTTGAAGCTGAACCTGGAGATGGTATGCAGGGCGGAGCCAGTGCCCCTGCTGGAGTATAGTCGAGCGTGACAAAATTGTGGTTCATCACATTTATGTTGTTGTTGGGACTTGATCCTCACTTAGGTCACTCTCAAGGTGTTGATTTGGAAAATCTGGATCTGCTTGATGAGAAGGATTCGGAAATTTTGCAAAGTGGGGATATAAAAAATCAAGCCGAACAAGGTGATCTCAATCAGTCAGAGTTGGAAGAGAAGGATGATCTTGAATCATTGAAAGAAGATGTTGGAGATGTCTTGTTTAAAGATGGACCGGAAGGAGAGTTTAAGGCAGAGAAAGAGGGAAATGGGGAGGGTGCTAAAGTTGATGTGGGTAAAGCTCTTAATGAACCCAGTTTGAAGGAAGGTGATGAGCAGGGCCCTGTTATTTTCGATGTTGGTAATGAAGAGAAAAAACTCTTAGAGCTTTCTAAGTTTGTGGAAAATAAAATTCCTGAGAAAGAATGGAATACTATTGCTTCCACCTCCAAGACCCAAAAGTATGTTGTACAAGAAGGTGATTATCTGTGGAAAATAGCTAAAACTTTGTTTGGATCGGGGTTTTATTATTCAAAAATCTGGTCGCTCAATCCTCATATTTCGAATCCTCATGAAATCGAACCGGGAATGGTGCTGGTTTTTGAAACAGGTGATTCGGATACCCCTCCCAGCGTTCAGTTGGGGGATTTTGAAGGGGTAGCACCAGTGACTTCGTCAGAAGTGCAGGCCAAAGGGGATCAGCAATTTTTTGATTTTAAGGAATTTGGAGATGAAGCTAAGCCGGAATGGTTGAATCAAAGGAAAAAACTTCAAGACCAAGGAATCTTCTTTCAATATTCATCAGATGCCACCTATGAAGATCTAGCTGTCGCAGGGGAAAGAAATTTAAATAAGGAATATCAAAAATATGAACCGCCTGAAACTGAAATTGTCATCCAAGAACCTGGGGAAAATTATGATGAAGGCGGGTTTGATAAATCATCCAAAATTACCTTTGATGTTAAGGAAGGTTTTTTCCTCAACAGTTTTATTACCACCAATATAGTTCAGGATTTTGGATTTATCGATTCCATTGCCCATGAAGCGGTTTTTATCAATCGTTTTGATAAAGTGTATGTGCTCTTTGATGAAGGGGTAAAAGTCAAACCGGGAGATTTATTTTCAGTTTACACCGCTGACGGGAAGGTTTCTCATGCCGTCTCGGACAGGTCCGGCTATCGTTACACGATTGTTGCTCAAATTAAAACATTGAGAAAGATTAATAATGTCTGGGAATGTACCGTCACAGAAATTTCAGGATTAGTGGAACGCAAAAATCGCGTGACTGTCTATACTCCAAAAATTAATCGCATTGTTCAGACTTTTTCCAAGAAAAATATTGAAGCAGCTATAGTTGACGCTTATCGAGAAACCGCCAATGGAATCAGTTTTGGTGATGTGGTTTATCTCGACAGGGGACGGGCCGACGGGGTGGAGATGGGAACGGTTTTTGAAGCCTACTCCTATTTTGATCGTGGCACAGGGAAAAAAATAACTCCCGATCCTACCTATAAAATCGGTGAGCTGACTGTCATTTCACTTACTGATGATTTCGCGACAGCGATTATTTCAAATTCATCCTCAGAATTAGGATTAGGAGCGGTGTGCCTTTCTAAGACTGCGGAACAAGCGGCCCGTGCTGCTCGTGTTCAAAGTAAAGATATGCTAAAAGGTGTCAAAGATATGGAAGGCCAGGCCCTGGATGAATTGGATGTTGAGCTGAACGTCGATGAAGTATCAGATGATCTCTTGAAAAAGGCCGATTCAGTTCAGTTAACTGAGGATGAATTGGAAGAATTGGAAAGACAGGAACGTGAGAAATCAGTGATTCAAGATCAGGAAAAAGATTTAAAAGAGCTTGATCGCCTTGAGTCTGAAATTCTTGAGAATGAAGGAAAGTTAAATGAAGTCAAAGTAGATGAAGATAAATTTCTTGAGCAGCAAGATTTAAATAAAGTTGAGAAAACTGACCAGGCCAAGCAAGATCCGAATGCTTTTGAATCATTAGAGGACATTGAGCAAGAGCTTGGGCGTCAATATATGGATGAAGATCTTAATGCAAAAGATAATCCTTATGGCCTATCAGAGTTTGACCTTGAAGAAATAGACGAGTTATTGAATACTGGTTCTGATTCTAAGAAGTAAATACAGACTAAACTAAATTAGTAATGAATTAACACTCAACGTTCAAAACTAATTTTTATATTGCGAAATTAGGGTGGATGCATGCTAGCAGGACAAAAGGCCAAGACAAAAACTAAAACCAAGGCAAAGGCCAAAGCCAAGGCCCAAACTAAAACAGACGCGAAGACCAAGGCCCAAGCCAAACCCAAAACCAAAGTTTCGGCCAAAACAAAAACAAAAGTGAAATCACCGGTTGCAAAACCCCAGAATCTTAAGCGCAGTACCGCGCAAGGAAATTACGATCTTGTTGTGGTCGAGTCCCCTTCCAAAGCTAAAACGATAAAAAAATATTTGGGCCCCGGTTTTCAGGTGGTAGCGAGTAATGGGCATATCAAGGATTTACCAAAATCAAAACTGGGAGTTGATATTAAAAAAAATTTCGCTATGGAGCTTGTGCCTATCACAGGGAAACAGGACAAGATTGACCGTATTTGTGAAATGGCGCTCCATGCTAAAGAAATTTATCTGGCCCCTGATATGGACCGCGAAGGTGAAGCTATTGCTTATCATATTGCGGAAGTTATCGGTGGAAAAAATATTCATCGAGTGGTCTTTAATGCGGTAACGAAATCGGCGATAAAAGCAGCCATTTCACATCCGACTCATCTGAATCATCACATGTATGATTCCCAGAAGACTCGTCGCATTCTAGATCGACTTGTGGGGTATAAGATTTCACCTCTACTATGGGACAAGGTGCAGCGAGGAATTTCCGCTGGGCGTGTTCAGTCTGTGGCCTTAAGAATTATTGTTGAGCGCGATGATGAGATCAAGGCCTTTAAACCTGAACAATGGTTTTCAATTGAAGGAAGTATCGAGAAAAAGGGCCTTGTTTTCAATGTGCATTACTATGGTGAGACTCCCGATAAAAAATTTGAACTTAAAGTATTAGAAGATGCGAAAAAGATTTTAAAAGATTGTCAGGGGCGTCCTTTTAATGTGTTCGATATAAAGAGGAAGGAGCGTCGACAAAATCCGACTCCACCTTTTACCACTTCTAAATTGCAGCAAGATGCTGCCAATAAACTGAGTTTCACCGCCAAAAAAACTATGATGATTGCGCAGAGACTTTATGAGGGCGTGGAATTAGGTGCGCATGGTCTCCAAGGTCTCATTACCTATATGCGTACTGACTCAGTTCGGACTGAACCTGAATCTCTCTCTTTGGTGCGAGAATATATCGCAAAAAAATATGGTCATAATTATCTTTCAGAAACGCCCATTATTTATAAGAAGAAAGGTACAAGTAAAGTTCAAGACGCACACGAGGCCATTCGTCCAACCAATCTGGAATTCACTCCGGAGTCTGTGCGTGGTGATCTTGATGCCGATCAATTTGCATTGTATGAATTGATTTGGAATAAGTTTATTTCTTCTCAAATGGCCCAGGCAATCATTGATCAGACCACAGTCATTTTTGATTGCAATAAACATTATTTCAAGGCCAATGGTTCTATTGTCAAGTTTGCCGGATTTCGAACTGTTTATTTTGAGGCAGCGGCAGAGCGTGCCTTGCGTAATAATACCGATGATAAAAGTAATGAGGACGAAGAGAGTCCTGTCTCCGACCATTCGAATGAATTACCTGAGTTGCAACTAGCAGAAAAATTACCACTGAAAAACCCTCTTAAAGATGAAGAACATTGGACTTCGCCCCCACCACGTTTTTCAGAAGCCAGTCTTGTAAAGGCATTGGAAGAACAAGGGATTGGTCGACCATCAACATATGCTGCTATTATTTCCAATATTCAAGACCGAAAATATGTCGAGAAAATTGAGAATCGCTTTACACCGACGGAACTTGGAATTGTTGTCTGCCGTATGCTGATTCAGGCCTTCCCTGTCATTATGGAAGTCGCCTTTACTGCTAAGGTGGAAGACCTTTTAGATAAAATCGAAGATGGTGAGATCAAGTGGAATCAGGTTCTTAAAGATTTTTGGAAAGATTTTGAACCGACGTTGGAGAAGGCCAAAGAGGAAATGAAGAACCTCAAACGCCAGCAAATTCCCACAGGGATCAAGTGTTTCAAATGCGCCAATGGTGAATATCAAATCCGTTGGGGGCGAAACGGCCAGTTTTTGGCCTGCTCAAATTATCCTGAGTGTAATTCGAGCCAGGATTTTAAAAAAGATCTTCAAGGCAAAATACACATTTTGGAAAAACAATATTTTCGCGAAAATTGTCCAAAATGCGGTGCCAAAACTGAAGTTAAAACCGGTCGCTATGGGCGTTTTGTTCGTTGCAGTGAATATCCAACCTGTGACACTACCTTACCATATACTCTTGATGTGACATGCCCAGAATGTAAAAAGGGTAAATTCGCTGAAAAGAAAAGTCGTTTCGGGAAAGTTTTTTATGGCTGTTCAAGCTATCCGGAATGTAATAAGGCCCTTTGGTCAATGCCCCATGCTTATGAATGTCCAGGCTGTGGTTATCCCGTCATGTGTGAAAAGTGGTCCAAAAAAAGAGGGCCGGAGTTAGAATGTCCCGAATGTAGACATAAAATCCCTAATCCCTTTGCGGCTTCGGCGATCTCAGAGTCTTCCGGACAGGCGGAAGTGGCCACTGATTCGGCCTAGCCGCTTTTCTGGCAAACAAGTGAATAAGGCCTAAAATTGTCTCTTCCAAATGGGCCATCATCGGAGTATATTTTTCAAGCTCTACGCGGTGTTAGCTCAGCTGGATAGAGTAGCAGGCTTCGAACCTGTTGGTCGGGGGTTCGAATCCCTCACACCGCGCCATCTCCCACTATAAACCGTGAAGACCCAATCTTGTTGCCTGTGCCACATTTTTTCGCCAGTAAGTTGGCCCCTCCTCAAAAGAATACAATTGCAACATGCTGAAATTGCTAGCTTTTGCAAGTTGAGTCAAGAATCCCGCGAGTTACCTATTCGAGAGGGATAAAATACTTATAAGTGAGCTAAGTTTTAGTCTTGTTACTGTCGAAAAGAGTATGAGGTGGAACTCGATGACTGGGCACAATAAGAGCGCATTGATCAATCGCACTGCCGTAGTTATGGCGTTGCTGCTTTTGGCAGTTGGGTTGTTGAGTTGTGTGGAGAATCAGGGGCAGCGATCCGGTGCAAGGCGGTTGGCTTCTGTTGGACAAAATGGAGCATCTGCTGGAAATGGCAATAACAATGGTTCTCTGGCCGGGGCGGGCAGTGGAGGATTTGGGGAACTGGTCAGCAATGTCACTTCCAATGGCAAATCTGAATTGAGACATGTGGTTGATCCCTTCGATGGGACGGCCCGTAAACAAGTCACTATTCCAAAAAATTTCAAGGGATTTTTTTATCTCTCTGGTCTTAATATAACCGCTCTCTCGAATCGACTTGTATCAGTGCGTTTCAGTTTTGGTCGTGAAATGGAAACGATCACAATTCCCGCAACTGTAGGGCGTGCAGCAGGTCTGACACCACAGACAGACATTGAGGTTTTAATTTTGGATATGTATAACCGACCTTTTGAAAATATTCGTCTTTTGTACGATTTATACGATTATAACGATTACCGTGATGCCAGCGATGGTACTACTGAGACCAAGGAGCCAACCAAGGACCCACGCAGCACTGGACTCTATTGTCGCGGACTGAAACTTGAGCACGATCCAACTTTTGTTCGAACTTCCACGAATAGCAAGTGCGATACCAAAGGTGAAGTATGCCGTTACGCTTACGCCAAAATTAGAGATAACTCTATTTATCAGCTCTCCTCTCCAGGGGACGCGAGCAGTGCCTATGTCACGACTGATCCAACTTTACCGCAATTGGATTTTCAAGGCAGCGGATTTACCAGCGATACTGTCGCTAATAAACTTAAAAAATGTTTGCCCGACAATATGACCCTTGGTGAATTTAATGCCAATTTTGGTACTTCAGGCATAGGCTCATTAGGTTCTGGTACAGGCAATGGAACCCCTTTCCAGCTTGAGGCCGGAGGGGCTTCGTACCGATATAAAGGTCCTTTCCGGGCGATTGGTGAGAGTCAATGGGAAATAAGCGGAGGGGCGATCTTTTTTGAGACTACATCAGGTTCAGGAACAGGTATCGGTCTGAATTATCCAGCAGGAATTTTCCAACACTCTTTGAGTAATTCTCTCAATGCAAATTTTGGCTATGGTTCGTTTCTTTTTCCTCGTGCCGGTAAAATGTCGATCAATGCCGAGATTGATCACTTTAGTTCGATCACGCCTTTTGGGGAAAGTGCTGGCTCAGGATCTGGAGCCGCTTCGCGCTCCCTCACCAGCCTTGTTGCTGCAGGCGATACCGCTTGGATGTATGGATGCAATATACGTGTCACAAATTACGATTCATTTACCAATGAAGGCATTGGTTCTTGTAATGTGTCAGCCACCATTGAAGTGATCACTGAAGAAAATGGCAAAGAGATTGTTCTTGCTACCAGCACTGATGTGAAGCTGCAATTAATTCGTCCAAGCCTCACAAACTATCAGGGCCAGGAAGTGCTCTATCAGAGTATGAAAACATGTACATCAAGTCGCAGTTGTGGCGGCAATGAATGTTGTTTTAATAATCGTTGCTGGGATCGCTCGCTTGTTTCTCAATGTCTTGACGATGTTGCCATCGTAGGAAATCGCGGCGTTGGTGAAGCTTGTGTCTCTGATTATGAATGTTCCAGTTTATGCTGTAATAAGGCCACGGGGGCCTGTACCGTTCACACCAATATAGGTTCTGATCCAGTATTATGCTCAAAGGGTGCTAGTGAGCAATGTGTGGCCAAGGAGTGGTGTAGAAAGGATAATATTTCGGATTGTTATATCGTCAAAACCGGGGTGTCCCCAACTGGAGTACAAGAGTGTGCGCTACGCTGTTACAACGTACCTACACATGCCAACTGTACCGATGGTATATGCGTACCTGTTGTTCAACCGACACCACCACCTTTCAATCCCACCAATCCTGACTGTTCTACTGCTCGTGATCCTCTTCTAAGCCTGCCGAATTAATTTGTTCAGGAACATGGTAGCTGCAGTGTTTCAATTTTCCTAAAACTCTTGCTTCTTTAAATCATCTTTTTTTGGCACAATGGCTTAAATATAAATAGAGAGACTGTATAAAGCGATTTGTGAGTTATGAAAAAGAATGCCATTTTGTTTTTACTTATGCTTCCCTGGTCAATCGAGATGGGGTTTACTGAAGAACTTCCATTGGATTTTAAGCAATCGGTAAAAGAATTTTCTTCTGATGAACATTTAAAAAAAATATTTGCAAAGAGCGTAGAGCAACGTGCTGAGCGACTTTTTAAACTGATAAACAATTCGATTGCCAAAGCTGAAAAAATGGCGATTAAAGAGGTCATCGCCAAACGAGGAGTGAATGGTATCATGGACAAAATCGAATGGGATTCTTTGGTAGGGCGTTGGCAAAAAAGATTGCAGAATCAAAGGTGAAGTATGAAAAAAGGCCACGATGAAGCAAGATTCGGAGATGAGGATACATGCCTTGACCATATTGCTATCGCCGTAAAGTCTTTGAATTTGGGTAGACGAGTGTATGAAGATTTGGGACTAACTTTTGACCCCAAGTCTGAGGTGGTGGCCAGTGAGGGCGTCGAGACTCTCTTTGCGGCGATAGATAAGCGTGCTCATTTAGAATTATTGAGTCCTTATGGTGAGCATGGACCTATTCATAAATTTTTAGATAAAAATGGCCCTGGAATCCATCATCTATGTTTTTGTGTTCCTGACATCAAAAAAAAATGTGAAGAGTTACGATCAAAAGGATATCAATTGCTTTACGATATTCCACGAACCGGTGCCCGTGGAATGAAAGTTAATTTTGTTCACCCTAAATCAGCAGATGGGGTGTTAATTGAATTAGTGCAGAAGGATTAGAAAAAATGAGCTATCGTTTTGTATGGCCTCCCGCTGATCGTTTTATCAAAATTTGGTTAGGCATTTATGTCGGTTTTTTTATTTTTAATACCTTGGCCCATGCCATTGGTCTTTTCTCGTCCTTTTCTGTTTGGTCACTCTCTTGGTCTCAAATCACTGAATTGAAGATATGGACAATATTGTCGTACTGGTCTGTGTCCTTGGACCTGCTGGAGGTTCTCTTTAATGGTCTGCTCTTTTGGTTTATTGGCGGTGAGTTGTATGCCCTTTGGGGACAAAAACGTTTTTGTTACTTTCTTGCCGTGTGTATTTTAGGTGCCGGTTGCGGTTACTTGGTCATGGATATTCTCTTTGGGCCATTACCGCCTTTGTACGGCCCACATAGTGTATCCACAGCACTTATTTTAATTTATGCCTTTATGTATCCAGATCGAGAACTTTTTTTACTTTTTTTTCCAGTAAAGGGTCGATATTTTTGCATGATTCTATTGGGAATGGAGGCCTTTCGATTTCTCCAGGCACCTTCCAAATTAAATTATTTAGGACATTTGTTAGGTGCCAGTTTGGGCATTCTCTGGTGGTGGATGAGCTTTCGCCGTGGCCCTCGTGGGCCGTGGTCAAAAAATAGTCGCGCGAAGAATAAGAAGTTGAGCTTGATTAAAACCGATAACACAACGCAGTACTGGCAATGATTGGCATGCCATCTGTACATAGCAAGGTGGCGTATGCTAAATACCTGTTTCAATATATTATCATTACCTGTTTGAGGATAGATTATGCGTTTAAGCAAGGCCTTGCATGATAAACTGATGGATGTGCGTCTTCGTGATAAATTGGTGGCCGAAGGCAAGATCACTAAAAAGGAACTTGAGGAATATTTAAAATCCATTCCAGATGAAAGCAAGAGCGCTGCTTATACCCCTGTTGCCGATGTTCCAGCTTCTCAGCGTCACTAAATATTTTTTAAGAATAAGAATTTACTGAACCACAAATGATGTGAAGTAGATCTCACGAACTATTTGGTCGTTAAAATCTTCATTGATCTTTCTTTTAAGACGATCTTCAAACAAAATTTTACCAGAGATGGAATTTAGGTCTTCTGGTGTCATTTTTGCAGCCACTTGTCCGATGCGATCATAAATCATTGGGGAGGCCTTCTCTAATATTTCTTTATGTTTAGCGCTGAACGGAATGATGTGCATCGCCAGTTCCAAAAAGCGTAGACGGGCCGTTTCAGATTTGATGTTAACAGCAATTTTCTCAATCTTGAGACCTTCTTTTGGCATATTATTTTTCAGATTTTGGTCCAATGAAAGCTTTTCTGCTGATTCATCCACGAGTGGCCGTTGATACATGAATTCAGTAAAGCCAAAGATACCGGCCGTAACAACAGTGATGAGCACTAATACGCCCATGATAATAAGATCTACAAATTTCTTGCCAGTCACTGCGATTGATTCCTGTGCATAGTTATTTATATTATAACTCATGAAATTATGGTGGGCGTACTAGGTAAAGATAGCAGAAATTATAAGAACCCTAGAATACCCGACAATAAAGATAGGTTTTGTTAGATTCAGAGCGTTGCCAACCCCCATGTAAAAAAGTAAGTAGCACTATGGAAAAGTTACTCACAGAGGGGCTTTTATGATGCGGTGCGTTTTTCTTTTTGTCATGGTTTTCACTTCAACCCAACTGTTTGCCAAAGTTTTGCCTAAGGTTATCTACGGCATAGACAATAGAGCGGAGTTGAATAATACCCCCCGAACTATGTTTGAGACATTAGGCCGTTCAACCGCTGCGATGGTCCGTGATGAAGCGCTCGTCCTCGATTCGAGTGGTGGCTCATACTCTCTCGCTCCAAGTGTGAAGACACTTAAAGAGTCTCTCCGTCTTTGCAGTAAAGAGCGTTTTGGCGATCAGCCATTTTTGGCCTCTTGTTCAGGCTTTCTTGTTGCTGAGAATATTCTGGTGACCGCAGGACACTGTTATCAGGGAATGATGAACTCTGCATGTGATGATCACGTTTGGGTATTTGATTATAAGCTAGAAGATGAAACTCGTCCTTTCAGCTTTTCTTTTCCAAAGGAAAATGTTTATCGATGCAAGCGTGTTTTGAAGGCGGTCCTCAATTCTTCAGACCGTAGTGATTATTCAATTATTGAGTTGGATCGCAAGGTGACGGATAGACTCCCTCTACGTTTGCGTAAGAGCGGTGCTGTGAAGGTGGGAGAGCAGGTAACTGTTATTGGTCATCCGTGGGGTTTACCTTCGAAAATCGCTGAAGGCGGTAAAATTCTTCATGCCGATCAGTCCCAATATTTTACCACCACTCTAGATACTTTTCAGGGTAATTCAGGATCGGCCGTATTCAATTCTCAAACGGGGATTGTCGAAGGTATTCTGGTGCGTGGACGTTCAGATGCACTGATGTCTTTTGGGTCCGATGAAGGAGTATGTCGAACTCTGAATGTTTGTAATGAGGATGGTTCTTCTTGCTCCGTCAAAGATGAGAATTCTAAAGGTGAAGACGTAAGTCGAATAACGGTCGTTGCCGCAGAGTTAACAAAACTTGGGTTGTAGCCACTGTGAAATAAATAAAAAAGGCCGGTGAAATAACCGGCCTTTTTTTTGTCACTAAATCAGCTAAATCACAATTAGAGCTTCAACTCGGTGTAGGGCAAATCGAGGTCTCGAGCAATTTGCTCATAAACGAGATCGCCTTTGTAAGTATTGAGGCCACGCAGAAGGGCATGATCCTGTCTTGCGGACTTATCAACACCCAGAGCGGCCAGCAGACGGGCATATTTCAATGTTACGTTGGTTAGGGCATAGGTTGAGGTATAAGCAACAGCTCCCGGCATGTTGGCAACGCAATAGTGAATAACACCATCAATAACAAAAGTAGGATTTTCATGAGTGGTTGGACGGCAAGTCTCGATACATCCACCCTGGTCGACAGCAATGTCAACGACGACAGAACCGCGTTCCATGCGAGAAATCATATCTCGAGTCACAAGTTTAGGTGCTTTGGCCCCTGCGATAAGTACCGCGCCAATGACTAAGTCGGAGTTAAGCACGGCCCGTTCAATATTTTCGATATTTGAAAAGAGAGTAGTAATGCGGCTGTCGAAAAGGTCGTCAAGCTCGGCCAATCTCTTGGTAGAAAGGTCGATAGCTGTAACATCGGCGCCCATTCCGACCGCCATTTTCATTGCATTGGTTCCGGCAATACCGCAACCAATAACGGTTACTTTTCCACGTCGAACACCAGGAACGCCTCCGAGGAGAAGACCTTTTCCGCCATGATCAACTTGAAGATTATTAGCGCCAACTTGTGTGGCCATTCTTCCAGCGACTTCTGACATAGGCACGAGAAGTGGAAGTGAGCCGTCAGGATTCTGGATAGTTTCATAGGCGACCCCGGTGCAACCTGTTTTCATAAGTCCGCGAGTAAGCTCAAGGTCGGCCGCGAGATGAAGATACGTGTAAAGAATGTGTCGTGGTCGAAGCATGGACAGTTCAACGGGTTGAGGCTCTTTCACCTTCACAATCATCTCTGCCTTGTCAAAGACATCCTCGGCCTTTGGAAGAATCTTGGCGCCGGCATTAATGTAGTCTTGGTCACTAATACCAATGCCAATTCCTGCATTAGTTTGTACATAAAGTTCGTGGCCGTCTTTTACCAATTGGCGCACTCCTGCAGGCACAAGACCAACGCGATTTTCTTTGATTTTGATCTCTTTAGGGACACCGATCTTCATAACTTTTGCTCCTCAACTTAACCTGTGGTTAGTTAAAAAAATACTCTGCGATACATACTTAGAATTGACTCAACAATATATGCGGTGGGCCCTTAAATTTAAAGCAAAATCTACTAACAGGGGCTAATACAAGACTTGCTGCATGTCGCAAGCCGGCGTCACAGATGCCCCAAACTGATCTTTTGCCATTTTGGTGAAGTCTACATGCGAAAGATCATGATTCATATGGGTGAGATAGGCCCGTTTAGGGGCAATTTCACGGATGTATTCAAAGGCCTTTGTGACATTAAGATGTGTCTGGTGGGGGGCGCGTTGCAGGCAATCGATGATGAGGACATTGGTATTGCCTTTCAAGATAGTCATCGCTGCGGGCGGAATTTCTTGGCAGTCCACCACATAGGCCATTCCTTCATGATAGATCCCCATGGTGATACCGTGCCCATGGGGGAGTTCAAACAGGGTAAATTGTTCGCCATAAAGAGTCTGTGTTCCTGGAGAGATAATATGCAGATTGAGGAGGGGAAGTCCGCCTCCGAGGTATGGGTTTTTTTCGTTGAAAATTTTTTGCCGTTGGAAGATATAGGAAAAGCGAGTCTCCAAGATTTGCCGGTGTGCTTCGAAAATGACAATGTCAATATCCTTAGAAGGAGGGCCAAAGCAAAATGGTCTGACATCGTCAATGCCATGAAGGTGGTCAGCGTGATCATGAGTGATAAAGCAAAAATCCAGTTTGGTGAGATTGGAACGTAAAAACTGGGAGCGCATATCGGGAGATGTATCGACTAAAATGTGTCTATGCTGTTTAGTGGTCAAGTAAATGGATTGTCGCATACGTTTGTCACGCTCGTCACTGGAATGACAAACCTGACAAGGGCACCCGATCATTGGGATTCCGGTACTTGTGCCGGTGCCTAAAAATGTTATTTGATTGCTGGTCATTTCTTCGTTTTTGTCGTGTTAAAAGTTGTAAAGATTCCCATGCACGTTTAATCTTGTTCTATAATCTACACTTATTTTTATTCTACCTCAATTCGGGAGAATTTTTCATGAAGGTTCATTCTGTCATCATTCTAAAAGTCATCGTGTGTTTATGGGCGATTGCTTTGTGGGGATGCTCTCATCAGGCAAAATCTCCAGCTTCACCCGTAACCCAGACTTCACAGAGTTCACAAAACAGCTATGAACTCCCGAAGCTCACTGTGCACAAGAAGATTTTAAACAACGGTCTTGTGGTCTTAGTCCATGAAAATCATCTCCTGCCCATTATGAGTTACTATACTTTTTTCGATGTGGGGGGGCGCTATGAGTCGCGCGATGATGGAACCACCGGTGCCACTCATTTTTTAGAGCATATGATGTTTAAAGGTGCAAAAAAATATGGCCCAGGTCTTTTTGACTCAAAATTAGAAGCATTGGGAGGTTCAACCAATGCCTACACCACCTTTGACGATACGGTTTATCATCAAGAACTACCTTCTTCGGGACTTGAGTTGATTATGGATATGGAAGCCGATCGGATGGGCCATTTACTCTTAGAGGAAGAAGCTTTTGAAAAAGAACGCGCTGTTATTTTTGAAGAACGAAAAATGCGTTACGAGAATTCTCCCCACGGAAAATTATTATTGGCCATGATGCAGGAGGTTTTCAAAGAGACTCCTTATGGTGGATCTGTCATAGGTGATGAGACAGATCTGAAGAATCTCACGCGTCCGCAAGTTCAGGCATTTTTTAAAAGATTCTATGCACCCAATAATGCCATCATTGTAATCGTGGGGGATGTTGATCACGAAAAAGTGTTTGCATTGGCAGAACAGAAATTTGGTAGTTTACAAGCAAATAACGTGCTAGCGGTCTGGAAGAAAAACAAAGATACTGCCGCGTCTTATCTCGGTGATAGTAAAGTCTTTGGCCGCACGATACGTAAAAAAGGCAACAATCCCACACCGTTGTTTTACTTTGCCTACAAGGGTGAACCATTGGGAACCAGGCGTGCTTTCGTCATGGACATCCTCGCGGCCATGTTAGGCACGGGCTCTTCATCTTATTTGAACCAAAAATATGTGAAGGGGCAAAAGCCGACTTTGAATTCGATTTATGTTGGGAATTATAATTTGAAATATAGTGGAGTCTTTTATATTAACGGTGAGCTTCTGCATAAGCGTCACCTGCAACGTTTTGAGCGTGAGTTTCAAAATGATTTAAGGCATATATGTAGCAAGGCCATAACTGAACGGGCGCTTCAGAAGGCCAAGAACCAATTCATGGTTAGCTATTTCAATCAACTGGCCGGCAACGATGAGTTGGCAAGTTTTCTGGGAATGAGAGAGAGTGCGTTTGGGGATTATAATTATTATGTAAAGGAGCTTGAGATATATCATTCGATCACCCGTGAGGAAGTTCTCAATGTATGTAGCGAAGTTATGGAAAAAAGCAAATATGTGTACCTTAGCATGGTCGATGGCGATGGAAAAAATTAATCTAAAGGTGAGGTCTGGTTCTATGTATACATTAAAAAAAATCTTAATCATGTTCACTCTATTTAATTTAAGCAGCGTTTTTTGGGGAGCGAGTAGGGCCGAAGATTTTACTAAAAATATCAAGAAATATGATTGGAATGGATTGGAAGTTACTTGGTTGCAAGATGAACGACTTCCCCTCTATCAAATTCTTATTTATTTTGCGGACGGGGCCTTGAGTGATGACAGTGGTGGCAAGTCAGTTACCAATGCCATGTTTAGTTTATTGGATGCCGGGACTCGAAGATATACGCAAAAGGATATCAGTGAAAATTTAGAATACTTTGGAGTTGAATATGGCGCCTACGTTACACATGAGTATTCTACCTATGCCATTTCTGGGCCGGTCAAAGACATTGTTCCCACCATGAAGCAAATTTGCCATCTGTTTAGTGAAGCCACCTTTCCCGCCCAAGAGATAAAAAGAGAAGTGCAACAGGCAGAGAGTACCATTTACTCCATGATTAACAATCATGGTTCTCTGGCTTCTCATATATTCCGCGAGCTAAGTCTGCAAGGTTCTCCTTATAATTATCCGGTTGTTGGTAAGTTGAAGGACTTAAAAAAACTTAACACCAAAACACTGCTTGCTAAACTCGACTATTTCAATAAAAACGTGAAGAAGAAGATCTATATTTCAGGCCCAGAGCGAGCGCTCATCGTGCGCGAAATTATCAATGAAGAATGTGGATGGAAAGGCCAAGGAGCAACTTTTGAAAGAAATATGGTTTACGATCCTGTTTTGATCGAGAAACCACGTGTGGTCTTTGTTTCTGTACCGAAGGCCAATCAGGCCCAAATCAGAATCGGACGTTTTTTAAATAGAGAAGAAATCAAAAATGCCGAAATGTTAGACTTGGTTTCAAACCTTCTGGGCGGTGGTTTTACTTCACTCTTAATGAAGGCCGTCCGTTCTAATGAAGGATTAACATATAACGTGAGCGCATTCGCGGCGGGACAGAAAGAGTATGGTCGTTCAGTTGTTTCATCATTTACGAAAAATGAAACGGTGATTCCCTTGTTAGAAGTTGTTCGTAATACGCTTGATCAAGTTGCAAAGAGAGAATTCAACTTGGCAGATTTCGAAAGAATGAAAAGCAATTTGATTGGCAGCCATCCGTTTGCATTTGAGAAAAGTAGCGCTCTTCTCACACAACTGGCCACTCTCGATCACTCCGGACGTCCTTATTCTGACTTGGCGGATTTTCCTGCAATCGTACAGAAGTTTGGTCCAGATGATACAGCTAAAGCTGCACACGCAATATTCGATTGGAATCGCCAAACGATTTTAATATTAGGGGATGAGAGCTTAAAGAAAAAAATCAAAGAATTGGGAGAGTTTGAAAGTAAATCGTACAAAGACTTTCTATAAAATGAGTGGCTTGTTAGGCCTTTTCATTGGTGTGAAGATCAGTATTGAGAATGGCGCCCGGTTTAATGATAACATTGGTGGCGTTGATCTCCCCCGAAACACGCGCGGTATGATGGATGATGATAGTGCCACGAGCGTAAATAATACCTTCAAAATGACCGTAAATTTCTAAATCAAAACAACGAATATTCCCTTTGACCTTACCCAATATTTCTATAGTGAGGTGGTCACTCGGCCCCATTTCAATTTCACCCTCTAATTCGGCACTGATTTTCGTAGGGCCTTGGAGCTGAAAGACTCCTGTATATTTGGAACCACGGCCCAAAAAAGAAAAGTGTTGCTCGCTTAAGTGTAAATAATCCATAAATTATGATCGTAATTTTTTGATGAAAGTCTGCTTATGCACCAGATCGCCGGTACGGGAAAAAATGAATACGTTAAAGACACCCTGTTCACCTCGGGGAGGGACCTTAAAGGTCGCTTCGACAGGTCGAAATCGCGTGGTAGCAAAGGCCTCACCTTGGTTAAATTGAATTTTGAAATTATCAGCGCTCATCGATTCTGATGGATATACATGGTAGGCATTTTCATCTTTAAAAATGACGAAAACATGGCCTGAATATTTTTGATTTTCTTTTGTTTGATTCACGATATTAAATCGGAAATGGAGTTGATCTTTAATAAAAATGACTTCAGGGTCTTCAATGGTGAAGATGTTGGTATTGGATAAATCCTTCATCCCATGAATCTGGGTAAAAATATCAAAAACGTTAGAAGCTAATGCTCCTTCAGCAGAAGGAGGTAGCATTTGGGGTGCCGCCAGTTTGGCCTGGAGTTCTTGGTTTAGGGCATGTAAGTCCTTAATCTCTGTTTGCAAAGATAAGCGTTCAGCGTTGAATTGATCAACAACCGAAGGCACGATTTGATGATCCTGATGCCTAATTTTAAAGTATTTGCGAAGCGAATAATATGTTAAGCCGGTCAGGAGTGCAAAACACAGTGGGAGAATGAAAAATATCAGACGTAATGTGGATTTTTGTACTTCAAAATAACGTGGAGGATTTCTTTTTTCGTAGAGTAAAAATGAGTATTTCGAAAGGTCTGCGTCTGACATTTTTGCATTATACCTAGTGGAGAAGCTAATTGCTATTCTTGATTTGTGAATATTCACCGTCCTTAAAAAAGCGCATGGACGGTCTGAATGCTACTTGTTCTGAACCTGTAGGGTGACCTGACTTGGACCAGTTTTCATTTACAATCTTCCAGTTGTAGTACTCATCTCTTTTGAGATACAGCGTTTTTCGGCCAACGTCGGTTATTTTGTCGGAAGCGTAATCTTGAGTAAAATTAATCACCGCATAATGGTCAGTGGCGAAGGCCGAAACATCGCGTGCCTTGATTTCGGGGCGACCGGGGTTTTGAAAAACGGCCTTTTTGTATGTTTTGAATTGGGCAAAATTACCTCGAATTGGATCTTGAAATTGGTCGGGATGATAGGAAGAAATATAGTTATCAAAGTCTTCATTCTTCCATGATTCAAGCCAACTGTTAAAAGTATCCAGCAGGTTCTTGCGTTCGGTTTTCCAAGTCAAGCTATTCCAAAAATGGATATCGTGGACGATGATAACAATTGTTCGATCGAGTTCAATATATTGAGAGAGATTTTTTAGGTCTAGATTGGCCACAACCAGACAGCCTCTGGAATCTAGCCCCTTTTCAATGCGTGTTTCGTCATTGGTAGAGTGAAGCCAAATACCTCCGCCTGTTTTCGCCTGGCGACGATCTATAGGATTGGGATAATCCATAACAAAAGCGCCTACGCCATAAATTTCACTCTCTTTACCAAAGCGTTCAAGCAGTGTTTGGTGAGGGATAAATTCTGTCAGGAAGTAAATTCCTTCAGGGGTTCTAAAATCCCCTTGAAATGTTTTATTGCCTGCTTTTTTTCCAGATACGACTTGAAATTGCTGAATGAGTTTGGGGAGACCTTGATTATTTTGATAAAGATAGAGTGTATGTGTTGATTTTTCGGCCAAAAGTATGTGGTGAGTATAAGTATCATCCATCTGAAAAATATTGATCGGCATGACTTCAGGTGATTGGGCCCGTACTGTATTTTGCGAGCAGTATACCGCCAAAGTGATTGAGACCAATGCCAAGACCTTCATGGACCTTATGAGCAGATGATCTTTTGTAACAGTTCGCAGTACATCCATACTAACTCCAAAATACATTTTAAAAATCTACCCGAGCGATATTGTCAGAAATGTCTCAAAATAATCAAATCCCTTTGTTTCGATTCTAACAGAACATGCCCTGTATTTTCAACCTGACTCAGGGGGATAAAAGTGCCCAACTCGTTCAAATCAAAGGACATGTTAAAATTTGAAAAATAGGCAATGCCATGAAAGTACACATAATTTCAGAGAACCCTTCAGATGCGGAGTTTGCCGAACAGGCAATCTCATTTGAAGCAGTTACAGGGCCTCCCGATTCCACGCCTGATGTGGGTGAAGGAGAAGTTGTCGTTTTTGATTATGCTTTAGGCAAGAAAAGAATCCTTGAGAATATCGACTCTAGCTCCGGTGCTATTTTTGTTGTTTTTTATGATGACATAAAAAGCAAAGATCAACGGGATATGGAGGGGGCCGATTCACCACCGCATGCTCTCCTCAAACGTCCAGTTACGGAAGATTTTTTCATGGATGTCATATCTGATTTTGTGGATTGTGCCCAAGAGGACGGTCCGACAAATGAACGGACTCGCACAAATTCCGGTTTGGCGGATTTGACTTTTATCGGTCAGAAAAAAAAACAAAAAACGGAAGAGAAAGAATCCCCTGCTCAATCTCAAGAGAATGAAGATGATGCTGATTTTGATCTTAGGCAACCGATGCAAGAATTTAAAATGTCGGGAGAGATTAAAGAAATTATCAAAAAGCATTCCTTGTCACCTGATAGAACTCCAGCATTTAATTCACCAGAAAACCAAAATATTCAAAGGAAGTTTGATCTAGTATTTCCAGATGCCAGCATACCGAGATCTGAAGCGAAAGAAGTTAAGCTTCAACCTATTGATGAAGAGCTATTACATGGTATTTCAGAAGATATTAAACCAATCGATGGAGCGTCACTTGATCTCGATGGAATGGTAGAAGATTTAACCGCAAGCAAAAAAGATCTTCTTTCCGTCGAGGAAACGGTAACTGAATCAGAAGAAGTGATTTCAACTCCACACAAAAAAGAACAACCAATAAAGGCCGATAAGGCCCCAAAGCCAGAGGGTTCTATGACACAGCAGAAGACTGACCAAAAGGAAGACGCAAGCCTGATGTTCGACCTGGGTGCCGATCTTGACAAGGAACTTGTCGGGGATGCCAAACCTGCTGAGAAAAGCACATCGACGGCCACTCCGGCCGCAGGCAAAGATGATTTGGGATTAGGTGATTTGGATTTGAATTTTTCGATTGATGCAACGGAAACTGAAGCTCAGACAGAAGAAAAATCTTCCACCCCTGGAGAAAGTGTCGATTTGCCATCTGCCGATAATTTGGAATTGGGGAATGATGAGGCCCAAAGTACAACTGTATTTAAGGGAAAATCGGTTGAACTAGGGGGAATGGATTTACCGGATGGAGATGATCTGGTTCTCGATACACTGTCGGATGATGAAAAGCCGGAAAAAAAAGAAACCGCAGCAGAGAATATCGAATTTGATAGTCCTGGCAAAGCTGAGCCGTCCAAGACCAGCGCAAAGGCCAAAGCGGAAGATAAAAAAGCGGATGATCTTGATTTGGATTTAGATCTTGATATGGCCGATGAGGGCCCGACAAAAGTTGCGACTGAGGATATATCGGATGAACCGATTCAGGAATTCGATTATAAATCAGCGGTTAAAACCAACACCAAATTACCCGAAGCCGAGGATGATCTTGATATCGACCTGGATGATGATCTTCAATCCGAAGCCGTGGCGGCTAGTAGTAGTGAGTTGGATGATATTATCAATGTAGAAGAAGATGAAGAAGATGATGCGCCTACGCGTATTTTAACCGCCAATAAGCGAGAAGAGTCAAATAACAAGAAACCGGTTGAGGTCATTGATGTTTCAGAAGGAGAAGATGACGGGCCAATGATCATTGGCACAGAAAAAATTCCCACCGCTTCTTTAAATGAAAATGACCTAGTGCGCTTGCAGGCCACCATCCGACACCTAAAAGGTGAACGGGAGAATTTATTGAAAGAAGTAGAGTCTCTTAAGGATCAGAAACGGGAAATTGCCCAGGAAAATATAGGACTGCGTGCAGAAATCGATGATTTAAAGATTGAGATTTCTATTATTAGGAAGCGTCATGATAAAGAGGCAGATCAGACAAAAGAACAATTATTGCTCCACGAAGAAAGAAAAACGATGTATGAAGAAAAGCTAAAACAGTATCAAAAAGAAATAGAGCGACTTAATCATAAGCTCAGAGTAGATTTCACTAAAGTGAAGCAGAGAGAAAAAGAGTTGGAAAGCCAGCTCGAATTGCAGGCGATGGATTCTGAAAATCAAATTAAGTCGCGAGACAAGAAGATTCTTGAATTAAAAAGGAAAATTGATTCATTGGAATTTAATATGGAGAATGCCAGCATTCGAGAACAAAAATTCAGAGAGGATAAAGATAAAATCGAAGAGCGAATGAGTAAAATTATTCATACTCTCAGGAATTCGATCAATGTGTTGGAAGATGATCTGGATTTGGACGAAGAGACTTTAGAGAAAATCAAAAAGGTATAGGTGAAAAGCCGAAATGAAGAGATCGAGGAAAGGCCTTGGGCAATTAAAATCGCTGATGAAGTTTTTGGGTAATCCGAAGGAATTGGATGGACCAGAATCTTTTTATTTGAAGCTGTATCTTTATCTGCATAATGCCTATCAAATGGAGAGTATGGCGATTTGGGCCTTACCGCAAGATTATAAGAGTGGACGCAATCTTATGCGCCCACGCTTGGTTTGGTTCCAGGGTGCCAAGAGGCCGGTTTATAAGGCCATCCCATTCCATCAGAAATTAGAGCGTTGGGAAAAAAATAAAGGTCTTTTGAAAAGTCAAAAATATATGAATCTCTTTTTCTCCCTAGGTGTTTTTGCAGGACATCGCTTTTATTTGGATGCCAGAGTACCTGCTAAGTCCAGCGTGTTTTTGGAATTATGGGATTATACCCGTGAATATTTAGAAAATATGTTTTTATTATCTAATCGACTAGCTGAATTGATGAAAGTCAAAAATCTAGTGCATATTGATGATATTTCAGGATTGTACAATCAACGCAAGTTAAGCCTTGATCTCAGAGAACTCATACAATCGCACACCCAAACTCATGGACAATTTTCAGTGCTTTTCATCGATATTGATCATTTTAAACATATCAATGACAATTATGGACATGTTATCGGGACAAAAATTTTGGCAGAATTGGCCAAAACGATGAGAGCACGTTTGCGTGACAATGATTTAGTCTATCGCTATGGTGGTGATGAGTTTGTGATGTTACTTCCCAATGTTGATGCCGAGCTTGCAAAAAAGATTGCCATGAGAATTCTTGGCGACATCAGAGGCCAACCCATAGTCGTGGATGGAGGGTTGAAATTTCCAATTTCTGTATCAATAGGTGTCGCGGTCTTTCCGAGGGACGCTGAGACCCCAGAAGAGATTCTCACAATGGCCGACAAGATGATGTATGAGGCAAAGAGAGGTGGGCGTGGGCGAGTGTGCTATGCCGGTGAGGTATTATCGACATTAAGATCGGAAGCAACGGTCCGCACTCGTGTTTGAATGCGGTCAAGCAAGCAAGAACAAAAGCAAGCCAGAAAGATAAAATATGTTGATATTAATAATTAGTGATCTTCATTTAGGCCGAGGGAAATTTTTCAAAAATGGTCAAGCCAACATTCTTGAAGATTTTCATGAAGATGATCGTTTCGTGGAATTTATGGAGCATTATTCCTCCGGGAAATATTACAATGCTCCCGTCCATCTTGTGCTGAATGGTGATCTGCTCAACCTCATACAGATTGATCTTGATGGTGTCTTTACCCACATTATTGATGAAGAAGTTACCGTTCGTGCTCTTCACTCCATCCGCGAGGGGCATCATGCGTTCTTTGAAGCCATTAAACATTTCGCGGATACTCCCAATAAAAAAATTACCTATGTGATTGGAAATCATGATGCAGGAATGGCCTTTTTGAAGGCCCAGGAAGCATTTCGAGACATGACACATTCATTGATTGAGTTTTGCTTTGAGATTAACCTTGGTGGGATTCACATCGAACATGGGCATCGATTTGAGGCCATCAATACTGTGCCTACGCAAAAATATTTTATTCCAGGACCTCGCGGAAAACCGATTTTAAATCTTCCATGGGGAAGTCTCTTTTGTATTTCCCTTCTCCCGATCCTTAAAAAAGAGCGTCCTTATATCGATCGAGTGAGGCCCATGCGGATGTACGTAAAGTGGTGTTTGTTGAATGATTTTTTCTTTTTTTGGCGGATGGCATGGGTCATGGCCAGGTATTTTATAGAGAGTAATTTTGATGTGTATGTAAAACAAAACAGAAATTTTAAAACTAATTTGAAAATGCTTAAGCAAGTGACGATCTATCCCAGGTATGAGCGGAAGGCAAAAACGATTCTAAAAAAGGATCGAAGTGTACATACTGTGATCATGGGGCACACCCATCTGGTCGAGTGGCGTCGTTTCCCTGAGGGGAAATATTATTTTAATAGTGGAACATGGAATAGCATTCCCTCGATAGATGCCGCCATGCATGCCCATACAACCAGTTTGACTTATCTATTGATTGAACTTGATTTGAAGGAATCAAAAATGAAAGCGGCATCCATTCATGTATGGAAAGGCAAATGGCGACCATTTCGCGAGGAAGTTTCAACCACTGCTCTTTGAGCATCCTATAAATTTATATTTTAACAAAATGGCCAATGCTAAGATGAGAAAAACAGGGCCGGGCAATAGTGCGACTCTAATCCCCCAGTAGTCCGTCGCCATACCCACAAGATAGTGCATCCCTGAAAGCCAAAGTCCTCCAAGCACGATTGATTTTGCGATATAGGAAGGCGCAGTCTCCTTGAATTGATCGGTAACAGCGTCCATAGTCAGGGGAAAAAAATACGACATGAAAAAACCTGTCATGAGAAAGGTCATGGGATATTTAAATCCAAGTGCAAAACAAGCGGTACTGGCAATCAGTGAAATGAGGAGCATCGCTGAATTATTGACTCTTATCGGAAGAACGGCAATGAGAACTCTGCCTATGGTCAGGCTCATAAAAAAATAAAAATTATAGGCCGTCGCCTGATGATAGTCCCATTGCAATGCGTGTTCCAAATATTGGGATAAACGCGTGGCCAGGAGTACTTCTGCGCAAACGTAGAAGGCCAGCATACTTCCGGGATATATAAGACCGGTTAAAAACGGGAGTGTGCTCTTGGAACGCACCTGGGTGACCAATGGGTGAACATCATTTCGGAAGGAAATAAGCGCTATAATCAGAAAAATCAATGCCGGCATCATTGATAAGAGAAAAGCATATGGCCACAGCTTGGGACCAAAGAGCGTAGCAATTAAGGGAGCACAAAGAGAAGCAAGGCCATACATCGCGTGGAGACCTGAAAAAAGCTGGCGTCGATGGGGGGCTGGGGCCACTTGGCCTAACAAAATATTGATGCAAATAGAGCAAAAGCCGTTGCCGATCCCAAATATAATTGCACCCAACACCATTGGCCAGAAGGTGGTTCCTGCGAGTGATGCCAGACTGAAGATGAGTGAGCCAATCCCCATAAAAAACAAGGATAAATACATACTTTTTTTGGCCCCTAGAAAATTGAGGGAAGAGGGGGCCGCGCAAATTATCGATCAATCCTAAGGTGAAGAGACCACCATAAGTCACTACCAGGACAGGTAAAATTTTTTCAGCATTTTTATTAACGCCTATCACGTTTGAGCTATCGGTAAGGAAAACTCAAACGTGATAGGACTAATTGAAGATCAGGTGGTTGTTGCATGAGTGGCGCTTTTACTTGGAGTACGTCGAGTTGATTTGCGTTTTGTTGTACCAGCTGCTTTGACAGTGGAACGGCGTTGGGTCTTTTTCACGGGTTTTTTGGTTCGAACAAAACCCTCTACTTTTTTTTGCAGCTTGCTCAATTCATTTTTTTGTAGGTCGACAAATTGTTTGGCCTTTTTCACTTCGGCCTGGATAACTTTATCCACCAGTAATTCGAGTTGCTTTTTTTCATCTTTAAATTTTCTTTTAATGTCAGTAAGGTCTTTCCCCACAATTCCATTGAAATCATTTTTGGCATTTCTCACGAAGGCCTTTACAGAGCTTTGGATTTCCTTGATCTTCTTTTCCTTCACAAAATTATGCAATTCTTGTTTCACTTTATTCCATGATTCCAGAACAGTTTTTACTTGAACTCTTTGACTCTTGGTTTCGCTTTGTTCATTTGTCATATGGGTCCTCCTTTATTTCTCAAGCGTGCTGATACTAAATCATTTTTTTGCAAATGGGTACTCTATAACCGAAACCGAAGCTTTTCGGCTTAATTTTAATAATGGGTGCGAATTGCTTCCTTTTGTACTCTGAATTCAAGTAAAGTCGGTAAGTTCGATCAATTTCCTCTTGAGGAAGTCCCATTTTACTTAAATCGGATAATGATAAGCGGTAACTCAAAATACCTTCGAGGATAGGGTCAAGCCTGTCGTAGGGGGGTAGACTGTCTGTGTCTTGCTGGCCTTTGCGTAATTCCGCGGTAGGGGGCCGAGTGATAATCTCTTCGGGAATGAGGGCCCCGTATTTTTGATTGATATAGCGGGCCAGTTGATAAACTTCAGTTTTATAGAGGTCACCAAGTAGGGAAATGGCCCCTACACTATCGCCATAGATAGTGGAATAGCCCACTGATAGCTCGCTTTTGTTTGAAGTATTTAATACTAAAAACCCTCCGCGGTTGGACTTAGCATAAAGCAGTAAGCCGCGCAGACGACTTTGGACATTTTCATCAGATAACCCGTTCAATTCTTCGCCACAATTATCTCTATAAACATTGCGGATAGTGCTGTGGAGAAACTTGATGGGAAGAGTATGCATTTTAATTTCAAGTTGTTTGGCAAAATTGCTGGCGAGAGTGTAGCTTAAGCTTGAGGTAAATTGGCTAGGCATGAAGATGGATTCGAGTACCTGTCCAGGTGCCAGAGAGAGTTTTGCCAGGACCAAGACCAGGGCGGAATCAATTCCGCCGGAAACCGCCACGAGAAACTTACGATGACCTGTTTTGAGAGCATATTCTTGGAGGCCGAAGCACAAACCCTTAACGATTTCTTCGCAATCACTTGGACTAAACTCTTTCAACTGGGCAATGGGATGTGTGGGTTTGATACGAGGATCAAACAAGGATTCCCAGGTGTTGACTGTCTTGCCGCCAAGTGGATGATACTGTCCTGTCTTCGAGGGGAGTTCAAGCGTCAGTAAATCGGTTGTGAATTGGGAAGCCAAGCCGAGAACTTTATCGCCGTTGACGGCAAAACTTCCACCATCAAAGAGAATTTCGTCTTCTCCACCAATACGGTTACAGTAGAAAAAAGGGGCTGCTAAGGTATGTGAAATTTCTTTGGCGCGTTCAAGGCGTTTTCCCAATTTGCCTACGTGATATGGGCTGGCCGAGATATTTATGATGAAGTCAAACGGACGATTTTCTTGCTTTGTGAGTTGTAGCAAATCATTAACAGGATTACATGCATGTAAAGTCGACGGCCACATATCTTCGCAAATCATCAAAGCAATATTTTTTTCTGCAAAGGTGACATTGGCAATTGAAGTCCCGGGAGTAAAATATTTTTTCTCATCGAAAATATCATAATTGGGTAAAAGCATCTTGCTATAAAGATGTTTTAAGGGTTTACCTGGCTCAATCAAGAAAATGGCATTTTCGATTTTTGTCGGATAATTTTGAGCATCAAAAGTATATTGCAAACCTCCCAAGAAGAGAGCAATGGGAGCCCCGGATTTTTGCCGGTGAAAATCTTGTAACGCCCATTGGTTGAGACGTTCAATGAAATTCAGGTAACGCTCGATAAATGGACGCTGCAGACATAAATCTTGCAAGGGATAACCAGTGAGAAAAAGTTCCGGAAAAATATGCGGACCTGGTAAAGGAGGTTTGTTTTGATCGGTTCCAAAATTATCTTTTAGATAGGTAAAAATACTCTCGAAATCTCCAATATTATGGTGGGGTTGATGGAGATGAATTTGAAAGGCTTGGTTCATCAGAAACATCCTGTACATAAAGGGTTGACTCGGTGTGCCCAAGAGGCTACAACCATCCAAGGATTAAGACTATAACAGAAATTATTGAGTTCTCCCATGTTCCACTTAAACGATATTTCATTAATGGGCCCGACAACAAATTTTTTGCCCCGTGTGCTGGTTATTGGTGCCGGTTTGGCGGGATGTGAAGCCGCTTATTATTTGGCCAATCATAAAGTGCCGGTAATCTTGGCGGATGGTAAGAAAACTAAGCTGGGCCCAGCTCAAAAGACTTCAACCCTTGCAGAGCTAGTTTGTACCAACTCTCTTAAGTCCGTAGATTCTTCGACCGGTCATGGATTGCTTAAACAGGAAATGCAGGCATTGGATTCTTTGGTTTTAAAGGCAGCGTACCAACATCGCGTTCCTGCTGGCCAGGCCTTGGCGGTAGATCGTGAGAAATTCTCAAATTTAATTCAAGAGACAATTCTTACACATCCCTTAATTCGATTCGTTGATACTGAGATTACTAATCCCTTGGAAGCCATGCGGTTCTTGGAATGTAGTAAGGTTATCATTGCCACCGGCCCTCTTACCTCCGGAGCGTTGGCAGAATGGATTGCCAAGCATATCTCGGAGGAAGATTTTTATTTTTATGATGCCATCGCTCCGGTCGTCGATGGTGATTCACTGAACATGGACAAACTGTACGTTAAAGATCGCTATGGCAATATAGGTGAAGGTGATTACCTCAATGCTCCCATGACTAAAGATGAGTATCTTGCTTTCGTTGAGACCCTTGTCCAAGCAGAGAAAACCCCGGCAAAAAATTTTGAGGAGCTAAAGTATTTTGAAGGATGTCTACCGATTGATACCATGGCTTCACGTGGTCTTGAAACCCTTCGCTTTTCTTGTATGAAGCCGGTTGGTCTGGAAAACGGCGATGGAAAAAGACCTTTTGCCGTTGTTCAATTGAGAAAAGAAAATCTGTTGGGCTCGGCTTACAATTTGGTAGGATTTCAAACTAGATTGACTCACAAGGAACAATTGCGGATTTTTCGTATGATTCCGGGGTTTGAGAGCGCGCGTTTTCTACATCTTGGATCTTGCCATCGCAATTCTTTTTTAAATTCACGAAAATTATTAAATAAAGATTTTTCTTGTCAGAAATTTCCCAATGTTTTCTTTGCCGGGCAACTCACGGGTGTTGAGGGATACACCGAGAGCGCTGCCATGGGGATATATACGGCAATTCAAGTTGTGGAGCAAATGGCAGGTCGGCCTGCTCTTATTTTTCCTGTGGATTGTGCCATCGGTGCTCTTGTAAACTATGTGATGACGGCTGAGCGACCATCTCCCAGCAACATTAACTTCGGTCTTTTTCCTGTGCCGATGTCGGAAGAAACTGATGGCTTGAGCAAGAAACCGCGCCGCGGATTGAGAAAGGATATGAAAAAAGAACACATTCGGCGAAGGGCCCAGGAGAGTTTTAAAAGAGTGTTACAGTCACTACCAGGATAATTCACCATGGCCGGTATTGGGTTTATCATTTTAGCTTCTTTGTGTTGGGCACTCGATGGGCCGATACGCTATCCGCTCCTTCAGAGCGGGGTCAGTGCTTCACGTATTGTTTTCACCGAACATCTCTTTTTGACACTTCTTTTTCTGCCAATCTTTGTGCGGCAAAAATCTCACGGGTTGCTAAAATTTAAAAGATTGCGCCCGGGTGAATGGGCCGCCTTTTTGGCGGTAGGTGCTTTTGGGTCCGCCTTGGCAACCTTGGCCTTTACACGGGCCTTTCTCTATCTCAATCCCACCCATGTTATTTTGTTACAGAAATTGCAGCCGGTGGTGGCCATTTTTTTGGCCAATTTATTTTTAAAAGAACGCTTAGATAAGCATTTTGCCATTTGGGCAATGGTATGTCTGAGCGGTGGCCTAATCATTGGCCATCGTGAAATTGTTCAGGGAGTACAAGAACTTTTTCATACCGGCCATGTCCTAAGTTCGCTTGATGCTTATAAGGGGATTGGCCTCGCTTTGGTTGCCGTTCTTGGATGGGGAGGGGCTACGGTGTTTGGCAAGAAACTTTCTGCTCAAGGATTTTCCACCGCAGAAATCATGGCAGGACGTTATTTGGCAGGTTTTGTGGTGTTGCTTCCTTTGCCTTTGGCCGGTCTTATGGAAGTTGATGCGCAACCGAATGTCTGGTTGAAAATCTTTGGCCTGGTTTTATTGTCCGGACTTTTGGGAATGTTTCTCTATTATCAAGGTCTAAAGAGATTATCAGCAAGGCTCACGAGTTTAACCGAAATGTTTTTTCCCTTTTTGGCGGTAGTTGTGAATTGGATCTGGCTTGGGGCCACTTTAGATCTCGGCCAAGTTTTTGGAGCAATTATTCTGCTCGTGGGTTCCATGGTAATTCAAAAGAAACATTACTAAAGAGAACAAAGCATTCGTCGCATGATCAAATAATAGTGATATGGATACGGCCGCTGATTGGTGCACATAATGGAGCGGCGATCACAATAAGTTAACTTTGGAAAAGGCGTATTGCTGTATTCATCGTCCAATCCCATTACATGGCCCATTTCATGGGATATGGTACTCGCCCCCCAATGAGTGGTCCAAAGGCTGAAATAAGGGCCTCTTGTATAGCGATCAATTAATAATTTGGTTTTGACATCCCCATCGGAACGCAGCTTGGTAATGGGAAACTGAAAAGTTACTGAAAACGGATAAGGGTTATACCGGGTCCATTTTGCCGCAGCTTCATTCAGCTTGTCTTGCATTTCAATCAAAGTTTGCTCACTTAGTTCTTCATGATTGGTAAAATAAACATTGGCCTGAATAAGAATGCCATTGTCGGGAGTCACGCTCATACGATAACCGTAAGGCGCTGGAAATAATCCAAGAAAGGCATTGCGACCATGTACTGAAACTTCATTTAGACCGGCATCATGGGCAAGCTGAGGAGTCGTTCCCACATATTTGGGATCAATCTGACAACCCTTGAGATCGCGAATTAAATGTCGTTTCACAATGCGAGGGCAGATGGAGTCTTGGCAACCGACTTTTTGTGAAATTTCGGTACGCGAGAGTCGTGACAACCGCGCTTCCACACTGGAGGAGAAAGTTAGGACGATAAGTAAACAAACAAGGAGTGTTTTTTTCATGTGGCATTGCTACTACTCCAAACCGTAAAATGCAAATAAGTATGTAAGAATTTTAGCCGGTTAGGACCATGAGCAGGATCATCCCTTTGCTTGATTACAGATTGAATATAATTTCAAAATAGTTGACTAATTGTTCAATTTGGGGGATTTGTGCATTATCTTTTTGATGGGTTAAGGGAGGAACGTATGAATGGCGCAATCATTCTTGTCTTGCTTTTACTTTTTGGCCGCAGTGTATTTGCTTCACATAGGGTGTGGCTTGAGCATGTGATTGAATCCCAGCACCCATATGATAATTCATCTCGGCAAGTGTGGAAGGTAAACTCTCTTTATGCCAATAAGATCACTTTTGTCTTTGAACGGTTGGTTTTGGCCAAGGGGGATTCGTTGATTTTAGAAAATAATACAGGTGAAGTTCTCGCCCAATATAACGGGCCGGTGGATTTAAGTAATTTTGAAACGTCTGAATTAAATTCCGGTGCTATTAAAATGTTGTTGTTTTCGGACGCCCATAACAATCAATGGGGTTTTAAGCTGAAAGGTTTCTTCTATACTCGTGAACAGTTGTCTTCACCTAAAGTTGTTTATCATCATCACCTTATGATGCAAAACAGGGCCCTACTAAAAGGCTTTACATTCTTTCAAGATGAAACTTTACATGTGATGGAAAGGATTTATCAAGACAATGGCCTACCGATTTCCGGAAAGATAACCAGCGTAAAGTTTTCTGATGCAGGGGTTGAAATTCTTCCCAACATCTATACCGGCCATGTTGCAGATGGACCACTGGCCATGATTGAGGGAACGATTGTCGGTGGTTTTGAGGGAAGAATTGCTCAATTGCCCCGTGGATACTCATTTGAAATGTACCGTCCCTATGCCAATGTTTCGCAACTCTTTTATCAAGACAATACAGTGGTTGCCCTGGCCGGTACGCGGATTCATGCAATTGATATCAAAGGCGAAAATGGCTGGCAGTATACCATGGAAAGAGATGCTCTCTTGGCAATCACTCTCGATGACAGTGATCGTATCGCATTCAAAGATCAGAGACTCGTCGTCAATCAGGGATGGACTTCGAAAAAAATTGAAATCTACAATTTAGATGATCCATACAATCTCTTTTATGTTGCCACTATAAGGATCAATCTGGCGGAACAAGAGCGCCTGGTGTTTTCTGGTTGGGTGCCAACGATTGGTAACGGACATGTTTATCTTCCCAATGGTCATGGAATAAGTGTTTATTCGCTTCAGACAGGTAATGAGGTGGGATTCCTCACTCTGCCCGAAAGAGTGGGAGTGACCGCCAATTCATTTTTCGTGGACAAAGATGTTCTTTATGTTCCCGGACATTTCAAGGTTTATCGCGTTGACATATCCGATCCGGCCGATCCCAAACGGATCGATGAAATTGAGGTGACGCGGGATTTGAGATCGCAAGGGATATTTTCTTTATGGGTGGAAAATAAAAAGCTCTATGTTCTAAGAAAAAATCAGGATTTTGAACGGAATGGGGAGAACGGATTTATTTTGACATTAGTAAGCTTGCCCTAGAACGAAGACTGCAAGTTGCAATAAGAGAAAAATTGCTCCGATGTAAAAATCCTTTTTAGGAATAGTGTAATCAAAGTAAAAAACTTTTTGATCGTTGAGACCACGTGCGATCATAGCGGTTGCGGCCCTTTGCGAATGCCTGAGCGCAAAAACTAAAAGGGGCATGATCTGATGCAATTGATAACGGAAGTGCGTAAGTCCGCGCATGCGTGCAAGATGACTCAGTCTTTTCTTTTCCTCTTTCAACTGCTCAAGCGCATTAATGGCAGCAAAGATGGGATAGCCAGTCGTTGCAGAAAGAACTCTTTTACTCATGAGGAATAAAAGTAAGCGTTCAAAATCAATAATTAGTCCGGCACTGAGAGAAAAAGAAGTGAGAAGGATGGCCCGGGCGAAATTGTAATTGGCCACTTCCAGTGTGGTGTAAAGATAATTTAAGATGAAGAGAGAGAGAGAAAAAAAGAATGCTAAGAGAAAGACATTTAAAAATGTAAGAGGGCGTAAACCGGTTTTCAAGCAAATAAGACCATGAAGAATGAATAAAATTCCCGTGGTACGGCAAGGTCCCAGAATCAGCACCGCAATGATGCTGATCAAGGATAGGACCAGGAGAATGCATGGATGGATTTTCATTGTCGCACCAGCTTTTGATTTTCTAAGTGATAAACCTCATCCGAAATTTTATGCGCCCATGGGCGATCGTGAGTAATTATAATTTGCAAACGATTGGCATCCTTAAGTGCCAGCATGAGTCGTGTAATGAGCGAGATATTCTCACTATCTTGTCCATAGGTGGGTTCATCGTAGAGAATGAGTGGTTTACCTTGAGCAATAGCGATGAGTATGGAAAGCCGGCGCTTTTGTCCTTCTGAGAGCATGTAAGGGGAGCGATCCAAAGTTTTCTTAAGTCCCAGAAGTGTGGCAAGCTCCATCACCAAGTCAAGCTGGGATGTTTGAAAGGAGAGTTCTTCTCGAACTGTGTCAAAATAAAATTGCGCTTCTGAATTTTGATATATGATGCTCATAGCTTCAAAGCATTTCTTACCGGAAAGTTTTTGTTGTCCGAGAAAAAAATCAATCTTTGCCTCTCGTAGCTTAAGCATTTGAGACAGAATTTTGAAAAAAGTGGTTTTGCCCGAACCATTCTCACCAAGAATGGAAATAATTTTTTGCGTATCGGCCTGGAAATTCATGTTTTGAAAAATGTTCTTGCCGGGATAAGCAAAAGAAATATTATGGCAGTTTAGATGAAAATCTTTACAAGGGGGCAGTGGTGGGATGGAAGTCAATTCCATCGTGGATGCACCTGTGGTGACTGGCCAGAAAATTTTTTTATCACAGAGGGATGAGAGTTGGGGGACATTGTGGTCTATGACTATAATGGTAAACTTGCCTTTAAGGGTGCGAAGGAGTTCATAAAAATCTTTTTTTGTTTGAGGGTCCATAAAGGCCGTCGGTTCATCAAAAAGAAGAATGCGCGGATTGCAGGCCAACGAGGATGCCAAGACTAAACGTTGACATTGCCCTCCGGAAAGAGTGTAGGTTTTTTGCTCAAGTAGGAGGGTAAGCCTGAATTTTTCCGCCCAGAGGTGAGATTCGGCCTCAATCAGTGGCGTAGAAAATTGATAATTTTCCATTCCGAAAATTAGTTCTTCTTTGGCCCTAGGAGTGACCATCTGAGAATAGGGGTTTTGAAAAACATAAACGGTTTTTTGATCCAGTTCCTTGGGATAGGTTTGTAAAATGTCTTGGCCCAAATAGGTGAATTCTCCTGCAATTTTGGCGAAGATGTAACGCGGAATAATACCTTTTATCAAATGCATCAAGGTAGATTTTCCCGCGCCTGAGATGCCATCAATCCACAAAAACTCATTTTCCTGAACCTCGCCATCAGGGAAGTTAATGGACTCCGAAGGAATAGAGGTTTCGTGAGTTGGAAAACTGACAGAGATATTTTTCCAGCTGAGAAGAGGATTAGGCATTGTCTCCTCGGATGATACGGAAGTTATTAAGCAGCCCGGTTTTTTTCAATCTCAGACATAGTAAATAAGTCGGGATAGCGCAAAGTACCGCCCCCGAGAGAAGAAATGAGAGCCATTGGAGAAAATTGAGATGAATGGGCAAGCTTTTGTAGTTGTAATAAAAGAAGTCAAGACAGTAGCTAAAGGTGGCCGAAAACATGGATGCTAAGATAAGTGTCCAGATATTCCACTTTTTATAACCCAGTCCGAGAAAAACAACTTCTGCACCAAGCCCTTGTACAAGCCCCCACGCGCCAGACATCAGCCCCCAACTTGCCAGGAAACCCTGAACCACGGCCGCAAGAGTTTCTGCTGCCAGAGCAACACCTGGCTTGCGAATGATGAAGGCAGGAATCATGGCGGCCAGTAACCACGGGCCGGAAGTGAGGTATTTCAGCCCTATTCCTGAAAGAAAAGGAGAAAAAATTTCGTAGATGAAAGTCCAGCCCCAAAAGGCCACGCCAAGAGTCACGGCAAGCATGCAAGTGAGAACAGTTTCAAAGATATTGAGTTTTTTTGAAGTCATTGATTCTCCAGTGTGAGGATCGTAAAAAATACCGGGGACCATGAGCAGATCAAGAGCAGATTGAGACTGGAGCGCGTTTCTCTAACAGTTGTTCTGTTCAAGTCCTAAGGGTATAATCTCAGACCGTGTTGATGCTGGTCACCCCTACGCAAAATATGCAATGATGTCATCTTATGGGAAGAAAGAATAAAGAGCAAGAAGAACAACATCAAAAAATTCGGCATGCTTATTTGCAAGAACGATCCTCGATCAAGGCCATTTATAATGAAGTGATTGAGAAAACCACAGCCACTTTTGCGACTGAAGTGAAGTTTCATATAAGGCAATTAATCCTTCAAAAATAAATAAGGTGAATTTATGAAAACTGTTTTTCTAATTCCTGTTGCTATGTATTGGGTTGTATTGGCAGCAATTGGTGCCGAGAATCCAGATGAAAAATTGCTCACCCCTTATCCGGGAACTGAGGTTATCACTAACGAAGTGAAGGACTTTGATGAGTTGGATATTCCTCTTGCTCCAAAGACCAATGGAAAGATCGCTGTTCAGCAGAAAGTTCAAGGGCGCTGGACTCGTCTTGAGTACTCTTTTCCTCAGGGGCGTTCGGCCCTAGAGGTGTACAAAAATTATAGTGATGCCCTGACAAAAGGTGGTTTTAAAATCATTTTTAGCTGTCGTAAGGAAGAATGTGGTTTTGATGGTGGTCCGGTAAAAGGGCTAGGGTACTGGCCTTATGATACTTCACATTATCTGGTGGCCCAGCTCAGTAGAAAAGGTGAGCGTGTTTGGGTCGTTCTTGATGTGCGCACCAACAGTTCCATCTATGTGAATGTCTTGCGCGAGAAAGCTATGGAGACAGACCTGGTTGTTGTAAACGCTGCTGTTTTAGAAAAAAGCATTGCTGATGAAGGGCATGTGGCAGTGTATGGGATAGAATTTGATACGGGAAATGCCGAACTCAAGCCGACGTCATCACCGATTATTACCGAGATCGCAAAACTTCTGAATGCAGATCCCAAACTTAAAATTTATATTGTCGGGCATACTGACAATGTCGGTGGTCTGGAGCAAAATCTTGATCTCGCACGCAAACGTGCAGCTAGTGTGTGCAAAGTACTTATCACTCACCATAAAATAGGAGCAGATCGATTGTCTCCGCAAGGTGTTGGCCCGCTAGTTCCGCTTGCCACAAACGGTACTCATGAGGGGCGCGCGCGCAATCGACGAGTTGATCTGGTTAAACAATAGTCGTGCGCACCATTCTCAATCTCTTCAAACGTGATTCGACACCAATTGGGGCCGGTGATTTTTTTAAAAAAACATTAGGGATTACTTATTGGGTACTGCCTATTAATTTAGGATTTCTCTTCCTTTGGAAATGGAAAGGTGCCGATCTGGATAATTGCATTGCCTGCGCAGCTTTGGCCGGATTGCTCATCAACAATTTTATCGCATTATGGATCTATGCGCCACTTTGGGACAGGCGGCTTACCGATTTTTATCGAGCACGAGAAATCAAACTAAGATGGTATTTACGGGCCCTTTGGGGGACGGTAACGCTTTCACCTATTATAGGTCTCTATTTTCATATTCTCTTTTCACGAGTTTCGGGCGAAGCAATTCACTGGAGTCTGAAAAAGCATTTCACACTGGCGCTCATTTGTTCAAGTCTGATTCAAGGAATTTTAACTCTCAGCTTTAGGCCTATGTTAACAGCAAATTTTAACACAACAGTAAATTATGTAACGAAAGTGGCCATTGATGCGTCGAGAGTTTTAAATATAAAGACCAAACACGCCAAAAGCATCCACGTTTTTCTCGACGAGTATCGTCGACAACATAAGAAAGACAGATTTGGTGAAACAGGACAGATTCTTGCCGATGCTTCTGCCGCTACGATCGTGTACAAAACTAATATGGTAGAAAGAACATCGCGAAAAATGGATGAAAATAATTTAAATGCCTATTTAGAATTGGTCGATTCTGTAATAGCAATACAGCAAATGGGTTTTTCAAATGTGCTGGCGTTAACTTATCCTTATGGTCTGTATTTATTTATTGGCAATATCGAGCTTCCTATATTGATGGCCATTGAAGTGCTGATTTACACCAAAAAGAAAAAACTTTTGATCAAGCTTTTATCAGAAAAACATCCTCGAACGATGGATGTTTTTCGTAATACATATAAAAAAACTTTATCTAGAAGCAAATATAAATATTACGAGAAAAAATTGAATATTATCGGTGCTAAAATTGAGTCAATGAAATTGAAATTTTCATATTTTTAAATCATGAAATATTTCCTCACATTTGTCATGTAATTGCATTCAATCGAAATATTTTTGTCAGCGCGAATAATTATAGTCATTCGATGTCTAGGGAATTGTTATTGAAAAAGACTTCGCGTGAATCTAGGATAAAAAACAACAACACAAATTACAATTGTGAGTTTCCTATGAGGAAAAAATTAGATTTTGCCACACTTAATTTACAAGATGCCCTGGATCTGGCCATTTTGATCGAGGATGAAGCAAAAGAGCGCTATCAGGAATTTGTCAGACAACTTGGCCCACTCCGTTCAGGCAATGCTACCGAATTTTTTGTATTTATGGCGAAAAATGAAACTAAGCATAGCGCTTATCTTTCAGCGCAAAGAAAAAAAATATTTGGCAATAATCCTAGTACTGTGACTCAAGATATGTTGATTGAAATTCAAGAAGCTGAAGCTCCAGAATTTTATCAAGTCAGAAGTTTTATGTCTCAAAGGAGGGCACTGGAAGTCGCTCTGGCCTGTGAAATAAAAGCTTATAATTTTTATGACAAATGCTTGGCCTTTGTTAAAAACCAGGATGTAAAAAAACTTTTTATCGAACTCAAAAGAGAGGAAGTAAAGCACCAGGAAATGGTGAGAGAGATGTTGGACCGAACATCAGAAAGTCTTGAGCCTGAAGTTCCCGTCGAAGATGTCGATACTCCTGAACTATAAAGTTGCGGAGATGCTTAGAAGCTAATTGTGAATCCTGTAGAATCCTGCAAGTCGCCAAAAAATCCATCCATGTCGATGCCATCATTATTTTTTACTCCAACAGCGATTGACGTGCAACCTGTGGTCGAAATATCGTCGGCCGTGAAGGTATAAGTCACCGAGTTTGTCGCTGACCATGATTGAAGCTCTGATGCTAAGAAACAGTTTCTAAAAAGTCGAAATACATACTCCAGTGGCAATCCAAAAGGATCAGAAGCATTGGCGACTATCGTGACGGTGTCGCCAACATGAAACGATCTAGAAGCGGTTTCGTTCATGCTTGAATCAAATACCCTAAGCGGGGTTGCCGTAGGTGGTAAACGTCCGTCTCGAATAGTAAACATCGTTCCGATTTGAACATCACCAAAGATGCCATCGAGATCGGTTCCATCATTATTTTTGACACCCAGGAAAATGGCGGTACAATTCGTTAGATCGTCTGCTGTGAAGGTATAAGTTATGTCGTTGTCCGGTGACCAATCTTGCAAAGTGCCATCGAGTGTACAGTGTCGATAAATTCTAAATACATATTGGAGGGGAAGTCCAAAGAGATCGACCGCGTTAGCCGTGAGGGTGATGGTATCTCCGACGTTAAATGATGTAGCTTGTGTGATATTTCCCTGTCCATCACGAATTATGGTAGGCAGTCCCAGCGGTGCGATTTTTATCAGGTCAGTATTACTGATATCGGTTTCAGTACTTGCATTTAATTTTGTACGGAAAGACTCTTCATTTATGATGGCGTCATAGGCAGAAGAAAAATCAGGAGAATTTTCGATGAGCAGAATATTTTCTGCGATCGTTGAAAGGTCATCTAATTTTGTATTTGATAATTCATTCACTGAAGCACTGGTCAACCCTAAGGCAGATCGAATAGACATGTAAACAGTACTGCTGCTCATGCCGAGATCGGCGCTTTCGCCGCTTACAAAAGAAACATACCTTTTTGCAGTATTCTGAGGATCAGTGGCCACTATAATCACATTCGGATTGCCCGTGTCTGTATTTGCAGGAATATCTATTTCGAAGGTCCCGTCAGCATTGGTTAAACCATTGCCCAGTTCTGAAGCGGTCACGCGTCCTTTGGTATCTATTTGATAGGCACGCACATCGGCTCCTGAAACGATTGAATAGCTGGCCCATGCTGGTTGAATCAGAAAATCGAGCGGGCCTTGTGTGATCGCGCCATTGGGACCGGTAACGGTGCCGGAAATAGTCTTAGTAGCTGATGAGGAACTCGCTGATGTGCTCTCAGAGTTCTTGGAGCTGCAGCCAATAACGGCAAATAAGACGATTCCTATCGCCAGATGGGTTTGCTTTGCCAGCATCTATATTTCTCCTCTCGATCTCTATCGAGACTCAGGAAAATTGGAATTGGTTACATGCTTATCGGAATTCTTATTTTTTTCTTAAATTAATTTTTTTCAAACTGAAGAAGTCCTTCTGGCCAGCAAAATTTCTGAAGGGAAACCGCACTGACGGAGTGTCTCACGCTGTACATCAACCAAACCTGCTTTTTTAAGATAATCCTCGAGTTCAACTCCACGACAGCCGCCTAAGAGTTCAGGTTTCAAGCGATAAATAGTTTCCCACCACCAACTCCCGGTGGTCATATTAACCAGTACCATGCGTCCTCCCGGCGCAAGCACTCGGCGAAATTCACTTAACACGCGGGCAAAATCGGCCTCGGGCAACAGATCAAACATATAATTGTTAACGATCAGGTCAAAAGAGTTATCGGGTAAGTCGAGAGCATAGGCATCACCTATTTTGAGTTCCCAGTTTTTATGATCGGTGATTTTTTCGGCCTTCGTGCGCGCCCTCTCTAACATGGCATGGGTAAGATCCAACCCTACACATCGACCACTGGGGTTTTGTCGGAGGAGTTCTCGAAAAACAAGACCTGTCCCAACGGCCACCTCTAACACTCGTTCGCTATCATGCACCTGTGCCAGTTTTAAGCAACGTTTGCGTGCCTTGGTTTCGGTCATCAAGGACCACAGGTCATAGATGGGAGCAACACGTGAGTAGACGGTGGAAACTTGATCTTTTTTAACGTAGGCGGGAAGGGTGGTCATAGGGGCTCCTGGTTCATTGTGAAACAGTTTGAGACTAAAATGATATTTGCATAAATATGCAAATGACGCAAGAAATATTTGCACCCTCATGCAAATGTGTGAACTCCTTAAAGAATTCCGTTCTCAATTAACATGAAAAAGTGTGATAATTTCACCTTTTTTGCTACAAATTATTGCCATTTTTCACGTTTTTTGAAATAATTCTTTTAATGGAAAGAGATATATACGCAAAATTAAATAGTTGGAAGTTATTAAAAGACAGAAAGCCGCTTATCCTTCAAGGTGCCCGCCAAGTCGGAAAGACCTATCTTTTGAAAGAGTTTGGAAAAAAAGAATATGAGGATTTTGCCTATTTCAATTTCGAAGAGGAACCTCGTCTCGCCGATTTTTTCAAGGGAAGTCTTGCCCCTGACAAAATCATTGCAACACTTTCTCTTTTTCTCGGGAAAAAAATTGTTCCTGAAAAAACGCTGGTTTTTTTTGACGAAATTCAGGCGGCCCCGAATGCTCTTAACTCCTTAAAATATTTTTGTGAAGATGCCCCCCAATATCATATCGTTGCGGCAGGATCACTTCTCGGTGTCGCCCTCGAATCCACCAAATCATTTCCGGTAGGTAAAGTTAATTTTCTGCAAATACATCCCATGACTTTTTTTGAATTTTTAAACGCCATTGGAAAGTCAGATTTAAGAAAATATCTCGAGGACATAATCTCTCCCGAACCGATTGAAAATATTTTCCATGAGGAATGTTGTGAGCTTCTGAAGAGATATTATTTCATAGGAGGAATGCCGGCGGTTGTTGCCAAATATGTTGAAAATTCAGATTGGGATGAACTCAGAAGAGTTCAGAAAGAAATTTTGGCGAGTTACATCCTGGATTTTTCCAAGCACGCTGCAAAATCAGAGGCCATCAGAATAATGGCCATCTGGGATTCCATGCCAAGGCAATTGGCCCAAGAAAGCAAGAAATTCAAATATTCTCTAATAAAAAGGACCGCCCGTGCCAGAGATTATGAGGAAGCAGTTCAATGGATTTATCGTGCCGGACTTATCAATCTTTCACGGCAAGTGTCGACTGCTAAAATTCCGTTTAAAAGTTATACTGGCGAGGGAAATTTCAAGGCCTATCTTTTTGATACAGGGTTACTTTGTGCGCTGGTTGATCTTCGGCCACAAATTATCATTGATGGAGATAAAATCTTCAGTGAATTCAAGGGATCATTGGCAGAAAACTTTGTGGCACAAGAGCTGCGGGCGGGAGATTCACAAGAACTTTATTACTGGAGCGAGGAGCAAGTTGCCGAGATAGAGTTTCTGCTTGAGGGAAAATCAGGAATTTATCCTTTGGAAGTGAAATCAGGTTTTTCTCGCAAGAAACAAAGTCTTTTGCGCTATCAGAAAAAATTTCATCCAAAACTCTTATTAAGGACAGGCCTTCTTAATCTGAAAAAGAATGGAGAAATTCTTAACTGTCCGCTTTATCTTATTTCAAGGATTGCCAATTTCATCTAATTGTATTTTCGTTACCACACCTCGACAGAGGACATCTCGCAATAATTCAAAACATCAAATAAGTATTGAATGTGTAATCTGTCTTCTGAATATCTTCTGTGTAGTGGTAAAGCGCTTCAAAATCAAAGAGTAGAATGTCACAAAAGTCTGGGGAAATTTTCGGAGAAAAAATATTTGCGCCACATAATTTGGCGGTTAAAAATCTCGAATATCTCGGAAATGTCTGTGAAATTCACTTCCGCAGGGGAAGTGCAACGTGCCAAATGATTTGAGTTCTAGCAGCGGCAAAAAAAATGTCGAAGTTGCATGTCTTCAGGGCAATCTTGGTTGTGATCACCGCGATTGGTGGAAGGGTCCATGTGGGCGCCATGATCTGGGGTGAAAGCTAAGAGATAGTTATTTTTCCACGCCTGCTGAGCAGCGGGGAGAAATTGTTCCCACGTTTCTAAATGATTTTGGAGTGCCTTGACCGCGAGAGGAGAAAAAGGTTCGGTGTGATGGAGGAGATCATCATATTCCTGGTGGTAGGCCACAATGACATCGTGTTTGTTTTGTTGTAGCAGTTCTAATGTTTGCACGGTGACCAGAGAATCATATGTCTTGGAAAAATAATCAATGTTACGATTTTTAAAAATCGTATCGACGCTTGATCCCGCAACCGCCACGATGGCCACCTTCTTCCCCGCACGTACGAAAGCATCAAAGAGTGTGTCGCAGGTTAGGACTGGCCTCTCATATTTTTTGATTCCATGTTCCTCCGTGCTTCCGCCAGTAAAAAGAGTGGCAAAACAAACAGGTGTTTTTGGAGGAATCATGGAAGATAAAGCCACTTCATGCGTGCTCGCGCGTCTAAGCCGCTCGTGCATATTCGGAAAACGCTGAAGGGCGTGATATCCAAAGGCATCTGGGCAGTAGATTAAGGCCTTTGATATTGGTGTGCGGGAATGCAACAGCTCTGAGATAGGCGAGGCAAGGCCAAACTTCGGTGACGGCACACCCATCATCTGACAAATTGTTGGAGTAAAAGACCGTAAATCGTACATCTGGAATCCTCTGTGTGTATCCACTGCATATCACACTTCATTTTAAAAGTTGAGGTTGAGTGATAGTCGCGAAAGGATGAGCAGGCACTATTTTTTTTCTTTTTAATATTCACAACTTACGAATGATATAACGGACTTAACCCTTTTTGATTTTCATCTTCTCTCATCCTTTTTCATGGTTTTTCATGTTCGGACTGGAACAGATTGGAACAGAAAACCTTTACTTTTACTTCATTTTGAAGTAATGTGGAACCATGGAAGTCAGCACTAGAATATCGCGCAGTAAGACTTTTGAAAAAAAGCTTACCAAGGTTCCAGATTTTATCCGAAAGAAGGTAATGTTCTGGGTCTTTTTGGTGGAATCGAGTGGGGTGGCCGAGGTGATGAAATCACCAGGCTACCACGATGAACCATTAAAAGGTGAGCGCAAAGGACAGCCTTCGGTGCGGCTTAATAAGGCCTACAGGCTTATTTATCGTATTATTGAAGCTCGAATCCATATCGAACTTCTAGAGGTGCATAAACATGACTACTAAATCTTATTTGGAAGAACTTGAAAAAAAGTACGGGACCTTAACCTTTGGGGAATTCCTCAAGGCCTGGCGTGAGGCCGATGACCTGACTCAAACCGCTTTTGCCAAAAAAATCGGTCTCTCCGTTCAAAACCTAAACGACCTGGAGAAGGGACGAAGAATCCCTTCACCAACCCGTGTTGCAAAAATTGCCAAAAAGCTTGGACTCCCAGAAATGGGACTTATCCAATTGGCCTTGCGAGACTCTCTGCTTAAGGAAGGTTTTGATTACGAAGTTAAGTTGAAATCTGCATAGATAGATCGAGAACTTGGAGAGAAAGAAAGAGGCGCTTATAAATGAAACACATAACATTTCTTTTTGCATTACAATTTTTTTTACATCATGTACTGTATTGAAAACAAATAATCCTGATCATTGCTTTAATATTTCATATAATGGCCCATATTCATTTTTTTATTCACCCCCAAGTTTTGAATGGATTCGAACTCATGGCCAAAAGGTATTGGTTTGTGCATCAATGCTTGGCTACGCAATGAAAGATATTCCGAGGAGAGATAAAGCAGCAAATGGAAACCTCATCGAGGGTGAAGTTGTTGAGAGTTATGCCACAAAGAACTATGTCTATATCAAAGCGAAATGTTGTATTAATGGAATGCAAATTATGTATTCCGATCGTTATTCTGGCTCAAGCGATTTTTTAGAGAAATCTGATTCGTTGATTCACATTAATAGAACGAGATTAAAGCCAGGTCAAAAAATAACGATTAAGTACAGGGAAGATGACCTAAGTATTTTCATGTTTATCGTATGAAGTGCCTGCATTTAAATTTGTTAGGCGAAGCCGAGGTGAAGAATAAAGATACGCAGGTGTGAGGATGTTGTAGATATGGTTCCAGGTGCTTTTTCTGGCAGTGTAGGAGTTAGAAATGGATTTAAGAATTTCCCAAAGCGAAATCAAAGGTCTAGAAAAAACAAATTTATTGGAAAATTTGAATTTCATTACAGATATTCACTTATCAAAGACATCCGAATCTCAATTCGATGTTGTGATATCGCTGGGCTTCGATTATAAGTTGTAACAAATGATGGACATGAACAGGTGAAATGGGAATTATCTGATTATGAAGATGATATGATTTTGTTGTACGCGTATGGTATTGAGTCCCTAGGGGGATGGCCCGTGCGAACTTTCGTCATTTCTCTAAAAACGGGATTAATTCAACGATTTTCTGATGAATTAACGGGCATCAAGACAATTGACTCTCGTGACTTTCAAAGTAAACTACTACAATTCAAAGCGAAGGAGTAGTTGGTGAATACTCAAGCGTTAAACATGTTTGAAAGGGTTATTAAGTGCTCCTTCGAAGACAGACATAAACTAATAGAAGAATATGTGATTAAATTTGATGGTGTTATTAAAGAAATCGATATTATTTTGAGGGATTATTTAGCAACCAATAATGAAAAGTTATTGCGCGAAATGGTGCTACTCTATTCAACATTAGCAAGGGAGCCATTTAGTGCTGCCTTTAATTTGGTGTCAGAATATTTTGACAAAGGGGTCCTATCAATCAGTGATGTGTATGCTTTTGTTAAAAACATTAAATACAGCGAACTTGAATCCTTAAAGAATGATGAGCGTGAATTTGTAGAGATGATGATATTGCTGTGTGAGGATATTGAGGAAGGATATGAAAAATTTGAAGATAATATTAATGCATTTGCTATGATTCGGGATTTTTATAAGATAAAACTTGGATGAACTGCGGTTTACCTGTAGTACAAAAATGAAATAACGGGAAGAAACTATTGTTCCCTTGCAACCGTTGCTGTCGGAGCCTCACTTTGTTATCTTCGCCTATAAATCCAATAGAGGAATGAAATCGAGTGATGAATTTGCGGCAATTAGAAAGCCCTTTAAAATGACAGATGTGAAGCATGATAGTTTAGGAAGGCCAAGCCAGAAATATATTGGGGAAAAATCTACCGTAGCCGTAAATCCAGTGAGTGGGAAAATAGCTACTGTATATCCTAATTCGAGTAATACTGCGAAGAAACTGCAAGGTAACTAGGTTGCAATCATGAAAGTAAAGCTATCGAAAGAAGAAGTTATTTTATTGCAGGTAGTAGCAAAATTACATGGTATTTCTAATTTAGATATTGTCCCAATGGAAAATATCTTTATTTTGAATGTCGATTTAGAAAATACGAATAAGTTAAGAGACTATGTTAGTGATCGGCTTTTAGAATCAGGTTTTGATATTGATTACAATCCGACTTCTGAAGGCAAAATCCTTGAGAGATTAATTGATAAACTTTTTACGGAATGATATTTGGCAGACAGATAGTTCCTTGGAGTTTTTTTCGGGCGTGAAAATAATTTGTATGAAATACGCCTGAATTATTTTCGTTAGGCAAAACCGAGTTAAAAATGTAAAATCTTTCGCATAACGTATGCGAACTTTCCTAAAACTTCTATTCACTATCTTGATCTGCAATATTTGTAACTATACTGATGCTTCGATTCGGCGATATACGATTCCATTGGTAGACAACAGGAGCTGCAAACTTGAAAAGACTAATCTACTTTTTCTTAATGGCCCTATCATCAAATGTTATGGGCGCGAGCTATACGAAAATAGATATTTTTTTTGTTGGATGGGGTGTCCTATGGCAAACGCGCTGTGATGAGCTAAGAGTTCCTGCTAACTATCGAACGTTTTTCCAACTTAAGAATGAGGCGGACATAAAGGATTTTATGGAGCTTTTAAATATCAGTTCGCTAGTTCCTTATGAGGTACTCTTGAAGCGAGAGGGCGAGAAACTAGGTGCTGCAGCACATAGGATACCCAGCATTGTTAAGCCGACAGCGAGAATGCTAATTGATCTTTACGATAGTGATGGCAAAAAAAGATCCTACTGTCTTGATGGTGTGTACATGTTTGATCTAGAGAACAGAAAGGCCAGCAAAGTACCAAGAGCTTTTCTGGATAAGTTTGAATTAATGTGGAAAGCAAAATAAAGATTTGAAACACAGGTTATATAGAAGAGAGAGGTGTACTAAAAGTGGAAGGGATATGGTTCCAGGTGCTTTTTCGCTAATCCTATTCAACAGCATGAGTTCCATAGGAGGTAAGGGACTTGGCCATTGAGATAAAAGAAATCATATATACCACTCTTAGAAGAGGGAACTGATGTTTGGAAAGAAACATTTGGAATTAAGCAAGTTGATGGGAATTACTTAGTGCTCGCCACTCCCGACTATGATCCGACTGATGAAAAATGGCAATTTAAGCCAGGAGAGATTGTAAAATGTATAGATAAGATGATTAATGGAAAAAAGGCAATTGTAGCAATTCAAAAAGTAAATTAACCAGTGAGAGTGTTAAAAAGAGCATTGAGGGAGCAAGCTATAAGTTTTCAGAGAATGCGTTGGAACAAGATGCTGTTGAGTTCCAAGAACAATGTTTAAGGCGAGCGATGGAGCTATCTACTTTAAAAGACAACAAAAAATGAATAGTGAAAAATTTTATCCATGTCCTTGCTGTAGCTATTTAACTCTTACCGAAAGTCCCCCTGGAACATTTGAGATATGTCCGGTCTGCTTTTGGGAGGATGATAGGATCCAATATGATGACCCGAATTTTCTAGGTGGAGCAAATGATATGAGTTTAAATACTGCAAGAAAAAATTTTATAAAATATGGGGCGATATCAAAAGAGGCACAAGAGCATGTAAGAAAACCGTTGCCAGATGAATATCCTTCCCGCAGGAACAAACAGGATGAGAGTACGTGATACTTTTTCTAAGCACCGCGCAGGATTTTGAAATACATTTGCCCAAAATTGAGAATCAAGTGTGGCCAGCATGGGAAGGCACCGCACTCACTTTTCGACAACGATGTGGAGACCTTTCTAAAATAAGGAGAAATAATCAGTGCAGTACTTGCCAATAATCTTATTTAGTACGTGTATAGCTTTTTCGGCCTGCTCATCTGCACAATTTGTGAAAGCAAGAAACAGGAAAGCAGACCCATTCGCAATATGTAAAATAGTGTCCCCTGCACTTCATAATGGTCATCAATTTGGGATTTATTTACTTAACGATGACACGAAGAAAGAAGGGCGAATCAAATGGCTGGAAGGTCATTTTAATGAAGAAATTCTTATTGATGGGCATAGTACGCAATCACCATAGATTATTATGGGAAATCGAGGCACGCAGAGATAAACGAACCTTCTGAAGAAGTTAGAACTAAATATCCGGATGGGGTATATGTATCTGAAACAGAAATCAGAGTTGGTATATTAAATTCTAAAATAGAAAATATTTTAGAATTTTGGCCTGAGTCGTTCTATGTCCCTAAGCAAGTATTATTCAAGATCAGAAAAGGCATTGATTTATATTTTGATTTGGAATTAGATTGTTTGCGTACGCACCAGAAGTTGAATGAATGTGAAGAATGAGCTTACTTGGTAGAAAAAGATGCAAGGATGAGAGTATGGCATACTTTTTCTGAGCATTGCGCAGGATCTTGAAACATGGCTTAGAGGCCTAAAAGGCCGAGGTCAGGTAGCAAGCAAAACCGGCGCAGCCTTTGCTTGCGTATCGACTGGAAAGAATGTTGGGTGTTAAAAGTAAGATGGTAGTCGCGACAAGTGTTTGCGGCATTCATTTTTTTCCTTTTAAAATTAAAAACTTATGAATGATTCTGCACGGTTGGCCCTTTTTGATTTTCATCTTCTCTCATCATTTTCACGGTTTTTCAGGTATAGATTGGAACAAATTGGAACAGATTTTACGATGTGTGAGCTTAATCTTAGGCAGACGCCTAAATAATCCTAAGCAACGTAGAGCGTGGCCTATGCAACATTCCACTCAAAATGCTCGGCAAAGTTTGCGAAATATTGCAAATTGTCCCCATAGAAATCAAGCAAGCGATGATGGTAGATTTTGAAATGACTATCGAAAACCATCTCACACGATCTGCTAAACAACTTGTGGAAAACGAAACGGCAGATGCCACTTAAACGCGCTTGTCCCTGGCCAAAGTAAATACTCGAAAGTGAAATTGTTACGATTGATATGAAAATTTATTTTCTTACCGTTCCGCCGCAATAGATCAGCTCGTAAACAAGCTCATCGTTCTTAAATATTTTTTCTACGCCATTAAAACGTTTGTAATCACCAAAGTTCATGTCGCGATATTCATACGGGCCTTCAGCATAGTAAAAACCGCCCAAGAATCTATGTTCATCATACATTTTGGAAAGTGCATTTTTTAAAATAGTGACAGCTTCATCTCCCGTGAACTTTGTTGGTTGCAGGAGATAACCGTAGTAAACCATGCTCCAGACAGGTTCGTTTTTGTGGGTGATATGCTCTTGCCCACAAAAATCTGAGAAACCTACAAAGGAGTCTTGGTAATGGAAGTCGCCATGGTCATAGGTAATATCAGATGAGCCTTTACGGGAAGCAGCGATCTTCTTGCCACCCTTGAGTGCCCCGACCCAGCCATTAGCTTTTGCCTGCACGATAAATTGTTCCAACTCCATTTTTCCCCCAAGTGCATCCTCTGTAACATGCTTAAAATTCAGAGTCAAAATATGGCCGACGGTCATCATCGGACATGGACAAATAGATTTCAAGAAGAAATATTCTTGTGACGATAAGGCGGTCATCATGAAAACAAAGTACAGCTTACATGATGTCCAAGAATTTGCACGAAAAAAGGGCGGAAAGTGTCTCTCAGACATTTATGGCGGGAGAGAAAAGATGATCTTTCGTTGCAAAGAGGGACACACGTGGCAGGCCGTTCCGGCAAGCATCATAAGAGGAACATGGTGCCCGGTTTGTGCACATTGTGCTCCACACGATATTGAATTTGCCAAGGCCATGGCACGCGAGAAAAACGGAAAATGTCTATCCAACCGCTATATCAATAATCTACAACATCTCCTTTGGGAATGCGAAAAAGGGCATCGATGGAAAACCTCTCTGGCCAACGTGAAAGGCAGCATATCCAAACTTGGAACCTGGTGCCCAAAATGCCAGTGTGTCTTACGTGGTCGTCAGCGCAGACTTTCAATTGACGAGGCCCATGTTTGTGCCAGGGGAAAAGGTGGGGAATGTCTGTCCAAGACATATGAAACGATTCACAAGAAACTCCTTTGGCGTTGTAAGGATGGTCATACTTGGCGAGCGACACTTGCCTCAGTCAAGCATCACAGATGGTGTCCAATCTGCGGATCAATAAAAAGGGCCATCAAGAAATGCACGAGCACTCTCGAACGGGTGAAAAAGGTCGCGCAAGAAAAAGGAGGCGAGTGTTTATCGACAGGGTATAAGGCAACAAGTCCCACTGGAAATAAGAAAGTGCGTTTTAAATGTAAATATGGACACGAATGGGAGGCAAGGCCTAGTTTGGTTATTTCACACAAAGCATGGTGCCCAGACTGTGGGTGGCACCGACATACGCTAGAAGAAATGAGAACAAAGGCCCAACAACATGGAGGCGAATGTCTCAGTGAGACTTATAAATGCCTTAAGGATAAGCTGCGTTGGCGATGCAGGGTTGGTCATATTTTTGAAAAAACCGCAGACTCAATTTTACGCGGAAAATCCTGGTGTTCGACCTGCGGCAATGGGAAGCTTGAGATTAAGGATTTTTTAAATCTAGCATACTTGAAAAATGGAAAATGTCTTTCAGATGATCCGATGCTCGCTCGGCGCTCAAAGGTCGAGTGGCAATGTCATCAAGGCCATATTTGGAAGGCGACCTACAAACAGGCAAAAGAAGAATGGTGTCCTGATTGCGCAGTCATTTCCCAGAGAGTATTTGCCCAAAAGGGCGCAGCATAATTATATATTGTCGTTCACGTGCAATTTTTTAAATTCAAAAAATTTCTAATCCAAAACGCGGCCTAATTTCCTTAAGATCACAGAATTATTTTTAGAATTTATTAAAAAACAGTGTGTTACAATAAATTTTGTGTTTGACGCTCAAACATTTCCACTGGAATAATTTCCAAAATTAAATTTTCGTAAAATAGGTTTTCAAGGATGAAAGGATTTATTTTTTTGCTTTTTTTCTGTTTTGTTTCAAAGCAGAGCTTGGGTGCAATACCATTTTTTCAGACGACAGCTCGTCTTTCTGTAAATTTTCTCGGTGCTCCTGTCTATACAGCGGACCACAAACTCTCGATTCAATTCCATCGAAATAACAGTCTCCCCTCAGAAATTAAGTACGCAAAATTGAGCATAGAGTATCGAGGAAATGCTGGAGCGACCCTTTTTAAGCAAGAGTCGCGAGTTTCGGATGATTTGCTTAACTGTCTGAATGACCTGACTCAAGATAACTGCGCTCCTGCACCCACTTATCTCCCTATGGCCCTCGAAAGAAATATTTGCAGCGTAGAAATCATGCTGACCGGCCCTGGTGGAGCACTTGCAAATGGAGCCTTGTTGTCACGGCCTGACTGTGTGACCACTGTCCCTGTAGGACTTAAAGCTGCTGATCTTGCCTGGAATGAATTAATTGCCTGGAACAACTTGCCTGGTTCGGCATCGCCTTACCCATTTGAAAATAAAAAACAATTGCGAGCGTACTTGCGAAATGTGGGTGATCGCAAGACTGTAAAGAATTATCAGGCATTTGCTATTGGTGAAACGAGTGGAGGAGAGATTATTTGGACTTCGGTCGTGGAAGGGTTAGGCGAAATTCTCCCTCAAGGTGAAATTGAACTTCTCTTTCCTGAGTTTATATCGCCCTGGCAGTGGCACCAATTATGTCGTGTACGTTTAATAGGCGATCCCAAGCAAAAGGTTCCAGAAAAAAACAAAATGAATAACGAGCAGACGTTTGATTTTGGTTTGTGTGAAGATGCCCCCGATTCATCGGAACGTGCTGACGTTGCTCCATGGATGGAAGTGACAGATGGTATTCTTGCCCTTCATATTGCCAACTTGAGCAAATCAAATCTCGCTGGGCCTGTGACTTTTATAATTGAGGCCAGAACAGCAACGGGTGCTCTTACAGATTCTTTTGAGATGAGTTATGGAAAACCGATCGAAGGTTACGGTATGTATGGAACCTATGAGTGGCGACCACCACGAGTGGATTCCTGCCATTTCAAAGTCATGCTCGACCCAATGGGATATTTAGGCGAGCGAGTGCGCGAAAACAACATTTATGAATTAAATATTTGCCAATAGTCGTTTGTTTGGAAGGGAGAATCGAATGAAAACGTTATTGATCGGGATGGTGTGTGCTTTTGCTTTAAACTTTGGGGCCAGTGCCCAAAGTATTGGTTCTCCGCATGTCCCTGATGGCGACACGATTGCTTTATGGAACTTTGATACGGATTCAGGCAATACTGTGGCCGACCAAGGCCAAGCGCCACTTCGTAATTGTACCGCCTATAGCGCGACCTTAGCTCCCTTGCCTGACCTTGATTCTGCCTATCAAAATGGCAGAAATTTCACAGGTGGGTCCGGGAGTTTTATCGAGTGTGGTGTTGCTCGTGGAACCAAGCTTGATTTTGAAGGCATGACCGAGCTTACCATCGAGGCGGTAGTTCGATTAAACGCTAATGCCACAGGCACACACGTAATTTTTGACAATAACCAAGTACAACTTGTTGTGACTGGTAATAAAGTTGCTGCTTTTATTAGTCAAACTGGTGGTTTTCAAGGAGTGGTTGGAAGTGCCACTTTGGCCATTAATACCAATCATCGTATCGCCATGGTTTTTGGCAATGGATATCTGGCGGTTTTTGTCGATGGTTATGCCCAAGGAAATGTGGCAATTTCGGCCCCGATTGGCGCAATTATTAATGCAGGAGCGGTTGCAACAATTGGAGGTACGGCATTTGGGTTTAATTTTCCTGGATATGTGGATGATGTATCGATTTCAGGAGTCGCCAGGCTTGATAATGTTCCACCTGAAATTGTGCTAAATTCTCCTCACGATGGTGAAGTATTAAATGTTGCACGTCCAAATTTTAATATCGGTTTAAGTGATAACGGGACTGGTGTAAATGTCAGCACCGTTCAAGCTTTTCAAAATGATATTTTACAAACAGGACTTGTTCTTACGGCCACGAGTATTACAGGCCAAATGGATACGGACCTCTCTGCTGGTATGATTAACACCATTAAGATCGTGGTGCGAGACAACCAAGGAAATCGCGCGGAAAAGATTTTTACTCTTACACGACTGGCCGTTGGCGCACGAGCTGAGTATACGCCCGATGCTGATACATTGGCGCTTTGGCACATGAATGAAAATACCAATGGCTTTATTACTGATTCATCAGGGCGTGAATATCACGGATTTAATCCTAACAATCAGTCTTCTGGTACTATTGTGGCCGAAGGAGTGTTTGGTAATGGGCGAGAAATTTCATACTCTGGGGGAAGTGGAAAATTTCACATGCCACCTATTCGACTTCCAGGGCAGAAGTTCACATTTGAAACGTGGCTTCGATCAAACAACAATACGACAGCGACGTTATTTAATACCGATCAGATCACTATTCAAAGAATCACGACGGGTTTTATTAGGGTCATGATAAAAACTAGAATCCGAACCTATACTTTTGAAACCCTTATTGACTGGTTTTTGCAGGGTGAGCTTCACCATTTTGCAGTCACTTGGGATGGAACTAATCCCGCTCATAACTTGGTTATCTATAGGGATGGAATCATTGTTGAAACTTTTAATGCTCCCAATAATTGTGACTTTGACCCAACTCCCAAAATTGCCATGATTGGGGAGAGCTTCACTGGATTATTGGACGAGATGAGGTTCTCCAGTGTGGTGCGTACTACTTTCAATGTACCGACAATTCAGGAAGTCGGCATTTTCTTTTTGACGCTTCAAAACGGCACTTCGGTTAATAACGAATTTCCTGCGGTTAATGTCAATATCAATAGCTTGGTTGGTATCAATCCGCAAAATATTGCCATTAAACTTAATGAGGTCGATCAAACCAGCAGTGCCGGACTAACGATTACCGCCAGCAATATTTCAGGGACAATGACGAGTCCAGTTGTTTCTGGGATAAATACGGTCGAGGTTAGCTATACCGATAACCAGGGAAATCAGAAGAAAAAGCAGCAATTTTTCTTTTATATTCAAAATGCAGGTGGAGGTGCTTATACCGCTGATTCGGGCACTGCTGTGCTTTTGCATTTTGAAGAACCAAATGCCACCGACATTGTGGATAGCTCTAACCAGCACAATGTCTTTGTCGCCGATTCGCCTTCCACTATCATCACAATCCCTGGAGTGATTGGGAATGCCAGGATGAAATCAGGTATCAACTCCGTCGGGCAAACGGTCGATTTGGGTACGCGTTCTTTTACCCTTGAAGGATTTTTTAAACTTCGCACCGATATAACCCCTTCGTCGTGGGAGCAACCACTTATATCGGTTACACGGTCTGGATTTGGGGCCAATGTCAATCTCAATCCAGTGACTGGGAAAATGAGATTTGATATTTCCACATCATCTGGATACAAGACCGAAAATGTTGCTGGAGCTTTTCCCTTGGATAGTGAATTTCACCATGTGGCGATTATTTTTGATAGTTCAAGAGAATTTGCTCAATTTATGTTGCTCGTAGATGGGCAAGTTAAACGCGCAGTCGATTTTGATTGCCACTGCAATTTTGACGGCCCCATGGATGTTTCTTTGGATTATTATTCACTCACCATTGTTGATGAGATAAGGCTTTCAAGTATTCCGCGCTACTCCTTTAATTACGATGTGACCGCTCGACCTCAGATTATTGGTTTATCTCCTATGTCAGACGCTACTGTTCACACACTCACTCCTAGCGTTGAATATGTGTTTACTGATCCCGTAGGGATTGCCTCTGTCGGTACACTGCTTAAAGTCAACGGAGTTGAGCAGGCAAACTTAAGTTTGGATTTAATGGGATTCAATGGCACGTTAAGTGGCACGGTGAGCGGATTGATTCCTGGTACTAATGAATTTGAGCTTCGAGTAAAAAACACACAAGGAAAAGAACAGGTTCAAAAATTTTATGTCTTTGTCATTTTAGATGGCGGATCATTATCCTACGAAGATGACCTTAACACTCTTGGACTCTACCATTTCAACGAAACGAGTGGAAGTATCATCGTTGATAGTTCAAGTAGTGCGGCAGATTTCAACTTCACAGATATCTTTGATTTAAACGTTCCAGGATTGTTCAGCACAACAGGCATTAGTGTGAGTTCTCATCAAAGTGACGAACCCACAGTGCCTGGACTCAATGGTCTTGGGAATTATACGCTAGAGGGCTGGTTGGGGTTTTCAGCAATAAACTCATATCTTTATAGCTATAAAATTGGAAGCCTTGAGACCATTTTTAGTAGTGGTTCTTTTAGCTTCACCGGGCCAACTGCTGTTGGAGTTCTCAATTATCCCAATGCCGTCGCTGACTTAAATTTTCACCATTATGCTGTGATTGTGGATTCAAATTCTACGCGGAGAAATGCATTGTTTGTCGTCGATGGTGAAGTTAAGGCCTCGGCTTTGGTTCCAACGACGGCCTTGACGATAGCATCGTCATCTTTAAACATTTTTCGTTATTTCAATAATACAATTTTCGCCGAAGAGTTCCGTATTTCAAAAGTCTCACGCTACACCTTGAACTATCTTCAAAGCAAAAGAAAACAACAAGAACTACTGGGAGCACAGTAATGAAAACGAATTATTTAATTTTAGCATTTTTTATTTCTTTTTATGTCCATGCTGAGACACCAATTCTAAAATACAGATTATCTCCATCTAAACCTGTGACAGGACAGACGGCAAAACTTTTTGTCACCATGGAAACTAATTTTGAATCCGATCGTGAAGTGGCACCTGTTTTGTTAAGCAAGCTAGACGGTGTAGAAGTCGTCAACATCAGTCCCTTTAGTGGCACTTGGACCATCAATATCCCATCGTTTAACTCGCCCAGCGGGCATACTTTAAGCTTTGATTTTTTTTTGGAGGATAAGGAAAGGGCCGGTACTCTGCGAGCTTCTATTACCCAACTCACGCAAGAGATTTTAAGTTTAAATGAGGCCATTGCCTTTGAACATGACCCGGATACCTTAAGTCAGCTCATCCTTGAAAGAGATGCTAAGGTGACAGAGAAGACGACATTTGAGGCGGAACTTGTTCTGGTCAAAACCAAGATACGTTCTGAGGAATTCAATTTCGCTGTGGCCAGCAACTTGCCACTTGATCTTCTGTATAGAAATATTGTGAAAGCACAAGGGCGCAATCTTCTCATTCAAAACAATGACGGCGGTTGGGATTATTTTGTGTCACCGGATGCGCTCAGAGACCGCACAGAGGCAAGCTATGCCAATCAGTTTGGATTGCATGCACAATCTCAGTTGGATGCTTACTTTGTAACCAACAATGCCCAAAACTTGCAAAGTGCCGATAAAACCGCTGTAAAACTTTATAATGATCCCGTGGGAGTCAAAGTCGATGCCAGAGCAGCACGATGTACGCGCGGATACGCCACCGATCACGAGTTTTTAAGTCAGGCCGGAACTCTTCTATTTCCGACATACTTCACCAAGGGACAAACGCATTTTTCCACTGAAAAAAATTGCTTTGCAGCTTTGGCCTTTTTAAACACCACCAACCAAAACGATCCGCTGATTGATACAACCCCGCAAGCGGATTTGGATAATATGACAAACGCCCAAAGAGTAGCGGCATTTACCGCACGGCTCATCGCTGCCGGAAGAAATGCCGGACTTCGTGCATATGACTGGAACCAACGCCTGCGTGTCGCCCTTATTTTTAACGACAGACCTTATGCTCGGGCCATTGCAGATCGCCTCGCGCAGGATGCTGTTAGCATTACCATTAATGCCGATTACTATCTTTTAGGGCTCGCCAATACCATTTCCTCCCTTGTTCCATTTGCAAGCGAAGAACCAAGCTTTCAAGCGATTCTTAATGATTTGAAAACAAAACTTTTTGCCCAACAAAAAATCGAAGGACGCTTTATCGTTGAGGCATCAGAAGGTGTAGAGGCCGGGATTGTTCAAGACCAGGCCTTTATCTTAAAGGCTTTGCTTGATTTGGGTGAATCTGTGAGAACAAAACAATTGGTAGATTTCCTTCTTTCGGCACAACAAAATAATGGTGCCTATCGATGGTTCTGGGAACTTGGAGATGACTCAGAGTTTGTAGAAGGTAACTCAGAACTCTTGACCAGTATGGCCCAGGCCTTTACTGCCAATAGTGGCATGACCAATTTGACTCCGTGGCCTTCAAATTATGTTCTCGCCAGAGAAAAACGTGTTTGGACAGCAGCTCGGGCCCAAATGTTTCAATAAAACTTATTAGAGGTTTATCCAATGAAAAAAATATATTTAAGCATTATCTTCCTCATTCTTTCCTTTACCAATCTTGTCATGGCGCAAAATGGCCCTCGATTTGTAGAACTAGAGGCCAGCAAGTCCAGTTACAGCGTGGGTGAGAAGGCCGTTCTTTTGGCCCATGTGAGAATTTTGCCCGATAATCCGAACTTTGAAATATTTTTGCAGGCCAAATTCAATAATCAGACGATTTCCATGACTAAATTATCTGATTACGAGAGTGCTTCTGTTACACCGACTTTGGGTAGCGCGGGCAGCTTTAACTGGACCGTCACGGCCTATACTCAAGACAAACGCCGTGCCCATGAATTGGAAGGCGGGATTTTTTATCATGAGGCGGCGATCAGGCAGGCAGAGAGCGATCTGTTGGTTATAACCGACCCCGATCAGCGCAATCTTTTATTACAAATCATCGCCGAGAGTAATGAATTCTTAGGCGAACTTCGAGCGGAACTTTTTAACCTTAGAACAGTGGTGGAAATTTCCACCTTATCTGTTCAGGTCACACAAAAACAAAGTAAGCATGACATACCTACATTCTTCATTGAGGCCGACCATGAAAATGGAAGCTATTACGAGGGTGAGCGCGCCACTTTTTATGTTCATGTACTAAGTAATTTTGAAAAGCAAGAGTCCTTCGTGCGCGCGACCTTTAAGGGAAGTCCGATTTCAGTCACTAAGGCCAGTGAAAAAGAATTTATCTCTCAGACCCAGACCTTTACCGCTTCTGATAATGGCGATCAGATTTATAGCGCCACCCTTTACACACGAAACAAAAAGGAAGCTGACGCCCTACGCGGGGCGATTGCGAGTGCGACTCTTTCGCGAAATAAATTCATTCTTCAAAGAGATCAGACAGGAGACCCGGTGTTAGTGGCCTACTACCAAAAGAGAATTGATGAGTTGAGTTCGATTATCACAGAATTCTATCAAACATTAGAGGATGCCCTGACTAATGTTGGAACGAGAAATTTAACTATTCATGTAGGGTTATAATGAAATTCTACGCCTCTAAATTCTTGCTTGCCTTGATGGTGCTTACCGCCAGGGCCTTTGCTTTTAACTATCTTCCGGTTGAGGGGGATCGTTCATTTGATGAATTTATGCGCGAGGCCCATACAGCTCTTACCGTCCAAGTCGATGAGATGGCCTTAAGACAGATCGCCAGTGGTTTTGATCCTAAAACACAATTTTTGGAAGTATTGCCAGAGCGCCCGAGTCTTCACTACATCGACCGAGAGCAGGCCCGTTTTACTTTGCGAATTTTAACCAGGCCTACCAATCCGGATTTTAGAATCATTCCCACCGGAACATTTCCAAGTGACACACAAGAGATTCATATAAGCAAGATTGGAAACAGCTATCACATGGAAACGCCACCCTTGGTGGCCGGTAATCCCGTATTTACCGCCCGGGCAGTTTTAGAAAATGGTGCCCAGGCCGATGCCTATAAAAAAACAATTGCAGAGAGTGAAGGCAAAATCGTTGAATATCAAGAAATTCTCACCCACACAAGCGATCCCGCTATCCGCGCTTTTTACGAGCGGCGTATCACAACGCTGACAAGCTTGATTCAAGCGCTGAATAGCAAAATCGCAAGTTCTCGCTTAACTTTGCATACCATTGCCACCATTCTTATTGTGGCATTCAATGCTCCGCCTGTCGCCGTCATCACGGCCGACCCTCAAGATGGTTTTGCCCCACTCTCTGTGAATTTCTCCGCAGCGGGAAGCTCAGACCCTGACTCCCAAATTGTTGCGCAGGCCTGGGACTTTGATGATGGAACGACAGGTGTAGGTATGAATGTTACTCATATTTTCACCGCGGCAAAAACCTATCGTGTAAAACTCACGGTGACTGATGATCGTGGAAAAACCGGCACAACCCAGATTCTTGTGCACGTGGAGCAAGACACGATTGCACCGCAAATTTCAGCCGTTCCTGTAGATGGGGCCAATTTTGTCGTGAGTATGCCGTTGATCACGATCTTTTACCACGACCAAGAAACGGCAGTTGATCCGAGTACGTTTCACTTAACAATTAACGGTGAAGACAACACAAACTTGGCGGTGGTTGATTTTGACAAGGCCGTCATTCAGTTCAATGAGGCCCATCAACTGGCCCAAGGCGCGCATGAGTTTGTGGCAAAAATCAAGGATATACTTGGAAATGAGTCGACTCTTACACTTCATTACAGTGTGGACCTAGGAATAATCACCCAAGGTTTTATTACAGGTACGGCCATTGATACTGAGGGCGATCCGATTGAAGGGGCCAGTGTCGAAGTCTCAAGCGGCCCTCCCGGCATGAAAAAACGTTTGAATGATCTGAATGTCACGACCGACGCCCAAGGAAATTTTTCTTTGCCTTTTCCGGTGGGTGGGCGATTTTTTATAAAAATTTCAAAAGCGGGTTTTTTGGAATCTTACCGCGAAGTTTTGTCTGATGTTGAATACGATGCTTCCGCCGGTTTTTTTGTCCTTCCTGAGGCCGATCCTATCGTGACTCATGTTGAGGCCGCAACAGGTGGAACGGCCCAAAACTCGACAGAAACGTTAACGGTAGAGTTTGCGCCAGGCACTTTACCCTTTGATGCAAACGTAAGGGCGACCGATTACACTGAACCCGAGTCATTACCAGCACCTTTGCCTGAGCTTTCAGCATTCACTTACGCTAATAATATCACTCCGAAGGGAATTCCTTTAAGTGAACCGGCCTCTGTCGGGATTAAAAATATTTTGAATTTTCCCGATGGCACAGAAATTGTGGTGGGATTTTTTAACGTAGAGCTTGGGCGCTGGATTGATAGTGGTGTTAGTGCCACAGTGAGCGAAGGAAAAGTTGGTGTCAAACGTGATAAGGTCGAGTGCTCGTCTGGAGCGGCCTGTTACCCAGACCCGCTCCCACCCGCTACCGATGTAAACCAGCCCACGGTGCCCGATCCCACAACTACAATTCCTGAACTGGCAGAGGTGAAGATTTCGGATATGCCAAATAAAGAGCAACTTCAGTGTCCGGGTTGCATCATTAATGCCGACTCAGGCAATCTAGGTATTGAGCACGATCTACCCGTGGTGTTGCGAGAAGGACAGAGCTTTGGACTCACCTTCACTTACAATAGCACGGCCGCCTTTCCGACGGCATTTGTGGCAACAACCATGACCAATAAAGTTCCCGATCCTGCCGATGGTGTTAAGGTTAATTTGACATTCGCTGGGCAAAAGGTCTTCGGGCAATTTGACGGAGTGGCGGTCAAAGAAGAGAGTGCTTATCGTGCCATTTTTGTTGCCAAAAATGCCGAAGGAAAATTTTTGCCAACGGGCACCTATCCCTATAATTTTGATTTCGGTGTTGAATATGCAAACTCACAATATGCCAGTGCGAACTATTTTGGTGCACCTCCTCGAAGTCGGATTGGTAATTGGGCGAGAGTCCCCGTCTCTCTTAAGAAAAAACTGTCAGACCGTGCCGTTGTGTTAAATGAAAGGGAATCTTTTTTTGGAGCGGGCTGGAGCTTGGCCGGGCTTGAGCGCCTGACCATGGACGCAGATCGCTTCATTACTTTGCTTGATGGAGCGGGAGGCGTAAAAATATTTCCTATGATTTTTCAGATACTCCTTGTCCCTGTTTACAGTTTTAAACAATGGATAGCTTCTGATGAAAAATCAGGCAGGCATGAGCGTAAAAAAATAGATTTCTTAGTGAAAAAATCACTTAGCAAGAGCGAGATTACACTCACACAAATGGTGGTGCGAAGCAACGTGATGTATGCCGCAGATTGCGCGCATAACGTGGTTTACCGTTATGACCCGAGTACCGCCGAATTTATCGTGGTGGCAGGAACGGGAACTGCGGGCTTCTCCGGTGATGGTGCTCTGGCCATTTCGGCAGAACTTAACTGCCCTATGGCCGTCTATCCGGCGGAACTTGGTGGATTTTATATTGCCGACTCGAACAATTTTAGAATCAGAAAAGTAAGCAGTAGTGGCATTATCACAACGATTGCCGGTAACGGAACGGTGAGTGAATCTCCCGACCTCACGGTTGCGAACATCGCAGGTATTGGAAGGCCAGTGAGCGTCAGTGAAGATAAACTTTTTGGCATTCATTTCGCCACGACTTCAAATAAGATTCGCTTTATTAATCCCAGAGGAAAACTTGAAACTTATGCAGGAGACAGTTCGAGCTATATTCCCGTCAGTTTAAGTAATCCGACTCAGGTGATTTACGATGAACTCGACAATCCTATCGTGGTTGATAAGGGCAATAATCGCATCATTAAACTTTTGGCCAATAAAGCCGAGATAAAGAGCATGCTTGGCAGCGACATTTTGAATGCACCCAAAAGTATTTGTTATGAAGCAAAAATTCGCAAATATTATATCTTGGAAGAAAGCGGGCGAATTTTGGCCTGGGATGGAGAGGGATTTGGCACAGATAATGTGGAAGAAATTGTGATAGACTCTGGCGTCGCTCGGCATAGCAAAATAGCAAAAGGCAAAAACAAAGTATCTTTTCAAGGCGATCCGATTCCATCGATTGCCTGTGGGCCTGAAGTGGGATTGATTCTTGGGCAAAATATTGCTTCCGCTCGTTTCAAAAAAGTCAAACAGCAAAATAATTTAGACGATAAAATTGGTGGTGGCGCCGCAATGCCTATGCGTCCTCCCATGTCAATGATTGTTGGCTACCGTGAAGTTTTAATCCCTATGGGGGCATATTCGGCACCTACAGGCGAATTTTCCAAAATTACCCGAGACGGAACAGGATTTAGACGAACACTGATTGATGGTTCTTATGTTCTCTATAATGACCACGGGGTTATCATTTCTAGAGTGAATAATGATGGCAAAAACTTTACCTATCGCTATAACCAAGAAACCTATCAGCTTGAAGAGATCACTATTCCTGGTGGAGATAAATATAAATTTTACTATGATGGAAAAGGCCATTTGGAGCGAGTGGTTGATCCGGCATTGCGTGAAACTCATTTTTCAATTGATGAAAAAGGGGATCTTCTATCTATTACCAATCCAGACGGCAGCGAAAAAACCTTTGTTTATGATGAAGAGCATTTAGTCACGAGCACGACCGAGGAAAGTGGCAAATCCACAGCATTTGAATATCAGCTAGGCCGTGTGGTCAAAGAAATCAACGAAGGAAACAGAGAACGAAGAATTAGGCCTGCGCAACTGGTTGGGCTAATTCCGACCGATTCAACTTATAATGTGATGAAAGGCAAACGAGATAAGGTGCTTCTGCCCATAACCCGTGCCGATCAAATTGTGGGAGAAATAGAGTCAGTGGGAGCGACCTGCACCCAAAAGCTCAAAGTGACCAGCAAATCAAACTTAGGCGAAAGTGAAAATTGTCTTGGAGGCAAGACCAAATTTATAAAAAATAAAGACGGGCTTGATACCAAGATAATTTCACCAGAAGGGCGCGAGATCGAATTTGACTATGCTTCTCAGGGAAGGATTTCTAAAACTAAAAATGAGAGAAACCAAACCCAGTTTAGCTATCAAACTGTTGCCGCTTACACTCCTCGTTTTGATAAAGTACAAAACATAACCGATGCCAGTGGCAATATAACCGAGTTTACCTATAGTGAAACAACAGGACTTTTGACCACGATCCTGGACCCCGAACAAAACGCCACAACTTTCAGCTACACTCCACAAAATCTCCTTGAAAGCGTCACCGATGCATTAGACAATCAAACTCACTTCGAGCAAGATGCAAAGGGAAACACCCAGGCGGTGGTTGATGCCCAAAATAACCGAAGCGAATTCACCCGAGACAACGCGGGCAATATTACAGCGGTCAAAGATGCACAAAATAGAACGACAAGTTTTGAAGTGGACGAGATGAATCGCGTCTCAAGAGTGACGGACGAGTGACGGACCCCATGGGTGGCGTGACGAGCTATAGCTATTTCCCTTCGGGAAAATTAAAAACCTTAAGCGACGCCATGGGGCGTACCTGGAGCTTTGACTACAATTCTTTTGATCTGATTTCCAGCATAACCAATCCGCAAGGAGAGACAGAACACTTCAACTACAATAATGAAGAGAGACTGACTAAAAAAGTCCAGCGTGATGGTAGTGAAATTAACCTAAGCTACGATCTTTTAGGCCGTTTGACTCTCAAAACAACGCTGGATAATCAAACCAATCTCACCTATGACGGCGACGGACTTCTAACGTCCATTTCTGATAATGATTCCTCCGTCCAGATGAGTTACGATAATAAGGGAAGATTGAGTGTTGCAAAGCAGGCCAATCTTCCAGGTGAGCTGCGCTACTATTTTGATGAGAGCGGAAGAAAATCGAAGCTCGTTTACTTTGATTCTCTTCAACCCAAAGTGACGATTGATTATTTTTATTCAAAAGCGGGATTTGTGGAAGGCATTGAAGCAGAGATTTACGGGAGAACACTTTCTTGGGAGCGCACAAGAGATGAACTTCAGCGCCCTAAGCTTGAACTTCTACCAAACGGCATTCAAACAAATTATGAATTTGATAATCTTTCGCGCCTGACAAGTCTTGACCACATTCTCCCCGACACTAAGATGCTTTCAGGCTTCAATTATTCTTTTTCAGAAACTGGCAATATCACCAATCAAACAAGACTTGTGGGCGGATACGATGCGCCCATAGGAACGATTTCGGATGACCTTGCCTACGATTTGCTGGACCGCTTGATTAACTCCGGCAGGGGCGAAAGTTTCACCTACGATCTTTTGGGAAATCGAAGCGGCCCAGGATATGTGACCAATAACTTAAACCAACTTCTTGAAGACCCCAAATTTACGTATCAGTATAACGAGCGCGGAAATCTCACTCATAAGTTTAACAAAGAC
>JACPIU010000017.1 GCA_016187935.1 Bdellovibrio sp.
CCATCTCTGCAAACAAAGTCACTTTTTTTAAAAAAAGAACATGTTAAATTAGGGCAGCCATGGTTCATTCCCTTTGATATGCAACATGAGAATTGAATCCCATTGCATAACAGCTTGAAATTATTATTAGAGAAAAAAATGCCAGATCAAAAGTTCGCTGCTTTCAACAAAACCTACCCCATTGTTGTGGGCCAGTTTTTATTGCCTTTTCATCTCAATTTTTTTATCTTGTGCCACTTAATTAAAAAAAGGTCTGCCCATGAAAAAGAAAGTTGTTCGTCTGATAGAAACGATAGTGCTCATAGCAACTTTGGGCTTTGCCCTCGCGCAAGTGATGGCACATGCAAGTGCGAATGAGGGGCATTGTCGTGATCTTCTAACCGCACAATTCTCTCGTGATTCCCGTTATGTGAGCTATCACGCTGATGACCTCAATGTTCCCGATTTTGGAAGAGATTATTTGGCCTACGCTGTGAAAACGATCAGACTTTTTATCGAGCGTCTGGGGTGCAATCCGCAGGATATTAATTTTGGCCGTGGGGGTCAGGGTGTTGCCCATTCTCGCTGCGAAGCAATTGTTCGCGATCGTGATAATTCCCGCATGTGCTATGTCGAATCGAACCTTGGATACTGGTTTATTCACAAGGATTTTGTGGATGATATCCACATTACATTCCATCGCTGGGACTAGTGTTACCCCAAAGTTTATTTAATCTTTCTTTTAAAAATTTTTCCCTGCCTTCCTCTGTCGGTCTGTAAAACTGGGGTGTCGCTGCGTTCGGAGTGTATTGCTGTTTCACAAAGTGCTGATTGAAGTCATGAGGATATTTGTAAGGTTTCGTGCCAGGACGAGGATAATTTTTTAAATGCTCGGGTACTTCTTGGGTTCCATTTTCACGCACAAAATCAAGTGCTTCATTAATGGCCACATAGGCGGCATTGCTTTTGACTGTCGAGGCCAGGTAAGTTACTGCTTGGGCGAGGATAATTCGTGCTTCGGGGAGACCAATTTTTTCCACTGCTGCAAGGGCCGAAGTGGCCAAGTTTAGAGCGCTAGGGTCGGCGTTTCCTACATCTTCACTGGCGAAAATCAACATCCTACGGGCAATGAAGGCAGGATCTTCTCCACCATCAAGCATTACCGCGAGCCAAAGGATGGCCGCTTGAGGGTCACTGCCGCGCATACTTTTAATAAAAGCAGAGATTACATCATAATGGCGAATTCCACCTTTATCATAACGGCGGGAATTTTCCAGAATGGATTTTTTGAGTGATTCGAGATCGTCTAAGTTTTCTCTATTTAGGCATATTTCCAGAGAGTTTAGGGCGCGTCGGGCATCACCACCAGTCACTGATGCTATGAAGGGAATCAAATCTTTGGGAAAAGAGTTATAGACATCTGTTCCTAATCGAAACAAAGCACGGTCGAGGAGAGTCTCGACGTCTTTTGTTTGTAATGCTCTAAGTTCAACTATGTGCACGCGAGACAGAAGGGCAGGATTGATGGCCGCTTTGGGATACTCTGTTGTGGCCCCGATTAAAATAAAATCGCCTTTTTCCACATAAGGTAGCAGGGCATCTTGCTGCGATTTGTTAAAGCGGTGTATTTCGTCAATGAATAGGACGCTTTTTTTTCCCATGAGGCTTTTAATTTCAAGAATTCGAGAAATCACTTTTTTTAGTTCAGGAATTCCCGCCAAGACGGCACTAAATGGATAAATTTCCAATTTGTGTTCATTGGCCAAGAGTTGCGCCAGGGTAGTTTTTCCTGAGCCTGGGGGACCATGGAGAATAATGGGCGGAAGAGCGGTTTGTGCGAGAAAAGGAAATGACTTAACAAGTGTAGGCCATCCTACAAACTCAGATAAATTTTGTGGTCGTGATCGGTGGGCCAAGGGTGCCAGTGATTCCTCTTGTGTGGATTGTTGAGGTTCATTAAAAAAGGGCAGATCAGGTTGAATAGAATCAATAGTCATGAGTATTTCTTGACATGCAAGTTTGAGTTCAATAGTTTATAACACCATTTTTAGAGGCAGGAAAAGCTCTAATAATAAAACCTCAGTAGAGGTTAAGAAAGTTGATAGGAAGGGGGTGATTTTCCATGGCCACCAATAGTTCGGTTGTTGTCCCAGTTGATGAGAGACTCGGAATGGAAAAAACTTTACGGAAATTTAAGCGTCTTTGCGAATCCTATGGAATTGTGCGGGAATACCGTAAGCGTCAAGATTACAAGAAACCCTCCGTTCAAAAAAAGGAAAAAATAGAAGCAGCGGTTAAGCGGAAGGTTAAATCAGAAATCCGTTCTGTGCGTAGTTATCGCGATTAAATTGAAACTTAGAGTTGTATTTCCAAGGGAGGAGCTTAGCTTCTCCTTTTTTTTGAAATTATGTTAGACTTGTTTATTAGGAGATAATCGTGTTTCTACCAATGCTGTTTTTTATCTTCATCGCTCTTCCTGATGCGGGCCACGCTTCACTCCCGGAAGGTATTGATTGGTATAAACATGATACAAAAGCGGCTTTTGAGCATGCTCGAAAATCTTCTCAACCACTTTTCCTTTACTGGGGGGCTGTGTGGTGTCCTCCTTGCAATCAGATCAAGAAAACTATTTTTTCCAGTCCCAAGTTTCAACAAGCTATTAAAGCATTCATTCCCGTCTATCTGGATGGGGATGCTCCAGATGCACAGAAGTGGGGGGCAAAACTCAAAACGGCGGGATATCCCACGATGCTTATTATGAATGGACAGATGCAGGAAATCATGCGTTTGCCCACAGGGGTTACGGTGGATGAATATGTTCGCTTGATGCAGGATGCTCTCGAAACGATGCGTCCAATGAAGGAAATTTTGGCCCTGGCACTTCAGGGAAAGCGTAAGCAAAAGGCCACCAATGCAGATTGGGAGCGATTGGCCGGTTATTCTTGGTCTCAGGATGAGGAGCGAACGATCGCGGACAAAGACAAGTTAAAGACCTTTGAAAAATTATGGAAGAAATCGGTCAATTTAAACCCCATCATTCATTCCCGTTTCTTTTTGCTCTATCTTTTGACTCAAGCTGAATTAGAGAAAGAGAAGCATAAAAATGAACCCAAGAAAAAAAAGAAAGATGTAAAGTTCACGTTACCTTCTCAGAAAATAGTTCAGGAATTTGTCGCATTATTGAAATCTTCAGAACTTTATCTTGCCAATTTGGAAACTGTGAATTGGCAATCAAAAGAGATCATGGAGTATCTCTTCCCTGTTGAAAGTGAATCACGACAAGAGGCCAAAAAATTGTGGCGTGAAACCGCCTTTCGAACCATTGAAAATGCTCAGCTCTCTTTAGATGAGCGTCTGTCTTCACTTGCTCCGCTTCTTACGGTCGATGAATCTTCAGACATGGGACAACTGATTATTGAGAAGGCCCGCTGGGCAGATCAGACCGCTCAAGGAGTTTATGAACGGCAAGCAGTTATGAGCACGGCCATTTATCTTTTAAGAGAAAGTAAGCAGTATGACGAAGCGGTTCGTTTGGCCCAGAGTGAGTTGGCCAAATCAAATTCTCCTTTTTACTTTATGAGTGAGTTGTCGGGAATTGCCAAAGACAGAGGATATAAAAAGGAATCGATAGACTGGTCACGCAAGGCCTGGGAAGCCGCCACCGGAGACAATACCCGTTTTCAGTGGGGAACAGCGCACATCTTAAACGTGCTTGATTTGACTCCAGAAGATGCTACGGGTATTGAAACAGCACTCACTCAAGTGGTGCGGGAAGTTTTACCTAAGCCAGACGCCTTTGCAGGAAGGAATTTAAAACGTTTTGAGCGTTTGTCAAAAAAAATAGGTGCGTGGGGAAATGAAACCCCGAGGGCCGTTGCTCATAAAAAGATTAAACTGACTTTGTTGCCATTCTGCCAACAAGCAAAGAATAAATCACAGTGTGAGAAGTGGGTACGATCTATTTGACCTTAATCCTAGAGTGCCTGGATTTCAAAATAATACCCTGTAATAGAATTAAATTGTTCAAAGGTAAACGGTTTCTTAAAAAATACACATTCCAGAGTAAATGGTGTGAATTCCTCCGATTCCGATTTCGTTTTACCGGCGGCAAAATCGACGAAGCTTAAAGACCAGACCATTTCATTTGAGTTGTTCTGGTTTACACTGGTTGAGAGAACAGGGTAAGAATCACGCACAGGTGTCCAAATTCCTTTTTTCACCTTGGATTGAATGGTAAAAAAACAGCGCGGTATTTTTTTATCAATGGTTTTATCTTGTGGCAGGACTGAACCATTTTGAAAATTTGCAGTCCACATTTGTTCGGCGGCATTCTCGAATTGAACATAGAATGAACGTGCTACAGTCACCTTGAACGGAGGCTGAAGGAGTAACAGATCAGAATCTCTTTTTAAATTTGTTACGTCGAGAGAACCACTATTGGGTTGGGGACCAGGGTGTTGACATGTCAAAGAATTGTTTGCACCAAGTTGAAATGAGATGCGGGCCTGAGTTGGCATAAAAGTAGCTTGGGCCTTATTATCAGTCTTGAGCTCTTTGAGAAGGATGTGAATATGGTTTGCTTTGGTTACAAGAAAGGCACTAATTTCGCCATTATCAAACTTTTCTCCACGAGGAGCTTCTTGCGCCTTATAGTTAAAATTTTTTACTTTCTTGGCATATTCTGTTGCCGGAAGTTCAACCCCGGGGGCATTGGAATTCAACTCGCAATTGTAAATCGCCTCTGCCAAACCTGATAAAGGCATTGATAGTGAACAAACTAACAGTAAAAAACATTTCATTTTATTCCAATATGTAACGTAAGATGGCATTCCAACGATTGTGCATCAATTCGATTAGATTTACGATCTCTTTATCAATATGTAAGGAACTTTTTGCCATTCGCATATGAAATCCATTCCATGCCATATTGAGATCGCCTAAACCATTGAACAAAAATGTTTGATCATCTTCAATGATAAGGCGGCGTTCGATTTGCTTAAAAAAACCTTCCCAAATATACTCGATTTCCTTCCGATAGAGAGAATCAATTTGAGAGGTCATAATAAATTCTGACGAGAGCAGCATACTGTGCAAGATTGGGGATAGATCGGGGTGACTTTTATTATAGTAGTACCCTGTATTGATGGTAATGAGAAGCTCCTCCATTTGATGTGAAAGAGCATATGATTCCAATGTTACCTTATCCAAATCTCTCATCAGGAGAAGTGTCGCATCGATGTCACTTTGATCTTTTAGACCTTTCAGTTTTATTTTACTCAAGAGAGTGTCATTAAGAATAAAGTCCAATTTATGTAAGAGTTGATAAACTCCAAGAAGTGGAGCTTCACATTCCTCAGACATCTTGGGACAAAGTGATAGCCAATTTTTCCATGCCAAATTAATATCCATAATTTGGTTTCTTAAGGTAATAATTTCATATTGCACCGGATTTGCTTTCCTAAGTACGAGAAAAAATTCTGTTAACATTCCTTTCAACTGAGGTTTGACGTATTTTTTGAATAGTTCTTGGGTAAGTTTCGGCCTTTCCTTATCCTTCAGGAAGTAGTTGTAATCAGCATCGGCCTTCATGGAAAACAAGGCCGACGAGAGAAAGAAAAAAAAGACAAAAATAATATTCAAAACGTTGAAACTCATGCTTTCTCTAAATCTAATTCGAGTTTGGTCCCCTCAATGTCGAAAGAGATGGCATTTGATCGTTTACTCATATCTTCCCTTTCCATAAAAATATGAGTGGCCAAGGTCTCACGCATAATATAATTCAGATGTTTTTTGACGGCATTGATGATTTCACTGTCACCACTTAGCCAGATCTGAATGCGATCTTCCACATTGAGTTTTTTGTCCTTACGAGTTCGTTGGATACGATTAACCACTTCGCGCGCCATGCCCTCATCAATTAAGTCTTGATCCATGGTGATATCTATGTCGACTGAGATCAATCGGTTTGAAAGTGTATTGGTGCCCGGAAGAGCTTCACGATAGACAAAAATATCGTCTCTTTCAAAAGTCTTTCCCTGAATAATAATGCTTCCGGTTTCTTCCAATTGGACAAGAGACTCTTGTGGTAATTTCTCAATGAGCCCCTTATAACGGCCAAAATCTTTACCAAGTTTTTTGCCTAAAACAGGAGAGTTAGGTTTTGCAAAAAAACTAATGAACTGTTCTTCCTTGGTGGAATATTCAATCGTTTTAATATTGAGTTCGCTTCGAATGTAGTGCTCCAACTTTTGCATCTCACGCAAAATGTTTTCATTCTTGTTAATAACAGTCAGACGGCGAAGCGGTGTTTTGACTTTTGTATGGATTTGATTGCGTTTTTGGCGGCCGAGTAGAATCACTTGCTGCATACGTGATACAGCGTCTTCCAAGGTTCGGTTGATGAGTTTCTCATCGGCAACAGGATAGATACATAAATGAACGCTTTCTTCTTTATGTCCGACTTGATTCCCGTCAACCATAAATTGGGTGAGTTCCTGATACATGTATTCACTCAAGAAAGGAGTGAAAGGTGCCATGGCCTGAGAAATTTCCACCAGGGCGGTATAGAGTGTGGAATACGCTTGCCATTTGTCGGTAGTTGGTTGGTCATCCCAATAACGGGAACGGTTCAATCGGATGTACCAGTTGGTTAGATCCTCAATAAATGTCAGAAGGGCAGGGACGACATTGTAGAGGTGATATTTCTCCATCTCGCGTGAAATATTCGCCTTTAGAGTTTGGAGGTTTGAGATCAGCCATCGGTCTGTGATGTTGTCACTGATTTCATAAAATTTTTGAGTGTTCCAACCATCAATTTTTGCGTAGGTTTGAAAAAATTTAAAAGCATTATACCAAGGAAGAAGGGCACGACGGACCATATCCTTTACGCCACTGTCTGCAAAACGTTGTTCGTCGGCCTTCACCAGTCCCGAGGTGATGAGATAGAGGCGAAGAGCATCAGCTCCGAACGTTTCCATCAATTCATCTGGTGGTGTGTAATTCTTGAGACGCTTGCTCATTTTCTTGCCATCTTCTGCCAAAACCATGCCATTAACGATAACGTTTTTAAAGGCCGGTTCATTATAAAGTGCCGTCGACAAGATGGTTAAAGTATAAAACCATCCCCGAGTTTGATCGAGGCCTTCGGCAATAAATTCTGCCGGGAAGCCATTCTTAAACAATTCTTGATTTTCAAAAGGATAATGTAATTGAGCATACGGCATTGAGCCGGATTCAAACCAGCAATCGAACACTTCAGGAATTCGGTGATAAACACCCGGCTGGCCCTTAATGCTAAAGGTTAAATTGTCCACCGACTCACGGTGGAGATCGATGATCTTGGTACCTGTGAGTTGTTCTAATTCGGCACAGGAACCCAGGCATTTTCGCTCTCCAGTTTGATCATTGATCCAGACGGGGAGTGGGGTTCCCCAGACGCGATTGCGTGAGATCGCCCAGTCTCGGGCGCCTTCAAGCCATTTTCCAAAACGACCTTCTTTGATATGATCGGGCACCCAGTTTATTTTTTGGTTAGAGGCCAGTAGACGCTCTTTGAGCGATTCCACATTGACGTACCAGCTGGGAATTGCTTTGTAGATGAGCGGTGTATCCGAGCGGTAGCAGTAAGGATAACTATGGACGATGGTGCTTTGCTCGTATAATAATCCGCGGCCTTTAAGATTGCGGATTATCTCCTTGTCGGTATCTTTGACATACTGGCCCTGGTAATCAGGCACTTCCTGAGTGAATTTACCAGCGTCATCCACTGGGCAGACGATGGCCTTAATGCCGGCCTCTCGCATCACTCGATTATCATCCTCACCAAAGGCCGGTGCTGTATGCACAATTCCGGTACCGTTGTCAGTGGTGACATAATCATCGTTTAAAACGACGAAAGCTCCTTCTCTAGCGAGATGAGCAAAGTAAGGGAAGAGAGGCTGATACTTCCGTCCTTTAAATTCTTGCCCCTTGTGTGTGCTTAAGATTTCATAGTTGCGTTTTTTGGAATAACTGTCGACTCTGGCCTGTGCCATGATCAAAATTTTTCCCAAATCCTTATCGCGCAATTTGACATAATCAATGTCGGCCCCCATACATAGGGCCAAGTTAGAAGGAAGTGTCCAGGGAGTCGTCGTCCAAGCGGCCATGTAAGCATCTTCATCGGCCATTTTAAAGAGAATGGTGATGGCCGGGTCTTGCACGTCCAAATAATTGAGTCCTGCTTCAAAATTTGAGAGAACCGTACCGAGGGCAGTAGAAAAAGGGACAACTTTGGTACCCTGATAGACTAAGTTTTTATCCCATAGTTGTCTGAATACCCACCATACAGATTCCATGAAGGTAATATCCATGGTCTTGTAGTCATTAACAAAGTCAACCCAGCGGCCGATGCGCGAAATAGTTTTTTCCCATTCGGTAGTATAGCGCTGAACAATGCTACGACATTCGTCGTTGTATCCCTTGATTCCCAATTTTTTGACGGCATCATGGGCGGTCATCCCCAATTTTTTATCAATTTCGTGTTCGATAGGAAGGCCGTGGCAATCCCAGCCAAAACGTCGATCGACATAGCGCCCTTTCATAGTGAAGTAACGAGGTACAATATCTTTTAAAATGGAACCGACGAGGTGTCCATGGTGAGGTAGTCCAGTAGCAAAGGGAGGACCGTCATAAAAAATATAGGGTTTACCCTTTGCCGTTTTCGCTAGAGATTTTTTAAAAATATTGTTTTGTGACCAAAATTTAAGAATCTGATGTTCCGCCTGAACGAATGAAAACTGATCATTTTGGTTGGATTCTGCAACTGAATCGAGACCCGATCTCTCTTGATTCACGGCCATCTCCTCGGAAGTTAAAGGGGTAATCTAAACTTTTCCCTACGCCATTCACTTATGCTTAGGCATTGTGAGTGTGCAACGAAGGGCCTTAAAAAGCAAGAGTTGAAAGAGGAGTTTTCTGCCGTGTTAAAACTCTGAGAGAGAGATTCTTGATGGTCAACTCTTTCCGTCGATAAGAGCGGTATGCAATATCGTTCTTTGAATCTATTGTGCATGCTGACGATGGTAGCATTATTCATGCACCCTGGGAGAGTTCCCGCCCAGGAGGCCAGCTCCTCGGAATTTCTAAACCTTCTCGATTGGGGAGTGGGAAGACCGATTGAGCAAAAGGCCCTCGGTACTGCCAAAAGTATTGTGATGGATGGAGGTGTGGAATTACCTTCATGGATGGAGCCCATGCCGAAGAGCTACATTCGTTGGGAGCGCATTAACACTGATACCTGGTTAAATTTCCAAGATTGGAAACGTGAATCTGCACTTAAGGATCAAAATCCACAATGGCGAACAAATCGACAGGATTTGGCCATGCAAGAAAATATCGGACGAGTCCTGCATTGTATCGGTTTTTGCCGTATTTACCGTGGTGAGGGATTTGGCAATGTAGAATTTCGTTCGCGCTTTCAAGAAGGTGATGAAATTGTCACCATGAAAAACAGCTACATGTGGGTGGTATTATTGGACGGGACGATGGTCCGTATTTCTCCTGAAACATCTCTCACAATGAAGGAGATTAATCTTTCTCCCAAAGAAATTTTCTATCATGTCCGTCTCAATGCAGGGCAAATAATTTGGCTTTCTCGTAAATTAACTGCCCCATCAATTAAGGCCGATCGAGAGACCGATCCATTATTCTACCCTGTGCCACTTTATGTCGCGAATAAGACAATAGACAGGATACCAGTTAAAGAGGGAGAACTTTTTAATTCTTTGATTTCTCCTTCCCCGGCCTTTGCACAAGCTATTCGCTTGCGGGATTTCATGAGTAAAAATACCTCATATATGAAAAACAAAAAAACCAAAACATTTTTGGTCATGCCGAATGGAACTGTTAAAGGAGAGTCCTTAACCGGTGAATTTATAGTTCTCTTAGGCGACAAGTCCATGATAAAGATATATCCGGATAGTCTTCATCACGATGAGAACAATGGAGCGGTGGCTGAGATACCTGCCCCCACATTCTTTTATCGAGGTCATGAAAATACCACTACAGAAAATTTGGAAAAGGGGAAATGGTATGTCGTTGACCCTAAAGGAAGATCACTTGGTGATTTGCCCGAAGAAGAGCAAAAAACCATGGGTTTGGGGGAGTTTTTCATCTCGCAAATCCCAACATTGATGTTGGTGCGTGAAATGATGATGCAACAATATACCAAGCCTTTTTTTTCTTTGCCGCCAACTCTTGACCTTTTTGGAGGATGGCAATATCGAATGTGGAATCGACCGTCGTTGAAAGAAGATGAGCTTAAGAAACGAGAGGATTTTTTGGTGGAATACACCCGACGCGAAGAAACTACGGGATTATTGGTGGCGAAAAAGTTCCGGGCCAAAATGGAGGCAAAGGGTGAAGTGTTCAATGCTATGTCTTATGGTCCCAATTTCTACCATCTTGCCATTGATAGTTATATGGCCAATGGTGAATTCTTAGAGCATAATGACCAAGATCGTGAGGAATTGAACTCCACCAAAAATCCTTTCTGGAAATATGTTAAGAACAAACCCTAAATTTCAACTTGTCTTGGCCAGTCAAAGTCCTCGACGTAAGGAATTACTCTCTTATCTCGGTATTAATTTTGAGGTCATCGTCAGCAACATTAATGAAGATCGTGCGATATCAGCACCGATCCAAGATGTGCAAGATTTGGCCAAGGAGAAGGGCGAAGCGGTCTTGAATATTCTGCGGGTAAGCAAGAAGTTTGAGAATCCTCTGGTCATTGCCGCTGATACCATTGTTGTCCTGGGAAAAAAAGTTTATGGCAAACCAACATCGCGCCAAGATGCCGGAAGAATGTTGCTAGAACTTTCCAATCGAAGCCATATTGTCTACACCGCCGTGAGTATTCAAAGCTTTGATGAATCTATTGTTTTTTGCCAGCAATCAGAAGTTGAGTTTGGGGCAATTACACCAGACCTATTGGAAATGTATTTAGATACAGGCGAGTCAATGGATAAGGCCGGTGCCTACGGTATTCAGGGCGCAGGTCTAGTTTTCATAAAAGCAGTACGCGGTAGTTATTCAAATGTTGTTGGTTTCCCTCTCGATTGTTTTATTGTCGAACTCAAAAAGTTTCTTCATGTAGGTAGTACAAATGAAAAAACCTGGCGGCGTGATTTATTCGCCTGATCATCCTCTGTCTCAAATCTGCAAAATAATGAAAGCCGTTTTGCGTGAAGGTAAAGGTGAATATGATATTTTTTTAGAAATTGAAATTCGTGCCAAACCTGGTGCCAAACGTGAGGAAATTGTATTGAAGGAAGGAGTGCTTTATTTGGCCACTCGTGCTCGTGCTGTTGAAGGAGAGGCCAACGAGGCATTAACGAAAATTCTCGCTGAAGCTTTGGAAATTGCGCCCACCCATTGTGCGCTTATACGTGGTGAAAAATCCAAGTATAAGACTTTTTGTATAGGGTTAACCGAGAAGACCCGGCATGACCCCGGAAAAGTTGCACAATTACTCTTGAATTTATGTCTTACAAATCCACAGAAGTAATCTTTGATTGTAAAATAAGATGAGACTCGTTAAAGTGGTATCTCATGCGTACCAAGTTCATTGGATTATTTATTTCCTGCTTTTTTTGCATCTACGGACAGGGTGTTGTTGCCCAGGTCCCAAGTGTATCTCAGGGAGAAAGCACGTTTGAATATACCAAAAGAATGTATCGGGAGGTTGAAGCGCTTAAAAATATTGCGCCAGAGGTTTTTGCGCGGGAAATTGATCATTTTCGTGAGCAAATGGAGCGTTATATTTTTCATAAGAAACGAGTTTGCAATGGTGAGTTTTCAACTTTTGCTTTAGCTCCCAATGAGGCCATCATCAATACGGTTGATTCAGGCCCGCATATGCAACGCAAATTAAATCCTGAAGAGAAGAAATTATGTTTTAAAGAGTTGAAGGCGTTTGAAGTTACCTATATAAATAATCTTTTCACCTCGAGACGACGCTATTTAGATTATTTACATGAACTTCGCACTAAAGAACTTGACCAGGCCCGCGAAGAGGCCTTGAATTCCATCAAGCGATCATTTGCCTGGCCCTAAATACCATTACACCAATTCAGACTTGCATCCACCGACTTTTGGACGACAAGACTTTCTTACCAGGGACTTTGCCGGACGCAAGGAGTCGGGAGTAGACAAACTGCGTCCCATTATCGGGATTGTACGCAGATTGAAATCCTCGGTACTCAAAATTGGTCCGGATGCTGTTTCAGCACACGCATCATGATTCGTGAGAATTGATTGCTCCTGAAATTCTTTGGGAACTTTCTGTTTTAGATTCATGGCCCATCTCCAGTTTTAAAGTTTTGACACTTCATCTTGCTTGCGAAGTGCCTTCATAACCCTTTAACAACCAGATGGTAGGCCACCATAACTTAGGTGGGCTTGGTCTTGTAAGTCACTTCACATGCTTAAGTTGTCTGACTTCAATACCTGCCTCCTATTTAAAAACCGACCCTCGTAACACCTTATCGGTACAACCCTCGGGTCTATTAATGGTTTGACCGGACTCATGTCCAGCGTAATTTCATTTTAGCATAGAAGCTTATTTTTCCCAACGGGGGGCGAAAATATGGCCCCATGGTAGGGATTCTGTCATCATTTTCAAGCTCTTAAGTTGCCAGTGTTGTTGTAAATACTCAAAAGGTGAGGCAAGCTATTATGGATAACTCTAAATCAATTTTAAAGATATTTTATTTAGGGGCTTTCTATGTCAAAGTTTATCCTCACCCTCTTGGTGTTGATCAGTTCGTCTTGCGGCCTAGTCCAGAAGGTCGCCATAAACACCACCGCGGATATGTTATTTGACGCCACTAAGGAAATTGAGACCGAAGGTAATTGGGAGATTTTTAAGGATGGAATACCAGGCAATTTAAAAATGATGGAGGGGATGGCCTTTATTCAACCTAAAAACAAAAAGCTCCTTGTGGGTCTGGTTAAAGGTTATACAGGCTATGCTTTTGCCATTACCGAAACTCTCTACATTCCAGATCAGCTCAAAGATCGTGATTCCAATTTGCGGATTCAACTTATCGCCAACTATACCAAGGCCTTGGATTTTGGCCTGAGATTTATGGAAGTGAAAGGGGTCAGTTTTGAAGATTTAAAGCAGAAAATAAATGAAGATCAGGGAATCGTAAAATTACTCGATGAAAATTTTGGAGATTCTACATTAGATTTAGAAGGAGTCCTTTACACCGCTCAAAGCTTGGGTTCACTTATCTTCTTGCAAAAAGATAAGATGAAAATGGTCTCTCTGCTTCCAATTGTGAAAGGCATGTTTGATTGGATTGCTTTGAAGCGCCCGGATATCAATTATGGCACTTGTGACATTTTCTTTGCCGCTTACGAGGCGGGGCGACCTAAAATGTTGGGTGGAAATCCTGCCAAAGGCCAGGCACTCTTCAAGAGCTTAATTAATAAGTATCCTAATAATTGGTTGGCACGCATTGCTTATTTACGGTTCTACGTGATCCCTCTGGCGGATGAGGATGAGTTTAAAAAGGAAATGACCTTTTTGAAAAATATGCGTGAGAAATTTTTGGCCCATATTCCTTGGCGTCCCAAAGATGAACCTGAGCAACCGGAATTTCAGGATAAGGGACTTTTGCTTTATCAAACTATTGCTATAAAACAATTTGAAATGATTCAAAGTGTAGAAAAAGATTTACTGTAAAGGTGTGATGTATGAAATTTTGTTTTTTTGCTATCGCGATGTTGATCTCCTTTCAGCTCAATGCTCAAACTTTTAAAATTGGGGTGCTGGCACCGGAGGGAACTGGTTGGGCCAAGAATTTAAAAAATATGGCTTCTGAAATTGAAAAAAGCACTGATGGAAAAGTGAAGTTTAAGATCTATTTCGGTGGGGCACAAGGAGATGAACCTGATGTTTTAAGAAAAGTCCGGATCGGACAACTGCACGGTGGGATTTTTACCGGCAAAACTCTGGGTGATATCAATGGCGATGTGCGGGTGATGGAATTGCCTTTTACTTTCTATGAAAATCGAGAATTGGCGCTGGCCACGTTAAAAAGGATGGCCCCCTTTTTAAATACCGGTTTTAGTAAGAACAAGTTTGAAAATTTAGGTTTTTTTGAACTTGGTTTAATTTACTTCGTATCGAAACAGAAGACAGAAAGTATTGATGCTCTGAAAGGGCTTAAAATTTGGACATGGGAAGGTGATCCATTAGTGATGGCCATGATTCAAGAAATGAATTTAGTTTCTGTGCCTTTGTCGCTTCCCGATGTATTATCATCTTTATCGACGGGTATTATTGAAGCCGCCTATGCCCCTCCTCTGGCGGTTATTGCACTCCAATGGAATACCAAAATTAAATATTTGGTGGATTTTCCTCTCGCTTATAGCACGGGTGCTTTTTTGATTGGGAAGGATGCCTGGGCCAAGATACCCGCTGATTTGCAGGGCAAAGTACGGGAAACTGCTGCCAAATTTATTGATTTGGTTAATGAGCAGAATGCTAAAGACAATGTTGAGGCCCTCTCTGCTATCAAATCAATGGGGGTTGAATTCCTGAAGTTCAGTGATAAGGATGTAAAGACCGCCAAAGGATTACGCGCGAAAATCATAGAACGCTTAAAAGGGAAGCTCTTTTCTGCTGAAGCACTAAAAAAATTGGATACAGAGATGAAACTGTAAGGGTAAAAGTTATGTTCAGAGTACTTAAGGCAATTGACATGGGGATTGATAGGTTGTCGCACTATTTATTAGTGATATGCATCTTCCTCATGCTTTTTTTTAGCGTATTGACCATTCTTCTGCGATGGTTTGGCCAATCGCTGGAATTTGTGGAGCCTTTTGTCCGGCATCTGGTTTTTCTGAGTACTTTTTTAGGAGGGGTGCTCGCCACAGGAAGAGGGACTCATATCGGTATTGATGTTCTCGGAAAAATATTGGAAAGCATGCACAAAGAATTTCTTTGTGATCAGTTAAAGAGAGTTATTTCTTTGGCCTCTTTGGGAACATTATGTTGGTTGGTGGTTGCTTCAATTCATTTTGTGAAAATGGAAATGGAATTTGGTCGTGAATCTTTTTTTGGTCTTTCCACCGGCATGTTGGTTTTAATCATCCCCTTCGGTTTTAGTCTAATTGCCTATCGGTTTTTTTATCTATTTGTGGCCAGTTTTGGTCCTGACGCCGCCGTTATTTTGGATGCAGGCGCGACTCCAGGCATTCCTTCCTCTCGTGAGCATGAAGGAAAAGGAGGGCAATCATGATTGCGTCCCTTTCTGTTGTAGGTATTTTGTTTTTGGCCATCATAGGTACACCGCTTTTTGTTGTCATGGGATTGGCGGCCATGGTGGCCTTCACTTTCGCCCAGATTGATGTTTCGGCCGTTATTGTTGAATTGTACCGAATCGCTTCCGCCCCAACCTTGCTCACTATTCCTCTTTTTACTTTTGCCGGCTATGTCATGGCAGAATCGAAGGCACCAATTCGCCTTCTTCGTTTGGCCAATGCCTTGATTGGATGGATGCCTGGCGGTGTGGCCATTGTTTCTCTGGTGGTATGCGCTTTTTTTACCGCCTTTACTGGAGCTTCGGGCGTAACCATTATCGCGCTCGGCGGACTTCTCTATCCCATTTTAACCAAGGAAGGATATTCAGAAAAATTTACCCTTGGCTTGATTACCACTTCCGGTTCTCTCGGATTACTCTTTCCTCCCAGCCTTCCCATCATTTTGTATGGTCTCGTTGCCAAAGTTGATATTGATAAACTATTCAAGGCCGGAATTCTTCCAGGTGTTCTCATTATTATTATTCTCTCTGCTTGGTCGATTAAGAATGGTCGCTTTGATGGTTCTCATAAGAAATTTGAATTAAAAGAAGCAGTAGCGGCTTTGCGCTCGTGCATTTGGGAAGCCTTGCTCCCGGTTTTTGTCCTGGTAGGCATTTATGGTGGTTTTACTACCCCCTCAGAAGCTGCTGCTATTACCGCTTTTTATATCTTAATCGTGGAATGTTTTGTTTACAAAGACGTGCACATCATTAAAGACATTCCACGCGTCGTGATGGATTCCATGTCTTTAGTTGGGGCCATTCTTCTTATCTTGTGTTGCGCTTTGGGCCTGACTAATTACTTGGTCGATGAAGAAGTTCCCATGATCATCATGGATTGGATGAGGAAATTCCTGACAGATAAATATTCTTTTTTACTCTTTCTCAATGTCTTTTTGTTAATCGTCGGTTGTATGATGGACATCTTTAGCGCCATTATTGTGGTTGTGCCGCTGATTATTCCAATTGCCAATGAGTTTGGGATTAGTCCTATTCATTTGGCGATTATCTTTTTAACCAATTTGGAAATTGGTTATCTCACTCCTCCAGTAGGTATAAATTTGTTTATTTCATGTTATCGTTTTAAGCGACCGGTAACGGAATTGTATCGGGTTTCTATTCCTTATTTGTGTTTATTATTATTTGCACTGGCCATAATTACCTATGTACCGACACTTAGTTTGGTTTGGTTTGAATAAGAAAGTATTGTGGTCATGTGCTTTTTTAATCCTGGCCACACTTCCTTTTAATCCATCTTATTCCAGAGAAGTTGCAGCTCTCAGCAATCCTTCCATCGATTCATGGGCCCTCAGACCCAGCTATGGTGAAGGGGCGTTACTGGGTTATTACGACGGGCCGCTTTGGCCCAAGGTTGTCACGGACCGTAAACATGGCCCCATCGCCCTGTCGGAAGATAATTTCGAAATCGTGACGAAGGCCACACTTGATGAAATAAACCGACTTGAGGCATTTTGGTTTTTAGAATTTCCCGATCGCGAAATATGCCCGGACGAAATGCTCAATGAGCATGCAGAATTTCTGCAATATCTTTTCCGTTTAATTAGTCTAAGTTATGTCTATGAAGCTTTAAAAGATATTCATGTATATCTGGCCAAATTAGGAACTCAGGAAAAATGCTCGATATCTTCCATGGAGTTATGGGGGAAATGTCATTCTAATGATGTGGAGATGTCAAAATTCATCAAGCGTGCAATGAATGACCAGCAAACGGATTTGGTGGATAAACTTTCCTTTCCACGACAGAAAAAGGCCCTCGCTGATTGGTGGGAGCGAGAGCTTCACCAGTTAAAAGATCAGAATGTCAGTTCTGCTGTCTCAATCTCCACCATGCTATTGCGCACCAGTCTAAACAAAACAATACAGCCTACACAATCCTGGGCGGTACAGAATTTAAGCGAGCAGTGTAAAAAAATTAAGAGTGATTTGCGATTGATCTGCAGTGGCAAGGATTTACTATATGGCATGTCGTCTGTTAAAGAGGCCCGTTTGTTAATTGAAAGATCGCATGCCTTTGCTCAAGTGAACAAAACAGGTTACGGAGCAGGGTGCTTGCGCCGTTTCGTGGATTTATTTCAACGATTGGAAAAACCAATCTTCTACTTTCCAGATCTTTTTCCCGCCGTGATGAGCACTTTAGTCAGAGAGGATGCCCCTTATCTACAGGGTAAATTATTTCTTCTTGGTTCACTGCAGGAATTTGAGCAAAAGGGCTTGGCCGGTCTTTTGTACCAAGATCAAGCTACACCAACTCCTGTGCCCACGCCAGTTGCAAAAAAAGTGACGATCATTCCAAAGAGCACCCCTACTCCGACTCCCACACCTGCTGTTGCAGTTATTCCAACACCGACCCCCAAGCCAGTTCCTAAAGTGGCACAATTTGAATTGGCTGTTCGTGAGCGCATCCAATTCGACAGTGAAAAGGTTCCCGTGAATATGGTGCTGATGCGCACTGACTATCCTTTCAGTGACAAAATGATTGTGGCCTTGAGTGAGCCAATTAAAAATTTTCAAACCCGTAAGGCCATTAGAGATATGAAAGAATTGGATCATTTGGGATCGAGAGAAGAGCCTGTTCATCTCATGTTTTTGAAATTTCTCATCGACAATGATTACCACCAAGGACTGTTTAACTTTCAAGCGGAAATTGGCAATAAGTTCTGGGTGATCAATGATTTTGAAAAAAATGTGGCACCACAATGGATTGAATTAATTAATGATTCATCCACTCAATCACGTTGGCAGATCTATATCTTAAAACCACCTAAGTAAGCGAATTATTAAATCACAGCACTATTTTGCCTGGGGCCTCTTTGCTGAGAAATTTGCTACAATAAGATGAGGTGAGTTTTATGCGCATTGGAACTCTTGATCCCAAAATTGCCGTGGAACAACCCAAAACGGAAAAGAAGGCCCCAACCAGAGGTAAAGTGGTTAGTGCAGAAACAATTCGCGCTAAAGTTGCCGCCAATAAATCTCAACCACGCGAGAAATTGAAATTAGGGGAAAAAATGGGTTTTTCTCGAAACGAAACAGGACCTTCCGACGTTGGTCTGAATGATCCGAATGATCCTGCAACTCGTGGCAAACTCAAAGATCTTCTGTCAAAAGACGCCATCAATTTTAATGAGCGTGAGCGTGGTGTTTTAGAAAAGATTTTAAAGGAAGAGTAGTACTTATTTTTCTGAGAGCATGCGTTCCAATTTTTCCAAAGTTGCCGGTAAGAGATCATCCAGGGAGCCTTCGAGGATGGCCGCTGCTGAATGATCATGTCCGCCACCGCCCAGGGCCTGCGCCATGGCCCCAGCATCGACCGTTTCCACTGTTGAACGCAAACTGATTTTGACCTGATTCTGCGGTAATTCACGAAACATACAAGCGAGTTGTATGTTGTCCAGCACCAAGAGATGATTGATGAAAGCATGCGTGTCTTCGGCATCGACTTTGTGCTCTTTTAGGTCCTTCTCGTAGACAGTAATCCATGCCATAGAGCCACTTTTATTTGTTTTGGTTTGGGCAAGTATTTTTCCCAGCAGTCGAATATGATCGGTTTTTTTTGTCCCATAGATCATATTGTAAGCATCACTGGGGGCAACTCCGGCATTCATGAGTTTTGCCACCATCAGGTGCGTATTCCCTGTGACCGTAGGATAGCGAAATGATGAGGTGTCAACTAAGATGCCTGTATAGAGGGGAAGAGCTATTTCAGGGGTAAACTCCACCCCCATCAGGTCAATAAATTCTCCCACTAATTCACTGGTGGCGGCCTTGTTAGTATCGATGCAATGAATGGCGGCAATTTCTTTTGGGCAGGGGTGATGATCGATAAATAGAACATCACGGGCCCGCGCGACTGCTTTTTCTGTTTCTGGACCGATTCGGGCAATGTAATTCGTATCAGTTACAATAAGTAGATCGATTTCCTTTTTGCTGTGATTTTTTTGAAATTCTTTCGCCGAGATGACGAGGTTTGAAGTATCAAGATAATGGTAGCGCTGAAGAAGAGATTTTTGGTTAACCCCAATAACCCATTTCCCCAGTTTATGCAGGGCCAGACAAAGAGCGATCTGAGCACCTATGCCATCAGCATCAGGGTAGATATGTGTTGTGACAACAATGTTTTTGGCCAAACTGATGGCCTGTTTAAAGCGTTCTTTTATGTTCATTGATTAGCTTTTCGGAGAATTGCGGGAAGAGAAGAGATAAATCTCTCAAAGTAACGGAGTAAAAGACACAAGCTTTTATGTTCATTATAAAGGGAAAATATATAGCTTATGAATTACATCGATTGTTTTTCAAACAGATCGGGATTTGCTACTATTTTTTTGGGCGAATAATGAGGAAACCATGACTGTTGCCGTGCAATTTCAGGAAGTCACAAAATTTTATCTACAACATTTGGCCCTTCAAAATGTCAATTTGGAGATTACTTCTGGGACAATTCATGGGTTGCTCGGTCCAAATGGAGCAGGAAAGTCAACCATTCTTCGATTAGTGAGCGGATTACTGGCACCATCGAAGGGGAAAATTTTTGTTGATGGTCTTGATGTCACACAAAGGCCATCACGATTTCGTGGTCTGATTGGTTTGCTTGGTGAGAATGCCCCATTATACCCACAAATGACGGTACTGGAATATTTGCATTTTGTAGGCAAACTTTTTGAAATTCAGAATTGCAAAAATAAAATAGATGAACTGATCGGGCGTTTGGCGCTGGAAGGATTTCTAAATCGTCCGAATCGAACTCTTTCTAAAGGACAACGTCAAAGAGTGGGATTGGCGCAAGCGCTGCTTCCAGATCCAAAAATTCTTATTTTAGATGAGCCTACTTCGGGACTCGATCCACAGATGGCCATGGAATTTCGTGAGACGATCAAGGTGCTTAGAGGTGACAAGACGATTATTCTATCCGGCCATATCCTCAGCGAAATTGAAATGATGGCCGATGAGGTTACAATTTTGCATAAAGGTGTGGTTCTGGAGACGGGATCGCTATCATTGATGCGCAACAAATTTAAACTGCATACGATTTTGGAAATTGCCACTAAAGAATTTCCAGATGATTTGGAGGCGGCGTTGTTGCAATATTTTCAGGCCAACTGTGAAATAGTCCATAGATCGAGTGAAGAAGTCCGGTGGCGTTTGAATTTTTTTGAAGATAAAGATCATCGACATGATGTCGCCCAATTTCTGCTTGAAAGGAAGATTGTTCCCTTGGAATTAAAAGCACACCATCCTTCATTGGAAGAGGTCTTCAAGCAAGTCATTGATCGAAGAGACAATGCTCTGGGGCGAATATGATAGCGGCCAAGAATTATTTCAAGATTTTGCAGGTCTTGTACGTCAAGGAATTGAAAGAGACTTTTGGTAATTCGGCAGTTTATATTTTGGCCGGACTATTCTGTTTTCTGATAGGTGGGCTTTTTTATAATTATGTGGCCTTGTCGCCTAGTTTACATTCCGGAAATCTGAATTCCAATGTTCTTGTACCCCTGTTTGGAAACATGAATTTTATCTTTCTTTTCATTGCCCCTCTCCTCACCATGCGAATGTTTGTGGAAGAGAGACGCAACGGCACTTTCGATTTGTTGACTTTGGCCCATGTCACGAATTATCAAATTTTATTGAGTAAATTGGCCGCTTCGGCAACTATTACATTACTCATGTTAGTCCCCACTCTCATCTTTCCCGCCATCTTGGCCATCTCGGGCTATCATGATTTTGGCGTCGTGGGGGCTTGCTACTTGGGTACATTTTTGTCTGTTCTTTGCTACCTATCGGTGGGATTGTTTAGTGCCTGTGCTGTGGATAATCAGGTGGTCGCAGCGATTCTTGGCTTTGCTATTTTATTATCTTCTATGCTGATTGTGATTTTAGGTCAGCTATCACAAAACTATCTGGTATCGCAGATGATTAGTTATCTCAGTGTTCCTTTCCATTATGAGGGCTTTGTACGAGGAGTGGTGAAAACCTACAATTTGGTCTATTTCGCTTCTTTTGTTACGGTTTTTACTTACTTGTCACATCAAGTTCTCGAAGGGCGCAGGCAATAAAAATGAATGAAGGAATCAAACTATTTCTTTTTTTAATTAATGGAATCTTGTATCTCGCCTGTGGTGGACTATGGCTCCTCTCGCCAGATGCAAAAACCCTCAATTACACGCTTACTATCTTTGCGTTGGCGATGACTTCCATTCTTCTTTACTCAGGCCGCAATGATCTGAAAACAATGGAACAAAGTTATATCTACCGCCGTTGGGGTTATACCACGATTAATCTGTTTCTAGTTCTTACCATTTTGGCCTTTCTCAATTATCTGAGTTTTAAAAACAATGCGCAGCTTGATCTATCAGAAACAAAAATAAATTCCCTATCCTCGACTTCTGAGATGCTCATTAAAGGTCTTAAGAAAAACCTCGACGTAAAAGTGTTTGCGAAACGCGATGAAGCACGGGCCATCGTTTCTCTCTTGGATTTGTATAAACAACATAAGTCCAACATGAGAATTGATGTGTACGATCCTGAAACTCGCCCCGATCTCATGCGCGCCAATGAGATTGACAAAGAAAATTCGGTTATCATGGAATACGAAAAGCGAAAACAATATATCAAGGAACATACTGAACTTGAGTATTCCAATGCCTTAAGAAAACTGGGACGTAAACGAGATCCCATTATCTATCATACTGTTGGACATCTCGAGTTTGATTTTAAAGGACCGGCCCCGGAGGAAGGAGGGGTGATTGCAAGTGCCCTTAGTCGTTCCCTGATTCATTTCAAACCCGTTGACCTTTTGGCCAAAAACGCAGTACCGACCGATGCTGATATGCTTGTGGTGTGGGGGCCGAAGCGTGCATTCTTCAAACCCGAAATCGATGCTCTCCACGATTATCTTTCTCGTGGTGGCCGACTGCTTTTGGCGCTAGATCCGGCAGTTGTCGATGACAGAGTTATTGAACTTAGAAAATATTTTAAGAGAACTTGGGAGATAGATATTCCCAACACCATTGTGGTTGATCGAAAGAATTTTGTAAGCGGAAGCAATGGGAGTGTTCCTTTAATCAAGAACTTTGAACTTAAGCATCTCTTGACCAAATCTTTTGATGGGCAAGTATTCTTTCCTCTTGTTTCATCGGTTTCCAAATTTGAAACAGAACAAGGGCGAGGTAAATTTGTTGCTCTCGCCATGACGACGCCTTTTCCTGGTAGCTGGATCGATTTCTCTCCTCTGGAAATTGTTTCTGGCACCCTCATTTACAACAGCAAACAAGATCAAAAGGGACCTGCTTCAGTCGTGGGCATTTGGGAGGAGACGACAGATACTTCTGAGAGCAAACCGCGAACAAAAATTATGGCATTTGGTAATTCCACTTTCATTCAGAATCAATATGCCCATATGGTGGATAATTTCTCTTTTTTTCTTAAATCGACAAATTATTTGGCCAGTGATGATGAACTACTGACTTTAAATCTGGCGATCAAGAAAAACTCGCCCATTTTAATTGATGATAAGCAACTCAAGTTGGTATTTTATGTCAGTGTGATTGTCTTGCCAGTAGTGCTCTTTATCCTCGCCTTTTTGTTCTATCGAAGAAGGCGGGCATGAAGAAAACGATCATCCTACTGGTAACGGCAGTTTCTTTGGGAATTTTCACCTATTATTTTGAAGAAATAGGCGGAAGGAAAAAGGTCGAAGAGGAGAAACATGCTCGGGCCCTTTTTGATCAGACTCATCTCGGGGAACTGACAGGATTACGATTGCCCCAGACCACAATTAAAAAAATGAATGGACATTTTCGAGTTATGGAAACTCAGCAACTGGTTGATGAAGGAAAATTGCAAGAGGTTTTTGATATTTTAGGATACCTACAAGTGAAACGTATTTTGACTGATGAGGAATTAAGACTTGTAGGGCGTAAGGAATTTTTTCCTTCTGAGGAAGAAAAATTTTCTTTTGTCTTTGAAAATGGCGAAGTTCCCGTTCTTATCGGTAACAAAGTCGATCACGACCAGAGTTTTTATGTCGAGGTAAAAACTCCCTCTGGTATTAAAACAGTTTTAGCTTACGATTCATCTCCACAAGTTCAACCTGTTTCGGAGGAAGAATATCGTCTCAATCCTTTCAAATATCGCAGAATTTTGTCGATTATCCATCTTGGTCCCGGTTTTTTTCACGATACTTTTTTATTTCGTGAATGGAAGAGAAAATATGGTCCGGAGAGTTTTGCTAAGGTTGAGCTGAAAAATGTGCGCAATGTTCCTTTTACGGTAGATATCAAAAATAAATCGACCATCCCTGCAGCTCCCCCAGGTATCATGTATTTGGAAAGTGCTTTTCAAGATTATGCCACATCCTTGTATAAGATGCAGGCGGGGCAGTTGTGGGACCCCCATGATTTAGGGGTACTCAAGGATAAGGTGGCAACACTTTCGATCACGACGACCACTGGAAAGAAATTTATGTTGGAACTTTTCAAAAAAGCTCAAGCTGCCAACAAACAAATACGCATAGGACAATTCGTCAAGATAACCACCGAGCCTCACGAGCCCCTGATTTTTGAAATTTCCCCAACCTCTTCAAAATTATTGTTTGCGTCTTCTCAAGATTTTCTGGAAAAACGCATTTATAAAAATATGGGGACAGCGGGAATAACTTTAGATGGGAATAAAGAAGAACCATTCACCGTCATATTCGCGCGGGGAGCGACGGCCAACTTATCAATTGTAAAAGGTGATGATTTCGAAGTTAAGCCGTTGGATTCCTCTTGGTCAATGAAGCCTCTCAATAGCTCATTTGCTCAACTTTTTTCCTTTCTGTTTACCCCTGGGGAGCGCGTGTCGATCATGGATCGAGATGATTTTGAGATGATTGGCAGGGCCTTTTTAACCATTAAATACCAAGACCATCCTATTCATTTAGTTTATGATGACCGTGAAATTTTGGTGCTCAATCCAACTTCAGGTATTAAAATAAATTATTACGTAGGAAATGAGATTCCTATTGCCATGGAAGCGGATGATTATTTTGATACTCGTGTAGGTAACATTAAATGAAGGAAATGTTCAAATATTATCTTGAGGGTGCCCTCCATCCATTTTTGGTGCATGAACGTTATTACCAGTTTCGTCACAAACCGATTTCATTGCTTGAATCTGAGGAAGATAAGGATAACAATGATTATTTCGAGAAAGGAGTGAATTTTGCCACTTTGATTTTGTTGTCATGGCCTTTTATTATCTTTGAAGCTTTTTACCGTATTGGTGGATTTCATCTAAGTGAATGGTTGGTAGACAATTTTCTTGGCGATGGGGAGTTGGCGACTTATTTTATCCGCGCTCAATCAACTTTAAATTTTCAGATTTTTATCATTCTTTTAAAGGTAGTAAGTTTTCCAATTATCGCCTGGATTATGGTGAAAATCTGGGAGGCCATTATTACTTTTTTTCATCATTTTCTGGGAAAGGATGATGGTGATTTGCCGGGGATCGCTCAAACCGTGAATAACACTTTAACTTCACATGTTTTTCTGTTAATTCCTCTTTTTGGCCCCTTATTAAAATGGCTATCCATGTTGATACAGATGTATGGCGGGTTACGCTATAATCTGCGCTATTCTCGTTTGCAGGCAACCATAGTCCTCTTATCGCCCTTCATTCTGCTGGCCTTTTTCATTTTTTGCGGGTTCTTTTTCATTACATTTTTTATAAGTAAACTCTTTTTTGGCCTTTTTGACGTATTATAATTTTGTCCAAATTTCATGTTGGCAAGCTATCTGGTTGAAATCCTAAAATGTAAAAAAGTTTAAGAAATTTTGGTAATTGCCAAGGCCTTAAAGTTTTGAAATTATCGAGACTCGCGAAATTAATTTTTTCGTATAACAGTCACCTTAAACGAGGAGTTTGTCGTGGCCAGTTCGGTCCCTTTCCATACAGGAAGTATCGAAGTTATCTGTGGTCCAATGTTTAGTGGAAAAACCGAGGAATTAATCCGCAGGGTAAAAAGAGCGCAGATTGCCAAGCAAAAGGTGCAGATCTTTAAACAGAAAATTGATAATCGCTACCATGAATCCGATGTTGTAAGTCATTCGTCCATGACCACGCCCGCAGTTGCGGTAAAAGATTCTCTCGATATTTTAAGACGCGTACTCGACTCAACAAGAATTGTCGCCATTGATGAAATTCAGTTTTTTGATGATCTAATCGTTAAGGTTGTTTCGAAGTTGGCTTGCCGCGGGTGTAGGGTTATTTGTGCTGGTCTTGACCAAGATTATAAGGGTCAACCGTTCGGCCCAATGCCGCACTTACTTGCCATTGCCGACCAAGTTGATAAAGTCCATGCCATTTGTACCGTTTGTGGGCACCCTGCAACAAAGACTTTTCGCAAAAATAATGCAAGAACAACCGAGCAGGTATTAGTAGGCGAATCGGATGTCTATGAGGCCCGCTGTCGTCTTCATTTCGATTATTTTGACGAACAAGATGATTGGTCATTATACTTGGCAAAAAATTTAGAATCGGCCCATACTAATGCATAGTCAATTTTCCCTTGTGGGCTGAAACTTTCAGACGCAGGGAGGCAGTTTATGCCAGCAATGACTACAGGTATGAGTATCGACAGTGTTTACAAAAATCTTAATTATAGTGTGAGTTGCCATGAGCATAAATATGGAGATGGGGTTTATATTTTAAAAAACCCGCGTGCCCAGACCTTTCTTGGCAAATTATGTCGACCTGATATTGAGCAACCCCTCTTAAATACTCTGATCATCAAATTATATGGAATCTTGTTAGGCGAAGTGGTTTCTGCTCTTTTTCCACGAGAGATTGTATCTTGGGATACACGCATGAAGCAATATGTGCCACAAGGAGTTTATCGTGGCGAAGTTATAAATCAGCAAGCGAAGGTTATTTGTGTGGATTTGGCCAGGGCGGGGATTCTTCCTGCACAGTTTTGTTTTGAGGAATTGTCCTTACTTCTCTCTCCTAAAAATATTAGACAAGATCATTTTTACATACAGCGCAAAACCAATGAACGCCATGAGGTTATTGGTGTGGATGTGAGTGGTTCGAAGATTGGAGGCGACCAAGAAGACTCATGGGTTCTCTTCCCTGATCCTATGGGGGCCACTGGTTCGTCACTTTCATATGCAGTGGGTAATTATAAACAAACGATCAAAGGTAAGGCACGAGGTTATGTGGCCATGCACTTGATTGTGACGCCAGAATATATTAAACGTATGAAGAAAGACCATCCTGATGTTAAAATCTTTGCCCTACGTCTGGATCGTGGACTAAGCGAAGAGGCCGTTTTGACCAGTACCCCAGGGCATTTCTGGGAGAAAGAGAGAGGCCTGACGGATAATCACTATATTGTGCCTGGGGCCGGTGGCGTTGGTGAGATATTAAATAATTCATTTGTTTAACCAAGTGAACTTATTAAAAGGGAGCAAGTTGTGGCGGTCGAAATTTATATTTCAGAAGACCAGATCAAAAATAAGATCACTGAACTGGCCTATAGAATTAATGAGGATTTTTCAGGACAAGAATTAGTTGTCATTTGTGTTTTAAATGGTGCCTTCATGTTCTGTGCTGATCTTCTAAGAGAGATAACACTTCCTGTGACGATGGAATTTATTAAAGCATCGTCCTATATCTCTGGGACCCAATCTTCTGGGGAGATCAAATTTGAAGTTGATGTTAAAAAGAATTTGGCCGGGAAGAATGTCTTGATTATCGAAGATATTGTAGATACAGGACTTACCATTACGAAAATCATGGAAAAGCTTAAGACCCATGTTCCCGCAAAAATAAAACTTGCTTCACTTTTATTTAAACCATCACGCAATATTCACCCTGTTAAAATCGATTATCTTGGTTTTGAAATTCAAGATAAATTTGTTATTGGATTTGGACTGGATTACGATGGGAGATTTCGTGAACTCCCGTATATAGGTATCTTTGATGAAGATTAATTGAAGAGATCACATGCAAAAAATCGTACAAGCAGGCAGCGTCCGTGTTGATCTTCTGGGGGGAACGATAGATCTTCCTCCTATTCATATGATTTTACAGCATGTTGTGACTATTAATCTTGCAACGACTTTGCAAGCACGAGTGAGCATCGAAGAAATTGCATCTCCGGCAGTCGTCTTTGAATCTGTGGATTATGCCGCGAAGACGGAATTTTCTCTCTCTCTTTTTCAAGATTGGGATCAAGTTTCAAATCCTTTTAAAGAACTACAGTTTGTCGCCTTGATTGTTGCGCTTTTTCGTCCTCAGAATGGATTGAAAATTATCTTAGAATCTGGTTCTCCTCCAGGGGCAGGGTTGGGTGGCTCATCTGCAATGGGCATTACTTTATTTCGGGCATTGGCAAAATTCTATGGGCGAAGTTTTACTAAGAAAGAGATGTTTCTGCAGGTCAATGCCGTCGAATCAAAAATTTTGAACAGAGGCCCAGCTGGCTACCAAGATTATTTTCCAGCATTATTTGGTGGAATTCTGGCCTTAAGGCCGGTGCCCGGAGATATCTTGGTGGAACAGTTTTATAATGATGATTTAAGAGCTTTTTTAGAAAAAAGATTAAGTCTCATTTATAGTGGCGAAACGCGTCTCTCGGGCATTAATAATTGGGAAGTATATAAGAAGTTCTTTGACGGTGATGAAACGATTCGAAATGGATTGCGTGAAATCGCCGATCTTTCTCAGATGGCATATCAGGCGATTTTGAAGAGTGATTACGATAAACTCCCATCATTAATGATTAAAGAAGGACAAACCAGATCGCGATTGTTTCCCAATATTTTATCTTCAACGATGCAAAAATTTGAAAGTATTCTTGTCAGAGATGTACAGAATGCAGGAGTGAAGGTTTGTGGGGCCGGTGGAGGCGGATGCTTTTTGGCCATTCATAAACCCGAGGACCGCCCCAAAGTGGAAGTCTTGATCCGTGAACAAAAGCTGCGTATGCTTGATCTTAGAGTGATGCCACCTTCTGAGTGATGATGAGTGTTAAGCGCAATATTGCCGGCATGAGTATGAAAGGAGGACGAAAGGATAATTTTTTCTTTTGTCTTCTAGAATATTTTGATGACGGAGACCGTTGGTTTCTACGTTCCCTATTACAAGTTAAAGATGAAGAATACCTTGCAGGAGACGAGGCCCTTCGTGAATGGATCAAGCAGTATGATATACGCCAACTGGTCTTGGATTTCCCTCTGACGAATCCGCCTTGCCATGAATGTACATTGCAATGCCCTGGGACTTTAAAATGTCCGGTAGATTCCGTCTGTGAGGTTAGATCAAGGATTGATCATTTATTACAGGAAGATGTTACCAGAATCGAGCAACATCCCAAGACGTATGAATTGGATAGAGGTAATGATGATCTCGTCCAACATGGCAAGGAATGGCATTTAAAAGTTTCAACGGCGCATATTCTCTCCCGCTCATTTAAACGAAGGCTAAAAAGAGGCCTTCTTCCTTATTGGAATAGACCTTTGGATTTTCTAATTTGGACCCATTATTACGATGCCCTTTTAAAAATTTTCAATCAAACTTATGACAGCTTTGGCAACACCTCTCTCGTAATCATAAGTCGTTTTTCTTATCTACGGCGGCATTTCCCGAAGGAACTCGAATTATTTGAGGGCCATATACTACTGATCTTGATTGAGATGTTACGCGCCAATTTAGTCCGCCAGCAAGATTTGCAAAATCTATATGATCTTGAGCAAGGCAAGTCTGTTCGTTTGGGGATTACCCAGGCTTTAGAGAAAAAATTTAACATCTTTATTTATGATTACGATATGGACCTATTGTTAAGGCAACCCCGTGCTTTTGAGTCGTTTTTAATGGCCATTGCAGGAATCTGCCTTCACCAAAAACAGATTCGTCCGCTTCCTTCTTGGGTCGGCAGTGAAGGTGCTAATTTTATTATTCCCAAGTTTTGAGATATTCCGAAAGACGTCTATTTCTTAATGGCCTTTGGGACTGGGTAGATGCGTAAGCCCCATGCCACAAAGAAGAATAAAAAGCCTTGAATGATAAAGAGAGTTCCATAAACAGGCCATTCGTGAAAAATGATTATGCCCATCAATGGAGCAAGAAAAGTGGCACTCCAAGAGAGCATGGTGATGTAGAGATGTGCAAAGCGTTTTTTGAAGACAAAAAAAGTATAATTGAGGAGATGAAAAACGATAAAAATGCCTAAACAAAGCAGCACACCTGTCACCACCATGAGATAGATGCGTTCTTTAAAATTTTCCGGCCAATCGACTTGTACGCCTTGTCTTTTGTAGACTTCTTGAACTAGCACCATCGCTTGAGCAAATTGTTTGTCAAAAAGCGCGGGGGTTGTGAATTTGTCGTAGATGTATTTAGATAATTCTAAGTCGCCTAAAAAACAGAATGCCACAGCGAGATAGCGGTAGGTTTTTTCACCAAGCTTGAGATATAGTTCTTTCATAGATTCTGTTAAAAGTATCGGGCAATTGAGATGTTTTCGCAAGTCCTATTGTTAATCTTGGCCATTGTTGTAATGCTGATCTCGGCCAAAATGTTGCTCGATCTTATTGAAAAAATTTATAAGTACTTTAGTCTTTCTTCTTTTGCCGCAGGGGTTTTATTTTTTGGCTTTATTTTTGCCGTTCCTGGATTGATTTTTTCGCTGCTGGCCGTTCAGCAAGGGGATTTTGGGACTGTTCTCGGTCTCATGATCGGAATGATGGTGAATAACTTATTTCTGGTTTATGGAATATCGGGTTTTTTTGGGAGACTTTTAATTTTACGAAAAGAAATATTAAATCAGTTTCTTTTTCAATTGGCTGCCGTATTGCTTCTCGGGCCTATTTTACTTTTTGGATATTACCATGTGGCCTATGGCATAGTTCTCCTGGCTTTTTTTATTTTCTTTCTTCTAAAACTGCCATACTGTGAAAAAAATGTCGGGGATACAGTCATCCCGTTATCTGTGGGTGTTTGGCTCAAAACCTTTATGGCCCTATCCGTTTTAATGGGGGCCGAGGTGTACTTAATTTTACGAGGCCAGGAAATAGGCCAAGGATTAGAAGTATCCTCATTTGTGATATCGACTGTGGTGATCGGTTTTATTGCGACATTACCACAATTGTTTGTATCATTAATTGCAATCATTACCAAAAAACATACGGATGTCATCACAGGCAATATTATCGGTTCCAATTTTTTTAATGGATGCTTAATGCTTGGTTTGGTGTGTTTTTATAATTTTGATTATAAGAGAGATCTTTTGACCGAATGGATAATACTTCTTTTGGGCGCTTTCTGCTTAGTGCTGTTAGTTAAAATAAAAAGAAATTTTTATCGGATTAGTGGTGCGATTTTTTTAACCTTTTATTTGTCTCTTATTTTTTATTGGTCAGCCTATTCATCATAAAGTCCGCGCCGCAATCGTTTTTCCACATCTTTCTTGGCCGTGTCGGCCCGTTTATCATGATGTTTTTTACCTTTGGCCAGAGCGATTTCCAATTTTACTATAGATTTTTTAAAATAGATTTTGGTAGGGACAATAGTCATGCCCTGGGCCTGGGCCTTGTGTTGCAAATAAGTAAGCTCTTTTTTTTTCAGTAAGAGCTTACGTTTTCGACTCTCTTCGTGATTGTTGATGTTCCCAAATTCATAATGGGGGATATTAATATTGTAGGCCCAGGCTTCTCCGTTTGTATCGATCGAGATGTGGGCCTCATTTAGGGAGCACTTACCAAGTCGCAGTGACTTTACTTCCGTTCCTACCAATACGATGCCCGTCTCAAACTTTTCGATGATTTCAAAGTCGTAACTAGCACGTTTATTATTGGCAATTATTTTTACTGCGTTCATTTTTTAGAATGCAACCTTCAGCCCGATGGAGGCCATATAAACATCTCCACCAACTTTATATCCTGGGGCGCCTATTTTAGAGCCACCTGATCCATTTTCCTGGTTTGCGCTTTTAACCACTGTACGATCTTCAAGCTGATGCCATTGGAATGCGCCGGTGATGTCCATAAGCAGGCCGAACATCTGAGTACTCCATTTAGGACCAGCACAGAGGATTGTTGAATCCGTGTCGACCGAATTGCCAGAACCGCTAAAATCTCCTTTAAGAGGAGTGGGGCGATGGGAGATTCCTGTAAAAAAAGACAAGCTATCGCTCATATTCCATTGAAAGCCAACCTTCGGGACAAGGATATTTTTGGTTTGAATTTTTTCATAATTATCGGAAGACAAGACTGATGCTCTTTGGGTGATTATCACCACGGGCGTTTGGTAATTTTCCCACATCTGATATTCTAAGAGGCCCATCATTGAAATACGATCCCCCCTTCTTTGGATGCCAAAGCGTAAAATGGCGGGGTCGTAGTAGGGAAGTGAGGCAATACCAATATCGAAGGGCAGCGACGAAGTTCCACCGAGAGGAGCATCTCCCACGACATTGGCATCAAGATTTGATTTCATTTCTTGCTTGTATGCCAAATAACTCGTCCAATTGTCTAACTTGAAGGCCATGCTCATAAGACCTGCCAGAGAGGGGGCGACCTTGGCCTTCGCCGCGGCCGATGAACCATAGGTCGTGCCACTTATTGAGGCCTGGGTATTAACGTCTGCACGGACCTGAAAACCAACATAAGCACCCAAACTCAGGGAAAAGTTTGTTGTAAATGGGTGGGCATACTGTAAAAAAGCTTCGGTTCTCTTGTAACGAGCATGATAGAAAACATATTCTGGCAGTGTTGGGTGACCTGTATTTGTTTCAAGAAAGTGGCCGACAGGAGAAAAAAGATTGAGCACCAAATTACCGGCACCCGGGTAGCGAATAGGTAGAACAGCGTGAAGACCGCTATGACGGAATTCACCATAATCCGTAACGGCACTGCCACTTTGAGTTGTTGAGAAGTTGGTGTTGTTTTTTACTATGATATTGTCGATAGGATAAAAATCGTGATTGACGTAATCATAGCTAACATTGAGTGCCAGTTTATCGCTAAACGCTGTGAGTGCCCCGGCGTAATAGGCATTGGCCGGATCAGAATAATCAATGTTGGCCTGCGAACCTATAACAGATGTGGAAGGACTCGCGCCAAAAAATTCAGGGAAACTGGCCCAAGCATTTTGGAGAAAAAAAGAAAGACATGTCAGGACAATAAGTTTGGCAAAATCTTGCATGAAACACCCACTCTATTTAGTAAGATGCTTATACAGTAGCTGAACTTGCTCAAGATTGAAAGTTTCAGCACGGGCATGAGGATCAAGATTAAGCTCTTGAAAGGCTTTGTCGATAGTGGTTGTGGGATAACTGGCGCGTAAAACACCCACGAGTTGTTTTCTTCGATGCTGAAACATTGTGCGTAGGAAGTTCTCAAAGGAATGATAGCTACTGAGGGCCAAAGCTGGTTTTGGGTTTTTACTGAAACTGAGAACCACCGAATCAATTTTGGGAGGTGGAACGAAAGCACTTGGAGGAACTTTGACGACCAATTTTATTTCAAACCATGTACCCACCAGGGAATGAAGTGAATTCATCCCGTTTTTTTGTTCTTTTAGAGAGAGAAGGGAAGGCAAAATTCGTTCTCCCACTTCTTTTTGAACCATGAGAGTCATAAAAGTGATGGATGGGATTTGAATAAATTTCAACAGCAATGGAACACTGACATTGTATGGAAGATTAGAGACCAACCAAAGGTTGTTGTCAGGAAATTGCTTTTGCTGCAAAAGATGGCCAAGGTCAATGGAGAGAGCATCCTCAATAACCAGTTGATCGGGAGTGAGAATATTATCTAAGTATTCCCGCATCCGATGATCCTTCTCAATACACACAAGAGGCTTGTGATGATGCTGAAGTGTCGTGGTTAAGATACCGGGGCCAGAACCAACTTCAATAATGGCTGAAGCATGCGATGCATGATCATGACAAATGGTGTGGATGATGCTGGCATCCTTTAAAAAATGCTGGCCCATTTTTTTATCCGCCCATGGAAGTTGAGTCATGGCTTCACACTTTTTTGAATATAGGTGCTGGTAGCATCGAGCGCCAAGGATTCGGGGTACGGTTTATTATTCTGAGGAGTCCTGAGAGCATAATTAGCAATCATGGCCCCATTATCTGTGCAAAATTGGAATGGCACAAATAAGCAGTCGGAAAAAAACGAGGTGAAGATTTGACGAAGTCCACGGTTGGCAGCAACGCCACCACCGATAACCAGGGGAATGCGTTTGGAATTAATACCTGCATTGGAAGCCGCCATGATCATACGATAGGCAGCTTCTGTTTTCAGGCGCAAAGCCGTTATGATCGCCATTTGATAAGAGGCACAGAGGTCTGCAATAATGGGGCGGTTTTGATCTTCAGGAGTTCTACAGACTAACGATGGGTCTTCATCGAGGATATTTTTTAGGGACGTTTTGAGACCAGAAAATGAGAGGATAGGACCATCAACATTTTTCAGACCGATAGGGAAAGAGAAGCGTGTAGGGTCACCTTTTTGGGCCAGATCATCAATCACTTTTCCGGCAGGGTAACCAATTCCCAGCATTTTTCCGCCTTTGTCAAAGGCCTCTCCGGCAGCATCATCAGTGGTTCCCCCCAAGTATTGAAAATCTATCGATGATTTAACCAGGAAAAAGGCCGAGTGGCCTCCAGAAACCAGGAGACCGAGATAGGGATATGAAAGAGTGTGAGTCAAAAAAATTGCCTCTAAATGAGCGAACAGGTGGTTTACCGGATTAATAGGTAGTTGGTGAAAAAGGGAGAGAGTTTTGGCGACATTAATCCCTGTGAGAAGGGGACCTAAAAGTCCAGGATGAGTTGTCACGCCAATCCAATCGATCTGTTTGGCCGCAATATTGGACTCCAGCAAAAGTTCCTCAAATAAAGGGGCAAGTTTCATGAGATGATTGCGTGCCGCTAATTCTGGTACTACGCCTCCCCATTTACGCAGAATGAGTTCTTGCGAAAATGATTTATGGCCTAAGATGATCGGTGGCCGATTGCTCTCGGACCTAGTTCCGCGGATCAAGGCCAAACTGGTATCGTCACAACTTGTTTCAATTCCCAGAATAATTTTTTCATGAGAGTCTGACATGAGTTTCTTTTACTCTTCAATATAGGCAGGACATCTAATTTTCTTGTAGAGTGTACCAAACTTATTTTCATCCAAGGCCCCTGCAAGACCTTTTGCCGTTGCTTGATACCACTCAGGAGATTGCTCGGGTGTATGGCACTCAAGACAAGCATTTTTTATTTTGTCACGACGTGCGATAAGATCAGTGGGGATATCACCGGGTTGCTTAATTGAAAAAGGGTGATCACTGGCCTGATTATGGCAGTTTAAACATTGGACATTGGCGAAATTGGAGATTGTTGATAATTTCTGATCCAAGGTGACCCAAGCTTTGGTAATTTTCAGCCTTTCGCTTGGAAGTCGAGAGCGTAAATCGCTATTTCCCTTAGTATCGAGATCGGCCAGTTTGGAAATTTTTTTCCAATAAAGTGTTTTCATTTTATTAGTCTTAACATCTTGAACAGGCGCAGATTCATCTGCGTCCAGGCCTTGATGAGACACGGTCAACTCAACGACATCTGCCGCACGCTCAAAACCACGGGAATTTTCCAGTCCGAGAGAGTGGCATTTTATACATGCCAAATTATTTTGTTCCTTGGCCCGGATGAGGGTTAAAAAGGCAACCGAATGTGCTGTTTGCCCCCAATGTTTCCCCTGCGGTTTATGGCAGTCAATGCAATATTGAGCTGGAGGAAATTTAGGCATGTCATTGTTGTCTGTCACCATGGCAGACTGTTCTTGTGCCTGAAGTTCTGCCACTCTTTTCTTGTGTTCAGCAATAAAGGAGGTCATCGGATTTGGGGTTAGACCCGCCTCGAGTTCTTGACGAACCTCGATTAAATCATAGGCGTCTGAAGTGGGCCCATTAATTGGATCCAAAATTAAATGACCGAGGTAGTGGTTTTTTGACAGAACTTGCACCAATTGGGTGCTTCCTGATTGAGTCGGAATGCGAATAAAACTTTGGCTGTGGCCGCCAAATACCCAAGCAATCTCAGGCCTATCTGCCACCAACGCGATATCGAAATCCATGCCGGAATGAGAGAGAAGAATGATTCGGTGCTGAGGATTGGATGCTTTGAAACCATCCTCGCGAACTTCCTTCAGAGCTTGTTCAAGAGCTTGGGCCGGGTCGGTAAAATAGCTCTGGTGCTCGGGAATAAAAACATCAGGATTGACCAACCCTATAATATAAATTCTTGTTGGACCTGCATCGACACGCGCCCAGGGTTTGGTAATCAAAGGGGCTTGTGGAGCAATATTGGCCACAAGAACCTGGATACCAGAATTCTTAATTAAGTCGTTAAAAAAAACCGGGCCTTTCGACAGATCATAATCACCGATCACCATATATCGTAGCCCAAGTTGTTGCATACCTTTGAAAAGATTTTGTGCCATAAAAGTTAGAGATTTATCGACCCCATGAGGAACATTATTGGAAGGAAAAAGCAAATCTCCCGTATCAAGATAGATAAAAGGGCCATATTTATTTTTGGTTTGTTCGAGCACACCTGCAACTGCGGGCAAACCACCTAAAGGAAAATGGCGGCATCCGCAAGGATGGGTTTCGCCGTTAATGCTCCCACCAAAAATAAGATGTACAGTCTTGTCCGATGGGACATCGAGATGTTGGACTTGTGGCCCTTGCGCGCGATCAATCTTGCCCATCATATAACTACAAGAAAAAAGCGCGAGGGTGAGGCAACCTAATGTCATGACTGAAATTTTTCTTTTCATAAATCTACATCTTTTCTAAAAGCTTTTTGGCTTCTATCGCTGCTTTGGTTTTGGAAAATTTGTCTTGAAGTTCTTGGAAGGCCTGCTTCGCTTCTTCTTTCTTTCCAATTTTTACCAATGCCTTTCCCAGAGTTAGCAGACCAGTGCTATTGAGAGTGGAGCTTGGAAAATCAGTATAGAGTCTGCCGAAATAGGCGGTAGAACCCTCAAAATTTCCTAATTTGTACTCAGCCATCCCGAGATTGTGCAGTACTTTTGCCAGCTTTGATCCTTTGACGCTTTTATCATGCAAAAGGATTGTGAGCATTTCACGTGCTTCTTGATATTTCCCCTGGTTAAAGGTGGTCATGGCGTTATCATAGGCCGAAGTCTCGGCATCATTCTTTTTACTTTTTTTGTTCGATACAATCGGGGCTTGACTTAATTTTTCTAAAGTGCCGACAATTTGGTCGAGAAATTTTTGTTGTTCATTTTGCCGCGATTCGATTTGAGTAAAACGCTGTTCTTGACCCAGTTTAAGCGCATCGATTTCTTCTTTGATAAGGCGCATATTATTTTTTATACTCTCAAGTTCACGTTGAAGATTTTGATCCTTTCGATGCGCCATTTCTTCAATCCGACCATCCATAACGTTCATGCGTTCTTGGTATTCTTGAATCTTAGAGATGACCTCAGAAGAAGTTTTTTGTCCGGTTTGGACTTCCTCCGAAAGAGTCTTTAAAAGTTCTCGTCGCTGAATTTCCTCGCGTGTTGCACAGGACGCTAGTATGACCAGAGCTATAATTATGAAGCAGAATTTTTTCATCATTTATCCTCCGCTCCGCTTAACCTTACTGAAGCTACTTTAAAGAAATTTTATATTACTATAAATTTTCCAGAGTGGCTTTACGAACGGAGACAAATTCAGCCTGTTCGGCGTATTTGATAGATAAAATGGCGTACTGTTTTGCCTTATTAAAAAACTTTTTGCGATAGGAAGCCTTGGCCTTAAGAAAATAAAATTCAGATTTACGGAAAAGTCCCGGGGCGAGAGTTTGTGCTTTGGCCTTCTTTGCCGCCAAAAAAGCCGAAGCTGCCAGGCTCATTTCAAGCTTGGGTCTTGTCGCTGTAAGCCCACATGACCCAAGCAAGACGATTAAACATACAATGATAAGCTGATGTAATATGGTTCCTGATCGGGGCATTACTTATTTTGCGGTTACAACAAAGTTGGCCCGACGATTTTTACTCCATGCTGTTTCATCATGGCCAAAAGCGACTGGGCGTTCTTTGCCAAAGGAAATGGTAGAAAGTCTTTTTCCGGCAATGCCAAGGGCCGTCAGATAACTCTTCACTGATTTAGCGCGATTTTCTCCCAAGGCAATATTATATTGAACACTGCCACGTTCGTCGCAATGTCCTTCGATTTGCAATTCAACCGCCGAATTGGTTTTTAAAAAATCTGCATTTGCTTTGAGCGCCGTTTTAGTATCTTCCCGTAAAGCTGCTGAATTATAGTCAAAGTAAACTGTTTGAAGTGCTCCAGCTCGATTGGAGTCAGAATCGCCGTTGACCTCCAAAGCCAAATCACCATTAGGAGATTCGAGCGTGACAGGGGCTTCTGTTGTTGTTGTTGGAGCAACTTCCGCTTTTTTTTCTTTTGTGCTTGAACATGAGATCGAGAAGCCAAGGCAGAGTGCCAGTAAGATGCTCAACTTTAGGGTTCTTTTTAAAACAGTGTTCGCCATATTCTTCTCCTTATGCGTTAATTTAAACTATGATAAAACTTCACTATTGTCTTTCATTTGATACAGTTATGCATTAAAAAAATAGATAGGTTTTGTCGAATGCCAAGAATGATAATTAAGAGTGCCTTGAGTAGGATTTTGCTTTTTATTATGATGAAAAAAAATGTTGAGCGGCTGGGTCGGATACTTTTAGTATTGGTAGGATTACTTGGAATCGTCGTAAATGTTCATGGGAATGTAGGGGCCTATAACGACTCACCATACAAAACTTTTAATAAAGATCATTACACCTATATCTACTCAACTGATTGGGAAAATTATTTGGATTGGGTAATAGATTTCAATGAACGATTGCGACAGCACTATCAGGATACTTTTGGCTACCGTTTGGACGAAAAAACAGCGTTAAGCTTAACTTCCAATCATAATCAAGTCGCTAATGCCTATGCCACTATGATGCCATATTCGCAAACCGTATTTTTTTTTGGGGCAGCAGAATCCATTGATGAATTTTCCGTACGCTCGTGGGTTGCCGATCTTCTCATTCATGAATCTTCACATCTGTATCAATTAAATGCCAAGCATGGACTGTCAAAAATTGGGCATGCTATATTTGGAAATACTATTCCTGGTAATCTTCCAGTGCCTATTGCCACCAGTCCCTTATTCATTTTGCCATTGCCATTTTTGACTCATCCCAATGTGTTGTTACCCACCTGGTTATTGGAAGGGAACGGAGTTTTTAATGAATCGCGGTTCGGAAATGGTGGGCGTCTTTTTTCTGGCGCATCCCGTGCACTTTTTTATTCCCTGTTGAAGGCCGGTTTATTAGATGAGACTCGTTTAACTAACAACGGACTGTATTTCCCCTTCACGACAGAGAAATATATTATTGGTGGATATTTTAATCTTTATTTGGCAGAACGTTTTGGAACTCAGACCCTCAACCGGATGTTTTGGGCCCATGCCATTCATTATTTTAATCCTCTGCGACTCAATTCAACCTTTAAAAACCATTTCGGTGTCAGTTATTCGGATTTAATCGGTGATTTTATTAATTCGCATAAACAGACCGCAGCTCATCATGCTGTAGAGAGCGGAGAAATCCTTTTTACTTCCATGCGCGCCACTCCGCTGAATCGAATTGGTGATTCTATCGTATTTTTATCGGCAGGTGATGGGCGTGATGATGCCGAATTGGTGGTTCTAAATACCGAAGGAAAAATTGTACGGTCGCAGAAAACCGGACTTCCGCCTGGAAAAATTTTTTGGCATGATCATAAATTGAAATCAGCGGCCACGGGAAGAGTGCAACGAAAATATATTCACGCTTCTCTTTTTACTGAACATGGTCAGGATACTCCTGAATTCGATTCGAAACTTGTGCAGGATATGGATCGAAAAAATGGTACGCTTTATTATAAAATGACCGAAGGTTTTCATGCTCCGGTCCTCTATCATGATGAAACTAAAATTGCTGAGGCCCATTCCAGTGCCATTTTATCCCATGACGGTGAAGCTATTTATTTTCGTCAATTTAAAGATGAGCGGACATGTTTTAAAGGGAAGCGTCCACTCTTTTCACTCCCTGGATTCTACGGTGCCCCGATGGACGTGGGACCTGAAGGAGAAATTTATTTTACTGGAGCGACGGCCTATGGTTCAGGACTTTTTGTATGGCGTTCTGGACGCATTTTTCGCTTAGGCTTTTCTGATGCAGTTTATTCCGCAAAAAAATTGCAAAACGAGCGCTATTTGTTGGTAGAATTCACGCCACAGGGATATGAGTACAAATTAGCGACTCTATCCAGGAAAGAAGAGACTCCTGTTAAATATCAATATTTTTTTGAGAATGAAGCCGGGCGAAATTTATTCGATGGGTTGCTTAATGATAATGTTAGAGAACAGTCCTCAGCTCCCAGCTATTCTGTTGCTTCAAGTGAAGTCAGCAATTATTCCATGCTTGGCAATCTGAGATTTTCCAGTTGGGTGCTTCGCCATCAAATGGGGGATAAGAATGGCAATTTTCAGGCCGATTTCTATTTTGTTGATCCCATGGGATATAATCAGTTTGTACTTAATTACGAAAATGATACTGAAAAGATCGAACAGATAATTAATACAGACTATCGAGTAACTCGATGGCTGCTCAACTTCGGGTTTGCTCTCGAATATCAACAGCTGGAAAAATCCAGAGAGCTTCCTACCACATTACGAGATAATACTCTCTTGGTTGAATTACCGATTTCTTACAATTTTTTAGATTGGCAGAGATGGAAAATGGATATTGAGTTTCGCCCGGGATATTGGCAGACACTCAAAAATAAACTTGGAAGGGATTATCCCAGTCTTTATGAATCGCTGATCGCTTATAAACGTGATCGTGCTTTCCTAGGATTTTACCCCATGCGTGCATTCTCGGCAGAACTGGAAAATTCGCAGGATTTTTTATCGCGAGGAACAGAGAACACTTTGGCGTTTACTACCAAGGGGACTTATCATTTGGGGGCCCAATTCTATATTATGGCTGAGCTTAGCATGGCCCAGACCGATTCCCCGTATCTGGAAATAGGTCATGAACTACGTGACGAAAGACCACTTGTGCCTGCAAAGTCAGTGCGGGGAATTAAAGATCCTGGAGAAAATGTTCTTTATGGATTGCGCTCGGGGGCGATGCTTAAAACAGTCATCGACAGCAATTGGCAGGGACGGGTTTTTCCTCTTGGATTGCGCCGGTGGTCTCCTGGCATCTTTGGAAATTATTTTTCCACCAACACGATAAGCGCTACTGCTCCCGAGCAGCATTTTTTTCAAACCGGCGTAACTTTAGAAGCAGAACTTCTCTTGGCGCACTCATTTCCGGTACCGATTGAAATTAGTTATATTGAGCAAGTCTCTGCCATGCAGGATAGACCTAGAAATTCAGAGTTGCAGGTTAACTTGAAGAGTTCATTTTAGGCACTCTATGCAAGATGCATTGCGCGCAATCTACAATTGTTTGGCGATTCGAGAACTACTAAAAAAATCCTGTAATTTTCAGGCAGATTTTTCTGCTCAAACTAAACTTTTTATTGTCGGGTTAGGCAAAGTCGCTTGTCATCACGTGCAGGCAATTTCTGAAGTCTACCAAAGGGTTGAGAGTAAGATTGCCGTTGTTCCCAAGGATTTCGCTTGCGTATCGGATAGTATTCTAATTCGTGGTGCTCATCCCGAACTAGAGTCCCTCTCATTTCAGGCCGCACGAAAGTTAATGAACGCTCTTCAGCAAATCCCTCATGATGGCACCTTAGTTTTTTGTCTATCGGGCGGAGGAAGTGCTTTAACAGAAATTCCGGCACCCGGGTTAGATGAAGCCTTTCTTCAGTCGGTCAATTCGCATTTATTAAGAAGTGGTATTTCCATTATGGAAATGAATTTAATCCGCATGGCGCTTTCTGCCTTCAAAAACGGTGGCCTCTTATGCAGTTTCGCAGGACAAGCAGATATCTATCTTTCCGTTCTATCTGATATCCCAACCGATGATTGGTCCTCGGTATCCTCATCACCGCTCCTCTATAGGGAAATATCGACAGATCAGGTCAGGCATGTGGCAAGTCGATGGTTACCTGAGGACTGGGCGAGGAAGATTAATCGTTTCCTTGATACAAGTGAATATCAAAAATTACAAGAGACGAAGAGGGCGGCTGCCCGAAGGTTCAAAATAAAAACAGAGCTTGTTGCGGATGGGAAACAAGCTCTCGCGTATGTTGCGGCCCAATTGCCTAAGCGAAATATTCAAAACTTAGGGATATTGTCTTGCTCGTTTGAAGAGTGCATAGATATTCATATTCAATGCCTAAAGCAAATGCCCTTAGGTCCCTTCGCCCTAATTTCTGGAGGCGAATGTCCTGTTAGGATCACTTGTCAAAAACCTGGGATGGGTGGACGTAACACCCATTTCACTTTGGCCTTGGCAGAAAAAATCTTTTACCAAAATATTTTGAACCTTTCATTGCAAGAATTAGGTGAATGGTGGATTGCGTCTCTTGCCACCGACGGACGAGATGGCAATTGTCCTTGCGCGGGTGCTTGCTTTCAGCGAAAAATGCAAACCTCGATTATTCCCAGACAATACTTGGAAAATTTTGACAGCTATTCTTTTTTTAAAAAAATGCCACCTGAACATCAATCGCTGATCCATTTCGAAGAATATCAATCGAATCTTATGGATGTGCGAGTTATCTGTGGGGTAAAGAATTCTTAAAAAGATTTTACGATATTTTTGCCAAAGACTTTTTTTGCCATTTCATAAACTTCCGGATTGACTGGAAGAGGTTCAAGATCAACATTGCGCGAAAGTTCCTTAACTAAGAGACGTAGAGCTTCAATTCTAGACCAACGTTTATTATCCGATCTAACGATATGCCATGGGGCCCACTTTGTGGATGTTTTCTCAAACATCTTTTTAAAGGCGTGTTCATAGTCCTGTCGTTTATCACGATTTCTAAAATCTTCGGTTGTCAGCTTCCATCTTTTTTCAGGATGAGTGAGACGTTCCTTAAAACGTCTTTCTTGCTCTTTATTGGAAATATCTAAAAAAAGTTTGATAACTTTGCAGCCATCATCGACCAGCAGCTTCTCGAATCGATTTATTTCTTCATAGCCCCTGCTCCATTCGTCATGAGAGGCAAAACCCTCGATACGCTCAACCAAGACACGGCCGTACCAAGATCGATCAAAGATGGACATGGTCCCCTTGCGAGGAAGGCTTCGCCAAAAACGTTGCAAGTAATGTTCTTTTTTTTCACTTTCAGAAGGCGCTGATATTGGCCAGACCTGAAATCCTCGGGGATCGAGGGCCCAGGTCATCCGGCGAATCAATCCGCCTTTCCCGGCGGCATCTACTCCTTCGAGAACAACAACCGCACGCTCCTTTCTTACCAGATAGGCCTGTTGAATGGTGGTAAGCTTTTTCTGCATTTCAAGTACTTTTTCAAAGTAGTATTCATCGGACATGGGATGTTTGCTTTTTTTTTGCTTTAAAATATTTGGTTCCATAGAAGTCTCACGCATAATAGGCATTATGCATAATTTTAGCATATAATAGAGATTGTCATGGCAAAAAAAAAGAAATCGCTTTGGGATGTGTACATTATTGAAACCAAGTCGGGGCGTTATTACACTGGAATATCCTTGGATATGCATCGAAGGTTTTTGGAACACAAAAATGACAGGCAGAAAAAGGCAAAGTTCTTCCGTTCAGATACTCCCTTAAAAATAATCTATAGTGAGCAGTATGCCACGCGAAGTGAGGCCTTGAAACGCGAATATCAGATTAAGCAATTAAGCAAAACAAAGAAAAACATGCTGATCAAGGCGATTAAAGAACACAATTCTTAATAGCAACTTTTTTAGGATCACCTTGAAGGCATGGAGCGATGAAGATAATCGTTCCATCATCCAACTGATATTCCCGTCCTGGTCCAACAAAATTAAAGGGGTGTGCAGTGCATGTCGCTGAATCGGAAATCAATGTATTGATAAAGAAATTATCAAATTTCAAGAGTTCAAATTTAGAAACGCTGCTTCCACCGAAGATTTTGGGGGCACCACTTATCGATTTATATTTTTCATACTTGAATTCGGCCACAATCGTCCAGCCGTGTTGATCTTGAACAACAACGCTACTGTCTTTATTGGCGACATCTGGTAGTTTTTCATCGTGTCCATAAAGCTTTATTCCAATGAGTTTTACAGGAGCTTTTTCCCCTGTAAGTCCTTTAAACGTGTTATCTTTTTTGCCATCCTTGAGCGCCCGCGCCAATGGGATATTGTCATCGCCAAAATAATGATCACGAAATGTTTGATAACAATTGTCGTAATTTCGCAGGTGAAGGAGAACTTGGTTGTGCAGTTGAGTTACTTCCATGGATGCCATGATGGTATTAGAGGACTGTGTTGAAGATTGCATGAAGTGCATGATGGCTAAGGACAGTCCACCGAAAAGACCGGCCGCAACCAGTACTTCGGCAAGAGAAAATCCTTTTCTAGAACAGATTAATGAATGCAAAAAAGTTGATTTTTTTTCCATGAGCAACTTCCTCCGTGAAGTTACAAAAGTAAAAATGGCTAAGGCGCAACTGTTGTCAAATTTAGCTTGTGGTTATTATAAATAGTTCGTTCCAGTTCTGCCCTTTCTAATAAATCAAAGCGTCGAGTTTCCCTGACAAGCCCGTTGGCCAAGGACAATCTCCATCCCAGGTCGATGAGATGCCATTTCCATTTAGATGGATTGCACCCTCCACCGGAACTACCCTTTTCATCTTCAGTTTCTTCAATATCACTCGACAATCTAACTTTGGGTACTTTTAATTCGTAGCATGGTGTATGTAGGTAGCTTACGGCGCTGATGATTTTTTTCCATTTCCCATCATGGTAAACTTCGCAAAAAAGTTGTTCATGGTCTCCAATTGTGGCCCGAAAACTTTTTTCGTCGGCGGAAAAGACCACTGGTTTGGGGGTGCTATCCTCACCACTTCCTGAACCTGGAGTGGCCGTGAATCCTGAGAGATCAATCTTTTCAACATTGTTAAAATCAAGTTTAACAGTCTCGGCGACATTCAGCAATTCAGCTTCACCCACATTAAATCTGCCTGAATTTCTTAAGATCAGCCGGGCCGATGCTAAGGCCTTCATATCTTCTGTGAAAGCAATGGGGCCGGGATTGATAGCAACGGCAAAACGACGATCAACAGCACTGATTTTTTTGAATAGAATTCGTTGAAGCCGCGACTTATATCCTTCAAATTGACTTTGATCAATACTTGCGAGACAGGGATGATATTTTAAAATCAGATTGCGATTGAGGCCATCATTGAGAACATTATCAAAATTATTCGACAAACCACTACTGTTTAATTCCTGTTTAAAGCGACTATCATCTAGTTTTAAAACGGCAACCTCCTCATTTATCATCATTGCATTTACATAAAAGGGCGGTACGACTAGAGTGAGCGTAGCTACAAGAAAGATATAAACGTTATAATGGATTTTCATAAAGAATTCCTCAATTCAAATGTTTCTAGTAATTGTATAATAATTGATGATTCCAACCTAGGGTGAACCAATTAAGAACATCTCTATAAATCTGACTAGTTACCTAATGTATATCAGGTCCCTTCATTGACAATTTATTGAGGCAGATGATCGGTCTTTTCTCTCCTGGAAAAAATATCTCAGGCATTGTGAAAGTAAAATTTGCGCTAGAATTAAATTTACAATTTTTATTTCTTAGGTGGCGAAGACATGGAGTCAGGGCAAGAGTTACGCAAACAACGATCTTTTAAAAATATTGTCATCAACCCCAAGTTACAATGGGGGATGTTGGGATATTTTGCATTTGTGGCCTTACAAACTATTGGCTATCTTTTTTATGCGGCAATCGAAAAAAATAAAGGATTACAAAATATTGTCGGCTCTTTAGGCATAGAATCTCCTGAGTTAACGGCGATGCTTCAGCGGCAAGAGTTTCTCATGTCGGTGGAATTTGCGGGAATTGCCGTTATGTATTTTTTATTTTTTGCCGGAGGGCTTTACCTCTCCCATAAAATTGCTGGACCAATTTATAAATTGCAAAAACACCTGCGAGAAAGTCGTGAGCAAGGCAAACTCGATCATGTTTCATTTCGCCCCGGAGATTTTTTTAGTGAGCTTTCTGACGAGTACAATGCCTTTGTTGATTTCATCAAATCGCGAGAACAGAAATAAATCAAATACTTGCGTTTATATGCAAATGTTGTTGACACGTTTGCAAATACGTGCAAATATAAAGGCATGAAGAAAAAAAACAGTTGCTGTTCTTATTTCGATTACGACAAACTTTCAGCGGTCTTTAAGGCCCTGAGTGATCCCCATCGTTTGGCCATGTTCAATTACATCTGCCGTTGCCATTTGCAAGGCGCCCGGAACTGCAATGTAAGCGAACTCTCAACATGTTGTGATGTGGATTTTTCAGGGGTGTCCAGACATTTAGGAACGCTTAAAGATGCTGGAATTTTGAAGGCCATTAAACTGGGGAAGGAAGTGCACTATTCCCTAGAGGGAAAAGATTTGGCCGAAACATTGCGCGCACTGGCCGATCTGGTCGATCAGTGTAGTCGTTGTGAGTGTGAAGAAAAACAAACCAAAGGAGAAAAAAATGAGTAAAGAAACGAAAGAGAAAAAAGTTGAATGTTGCTCGACGGAATCTTGCAGTTGTTGGTGCTGCGATCCTAAAACAATTGCGGCTTTCTTGCGTCATGTCGCTGAATTTTTTGAGAAACGTTAGAATTACTTAGTCCTAACAGACCGTGGTTTAAACCACGGTCTGTATTATAACATCTCAATTCCCCTGTGATCCTGAATGAACTTCTTTACTGGCCACAATCGTAAAATTATATTGCTGACACGTTTTTTGCAGCTCAGCTAGTTTATTCTTGAACTTGTCAGCTTCTGACTCTGTTTTTTTCGTTCTGCCTGATCTTGAACCTGAAGCATTGGCAATGGTGGTGGCCGTTTGGGTCTGACTATTTCGATTGATATAAATTGGTTCTACAGCATTTAAATTGGTATTGGCCTTCATTTCAATTGTGCTTATAGTGGCACTCGCCTCCCCATAGTTGTTATTGTTAATGGCATTTAAGAGCTGCTGCTTTAAGCTGTGTGATTCCTCGGAATCAAGGAAGGCGTCAGCAATTTTAATGTAATTTTTGATGACTTCTATGTTGTTTTTATAGGCCGCGATAACCTCGGGATCAGGATTGGAAGCTGAAGTGTTTTTTATATTTGAAATTTTGCCAGGGATTGGCGGAGCTTTTTCCATCGGAGATAATCTTGCTTGATTAAGTGGCTTGAATAGATTTCTAGATTTGGGTGGGATTAGTTTTTTCTGGGTCAAATTGCTTAATTTTCCTCTTGCTCGGGATGGCCCCAAGGTTGAAACCGCCGCAAAAGCAGAGAAAAGTTGTGGTTGGTTTTGTATTTGGGAAGGGGAAGTTTGTCTCATATCTGTGAGAATTTTTCGATACAGAACTTTGCAACAATCTTCTCCGGAAAGAGATTTGTTATTGGGATCGAGAGATACGACCTGCTTCCCGTTAAAGAGATCGTTACATGACTTCTCGAAGTCCTGTTCGTGTTGCTGGATTAGCGTCATTGCTACTGAGGTTCCTGGCGTCATGTCCGAAGCCCCTCCCAGAGCACTTGATACAGAGTTTGAAGCCCCTTGATCAGGAGTAGTCGGCCTAGGGGCGTTTGTAACATCTCTGAGAGTCTTCTTAGTCGGCACTTCTTCAGTGCGGACGATCTCTTGTCTGGCATTAATGCGATCCTGGCGAGCAGTGAAAATATTGGACGCACGATTTGGTCTCTGAAATTGATCAGAAACTTGTGTTGACGTTTTTCCGGTTAAACTGGCGCGAGGGACATTCGCCGATGTCGACCGAGCTGCTGGTCTCAATGTATTTGCATGATTAGAATTATCAACGGTTCGCTCCCGAATGACATCGCGGGCGGCATCTCTGGCCCGATCATGCACATTGTTGCCGTTGGCGTTAGTTCTTCCTGCATTATTAATCACTGCTCTTTCTGATATGGTCGCTGTCCTGGCCGCAGTTCTCCCGAGTCCACCAGGAGTATTATTGGAAGTGGGGCGATTAATATTGGCATTTTCATTTCTTAGATTTGCCACAGTACTAGGTCTGAGGGTATCGAGAGCGGCATTTCCTGCTGCCTTTCCTTTCGCTGGGGTGTTGTCTTGGGCCTGTTGTTGATTCCCCATCTCTTGAGCGAGTGCCGAGATCGCAGCTCCTGCATGTTGGATGTCCTTCCCCTTTGTTGGGGGGGATAAACGCGCTTTGACCTCACTACAAATGGTCAAATAATTATTATAAGAAGCGGTGGTGAGAAAGGCAGTGGAAGCCAAAGATGGATTTCCATTGATACAACTTTGCTCCAATTGAATCCGGGTCATTTTGTCACCCGCTGGCATTGTTTGATTATGAGCGGCGGCCACGGCATCGGTTTTTGATCTACCGGCGATATTTCCACGTTGGCCATAGGATGCTGGTATGAGGAAAAAAAGGAAAAGAAGAGTGAAAAACTTCAGTAAGTCACATTTTGTATTCATGATTGTTCCCTCAAACGTGAACTGCTAATATTATCCCACTAAGATAAAATATTATCAGCATAGAATTGTACATTTGTTATACTCAGTTCATAACATCTTAATTTTTGTTGTAAATGAGCATGATTAATAAATTATTCTTCGGTATTTATTTCCTGACCAGTGTCAATTTTTTATGTCAGTTTGAAGTTGCGGCACAGGAGCAGGAAAGTGAGATTAATTATGGTCTTGTTCGCTATGTTAAGGGAGATGTTTTCATCTTGCCAAAAGGCGAAAAAGATAAGAAGCCAGTGAAGGCCATGGAAAAATTCTTCGATGGAAGTGAAATCACGACAGAGATCAATTCCTTTGCTATTTTGAAATTACCCGATGGAAGTACCTTGAAACTTGATCCTGAAACAAACCTAAAGGTTGAAGGTCTTATTCAAAAGAAGGGAGAAAGTTATAAGGGAAGCTCTTACTTTGTTCTTACCATTGGTGGGGCGATGGTTGATGTTGTGAAGAAATTCTCCGGTCCCCCATCTCTTGAAATCGAAACGGTGAATCAAGTGGCCTTTGGTGTGCGAGGAACCACCTTTTATATTTTTCATGATAAAGATACCAGCGATGTCTGGGGAACTGTCCGGCAAGGCCAAGTCATGGCCATGGATTATGGAAAAGATGACAGTGAAGCTATCGATGCTGGCATGTCGATGGCCGTGGTTGAGGGGCAAGTCCTCACTAAGCCGCACAAATATAAGTGGGCCGAAAAGTTGAAATGGTCCTTTACAGAAAAAGATAGCGAGCTGGATACGAAACGATCAACAATCATAGAAGAGCGTTTTAAGGAGCTGCAGACTCTCTATAAAAAATTACGCAATCGCTCTAAGAAAGAATTTGTAAAAGAGAAGAAGGCCAAACAGAAGAGTTTGGGTGATGGATATAGGACTTCGACCGGTGAATATGAGTCTCACGATGCTGGTCTCTTTTCTACGCGAGGTGGAGGAGCGGGATTTTATCCGATAGAAGGCGATGCGAACAGCGATTCGCTTTTACCTGGAGATTTTGGTGGGAGCGACAAATTGCCTCCTGCGGGGTCTAAAAGCGGTGGAGGTATTGAGCAATCTGGAAGTTTGCCTTCATCTGGAACCGTTACTGGGGCCGGAACCGGAAATTCGGTCCCATCTGGAACTGGGACAGGAACAGGAAATTCACTTACTTCTGGAACTGGCACAGGAACAGGAACAGGAAATTCACCCTCATCTGGAACTGGCACGGGAACAGGAACAGGTACAGGAACAGGTACAGGAACAGAAACAGGAAATTCGCACTCACAGGATATGGTAGAAACCCCTCCCATAACAGGGATTGACCCTCAGGTGGCATGTTCGACTAATATTCCTGGATCCATTGCATTGGCGGCCTGTGAGTCGGGGAAAAACTATGCTTTTGGGACAGTGATGAGTGCCGATGGATCGATGCAGATGTTTTGCTGTGTTCCGATAGATATGGATGGCAACGTCCCCTAATCGACGAATGAGATATTTTGGGCAAAAAATGCCTAGGCAAGAACCTCCCTTTCAATCTATTTAGAAATCTCTCTTAAAAATATCGTCATGAGCTGTCGATGAGATAGATGTCCAATCGATGTATCAGGAGGTTCAAAATGGACATGACTATCGAAGCGAAAAAACGTAATGACAATGTGAAGGCCAGTACTCTAAGAAGGGAAGGCCAGGTGCCTGGTTGTCTCTATGGCAAGGGTGTTGAAACAATTCAAATTCAGATTCCCGCCAAAACAGTGAAGAGCTGTTTGCAAAAGCACGCCAAGAGATTCAATGTTAAAGTGCAAGGTCTTGGCACCTATGCTGTGGGTCTGCAGGAATTGCAAAAAAGTGTTATGGGAGATGAATTAATCCACATCTCTCTGCATATTTTAAATAGCAATGAGATCACTCATTTGACAGTGCCTATTTACTTTGTTGGCAAGGCCAAAGGAACCACCGCAGGTGGAATTCTCAAGGAAACCTGTCATGAAGTCACGATCAAAGGATATCCGAAAGATTTAGTTGATGAAATTAAAATTGATGTTACCAACCTTGAATTGGGTGATAACATTCATGTTAAAGATATAGCAGGTAAATATAAATTTGCCTTCGATGATAGTGATCTGGATAAGGTTCTTGTATCTTGCAACTATCCGAAACTCAAGACCATCGAGACCACAGAAACTGCCACGACCGTTGAAGCGGCAGTTGCGACTGATGAGACAACCGCAAATGCTGATGGGGCGGTCAACACCGGCGCAACAGCGACGACGGAAAAAGCTCACGATAAGAACGACAAGAAGATTAAAAAAGTGGCCTGATGTCCGCCACAGCGATACTGTAGGACAGTTCGATTGGAAAGACCCCACGCAAGTGGGGTTTTCTTATATGGAGGAGTTGTTGATATGTCATTTTTTGCAGTCGTTATGGCGGGTGGAAAAGGAACCCGTTTTTGGCCCTATTCGGTCAGGTCTAAACCCAAACAATATTTGCAGTTGGTGGGAACCCATTCGCTTTTAGAACAAACGCTGATGCGCTTAGACCCGCTCATTTCTCCCGAAGATCGCTTTATCGTGACCGTACAGGAGCAAAGTGTTTTAGCACAAGAAAATTCTCATAATTTAATAAATAAATCTGGTCTTATTTTCGAACCCGAGGGACGCAACACTGGCCCGTGTATTTTGTTGGCCCTCGCGCATTTGCTCGTCCATGCAACGGTGCGTGGCGTGAACCATGATTCAGTGGTTGCCATCCTACCCTCAGATCATGTGATCTTAAATACCCAAGCTTTTCGCACGACTCTTAATAAGGCCTTCTTAGCGGCACAAAAACATAACGCCATCGTGACAATTGGGATTCGTCCCAATTTTCCACATACCGGATATGGCTATATCAATGCTAAAGACTCTTTGGGAGATGCTCTCTATAAAGTCCATGCTTTTAAGGAAAAACCCAATTTAGAAACGGCCACACAATACTTAAGAGAGGGCGGTTATTACTGGAATGCGGGAATGTTTGTCGGATCGATTGGTACTTTTTTAGAAGAGTTTAAGCTCTATGCTCCGGCCATGTATCAACACATGGAAGAGCTGATCCAGGCCATCAAGAAAGCAAATACAGATGCTGTAACGACTGTATATAAAAAAATGCCCAAGGAATCTATTGATTATGCTGTGATGGAGAAATCACAAAAGATATTAGTCTTGGAAGCGGCCTTTGACTGGAATGATTTAGGAAGTTGGGATGCGCTTGAAAGCGTTTGTCAAAAAAATGAAGGAAACGTTTTGGAAAAAGTCCGCGGTGCTTATGCCAATAATGCCAAAGGCAATATTGTCTTTGCTCCTTCTAAATTTGTTGCGCTCATTAATGTCAATGATTTGGCCATCGTTGAATCGGGAAAGGTTCTCATGGTGTTGCCAAAGAAAGATTCCCAACAAGTCAAACAAGTGGTGGAGTTCTTGGAAAAATCTTCGCAATACCGTGATTTATTATAGCGGCTTAAGAGGGCAGAGGGAATGTTCGTAGCGTGCGAGCGAAAATATGCGCGGTATGACCAAGATAAATCCGTCTAATTTCTTCACGTGTTGATGGCAACAAAGTAACTTGAATATTATTTTTTCTCAAAATTTCTTCTAGTGCCTGGGTAAATGCTTCAGGTCTGTCGGCCATCTTGGTGTGGAACGCGGCCTCTTGAACAAAGTAATAAAGTTCCTCTCTCTTGTAATCGGTCTGTTCAATCAGTTGATGGAGATAATAACTGGAAAGATAGTTATATTGACTCCACACGCGGTTTTCAATTTCTTCGATTAAAAAATTTCCACTTTCAATAGTTTGGGCCAAACGCTCAAGGGCGTAGGCCAGCAATCCGAAATGATCTGGCAAATAGAGTCGCTCTGCACTGGAATGACTTATGTCTCGTTCGTGCCAAAGAACGACATTATCAAGCGCGATCTGGTAGTGAGATTGTAATACTCTTGCCAGACCAGTGAGATTTTCCGCTGAAATAGGATTCTTTTTATGCGGCATAATTGAGGAACCTTTTTGTCCTTTGGAAAAACCTTCCTCAAATTCATGCACTTCACTTCGATGGAGATGGCGCAGTTCAACACACAGTCTTTCGATGGCGGCAGCCAGAAGGGAGGTGCAGGATAAAATTTTTGCGATACGATCACGAGGGATAATTTGGGTTGAAACAACCTCGGTGATGGAACCAAGCCAGGCGCAGGCGCCTTCTTCCAGTGCGGGTGAAACAATAGTGTAATTTCCTACAGCACCGCTAAATTGAGAGGTGAGTTCTTCTTCATAGACTTTCTTGAGATCGCGATACCGGCGTGAGAATTCACTGTAGTGTCCCAACAATTTTTGACCGAAACTCATGGGCTCCCCATACATTCCGTGAGAGCGACCAATCGTTATGACATTTTGTAATTCAACAGCGCGCTTATAAAGAGCGTGCAAAGTTCGTGCAAAAATGGGGAAAATAACATCGAGACTGGCCTTGATTTGCAGATTGGTCGAAGTATCAATGATATCAGATGATGTAACACCAAAATGAAAATACTTTCCGATGGCAGGTGCTAATTTTTCAGTAATAGAAGTGGTAAAAGCAATCACGTCATGTTTTACAGTCTTCTCAATTTCTTCAATCCGGGCCACGTCTATCGTGGCCTGAGTTGCGATCTTTTCACAAATTCCGTCGGGGATCCGTTTGGCCTTTTCCAATGAATTCAAAATGGCCAATTCCACTTTTAAATAGGTGTTAAATTTGTTTTCATCTGTCCAGATGGCCGAGATTTCTTTTTTTTCATAGCGAGGAATCATGTAATCTTCCTAAAAGTAAATGGAAAAATCAAAGGCAACACTGGTCCATGAGATCGATAGATGTCTTAAAGGTTGCGGTTCATCGACATATTCTTCCGGCCTCTTAGTGGAAAATAAGTTGTAAGAAAATTTGAGCCCAAAATGCATGGCCTTTGAAAAGCGATAGTGCACGCCATAGTCAGCGCGAATACCGGGACCAGAATAATTTTCGTTCATATAAGATTCATGAAAACGTAAATAACTGGCGGAGGCGGTTATTGTTTCAAACATTTTTTCATAGTTTAAAAAATCTTGAATGTAGCTGGTCTCATAGGAAAGACCCAAACCAAAGAGGATAGCGGTTTCGTAGGTATTTTCCAGCTCCCAAGTATTGAGACTGCGATATTGATTAAATTCACTCATGGCCCTAAATTTTATTTTAGCCGTTTCCAGATAACCTACTAACCATGTGCGGGGCCACATTTTTGCCGCAAGGGCGAAGTCCAATCCCGCCATGTCGGAAAAAGTCATAGGATGAGAATTCACGTGATAGCCAAAACTCAATTTCCAAGTATCGTCCTTTAAATGATAAGTCGAACTCAAGCCGCTATCTGAGTCTTGGCTGGTGATGCTCAGTTCTTCTTTAGCCCCCTCAGTCACTTTGAGTTGCTCCATGGCGTCCCGTACCGAGAGAGGCATCATCTCTTGCGCTTGTGTCTGCTCGTCAGAGAGGGGCGTTTCGGCCGCTTTTATCTGTGGTATTGCGATCAAGATGATTGTAACAAGAAGGAGTAGCGAATATGTTTTCACGGTGCACTTCCTTCAGTTGGCGTAGTCGTGTCTGGTTCTGCCTCAGGAGGAGAGGGAATGGCATCTAATTCGGGAGTTGGTGTTGTTGTCGTTTCTTCAGGCGCAGTTGTGTCACTGGGAATTTCGCTTGGAATTTCACTGGGAGTCTCGGTTGGTGTTTCACTCTGAATTTCTGAAACAGGGGTGGATGTATCGGCAGGTTGCTCGACTGTGGTTGTTTCTTCTTTCGCTGCTTCCTCTTTAGGAGATTCTTCAATGGTGGGAGGAGTTTTTTTACGTTTTTTAGTTTTACTTGTCTCTTCCACGTCCTGCAAATCTTCATTTTCTCGCATGATATCATCGAGGGATTTTGCTTTTAGGGCAAGAGCTTCAAAGCGTTCGCCGGGAAAATCCTCGACCCCGGTCATACTGGCAAGTTCAACTTTTGCTTTTAAGTGTTGAAACTTTGTATTGGCATTGGAAATCTCTGTCTCGGTAAAATCACGAAGTGCGTGCAGGAAATCAGTGAAGTTGGCTTTTTTCTTGGTGTAGTTATCCAAGGCGACATCAAAAGTTTTTCGAGCATTTTTAAGTCTTGGTTCGAGGATACCGATTTGTTTTTGATAATTATTGATTCTATCAAACAGAATGTGCAATTGGGCGGCGACGAAATCATTGGCCTCAAGGAAATTTCTTGAAGCAATGCCCTTATTAAGACTGGCTTCTTGCAAATCTCTTTTATTCAAAAAACCTGCATCGCCATATAAAGTCCAAGTTGCATTGACCGTTGCCACCATTTCAATGGAGGAATTACCGGCCGAGGTTTGATAATCTTGGACATAGGTACTTCTTCCAAAAGTTTGGGAATAGGCCCCCAAATCAATAGTAAACTTGGGAAGGGGAAGATTTTCTCTGCGTGCCTTTTCTAAGCGTCGATCGGCAACTTCTTGTTGCACTTTTGTGTTCAGAATGGCCGGTGAGTTCTTTTTCGCTAACTCATAGGCTTCATCGAATTCAACTTTTGAGTCCTTATATTCCAGACTTTCCTGATAGACATATCGTGTTCCGGGCCCGTCATCGATTTGATGACCTAATTCCTCTTGGGCCTGTTCCAGATCGTTTTTAGCGGTATAGTATTCTTGTTGGGCCTTCAGAAACTCGGCCCGTGCCTGTTGGTAATCCAGCCGTGCTATTTTTTGGGCCGCAACTTTTTCGCGATTGAGTCGATAAACAAACGATGCGTGTCTTAGTTGGTCACGCATAGATACTTCAATTTCTTTTTTAGTGAGGACGTCAAAATACATAATGATGAGGCGGTGCTTGAGGGTGCGTTTCTCCTCTGTCAAGATCTGCTTGGAGCGTCGGATAGTTTGTTTGTTATTGAGGTAATCGAGATAATCTTTTCCCCAGTTAAAAACGGTATAATCTCCAAAGTTTAGACTGGCGACACCCGTGGGGGCGGTTGGAGTGGGGAAGAGGTCCGATGTTCCCGTGCGAAAACGAGCTATGCGCTGGGCCTGGGTGGATAAAGAAAGCGTGAGGGTGGGAATCCAAAAAGAATCCCACACTCCTGCCCACTGGAGTTCGAGAATGGCATCTTGCATTTCACGAGATTTTTGATCGTGATTTTCTTTTAAACCTTGTTGGATAACCTGGTTGAGTGTGATCGGCTTAAAAGTTTCCTTAAGTTCAAATCTTTCATTTTGGGCAAATGATGGTAGTGCAATAAAAGACGAAATAATCGTGGCCGAAAGTACGAGATTAAAAAATTTATCTATCACACGAAAACTATAGAGGATGCGAAATGATGTGTGAAGTACCATGTGCAGGATGTGCGAGTGCTGGCGAAAGTTGGAACAGGTCTAAAGAGCAATTCCGGGACAGCCTTTACGAATAATACCCTCTTCTAATTGCTCGATCGTGAGGCGTGTGAGATCGAGTTCCTGATTGAGTTGTCCTTCATTAATTTCCAGCTTGAGCTTGACGGTACGTCTATTTGGAGGCGCGATTTTTTGGAGATGGTTATTGCGTTTTAACAGCGCCATTAATTTCTGCTTATGCCCTAGTTTTTGCTCTCTCTTTTTTGCCAAATCATCACAGCGTTTTGAAATGGCAGGATCAGTGATGACATTGCCGAGCCATTCTTGAGACCATGCAAGAGGGCCGAACATAATCAGGCCAAGAAAGAGGATAAGCTGTATTGGGATACGTATAATCACGCAGAAACCTACTTTTATAGTCGGATGTTTGGCATAAAGTTGCCTCTGCTGCTATGCTTAACTGTAACATAGCTTTTCAGAGTTTTTACAAGAGTGATACATTCTACCTCCATGGGTTCATGGTTAACGTTTTAAACAATAAAAAATTATAGAGCAAACTAAGAAAGGCCGAGTGAATCTATGGATTACCCCAAAATTGTTATTTTGATTCCCGCCCGATTTGCGGCCATGCGTTTTCCAGGGAAGCCACTGGCATTGATTGCCGGCCGTCCCATGATACAACATGTGTATCAAAACTTATCCAGATCATCAAAAAATATGCCCTATGCGGTTGATGTTTATGTTGTGACTGATGATGAGCGGATTGAAACTGCCGTGAAACAGATTGGCGGCCAAGTTTTGCGTGTGAATGATGATGTTGCTTCGGGTTCTGAAAGGGTTTTCTTGGCCTATCAGCGTTTTTTAAAAACAAAATCTCCAGCGCTTGTGGTTAATGTTCAAGGGGATGAACCCCTTTTGTTTTTGCAAGACCTGCTGCCGCTTTTTGATTTTCATCTGAAAAGTACTTTTGATATCACAACTCTCATCCGGCCTCGAAAGGATGACCCTGAAGGATTTATGAACCCCAATCGAGTGAAGGCGGTGGTCACTCAGGGAGGCAAATGTCTCTATTTCTCCCGATCTCCCATTCCATACGGAGATTCCAAGGGAGAATGGAATTTGCATGTCGGAGTTTATTCTTATACCACCTCTGCACTTGAGCGGTTTTTTACGCTGACGCCTTCTCCCTTCGAACGGCGGGAGAAATTGGAACAGTTACGTGCTTTGGAAGGGAATTTGAATATTGGGGCCTTGAGCATTCACAAAGAGTTATTGGGTGTCGATAGTCCTGAAGATATTCCTATTATTGAAGGAGTTCTGCGTGGTCAAAACAACTAAGAAATTTATCTTTATTACCGGCGGTGTGACCAGCTCTCTTGGGAAAGGCTTGGCATCGGCCAGTCTGGCGGCTTTGATGGAGCGTCGTGGTATCAGAATTGGGATGCTCAAAATGGACCCCTATATCAATGTTGATCCTGGAACCATGAGCCCCACTCAACATGGTGAGGTTTTTGTCACGGATGACGGTGCCGAAACCGATTTGGACTTGGGACATTACGAAAGATTCACTTCTCTGACTTTGAAACGTTCATGTAATTTTACCACCGGTCAAGTCTATATGAGTGTTATTGAACGGGAACGGGAGGGAAAATATCTGGGTAAGACCGTGCAGGTTGTTCCCCATATAACGGATGAGATCAAAAGTCGCATCCATCTTGCCGCTGAAGATTGCGACCTTTTATTGGGAGAGATTGGCGGCACGGTTGGTGACATTGAATCGCAACCTTTTTTGGAGGCCATCCGGCAGTTTTCGCTTGATGTGGGAAGCGACAATGTGTTGTTAATTCATCTCGTTTTATTGCCTTATATTGCGGCCGCAGGGGAGTTGAAAACCAAACCGGCGCAACACTCGGTCAAGGAATTGCGTTCTTTAGGTCTAATTCCAGATATTTTAATTTGCCGATCTGACCGAGATTTCGATCACTCGATCGCTGAAAAGTTGGCACTTTTTTGTAACGTAACTCCAGGTCAGATATTTAAATCAATTGATGTTGATAGCATCTATAAGCTTCCTCTCGATTTCCATCGGCAAGGACTGGATCAAAAAGTTGCCGAACTTCTTGGGATGTGGACGGCGCGGCCGAATGTCCAAGATTTAGAGCGCGTTGTTTATAATTTTGACCATCCTTTGCGTACAGTGAAGATTGGTATCGTCGGCAAATATACTGAGTTGATTGAATCGTATAAATCATTGGATGAAGCCATGAGACATGGGGCCATTGCCAATCAAGTCAAGCTAGAGCCCGTTTATATTGATGCTGAAGAATTAGAAAAAGATAACGCTCAGGCAACAGAAATTCTCTCTCATGTTCAGGGTATCTTGGTGCCGGGAGGATTTGGCGAACGTGGCACTGAAGGGAAAATCCGGGCCATACGCTATGCACGTGAAAATGGCGTTCCTTTCTTTGGTATTTGTCTTGGTTTGCAGCTGGCCATTATCGAGTTCGCCCGTCATGTGGCGGGAATCAAAGATGCCACGAGTGAGGAATTTTCATGGCCAGGAACTTATGTGATACACTATATGCAGGGTCAATCCAAGGACGGACAGAAAGGCGCCACGATGCGATTAGGCGCTTACAACTGCCATTTAGAAAAAAATACGTTGGCAGCAAGAATTTACGGCGCAGATCAAATTAGCGAAAGACATCGCCATCGTTTGGAGGTGAACAATCAGTATGTTCAGAGCTTGACCAAGGCAGGCATGGTGATTTCCGGTACTAACCACGAACTCAATTTAGTGGAGATGATCGAATTGTCTTCCCATCCATTCTTCATTGCCTGTCAATTTCATCCGGAGTTTAAAAGTCGACCGTATGCACCTCATCCCATCTTTGCTCATTTTATTGAGATGGCGAAGGGCGGAGGTAACAATTGATGATACAAGCATCCAAGCCTCCTTTGCTGCTTTTTATTGGGCCTTGCGTCCTCGAGAGTGAGGCTTTGGCTTTAGAAATTGCTCACCAGGTGAAAGAAGATTTGTGCGAATTTGATGGAAAGATTCAACTCTTTTTTAAAGGAAGTTTTGATAAGGCCAATCGTACATCGTTTGATGCTTACCGAGGGCCGGGAATAGAGAAAGGCCTGGCCATTCTTGAATTAGTGAAAAAGCGTTTTGGTTTGCCGGTTATTACCGATATCCATCTTCCCGACCAAGCCGAAGTTGTTGCCAGTGTTGTGGATGTTTTGCAAATCCCGGCATTTTTATGTCGCCAGACGGACCTGATTTGTGCTGCTGCCCTATCAGCGAAAAAGTTCAACCGCATGTTAAAAGTTAAAAAGGGACAGTTTTTGAGTCCCGAAGAAACCGGCAATATTGTTACTAAGGCCGAACATTATTTATCCAAAAACAAAATTCTGATGACTGAGCGGGGTAGTTCATTCGGATACAATAATCTGGTTGTTGATATGTCGAGCTTCAAAATTATGAAGAGTTTTGGAGTACGCGCTATTTATGATGCTACTCACTCAGTTCAAAGACCCGGAGGTCTTGGCACGGCCACTGGTGGCAAGCGTGAGTATGTCGAAGTCCTGGCGCGCGCAGCAGTTGCCGCTGGTGCGGATGGTGTTTTTATCGAAACACATCCAACTCCTGAAAAGGCCCTCTCGGATGCCTCAACAGCATTGCCATTGATTTCGATTAAGTCCTTAGTGGAAAAATTAGTAACGATTTATCAAGTCGTATAGAGGTTTTACTCATGTCAAATGTTTCTGAAGCTCCTGACTTGCGTGCTCTTGCGTCTAAGTTCAAGTCAAAGCTTACGCACATCAAGGTCGCCCTCTTTGATGTTGACGGAGTGCTGACTGACGGTCGTGTTTTTTATCATGGTGAAGAAGTTGGTTTCAACCGATTGTTTCATGTGCGAGATGGGTATGGTTTGAAAATGTTACGTGAGGCCGGAATAAAAGTGGGAATAATCAGTGGCGGAAATTCGCTGAGTATTGTCAAGCGCTTCACCGAAAATTTGACGGTGGATTATTTTTTTATTGGAAGTGAAGATAAGCGCGGACCCTATTTGAAAGTCTTGAGTGAAGGTTTTACTGATGAACAGATCCTTTATATGGGCGATGAGTTTTTTGATCTGCCTCTTTTAAAGAGAGCAGGTTTTTCAGCTGCTCCCCGAACTGCCAGTATGGAAATATTGGAAGAAGTTGACTATGTTCCTCATTCTTGGCCGGGAAACGGTGCGGTCCGCGAAGTCATCGATTTGCTTCGTTACGCTCAAGGGATTGTTCCGCCAATTCCAGGTTTTGTGAATGATTTTAAAGAGTGATTGAGATATGCCTGAATTTCAAAAATTGAGAGTGCTGCTTGAGAAAAATTACACTTGGCCGGCGCTGTATCTGTTTAAATTTATCATTCCCATTGAAAAGGAACCAGAGTTCAAAAGGATCTTAGGCCTTGATATAACGATAAAAGAGTATGAAGTGCGTGCTTCAGGAAAAGGGAAATATCTTTCATTCACATTCAGAATGAATATGGTTTGCTCGGATGAAGTAATCGAAGTTTATCAAAGAGCAATTGCTATAAAAGGTGTTTTGTCGTTATAGCAAAAGAAACTGGAGGGGGAAATGGGATATCGTACGGCCTTAGTTGTTGGGGGAGGGGCTTTCGGAACATCCATAGCCAATGTGCTTGCGCTTAATTTTAAGAAAGTTATTCTGAAAGTGCGTTCCTCCGATGTGTACGCAGGATTAAAAACCGGGGAAAATACCATTTATCTACCCGGACATAAGTTGGCCTCCAATATTCATGGCGCGCTTACTTGGGATGAGGTCGACGATTTGGTCGAAGATGGAGTCGATCTGGTTGTCTCAGGGCTCCCGACCCATTCAATCCGCAGCTATTATAAGGAATATTATGAGCGTTTCTTAATGTATTTGAAACGCGATATTCCCTTCGTTTCCTTAACCAAAGGAATTGATCCGGATACTTTGGAACTTTCCGATGATCTCTTCTTTGATCTCTTTCCCCTCTATCGTGATCAATTCTGCTTTCTCTCAGGACCAAGCTTTGCCAATGAAATCATGCAAGAGCAGATAACTCTCGTTTCCCTTGCGGGACGTTCCAGAAAAATTTTGCATGCCGTGGCCACCATGATCGATACTCCTTATTTTAAAGTTTTCTGTACCTATGATGTTAAAGGGGTTTTGCTCGGAGGCGCTTTAAAAAATATCTTGGCGATTGCCGGAGGAGTTATTGAAGGTCTGGGATATAACCATAATACTCGTGCCGCCATGATTACTCGGGGAATTGCTGAAATGTTACGTTTTGGGCAAGTCTATAACGCTCGACCGGAGACCTTTTACGGCCTCTCCGGTATGGGCGATTTAATTTTAACTTCTACCGGCGATCTTTCACGAAATAAACTTTTTGGTTTGGAAATTGCCAAGGGACGTAATGCCGAAGATGTTATCAAGTCTCAACGCTACACCGTCGAAGGTTACAAAACCACCCGGGCGGTTCATGCTTTGGCCGAGAGATATCAAATTCGCGCTAGAATTGTGAATGGTCTTTATCAAGTCTTGTTTGAAGGTGCTGGCCCGCGCGATATTATTGCACAGATGATGCAATTACCTGATCGTTTCGACATAGACTAGACTAAGGTTCAATTGCCTTGCGGATTTCATCTAGGGTGACGGTTTCACCGAGAAATTTTAATTCGCCGTTGGCCTTTTGAACGTAGTAGGCCGGAACACCCGCTGCTCCATGATTGAGCAGCCACCGTCCGATGACTTCATCTCTTTTCGTCCAATCGCCCAACAAAAGTTTTAATTTGTAATCAGCGGCCAATTGCTTGAAAGCATCGGTATCAATCACGAATTGCTCGTTGGCCTTACAGGTAAAGCACCATTGTGCTGTAAAATCAATGAAGACGTTCTCTGATTGCGCCTTGGCCTTTTCCATCTCAGCTTCACTCCATGGAATCCAATTCAAACCATGGGCCTGTTTTTCCACCAGGAGATCAGGGGAAGAAGCGGTACTGGAACTCGTGGAATTAGGCCATAACATCAAATGTGTAAAAGCGAGTAAAGGCATAATGAAGATCAATGCACGCCAGCGAAATTTTTTAGAAATATTTTTCTGAAAATAAAAAGCAAAGAAAGTAAGCGTCATCGTCGTGGTTAACTTGGTGGTGGGAAATGTTCCATCGGTCAATGCCTGGAACACATCGAGCAGCCAAACCACGGTCAGTAAAAGAGTGAGACCTAAGAATTTTTTCAAATGCTCCATCCAATGTCCCGGCTTGGGCAGGAGCTTCATGCTACTGGGGAAAATTGAAGTGATAAAAAAGGGCACACTAAAACCAATCCCCACCGCGATGAAAATAAAAATAATTTCCATCGGGCCACGGGTAAAAGCAAACGTTATGGCCGTCCCCAAAAACGGAGCACTACACGGGGTTGAGAGAATCGTGGCCAAAACACCGCTGAGAAAATCCCCAATAAATCCCTCCCTAAAGGAGACATTACCTAGGATTTTTCCACCTGGAACCATAAACTCAAAAAGGCCGAATAAATTCAGGGTTAAGACAAAAAGAAGAATGCACATAATGGCCACAAATCTTGGGGATTGTAGTTGCAATCCCCAACCCACCGTTTGACCGCTGAATTTCAATAAGATCGCCAAGAGTCCCAGAACGACGAAGGAGATGAGAATTCCAAAGACATAGGCCATATTGTGTCGCCATAATTTGGTGGGAGAGTCAGCGCTATGTTTTATAAGTCCAAATAATTTGAGTGAAATAACCGGCAGGACACAAGGCATGAAGTTTAAAATAAATCCGCCAAAGATGGCGAGTAGGATAATCCATAAAATGCTTTGCTCGCTTTCAGCGCTCGCTCCTGCTTCACTTGGAGTGGACTCGATTGCTTCTTTTTGCACATCTGCGCTGGCGGTATGCTGGACTTGGGGTATTTTGTGCAGAAGAGCATAGAACGAATCCATCTCTTTTAATTGCCCTCTTTGAAAATGTTCAATTTTTTTTTCAATAATAACTGGTGCTTCCCCTGTTGGTGGATAAAAAAGAAACTTAAAATTTAGAGCTTTGGCGAACTGTCCGTTACTGGGAAGAGTAACCGGAGGTTCTTGATAGTGGCCATTCCACTCGATAGGGGTTTTGCCAAAGAGATCAGGCCCTTTGCCTCGGTACCATTCGGAATGTCCCATACTAAAGAGAGGATTGGGAAAGGGAATCAGGAGTGTTTCCCCGGCATAGTTTGGAGCGATTTCATACACTCGTGGAAAATTTAAAAACAAAATTAATTCTTTATCTTTTGCCCCTTCGTGCAATGTGAGATCGAGATAAGGAGGCCAGGGCGCGTCTTTTGGCAGTAAAGCAAACCGTGATTGCATTTCCTTCTGGGGGAGATCAATTTGTGGAATATTGTCAGGCGTGGATTTTACAATCCTAAATTGGTTATTTACAAATTGGAGATCGGCTTCCCAATGTCCCGGAATACAAATATTTTTACAGGCCAACCATGAGACCTTGATAACAAAAGGGGCTTCTAACGTAGCTAAAATTTCTGACGGAATTTTGAAAAAAAAGGAGTAAGCCCCTTCGTGACCGTAGGCCCACAAATCACCTTCCTCGACATATTTTTTGGGAGCAAGCCGTTCTTGCTCGATGAGTGAAAGTTCCTTGCCTTGTTGAAAAAATGAAACTTTTGTTGGTAGACCGGCATCACCCGGATTATGCCAGTAGGTGTGCCAGCCGGGAAAATTTTCAAAGTGGGTGACGAGGAAACGATCTGGGCCTGTTTGAAAAAAACCAACCCCAACTTTGACGGGAAATTCTGGTGCTCCATTTTGGCCTTGAGCAAAGGCTTCCTGGGTACAAAAGAGGAAATTCAACGCATAGAAAACGACAAAGCTCATCACTCGTATTTTCATCATCCTGCTGACTCCAATGAAATTATTTTGGCGCAAAAAAAATCGTTGCATATGCAGGAACAATTTTACGTGAGAGATGAATAAAGGGCGAACCTAAACTTTGTAAGTGGAACGACGAAATTTAGAAGCCTCTTTGGCCTTGCGCTTTTGCGCCGATTCAGTTTTTTCTTTTTTACGCACAGAAGGTTTTTTGAACTCTTTTCTTTTCCGGTATTCTTTTAATACACCTGCTGATTCGCACAGACGTTTGAATTTTTTTAGTGAACCTTCGACACCATACTTTGAACCATCGATGTCGATTTTTACAGACGAATCATTGGGCATGAAATACTCCAGCAAAAAAGGCCGTTAATAATGTGAAAACGCGCCATTATATAACTCATGGAAAAGTCATGCAAGGGGGGTGATTAGTCCTTACAGGGGCACTATTTCCAGATACCTAGACGAATTCAAAACTGTGTTAAACTAATAGAAAGGCGCGAAACCATCGAGCACAAGCGCTTTTCGAGCGATCTGAAGGAAGTTATTGTTATGCGCACTCTTCTACTGGACTGTACCTATTTCCCCATTAAAGTGGTTAGCTGGCAAAGGGCCATGATCCTATGGTTGACAGGTCGAGCTGAGGTTGTGGATGTCTACCAAGAGATTGATATTCGCTCTCCAAGAATGCAGTTTAAGTTGCCGAAAATATTACGCTTATTAGCGAGACATAAATCCAGTATGAAGGTTCGTTTAACCCGCTTTCATGTTTTTACCAGAGATGATTTTACCTGCCAGTACTGCGCTCGTCAGTTTTCCATGAAGGAATTAACCTTGGATCATTTGGTCCCCTTGAGCCGTGGTGGAAAGACGTCATGGGAGAATGTTGTTACAGCGTGTCAGAAATGCAATGGTAAGAAAGGCAACTTATTGCCGGCCGAGGCCCACATGCAACCCAAGAATCGGCCTGGAGTACCGAGATGGACCCCTCAGCTTGTTTTGCGACTAACCGACCAAGATCCTCTGGAATGGCGAGATTATCTGATCTGGGATGCTGATGCGGCCTAAATTCCCGTCGATTTTTACGAACAATTAAAGTTTTTTCTATTTATTCCGATGACATTCCAAGCATACGCCCAAACAAGGAAGGGCCATGGTTAGAAGCATAATTATTTTGATGTGTTGCTTATTCACCGCCTGTGACATGGTGAAGCGTTTCGAACAGCGAGCGGCACAGGTCAATAATTACGAAGCGCGATCTTTGGAATTGGCGCGAGAAAATCGTCTTCTTAACGCACAAATCAGTGATCTTAAATATGAACTTGAAGGCCACAAATCAAAAAATGCCTATTTGCAATTACAATTGGGGGCGGGAAAGACTGGCACTGATAGGTCTCCGGCCAGCGTCCCAACTGTGCGTTCTGTGTATCCAGAAAATGATTTGGTGAATCAGGCGACTTTCAAATGGGGCGCGAAAGAATTAATGGCCACAGCACAAAAAGAATTTGAGCAGAAAAATTATGAGAAGTCGGCGCAATTTTTCCAGACTTTCATCGAACAATATCCCGGTCATGAAGCTTTAAATGATAGCGTACTCTTTCAGGCCGGTGTGGCCTCCTATGAAAGTGGGAAACATATAGATTGGGTGTTAAAGAACTTAGACACTTTGTTGGTGAAGTATCCTACATCCAAACATTATCGCGGGGCCAAGTTATGGATGGCCCTGGCCCATTTAAAGCAGGGAGACTCAAAGGCGTTCTTTGGAACGGTAGAGGAATTTCGTAAAAAATATCGCAATACTACGGAATGGCAAATATTGAGCGCCCATTATGAAAGAATTTTACAAAAATATAAAGAGTAACAAAGCATCAACAAAGTTTTTCGTGTTGGCCAGTTGCATGGCCTTCTTATTTTTATGTGGCCCTGATCAAGTTGTGGCCTCACCTGTCGCCATTGTTAAAGAACTGTCTGGTAATGCCTTTGGCCTCAGCGAGGGAAAGGCCCATTCACTCAAAGTTGGTGATCTGATCGAAGATATGAGTGAGATTGTGACAGAGGTTGGGAGCCAAATTACATTTAATGATTACTACAATCATGTCTATCATCTGGCCAGTGCGGGGCACGTGCAGATTATGCGGCGTCTTATAGATCTTCGTGCGGGACATTTGTGGGTTCAAACCAAAGGCGATGGTGGTGTGTCGCTGATTCAAACTGCCAATGCTAAAGTGACCTACAGTTTGGGTGAATCGATTGTTTCTTACGATAGTGAAAGCGGAAAGACACAAGTATTATCAATCCGTGGTCAGTTTGATATGTGCAATCAACTTCTGGAAGATGTAGTTGTTGCCATATCTGAAGGATATTTTTCTTTTATCCAAAAAGATGTGGATAATGGGGTTCCTCGAAATCCCACCCCAATAGGAAGCTCCAGTTTTAAGCAGGTCACCGGACTTTTTAGAGGAATCGATCCAATTTCACGATCGATGAATTCTCCTCTTGTTGTGAAGGATCGTGCGCCGGCCTCTTTACCAGTTGAAGTCGCGCCAAAAGTGAGTGTTCCAACGACACCACCGGACGTAAATAACGGCGGCGATATTGTTTATTTGAAAAAAGAGGAACGTGTTACAGCTCGAGAATTGAATATAGCTCCGCTCTTGTCTGAGAAATTGGTTGAGGCAAAAAAAATCCGACCTAAGAAAATTTGGAAGCGTGAAAACGATTACAAGCAGACATCCAATGTCAAAATAACAGTCTACGGAGTTTCGAGAGACAAAGTTGTGCATCATGAAAGTCGTCCTATTGCCGCCCGTCCGACACGTGCGCCCGCGTCGATCATGCCCGAGACGGTATCGACCGCTCCAGCGAGCGTGCCTCCCGTGCCTAATTCCTTTGAAAGTACCTTGACCGATAAGTATAAGCAGCAAATGCGTCATAATGAGGAAGTCAATCGCTTGATCGATCAACTCAAGAATTACAATCAAGACTACAAAAAAGATTATTAGTCGTTTCTAATCCCTTTTTCGGCCCTGTCCGCCGCTTTTTTATTTCTATATACTACTGCTATTCCCTTGTCCTTTATCTTCTAGAAAGGTGGTGTTCAATGTCACAGATAGAACTCAGGCAGTCCTTTACGTATGATGATGTCCTTCTACGGCCGGGCCATTCCGAAGTACTTCCCAGTGAAGTCAATGTGAGAGGTCGTTTTAGTCGCAACATTATTGTCAATGTCCCTATTATTTCCGCCGCCATGGACACTGTCACGGAATTCACCACCGCCATCGTTCTGGCCCAGTTAGGGGGCATCGGTGTCATTCATAAAAACATGTCGCCATCCGATCAAGCTAGGGAAGTGGGGAAGGTAAAAAAGTATGAGGCCGGAATGATTTTTGATCCCATTACCGTTCATCCGGAATTATCTCTGAAGGCCTTTTTAGAATTGTCTCGGAAACATAAAATAACCGGATTTCCCGTTGTGTCCGATGACAATGTCCTCGTGGGGATTTTGACTGGAAGGGATATTCAATTTGAAACTAATTTGGAACAAAAAGTAAAAGACATCATGACCCCGAGAGATAAGCTGGTAACTACGAAGAGCAATGATTTGGACGAAGCCAAACATCTTTTGCATAAACATCGTATTGAGAAATTACCGGTCGTCGATGAACAAGGCCGTTTGAAGGGATTGATTACCATTAAGGATATTAAAAAGAGTATCGATCATCCCTTGGCGAACAAAGACAATTTGGGAAGGTTGCGCGTCTCTGCCGCGATAGGTGTTGGCGATCGCGAATTTGAGAGGGCCCAGGAGTTGGTTCGCGCCCAGGTGGATGCGTTGGTGGTGGATACGGCCCATGGTCATTCAAGGGGCGTGCTTGAGATGGTTCGTCGCTTGAAGAAAGCTTTTACCCAAGTTGATGTCGTGGCAGGCAACGTGGCCACGGCGGAAGGCACCAATGCATTGATTGATGCGGGAGTCGATGGGGTCAAAGTTGGAATCGGTCCAGGTTCAATCTGCACGACTCGGGTGGTTGCTGGGATTGGTATCCCCCAAATGAGTGCCGTGATGGAATGTTCTCAGGCCGCCAAGAAAGCTGGCATTCCTATCATTGCCGATGGAGGTATTAAATTTTCTGGTGATATCGTCAAAGCATTGGCGGGCGGCGCTGGTTCCGTCATGATCGGTTCACTTTTTGCCGGAACGGATGAAGCACCCGGTGAAACGGTTCTTTACCAAGGGCGTTCTTATAAAATTTACCGAGGCATGGGATCTCTAGGGGCCATGGTGAAGGGTTCTAAAGACCGCTATGGTCAAGGTAATATTGATGAAATCGGAAAACTCGTTCCTGAAGGTATCGAGGGGCAGGTGCCGTATCGTGGCTCCCTAAGTAGTAATATTCATCAGCTCGTGGGTGGTCTACGCGCGGGGATGGGATATGTTGGAGCACGGACCATTCTCGAATTGCAAGAGAAGGCAGAATTTATTTTGATTACCAATGCTTCTTTGCGCGAAGGTCATCCCCATGACGTCATCATTACCAAAGAGGCGCCCAATTACTCAGCTAATTAATTTGTAAGTTAAGGACTAGTTCATGCATCAGATTTGGATCGTTGATTTTGGTTCGCAATATACTCAACTCATAACCAGGAAAACTCGTGAATTAGGCTTTAGGAGCGAAATTCTTACCGTGGATGAGGCCAGTGATCGTTTGAAAAAAGATGATTGGCCAAGTGCTTTAGTCCTGTCTGGTGGGCCACAGTCAGTGTTTGAGGATAACACCGATTTTTCTCTCTTCTTCAAGCGGCCGGAACTGCCTATCTTAGGGATTTGTTATGGTATGCAAATTATGGCCCATGTTCTGGGGGGCCAAGTTGCTCGCGGGCATTTAGGAGAGTATGGCAATGCGCGAGTGACTTTTGAGAAAGACCAGGTTCTTAACGGATTTCCTTCCAGCTTTTCCGTATGGATGAGTCACTTTGATCATGTTACCGGATTGCCTTCCAATTTCGAAGTTGTATTGAAAAGTGACAATGGTTTATTGGCGATGATGCGAGATAAAAAATTACCGCGGGTAGGGTTACAGTTCCATCCGGAGGTAGAACATACTCAACATGGGAAAGATCTTTTAAGATTCTTTTATCACGAGATTGCTCATTTGAGAGAAGACTGGTCTCCCAAGGCCATGCTATTTGAAGGTATTCAACTGATCACGCAGGCCAAGGCCACGAATGTGCTGTGTGCCTTTTCAGGTGGGGTTGATTCCTTAGTCGCCGCCACTTTGGCCCACCGGGTATTGGGTGAGCGCCTCTATTGTTTTTTTGTGGATCACGGCCTATTGCGACCCCAAGATTATGCCCATATTGAAATTTTACAAAAACATACGTCACTGTCCATTGAGATTATTGATGCCAAAACTATTTTTGCAGAACGAACCAGGGGGCTTGCCGATCCCGAGGACAAACGAAAGGCCATAGGGAAAACTTTTATTGAAGTCTTTGAAACGCAAGTTCATCATTTTGAAAAGACTCACGATATTCACTTCACTCATTTGCTCCAAGGAACCCTTTATCCCGATGTGATTGAGTCCACTGGCCCTCATCAAAAGGGTGGCAAATCGGCAGTTATTAAATCACACCATAATGTGGGTGGTCTGCCAGAACGGATGAAATTAAAATTGTTGGAACCACTTCGTTTTTTGTTTAAGGATGAAGTGCGCGCCTTGGGGCTTGAGCTGGGGCTTAAACCCCAATGGGTTTATCGCCACCCATTTCCCGGCCCAGGAATTGGCATTCGAGTTTTAGGTGAGTTAAACGACAAGGCCATCCAAAAAGTTCAACAGTCGGATCAAATATTATTTGAAGAACTTCAAAATTTTCATTTGTATCAGGCCATTTGGCAGGCCTTTACAGTGCTTTTGCCTATTCGAACTGTTGGTGTAAAAGGGGATGCTCGGGCCTATGAAGAAGTTATTGCGGTGCGACTCGTTAACTCCAGTGATGGTATGACCGCCCACTGGTCTGATGTTCCGAGAAATTTTTTAGAAACAGTTTCTTCTCGTATTACCAATGAAGTTCTCGGAATTACAAGAGTTGTCTACGACATTACCTCGAAACCACCCGGTACTATAGAATGGGAGTGAAGATCGCATAAATTTTTCACCGAATTAGTTGTGACATCTCTCTGGTGACTTTTGTAACATCTGGTTAAAACTATAGCATTTTAATACCATCTATGAGGTTCGCCGCGTGGAAAAAATAGATCAAATGGGTCAAAAATTGGGCCTTGTTGTTTCCCATCCGGGCAGCTTTATTCATCTGCACTTGCATACCCAGTATTCTTTACTTGATGGGGCCATTCGTATTCAGGACCTGATGAGCAAGGCGCGGGAATTTGGGGTTCCTGCCGTGGCCCAGACTGATCATGGCAACATGTTCGGCTGTATTGATTTTTACAATCAATGCAAAAAGGCGGGCATCAAACCTATTATCGGTTCGGAGGTTTATTATACTCCAGGGACGCGGCATGACCGCATCTCGCCTAAAAAGTCCAAAAATTTGGGATCTCAAGATGAGAATGAATCGAGCTATCAGATTCATCATTTGATTTTGCTCTGTAAGAATTTTCAAGGGTATCAGAATTTGTGCAAGCTGATTTCAGCCGCCTACCTTGAAGGGTTTTACTATCGGCCACGCATCGATATGGAGATTTTGCGGCAGTATAGGGAAGGTTTGATTTGTACTACCGCCTGTCTCAAAGGTGAGGTGGGATATAATTTTTTTACCGGTCAAGATGAAAAGGCCATTCGTGCCATTGATCGGTTACGTGAACTTTTTGGCGAAGACTTTTATCTTGAAATTCAAAGTAACGGCATCAGCGAGCAAGAGATCGCCAATAAAAAAATTATCGAATATGCGCGCAAAAATAATGTGCGATTGGTGGCCACCAATGACTGTCATTACATGACGGCGGAAGATGCCATGGCCCAAGAAGTTCTTATGTGTATCCAGACAGGTAAAACCTTGAATGATGAGGGGCGAATGAAACTCACTACCAATGAGTTTTACTACAAATCCCCCGAGGCCATGCGACAGTTGTTCAAGGATGTGCCCGATGCCTGCGATGCTACGTTAGAGATTGCTGACAAGTGTAATGTTGAGTTCTCATGGAAAGATGAAAAGGGTAAACAGATATATCATCTTCCCGATTATCCAATTGAAACCGGGGAATCACTTGTCGCATTTTTTCGACGAGTTGCAACTGAAGGACTCGAAGAGCGCTTCGGGGGACCGCATTTTCGCAATTTAGTTATTTTGCAGAATTGGGAGAGCGAGCTTAGACCCAAGTATATTGCCCGTTTGCAAGATGAAATGCGCATGATCGGTGAAATGGGCTTTATTGGATACTTTCTCATTGTGTCCGACTTTATCAAGTGGGCAAAAAAACAGAATATTCCTGTCGGTCCTGGAAGAGGATCAGGGGCAGGCAGCTTGGTTGCCTATGCTCTCTCTATCACCAATATTGATCCCTTGCCTTACAATCTGCTGTTTGAGCGTTTTATCAATCCCGAGCGGGTCTCCCTCCCTGATTTTGACGTGGACTTTTGTCAAAATCGTCGTGGTGAGGTGATTGATTATGTCACCAAAAAATATGGGACCGAAAGAGTCGGTCAAATCATTACCTTTGGAAAATTACAGGCCAAGGCGGTCCTGCGTGATGTGAGTAGGGTCTTTGCTCTGCCATACAATGAGGCCGATATTCTGGCCAAGCTGGTTCCAGAAGAATTAGGAATTACCCTGACTGAGGCGGTTGAAAAAGAGCCGAAGTTGAAGGATCTGATTGAACACGATCCTAAAGTGAGGCAGATCTTTAACATTGCCAAACGTCTTGAAGGTCTTTTGCGCCATGCCTCGATTCACGCTGCTGGTGTGATTATTACCAACCGGCCTTTGGTGGAATATTGCCCGCTTTTTAGAGGCCGTGAGGGTGAGCAAGTCATTCAATTTGATAAGGATTTTGCGGAGAGTATCGGATTGGTAAAATTCGATTTCCTTGGTTTAAAAACTTTGACGGTAATTGAGTATGCGACGCAATTTATACGACGCGATTCCTCTGCGGATTTTGAGATTGATGCGATACCTCTAGATGATAAGAAAGTGTATGAATTTATTTCTGAAGGGGACACTATTGGCGTATTTCAGCTTGAATCATCAGGAATGATCGATCTCTGTCGCCGAATTCGCCCAGATAATCTGGAAGATATCACCGCCATCAATGCGCTCTATCGCCCAGGTCCCTTAGGTTCTGGCATGGTTGATGATTTTGTTAAACGGAAGCATGGCGATGAAGCCATTCAATATACCTTTCCCAGCTTAGAGCCTATTTTGAAGGATACATACGGCGTTATTGTTTACCAAGAGCAGGTTATGAATATTGCCCGAGCCGTTGCGGGCTATTCGCTTGGGCAAGCCGATATGCTTCGACGGGCCATGGGTAAAAAGAAGGCCGAGGAAATGGCCAAGCATCAGGCCATCTTCAGGGAAGGTGCCAAGAAGCAAGGACAAGATGAGCAAAAAGCGGTCTTTCTTTTTGAGTTGATGAGCAAATTTGCAGAATACGGGTTTAATAAATCACATGCCGTTGCCTATGCGCTTATTGCCTATCAAACTGCTTATCTCAAGTGTTATTACCCAGCACCTTTTTTTGCCGGCCTTTTATCAACTGAATTATCCAATACCGACAAGGTTACTCAATACATTCAAGATGCTCTTCGACATAATGTTCTCGTCCTTCCGCCAGATGCCAATGAGTCGACCTGGTTTTTTAATGTGGTGGGAAATAATTTACGTTTTGGCCTTGGTGCGATTAAAAATGTTGGAGAAACCGCCGTTGCTGAATTAGTTAGAATAAGGACGTCCAGCGGACCATTTACAAGTTTCATCGATTTTTGTACTCGGGTTGATTTACGAATTTGTGGTAAACGTGCTTTGGAATCCATGATTTTAGTTGGGGCCTTCGATACCATTGAAAAGAATTATAATCGCAAAACTCTTCACGAAAATTTAGAGTTGTTCATGGTCTATGGACAAAAAAGGCAAGATGAGTTGTCCTTAGGACAAGGCAACTTGTTCGATTTTGGAGTCGTCAGTACGAAAAATGAAGGTGACAGCATATCGAGCACGAATGTCACTCTTGATGTCAAAGAAGTGGCCGATTTGGATTATCAAGAAAAGTTAAATTATGAGTATCAACTCTTGGGAATTTATGTTTCCGGCCACCCACTCGATCGCTATCGTGGTATGATGAAAGAAATGTGCTCTATGGAAATTGCCAAAATCCATGAATTGACTGGAACGGATAAACGTGAAGTGGTTTTGGCCGGCCTATTGACCGGCCGAAAAAATATTTTAACAAAAAAGGGTGAGCGCATGGGATTTTCCACCCTGGAAGATTTATCAGGAAAGATTGAGTGTGTTATTTTCCCAAAAACTTTCGCCGAGTTTGAAAGTGTGCTCGCCGGAGATTCGCCTGTGGCGATTACGGGACAGGTTAATCTGGCCGAAAGTCCTCGTAAATTCTTTCCTTCCAAGGTGAAAAAAATTGATGAAGAAGCATCCCAGCGTGTAATGGGAGTGACAGTCAATGTTGAGATGAAAGATCTTGAAACCAATTGGCTCAATAAGTTGGAGAAATTCCGGCAAGTCCTGCTTAGCTATCGTGGAACGGTTCCTCTTCATGTCACTTTGTTACATCAAGGCGTTCAGGCTGAAATATCTTTGGGGCAGGAATATTTAATTAATCCCACACCTCAGTTTGCAGCTATGGTAAATGAGCTATTTGAAAAAAATGCCGTTCAGTATCAGCTGGGGGCAGAGGAAGGAGAATCATGGGCGCGTCAGTGATAAGCTTGATCTGTTTTCTATTGCTTGTGTTGGCACCATTTTCTCAGGGGGGAGCGGAAGAGAAAAGCATGATGGTGGAAGGGGAAGGGCAATTTCTTTCTCGCCCAAGTGATGATGCGCAATTCATCAAGCGTCAGCTTTATGCCAGTGCGACTGCCGATATTTATTCAAAAGTTCTTGGAGAGATGGGATTAGATAATGAGTTATTTTGGAAAAAATATAATGCCAGATTCGAGGAAACTTTCAGTGCTACGGTTAGCGAATTGAAGCAAAAATATCTGTTGCAAGATGAAAAGAACATTGAGAAGCATCCCAAATACGCCCAATATGAAAGTGAATTACGTGAGTCCCGATTAAATCAACGGGCCAAATTCGGTGGGTTGGCACGCTCCATTCTTTCCTATTCGGAGAAAAGACAATCTCGCTCGACCACCAATCCTCTTCAACGTTTCCTTACTCTTGGGGCCAAGGTAGACAAAAAAGCGATAAATGCTTGTTTCTATAGGTTTACCAGCGAAAGTAAAACAAGAAATTTTACCACTCTTTTTGTATCAGTGAATCTTACTTTGAAAGGGATGGAATGGAAAAATTTAGGTGTTGAGCAGGCCGGTGATTTTACCACCGTTATCGATGATCATTGGCGGAAATGGCTCAGTGAAGCCCTTAAGTCCCAAATTACAGAGATTAAAGTTTTAGGCCCGGGACAAGTCGAAGAATTTCAGGCCGCACTTAAAAACGATGATGTATTTTCTGAACAACTCGGCCCCAAAACGAACAAAAGATTACCTATGGAGCTTGAAGACGCTCTATGGTTGAAAGTACAGGTACATTTAGAGGCCCAAGCAGTTGATGAATCGGCCGGTGGATTCAATTTAAAGATCGAAGGAGATCATGTTTTGATCGATTTAAAAACACGCGATGTGGTGCACTCACAAGACTTTCCGGTTACGGTACAAAAAATTGATGCTACCGCTTCGCAAGCATTAAGCTCGAATATCGCTAGCACTATTTACAGAATTCCTTTAGTTTCATGGGAGGGGCTGGCCAAATCGCTAACTAATCTTCCAGAGGTTAATGGATTTTTTATTCTTGAAGTACAAAAAGTAGGATCGATTTCCCATATTTACACTCTTCTGGATTTGTTATCGCAAAAAGGAGCTGGGCAAGGTTTTCAGGGAAGGTTAGAGACTTATGATGGTCAGCAGGCCCGAATTCTTCTACGATATCAAGGGGAGACAATGAAGGCCTTGGACATTTTGAAGAAATTACAAGATTGTGATGTAAATAAAGAATTATCTTTGCATTTTAATGATATCGGCCAACCATTTGTAATGTCGTTTAAGCAGAGAATTTATAAAGATGGAGAAAGATCACAATGACTTTCACCGCTAAGACGAATCACCGTTTTGTTTTTTTTATTGTCATTGTTTTGTTTACTATTGCGGCATGCTCGACTCCCTTTATTCGACGCGACTCTAAAGGGAAAAGAGTCGCACCTAAAGGCACAACAAAGCAATTTACCGCAATAAAAAAGAAATTGGCACTTCTTCGCTTTTTTAACGAAGCACCTTACGGTGGAGATGATTTGGCCATCACCGTGACTGAAGAATTTCGCAAAGAAATTGGTAAAACAGGTGAGTTTATTATTGATGATGAGGCCCAGGCGCTTTTTGGTTCTTCCAAGGAAATCTATGCCGGTGGTGGAGTCAAATTGGTGCAATTATCGCGAAGAGCAAAACAGGCCGGCATTAACATGGTTCTTTTTGGCCGTGTTGTTGAAGCCAGAGTGCGTGAGCGTCCAGATGAAATTGGCATCATAAGAGAAACGAAATCACACACCGAGGTCAAACTCGAAATCAAGGTTTTTGATGTCAATGCCAATAAAGAAATCCTAAGTGAAAATTTGGATGGTTTTGTAGATGATAATGCTTACAGGATGTTTGCCACTGATCCTGAAGAACTTTTGGCCTATCGCCGAGACCTGCTTCGGTATTCTGGACAAGTTGCAGCTCGCATGGCAATTCCCAAAATTTTATCTATTACTTCGAAATTAGATTGGGTTGGCCGTGTGGCGAAAATTATTGGTAGTAAAATTTATATTAATGCCGGACGTAACAGCGGCCTTCAAATTAGTGATATATTAAAAGTGATTACGGAAGGTCAGGAAGTCTATGATCCAGAAACAGGTGCCTTAATCGGAGTCTCCAAGGGTGAAATTAAGGGAACCGTGGAGATTATAGATTATTTCGGCCAGGATGGAGCGATTGCCGTGCTTCATTCCGGTGGACAAGTGAATGAAGGCGATTACGTGCAACTCTATTAGGGTCAAGGGTGGAACGAGTGTCTAGTCCCTACCAATTCTTCAAAAAGGTTGCTTTTAAAATCGATCCGGAAACGGTTCATAATATTACTATTGAGGGACTGCACCATTTTCCGGCCTTGGCGAGTCGTGCTTTTCATTTTTTGGGGAAGCATCAAGAGTTTAATTTTAACAATCGTTTTGCCCTGGAAACTAATATGGGTATCTGGCCTTTTCCCATTGGCTTGGCCGCAGGCCTGGATAAAGATGCCAAGTGTGTTGATTTTTTTACCTCCCTCCCTTTTGGTGCAGTTGAAATTGGAACGTTGACATGGCGTCCACAGCCTGGCAATCCTCGACCTCGTCTCTTTCGTTTGGAAGCGGAGGAATCCTTATTGAATAGAATGGGTTTTAATAATGCCGGTGCCGAGGTGGCGCTTAAACATTTGATGAAGCTCAAGATTGCCCAGAAGCACGGAAAACCAGTTGGGGCCAACATTGGAAAAAATAAGGATACATCATTGGATCAGGCGCCTTTGGATTATCAGAATCTCTACCGTTTGCTGGCACCGAATGTTGATTACCTAACCATCAATGTTTCTTCACCCAATACCCCCAACTTGCGACAACTTGAGAGTTGTGAGGGGATGAAACACATCCTGGATGCCTTGAGTGATATTCGTTGCCAATGCCCACGTCCTCTTTATGTGAAAATTTCTCCTGATTTACCTCACGCCGAGTTAGATGCAGTGATTGAACTGGCCATGAAGCATAAATTGGCGGGGATAGTTGGGACCAATACCACCATCATGCCAGAGTATGGTGTGGGAGGAATTTCAGGAAAGTTGCTGGCGCATAAGTCTTTTGAAATGCGAAAGCGGATTCTTGAGATCATAAAAGGCGTGCAAGGTTTTGAACTTATTGCGGTAGGTGGAATTTCTAATGTCGGTGATCTTTGGCGACTTTGGAAGCAAGGTGGAAAAGTGGCCCAGATTTACACCGCCTTTATTTATAATGGACCAAAATTACTTTATGATTTGGCCATTCATCTAGATTTTTTATTGCAGGCCTTTCATTTTAAATCATTGGAGGAACTTATTAAAAATATGGAATCCTTACCTGATGAAACACCTGCACTTCCGATTATCTCGTGATTCCCATCAATTCTATTATCGGCTTGCTTTTATTTTATTTATTGCCTTGGGTTTCATCGCTTTATATCTGCAATCTTTTCCGCGGTCCCGCTCAAATAACTTTTTTCCAATATTGGCAAGCACGCTTTCTTGGGAGTGCATTTTTAGGACTTTTTTTGCACTTTCTGATTGTTTATGGGGGGCCATTTCATAGCGCTGTGTTTTTTTATGGGGTAAATGCCGTATTTCTCGGCCTGTCATATTATTTGAAAAGAGGCGATCGATCCCCGGTATATCCATGGCGTGAAATATTGAAATGGGAAAGTCCTTTCCTTGTGATTTACGGACTTGCCCTCCTGTCATTTGCTTTTCATTCTCATTTAATCTACGGCGAAAAGGCCCCGGATTTTCAAAGCCTCAATTTTTTCTATCGCTATGTGGGAGGAGCTATTACCAATCCTATCGCTGGCGGCAGTCTTTTGCGCTATTATTATCTCGGACATTTTTTAATCGCCTTATGGGGTGAAGCATCGTTTCTCCCTCCTGATGTTGCCTATTTTGCCGCTTTGTCTTTGCTGGTATCTTTTTTTGTCGCCGCCGTAAGTTTGTTATTCGTGGCCTTTGAATGGTCTTGGAAAATGGCCATCGCAGCTGCAGGGGCGCTTCTCTTTAGTTCCAATCTGGCCTTTGTATCCAAAATGGTTTCCGGAACGATAAATTTTACGTTGTATTGGGATTCAACTCGAATTTTTGAATTTGGTCATTTTGCTGAATATCCTTTTTTCACTTACACCTTTGGTGATCTCCATCCTCATCTGATGAGCTGGCCTTTTTCTCTGGCGGCACTGGCCATCTGGTTTGATCGGACACACCGTCCGGTGGGGTGGAAAAATTTAGTGGCAAGATTGTTAGATCTTAAATTATTAGTTCTTATTTTTTTTCTTTTTGCGGCCAATGTATGGGATGTAATCGTGGTGGTTTTTTTCATGGCCGTAAGTGTCCCTTGGTTTCTTTGGAAGGAATCCGAGGCGTCTGAAAAAAGGGTAACTCGTTATTCGGTGCTCTATTTCTTTAAGAGAGGATTGCTTTTTATTTTATGCATTCCCTTTATTCTCAATTTTCTTGGCCGACCAAAAAATCTCTATTTGGAAAAGCTTATCGGTTTCAATTCCGCTCCCTTTCATTCATTTTTGCCGACATTTCTTCATCAAGGCCATTTTTGGGGAGTTACATTATTTTTGTTACCTCCCATAATGATCTCACTGTTTAGGCGCAAGCTGCGAATCAATATGATCATTCCGTTTGTTTTGATTTTATTCACGATTTGCTTTATGCCGGGATGGCGACTTCATGGCGTTTCTCTTCTCATTTTTAGTATCGGGAGCGCGGCCATTCTTTTCATATCACTTCTCTGGTGGGGGGGGCGAGAACATCCACGGCCGCAGTATCGTGATCTTTTGATGTTTGTTTTTGCAACGGCTTGCCTTTTATTATTCTCTGAGCTTTGTGTAATTATGGATCACATGAATACGGTCTTTAAATTTAGAACGTGGACATTTTTACTATCAGGGATTTCCATGATGCTCATGGCGAAATGGTGGGAATGCTTCGAGGCCTCTTTATGGCAGCGACGATGGCGACGTATTTTGCTGGCTTCCGTGGTGAGCTTTTTTTCCATCATGGCCATTCCCACCATGATGGGGCTTATGTCCCTCAAAATTGGTGAAAGACCAAATTTAAAAGGATTGGCCTTTTTAAAACAACACTCGCGTTATATCGAACAAGCGGTGAAATGGGCACAGGAGCATGTCGGTGGTATTCCAACGTTGGTTGAGGCCCCAGGCCAATCTTTTACTGCTAGTGATAACTTAGTTTCCCTGTATTCAGGACTTCCAACCTATCTTGGCTGGCGTTATCACGCTGTTGTGCGTGGATTATCCGAGAGGGAAATCTCCGAGCGCACCGCCGATCTCCATTTTATTTATGAAAGTACAGATGCTCTCAAAGTTTATGAATTTCTGGTGAAAAAAAATTTGGGATTAATTGTCGTAGGCCCGGCGGAAAAGGCCCATTACTCTAAAAATGGACTGGCAAAATTCAGAATATTTGCAGAGTTATTTCCAGTTTTAATGGAGTCTCCTGAAATTTCCATTTATGGCGTATCAGGACGCTATTCCCTCAAGGATAATTAGGACGTACTTTGTAGGGGAGTGGGTCTGATACACCGGCTTGCTGGAAACCCCTTAAGCGAAGAGCGCAAGAGTCACAAATTCCGCATGCCATGTCGTTATTGGCGTAACACGACCAGGAGAATTGTAAGGGAGCTTTGAGTTCAATGGCCTTAAGAACAATCTCCTTTTTTTTCATGTTGATTACAGGTGTAATGACTTCGATATCCCCATTTTTTGTACCTTCCTTAATAAGTTTATTCAAGGCCGTGTAATAAGAAGGGCGACAATCCGGATATCCGGAAGAGTCTTCGTAAACAGCTCCAATGTATATCTTTTTGGCCCCAATCACTTCAGACCAAGATACCGCCATAGCGCAAAGGTGAGTGTTTCGAAAGGGTACGTATGAATCTGGAATCTCATGACTTTCTCCTTTGAACTCTTTAACTTTGATCGTTGTATCAGTGAGTGAGCTTCCGCCAATTTGTTTAAGAAATGTGACATCGATTACTTTTCGAAAGGGATGAGGAATTTGATAAAAGTCGGCGATATTATGAAAAGCTTCAAGTTCTTTTCGTTCCGTGTTTTGGCCATAATTCAAATGAAGAAAGGCCACGCGGGTATGGGATTCGCAAGCTATTGCTGCCGTAACCAGAGAATCCATACCGCCACTTACCAAGGCCACGGCCAGGTCTGAAGATTTTTTATGTTTCATTTCGTTCACGCCAACTCCGATTCCTTTTTCACAAAACTAAGGAAAGCATCAATTTTTTCTCCGGCCTTTTTCTTCTTGGTGGCCAAATCACCACGACGTTCTTGCACCATAATGTAAAATTTAATTTTGGGTTCCGTGCCCGACGGCCGCAGATAAAGACGGTCTCCCGATGGGAAGGCATAACCTAGAACATCGCTTTGAGGTAAATCGATCCGTTGAACTTGACCATTGGTATAATCAGTTTTTTCTTGTGCCTTGTAGTCTTCTGCCTGTGAGATGGTCTGACCGCACATAGTGCGGTGATTTTGTGACCGAAAGCGTTCCATGATGCGTTTGATTTTTTCCGCCCCCGATTTTCCTTCATAGTCGAGAGTTAAAAGCGCTTCACTGGAAAAACCATAGGTCTCATAGATTTCATCCAAGGCCTGCATGAGATTCAGACCTTTCAGTTTGTACCATAGGGCCAACTCCGCCATGAGGGCCACTGAACAAATGCCATCTTTATCACGCACGTAATTATGGTTCATGTAGCCGAATGATTCTTCTGTGGCAAAAATAAAATTGCACTCAGGGTGTTCTCTTTCCATTTCTCCCATGCGTCGACAAATCCATTTGAAACCCGTCAAGGTATTTTCGACCTTGACACCAAATTTGGCGGCAATCGTATCTTGCAATGGGGTGGTTACAATTGTTTTAACAAAATACGGATTCGATGGAAGACGTTTTTGTTCTTTAAGATTTGTAAGGATGTAATTAAGCATTAATATACCAATTTGGTTGCCGCTTAAATAGTGAGTTCCCCCATTATGAATCAGGGCGACCCCCAAGCGATCACAATCAGGGTCTGTGGCAAAGGCGACATCGGCTTTGCTTTTGAGCATCAAATCTACCGCAAGCTTCATGGCCTCGGGATTTTCAGGATTGGGGCTCTTAACCGTGGGAAAGGTGCCATCGGGTTCAATCTGTTCAGGCACTGTGATCACCTGACTTATGTTTAACCTGGCCAAGGCCCGCAGGCATGGCACTTTACCTGCACCGTGAATAGGAGTGTAAACCAACTTTAGCTCTTGACCATGCTTTTCGCAAACGGACGGATTTATGAATTTTGTTTGCAGTAATCTAAAATATTCGTCCTCCACTTGATTTGAAATCCATTTGATTAGGCCGCGTTTTTGGCCTTCTTCAAAACTGATTGTGGGTATATGGGCAAACCCTCTCTGGGCATTATAGCGCTCAATGATCATTTGATCATGCGGAGGGGTCACTTGGGCACCATCACTCCAATAGACTTTGTAACCATTATACTTTGGGGGATTGTGGCTGGCGGTCACCATAATTCCGGCATGGGCCTTTAAATATCTTACAGCAAAAGACAGCAGTGCCACTGGATTGAGATGGGGATAAATATAGGCCTCAATGCCCATGGCGGCGAGGACCTGGGCACATTCTTTGGAAAACTCGTAGGAGTTCTTTCGACTGTCATAGCAAATGGACACTCGCCATGGAGCTTTACTGCTTTTTTTGACCACTTCACCCAAGGCATAGGTGGCCTTACGAATGTTATACTTGTTCATGCGGTTAGCACCGATTCCCATAATGCCTCGAATGCCACCTGTCCCAAATTCCATTTCGCGGTAAAATCTGTCGGTAAGTTCTTCTTCGTTAGAGGTGTTCAGCAAATTTTCTACTTCTTGCCGATCAACGGCTTCAATACTGGAATCTTTTAGCCAATTACGAGCAGTATCCTGAATTGTTTCTGTCATAGTCACCTCTAAAGGAGTTTGAAGGCTGATTTTATTTCCTTCCAATGACTTTGCAAAATTTATTTATCACTGTCATTTCTCATCGGAGGACGCGCTGCGTTCTTTGCGCCCAGAATTTATTACTCAATAAATGATAAAAATTTTAATAGTTTTCCGTAGAGTTTTTGGCCTGAATCATTTATAAAATCAAAAAACATTAATTATTTTCGCGTGAAGGAGTTGTTATGGCGAATCCAGCTAAAAAGCATAAATCAAATGTTCCCGGCCCATGGTATTGCACTGATCCTGATGATGAGAACGGTGAGGGCTGTATTGCTTGTAACGTTTGCTATACTGGAGCGCCAGATTTTTTTGGTGAAGATGAAGATGGCAATGCTTATGTGAAAAAACAACCCAAAACCCCTGAAGAGTTGGCCCTTTGCCAAGAGCAGTTAGAGGCCTGTCCAGTCTCGTCCATTGGGTCTAATGGTTGATTTTAGTCGGATATTATTTCTTCCTGGGCCTCTTTCACAGAGGCCTTTTTTTTGTGTTGTGCTACCATAAATTACATTATCCCTTTGAAATGAGAGGTAGAGATGAAGCGCAATTTTTTGCAGAAAAATGACCGTAGAGTTGCGCCCAGGAGGGGCGCGTTCAAAAGAACTCTTTTGAAAGGGAGGTCAAAATGAATCCGACGAACGTTGAGTTGGCAGGCACGATAATTTTTGGCATTGCTGTTCTACATACTTTTATGGTGAAAAAATTTGAGCATATGGCGCATCATTACCCTGAAGGCTCGATTGGAGAAAATATTTTTCACTTTTTGGCCGAGGTTGAAGCGGTCTTTGGGATGTGGGCCGCTATTTTTTTAACCTACTACTCTTTCGACAAAGGCTTTGCCATTTATGACGAGCATCATACCCTTATAGGTGGCGCCATACATTATTTGGAAACTCAAAACTATACTGAACCAGCTTTCGTCTTTGTCATTATGTGTATGGCCGCTACTCGACCAGTCATTCACCTGGCCGAAATGCTCATCAAAACTTTTGCCAAATTGATTCCTTTGAATGAAAAAATGAGTTTTTATATCTCGGCCTTGTTTATCGGCCCGCTTTTAGGCTCGTTTATCACTGAACCTGCTGCCATGACTGTCACATCAATGATTTTACTGAGCAATTTCTATAAGCATGAGATGAGTTCCAAATTCAAATTTGCCACTATTGGTTTACTCTTTGTGAACGTTTCTGTGGGAGGAACTCTCTCGCATTTTGCTGCACCTCCAGTTCTCATGGTCGCGGGCAAGTATCACTGGGGCTTTTCCCATATGATTTTGAATTTTGGCTGGAAGGCCGCTATCGCAGTTGCCATATCCACCATCGCCTATGCCATACTTTTTAAGAAGGAGTTAACAGGTAAACTTCAAACTGTGCACGATTCCAAACAATTGGCGACACCTTGGTGGATGATTGCAATTCATGTGATTTTTATCGGCATGGTGGTTTACACCGCTCATCATATGGTCTTTTTTCTCGGTCTCTTTTTATTTTTTCTTGGAATTGTTAAGGTTACTCAAGAATACCAGGATATTCCTAAGGTGCGCGAATCCCTCATGGTAGGTTTTTTTCTTGCAGGTCTGGTTACTTTAGGCGGAGTGCAGGCCTGGTGGTTGCAAGTGGTCTTGAGCAAGATGAGTGACATCGTTTTATATTTTGGAGCCACGGCCTTGACGGCAGTTACTGATAATGCCGCCTTAACCTATTTAGGTTCTCTGGTGGATCTCTCTGACTCGGCCAAGTATAACTTGGTGGCCGGTGCCGTTTCCGGTGGGGGTCTTACTGTTATCGCCAATGCTCCCAACCCTGCTGGCTATGGTATTTTGAAAGATAGTTTTGGAGAGGAAGGCATTTCGCCGCTCTGGCTTTTGGTGGGAGCGCTCTTTCCAACTTTCATCGTAATTTTGTGTTTTCAGCTTTTACCCAGTTTGGGCAGCTAACAACCTGCTAATCTTTAATTACAATTATCAACCAGAACGCGCCAATTTGGAGGCGCGTTCTTTCTTCCTTCCTGACGATCAAGTAATTCTTGGCGCAGCTTCATGGCAATTTTCGATTCGGCCGATTTGAAGGCCAGTTCACTTCCATCACCTTCGATAAAACCACGGATAGGAGTAATGATCGCTGCTGTACCGCAGGCAAAAGCTTCAGTGCAATTTCCTTTGGCCACAAGTTCAAGCAGCCTGTTGATATCCATTTTTTCTTCTAAGACACGAATGCCGAATTCCTGAGCGAGTTGGATAATTGATTTACGTGTGATGCCATCCAAGATGGTGTCGGTCATTGCGGGAGTATGGATGGCACCGTCAATCACAGACATGAAATTCATTCCTGACATTTCTTCGATGTAAGTTTTATGGACTGCATCTAACCATAATGTTTGACCACAGCCCAGTTCCTGGGCGCGTTTGCCTGACACCAGACTAGCGGCATAGTTTCCACCAGTTTTGGCCGCGCCGATACCACCGGGACAGGCCCTTGCCCGTTGGCGTTCGATATAAACTTTAATCGAATCACCGGTAAAGTAGGGGCCGGAAGGTGAGGCAATGACAAAATATTTATAGGTTAGGCCAGGTTTGATTCCTAGGCTTTCTTCCGTGGCAATCATGCACGGCCGTATATAGAGTGATTCGCCACTTTTGGTTGGAATTATTTCTTTGCAGTAATAGGCCATGGCGGTGACGCTTTCCAAGAAATCGTTAACCGGTAATTCGGGCATGCCCAAGCGCATGGCGGATAAATTAAAGCGCTTGGCATTTTGATCAGGTCGGAAGAGAAAGGGACCTTTGCGGTCGACATAATATCCTTTGAGTCCTTCAAAAATTTCTTGGCCATAGTGGAAAACTTTGGCCTCTGGACCTAAGTGCAATGGTGAGTAAGGGATCAGTTTCAATTCACCCCACTTTCCATCTTTGTAATCGCATTCGACAAAAGCGGGAGCAATAATTTTACCGAAGCCGAGTTCTCTCGGTAGTTTACATTCAGCAATCTTCTCAAGCGCACCGGACATGATTTTTAATCGTCCCACAGGCCCTCCAAAAAAAGGCGAAAATCAATTATCAAAATGGAGCAATTTTTGTGCTTGAAAAGATAACGGCCATCACCTTAATTGCCACCATGCACCGTGGCGCTCACCATCCCCACTGTAAGAAAATGTGAGTCGACGATTATTTTGGCCCTATGCAAGACTTTATTTTTTTCCTAAGGAGGCCCTATGGTCGGAAAAGTCATCGCGATTCTCGCGTTAATTTTTTCACTCACGTTTATCGGCAAGAGTTGGGCCGACGATGTTTATAGTCCACTTAAACCTTACATTGTTTTGATTCCCGGCGCGGGTTCAAATGGCGGAAGCATTTATGTCAAAAATCTTACCAAACAAATAAAAATTACCGGACATGGTGAATATTTTGGCCGTTATCAAGAAATTTTGAACGAAATCGGTCTGCCCTCAATGCTATGCCCGAAAACCAAGGATAAAGATCGTCGTCCTCTCCTCACCCGTGCTTTAGAATGTGTGGTGGCGATTCAGGCGGCGATTGTCCAAGGGACATTGCAAAACAGGCGTCCCATGATCAGACGTAATATAATTTTATTAGGCCACAGTATGGGTGGCAACATCGCCCGTATGGTTGCCAATGATCCTAGACTGGCCCCCTTTATTCACTCGGTTGTGACCATCGCCACGCCTCATCACGGGACTCCCATCGCGGATTTTATTTTTGATCAGTATTCGAAAGGTTGGGAAAGCGAAATTTACCGCACCGTGATCGAGGGTATCGGATTTACTCCCGTCGAAAAAGAATACCTGGCAGAACTTAGAACTGAACGTTTACCCGATTCTCCCAATGTCTATTATGCCCAAGATGTTCGTGCCTTGCCTTTTATCAATTACTATAGCTTGACCAACTCCATGGAACATACCCTCATGCCTCCATTGGAAGTTACAAATCTGGTTTTAAAAGATGAAATAAGAAAACGCGGACTTGATCAGACATCCTACGGTGTTGCCAATGATGGTTTGGCACCGGAATACAGTATGGTTTATGGCAAAGTCATTGGATCGGTTCAGGCCGATCACTGGGAAACCCTGTGCATTGGCATTTTGAAATTTACCAAAGGCTGCGAGCAAACCAAACAAGTGCTTTTTCCTTTTCTAAAAAGTTTAAATCAAGAGATTGTCGACAACTTGCTAACGAAAGAAGAAATTTAGATTAATCATGGGCACGATGGCCGTATAGGATTCGGAAACGTCAGTGGCCGTGGTATCAACTTTGGATTCACTGATATTGAAGGCGTGATAATTCATGGTAGCGCCTAGCCATACACTGCGGCTAAGGGGGAGTTGAAAACCAATCCCGGCCTCATATCCGGAACCTTCGATGTCTTCATTGGTACCGTCCACGGTGCGAGTTCCGCTTAAGGCCAGATCATAAGTCAGTTGCACTTTCCAGCGGAATTCTTTGTCGATGAAATAGAGAACCGAGGCCCCGAAAGCAGTCAGCGAGACTTCACTCTCGGTACTTCCGCTGCCTGCTTGATGAGTTTTGGCAATCATATGATAGCTCGGCCCAATGTAAAGTTTGTTGTTGCGGTCAAAACTTGCGCCAACAAAAAATGCGTTGTTCATGCGTGAGTAACTGAATTGATCCACGTCATCTTCCCAAGTGTGATAGAGCAGAGAGTATTGCAGACAGAAGGCCGCAAAGGCCCCTGGGATGGGTAAAAGTAAAAATGCAATCAGGCCTGGTACAATCATGGCCATCGAATTTTTTAATCTAGGCCATTTTAAAATTAGTAATGATTCCTTCATGAATTCACACATTGATCATAAGTCTCACATAGTTATGCCATTTAGGTCAAAGCGGCAAAAGTCCACACATAGACATGTGTCAAAGAATTCGGCCTGACAAAGCTTGTGTGTCGGTTTAGAGGGCACAATAAATACTTTAGTAAAACAGAGGGGTATATGAGAAGTTTTGTAAAAACATCAGCATTTATTTCACTTTTTTTATTACAGACTGCGTTTGGGCGATCAATTCCAAAATTTGCTTCGGCCCATTCTGTGCTGTTAGATGGAACTATTCAAGAAGGTGTCATTCTATCTCGTTCACAAAATCCTAGCATCCTGATCGAGGAAATTAATGAGCAATTGATGTATTCCATCGGTCAGTTGAATGGATTGGATGGCGGTGCTCCCGATATGGCAAAGACCAAAATCGGCCTGGGGAAAGTTCAATCTGCTCAAGATGGGCTGTATAAGGTTTCTTATCGTGCCTCCATGAAAATTGCCTGGCCGGTCGAGCGGGAATTTCCTAAAAGCTATAACTTGATTTTGCCTTCCCAAGGGGACGCGTACTTTCTGGAGCGATTTTTCAAACGTTATGGCAGTGATGAACGTACGAGTAAAAAATGTTTGGCTGCGGAAGTACACGATGTGGAGTTAGGGAACTTTTGGTATTACTACCGCCCACAAAAGCGTGGCTGCGCTCTTAATTATTTTCCCGAAGGCGTAATCAAGGTTCCTGTGAATTTAAGCTATGGTCGTGACAACACCCAGGGACAAGCGCCTGAGTATGATAAGGTTTGGGAAGATGGCAAGTTGACTGCAACTCTGATCTTTGGCATGGCCGATGCGGAAGAAAATTCACCTTATGATGCAGGGATTTCTGCCTTTCAACAAACTGTGCAAGAAGTTTTAGAGGCGTTTGGAATTCCGACTTGGTCAAATGTAATAAATGTAACGCCAGATTTTATTCCTGGGCAAAAAGAACCCGTTCTTCACATTAAATTCGCCTTAGAGCAAGGAGAGTTGGATCTCATGCTTATTTTAGTTGAAGACATCAAAGATGTTTATCCAGGTTCAGAGATTGAAAAGTTATACAATGAGCGAACCGCCTATTCCGATTTTGTAAGTTATAGCGGTCACTCGGGTCTTGGCGCCAATATTCGCGCTTTGGCCGAAATGGGCCGATTTGTGCGTGGGCAGTATCAAATTTTCTTGATCAATGGTTGCGATACCTTTGCCTATGTCGACGAGGCACTGGCCATGGCCCATGAGAGGGTTAATCCAGGTGAAGGGCGGTACAAATATTTCGATATACTGACAAATGCCATGCCGAGCTTTTTTCATATGAATGCCCGTTCCAATATGGCAGTTCTCACGGCGTTAGTGGAAAAAAACAAAAACTATGAAGAAATTTTGGCGGGATTTGATAAAAGACAACGGGCCGTTGTTATCGGTGAAGAGGACAACAACTGGCCTGAACCTTTCTGATTTCCATGTAATAATTACATTAAATATAAGAAGAATCTCTCCTTGATACATCCCCGTTTATAATGCCAAATAGGTATGGGGTGTTTGAAAACGATAATATTCAAGACTTTGTTGATGGTCGTGACCATGGGGATTGGTCTTTGCCAGGCCAATGTTCAAAATTTAATCTTTGATGGCAACCGCACGTTAAATTTGCGACACTTACAAAAAGTAACGGATGCGCAAGGATTGAAAATTTTTTGGTGGAACGTGGCCTGGGGCAATTTCAATGCCGATGGGCACGTGAATCATAATCTTGTCAACTTGGTCGAGTCACCATCACGTCCAAATTTGCTAATTTTGGGAGAGTTCAAATACTCAGCCATTTCTTCTTATGCTTTGACGATCTTGCAGCGGTACTATCCATATTCTGATTTTGTTCCCTATACACCGACTTCTGATGTTGGTGTCATGACCTTCTCTCTTGCGCCATTCAATCGCGAAGGGCTGCGCCATTTGGATTGGGTCCCTCCAGATATGAATAAAGCGGCCCGCGATGGTTATAAACAGTATTGGTTGCACAAAAATTATAACGAGGTCAAGCATTGGGATCGCACCTACGTTCTGTATTCATCCGAAATCATGGGGAAAAAATATTATTTTTCTCCAGTTCATTTGCTTGAACCATGGGCGGCCATAAACCACAGTGAGGGCAAACTAACGCTGATTCATGACATGTTCTTTGGAGGTGATAATCCTTTGGATTATCAAATTGAACGATACCGAAATTTTTTGACCCATGATCTGGGAGGAGGATCATTGCAAAATGCCGAACCGCTCATTGCTCTCGGTGATTTCAATGCTCCCAAAGAAATTTTTCTCATGACTCCTAAATCATACACGGCCTTGAGTCAGGGGTTGATCGAAGCTTTCTGGGGTAATCAATCCACTTTCCCGACCCGCTATGCAGAAGGAAAATCCGGCCGCTCGCTGCTTCCCATGAGTGTTAAGATTGATCACGTATTTTTTAACAAGAAATTCGCAAAAGTCGGAGGAACGGCACTAGAATTTACCGGATCAGATCACTATCCCATTTATGTCGTGGTTAAACCGGCAACTTCTTCGAGCTGGTGGCCATTTTAAGCACCAGACTTAATTTCCATGGCATTATGAAATTTGTCTTTTTCAAATGGTTAAGTGCATTTTTTAATAGCAACAATTCTTAATATCTACCCTAGATAGTCCAGTATCTTTTTGAACACTATTTTTCCCAACAAAGGCCTTCAGTCTAAGCATGAAAAGTTCGATGAGTACTGGGATTGGCAGGAGTGTGACGGTTGAAAAAATTGGCCTTCGAGTGGAAAGTTCTGATCTTTGCAAAACTGGCGTTTGTACCTTGTCTGATAGGTGTTGCCTGGTTTTTAGGGTATCAATATGTGGAATTTGTCCATGCCAGACACCACTTGGCCGCTGGCAAGGAACTTCATCAGCTCTCTCAGTTATACCGTGAGATTGTGCAGGAACGGGGAACGGCCATGCTGTTTTTACGCGGACGTACCTCAATTTTTGAATTTAAGGATGTGGTAAAAAAAAGTGAGGAAGTTGAAAGGAAGCTCAACTTATTGAGCAAAAACTCTGAGAGCTTAGTTTCTAATAATATGGCCGTTCTTCATTCTTTGCGGGAAGAAATTTATACCCAAGGAATGACTCCGGATCAGGCCTTTGATGGATACCAGAACGTCCTTCTGCAAATTCAAAAGTCCCTTTCTTGGACTATTGATTTGCGTGAGGCCACAGTCGCGACGACTTCCAATTTAATGTTTGAAGATGTGGCAAGTTTACGTGATTTGCTCATTCAGCAGGCCATTGTGAATATGCCACTTTCTTCCCAGGATTTTAACCGGCTTCTTGTTACCGCCACTCTGCCGTCGTTGCATGAAAATGTTTTAATAGGAAATACCCATGGACCACTCTGGGCGGCACTTCAAGGTTGGCAGGAGCTAGATGGGCAGAAAGCAATTAAGAAAAAATTGGATTTCATGATCAAAACTTCAGATCAGGGAAATTTTAAAATTTCACCTGAGGAAGTCTATGCGGACTCAATTCCAGTCTTAAGAAAAATTGATAGTGCAGCCAAAATAGCTTTTGAAATTTTTCTGGATAAATTAAAGGATGAGGAAAAGGGCAAGCGTCTCAATTTTGTGTATTACTTTGTTGTCATATTTGTTCTCATGATCAGTTTCGGAAAATGTATGCTGGTGATGTATAGGCATGCCATCTATCATCACAAGCAGCATATTTGGAGTGAAAGAAAACGGTTGGCCGCTCTTAAAGGCCCTTCTCAACTCAATTTTTCTAGTGAGCAAGGGCGATTGTTGGGAGAGAAAATCACTGCTTTGCAGGTGTATCCTTTGCGCTATAAAGTCGCGTTTTACAATAAGTCTGTGGATCAGAGCAATTCCAATCAAGAACTTGAAGCGGTCAACTTCGATTTCACGACAGATATTGAAGCGCTGTGTTTGGCGATAAAAAATAGTGAGTATAGAAAGGATCCCTCTGACTCACATGGCAGGGTTTTTACGCGACATCAAGCAAACGTTGACGTCAAAAGAGTTGTTAACCATGTCGCAAACCATGAACCGGCAATTTCAGGGTTGAGTGCAATCTCTTCAGAAAAAAAGGCGGTTTAAAAAGTGAATATTGGCCCTTTTTCAAAATACTTTAATGATGAATTTAACTTTGCCTGGCGCAAGTTGGAAGAGCACTTAAGTTCTTTTGGAGATGAAAATCGCGCATGGTGTGAAGCCGATGTTCTGCTTCAAAAGCGCGGCCTTCATTATTTACGATGTATGGCCCGCCATCTTCCGGCTCCGGTGGTATCTGAAATGCTGGCAATGTTGGCAGAGTACGAGGCCCTACTGCCTGAGGCCTTTGATATTTCCACCAACAACTTGAAGAGTTGTCTGGAAATTCTTCACTTGCTCCATCAGCATTTTCTCAAGGCCTTGGATGAAATGGTGGCCTCTGAAGAGAGGGCAATTGTCAAAGAACCTCCGAGACATGATGCAAAGGTGCTGAAATTTATAGTTGGTGATCGATTAGTTGATTGGAGCGTGGCCTCCAATGGACCACAAAAATTTGATTCTTCTGCACCAGAAAATTTGGAGCAGACCCAGGATGATAAGAATATTGTAGAAAATACCATTCTCCCTGATTTACGCGTGCAAGGGATCGAGTTTATGGCCAAAATTTTTGAGCAAACTGAAATTTGGCCAATCAACGGTACCTCACTCATGGCAGTGAAGCAGAAATTACTCCATTTAAAAGAAATTGAGGGAGATAAGAAATTAGCTCACTCCGTACTGGATGAAGTCGTGAGAGATTTTACACGTCTTGAGCAACGCTTGGCCTGTCAGACTGTTTTAAAACCATTCCAAGAAAATGGACCGAATTCTCTTTATGTCTTAGGGGCTTTACATTTCTCTTTGATTGATGAATCGTGCTCTCTTCCTAAGCAAGCTGTTTCAAATTTACTTAGGGGACTCATCGCAGTTGCCTCGTACCTGCCACCCAGCATGAGTAAATGCATATTTCAACTCTCGCCCCATCTTGGCAAGCGTGGTTATGTTGCCGATTTATTTTGTGATGAGGTTGGCTTTTTTCATTGGAAACAGGCCAGTAAAAATCTCGATAACTCCAAATTTGGCTGGGAAATTGTTGTTCTGGAGGAGAAATGTTTCTTTCGAATATATCTTGATGACTCAACCGCCAAGCGTTCTGCCTTTTTAATTAAAAGTAACGATTCACATTTCAACGGCTTCTGGGCCATACCCAGTATGGCGGTGAAACGTTTCACCGTAATGGGTAAAAAAACGCAAGAAAAAATACAAGATGTTAAGGAGATAAGAAAATTACCCGGACATATCCCCGGATGTTCGACGATTTCTCTCTCAATCCTGTGGCATGGCGTGGAATTCTATCTTGAAACCCAAGACCTGGTAGGTGAGGAATTGGTCACACTCGGAACAGAAAGTAGCCTTTATGCTCCCTACCCTTGGGCAATATCTGAAAGTGGTCATCAAGTCATCTGGTTAGATCTCGATCTATTTTTGAATGATTCTTCCCCGGTAAGCAAGGTCGCTTGATGTATTAACAAGTTTATGCTGCTAATTTTGGGTAATCAGTGGAAAGAGAATTCTGGAAAGTTAAGCTTAATTTCTTTATAAATTTCTTAAGTGCCCGACGTTCACTCCAACTGGTAAAGACGAATTGTATACCGATGCCTTCCACACCATTAACAATATGGTGATTGATAACTCGGGCGGTGAGAGAAAATTTTTGGCCATACCCTTCAAAGTTAGCTCGCATGTTGCAATTGATATGCAGACCGGGTCGCATTTCCAGGAAGGCACCCGATTCAGATATGTTTAGAATTTTAGTTCTGAGAATTCCCGAGTGTTCTAAACTTGGAATAAGCAGTGAAACGAAACACGGAATGTCTGAACCATAGCGTGGTCTGGCTTCCCACCACCTCATGCGCCGATCAAAAAATGGCCGTCTGACATGGGGTAGAGAAAAGTAGATGATGATTGCCAGATTTATGGCCATCAAAAAGAGCGGGCCGACAAAGGGTCGTTCGCTGACATAGGGCCAAGTGAATTTCTCATAAAATATGTGATTATAAAAAGCGTACATCTGCACGCCCACAAAAAAGGGATAGGCCCAGGCCTTGACGGAAAGAAGCGCAATTCCCGCCAGCGGGAAGATAAACCAAAAATCCACGATGTTTTTGACGCCTTGGATGTTGAGAACATTATCAAGCACCACCGCCCATTCCATGCCGGTTTTGATTTTTAATACCAATAAGTTAAAAATCGGCACTAACAAGTGCAGTATGCCTAACAACACAAAGACCAGAGGGCGTTTCTTCATACAAAAATTATCGGTTTAGAGATGAGGAAAGTTGAGTGATTTAATCTATTTTACATGGAAATTAAGTCACGAGCAAAAAAGCACTGTAACCATTTGAAACCACGTAATCTCTAGCTTGTATTGTAATATCAATTGGTTAGGCAATGTAGATATTACATTTTTGGGTTAGCTTGATGCGCTGCATTTAATGATCGCGTATAACTTGATTATACTAGATGGGTCATACATTTTGGGAGTCGTTTGTATGCAGCTTGCCCATGCCATTATTTTAACAGGATTGTTCAGCTGGACTGCAAAGCTAAATGCTTCGCAAAGTGCGATCGAGACGTCCATCTCACACAATATAAATTTGATAACACCTGCGAGTGAAGAGAGTTGCGAACATCCTTACTTCTATCAGGCACCTCCATTTATTTTGCATCGAGATGGGCGACTCAATAAAGATCTGCGCCAGGCGGCCTTACGGGCCGATCCCATTTTCAATTTACACAAGGCCGCCTTACGTTATTTGGAAGGTTCTCAAGAGTCTGATAATTTCGCAAATGCGTATGCTGATTTAAGTGTCACCGGCAAGCGATCCAAATCCAATTTCCATGTGCTTCATTATACTGGAAAAATGAATGAAGAGAGAGTGTTGGAGAGTTTGTTGCAAGATCCTTTATCCGCGAAATATTCCAGACAACAGCTCTTGGATGCCAGCACGCGAGCGATCAATCGTGCTTATAAAGTTGCCAACGTGTTACCCTATGGAAATACGCTTGAACGCCGGGATTTAGGCTGGATCGCTGTCTCTGGTGAAGATGATCTTCCCTATAGGCCGGTCAATGTTCCGTCTGCCGAATATCCTCAATATGACTTGGATGTGATGGTCGGCCCTCATAAAGTTCGAACACGATACATGATTGCCGAATCTTTTAAAGTTTCTCAAATTCCTCCGCAGGTGAACGAAAGGACTCTGCCACGTCCGATGACTCCCCGATTATCCCAGGATGCAAAGGTTTTGATTTTTGTCCATGGCATGGATTCGCGCCTAGAAGAAGCTGTTGATCTTTTTAAGGCACTTCAAAAAATTGCATATGACAGAGGAGAAAATTGGACCATCATCGCCATGGATTTGCCTAGCAGTGGCTACGCGACCATGCTTGACCACAGGGATATTTCCCCCTTAAGTGCTTTGGGGAATCCACGACCACTCTTTTTTGGATTTGATGCCCATGGGAAACACACTGTTCCTGTTTTAGATTTCATGGAAAATTTCATCGTCAGTTTTGTCGATACCTTGGACCAAAAGTTGAATTTCAAAAATCAGATCATGGCCGTTATAGGCGGGAGTTTGGGCGGTAATTTAACTTTCCGATTGGGCCGAAGACACGATTTACCCTGGCTAAAAAATGTGGTGACTTGGTCACCGGCCTCGATTTGGAGAGGTTTGGCGGATGGAAGTGACCTGTTTAAACAGATCGGAGTGGCAACCGCCTGGAAACGCGCAGGAGGGGATCTCAAAAATTTGGAAGAAAGGCCTCATCGCCGCTATGAATTTTTTGATCAGGCCTTTGGTGGTGCCATCAATATCGGTCTCGTCAATATCGTACCAGCTCAACCGGACCAGTGGTGGCGCACGGATTGGGCGTGTTACAAAAGTTCACGTAAACTTTCCCGTATCGACCGTCAGGAAATTTATAATACAAAATTTCGTTTATGGCACTGGCGTTTGGGGGCAGAGCAGTTGATCTTCAGTCAGCAAACCCCTCCCGACCGTGCGACTCCACGATATATGGATAATCATATTCGGATGCTTCTGGCCTGTGGCACGCGCGATGATTTTAATTTTACCAACATCTGTTCATCGACCAAAAAAACCGCAGAGAAAATGAGCGCAACTCCGGGGCGTGCCCTTATTATCAAGGATACTGGGCATTCGATTCATAACGAACGGCCCAATTATTTCGCCGGCGAGATTGTAGATTTCCTTTCTCGCTAATCTTGAAAACAAAAGGCCTCCACTTGGGAGGCCTCGGCTCATTATCAAAGTTGAACTAGGTAATTATTGAATCAGTACTCCTGTACCATAGACATAACAAGGGCCATAACCTGTAACGATGCGATCACTATCGTAATCATAACCATTGAATCGACCCACAACTTCCTGTGAAGAAGGATCGAGCAGGGTGAAATTGAATTCTGTAGTTTCTCCACGATATTCGAAAGTCACCTGGCGCTGGCCATACACGTTGACCCATTCATTACGACAAACTCGACGACTTGTAGGGGGAGGTGTGTGGCAAATGCGACGGCCATAGTGATCGGTATGACATACCGGAGGCATGGTCACTGTTACATAAGAGCAAACTGGGCGCATAACAGAGCGTGAACAAGATTCGGTGGTGGTTCTTGGGCCGGAATTGCTAACTGTGGTATTGGCGGCGGCATTAACATCATAAGGTTGACCGACTTCCATGGAACTCAAACGGACTTGGCCGGAGTTGACAGGTAGTCTTACACCTTTTGGAAGATTAAACTTAACCTTTGATTTGCGACCATTGGCCTCAACCAAAATGGTGGCAGATTTTTTCTGCCTTACTTTAAGTACGGCAGAGTGAACACCTTCAGTTAGAGTAATGCTGCCATCCTTACCGCGCAAAGTGAGGGGGCGTTTTGCTTCGAAAGTTCCACGCACTTTTTCAACACATGAAGTAAGCAATACAACAGACAAAAGTAATACGATTTTTTTCATAGATTCTCCCTGATCTTATTTGTAAAGGCCTTGTAGCATAGGCCTTTTAATTATGCTGGCCGACCGGGTAATTTCTACAAAAAGCCCTGTAAAAGTAAGGATTTCGGCCATTCTCAAACGGATTCTTGGGGTCACTTTGACTCCGCAGGAATACAAAATGGCCTTAATTATTGTCAGTTCTATGGCCGAAAATCGGGCGGTGGAAATTGGAATAACTTAGTTTTTTTCAGGAGTTGGCACGCAAAGTTTCAATAAACTGCCCAAAAAAGGGTTATAATGCCATAGAATTAGTATTGGGGGAATTATGCTGAACAGGAATGATCACTTGTGGGAGAGATTATTAAGACAAGCTATTGCCTTATTCTTGTGTTCCCTTTTGATCATGCAAAATGACTATTTTATTGGCCGTACCTTTGCTCAAGATGTTGACGGAACACCCCGCCCGGATGCCCACAGGTTGAGCGGATGTGAGGACACATCTCACGTTTCTGGTGACGAGTGTACAATCCAAACAGTCAATTACGACCATCAAGATATCATCATCACCGAAGGCTATTATTCCATGTTGGTGTTGTGGGCGGCAGCTATGATGGCCCTCTTTCAGATTCGGCGATGTACAAAGAAGGGGATTACTTGTGGCTGGTCTACGCTTTTCTCCTCTGTTGCCGGTTTGGCTTTGCTGGCCGGCGAAGTTGTTCAAATTGCCATGTATTCTGAGGCCCAAGATAAAATTGAGTATCGCCCTGATATGCTAGCAAAATATAAGCAGCAGTGCGCGGGTTCAGGCTCTGGTGCAGGTACCGCGCCAGCAGAAGAGGGAGCGATTGACGGTAAGAGTATTTGTGATCAATATGCCGCTCTGGTTGCTCAGAGAAAAAGTTATGAAAAGGCCAAGGAGGCGGCTGAAATTAAGTTTATGTTACAGACCGGCGCCGCTGTGGCCTATGCTCTCGCTGCAATTATCGAATACTATGCGGCGGTTAAAGAAAATATAACTGATGATGCTCAACTGGCAAAATTATCAGCTGGCGAGGCCTCTATGGTTGCGGCAATCGCAGAATGTACGGTAGGTGCCGGAGCATGTGAGGGATTATGTGCCCCCTGTCAGGCGGCGGTTGGTACTTGTATCGGGATTTTAACCAACCTCATAGCTCAATTTGCAAATCCATCTCCCATGCCCTCAACGGCCCATAGCAAACTGATAATGACTCCCCTTCAGACCTGTGTGCAGGCCATTAAGCCTGCTTGTGCCGCTGCCGGGGTCTGTGCCGAAGCTGGTGCTCCACTCTCGGCCGATCTTGAGGTCCGCTATCAAGAACTGGAATGCCACAACATGCTTCCGTGTGATGTTGGAAATCAAGATGTAGCTGGAGAGGTGGCGGTTTTTTTTAAGCGACCTTATTATTACACCTGGCAAAATTTTTATTTCCGTCCGAGTAATGAAAACTCATTTAACACGACTGATGATAAGATCGTGACGGAACAGATGCGAGGGATGGAGACTGAAGTCTTCTTGCGTGGAGGGAATCAGTCCCCTCTCCTTGCAGATTACCATTTTTTACGACATCTCGACGATAATCAAATGTTTACTCAAAGTGAGATTAATTTTTTCCAACAAACTTTTAATCATATAATTCCTATCGCCAGTGCAGGCCAATCCCCGAGTGCTTCAAACATTAATAATATTATTACTAAGGTGATTGGGTTATCTGGAGCAGCGGTAATTATTATTGTGGCCCTCTTTGGCGTGCTCAAAACGGTATCGGACAATTTGTTTGCGACTCCGCTGAAACGCGGATTGTGGAATACATTACTAGCTGCTCTGGCCGGTGGAGGAGCGGCTTATACCAAGGCCGGAGTTATTGCCAAGTTGGAAGAAAATATTGCAAATATCAACAAGATTCTTGATGCCGTTGACCCCAGTACAAATAAAATTACCATTCCTGATGCCCAGCCAATTCCGCTCAACACTGTGGTTATTGACTCTGATAGCTTGGATGGAGCACCCGTGATTTCAAATGACAACCCTCCTCTTCCCTGTGCCAGTGGTGGTGATGGCAAAGGCAAATGCAATGAGATTGCTCCGGGTATGGCCGCAGCTCTCCAAACGCTTGAATTAGGTTCGTTGGCAGGCATGTCGAAGTCCTTGGCGACGTTAGGAAAAGAGTTGGGTGGATCGCGCGATGTCAGCCCCAGTGCTATGCGCTCGGCCAGCAGCTTGGCCAATAATGCGATTCGCGCAAACAGGCTATTGAAGAATGCCAAAAAATTGTACAACCAAACACGAGGCAGACGGGGTATGGCCCCAATTCCTTTTGAGAAAGTTGAACGCGACCTATTGAAGAATGTGTTTGCTCAGACTCATGCGACACTCAAGGCCCAGAAAACTGATGCCAAAACACTTTTGGGGGCAATGCAATCTCAAGGCGAACTTTCTGAACAAGATAAGAAAAGATTCGCAGAAAAGGTACAGGCCTCTGAGGCACAAAAGAAACTGGCAGGAGGAACCGTGGCGGGAGTTGCTGCCGATCCTTTTGCTTCCTTTATGTTACAAAATGGTGAATCAAACCCCGCCCTATCACTTGAATCGGAAAGCGAAATCAATCCCGGTACGGAGGGAGAGGTGGCGATTGATTCCTCCCTGGTAATTCGATCGAATGACATTGAAACAAATCCCGCCATCTCATTATTTGAAATGTTGACGTCGCGATATATGAAATCGGCGTACCCCATTCTCTTCGAGGAGCAGAAATGAAAACCTACCAGACGTTACGACAATTGTGCGCTCTTTTTCTCGTTTGGATGTTGACGCAGATTGGGCCGGTTCAAGAGCTTAGAAAATATACTGGCGGGTGGATTTCAACGGCTCATGCTGCAGCTGTTGATAGCCGCTTGCCTGAATGTCAAAACTTAAACAGTGAGGAAAAGCAAGAAGCCGAAAGTTCTGGCCGTTGTACTGTCCAGAGTATGGAATTGGAAAACGATGGGTGGATAATTTCCGAAGGTTATGTGAGCACTTTGCTCACTTGGGCCGTGGCCATGGTTTTCATGTACCAAATTCTCCGTTGTCGTATGCCTAGTGTGAGTTGCGGCTATTCCACTATTTTTTCAGCGCTTGGTGCTGTGGCGCTCTTCGCAGGTGAAATTGCTTCGGTTGTAGGTTTTGCCATTCATATTGGAAAAATTAAGAAAAAAGTTGAATATCGATTAGGTTCCGTGATGGGTATGCAGGGAAAATGTGATTCCAATACGGCACCGACTGCCGGAAGTGGTAGTAGTGGGTCAGGATTTATTGGGGATGTTTCGCCCTGTGATCAATTCAACTATTTGAAAGATCAGAAAGAGGCCATGGAAGGAGCAAAGACTGCTGCAACCTGGAAGTTCGGCTTGGCCATTGCTGCAGCTGCAGCATTTGCGATTGCTGCTATTATCGAACTCGTGGGATGGATACAAGGGAATATGCACGATGCAGTGCTTTTTGCGATGGGAAATACATCAACAGCGGCGGTTGAGGGTGCTTCTTCGAGTTGTACTGCTTTTACTGCTCCCCCTGCGGTTCTTGCATGTCAGACAGCATGTCAGGCCTGTGTCGCAGGTATTGCAACAGCTCAAGAACAACTAAGTGAACTGATTGCCCAGAGCAATAATGTTATTACTCCAACTACATCCGTTGCCGATTGCACAAAATACAGAGTGCATAGAACGACGGCACAGACAACCGCAGAAACGGCATGTATGGCCGCTTCCGCTACGGCACCTGCATGTAGAGCGGCTGCGCTGGCCTATACCTCTGCACTTGCAGAAGCCGTGGCAGTATCTCTTTGTCCTCAGAATCAAACGTGCCATTTGGGATGTGCTGTTCCTGGAACATTGCTCATGGGAAAATACTCGCCGGATGAATTTTATAACAGCTCACGCAAGACCTGTGGGCTTGAGCGGACATACGAACTAGATATTTCCCAAGCGCGAACAGAGTATGGTTACGATAAACTGGCATTAAACCCTTTTCTTGAGGTTGTCGAACTTCCAGATATATTTTTCAAGCGTTCTGTATCTGGTTCTGACCTCTTACTTATTAATGATGAAGAAGTCCAGCGTGAGTTGGCCCGATCTCAAATGGTAATTGAACTTCAACGTGATCAAGAAAAAATATCATTGAATGATTATTACAAAATACGCCAATTCTATGGGGATGATTTATTTGACAACAATCAATTTAATTTTTTAAAAATTATTATCGATAGTGCCGCAGCGGAAAATAAGACAAAGACCAGTGAAGATTCAGGAATGCCGGTGCATCAGGTGATTGGTAGCGGTCTGGGAATTGTGGCCATGGCCATTCCCATTTTTATTGGTCTTCTGAAGACTGCGGATCTTCAGGCCGATAATGCCTTCTCAACACCAGCACGACGTTTTGGTTGGAATAGTCTGGCTACGATTTTGGCAACCGGTCAAGCCATTTACACAAAACTTGCGGTTATTGATGTCCTGGATGGTAACATTACAAAGCTTCAAAAGATCTTAGACCTGGTGGCCAACGATCCTCGCTCGGTTGAAGTGCCGCCACCGGCAAGCCAAATACCCTATAATGCTGTCGTTATTGATGATGATTTTGTCGATACCCCACCGCCACAACTTCCCCCAGGTCAAACATTACCTTGTCCCGCAGGAGGAGATGGCAAGGGCGGGTGTAAAGAAGTTGGAAATATCGTGGATGCTTCACTCGGGTCTGTAGATTTATCTTCGCTTGCCGGCTTGACCGGAAGCTTAAAAAGTTTGAATAGTAATGTGTCCGGCAAAAATAGTTTTGGGCAAGGAACCTTCAATAATGTGGCGACGCTTGGATCGGCGGCACGCGGATTAAAAAAGAAAATTGGGGAAATGCAAAAGAAGATTAATAAAAATCGAGAGAAAATGAAACTTCCCCCTGTAGATTTTGCGAGTATGCAAACTCAGCAATTGAAAGGGATGTTTAAAAAGGCCAAAGATTATCTGGCCGCCAAAGGTATGACGGCGGATCAGTTGATGCCAGTTTCACCTGTTGATCCTACCAACACAAAAGAGTTAGAAAAGAAAGTGGCCGATGGTGCGGTTGGAGCAGCCAAAATCGATGCCAAGAAAGGGTCAGCGGTACCTGATCTGAGTGGTCTGGTGGGTGATTTCAAATTTGATGAAGGTGAAGGCGCGGGTGCGGCCATCGAATCTCATCCAGAAACTTCGGCCAGCAAAGAACTGGATGACACTTTTCAAGTGCCTAATAATGATATCGCATCTGACGCGAATGCCGATATCTTTCAGATGCTTTCGTCACGTTATTTAAAAACGGCATACCCTATTTTCTTTGAAGAAGAAACTGCTCCTGCCAAAGCACCTTAAGTCAGCTTGGCCAGGTCGGTACTCTATGTCCATTGTCTAGAAATCAGTTAGACAACTCTTGATTTCTACCGGGGAGACGCCTACTTTCTTGTATAATATATCTCTATAGATTCCCTATAGATTTCTAGGAGGATTTAATCATGGAACATAAACTACCGGCACTCCCATGGCCAAAAGATTCCCTTGCCCCTCATATTTCCCCAGAAACGATCGATTTTCATTACGGTAAACATCACGCTGCTTATGTTGCGAAATTGAATGAGTTGATCAAAGGTACGGCACTGGCGGAGTTGCCACTTGAGGAAATTATCAAGAAGGCCCAAGGCCCTACTTTTAATAATGCCGCTCAGGTTTGGAATCATTCATTCTATTGGAATTGTATGACACCAAGAGGAGGCGGTGCTCCCACGGAAAAAGTGGCAGAATTGATTAAGAAAAAGTGGGGCGGTTTTGAAAAGTTTAAAGAAGTATGGAGCAATTCAGCTGTGAGTAATTTTGGTTCGGGATGGACATGGTTGGTAAAAACCGCCACAGGAGATCTTGAGATTGTGAATACTTCTAATGCTGGCTGTCCATTAACGGAAGGACAAAAACCTATTCTTACTATTGATGTATGGGAACATGCTTATTATATCGATTATCGTAATGCTCGGGCCAATTATGTCGCGGCTTTTTGGAATGTAGTCAATTGGGATTTTGTCGCTAAAAACCTGTAATATGTTGCAGAGTTAAAAACTCAGGTATTTGTTTTTTTCGTCCGTCACTTTGTACCAGTAAAAAAGTGCGGACGAAAAACTCTTTTCGAGTTACGATTTCTAAAATCATTTTTAGGAGTCGGGCAATCATGAAAGTTGGAAACGTCGTTGTTTTATATCTCGTTTTGTCCCTACTTAGCTCATGTTCGACTTCATCGGTGTCAAGCTCCCAGAGCAAGGCCAAAGAAGGTGGGCGTGAACGTCCGGCATGGATTGATTCTCCCGATGAAGGTTGTAGTGAGCAGGAATTGTGTGCTGTCGGTGAGGGGCCGGGCAAAATGGTGGCCGAGGCCAATGCTCGCAACAGCATTGCCCAAGTTTTTGAAACGCGTGTGAAGGGTTCGAGTACAGTCACCACAACTTCTGAAACAAAATCCAACAACAATGGTCTTCAAAGTGGCAAGGTTAATGAAACTACCGCCAAGCAAATTGAGGAACTCACCGACGAAGTTTTAAAAGGTGTTGAGATTAAGAAGACTTATGATGATAGAAAATTGAAAACGGTTTTTGCCTTGGCTTCACTTAATAAGGAAGAGGCCCTGGGACGTTTTCGAGACGAAATGAAGCCTCTTGATACCCAGATAGAAGAATTGGTGAAGGACGGACGTAGGTCTTCTTTGAATAAGGCCTTAAAGTTGAATGATAAGCGTGAGGCGCTAAATCAGCGTTATGCTATTTTGGCCGGGGGACCCTTTCCTGCCAAGGTGAGTTTGAAAGAACTCTTGGGTAAGAAACGTGAAAAAGGAAAGGAAAATGTAATCGTGTTCGTGGAATTTGAAGCGCCAAAAGAGGCCCAGGATTTGAAGAACTTGGTTTCGGGTGTTCTAACCGAAAATGATTACAAAGTTGTTGTGGATGATGGTGCTCCTCATCTCTATAGTGTGCAAGGTGAGCTTGTGCATGAACAAGAGCATATGCAAGTTGCTGGTTTTGAACAGCATAAATTTATTTTGACGGTCCGATCAATGGACAAGTCGGGAGCCAAACTAGGCGGGCTTGACCACACCAGCGTACAAAATGGTCGAAGTTTTAATCAATGCCTGGCCAAGGCATTGCCAGAATTAAAACAATTTTTGAAAGACAACTTAGTTCTTTTGAATATGGATTAATGAATTAAAGGAGAACGGACAATGAAAAAGACAGTGATGCTTTTGGCTTTTGCTTTGGTTTTTACTTCATGCAGTAGTACGAAGAAGGAAAAGGAATTGGTTGAAGTTGAGCATGAGACAATTAAAAAGGACTATGATGTTCGTGATGCCAGCTCGAACATTCGTCCAGGATGGGTTGAAGACGCAACCGTATGGGCCGAAGAGTATGGCAAAACCGCTAAGGATGGTGCTGATTTCCGTTTCTTCTCTTTTGAGACCGAACCAAAGGTCAGCCGTGAAATCGCCTGTAACTTGGCCAAGGCCAATGCCAAGGCCGATATTGCGGGTGAAATCGCCACCTTTATCGACAAACAATTGGGTGCCAGTGTTGAAGGGGCTCCAAGCATTGATCCCAACAATCCAAAAACACAACCCTTGCGTGAATTTGTATCCAATACTTTAGCAGAAAAAATTATGGCGCTTATTCATGGTGCCAGTATCATGAAGACCTACTGGGAAAAACGCGATTATCAGGTGACCAAAGGGGCCAAAAAAGACTACATCGGCTTTACCTGCGCCTCATTGGTGAGGATGCCTGTAAAAGAATTACAGAAGGCCATTGATGAAGCCGCTAATCATGTCGTCAATGCTGTTGATGATCCAGGCACAAAAGAAAATGTGAAGAAAGCTTTGAATGATGCTTCAGAAAACTTTGTGAAAGCAAAACAGGGACAACTCTAATCGATCTTTAATAATTAAGGAGTAGTTATATGAAGTTACTTTTGGCATTACTTTTAGCAATGATGATGTTGAGTGCAGGTTGTGGTGGTTTTAAGGCAAAACGTGTTGATGCCGCTGAGTCGGATGAAAAGGCCTTGGAAATTACTGATCAGTGGGTTTCGGGTGATACTGAAAAAGTGGTTCGTGATATCTTAAAACAAATTCAAGACCACAAAGGTTTTCAAGCTTTTTTGCGCAAGAAAGGCTCTGCACCGAAAATTTTCATTGCCGATGTTCAGAACATGACCTCGGAAGCCTATTTCCCCATCAATGATATTAATGACGAGATGTTGAATGAGTTTTCTTCATCTGGGGATTTTACTTTGATCGACGCTGCCGCTCGCGAAGCGGTTCTCAAAGAAATTACCTATCAAAATGATGGGATGGTTGATCCTGCCGATGTTAAAAAAGTGGGCAAGCAAACCGGAGCCGAACTCATGGTCTTTGGTAATGTTTACATGAAACCAGAGTCGCGCGATGGGAAAACCATTAAGCAATATAATGTCAACATTCGGATGACTGAAATTGAAAAGGCGGTTGAGGTTCTTCGTGTTCGTACAAAACTATCCAAGTTTTCCGAGCAGAAGAAAACAGGCTGGTAGGAGAAAAAGACAAATCAAAGCTAGGTGCCATGTACCCGGAGCTATGCAGTACTGCATAGCTCCGGGTACATGGCACCTTCTTTCTACTAAACAAGGTAATTGATATGAGAGCGCGGGTGAGTTGTTTGTTCGTTGTAGTGCTGTTGCTTCTAGCTTCTGTTGGATGTTCCACCGGTGGTCTAAAAGAACGGGCGGAATTGCGATCGCTAATCTCTGCTTCCAATTGGGATGCGGCCATTGATTATGTAGCTAAATCAGATTTCTACAAGACTGAAAACGTCGCTTTACTTCGGGCCATGGAACTTGGACTTCTCTACAACTCGAAAGGCGCATACTACCAATCTACCCAAATGCTGAATAAGGCCAAAGAGATTCATCAGAAACTTTATACTGTAAGTATTTCCAGTGCCGCCAAGGGTGTCTTGGCCAATGAAAATTATGATGTTTACTCCGGTGCTTCTTATGAACGTTCACTCATACATTTTTATCTTGCGCTTAATCACTATCTGCTGTTTCTCAGGGGTGAATATGAAGGATATAAGATAGCTGAGAAAGATAGCTTGAAGGATGTTCCACCTAAGAAATTAAATGCAAATGAGCGCCGTTTGGAGCTTCAAGGCGCGCGTGCCGAGCTTCTCGATTGGGACTCATACTTGAAGTCTATTCAAGGTGATCGCGCGGGGCGAAGTGTTTTCAAAAATGATCTGCTGGCAAAAGTTTTTGGCGGCATGATTCATGAAGCATTTGAACGTCCTGAAGATGATCAAATTGCACTCCAGCTTTACAAAGATGCCAAGCTGGTACTTTTTAGAAACTATAACGCCTACAAAACCTACAATACCATTGCGCCAAAATTTAAAGGTGATTTCAGTAAACTTGCCTTGATGGGGGAGCAAGAAGTTAGCAGCAATTATACTAAACCAACCGAATATGCTCGTAATTTGGAGTTGTTCTTAGATACAAAAATATTATATTTAACTAAGCGCATGCGTCCTGGTGATTTGCAAACAATCGCTAAGCAAATTCATGCCACTGAAAAGGCCATGGGAGAAGCCGCCAAGTGCGTTAATCGCGCTAATGTTGGAATTATCCTACAGACAGGTATTATTCCCAAAAAAGTTCCCGAGAAACATTATTACAGCTTAGAGAGCGCCCTGACGCCGGATAACCCCACCGAAGGCCAGAAAGCTGTGGCCAAGTTTGGTTCTCAAGTTATTATGCTGTTTGCCGGTGCACAACTTGGTTTGTTGCCTCCGCCCAACACTTATTCTCCTGCGGGAACACAGTTAGGAGTGGCCACAGCACAGATTGCCGCTAATGCTCTGGCCATTAGTTTTGAACTTCCCGTTATGGAAAATCAGATCATCGAAGATCTAACCACCTTGCAAGTTTATAACGGTGCCGGAAAAATGGTGCAAGAATTTGACATCCCTCTGATCAATCCTCTGCTGGATGTTGCGAGTGAAGCCATTGCAGAAGATTCGGCCTCTCGCTATACCAAACTGGGTATCCGACTGGCCTCCAAGCATCTCACGGCCATCGCGGCATCTTATGGTACCTATAGTCTAAGTAAACAGAAGCTTGGTGAGTTTTTTGCCAAGCAGGCCGCCGTTCTCCAATATATTGGTGCCAGCAAGGCCATTGAGGCCTCGGAAAAGGCCGATACCCGCTATTGGAGTACCTTGCCGGCGGATTTTCGTATTCGCGATTTTTATTTGGAAAAAGGTAATTATACTTTCAAAATAGTGGTTAAAAAGATTTCCACTCCTGACGTTCCCAAGAAGATCATTGATCTTGGAGCGGTCAATGTGGCCGATGGAAAGCAGAAGATTTTGTTAAATTACCGCATTCAATTATAGTGTTTAAGCGTTTGTTCAATGTCATTTATTTTTCGTCAAGTAAGCCGCCTCCTAAGGCGGCATCTATTCCCTAGCTTTTATTAATAAGCACCGGATTTTACAATTAGAATATTAATTTATTTGTCAGAGAGGTTGTTTGTGAAAAGAAACCTATTTTCTAAAATGATGACCGTCATTCTTTGTTATTTGCTCGCGGTCAATCAAGTGATGGCACAGACCCTCAAACATCAGGACAAAGAGCTGGAAATTTTGAAATCGGAAAATACCACTGGGCAGGCCAGCTACAAGCAAAAAAAATTAGAGAAATCTAAAAATGAATTCGGCTTTGGCAATCAGCTCGGTGATTTCAGCCTGAATTATTTACTCTTTATCTCGCACTATATTCCTGGCTCCCTCATGCCCGTAGTTTGTCGTAATCCCATGACGGCGTATCTGACGGGTGGTGTTGGCGGAGTTTTGCCCCTTATTTGGCTGGATAATTTAGTTTTTTCTCTGGGAAGTATTGTCTCCCTTTATACAGAGTTAATGATTTTTGATCATCTGCAAAGTTACTATCGGAAGATGGAAGCGGATATGAAAGGCGGCGATAAATGCAACGAATCCGTAAGTGAGAATGATAGCGATGCCACCAATGTGACTAGGAACGGTAGTGGTAGTGGTAGTGGTAGTGAGACAGCGAATGGAAATGGGAGTGGCGCAAAGAGTTTGTTATTGAAACGGAATGCGCTCAAAGGAGGGATCGTAACACAGAGAAAGTTACGTGCTGATTTGTCGTTAAATGATGGTAGTGGAAGTGGCAGTGGTAGTGGGACGGCAAACACTGCATGTACTCCTGGCCCTGAAGAAAATTTGCAGCTCAAGGGATTGGAACTCCAATACGATGCTCTTGCGCATGAGATTGAACTTCTTACCATGAAGGCCGATGCCATTCGTGCCACCAAGGCCGCTTGGCTTTTATCTGCTGCCCTTAGCGCGGTGATTGGTGTTGTCATGGTTACTACAGGAGCAGCGGCCGTGACTGCAGGTGCTGCTGCAGGTACCATAATTGGGGGAGAGCTTGGATATTTCACAGTGTCGCGACCTGTTGGTCAAGCCTATGGTGCAGCTATGGGTGCCCTATATGGTGCTGGAGTGGTCGAACCTATGCATTCCCAGACAGGAGATGTCTGTTCCCCAATGTTTTTGGTTACCGGTGCCTATCTGGGTGCCGTCGGCATCAATGAAGCAATCATTAAGTACAAGGCCGATGGGGAACCCCATCCCGACATTAAATTTCCCGGTGCGCCTAAATCGAGCTTCAATGCTCCGGCTCGAGGCAAAGAAATTTTGCCAGTCTTAAATCGCGCCAAATCATTTGAAGAGTTGGTTTATGGTTTATTAGAAATGCTGGCAGGGAAGGGTGTGACATTGGCCCAGCACCGCCGGATACAGGACGAATTGAAAAAAAATGGCGGATTTAAGGTCGATACAGAAGACTTCTTGGCATTAAAAAAATATATAGGCTTGGCATTAAAGGAAGATTTTTGGAAAAAATCTTCTGAGCTGATGCAAAAATTATCCTTGATGGATAAGGCCCAGGCCACCACAGTCAATACAAAAGATGATCAAGAGGAAGCCGCGGACATTGCGTCGGAGGCAGCGGAGGCCGAGAGTCTTGGCGACGGATTTAATATTTTTAAGGATGCCACGGCGGTTTTTAATACCGGCACGAATGCCGTCAATTTGACGAACGAAAGTGAAATCGGCGCGGATCTTAGAAAGGTCAAGGAGAATCCCGTGGCCAATGGCCCAGAGGTCATTAGCAAATATTTAAGCTGGGATTTCTTTGTTAAATTTGCCAACTATCTTGGATTCAGTAATGGAGGTGAATTGGCCTTCCTTCTCTATATTACCATGGTAGGTGATCTGGTGGTTTTGAAATCCAGAAGTTGGATTATTCATCCTCTCATGTCCTATTTCTATGGGATTGACGGGACTTGGGAGGCCAAGCTCGTTTCTTCCTTGGTTGCGGCCTACTTTGCAAATGCCTATCGAAAAGAGGTGATCGAGGCAAAGAAGAAGGCCATTGATTTTAAAATTCGGGTGGGGGAAATTATCACGGCCATGAATCGTCCTGGCGGAGGTGTCCCCAATCCCTCAGGAGGGCAAACTTCGTCGGCAAAAGGAGAATCGGCCCAACTATCATCTTCTGCGGAACTAAAAGAATGTATTAATAGCAGCGATTTAATCGGTCCCCAAGCAGTGGGACCATGCCAGGGACAGCAGAATCAAAATGTCACGGCCTTCTCTCTTGATAGTGAAGGATTTACTTCTGCCTTCGGCAATATTGGCGCGATTGCCGCTGGCGCTGCGGGCAATCTAGGGCAAGCTTTAAATCGCATGTCTGCGGGAAATGAGAAGGGGGCCCAGGGTGAGTTGCGTAATTTAGGCAGCGCCGGTCCCAGCTTGGCGGCGGCGATCAAGAGCAATCTTGATTTATTAAGCAAGAAATTCCCCAAGAAAAAGATAAATGACCGTTTGAGCAATCTGGAAAAACTCTACGCGGGTCGTATTCAAAATGCGCTGCGATCTGCGGGTCTCAAGGCCCCAACTTTGGCGGCATCGCCTTTGTCTTTTGCGACTTTGGCCTCTATTGCTCCACCGAAGGAGCAAAAAGGTAATGAGTCCGATGGTGGGAAAGATAATGCTGTCCTCAACAAAGGTACCAAACCTTTGCTGGCAGATTACGGAGGTTTCAAAATGGATTTTGCCAAAGGTAAACCGCTACCGATGGCAGGAGGGCAAATCAGTTCTTATACCAAGCAGGATTATCAGGATGCCGTTAAAGGGAACTTTGAATACAAAGATGATGATATTGGCCAGAACACACAGGAAGATATTTTTAAAACGATCACACTTCGCTATTTTAAAACCGCTTATCCTCTCATTTTCAAAAAGAAGGATTGAGCGGGAGAGTTATTTTAAAGCAGGTGTTGGGATTATCCTGAACGATTTCGAGAGTGCACAAAGAAAGATCTTCATCAAAAAATGTTCCCTGCTATAAAACCGAGTGCAAACGTCAGGTATGCTATGAAGGCGCTTGATTTTTTCTATGAAAAAATGCTCACACGGTGAATAATAAATTAATATGAACAAAAATATTTTAGATGTCATGAGCAGTGAGGAAATCATGACTTATTGGCCGAATTAAATGGTGGAAATGGTGATGAAAAATAGGAGCTATTTTCTTCTGCTTCTGAGCATAATCCTACTTCCACTTCCTGCATGGTCTGCGTCTTTCTTGGTCAAAAATGTTAAAAAAGAAAAAAATCTATTGATCGTAACCGGACTATCTGAAGCGGAAGGTTCGAAATTAACCGTATCGGTTGGAGGACAAGATTGCGTCGCCCAAGTGAACAAGGTCAAAGGTCCGAATACTCTTCTTCAATTAGATTTTAATTGTAACTTGGCGAGCGTTGAAAAAGGGAATTCCCTCTCATATACCAAGGAACTTAATCCCGACTCCAAACTGGATAATCTGGTTATCTCTCGGGTGGAAGCAAAAAAACATCTTATTTACGCCAATATTCCGCCAAGTTTAACTGTTAACGTCGGCTCCGAGTTCACCATTTTCTCTCCTGACAGAAATTATTGTATTATCGCTGTCGTTTCAATCTCGAAAAACATTGCCGCTCTTAATACGCGCAAATGTTCTTTTGAATATGAGATTCGCGTGGGGATGCCATTGGAAGCACGTTCGAATATAAGCAAGCGAGGTCGGACAGGGCAAGGAAGTGTTGGCCTTGATTCCATGTATTTTCTTTTTGGTGCCGGTTATCCGACCATCACATATAGCAACGCTCAGGACAAGAGTACCACTGATACGCTGAAATCAGATTCATCCGTTTCCAATTTTAGATTTGCACTCGATTTGTTGGGGGTATACTTTCCAATCTCAAACGGTCTCATCTTATGTGGTGGTCTGGCCCATGTGGTTCGTGATGGATATTCCGGTGGAAGTACAAAATATGAAATCTATCAAATTCAAGCTGGAACTTCTTTTTTGTTCTTTTTCAATAAGCAACGTTTTGGCAAAGGGCTCTTTTTAAGGGCCGATGCAGGGATGGCACGCTATACGGCCACTGCCGTGACTAATAGTGAAGAGGGTGGAGTGAGCAATACTCCGGCCAAAAATGGCTGGGGTGCCATGGCCGGTGGAGGATGGTCCTTTAATGCCACGGATAGCGTGATGATGATGGGGCAGGTCCTTTATGCTTATCGTTCTATGGGTGATTCCAAAATCTCCACCATAACCGCGGTGTTGGGGTTGATGTTCTGAAAAAAATATTTCCATGGACGGCATCAAATTTCGCTCAACATCTGGTTAAGTATCCTAAATATTACCTTGGCGCTTCAATTTTAACCGTTCTAATTTTATCGGCACCTATTATTTGGCTCAAAACCAATTATGGTGCACGTATTTGGTTTCGCACCACTGACCCTCTGATTAAAGAAATGGATGCGTTAGAGAGAATGTTCGGCAGTGATGAAAAAGTCATTATTGGTATCCATCTTAAAAATGGAATTTTCACCAACGAATCGATCAAGCTGTTGCATGAAATCACGGAGAAACTTTGGACCATGCCGGACATTGTACGGGTGGATTCCCTTTCCAATTATAATCACTCCATTGCTAAATCTGACGACATTATTACCACGCCTTTTTTAGATAAGGGGAAGCATTACACTCATGCGGAGTTAGAAGAGCGCAAGACCATTGCCATGGACGACGCTATTTTAAGCGATCGTTTTGTGGATAAGCGCGGTACGACCTTCCTGGTTGTAGGTACTTTGGTCGCCGAGGTGGTGCGACAGCCTGATTATAAGAATCTCAATCGTGCCCTGCGGGACATGATGGGGCCTATCGAGAGCAATCCGCTCTACAAAAACTATTCGTTTCATTACGCCGGTTCGGGAGTCATTAACGATGCCTATCGCGATGTCTCTGACCGCGATATCGCTGTCATGATTCCTTTAAACATCCTGATGATGGCGCTTTTCCTCTATGCCGTGTTTCGCTCTTGGAAGGGAATTCTTCTTCCCATCGGTTTGGTGGGAGTGACGGTCATTTGTACTTTGGGTATTTCAGCAGCAGTTGGTTTCGAGTTCGATAATTTAAGTGCCGCCATTCCCGGGATTCTGATTGCTGTGTGCCTGGCAGATTCGGTCCATCTCCTATCCACATATTATCGTGCCGTTCGGATGGGGCAAGATCAGAAAAGTGCCATGATTGAGACGATTGAAAAAAATCTCATGGCCACTTTCTTGACTAGCCTTACTACTTTTTTGGGCTTTATCAGCTTGGCCAACACTGAACTTATTCCGGTGCAGAAAATGGGGATTCTGGCCGGCACGGGCACCATGCTGGCATGGTTTTTCACGATTGGTGGGGTATGTCCTTTTTTGTATCTCACTTCAAATTTCAAGCTGCGTGAAAAGACCACTTTGAATCCGCAATTTGCTTATCGTGTCGTCGATTGGATTGAGAAACATCGACGAAGTATTTTATGGATTTCAAATCTTTCCATGCTTCTGATGTTTTATCTTGGAATCCAAAACAGGGTGAATTCTGACCCATTGGAGCATTTTGATAAGCGACTCAAGGTGAGTCGTGATGCCTACTTCCTATTGGATATTTTTAATGGGGTCGGTGGCCCACAAGTATTGATTGATTCCGGTCAGGAAGATGGAGCTAAGGATCCGGCATTCTTGGCAAAAGTTGAACATTTTATTACCGAAGTTGATAAGGAACCAGTGGTCAACAAGGTTAGCTCAATTCTCGATATTATTAAACAACTCAATCAACGCTTGCACGGTGATGATAGGGCCTTTTACCGTATTCCCGATTCACGCGAACAGGTGGCGGAAATTTTGCTTATGTACTCCATGGGATTACCACAAGGAATGGATTTAAATAACCAAATTAGTTTAGATGGACGTTTTATTCGGCTGGAAATTAACTGGTCTCTGCATGATTCGCAACGCTCTTTAAAAATGATTGCCGGTTTTGAAGAATTGGCCAAGCAACTGGGTCTTACCCTTTCGATTACCGGCAAGTTGACCATGTACCATCGCATGACGGGATATATAGTTCGAACCTTTTTCTATTCCATGTTGGCTTCGTTTATTGGCATCGGATTAATTATGATGATTTCCATGGGATCGTGGAAATTTGGACTACTGTCTCTTCCGCCTAATATTGTTCCCATGGCCTTTAGCATTGGACTCATGACCCTTTTAAAACGTCCCATTGATATCGGCACCAGTTTGGTGATCAGCGTATGTTTTGGCATCGCTGTGGATGATACCATTCATTTTCTCATCCATTATCGCCAAAGCATGGATAAAGGCATGGATATCAAAGATGCCATTCGGGATATTTATGTGCATACCGCCCCTTCCTTGGTTTTTACCACGGTTATTCTGGTTACTTGTTTTGGCGCTTTTATTTTTGCTAATTTCATTCCCAATGTGAATTTTGGTATTTTGTGCGCTTTTACTCTTTCCGTGGCGTTGGCGATGGATTTGCTTTATCTTCCCGCTCTTCTATTTACTTTCAAACTTCGAAAATAGGTCTTAAGGGCCTTCTTTGCCCAGCAATTCTATACAGTATTGCCTTCTGATATAATCATTCTCATTATGTGGAAAAAGCTCGTTCTATCCATGTCTATTTTCTTAATCTCATTGTCGCTGTGGGCCCAGGGCCAGTTCACATTTTTTACCAAGAGCGAGATTGAAGAAGGGCGAGCGCGCTTCTGGTTTAAATACTATACCCAAGAGGGACGGCAAAATTTTTTACGCCATCTCCAGAACGGTGAAAATTATCGTGGTTTGGTAGAGTTCACTCTTGCCTCATATGGTCTTCCCTCTGAACTTTATTATCTGGGTCTGATTGAAAGTGGCTTCATTCCGCAGAGTGTGTCGAGCGCCAAGGCCCGCGGCCCATGGCAATTCATGCCGGCCACAGGGATGAAATATGGGCTGCGTATTGATGATTATGTCGATGAAAGAATGAGTGTGCCAAAAAGCACCAAAGCTGCGTCTCATTATTTGCTGGATTTATATAACATTTTCAATGATTGGGCATTGGCCGCGGCGGCCTACAATGCTGGTGAGTACAAAGTGTTGGATGCCGTGAGGAAAGGCAATACACGCAATTTGCGAATATTGTGCGAACAAAAACTGCTGGTCGTCGAAACCTGCGATTATGTGGCAAAAATTTGGGTGGCCAGTCAATTAGATCGACGACGCTCGGAATTTGGTATCATTGTGCCGGAAGCATCACCGGAGATGGGCCTAGACAAGGTTGAAACACCTGACTTTTTTTGGCGAGCAATACCAATAAAAAGAATGAGCGAGATAAGCGAACTTAGCTTTACCTTAGGACAGAGGGAGAGTGATCTGAGATATTTCAATCCTGATTTGCTGACCGCCGCGATTCCAGGAGACCCAAATCAACCCTATTATGTTTATTTGCCCAATCGTTACTTTCTTAAGGCCAAAAAAACGTTAGAAGAAGAGGGGCGAAGGGCCTTTAAAATAAAAGACCCGCTTCCACTTAAAAAATTGGGGTTGGAGTTAAAGGCGGGCGATGCACTTTGGGTGCGTAAAATATCCGAGGATGGACTGAAGCTCGAGGCTCCTTCTTCAGGCAAACATATCGTTCTGAGTATGCAAGAATTTGCAAAGTTACAGGGAAAGCTTTAAATCGTAATCTTCTGCCAGTTCTTTAAGAACTTGATCAACCACCGCCCTCGGAATAATCAGATCAACCACTGAAGCCTTGTAGTTGAGATCCAGGTGGCATTTTCTTTCACAGGTGAAATCACCGGAAACTATCTCCACCATTTTAATAGGAAGTTTATTTTGAAATCCCCCATACCAAGCAAAAAATTCTTCCAGCTTGTCTTTAAAGGCATTTAAAATGTCATCTTTAGAATCTTTGGATAAATTATAAATAAAATGGCCGGCGTCCATTTTTTTTCCGTTAATAATAATTTCTATCATTCCACGTGAGTTTATGGATAAGGTATCATTGAGACATACAGGGCAGTAATTGGTAAGTTGGGTTTTGCTAATGATTGACATTACAAAGGATTCCTTGCTGAAAATACCTTACAAATACAACGCCTCATTCTGAGACAACCAGGTATAGAATATACCAGTTCCTTATAGAATTTTTCAAAAATAAAAAAAAGGAATTTTTATGGTCGATATTAGAGCTATCAAAATGCGCGACGGAGTTGAAATTTCTTGTAAGATCAAAGAAATGGGAGGACCTATCTGGCTTGTGGCCACTCATGGCATTGGTGAGCATCTGGAACGCCATCAGTATTTATCCGATATTTTTGGTCAATATTTTAACATCTTTCGTTATGACCTGAGAGGTCATGGCAGAAGTGGAGGCCCTCGGGGAGATATTGATGCTTTTAGTCAGTATATGGAGGATTTGAGTGAACTAATCCAATTTCTCCATCAGGAATATCGCATGAAGCGATATGTTTTGTTTGGCCATTCCATGGGGGCCCTCATTACTGCCAGTTACCTGCAAAATTTTCATAAGACCGAGTATTACCCTGAACGTGTTTTTTTAAGTGCTCCGCCTGCAGCCTATGTAGGGCTTCTGGGTAAGTTTATTGAATATGCGCCTCCCGGCCTTTTTAGAAAAATTGAGCAGTCTGCGCTGGGTCTCAAACTTAGAGGATTGGTGGATTTACAGTATTTATCCCATGATCCTCGGGTAAGGGAGGCCTATCTGGCAGACCCTTTAAATGAGTTGGCGTTGCACACCCGTTTGCTTTTTGGGATGGCCGCCGCGGCCAAGGATGTTTTCGCCCGTCCCATCAGACCAAAGTGTCCTGCCATGTGCGTGGTGGGGAGTGAGGATCAAATTGTAAATCCTCATTTTTTAAAAAAATATTTCGCCAATGTAGATCGTTCTTTTGACTTTCAGATCATTAAGGGAGGTTATCACGAACTTCACAATGAAATAGAAAAATACAGGCGTGTCTATTTTGAGTTATTGAGAAATTTTCTGATGGATTGCTTATACCGAGAGTAGTTTTTGCGCCATCATTAGGAAACGATGAATAATCGAAAGACCATCGTTGCTGGCCTCTTCAATTTCCGCTCCAACGGGTGGAGGTGTGAGTGTTTCATAAAAGTCCCAGCTTGCTTCAGGATGGCCCTGAACTCCAAGATAGGGAAGATGTTTATGGCGAACTAATTCATGGCTGCATTCGGAAGAAGAGCCAAGATTTTCAAAAGAATCTGGCAGATTTTTTACTTCATAGCGGTGACATTTAAAAATTCTCAAAACTTCTCCCTGCCTGAATCCCCATTGGTTTTGTAAAACAGAAAATTGGCGCGTCCCTTCGTATGATTTGCCATCTTTGGTTACTAAGTCGACAGTGCCCCCAAAATAATCGGCCATGAGCTGATGGCCGAAGCAAATTCCAAGGACGGGGATTTTTTCTTCCAGTTTTTCTTTGGCGAATCGGGCAAGGTCTGTCTGCCAATCAAATCGATCACAAATATTTGAGGAACTTCCGAATAAGAGGTAGGCATCGGCCTTCTGGTTACGATGCAAAGACTGAACCCCATTGATCGGGATGAGATGATATTCCATAGGAAGGTTAAAGGTTTGAACTAATTTGTTAAAACATTGATAAGCAGGGGAGGTGATGGCACAATCTACCACGCAAATTCGCATAGGCTTTTCAAAATGGAATTTTAACATGCTACAAACCTCAAAATTCTACCAAACTTTTACGACTCCTCTTGGTATCATGGAAGTCTGCGCCGATCAAGCGCATCTGCTGCAAGTTAATTTAGTTTTACCGGGAAATAAAGGCCAAGCTATTTGTGAAAATAAAGTAACAAGAGAAGCCGTTCGACAGCTCCGCGAATACTTTGCCGGCAAACGAAAATCTTTTGATTTGCCATTGCATTTTCACGGAACAAACTTTCAGGAAAAAGTTTGGCACGCCTTAAGCCAAATACCCTATGGTGAATCTCGTTCTTACGGGGAAATGGCCATCTCAATCAAGCATCCCAAGGCCTATCGCGCGGTGGGAATGGCCAATCATCGCAATCCTTTTATGATTATCATTCCCTGCCATCGTGTGATCGGTGCAGCTAAACAACTGGTTGGTTTTGCTCCCGGTCTTCAGTATCAGAAGTGGCTGCTAGATTTTGAAGCAGGGCTTGGGCCCGCTCGACTGCCGGTGGATGTGAATAATAAAAAGCTGAATAAGCGGGATCGGGAGTGAGAGTACTGGCATTTTCGCGATAGAGTTTGATCAAACCATTCACTAAATCCTGGGGATCAGCATATGTGGCCGCAAATTTATCAGCTTCGTATTCATGTCTGCGCGAAATAAGATTGCTTAGGGGCATGAAAAAGAAAGTGTAGATGGGTGCGACCAGGGTAAATAGGAGTAATGTTCCTCCCAGAGTAATAGTTTTTACACCGTGTGCGATAAAGAAAGTTGGCGATTCGGCCAATAGGCCCAGCAGGTAAAAACCGATAAAAGTACTGAATAGGGTGATGATTAAACCCTTGATGAGATGGTGCTTTTTATAATGACCAATTTCGTGCGCCAAAATGGCCCGTATTTCCATGGGGGTGAGGGTTTTTAAAAGAGTGTCAAAAAAAACAATGCGCCTGGCCTTCCCGAAACCGGTGAAGTAGGCGTTGCCATGGGCGGTTCTTTTGGAAGCATCCATCACAAAAAGCCCGTTAAAGGGAAGCTCGGTCTTTTTCAGTACATCTTCAATTTGCTCCTTTGTTTCACCTTCTTCCAGAGGAGTGAATTTGTTAAAAAGAGGAGCAATGAGAGTTGGATAGGCCCAAATCATAAGAATTTGAAAAAAGGTGGTGCAAATAAATCCGATCCACCACCAACTTCCAACAAAAGTCATCATGATCCATAGTAATAAGCTGGCAAACGGGAGACCAATGATGATGCTAACGACAACGCCTTTAACAATATCAATGATAAATATTTTTGGTGTCGTTCGATTAAATCCAAACTTTGCTTCAATGACAAAAGTGTAATAGGCCGATTCGGGAAGGCCTAAAATCAATTCAACAAAGGAAAATAAAGCAAACAGACACAATCCTTCAAGGATAGGGGAAGTCAAGCTAGGAAAGGCCAGGTTGATTTGACTTGCCCATTGGGTGAAGAGTTCTATTCCACCACCCAGTGTCCATGCCAGAAGCACAATGAGGTGAACTGTGCGAAAAACTTTTCCTGTTTTTATTTTTTCCATGGAATAGGTCACCGCCTTTTGATGATCCTCTAAACTGATGCCACCACTTTGATCAAAAGGGGGCGGAACCTGTTTGCGGTGGACCCAGATGTAGCGCTGATGGCGCAAATCCAAATAGGCCTGGAGAAGAGTTCGAGTAAAAAGAAAGGCGAGAAAAATTTTTGTGGCCCAAATAACGTTAAGTTCCATCTGCCCTCCTAGGCAACCGACTTGAAAGAAAGATCAATGTTAGACCCTTTTGCTAGTGATATTCAATGACTTTGCCAAGGACAGTGCACTGATGTAATTTATAACAATGGTTAAAAGAATGAAGTTAGATCAGATACCAACGCTTGAGCAAATTTATGCTGCCTATCCCAATACACTAGCGCTGTTGTTTGATATGGATGGCACTCTTTTTGATTCAGAAGGGCAGCATGCGGTGGCCTTACATCACACCTTTAAAGCTATTGCGTTAGGTGAGATTCTCAAATTATCACCGATAGAAATTAGAAAGCAGTATATCGGAATGCCTGATCCCCATGTCTTCGATGAGTTGGTAAGAAATAATTGGCTGAAGAGCAATATTTCTTTGGATCATTTTTTAGATTTAAAGAAGTCTTTTTTGCACAAGACCGTGAATGAATTGGGGCCCAAAGATCTCATTGTTGCACCTATGGAAATTCTTTTGGGGCAAGTTAAAAAAGCCGTTCAGACCGGGGCCCTCAAGGTCGGCTTGGTTTCGGCCAGCGAGAGACATACTATTCATTCTTACTTGAAACAGGCCGAGTTGAGTGACTTTTTCCAAGTGACTATTTCCCGTGATGATTGTCTGCGCTCCAAACCTGATCCTATGCCCTATGTTCAGGCAATGCAGGCCCTGGGGGTGCGTCCCAATGAAACATTGATCATGGAGGATTCACCGACAGGATTGAAGTCGGCCCGTGCTACGGGTGCGCATATGATTCACGCAGGATGGTTTAGCAATCACTCATAGACGCGGAAGTGATCAAGATATTCTGTGATAGAATTCACGATTTGCATAAAATGTTTGCGCGAGAGAATGCGAGTCGGGCGATAGGTTCTATTAAATTGCAAGTCATTGAGTCGAACCAAGAGGCGCTCTTGCTGAATTTGTCGATGGCCGTATGAGCTGAGAGTGTAGACCAGAGCGAGAGGGAATTTGGCCAAATCCAGTGTGAACCCCACCACGCCACCGGCGATAGCTCCCGGAAGACCGCCATAAAATCCTCCCCCAAGGAAACCATAAAGAGTGAGAATGGCCAGGGGGCCAACACGATACTTAGGATTATACGCGCCACCAAGATGGGCCAGGAAATCGGCAAAATAGACTTTTTCGAATTGGCCTAGGACGATTTCCGTTTTTTTAGCGTTGGCGTCACTTCGCTCGATCACTTGAAAGACAGGGCAACTAGAGAGCAGCGAGGATTGAGCATTATCACGATCAGCACAACGAAGGATGATTACTTTAGCATCATTGCGTTTTAGCAGTTTATCGTGGTGAATGAGTGGGACTTCAACTTGATCGAGGGGTTTACGGTAAGATTTGGCATGTGCATTTGTTCCTCCTAAAATCATGAATAATGATGTCAGTAGGATAAAGACCAAGGATAATCGCCGTAAATTTGTACTCATACGCTTCCTTTTAATTAGACCATTCTTGACCATCTACCAAAGGAATCAGTGGGTTGAAAAGGGGTGTGAAATTATTATCTTAATCAAATACAGTCTATTACCGTGAAATTGTGTTCGAAGGGACTTCTTTATCCTTTAACAGGGCACAGGCGGACTGGTCAGAATGCAGACAACGGATGGCCAGGATATCAATTTGAGAAGGATGATTGGAACTGGTGAGTGGGACATCTTGATCAGTTTTAGATTGGAGAGTGACATAACGATTAAGGCTGAAAGCTCCACGCGGATAATGCATCACCGACTTATAATCGTAGTCCCCAAAATCAAGAGAGTCGTTCCCGACTATCATAAAATTGTGGCGATGTTTTTCCTCTATGTTACACCACTTAACATCGACAAATTTATCTCTATCGTGGCGAGCTTGCTCATGCCAAAGGCCTAGGGCGTGACCAATTTCGTGAACGACGGCACCTTGATCACAATTTTTGGCCAAACCAATTTCCTGTCGGCCTCCCGACATGCCAACGTATGACCAGCAGCCATCAGCTGTAACAAACTCAATATAATTGTCAGCATTATCAACTTCGATGAATTGGATTAGACCTCCCAGTGCCTTACGCCATTCACTAATCGCATCGTTAACCCGGTCTTTCTTGGCAAGATCGGCATGAATTTTGTAGTTTACAATGTTGTCTTTCCATTTACGGCCAAGAACACCTACCGCCTTGTGTTTAAATTCTTCCTTCGTGCCTAAAGCTATGTCACCTTCGGCCAGGGCCATCCCATACTGGATTTTATAATAAACTTGCAATGGGATTGCCGAGCGTTCCATCTCCATAGTGGCCAATTGATATCCGAATTTCACGGCGCTGTTCGATCCTACGCCTTCTTCTTCGATGACTTGGCCGGGAGCGCACTGGGAGTGATCACGGTTATCGGGCAAGCAGCCGCTTAAGCCGATCATAGACATAAGAGATATAAGAGATAAGATGCCTAGGCCAATTTGCATTTAAGATCCTCAAGAAAGGTAGTCTGCCTCTAAACTGAATTGGAGTCAATTCAAGAGTAAAATCTACCGGAAGAGGATAAATGTGACACTCATCTCTATTTCTTGCTCGCCAGGTCACGCACGACTTGTTCTAAATACAGATTTTCGGGGTAATCCGATTTAAGTAAATTTTTTAAGGCGCTAAAATCTTTTTCATCTATTTTGCTGCCGGCCTTGATTCCCAGGAGTACACCACAGAGTTTCATTGAGTATGAGGTCTCATGGGATTCAGGGAACTTGTCATAACTTTTTTGGCAGTAAAGAGACTCACGCGATTTTTTTGCACCTGTGTAGATGACATCGGCCAGGATTTGTTTATTAACATCACTGCGACTAAAATCCGCTCCTTCAATTAATTTGAAGGCCTCTTCGTAATTTTTATTCATGAGGTATTGTTTGAGGTCATGGGAGTAAACCATTTGGTTGTTGTGGGGTCTTTGAATGTTCTCTCTTTCCCTTTCAGTCAGGGCCACCTTCGATGGTTTTTGGGATATCTGTAATTTAAAAATAGTCATGCGTTCTTGTGTCTGCTGATTGCTGAAAGAAGGATTGGCCTTAAGATAAGCTTCTGCATCGTTGTAAAATTTTTTCGCATCCTTAACATCATCTCCTTGCAGATACATTTCTATGATGGGGAAATAGGCCACAAGTCTGTTTTCAATATCTTTGCGCTGGAGTGCTTTTTTATAGAGTACTTTGGCGATGCTATTTTGATGGAGCATGTAGGCCTGTTCAGCAGCGTTGAGATAGTATGTCGTGATTTGAGCAGGGCTTTTACCTTCTTTTTTAAGCCAGGCCAAGAGTTGCGATTCCGATTTGGTGACAAAAGCATTGATCTCCTTCTCAGAAAATTGGGTGGCATGTAAAATTGTGGAAGAAACTAATAAGCTAATCAGGATTAAATATTTCATGGCGTGCCTCCACAATCCTCTACATTGAATTTACCACGATTAATGGTACGACAATATTCGACCATTCTCGTGGTCATCAACCCTTGGTAACGGTCAGATGATGGCTGTATTCCCACTTTACCAAGTACCCGTGGGACAAAACCTGGGCTATTATAGGCCATACCGGCACGCTGTCCGCCACTTCCTTTGGCGGGAATAGTCATATAATTTACACAATTATTACTTGTATTGTTTCGGTAACTTTCACCATGGTTGGGATCGGCAATACAGACTCGCACATCACCATTTGATTGAGGTGAAAGCGCATAGGCTTCGACTGAATGGTAGAATGATGAGTTACCCGAACCTGTTCCCAGCGCCGGATTAGTGGAGCCTTTAAACTCCAAGGAGACACTCTGCCAAGGACCACTTCCGTTCCAGGGACCTGTACCTGAACCCGGATAGGTGGGAAGTCGTTCTTCGAGTCCTTCAAGCAAGGTATCGGATTCGGAGGTGGTCATCGGTTGATAAGAGCGAGTCGGCCAATCATTGCTACGAAAAGGAGGGGCATTAGGGGCATATCGGTCATCTAAACCATTCATATGCTGCCAATCAATGGCCGCATATCGGCCCATAATTCCTTGATAGGCCGGAAATTCACTTAAAGAAAAGAGGTCAGCATATCCGGGAATGACCGCCGGAAAACCCTGGCATACCCGCTCCACTTTCTTTTTCATATAGTTTACGTAATCAACTGTCCCTGGAACAGGGATAGTTCCATAGGGTGCGTTGGTAGTTGGATCAATATCAGTATCCTGGGCATTGAAGGCCGGGATATTGGTGGCGGTAGGCTGGGCAAAATGGACGCGTACTCGTCCTACGCCAAGGGGAGGGGTATAGTCATCACCGTCACTTGGGGCACCTGTGGCGGAGTCGCTGAGAGCGGCTGCTCCTGTTTTCGTCATAAAATAATTATCGATATCAGGGGCCTTGCGTCTGAGTTCATTAAGATTGGCAGCACCTAAGAAGTTTGGTTCTTGGCCCTCCATCATGCGATCAATTTCACGTTTGATATAAGCGACATATTCGCCGCCAGGGGAGAATTTTCTTCGTTGGAGTTGCATGCCGGTACAAAATCCATTCTTATTTGGGTAAGTATCAAAGGGGGCACCACTACCGACATAGTTTCCATAGGCCAGTTGATTTCCTGCTGTTGGCATTATTTGAGAAGCCTGGCTTCTGAAGATGCCATGATCATTAGGGCAAATTTCAGAACAGTTGCAAATATTAGGTAAACATAATTCACCCATGGGAACGCACTGACACCCAGGACCGCCCAAGCTTTCACGATAACGCTGTGATTTGCTCATAAACTCCTGCGCTAGTTGAGTGGCGGAAAATCCGGCATTGGGGCGAATGCAAGGTCCTGCTGGGTAAGGTTCACGCGCAGAACTGACAGGAGCATTGGTCACTCGATCTCGCCAGCGAGACATAGCACCATTGTAGACTGCCTGGGTTCCCTCCATGGCCTCGACCGTGTCTGTGGTTGAATAGGGAATGTTTGTTTCTGGGTTGATGCCGCTCAGACTTGGGAGATTCTGACTGTTACATGAAAGAATGGTGATGCATACAAGTGCAAACGCAAAAATAAAAATTTGTTTCATACCCTCACCTTGATTAATGAACGGCAATTCCCCAGATACTTTTCGGCATCGTAAAGGCAATTGTTAAAAAAGGGAAAAAGGCTAATGAAATCAGCTATATAGACTGACTAAATCGGGGACCTGTCGTGCCCACTTGACGCTCGCGTAAATGATGATCAAAGAGCGCTGCTATGTTGCGCATGAAAGGTCGCCCTTTATCAGTTAAAATCATCTGATCACCAGAAAATTGAAGCAGACCATCCTTGATAAATTCCTGCAAATCCTCTTTGAGGAGAGTTTGGATATCGTTCTTTTGACTGTCCGATAATATCACATCTCCGTGGCACATAAGATCTTGAATCAGGGCCTCAGCTTCCTTGTCTTGAGATGATAGGACATGACCGACGGTATGGGGGAGATTTCCTTGCAAGCATGTGGCCTCATAGATTTTTACATCCTTTTCATTTTGCACATAGGCAACTGGACTGGCAGATATAGAGGAAGCTCCAAGGCCAATTAAAATATTGGATTTTTGTACCGTGTATCCCATAAAAGAACGCTTTAAACGTCGTTCTGAAAAGGCCTGACTTAAAGGGGAGCCAGGTCGAGCAAAATGGTCCATTCCAATGTCAATATAGGAAGAAGCATTCAAGATGGATCGCGCCAGCATGAAAAGTCTGAATTTGTCCACACCTCTTGGAAGCAATTGCTCTTTGATCAGAAGTTGATTTTTCAACTTACCAGGGAGATGCGCGTAGCTATAGAAGGCGATATGATCCGGTCCCAAGGAAAGAACTTTGTCAAAAGTATCTTTAATCGTTGCTTCAGTTTGTGCTGGAAGCCCATAGATGAGATCGAAATTAATGGACTCAAAATTTGAGGCCCTCAGAGTTTTAAACAGGGCCTCAATCAAAGAAAAGGGTTGTATTCTTTTGATTTCGCTTTGAACACGAGCATCGAAATCTTGAATGCCCAATGAGACTCGTGAAAGATCTAATTTTTTGAAGATGGCAAGATGTTCTTCTTTGATGGTACGTGGATCAATTTCTACAGCGCCGATAAAATGAGGACTCTTGCCTCCTTGGGTCAAGTGATTGATTAATTTTTCAAAATTGTCTGATGATAGAAAATTGGGAGTACCGCCACCAAAGTGAATGGAATTAACACAAGGAAATTGTCCGTTAAACGGGCCTTGAATTTTGGCAGACCATTCTTTTATTAACGCTTCGACGTAAGAATCTTGGCGCGATAAGTTTTTAGTGATGACGCGATGGCAACCGCAATAACTGCACAGTTCTTGGCAAAATGGAATGTGCACGTATAAATCGACTCCGCGTTTTGGATCATAGTGTTCTGTTATTCCTTGAGACCAAGCTGCAGCACTTGGGGCACCGGTCCAAAAAGGCACTGGGGGGTAACTTGTGTACCGGGGAATAGGTCGATCATATTTAGCAATAAGACTGAGGTCCATGGCCCATAATAGACGAAATTTATGTTTTCGTTAACTGATTATTGTATGGACAACAAATTTAGTAGCCTCGGTATTCTTGGTAGGTTTCCGGGATATCAATACCCCACGAAAGACTGGCAGAAGCTGGAAAAGGCCACTGCACGAAGCTAGGTATTGCTTCAATTTTAAAACCTTTGGTTCTATCGATGGCCACGTTGGAACAAATACGACCTTGATTATACCACTTTTTTTCTAACCCATAGAGACCACTAAAGTAGGTTACTACGGGACCATTAATATTCTCTGGATCAACCCAGCGCAGATTATAATGTTCGCCAAAGGTATCAACCAGTTCCATTTTCCATTGATCTAAGTCAGCGACCTGACCAAATTTGACAATGGAAATTTGAACATCTGCACAGAAACGCTCGTCATAGTAAGTGAATCGGTTGTGATCAATGACACGATGTAATTCTTCCTCCGTAAGACCACGCTCGCGTTGTAATTCTCGCGCTTCTCTTTCTAACAAGGGCAAAGTGATCGGGGTGGCCTGGATTTCATACTGTCCTCCGGCCATATAAATTGTTTGAGTTAAAAAACTGCGAATCTCCAGACTATCAAGTTCCGTTAGGTCTTCACCCGTGAGATAGGGGAGTAGGGCATTTTTTGTTTGAGGTTGGGGAGAGCCGCATCTTACGGCCAGCATCCCTAGGGCCAAAAAAAAGAAAATCAAGCGCACCACATTTCCTCCACAGAAAGCTTCGCAAGCCAGAGATATCTTCTATTGTACTGAAGATACTGCCAAATGTGCAAAATTATTCTGTGGCACTAGCCTACAGTCTTGAGGTTTGGATTAGGTCCATCCTGTGCCGCCTTGGCGATGTCGATTAATTTCTGATGGGACGTGATGGACTGTGTATCACCCGAGATGAGTTTAAGCTCTAAGGCCTCAACCAGTTTTTTCACGCAGGCCTGATACTGGCGTCGCTCAAAAAATAACTTGGCATAATTTGTCAGGGCATATTCGAGTAGTTGACTCTTGTGATCGACTGAGGATGATTGAATTTTCTTAAGGCATTCCAAGTAGAGATTCTCTGATAAAACATGCTGCCCCTGATACAGGTAGGTCGTGGCCAAACGTAAATCGGCCGCGATGATGAATTCGTGGTTTCCCAACTTGCGAAAAATTTCTCGTGCCGCCTGGATATGTTTTTCTGCTTTTTCCAGTTCTCCAATGGTTCTCTGATAGGAACCAATACGTAGAAGGAGCGTCCCTTGTTCTTGTGATGGTTCTTTGGCCGAGACGGCCTGCAGTTTCTGCATCAGCCACTCTACGCCTTTTTTCATCTGCTCAAGGTTATTGGCCTTGTCCCGCATATTTTCTGGAATAATGGTTACCGACATATCGAAGGGGATTACTTCTGGTGCCATATCTGTCCTCACCACTTAACAAGTTGGTCTTTGAATCTACAGTATAATCAAATTTAGTGTCGTCGGCCGGAAATAAACATAGATCGCAATAACCAACAAAATAACTTGGATAGTTATAAGGATCAGTCCTGGAATGGGGATTCTGCAATCTGCACGCCGCATGCAGGGCGACCTTTCGGGCCATGACAAGGAACTCTTAACCTAAAAAATAATTTGTCCATAAAAAAATTAAAAAAAATACTCTGGTCAGGAAATATAATCCATCTTCTTTCTGCTGGATAGTTGAAATTATAATAATCTATACTATCAAGCTACCAACCGCGAAGGCCTGACCAATGAAAATAGTTTTATCGATTGTTCTTTTTCTCTTCCTGTTCTCTTGTGCCCATAAAGATAGGTCCAACCCGCAAGAGCGAAATGTTAGCGAAAGCATTCCAGGGGTTATCAATAATTTTCTCACTGAAAAAGAGAATCGCGTTCAAAAACAGGATGCTGCTAGTTCAACCGAAGTATCCCAGGTTGAAATGAAGGCCGAACTGCAATTGGATGTTGATAAGACGATACAGAAAATAGATGTTGGCTCCAATGCGCAGGTGGAAGATTGGATTGATTTTTTTGCTCGTCGTGATCGTGAACGTTTTATACGGATGCTAGAGCGCGGCTCTGCCTACAAGGAAGTTGTGCAAAATATACTCATAGAGAATGGTCTGCCGAAGGAACTTTTTTATTTGGCCTTAATTGAGAGTGGATTTGTAACTCACGCTAAGTCGCGGGCCAGGGCCGTAGGGGTTTGGCAATTCATGCAAGGGACTAGTAAAAGATATGGCCTCTCAACCAACGGCCATGTCGATGAGAGACGTGATCCTATTCGGGCCACGGAGGCAGCCGCCAAATATCTGCGAGAACTTTATGAGGTTTTCCAATCATGGGATTTGGCACTTGCTGCTTACAATTGTGGCGAGCATAGAGTGTTAGGTGCTGTCATGCGGGGAGGGACTCGCGATTTTTGGAAGCTCTATGAAAAAGGACTGCTGCCTAAAGAAACAAGAAACTATGTTCCTAAATTTCGCGCGGCGGTCTTAGTGGGCGAAAATCCCGGACAGTACGGCATTGATGTCAAAGTTCCAATGGTAATTTATCCCGATCTGGAAGCGGTGGAAGTTCCTTCACCCGTCTCACTGGCAGAAGTGGCCCGGCGGGTAGGGATGGATGTTGAGGATATTAAAAAATACAATCCTCACCTCTCCGGCGGCATAACTCCTCCCCAGTATGATCGTTATGAAGTATGGCTTCCGACAAGTCAGGCCAAAATTTTAACTCCTCAAGCGGATACAATCCCAAAAATAAAAGTGATTACCAAAGTCAAACGTGAAAATTTTGAAGAAAAATATTATCATCATGTTCGAACCGGTGATAATTTATCTACTTTGGCCCGTCGTTATAAACAATCAGTAAGCCATCTGAAAAGCATTAATAATTTATCCAGCAATAGATTGTATGTCGGACAAAAGTTAAGGATTTCGGTTAAAAGTTATCACGTCAATACTGTGGCTTCCCAAAAAGTTACATCCAAGAAAACACGTCATATCGCTTCCGGCACCCGACCTCGCATTTATTTACATAAAGTGAAGAGAGGTGAAACTTTGCATGCTCTGGCACGACGTTTTGGAGTTACTGTCAAAACAATTAAAGACGCCAACAGAATTGCACGGGGCCAGATATTTGCCGGCCAAACGGTCAAGATTCCTCTCTAAGGTAACTTCTCAATGGAATCCTGGATCGAATCGATTTTTCGATTTACCATGTATGTTTTTTGCGGTTTTTCCATGGAAATTATTTTTGCCGTCAAAGGTATTGAACTCTGTGTCGGAGTTCCCATTCCGCGTCGAGTTCCCGGAAAATATCTGGAAGGGTTCGTCAGTTTATATATGATTCCCATTCATGGTTTTGGGATGTTGTTCGGTTTTGAGGCCTTGCATTTTTTAATCCAAAATTGGGCCTGGCCATTTCGCTATTTAATTTGGGCCGTGACGATTACCTCCGCAGAAGCTCTTGGAGGTTATATCTATTTGAAGCTTACAGGTTTCTATTCATGGGACTATTATCGTCTTTCACCCTATAAAATTTTCAGGTCGGGACTGACCCTTTGGCCGCTTTTGCCTCTTTGGGGAGTGGTAGGACTTGGTTTGGAAGTCTATTCCACCCTTTTACGCCATCTCTCTCCCCACGTCTCTCAATTTTTCCTTCAGGCCTGGTAAAAATTTCAGTCTATGGTGCAGTTCCGATCTCTGATTGCTACAACGGAGTTATGAACAATTCATGGGTCTTACTAATTTTGGTCGTCTTAATTATACCTGGTGTAACTTGCGCTCTGGAATCAGATCAATATATGACTTGGGGGCGAGAATTAAGAGATGTCTCGTTAGAACTTAATACCCATGTGAATGAAACGATAGAGCAGGCCCTTCAGCAATTAGCAGAGAAGAAGAAAATAGTTTCTTGTGAAAAGGCACATGATTTCGCCATTAAAAAATTCCGAGGTTTTATCGTTCATAAAATTGAAACTTGGCTCGATGATGATTTAGGCGATGATCTTTATCCTCGCGCCGATATGAATCTTCCAGATTATTTCAGCATCAGTATTTATAACTATCGTTACTCTGTGGTGGGACGTTATTTTCCTATGGGAAGAAATTTGAATTTTAACGGCGTGATCCTGGGGTCGGATAAATTGGCGCATTTCTTCTCTACTGGTTTGCGCTATTTTAACTTGTTTAAATCGGCCAAGAAAAAAGGCATGAGTGACGAGGAGGCCACGCGAAAGGCCATACGATACGGAATCAGTTTAGAACGCAGCTATTTAGGCCTATGGCCTTCCGGTGTTTTTTCTTGGGGCGACTTAGAGGCGAATTATCAGGGGCTTCAGATGAACCGTCGTTTTTGTGATGGTGATCGTCCTTATTTGGCGCAAGACCCGGAAGGATATTGGCGCCTGGCCAATCCGGTTGAGATGGGGGATTTTCTCAATCCATACATGGATGAAACATTCAATCCTTCTTATTACGGATTCCTGAAATGGTTGAAAGTAAAACCCATGCTGCAAAAGTATTGCTCTAGGAAACTTGCTCCCGAAGTGACCAAGAGAATGGACTATTATCAATCGGTGGCGAAAAAAAGTTATAACATCCGTTACTTAGAGGAACTAAGGGCGGCGGGAGATCGGAAGATTCCGGTGCGAGAAAAGCAATATTTGTCGGCCATTTGCAAATGAGACTTGGTAAAATACCTGACTAAAACCACTCGGCAAAATTTTTTACTTAATTATTTGATCGAAATAAGCGTATAATAGTTGAGTCTCTGCCGACACTCGCTGAGGCCCATGTCGGCAATTGTACGTTCTGTACATAACCTGCATGGAGGTAGGTGGTGAGCAAAGTTTATAAGAATTTTGACGAATTAATCTCTCACAATGCTGTCTTTTTCAAATTTTTAACCAAAGATGGTCAGACTAACCTTTTACGTGCCTGTTGGGATGCCCGCGATGGGGAGATGGAAAATTACCAAAAAGAAATCGAGGCGCTCAAGTCCAAATTGTTGGAAATGGAAGAGGGCAAAGGTGCCCTAGAAAACAAATTGAAACTGAGCGAAGGCCATATCAAAGAGTTGCGAGCTTATGCTGAGGAAGTACGTTCAACCGCCGTCGCCGCCAAAACGGAATGTATTGGGGTTACCGAACAAATGAAGGTCATCGGTGAAGATAATGTAGAACTTCGTCTGAGAGTACGATCGTTAGAAGAAGTGATGGAAAGCAATCGGGCCGAAGTCGAAACAAATCTCTTGCATGCACATAAGTTAAAGGAATTGGTGACGGCATCGAATGCCTACGCCGAAGAGCAAGCGCGGGAGGCCGCGACCAGTAGTAAACAGGCCGAGCAGGCACGAAAAATTGCCGAAGAAAAAGAGCACGAAAACGCCCAATTGAATACGGAATTAACGGCCCTGCATAAGAAAATCACGGAACTTGAATTATCGCTTGATACTCTAAAGGGAGATGGATTTAAAAAAGCCGAAGAATGCGAAGCACTTAGAAAATGCCTTTTTGAAATGGAAGCCGAGTTTGTTTTGAAGGAAAAGTTGATTGTCAAACTTAAGCTCGAATTTGAAGAGGCCCGTTTAGCACGAGAGCAGTTCGAAGTTCGCTACCGTCGTCTGGATTCTGATTTTGCCGAAAAAAATGTCTATGTTGAAGAGTTAGAAAAATATGTCACCGAGTTGCGCGAAGATGGTGCGCGATCGAAGGAGACGGCATTTAAAGCGCGTGAAAACGTCGATAGACTCAAAACGTATTGCGATAACATGGAAATTGAATTGGAACGTGCCGAGAAAAAGCAAGTGGAAGCACAGAAATATGCAGGAGAGCTGGAAAAATTTATCAATGTCATGAAGGAAGATAATGAAAAATTGAAAAGTGAAATCTATCGCTTAAATGTCGTCCTGAACAAAATACAAACAAGCTTGGGACAAATTCATAACGTTGGAGGGCCAAAAGAGATCCAAAGAGATATTCATGAGATCATGGCCCAAAACAATTGATGAAAATTTTTTTTCTACTTTCTCTCTTAATCTGCTTTTTCCCATTGCTGGGGGCCGATCAGCAGGCTTTTCTCTCTATTGACCCCATTCCCTATTTTGAAAGTGGTTATCATGCCCATATTGGCGTTGACTTACACCCCATTCGCTTTTCCATTATGACTTCGAAATCAGATCGTCCGCTCTATACTGAAAAACCTGCAACCGGAGTCAAAGCTACTTCCAAGGCGGTGGGTATAGATATGGATGTTGTAGGCAAGACTTCAGAGGGGCTTTATGGTGGGGCCAGTTTTATGCGCGTGCGATGGCTGTTCAAGCATCAGGCCACCCAAAGCAGTATTCGACAGGATGGTGATTTATTTGGAGGGAAAATCGGTTATCGTCATTATTTTCGCCCCAGGTTCTTTATGGATGGACGTGTGTCCTATTACGTGAACTCAAGCAGTAATCAGGATGTGCCGCTTGCCGGTACTCGAAATGAAATCTCGGAAAGATACATTTATCCATTCTTGGAGTTTGGTCTGGCCTACTAACAACCTCTTAATCTTTTTTTTCTTTCTCGCTGTAGAGCCCATTTATCATGATTTCAAAATTGAAGAGCATGAGACCAGGATGAGTATAGATTCCGTGGCCGAGAAAACTTCTGAAAAAACGAGATACGCCGGCATCATGATAGTCTATAAAAAAATGGCGACCTTCATTGTGAAGTTTGATCCCCGTTTGAATTGAAAACCACCAGTGACGCAAGGAAAGACCCACACCAAATACTGAATCCAGTACTTGATTGCGTTTGCGATCACGTCCAAACGGTGCCAAGGAATCAGAACCTGGCCCGGCAAGGAGATAGATGCTGTCACCATATCCGGCGGTCAGCAGTTTCCATGGATTGGGAAAACGGGGAGGAATTTTTCTAAAGTTGAGTAAGTGAACCAATTTCCAATGTGAAGGCAAGTGCCATTTATAGCGTGGAGCGGAACCCCATGTGACAATGTCCAAATCGAGCCCATAAAGTTTTTCAAGTTTGAGTTGAAAAACTTCAGGATTCTCGATAAGTCGCAGTTCATGCCCCAAAACTTTTGAGAAATGAGCGGGGCGTTGTGCCATCTGTGTCAGTGCCGTAAAAAGTTGACCGGCGTGGGAATGGCCAATCATTAAAATGCGCTCCTTTTTTTGAAGTTGCAGATTGAGCACGAGATCCACAAGAGAGAGTAAACCACGTATTCGTGCCAAATGATGATTACCGGACGGCCAATGAAAACGGTGAACTTGAATTTGTGTTTTGAGTCCACGCTCGAGAGTGACACAATACTCAGTTGTAAAATTACCAACATTCCCTATGATTTTATCTTTAACTTTACGATACATCTGTTGAATGTAGCGGAGGGGATAAATGGCCCTAAGCCATTTGGTTCGCCTACTTTTTTGCTCAAACGTATTGGAAAAGATATCAAGGGGATCATCGCCGGCAAAGGTGCCATGGAGGAGAATTATATGGGTCACACTCTGTGCTTGGAGTTTCTGCCCCGCGATTTCCATGGATTTTTTCCAAGATTTGGGGCCTTCATGATAAGACAGGGCGTTCAGTCTTGCGGGAAGCGGGAGTTGTGTTGGAGCGTGATGAAGCTTCAGCGCATCGGCATTTTCCAGAGTCCGCATAGCTTCCGTTGAAGATTGAATTGGGCGATTGATCTTTCTTTGCCACAAAAAAATTCCCATTCCCGTGAAAATCATGAACACGAAAATGACAGAGAGTGATAGAATAAGTATCGGCATATTGTCGATATTACACAGAGGAGGGCCAATGGTACAACTACTCGATCGGCCAAGTTTAAAAAAAATTCTGCAAATTTTTGACTTTAAAAATGGCGATTTAAATAGGTTATTAAGAGAGGCGATTGAACAAAATATTTTACCCGCTCCTCTTGTGCAGAGAAAAGGCCCTTTTAACCACGAATATTATCCCGTAGAAGATATTCCCCTTGTCGGTCGCCATATCGGTTTTTTGAAACAATGGCCTGCCCCAATGTCTTTGGCCTTTTTCACAACCAAAGGGGGAGTGTTAAAAACTACGCTGACTCTCAATTTTGCTCGTGCTTTGGCGCTTCATGGTCTCAAGGTAGTTGTGGTTGGATTGGATATGCAGGGTGATATCACTCGGGCCTTAGGCCATAAAGGAGTGATTGAGGATGAGAATTTGCCCTTGGATCAGATGATTGAAGCCTCTCTGCAAACGTCAGGATTGTACGATCTCTTTACTGGTCGTGCCAAACTAGATGATATTATCGTCCCACTCTCTTCTCATTTACATCTCATACCAGAAACTGCGGAATTAGCAGCACTCAACGATCAACTTTTTAATGTGAATAGGCGAGAATATTGGTTGCTGGAAAGAGTCGTCAAACCTCTCAAGCAAAAGTACGATTGTGTTTTGATGGATTGTTCACCCAATTGGAATCGTCTCGCCACGAATGCCCTTGTGGCGTGTGATGCACTTCTTTCACCCTTAGAGTGCAAGATAAACAATTTTAGAAATTTTCAGGTTTTTGAACGATTTATTGGTGAATTCAGACAGGAGATGCAATTACAATTTTCCCAATTTTTTATTCCCACACTGTATTCGGCGCAAAAAAAATTAAGTATGGATATTCGCAATTGGTATCAAACCAATCTTACTGGTTGTTTGAGAAACGGTTTGCGTGAAACCACTGTCTCTGAGGAGGCTTCGGCCTTAAATCTATCTATTATCGAGCATGCACCCAATTCTCCCGTGGCCATAGAGATGAAAGAAATATTGATAGAAGTTATGCAGATGTTGATCGAAAAACAGGCCCAAAGACCCGGTTTGTGCGTTGACTTTTTGCGACAAAAGAGTGAACCTGAGCAAATTCGATTTACGAGACTGTCTTGAGGAGCAAGCCCATGGCGTTAGGCTTAAATGACGTACTTAATAAGCAAAGCATCGCGAGCCTTCGAAAAGATTTGCAACAAGCTGAATTTACAAGCATTAAACCATCTGTCAGTAAACGTTTGAAACCTTGGGAATCTCCCCAATCAGTGTCAAATACCAGGACTTTTGAACAGGAAGCCATTGATCTTGATAGGGCCCGGACACGCGCTCAACATGCCGTTCAAAAGGCCCGTGAGATAATTTCTCGCAATAACCTGATGATTGATGAAATTCACAATCGTAGGCAGTTCGATAGAGAGATGGAACTTAGCATTCCCAAGCAAGGACCACGTTCTTTTGAAGGGCTGAATCATGTAGATATAGAATTGAGCGAAAAGGACCCTGTTTTGAAACTGTGGAAGCGCAGTTTTTGGGAACGCATTTCAGATATACTCCACTGAGGTCGAAAATTTTTTATATATAGATGGACTTGTTATGGATAGGGATCTAAAGAAAAAAAAGAAACGTCAAGAAAAGCAGGAAAAAAATCGTCAAAAGCAACTAATTGAAGCTAAGCAGGCCCCACTTATCAAAAAAGAAAAACGTCAATTAGGGCGAATGCAAATCACCTTTATTTTTGTGATCATGGCCTTGGCCCTAGTTTTTGTTTTTTACCATATGTCTCATCCTATTTAACCGCTTGTTCAGGATTGAATTATGACAGCTTCTTCCGGTCCTTATGCCGTTGGGCAACGTTATATCAGTGAGTCGGAACCAGAACTGGGTCTTGGACTCGTAACTCTGATTGATAATAAGTTAATCGACCTTTTTTTTCCGGATTCACAGAGTTCCCGAAGATACGGCATGTCCACCGCCCCCCTGCGACGAATTAAATTTGATAAGGGCACCGAGATTACCTTAGCGAACGGCGAAAAATTGGCGATTGATTCAGTGGTGGAAACAGCAGGAGTTCTTCAATATATTTCAGGAGAACGCAGTATTCCAGAAGCGGAAATTGTGAGTTCGAGTAATATGAATCGACCCGAAGAACGCTTTTTGATCGGAAAATTTGATACCAATTCTTTTTATAACCTGCGTTTTGAAGTGTTGCAAAACAAGCGCTGTATCACTCATTCCCCGGTCCGAGGTTTTTTAGGTGGCCGGGTGGCGCGCATTCCTCATCAGCTTTATATCGCAGATCAGGCCATGCAAATTCCTCATCCACGCATTCTTCTTGCCGATGAGGTCGGCTTAGGAAAAACCATCGAGGCCGGCTTAATCATCCATAAACTTCTGATTACCGAAAGGGCCGAGCGAGTTTTGATTGTTGTTCCTGATTCTTTGGCGTACCAGTGGTTCGTCGAAATGTTTCGCAAGTTCAGGTTGAGCTTCACGGTTCTCAATCAAGAGACATATTTGGAGAAGGACACCCAACCGTTTAAGGATACCAATCTGATCATTACAGGGCTGGGATTCTTAAAAGGTGCAGAGCTGGCGCGACGAATGGTTTTGGAGGCCAATTGGGATGTGCTCGTGGTGGATGAGGCCCATCAATTGAAATGGAGTTCAGCCGCTCCCAGTCTTGAATACAATATTATTGAACAACTGGCAAAAAATACACCCAGTGTTCTGCTACTGACCGCGACACCGGAACAACTCGGCGGTGAAGGACACTTTGCACGCTTGCGCTTATTAGACCCGCAACGCTTTCATAATTTGGATCAGTATCATGAAGAGTCTCGACAATTTGCAAAAGTCGGAGAGGCCTTAAAGCACGCCCAATTGGTGTTAAGCGGAAGCAAAGATTTATTTTTATCACCGGCCGACAAAGATTATTTAAACCAGTTGCACGGCAGTCCCATCGAATATTCCGACCAAGAACGGGTGCATAGTGCTATCAAACAAATCATTGATCGCCACGGAACCGGACGAATTTATTTTCGCAATTCCAGAGTTAAAATGGCGCATGAGTTCAATTTTTTCCCTAAACGATTTGTGCACGCTTATCCATTGGAATTTTTGAAGATCACGCCGACAGGGGAAGAGATCGAAGATTATGCGGACGATCAGCATCTCGGTCCGGCATTTAAGGCCAGACTTTTGTGGCTGATTGAATTTTTACAGCAAAACAAGAGTGAGAAAATCCTCCTGATTTGTCATTCTAAAGAGAGAGTCCTTGCCCTCGATAAAAAGTTGAGAGACTCTACCACCGGTCTTAATTGGGGAATGTTTCATTCTGATCTATCCTTGCTGGCCCGTGATCGTCAAGCCGCCTATTTTGCTGAACCGGACGGGGCCCGTATTCTCCTATGTACTGAAATCGGGAGCGAAGGACGAAATTTTGCTTTTTGCCAACATCTGATTCTTTTTGATCTGCCTAAAAATCCTGACCTCTTAGAACAACGAATCGGACGACTCGATCGGATTGGACAAAAGAAGGATATTCACATTCATGTCCCTTATATTGCCGCTACATGGGAGGAAATTTTTTTTCGATGGTATGATGAAGGCCTCGCGGCCTTTTCGCATTATGCTCGCGCCGGTCGGCAGGTCTTCGAGAGAATGAAAGAAGAACTCATGGTGGGCTTTGACCATCCCAAAAGATATACCAGTGAAAGTTCTCCCGAGATGCGAGGTCTCATTAATAAGACATTGGAAGTAAAACATGAGGTCGAGTCAGTTCTGGATATGGGACGGGATTATTTGGTGGAACAAAATAGTTTTGATCATCATGCCGCCGCCAAGTTGGTGAGTCTGGTCCAGGGCGAAGAGGGAGGGGATGAGTTAAAAGATTTCATGGAAAAAGTTTTTGATCATCTTGGTGTTGATATTGAGGATCTTAATCAAAATTCTTTCTATATAAAACCCGGCGATAATATGTTTATTCCCTATTTCCCTTGTCTCCCCCCCGATGGTGTAACTGTGACATATTCCCGTGAGAGGGCCCTGGAGCGGGAAGATTATGAGTTTCTTACTTGGGATCATCCCATGGTGACAGGAATCATTGAAGTATTGTTGGGAAACAATTTTGGGAGCGTGGCCTTGGCGTCCCGTGCAAAACAGGGCCATATGGCCAAAGGATATTTTGAAGGGGTTTTTGTATTGGATGCCATTGCACCCAAGAATATCGAGGTTGAACGTTTTCTTCCTCCCACTCCCATTCGAATTCTTATCAATATGGAGGGAGAGAATTTGTCACAGAAATGGCCGAAAGAAGTTATTGATCAAAAAATTAGCGAAAGTGATAGCGAGCAGAAAAAAACGGCACCCAAAATAGGCAAGGAAAAATTATATCATTGGACCAGCAAAGCACATGCACATGCTTTGGTTGTATCAATGACTGCTCGGCAAGAGTCCAAAGAGAAGGCCGCGCGTGAAATAAATTCCGAACTTGAGAGGCTGCAATCTCTCGGCAAAGATGATCCGAATATCATTGGCGGCAAGAGAGAGTGGATGCAGAAGCAACTAGTGGAATTGCAAAAGAGTATAGATGAAGCGACATTGCGCTTGGATTCTTTTCGTGTCATTTTATAGCACGATCTTTATTCTAACAATCCTTCATCATGCAGGACAGAGGTAAAGGCCTGGAGTAATTTCAGATCATAATTACCCATCTCTTCAATTTGCAATTCCTTTAGGGCCTGTCGCGCGTGGATTTTTTGAGTAAGAACGCGTTTGTCATAGTTATTACAAAGTGAAAGGATGCATTCACTAAGGGTGAGTTTTTTTACTTTGAGCGGGCCGGTGCCGGCATGGTTCTCTTCGTGGTGTCGGACCATCTCAATGATATCTGGTGTCACGTAGGGTTTATTGGCCAACATCGCGACGGCGTCTGTCACATGCATTTTATAGATTCGATGATCATCTAGGGTAAAATGTTTTTTCGGTTTTAGAAAAAGCGCCTTATCTTGCTGTGATAATTTTGTTAATCCAATATCGTGCAGAAGCGCCGCCGTTCCAAGAGGATCGAGCAGGGCATTTTCTAGTCCCTGCTTGCGGCCTAATTTGGTACAGAGTGCACAGACATTGAGGCTATGTCGAATGACATCAGTCATTGCATCACTGTGTTTGCCATAAATTTTTTTTAAGGTGTTGGGATTTTGTTCGATCACTTCACGCAAGCTTTTTGCCGCCTTCTGGGTAATGTTGTAAGCAGCGGGGGAAGCTTTTTCACTTTGCATGGCCTCAATTCCTGTCGCAGCAGCTCCCTCAGTCAATTGCACCTTGGTTTCTGTCTGAATTTGGCTGTTTTTAATCGCATCGTTGAGAATATCTTCGAGAAAGGCCTGGTAATTGGCCTCATGCTCCCGGAGGAGATAAAAACGTGCAATTTGCTGTAATGCCAATTTAGTTAGTTTGGCAGAAGGGATGGCGGTGCCAGCTTCGGCATAAGCTAGATACTGTCCTTTAAAATGAATATATAAATCAAAGGGAATTTTTTTATTTGGCACAATCGTGGCAATTTGAAGTGGTATAAATTCCATTTTGTCTCCTGACAAAATTAACAGCTATAGGGTACTTGGTTATCCTGCCCGATCAATCAGATTATTTTTCTGCGAAAAATTGTGCTTCCATTGTGTTATTTTAGATGAATATGGCCCGAATTCAAGATGAGAAGCCCCTTAAAAACAACGCAACAAGCTGTTTAACATTGTCATGCAATTAAAAAACTGATTAAAATGCTTTTACTATTTTTTGAGTCAGCAATGCATGAAAGCGCTTTATTTTTTCTTTGATTTTTTATCTCCTTATAGCTATTTGGCCTGGCAATGGCTCTACCAAGAACATGAGTCGTTACAGCGAGCAGGAATGCATGTACATTTGCGTCCAGTCCCAATGGCAATAGTCATCAAAAAATTTGTTGATAAAGGTCCGGGTGAAATTCCCCCCAAACGTGACTTTCTTTTTAAAGTTGTTTTAAGCAGGGCGCAGGCGTTGAATATCCCTCTGGCATGCCCTCCCAAAATTCCTTTCGATACTTACCCTGCATTACGTATTTTAGCTTCGTTAGGTGAACATTCAGAGCAAATGTCTTTCGGGCACAAAGTATTTTCTGCTATTTGGGGGCAGGGGCTATCTTTGACAGAGGATTTGTTATCACAAATTCTTACTTCTGTAGTCGTCCCAAGTCGGGTACATGCAGTGGAACAGCATTCCCAATCCCGTGAAATTTCTGCATTGATAAAGAGCTTTATGAAGCAAACGCAGGAATTTGGAGTTTTTGGCGTTCCCAGCTTTGTCTTGGCCGAGAATGGGGGAACTGAGCTTTTTTGGGGGCATGATTCAATTCCCTTACTCCAGTCTGCCATGGCGGGAGAGGCCTGGTATAATCAAATGGAGTATGTTAAATTTATGCGGGCCTTAGGTACCCCTGAGCAACACGACAATCTCTGATGGATGTCTGAAGTTTAAAGAATTTTGGAGGCAATAGATATGTTAACCATGCTTAGACCCTTGATTTTGAGCACTTTGTGCGTTCTCTTTTTGAGTAGCTGTAATGATAATCGGCCGACTTCAAGTCCAAAAGAGGGAAAGACCTCTCCTGATGCTACAACTCCTGCCGCAACACCAGCTTTGAACAATCCAAATCCCGTTGTTGTTATTAAGACGAGCTTGGGTGAAATGGAAGTGGAACTCTTTAGTGGTTTGGCCCCTCTGACCGTCGCCAATTTTTTGCAATATGTGGATGATAATTTCTATGATGGGACTATTTTTCATCGTGTGATGGACAATTTTATGATTCAAGGTGGGGGTATGACTCCAGATATGAAGGAGAAGGCCACACGTCCTGCGATTAAAAATGAAGCAGCCAACGCCGTTCTCAATACAAGAGGGACCATCGCCATGGCCCGGACTATGGACGTGGATTCTGCCACTTCACAGTTTTTTATTAATGTTATCGATAACCCTTTTTTGAACCATACCGGAACATCCCCTCAAGAATTTGGCTATTGTGTCTTCGGGAAAGTGATTCAGGGGTTCGAGGTGATGGATAAAATTAAGGGAGTATCAACTCATTCAGTGGACATGCATCAAAATGTTCCAATTACGCCTGTGGTAATTCAATCGATAAAAAGAAAGAGATAAGGCAAAATCAATGAAGAAGGGTCAAGTTGTCCGATGTCATTTCGAACTCTGTGATGCCAATGGCGTGATTCTCGATAACGCTGAACGCTCGGGCGCTTTTTCGTTTGTGTATGGAGCAAATCAAATTCTTCCTGTATTGGAAAATTATTTTGCTGATAAGGAAGAAGGCGATAAGTTTTACGTCAATATTACGGAAGAAGAAGTCTTTGGACCCTATAGAGAGAAACTTAAAAAATTTTTTCCTCAAGATGAAATTGAAAATTTTGAAGCGCTTAAAATAGGCGATGTCTTTGAATTGGAAATGGCCAAAGGTAATGTGGTTGCGACGGTAGTTGAAAAAACACATGAGGGAGTTGTCTTAGATGCCAATCATCCGTTGGCGGGAAAGCGCTTGCAACTGTTTGTGTCGATCATTGAAGTTCGTGAATTGGAAGAAGGTGAGGATTGGCCATCGCCGCTTAAATTTAAAAGGTGAAATTGCAAGGGGAAAGTGATGTATTTTAATAAAAGATTATCGGCCCTGATTGTATTCTTTACATTTTATTCTTATCTTGCGTTGAGTGCGGGGTCCAGTGTATCTGGCGAACAAGTAACCAGGGATTACTTCATGGCCTATACCGATTTCAAAAAGATGATTCAATGGGATTTAATTTCTCCTGCTAATTTTATTAAAAACTTGCCTACGGGAATGGGGCCTATCTGGACGAAAGAAGATCAGCGCGCATGGATTGATGCCTTATGGGATTTGATTGAAGAGGAAGGCCCACAAAATAAATATATTGCCTATCTAGACCATCCCATGCCGGGAGTTTTACCTGAAATTAAATTGCGCTATTTCTACCTGCTACATCAATATGTGGATCAAAGTTATATCGATACTGATTATCTGCATTCGCTTGAAGTGCGTTTGAACCAGTACAAGGGCAAAAAAGCTTTAGATGGCATGAACGCAAAAATAAATTTAGAAGAGATTTATTTATTTTACGGCCTATTTGAAAAAGAAAAACATCCGGCCATAGGAAATCAATATATTAAACTTATGAGAACCTTCCCCCAGGTTTACAATGAGTATAAGTTTTCCACTGCAAAACCGATTCTTTCTCATGAGGAAGTTCGTGCGGTTTTTGATTTCAATCCCGATCTCAGCACATACCAGCAAGGGCAATATGTGGATGCCGTGCGTGTCTACGTATTTTGTCGCCCCAATCGAGACTATCCCTGCCGCTTGTTAATCAAGCAACCCAATGGCGAATTACACCGCAACAGCGATGGCTCTATTTGGAGTGGGCCGGCCCTGGCTGCCTCCTCAAAGGGCTTGCCTGCTGTTCAACGGAATGGGCAAACCCCGATGGGAGTGCAGAGCATGGACTCAGTTATGCCTGAAGCCAACTTCCCCGATTCATTTGGGAAATATCGCCGGGTCATTTTAAATTGGATTCCCAATGAAACCAATTTTATGTGGCCCAAGTCAAAAAAATTGCCACGGCCGGAACCAGCGGTACAGCAATTATTACCACCGAGTTCCCATGCTTCAAACTGGTGGCGGCAAGCCACTTTGGCAAGAGATGTGGGGAGAGTTGATCTTAGGATTCATGGCACTGGACGGCCTTCGGTTGATTCTTCACTTCCATGGTTTCCATTTCGCAAGACTTCGGGGTGTATTGCCCAGAGAGAAGCTGTCGTTAATGGAGAAGAGTATCATGATCAGAGAGTTCTTCTTGATACTCTCATGAACGCCATGGGCCTGAATGTGAATTTTGAAAATGAAACTCAAATTAAAGGTCTGTTATATCTGATGGAAGTCGAAGGAGAGGGACCTTTGTCTTTGCAGCATTTGGAGACCGTTCTGGGGATTCAGTTTTAATAATTCCCAAAGGGATCAAATTCCCTGACTGTTTGAAGTTGTCGCGCCATGTTTTCAAAATCTATCATGACCATTTCCCAGAAACTGATATTTTCATAATGGGTGAAAGTTTGCTTGAAGATGGGATCTTCCCATCGCTTACATACCCAGCCTAGATAGTGCATATAGCGCATGGATTTGAGAGATTGGCACCATGAGAGAGTTGAGCGAGGAAAGGGGCGGTAGTCTTCATAACCGGAAAGCAAGGCCTCTCGCCGCGTGATTTCTTCTTCACTGCCAACGTTGGTGAGCATCCAAATATCTTGGGCCAAGGGTCCTACCATCATATCGTCAAAGTCGGTAATAAAAGGTCGTCCCTCATTCCATAGAATGTTCCCATAATGAAGATCACCATGAATAGTTTGAAAGACGGGTGATTGATTCAAGCAAATCGCAGAGACCGTAGTTATCCACCGTAAGCCTGGGCCGAAAATGTGACTGAAAAGTTGCGCCTATTTCGTGTAATTGGGCGATTTTCAGCCCCAGTATTTGCAGTTGTTCGTGGGTTGGTTCGTCGATCAGTTGCCCTCGGACTTTAGGATAAATGGCCCAATAGATTAGTTGATCTTGCATGCTGAATAGAGTGCTCTTATTTATCGAGACAGGAGTGATCACATCAAGCCCGCTTTGGGATAAGAGTAGTGAGAAGGCATGATCTTCTAAAATGGCTTCAGGACGCCAACGGCCAGGGCGATAGAATTTAACGACGATTGATTTTTCCCCGGTGGATAAAGGATCACTTAGCTCAACCTCAATGACTCTATTTTCTAAGGAATTCAGTGGCATGCATCTCCCCGTCGGGCGTAATCCAACACGCTCGATTTCCCCCAGAAGACGGTCAGGTGTTAATTCGAAGAAAAATTGGGTGGTGTGACCAAGGACATCCATAAGAGCTTGTAAAAGGGAGTATTGGTTTTGGCAATGGATAAAAAAGGTTGAAGCGGAACGGGCAAAAGGGAGTTGTTTTTTGGGGTCTTGTTCTTGGAAAGGGTCTTTTGTTCCGCTTCAACCAATTTTCTTGTAGGGTTGAATCCATCTTAATTTAACCCTTGGCGTTAAAATAGGGAAAAAAAATAGCTGAACCTCTGTCTCTGCGATTTGCTTGAATCAATCACCTTGAGTGTTTCTAACTGTTAGATTTTATGGGATAATTATCGACAGGATGTCTGGTTTGCCGACATGAAGAGGAGTCGTGTCAGCGATGTAAAAGGCTGGTGCCTAGGGCGAGAGTCGAACTCGCACGGCCTTATTCAGACCGAGGGATTTTAAATCCCTTGTGTCTACCTTTCCACCACCCAGGCAGTAAAGAGAAAATATGACAAGGTCCGTATGTTGAACTATTTAAAATCTCTTTGTCAAACACTTTCCCCTTTTGTGATCAAAGGGCAAAAAATTTTTTTTATTTTATACCTCGTTCTTGTTGTGAGTAATTGTTCTTCGGATTCGAAACCCGTTAAGGAAATTTTACGTTCTATTGAGGCGCTGCCTCAATGGTTTAAAGTCGATGAGCGTTTCGTATCAATGAACTCAAATGGAGAATATCCCGTTCATCCATTCTATGATCTTGCTCCCTTTGCTCATCCCAAAGAATTATCGCTTAATTTTTATGTTCTGACGCCGGTTGATTCTCCTCATGCTTATGGTCTGGATTTGGTGTCGGGGCAATTTTACAAAATGTTTTCTTATTGTGACCAAAACGATGTCTGGGGAAAATATGGGCGTAAGATTAATCGTCCACCCTACACCTTTGGGATCATTCCGCGGTTATTGGATTCATGGGGAGGTCCTCAGGAGATTCTTGTCTTTGGCCGGGAAGATTTTTATAAGACTTTACCTACTGCTCCGGTACGCAGCCATAGAGCAAGAGTGGTCGGGGGAATTATTGACCAATATTGCAAGAAAATTCCTTGTTCCGGTCGCAATTTGTGGGATTCACACGTGCTTTTGATTGGTGTTGATCCTAATGACCCAAAATATGACGAAGTGAAGAGCATTGAAGATTTAAAGGAAATCGTGGATTGGCCGTATGTCACAGCCTTTATACAAAATGGTCGTGGGCGTAAGCAATCCAAAGACCTTGGCTCACCAGCTTATCGGATTGCCGGTGAAGTGCAAGCAGAAAAGGCCTTTCGTTATGCCTTCAAAAATGGACATTATTTTGAGTTTGATGAATTAAAGTCGCTGAGACAAAATTGTCACAAATTATATGACTACCTTTGGAATGGTTCCTTGCTTGTGCGGAAAAATATCACCGAGCAATCAAAGCAAGAAAAACTTTCGACCTTTGTAAAAAGATTTGAGAAGTCGAATGTCATCAGCCAAGAGAGGGATGAAGAAACAAAAATGGAAAAAAAGACTCAGACTTTTAATCAATTCTTTACGGACTTTTATAAGAATTATGGCGATCGTTTTTATACCTGCGGGAAACTGGTGAATCATAGCAATATCAGCAATGATCAGGCACGACATTGGTTCATTACATACATGCAAATTTATTTTAAATTGGAAAAACTGGGATACTTCTATAACTGTAGCAAAAAGGCCTGGATGGATAATCCTCGCAAAACTGATGGCACATGGACATATGATCCTTTATTGGATAGGGGAGTTTGCAGGGATGAGGCGCTTGATATGGCCTTTGATGCGGCCATCACGAAGCTTACAGTTCTCAAGCAAGGTAATGAAGAGCATTACCGTTATATGGATTATGACAATGGGGATGGTGGCAGCCACTTGAAACTACATTCATGGTTGAATGTATCAGGAAAGACCCTGCAGTGTTCCTCTAAGTCGGATGCCAAACTTTCAGAAGATAGAAATAAAATTTTCCTAGATGATGTGACCTGGATTAATTTTTCGCTGCAAAGAAAGTTTTTGGATGATAAAACAATTATTCGTTGAGAGGTATTTTTTTGAGTGCTAGGTTTAATCTTCCAATCATAAAACATGAGCGTGTTCCTGCGCTCACCCTATCTTCGGAAACTTTTTTAGAACAGCTTCGACATTGGTCTAATTTTCAATATCTCTTACCTTATTTTGCACAATTTTCATGCTGCTCCTACGGAATGGAGAATCTTTATCGCTCAGGTGAAATAGAAATTGCTGGTAAAAATATTTTCTGCTCTGTTCAACCGGTTTCCCGACAAGCGGACATTCTGATTGTGGGAGGAGTAATTTCCAAGAAACTTTCCCCATACTTATTGGAAGTTTACCAAGAGATGTTGTTTCCACGCTGGGTGATTTCCGTCGGGGCCTGTGCATCCGCAGGCGGCCCCTTTAAAAGTTACGCCATTGAAGCAGGTCTTTCAGCTCTCTTTCCTGTTGATGTTTATGTCCCAGGCTGTCCACCAACTGAGAAGGCCATTATTGAAGGTCTACGCATCTTGCAAAAAAGAGTTGAGGATCGCCAATGTAGTGCAGTCACGGAGCCGGATATGATCAGTAGGGCGTTGAGGTAATTTATGTCTTTTGGTACGCAGTATAAAACGGCTTCATATCAGACAGACACCAAGAATTTGCTCGGACTGGTACAGAAGTTGAAGTCCGAATTTCCTCATCTTTTGCTGCTCGACATTTTTGCGCGTGAGAATTATCGCGGTCATGCCTTGCCTGAAGGTGTATCAAATCGGCCCACAATTGATTTTTTTCTCGAATATCGTTTTTTAGATATTGATAGTTTGGAAAATATTAACATTTCCATGGGAGTTCAGAACGACCGGTATGTGCCAAGCATCGCAGGATTATTCGTGAATGCCTCTTGGTGTGAACGAGAAGCCTATGAGATGTACGGGATCGGTTTGCAAAATGAGACCAGAACAAATTTACTTACTCCACCTGTGGTTGGGGAAAGAAGTTTTCCTTTTCGACGAGATAAATTCGAAGATGTCGATGGACCTGCTTGGGGACCGTTTCAGATGGATAAGAGCTTTTTTCGACCACGTTCAGTTGAGAAAAATGCACCTGAAAATTTTTATATGGGAAAGATTTTGGGCCCCATCATTGCTTGCCCTAATGGGCCAGTTCGACTTTTGATGGATATTGAGGGTGAAAGCATTAAAAAAGCCTATCTTGAAGTGGGGTTTTCCCATCGCGCTCTTGAGAAAAAACTAGAGGGGAAATCAGTCAATGAGATTCCTCTCTATCTAGAACGTCTATCCCATCTTGCACCTCACTATGGTTCTTACTTATCAGCGTTTTTTTTCGAGACGCTTTTTCATATCACTATTCCTGAAAGGGCCCAGGGTATCCGTATGGCCATTTTGGAAATGTCGCGAATAATGTCCCATTGCGTTGCTCTTGAAAATCTTTTTTATACTTATGACCAACATCTCCCCCTGACCGTCATGAAGTGGGCCCGTGCAAAATGTTGTGAGCTATTTCTGGAGTTATCGGAAGGAAACTATTTTGGTGATCTTATAATTGTTGGAGGATTAAAGAGAGATATCCCACGCACCTTCCCAATTAAATGTTTGGCCTTCGTGCATGAACTTAACAATCACATTGTCTCTGTTGCTTCTTATTTACATCACAATCAAGCCTGGTTGGCGCACACGCAGCTGGTACCCTTGGATCATCATCTGGGGCTGCGATATGGAGTCTTGGGACCAAATATCCGTGCTTCAGGAATAAATCTAGATTTTAGAAAGCGAATTAAACCGTATTTTTATTCTGAGATTGATTTCGATATTCCCTTAGGTGTTACTGGTACTACTCACGATCGCACTTTGATTCGCATGGAAGAGATAAAGCAATCATTGCGAATCATTTCACAAGTATTGGACCATGTGCCTGAAGGCGATATTTTGTCTCGAAATTTGAATGCTGAAATTGCCCAAAAAATGGCAGCGGTTTTCCCGGTTGATGAGACATTCATTCCGCGACATCGTGCCATGGTTGAAGGGCCAGAAGGACCGTTGATGTTAGAAATCTATTTTCAACCTAATAGATTATTAATAACGGCCATGAGTGATTTGAAAATTGAACGTTTCCGTTTTCTCTCAGGCGGGTTTATGGCGGCACAGTGTTTACCAAATGTGTTGTCAGATCAACCCCATGAATCTGCTTTGGGGGCCCTCTATTCTTTCAACATCAATTTCGCTGAAGTTGATAGATAAGAGGCTTGGTCAGGAATAGGAGAGCACATTGATTTTTGAGAAAAAGCATTATATTACGCCGGGGATTTTGAAATCTTTATTCTTTCAAAGTTTCTTTTTGATCGCCGGCCCTTGGAATAAGTCAAAGAAGGATTGGGTTGCCTCCCGTGAAACGATTAATGATTTAAATCAAAATAAAATTCCCGTTTTGACTGATCCCAAAGAGTTACCGCCTCAATGCCACGACTGTATTAAGTGTATAGAAGTATGTCCTACTCAATGTCTTAGCTTGCTTACCAACCAAAGCGGTCATATTCAAAGTTTCAAGATCAATTTGTTAAATTGTATTTCTTGCTCCAAATGTGTTGATAGTTGCCCTACAAAAAAGTTGGTGATGTGTAACATCGGACTTGGGCCAGGTCCGGTAGAGAGTGACTGGATGCTTGAACTTATGGGCTTTTCGGCAGAATTCCAGGCGGATAGATCGGTGTGATCTTTTCGCGTTGAAAGATTGAGACAAGTGAGACGTGATCAATTGCGGCCTTCAGCTTTTTAACAAATTCTTTCCTCGTGATATATTCTCCTCCCATGGCCTGTGTCGCAGGGGTGATCATTTGCGTATCTAGCCATGTGACGTTTCTTGGCAGCAAAGAGTTGGCCAAAACCGCAAGCGCAACCTTACTGGCATGAGGTTTCAAATAAAACATGGATTCACCCGAGACATAGTTACCCAGTGAAACACCATAGAGTCCACCAACGATATCTTCTTCCAGCCAGGTTTCCACACTAAAGGCATGCCCTGCTTCATATAATGCAATATAGGCATCGATGATTTCTTGTGTTATCCAGGTGGCCTTGCTCCCTTGAGCACTATGGATGTTGGCACATGAGTTAATGATTTTGACGAAATCGTGGTTGAATGTTACTCGAAAAGGAGTTTTCCTCCAGGCCTTGATAAAACTGTGCGGGAGGTGAATCTTGTGAAAATCCACAATTCCTCTTGGATCGGGTGAGAACCAGGCCATGGGTACTTCGGGGTCTATGGGCCAGGGGAAAATTCCTTGGCAATAGGCCAGCAGCAATGAAGGAACCTCCACGTCACCACCAAGTGCCAGCAACCCATGCTCATCTGCTTGTGCAAGAGGAGGAAAGGCCCTGATCGCCATGTTTCAATCTCCAGTCTGGTTCGCAGTCATCTTTTCAAGAATCAACAGAGCAATGAGTTTTGCGTACATAAGAGTGGTATTGGGTTCGAGTGAAATCACCTCAGGACTTCTGACAAAGGGGGCGACTTCAGTCAAATCAGCACCGGCAATTCGATAATGGCGAGCAACTTCTCCAATAATGAGTGCAACTTCATGGGGAAACATTCCATTTTCTTCCGGGGTTCCTGTGGCTCCCGCAAAATGACAGTCCAGGGTGTCGATATCGAAAGAAATATAGAGTTCTTCAACTCCAAGCATGTCGTAATGATCAATGATTTTTTGCGCAATTTTGGCGGCGCCCTCTTCTCGAATTTCTTTGGTCCAAAATTGTTTAACTTTGAGAGTGCGTTCCCAATGTTGCTTGCTTCTGCCGCTTGATCGTATCCCCACTTGGACAAGTCCTGTTCCATTATTACACCATTTTCGGGCGTGATAGGCCCAAGACCCGAAACAAAGATCAATGCCTAAACGTTTATCTAATAAATCGGTATGGGCATCAAAATGTAAGAGACCGGTTTTTCGTTTGAGTTTTTTTTGCTTCAAAAAAAAGGATTTGGTAAAGGAGTAACTGACGGAGTGATCTCCACCTAGACCAAAAACTGCGGCATGAGGATGAAGGTTATAGAGAGTATCCAGGAAGACTTCGGCCATTGAGAGAGGGGATACGGGGAGATTTTTTCGAGCACTTCCGTACAAGGCCTTGCGGCAGGAATGCAAGGTTTCTTTAGAAATGTAGCGATCATGAAGAAGGTGAGGAATAACCCGGATATCGCCGGCATCGACAAATCGGGTACCAAATATCTTTTGGGCATTGATTAATTCAAGTCTGAGAAAGAGAGGGCCCCAATTGGCACCACGTTGGATACCTCCACCACAATCAGAGGGGAGTCCAAGGATTATCGGAAGTTTCCCTTCAAGCTGAACCAGAGAATCCATCCAGGCCGTTTCCACTTCTTTTGCATGGACTGTTCCGAACATGCGCTGATGTAATTCATTTTTTCTCTCTTGAGCGGTATGGATTGTATAGACGCCATTGCCCGGTGGGCAGAGAAGAGATTTGGCCAATACTTGAAGTGAAGTGGACATGAGACTTAAACTATATCAAAAAATTTTCTCTTAAGCGATCCTTCAATATGGGATACTCCGTCTTCCCATTAGGATCGTTAATAAATTGGGTTACCGCATCTTTAATAAATGCCAGCATTTTCATAGGTAATTGATCGAAGACTCCGGCAATATGTGATGTACAATGCAAGTTAGGGGGAGCTTGCGTATGATCAAAGGCAAAAGGTTCATAAGGAAAAACATCCAGCAATGCGAAGGCCGAAGTATTTACTTCGAGAGACTGAATCAAGGCAGAAAAATCCACTAACCCACCACGGGCCGCATTAATGAGAAGAAAATTTTCGGGCAGTTGTTCTAAAAATTTCTGGTTCACCAGATATTGAGAAGTAGGATTTAAGCTGGCGCACAGACAGATTATATTTTGGTCTTGTAAGACAGGAAGTGGTGTTTGGGACAGCAAGAAAGGATCATAGACTGTGACTTTAATACCGACTGAGTCAAGGCCTTGCTTCACTAATTTTCCGATATGTCCAAAACCGATCACTAAGGCCTGCTTTGTTTCTAAAAGTTGGCGCGGATATCTGCGTTTATCATCCCAGGTAACAGTTTTGGGAAGAGGTCCATGATAGTGAGAGTTCAGATGCATGGTCGCGTAATGTGCATAGGTTAAAACCCCATGCAGGATGTAGTCGGCCACGGCCCTGGCGCGCAAGGTGTTTCCTAGAATGATGCGCCCTTTGAATTGTCTTACAAAATCGACACTAAAATTGTCATGGCCGCTATTTGGATGAATAATAAGCCGAGTATTTTTTAGCACACCACTATCGGCCAACTCTTGAGTTTTGGTATTGCTCGTGGTGATGATGATATCAGGAGATTGCCCGTTAAGAGACACCTCCGGGCCAAAAGTATAGCGACCTATTCCTGAGGCAAGCAGAATCGATTCTTCGGATTTAAGATATTGGTGCTCTAAATACCCAGAGATATCTGGTCGATGAACCCAGATACCTTTCTCATGCCCTAAACGACTACTCAATGCTTATGTCCTGTGCCAGCAAGTCAGGGGCCTTGTAAACAATGGCTTCGCGTTTGGTGGTACACACGCGTTCGAGTTTTAGATGGCGTTTATCACTTGTACGGCTTCCAAGAGCATAACGAGTATTTTTGCGCAAGACCGTACGACAAGAGGTTTGCACGCGGTCATATTTTAAATCTTCTGCCGTGGAACGTTCATTATTCACTTCGAAACCTAGGCGGGCACCTAAATCCTGTTCTTTCATGCGTTGGATATTGGCCTTGCCAAAAGATTCGACGTAATAACGAAACTCGATAGGCGAATTATCATAGTAATTAACTTCGGCCACCAGGTCAGGCTCGATGGTGTCTCGTCCCATGCGTGGCTTGGTTGGGAATTTTATTTTCCCGAAGGCATGATAGGGCAGCTCGGAGCAAACAATACGATCGGTGGTGGCAACATCAAAGTTGAAGTCATAATCACCGCCAATATATTTCGTGATACGGGTGTAGATATCAGGAATTTCCTGCTTATCCTCAAAGATATTAGGAATTCGCAAGATAGCGAGATGGTCGATATTCGAGAAGCCACGGACAGAGTTCATCTGCACACCCGGTCTCAATGCTTCAACAATACTTTTCCCAAGGCGGATTTGATCTTGATAGGGAACGATGGCGGGATGATCCCACATCCCAAGCTCTTTCAATTCTTCTTCACTTCCCAACCATACGGCGGCATGGCCGAAATGGCCTGGGATGAAAGTATCGGTCAAAGCGAAGGGAGTTTTTTCAAAAAGCATATCAAGAGGTTTTAACTGACTTCTGATTTCCTCAATGACTGCCACATTGTTTTCAAGATAGCCGCGTCGCCAACGAATGGAGCCTGCCATGTTGCCAAAAAATTTACTCAGGCCATAAACGATGTTTTCACCGAGATTGGCCAGTCCATCGATGAGGGAATAACCGCGCAAGCGAATCTTTGTGCCTTTTGCGATGTTACTGAGAGATGGGTTGCTGTCGATGGTCTCCATGATGGACTTAAGTTCGGCATCTGTTTCTGCCACTTTTGCCAAATTTTGCCGATCCCGCAAATAGAGCCCGACAAAACGCTGGAGTTCCTTTCTCTTTTCTTTTCCGAGAGAATTTTTAACCATGGTTTGAAGATCTTGCGCCAATTCTTTTGTGTGGGTGCTGGTTTTAAAAATATGTTTCAGAATGCGGCGGAGTTTTCCCTCTTTGGTGTAATAGATGTCATAGGCCCGGAAAAATTTGTCGTACATATTGGCACCACTGGCAAGCCACATCAAATTTTCTTTGGTCTTTGCCATATTGGCCAAGTCCACAAATTGAACTGCCTGTTGACTCTGATCTGTGCCGTAGACAAAAACAAACTCTTGCGTGCGATAGCCCATCAAGTGATAAGCAATAAAAATTTTACTAAGGAGATGAAGGTGGTATCCGGTTAGAGTCTGATCATCACGGATATATTTTACGATTTTATTGCCGTAATCCGTGGTGAAGTCATCTAACTTTTTGAACAGTGAATTTAACTTGAGATATTTATTATAATTTTCTTCAAACTTGGATTTTGTAATGGTTGATTTATTGTTTTCTAAAGTTGTCAAAGATCGACTAAATTCTTCCGGGCCGTCAGGTAAGGGAGAGCCAAGCTCCATTAAGGCCTTTTTCAATTCATAAAAGAACAAAGTGGGGGAACTCTGTCCACTTTCCCAGGTATCTTCACTTGCTGATAACCGACCATTCACTCCACTGGTCAGACCCACAATACATGCAAACGCTGCGATACTTAGAATTTTAGCCATTTTCACGTTTTGCCCCTTGTTCTTAAGATTCGCGCAAAATAACTTGATTTATACACTAGACCAGGGAAAATTTATACTTTGGCCTCTTCAAATGTAAAAATGATAGACTTTGACTGAGACAAAGACAGGCTTTCCATTGACGTAAGTTATTGAAAGGTTTAGAAAAGAAATTGGCCGGAGGCCAAAAATGATATCGATTAAATCTACTCGAGAAGTTGAACTCATGCGGGAAACCTGCTCTTTAGCGGCTTCTGTTTTAGAGTATATTCGGCCCAAGGTTTTGAGTGGTGTCAGCACGCTTGAATTAAACGACTTATGCCACAAATATATCGTGGGCCACGGGGCCATACCTTCCCCACTTAACTATCATGGTTTTCCCAAGTCGATTTGTACTTCGGTTAATGAAGTCATCTGTCATGGCATTCCCAGCAATAAAGTGCATATCAAAGACGGTGATATTTTAAATATTGATATAACCACCTATTTCAAAGGCTTTCATGGTGATACCAACATGACCTTTTGCGTGGGGCAAGTGCGCTCTGAGGTACAACGTTTGGTCGATGTGACCTATTATTGTTTGCGCGAAGGGATTAAGACTGTTAGACCCGGTGCACATGTCGGGGATATCGGGGCGAGAATTGAAGAAATTGCTCATAGTTATAACTATAGTGTTGTTCAGGAATATTGTGGTCATGGGATTGGCCGTCAATTCCACGAAGAGCCTCAAATTCTCCACTTTGGAAGGAAGGGAACCGGTCCGGAATTGCGAGCGGGGATGACTTTTACCATAGAACCCATGATCAATATGGGGGCGCGTGATTGTAAAGTGCTTGCTGATAATTGGACGGTTGTTACACAAGACGGAAAATGGTCCGCACAGTTCGAACATACCATTCTGGTGACTGAAGATGGGGCCGAGATACTCACGTTAAGAAAGGATGAAGAACGTGACTTCACTTCTATCCCCAAATAAGCATGACTGATCTCAACTATTACAATGCTCAATCATGCGATGTGAATGGAATCAAAGTTCTTCTCGATATTTCTTTTGAACAAAAAATATTAAATGTTAAAGTGATCTCTTCTTTGGAAATTGATCAGCGTTTTAAAAATTTGTTAATGGGACGCGGCTTGGATGTCGCCATGAAACTCACTGGCGAGGAGCTTGGCCGGGAGAATTCATTTTTAGTTCTGGAGTTGGAGTTATTACAAGAAGCTGTCTTAAATTTTATTGGAGTGCCGCGGCCTGACGCCTTGGAAAAAGGTCATCCACCGCAAGAATTAGTCTGTCGATGTTTTGGTGTTTATCAGAGTGACATCAACTCTTTTATAAAAGGAAATGAGATATCTGACCTCAATCTGGTTCATCTTACAGAAGAATTAAATGCCGGTGCGGCCTGCGGAAGTTGTCTTAAAGAATTAAAATTCTATCTCGAAGAGGGCAAGCAACGATATCTGCCTTTTCCCGCTAAATCTCCTGTGGACGCGGCCGGTAGGCGCCTGCGAATAAAGGGTTTAACACCTAAAGAGATGGCAGAACTCTTGAGTAAGTACTTGTCGGAAAAGAACATTGAAGTTATGTCGATTCGCCCTCCTTTTGTTCTTATCCGTAGCAAGGGGACCACACTTTCCTCCATACAGCTCAGAGAACTGGCGGACTGGATAGAGGAGAAGTTATCTGTGCGTTTGGAATTTCGTGTAGCTGCTGACAACCAGACTTAGCGTTTGGATTTTTTTTCGGCCTTCTTCTTACTGTTCATGAGATAATCCTCACAACGTTTTTGGAGAGCTTTAAAGTTTTTTAATTTCTCAAAGACTGCTTCTATCTTATCATTTTGTCCCACCAGTTCCTGGGCATCAATTTCCTCTTCAAGATATTTAATCCGTTCATACAAATATTTGAGTTCCGGAATTTCGCGTTCAAGACAGTGAGGGTCTTTAGTCAGACCTTGGAGACTGGCAATGTAATTGGCAAAGATGAGGTGCCCGCGGTCTTTCAGCTCATTTAAGATGACATGTTGATTTAATTTTGTTCGTGCTGGGACGAGTTTTTCATCCAGAATAAAAATATTGTAATTGTTGGCCAGAAGCTTTCGCAACAGTGCTACGGAAGGGGGAAAATCTTTGTGTTGGCATATTTCCTCGTAGAAACCGTCTTTAAGGATAAGTTCATTATTTCCGGCAAAGAGGACAATCAGTTCTTGATTGAGCTGATAGATTGGGCCGTCGAGCTTCTTTTTGTGTAAGGCCAGTTCTTCTTGTCCCAGGCAGCGAATGAGATCGGAAACACGCTCAGCTGCAATAACTTTTGGGCAGAACATGAGAGACTGGGCGATAAAAAGAAGCAGGGGCCAAAAATACATACAATTACCTCGGTGCATCATCGGGTTGTTCCTGATATGTTTATTTTAATCCCAATTCCGAAAAGTTATAGTAAATCCGTCTTTATTTTTCGAATTCAGGTCTAAAGGTCCGGTTAGGAGCAAGTTTTGAATCAGATAAGTCTAATTGAGCATTTCGAATTCTTACGAAGGACCTTTATCCGAGTGCTAATTATCGTTAGTTTTGCTTTTATTGTGACTTATGCCTTAAGTGATCAAATGGCCGAAATCATTCTGGCACCCCTACGGACTGCGCTCAAAGCTCATATAACTCTTTTTGGGGGAGGGGGGAAAATTGTCTATGTGGGATTATTTGATAAGGTCTTGGCCCAATTGCATCTGAGTTTATGGTGTGGGGTGATTCTCTCAAGTCCATTGTGGTTTTATGAAATTTGGCGTTCCGCTAAGGCGCTGTTAAACCATCAAGAAATTAAAATGGTGAGACCGTTTTTGTTCTTTGGGCTTCTATTATTTTGGGTGGGAGTGTGTTTTGCCTATCTCGTCGTCTTTCCCTTCGGTTTTAAAATTTTACTTGAATTTGGTGTCTCCGATATTACTGCCAAAATATCACTGAGGGATTACCTTTCTCTAGCAGTTAAAGTAATGCTCTTTTTCGGCTTGGCCTTTCAAATGCCAAATATCATCGTCATTTTAAATATAATCGGTGTTGCCACTAAGGAGCGCTTGCAGCTTTCCCGGCGTTATGTCTATGTCGCCCTCTCTATTCTGGCGGCAATCTTTTCGCCTCCTGATGTCTTTAGTATGATGGTTGTCTGGATACCCTTAGTCTTTCTCTTTGAAGTTGGTGTTTGGACTGTGATTTTCTTGGTGCATCCGAATTTGGAAAGGAGGTTAAAGTGATCCTCGTTACTGGTGGTGCAGGATTTATTGGTAGCGTTTTGGTGCGGGAGTTGAACCGACGCGGGCATAAAGATTTGATTGTTGTCGACCGCATGGGTAAGTCGGACAAATGGAAAAATTTAAGACATGCTGTTTTTGATGATTTTATCCATGCCGATGATCTTTTTGATCGAGATCGTGATGACCTCTTCTCGCAGCTCACCGCCATTTACCATATGGGTGCCTGTTCCAGCACGACAGAAAGCGATGTTGATTTTTTAATGGGCAACAATTATGCCTTTTCGAAGAATATTTTTAACATGGCGACTCAGTATGATATCCCCTTGGTGTATGCATCTTCTGCAGCG
>JACPIU010000005.1 GCA_016187935.1 Bdellovibrio sp.
GCTGACTTCAAATCAGCTTTTTTAACTTTTTTCAGAGGGATACGGCAATATCACCACGAACTTGAAACACTCATTACCGATAACTTTAAGGTTGTAGCAGTTTAGCATCCGCTTGAAAACTCAAGTGCGTCCAGTATACTTTTGGCAGACGTTTACAAAGGCCCAATGCGTGCTCATCCGTTGAACAGTCCAGTTTGAAGGAATGCTGCTGTCCAAATAAATCCTACCAGGCAGGCCATCTGCAGTTGGGGTCGCTTACATTGCCGCTGACATATTTATTCATGAGGCGATTGTGAGTTGTCACATCATCGACGTCAACCGAGGCAACAGTATAGCTCTCAACGGGAGCGTCAGCTGGCATTCCAGGAAAGAATACATCAACACGTTTTGTACTGGTCGAAACTAAATTTGTGAGCGATGTTTCGACGATCGTGTCCGTGCTGGGGTCTCTTGCCCAGGAAATTTGTGGGGAAGATGTATTTAGGAGTCGCCAATACCCGTTGGCCATTTGGATGGCCACAACCTGATGTCCGTTCATTTTGATGTTGTAATTAGTCCAGGGAACGTTCTGCTGGGGGCAAGCATGACTATAGACATCCGGGTCACCTTTGTTGTCCTCAAATTTTACAGTGGCGACATAGCGAGTAGCGGCGTTGAGGGGAAATTTTTGCGCTAAATCCATAAAGACTCTGGCAGCACCAGTGCATCCAGCAATACTCAGCGTTTTATAAGTGTATAAATCGTTGGCATTGAAAAGATGGTAATAATCCCATGTCATTTGCGCAATCACTCTGGAGTCATGGAGACATGAGCAATATTTGGTCGGCCCACAATTGAGAAAACGGTCAATGCAGTAGTTATCAAGCCAACTGGCGCGTTGATAAAATACCTGCCAGTAGAGCGTGTTTTCGATGCCAGTGCGGAAGAAGGGATTTTGGATAACTCCACGAATTCTGTTATGAAATTCATCATTATCTTGGTAATAATCTTGACGATTAATAAAGTAGAGGTTGTTGTTAATATACATGCGGTCGAGATTGGCCTGAATGTTACTTAGAAGAGTCGCATTTGGATCAATCAATCTGGTTTTAACTGTACTGGTGCTTATGTAAATTCTGTCGGTGCTGCTTACAGTGTATAAGACATTAAGATAGATGGTGGTAATGGCCATCACAAGCACACTGGCCAGCAGCGGATAACGAAACCTCGTAAAAAATTTTTTCATGTTTTTCCCCTATGCTCATAATCTTATCGTAACAATGGTCTTTTTATATATGTATATGGTCACTATCTTTTGAAATCAACATGTTATAAGCTTGTGGGAAGCTTTAGGAGACCCGTGTGAGGCGACAACATTTGATGCTTTTGGGCCTGGTGATCTTATTTGTGCCCATAGACCAAGTAACCCATTAAATAGGTAATCAAAAGCTGAACTATTTTTCTTCGATTAATGAAAATCCCATACTGACAATGGAGGAAAATTTTTCATCGTCAACATTTTTGGTGGGATCTCACTACTGCTTGCAAAAGTTCATTGTGTTTTTCGTCAATAATAAGAAGTGACGCCTTTCCACTCAGCGACTTGATTTTTTCTTCCAAATCTTTTTTTGAAATCTTTGAAAATTGAGGGGCCCCGTACCATATTCCGGATATTTTACCGTTCTCATCAAAATATATTTGAGAAGGCAAGGTCGCTTTCTCATATTTAAACTCAAAGTTTTCCTTTTTAAGATGACGGACCGAAAGACATCTCCCGTAATTCTGCAAAAAAAATTCAATCACCGACCGAACTTTTTCAGTAAAACTTGAATCTGCAAAAACGGCGAGTCCAAAAAGGTGTTGGACCGGGAATGCAAAGCATGCTAAGGACTTCGAAGGACTATTAAAACAATGCTGTTTAAGTTTCAGGCACGGCCATGCACAAATGCAATCTTACTATCGATTTTGCAAATCTTCTCCGTGGGAAGGTAAGGATCTCTTTTCAGGCCAAGATAGATGCTCCCATCGCGTTCATGATATGCGAGGCTTTTAATTTCCAAAATGGACCGTGCTTAGTTGAAGGGCTGGTCGGTGCATCTTTTGAAAATGACCGAATTTCTTTTGAAGGCAGGGAGCGTAGACTTGCTTATGATCTCAATTTCCCTTTCACAGAATGTCTGGGCTCTTGCTCTGAGCATGATCTGGCCTATCCCTATCGTAATGACGAAGAGTTTTACCTCGGAGGCGGTGCCCTCCCTACACCTTATTCCAGTGTAGGAGTTCCTCTTGCAGTTTCCTGTCAGGTGCAATATTTAAGGCTGCCTGACTCCTTCCACATCACCGACACTTTTAGTGATTCAAATGCTAACGAGGAACAGTTAGCGCAATTCTTCCTTTTTGGGGAAAAAAGAGCTCACGCATTTACTCCGAAGATTGTGCATGTAGATCCCGAGATTCGCATGCATTACACTGCTGACCGCGCGGCAGAGACAATGAATATGGAAGATATTGTTTTCAATACAACCAAGAGCTGCCTTTCATTCTATATCGGTGAACTCGGCCTTCCAGTACAGACTCAGATCAAATTCCTACATCTCCTATCTCCGCTTGATTTCAAACAAAAGGTACCATGGCCATCATTTTCCACCGGTCACAATGTATTAAATGGCATCGTCGTTACCGCCCCTGATGATTGCGAAATGATGAAAGGAATTTTTGGGGTACCTTCTTATCTTGATTTCATAATTCAGGGGATAGTGCACGAGATTGGACATTTTTGGACAAGTGCAGGTGAAGCTAAAACAAAATCAATTCTTTTCGCCACTGATCACTGCCCGCATCTTGACCGCAAGCTCTTGGGTGAATCTCTAAACGGTTATTTTACAGTTCCTATCCAGTCACTTCTCTTTGATCTCCCTAGGGATACATTTTGGAAAACAACCATCGAGGCCCGCTTGCGCAAGGCCCTCAAGACTGGAAGGCCAGAGTGCTGGATCAACTTGTTCCTAGTGGATAGCATGTTACAAAAACATCACGGCATTCGACTTTGGGATATTTACCGGGGACTGATTGAGTTGGGCAGAAAGAAAGGTTTTAACGGATTTAGTGATCTTTCTTTTTTGACAGAATACATTCGAAGTCTAAAACTCGGTGTGAACATTGAACAGATCGAGAAGTTACTCCAGATTACTACTCCAAGCGATTATTTTGGGCCTCTAACGCAGGCCTTGACATACTGTCGAATTGATCTTGCCCAATCGAAAGATGGGCCGGTGTTTTCAAAATATAATTCCGATTTTTTCCCCCTATGAGGAAATTTTAGCCAATCAGCAAATTTCCCCGGGCACGATATTCTGGTCAAAAATATGGGCCTAATTCTTACTCTTAATGCTATCCTAGGTGCATGCTCACCCTTTTTCTTTTGACGGCCCTTGATCTGTCTCCCTCCAGCAAACCGGTAGAGGTGTCTCAAAACGGCTTGCTGCTTGCTTTGAGCATTGAACGAGGTCAAGTGCGCGGTGGCCGCGAGAAGTTAACGGTCCAGGCGGAGCTTAAGAACGTCGGCACTCAACCACTCCGAGTGGTCTGGCGGCCTTCCGGTGCGCAGCCGCTATCTTTGTTTGCCGACAAAGTCGATCACGCATTGCCACCCGGCGATTCGCTGTCGGCACGTATGGGTTGGCTTGAGTTGAAACCCGGCACCTCAGTCATGGAAAAGACAACCATCATACTGCCAGTGGGTACCCATGAGCTATCGTGGCAATATTCGGTAGACAAGGGACCGTACGGCCGTCCCCTGGAAAACTGCTGGACAGGCATACTCACCACGCCGCCGCTGATCTTTCGCGTCCCCTAATTTTTCAAAGTTCCCGGCCGCATTCGCTCTTCACTAAAGAGCGCTTTGGTTCTCTCGGCAATGGCTTGGTAAAGGGCCTTCGTCAAAGGAGCCCCGAAGGAAATCTCGAGCTGGCCCATGTCAGGAAAAAAGATTGGAAAGGACATTCGGCAAGGCCCGGTTGGTTTGCTACCAACGCTGGGCCCAAGCTCAAACTCGTTCAGCAAGCGATGGCCTTGGTTATAACCAACAATCTGTGCTTTCTCTCCGAACTCGTGCCGTAGGATAGCGATATTCGCCTCGATTTTCGTCCTATAGAGTACCAGGATGCGCTCGAACTCCTTGCGCGCCTGCTCGTGATACTGCTGTTCGGACGACGGCCCGGTGTCAGAGTCCATCGCGAAATCAATACTCGGCGTCTCGAGCGCGATCTTGTAAAGTTTCTGTGCAGATTTCCTCCCTCATTCTCCACTAGTCTGATATTCTAGTCAAAAAATGTCCTAATTGGTCTTCTCCCCTTAAGAATATTGGAGTTTCTGGTGGCAATTAACTTAAGCATCCTTAGATGTAAAAAATGTAATGAATTAGTCATCGCACCGGGTAGATTTTTTTCTGGGATAAATATTTTATGGAGATTAAATCCATCCTGTCAAAACTGTAAGCAGGACAAGAAGATTAACTACTATATTATTATTGAATTTTGCGTTCTCGCACCTATTCTTCTTCTTTTGAGTGAAAGATTTTTAGGATATCCTAAAGCTGGTTTAATGGAATTTCAGGGCTTTAGTGCCTACTTGATGGATCGAGCGATAGTCGTTCTCTGTATAATAACAGCTTACCTTCCTAATATTATTTTCAATCGTAGATTATTTACAGAAAAATGACTGTTTCCATTATCATTTTTGATTCCGTCCTGGCCTTTTTGTAATAATTATCCAACCATTTTTAAGAACCTGTTTTAGTTTTAAAACAACCAATTCATAAAATTGACCCCTTTGCATTGCACACATTAAGATCAACCAAATGCTGAATCTTGAAAGACCAAAAGGAGTTTACATGAAAAGCTCGATCCAGATGTTCATCACGCTTGTCTGTTTTATTGTCTTATCAGGTTGTGGCAAAACGCCCGTCAATCATAAAACAGGAAGTATCCTAGAGACTCAAAAAGTAAGTAATGTGCCAGAAAGCTCTAATAGGTCCGTAATAACCTATTCAATAAGTGAATTTGGGGACGATAGAGATGCTATTTCCAAAGCAGAAAAGGCCCTTGAAGACTTGGGTTTACAATTTATTTTGCAAGAAACAGGGACATACGCATGGTTTAACCCCTCAGCACAAATCCTGGCGGCAAACAAAGAGCAAGCTCGCACCGCGCTTATGCAATATATACAAGTCACATACCTCTTTTTACAAAAATATGGAGGTATATTTAAGATCGAAGTTGATGACAGGAGCGCAGACAGTTATTGTCTTAAGGAACCTTTCCGCCAAAAGTTGAAAAACACATCAACACTGGCGCGAAAGACATTATTGCTTCTTTAAATAAGGTCGAAGGTTGTTGAGTACGCATTGTTGTTCCGGCGACATCGCTGTCACAACATTGGGTGATTTGCTTCACCTTGCGTAGGCATCCCGAGATATTTTTTGAAAAACTCAACCACCCGCGCGAGATACAGGGCCTGATTGTTTCTTTTAGAAACGCCATGCCCTTCGTCGGAAAAAAGAATCATCTCCATGGGTATTCCCTTTTTCTTGAGGATATCATTTAAAAGAAGGGCCTCGGAAACCGGAACACGGGGATCATTGACTCCTTGGACTACCAGCAAGGGGGCCTGGATTTGTTCAACATAGTTGATGGGCGATAGCTGCTCAAGAATTAGCATGTCATTGGCCAGACTTCCATATTCAGATTCGCGCAGCTTGCGGCGATAATTAGCGGTTTTTTGCAAAAAGGTCACGAGCGATACCATCCCCACCTCCGAAACTCCCGCATCATAAGTTCCGGCAAATTTTGTCATGGCCATTAAGGCACTGTAGCCACCGTAACTTCCTCCCATCACACCAACCTTAGGAGACATCTGCTTCTCCTTCCAATTCTGTCTGATATATTTTCCAATATCGGCAATATCAGAGATGACGTGGAGACGTTTTTCCTTATCATCGGCATGAAAATAGGCCTTGCCATATCCGTCACTTCCACGGACATTGGGTTCGACATAAATGAAACCTTCATCCACAAAAATCTGCGCGGTCAGGCTGAGTTCGGCAATGACCTGACCTTCTGGGCCGCCATGAAAATTGACGATGACAGGGCAGGGAAGAGATAAACATTTATGCGGCCTGCGCACGAGTATAGGGATTAAAGTTCCGTCCCTGGCAGGGATAGTTTCTTGCGTGGAAGCCACCAGCTGTCCCTTGGCCACGTTGGGTAGTGATTCCTCGGTCCATTTAACCGTTTTTCCATTATTCCAATCCAGAATCTGATTTTCGCCCGGTTTGGTGTCAAAGTTGAGGTGAATTGCGGTATACCGTCCATCGAATGTGGTATAACCAAAGTGGGTCTGAGCAACGTCTTTGAATTTTGGAACTTGCAAAGGTTTATAATCAACAGTCCTCAAGGCACCAAGGCGATATTGACCTTGCACATTTTTTTCGTACATGATTTTGGTTTTCTCCCAATCGAGAGAAAAATAACCAACATCCCCATCTTCATTTTTCAAGAGGTCCTCAAAAGTTGCTCCGTCATAAAGATAGAGTTTTCTAAAGTTGGAAAACTTATTGGTTCGCACTAAATATTTTCCGGATGCAGGTGCAAATTCAGCGGCGAATTCATTTTCTTCATCTAGGCCTAGCAGTGGACTTAATTCTTTGGTTTGCATATTAAATTGATATATTTCAACTACGGTACTGCCTTTGTTATAAGAAAAAAGCATATCATCGCCACGAATATCACTTATGCTCCATTGCCCCTGGCGCTCAAAAAAATCGGTATGTTCATCGGTCTTTAGATCATAGCGGGTGAAGGTAAACACGTCGGAGGCGCTTTTGTTCGAGCGGTAATAAATATAGCGCCCTTCACGCCCTAATTTTTGGATAGAAGCACGAACATTTTTGCGGGCAAACAAAGGCGTCGCCACACCTCCTTCGACGGGTAAAAAATAAATTCCATAGTTCTCATCACCCTGATGATCGCGGCTAAAGATAAGCTGTTTGCCATCTTTGGTTATGCCGGCCAGATAGGTATGCTCGTTGCCGGCGGTCAACTGAATGGGAAAACCGAGTGGCCCATTGATTTTCCAAATCTGTGTGGTGCCAGTGACATTCCAGTTAAAATAGTAAACCTTGCCATCCGGGGAGAGGATGCCGTAGCTGGGAGAGCGAATATCTAAATAGGATTCGATCTTGCTCAGTAACTCCGGGTTGCTCACGGTGGGTTTGAAGGTTTCGATGTCGGCAGGAGTGGGCTGCCGTAGTTGATAGCTGTTATCTTTTTTGAAATTGTTATGACTGCAGGCCAGTGCCCCGATTGCCAAAAGGATAATAATTTTCACAATACCTCCTCGATACTCACTCGCTCGAATTTTCCTGTAAATGATAATGATATTTGCGCAACCAATCCAATTAATAATTTTAGCTCCCTCGATGATAACTTTCAGCGTAAACCATCTTATGAATTCTAGTCATGTTGAAAGCAGGTAAAGATCAGCACCACAACTATTCCTTCATTCTTTCATAGATAATTTCATCAATCATAGTTTTATTGCGCCACAATTTTCTAAAAATAGAGTGATGCGAGATGACTAGAAGGTGGATTTCTGTGGGCGTAAATTTATACCGATGATCCGACAAATCGTCGGAGAACGACAAAGGACAAACAATGCCATTTTATCTAACCCGGTTCAGTTATACTCCAGAAACGTGGGGCAAACTCATTAAAAATCCAGAAGACCGCAGAATAGCGGCGAAGCAATACATTGAGGCGGTCGGTGGAAATTTACAGGGCTTCTGGTATGCCTTTGGTAATCATGACGCCTACACCTTATGGGAAGCCCCGGACAACATATCTATGGCGGCAACTGCTATTGCAATTGGTGCTGGTGGAGCATTGAGTTCAATCCAGACAACAGTCTTGCTGACAGTTGAAGATACAATGGCAGCTCTAAATAAAGCCTCGTCTATTAAATATCGGCGTCCTGGTGAAAAAGAATAACCGTATTCTTCTTTAACCTAAGTATAAACCAATCTTAAGTGAGCGTATTCAGATGGGAAACTTTTTATAACGATCTGCTCATTTTCCTGGATATGGTTTCATATCCCAATTTCTCATAGAAATTTCTTGCCGTTGAGTTGAATTCATGGACGTTCAACTCAACTATGAAAATACCTTCGTCCCGAAGCCATTGATGGCAGGCTTCCATGAGAAGTTTTGCCAAGCCCTTTCCTCGATGAGATTCTTTGACCACAATGTTGTCGATCAATCCATACTTTCGTGGAACTATGATGGGAATGCTGGGAGGTTTTATAATCTGGACTACGGCACATCCTAAGTCGGCCCCCTCCGCATTGAGGATGAATATCGCCATATTAGGATCGGAAAAAACCGATTGAAAGTAATCCATTCCTCTCGAAGGACCCTCCGGTTTTCGAAATTTATCCGGCAGGGCCTCGCGGTGAAACTTGTCCCCCTCTTCAAAAAGGGTTGCTAGAGAATGGCAATCGTCGATGGTCGCTTTTCTAATTCTAGTGTTCAAGTGGCCTCCCTGAGAAATGCAGGAAAAATTAGGCGCGCGGTCTCGCGAAAAGATAAGTATGGCATGAAAAGGAAAAACGGACAGGGTCGTGAATTATCCTAGTATTTATCTCCGGTAAAATTTATGTCCTGATAATTTTTTTTGGGCTGGCTGAAATTTTTAGATTGGATACAATCTTCTTACAACCACGAAATCGGAGTCAAGACCATGAAAAAAAGCAAGCTGCTGTCATTTATCGCTGCCGCCATTCTTCTCACCGCCTGTGCTTCCACGCCATACGTTCCCGGGCCTGCGATGAGTCTCCCCAAACCCTCGACCTTGACCGCCGTTGTGCTTCCGATTCAGGATGACTCGGCCCAAGCCACTCAACAGGAAATCGCCAAGGCCCCTGAAAACTCGGCCGCCCGCAATGAGGCCGGTTATGTGATTGAAAAACTTAATCCCGCCATCGTCCCGGATTTGACCAAATCAGGATTGTTCACCACGATCGCCACTCAACCAGGTAAGGCCGATGTCATCATCCAGCCGATTTTGAAAGTTGCCTTGATCTATTCCCTCGGCGGTGCCGCGAATATGCGCGATGTTTGGCATTATCAATTGGAAGTCGTTGCCACGAAAGATGGCAAGGAAATCTTACGCCATACTTATGACAAGCACCTTGAGATCGGCATCGGAATGTTCAGTGGTGTGGAAGGGGGATTTGATAAACCATGGAACGATGCCATGGGTAAGATGATGCAAGATTTGCGCACCGATTTGGCGCAAGGTCTGGGAATTTTATAGGGGCATTATGAACACGATCCATCTCATCCTCGCACTGGCCTTGCTTTCCGGTTGCGCCACTATGAGTCCGCGACTCAGCGATTTGTCGGCCAAGGCCACGGTCAGCAATACCCTTGTTCATCAATCCAGAGAGCAAGAAAAGCTGAAGGCGAAAGAAACTCGAATTCAGTATGAAACCTTTTTGGCCGCGAACACCTTAAGTCAGCCGCTTGCTTACTATCAGCAGAAACTTAAGGAGCAGTTGGACGCCTTGACTCGAGGAAATGAGGCCATCTTCACTCTTGAGGCGGCATGGGCGTTTCCCTGCGTCTCGGATGAGAGGGTTCAGGCCATCGCCGAAGCCTATCTCGGCCTGGCCCGTTTGTCTTTGGCGGAAAATGATGCCAAGGCCGCCGGTGCGCATGCTTCCAACGCCATCAATACGATCCTCGATAGGATGATTTCGCCCGTCAACTTCGGCCCTCTTCTGCGAGAAGCTTATGAACTCGAAGAGCTGGCCTACGAAAAGCAAGGTCTGGCCGGCAATAAGCTTGTGGCACGAACCAATACCGATCTGATCAAGGATTATGAACACAGTTCGCAAGATGAGACTGACCGCAGACAAAAAGCGCGCGCTGATTTGATCTGCCGGCGCGAGATGTCGTCTCTCGATGACATTGTTGATAGCGTGAACGTGCATCGTGATACCGAGGCCCAGACAAAATTTAACGCCATTGGAAACGCTGTCATGAGTGGACTGGTGCAAGTTCAACAGATTGTTCAGGCACGATATGGAAATTCTACCGGCCCATCACTCTCGCCACAGGCGAACTCTGGGCCACTTTGGGTGGAGGCCGCCAAAACCTTTTCCGCCTCCCTGCGCGGACCGGGTGCCGAACAAGATGCCGGCGCACAGCTGGGAGGACTTTCTTTCAGCCAAGGCATTTTACTCTTCGATAAGAACGCCAAGACCCTTGATATCATCAAGGAGTTCGCCCGTTCGGCTGCGGCCTTGAATGGCAACGATGCTTCGGTAAAAAAATCTTCCGACGATGTCCTTGGTGCCACCAATGTCATTGCCACCAATCGCCAAGGTTCCGGACCTGATTCGCAGGGACTGTCCCAGCTCGCGCAATCACTCAGCATTCTTCAGGCACAGCTCAGATCACAAAAAACAAATTGAGCATGGAAGGTACCGGGAATTCTCCTGGTACCTTTTGAAAATTTTGCTGTAATGATTGCAACTACGCAGCTGATGTTTGGCTGACTTTTGAAGAGCGTTGAGCAGATCGGCCATGAGTCGCATGAGATGAATTTTCGCAGCGGTGGAAGTCGAAGTGGAATGCGGTTGCTTACAGAGGCGTTTCTATGTAAGATCAATCGTGATGGCGCATTCACATCTCCACGTTTTCTCCGCACGGCATGGCGCCGCCCTGATCGCGGTATGGCTGGCTTCTTGCTCGACTCCGGCCATAGGGCCATCAAAATGTCTGGATAGTCAGTCGCCTCCACCATTTCCCTTCGTTGCGCGGTACGATGGCGGCGGAAAGAGGCTGTCGTACGTTGCGGCCTTCCATACCATTGATCCTGCAAGCAGGACCTACCGGCTTGTCGAGGAGGAATTTCGGTCGCTGGGGCCACAAATCGTAATCGTGGAAGGCTTGCAGCGCAAGCGGGGCCATTCCCCTGCATATTGGGCCGACGATATCCGATCTCTTCCAGAAAAGAATATCTTGGTCCGGGGCGAACCGTTCTATTCTGCCTCTTTGGCCCTAAAAAGTGGAATCCCCTTCGTGGGGGCCGAGCCAGAAGGGTCAGATGTCGTGCGAAGTCTTCTGTCCGAGAGATTCAGCACGGAGGACATCGTCGGCTTCCTGATCGCACGGCAGATCCCACAATGGGAACGTGAGAAGAAGGATGTTGAGGCATCCTTCGACCTCCTTCTTTCAACCTTCAATAAGACCGTTCTCAAAGTCGAATTCGGTCTAGGCGAAGACGGCTGGTTAACGCGAAAGCAGTTTCTCGCCTGGTACCGAAAGCGGACCGGGGTGGAGTTCTGTGTCTCCCGGCGTGACGGTAGTGGCTGCAGCACGTATTCAAGTAACCATGCAGAGGATTCGTTTATGACCCGGCTTGCCCGCGCGATGGGTCGGGTTAGAGAGAGAAGCATCCAGCAGACAATCGCGGAGTCGCTCGAGGTCAAGAGAAGGGTCCTGGTTGTGTACGGCGGTAACCACTATCTTGAGGAACGCGCTTTCCTGGCCGAGCAGCTCGGAAAGCCGTGCATGGAGCGGTAACTAAGGTGTTCATTAATTCGAGCAATACCCCGTAAGAGAGTCGGGTTAGATGTTGTGATTAATTTCATCCTTAATTTGCTGGAAGATATTTTTCTCTTTCTTTCTCTTTGTTTTATCCTCTCATGCCGAAACACCTGACGAAATAAGAAAAAAAATTGAGGCGCGGCGAGCTGCCTGTTTCGGAGGCGATGACTGTTTTTGGGTGCCAGAGAGCGTGGTGGATGAAGCCGTTCAATGTGAGCTTTCTCATCCTGAAAGGGCCCGAGCTTTTGCCTGTTATTCTAATGCGCCACTGGAGTGCGCCAGCTGAGAGTCGAAACATCCGCCCACGCATGAGGCCGGATAAAAGAAAATGTAAGAATTTACTTCCCCAACACCGGCGCCAGTGGCGCGCGGCGAGTGCCGCCTCCGCCGACCGAGGCCGGCGCATTATTGCTCACACAGCGAAGCATGGCCCATAAACGGGGCATATCATCGCGGGCCTCACCCAGCTCTTTTTCTACCGACGGTTCGGCATAGATGGTTGAGGCCCCGGCAGAATCGACATTGTATACGCCATAATCCTGCAAGGCCTTGCCAATCGCCAGGCCTTGGGGACTTAAAGGTGGATCGAGTTTGCTTAGATCAATATCTGCAGGAATCGCCGCCAACTGTCCCATGGGATAGTGACCGCTGTAATTCTTTTCTCCCCCATCGTCAATCACATTGGCCGGCCACACCGGTCCGCCTGGCCACAGATGAGTGTTGGGCTGAGCCATGGCCAGGGCGTGAGGAATACCTCGGGCCAGTTCACCTGGTCGAATGAGTCCACCAACAGCGCTACCGCCGTAGGCCCGCACGCCTCCCGTTAGGACCCCAGGCCCATGCAAATCAGTGCGATTGTAATGCCCCACATTCCAGCCGCCGCCTTTGCGCGGGAAGGCCCGCCACATCTCATCCACATAGCGACCAGTGGGATCAATTATGTGCAGATGGGCATCGGTGGGAAGCGCCTTGGAGTCGAGAGGAAGCGCCGGTTGGACATTGGAGGGAATGTGAATACGAATTTGCTCCACGCCTTCTCGGGCCACGTCGGCCTCGGTGAAATCGACATATTTCGCTGATTCCACTCGCACAATTGGGACCATGGGATCGCTTGCGCGGGCACGGTAAATGGGGTGACTCCATTCATCGCTGTTGATCCATGCGCCCTGGGCCTCAGAGATAAGCGAACGGGTGCAAGGCTCCGCGGCCTTCTGATAACGAGCGCCACTGCCAATGGGCGTGTTCCAAGGAGAATCAGCACTAAAGGGCCAGTCTGCCGCGTTTCTGGTTTTTACCTCACCGGCCAATGTCTGTGCCACAACTCCCAGGAACATGATGCAAATAAAAAATCGCATAATTTTCTCCGATCGAAGCCATTATAAGTCAGCGATTAGCAATCGCTTTATTTTTTTTCATGAATATTATCATAACAAATTGCAAGATTTTTCTGAAGTTCGATCTCGGATTAGACGCATATTTATAACAATATTTATGTAGGTGGATAGAGTGGTTTGTCCTATAATCTTAAGGGCAAGTCACAAGGCTTTAAGCATTCCATAAAAGTTATGAAGGCGACCATATTTTTTTTACTTGCACTCATGCTTCCCCTCGCAGCGACGGGGAAAACCTCGGCCCTTTGGGGACAGCAGGGAGAGCTTTGGAAAAAAGACCGGCTTCCTGATTTCACAAACGCCGGTTATAAAGCGGGAAAAGTTGAACCCCCCGACTTTAAAAAATCAATCGACATTAAAAAACTGGGCGCAACCGGTGACGGCAAAGCGGATGATACAAAATTTTTCGAGAAGGCGATAAGGGAATGCTCCGATCATGCGGCGATTTTTGTGCCCAACGGGACATACCTCATTACCAAACCCCTGCTAGTGAAGTCCAGTCATTGCTCAGTGGTTGGTGAAGACGAAAGTAAAACGAAAATATTTTTTCCAAAAGGTCTAGAAGAAATCCAACCCAAATTTGATGGCGAGCATACTACCTGGTCATGGGAAGGAGGGATGATCACTTTTTTTGGAAACAACCTGGGAATTCAAAATTTGACGGTGCAATTCCCCGACAACGCCTGGGAGGGACACAACTTTCACGAAAAAGGCTACAATGGCATCGGCTTTAAAAAAGTGACTGATGGCTGGGTGAAAAATGTGACGATCACCGGAGCGGATCTGGGCGTGTGGATATCGAGGGAATCGTCGCATATCACGGTAGACCACCTGACTTTGAATTTTGGCCCGAAGCGCAGGGAACGGGACCTCATGGGGCATCACGGTCTGAACGTCTATGGTGGTCATAATTTAATCAGCAATTTTGAAATCGACGGGCAATTCAAACATGATCTGAGCGTGGAAAGTAAATTTTCCATCTACAATGTTTTCATGAAAGGAAAAGGCAAAGATCTTTCCATTGATCACCACAGCCAGGACTATAATCAAAAATACAATCTCTGGACCGAGATCGATGCAGGTCAGGGCTCAAGACTGTACCATTCCGGCGGAAAAAACGTCCCCCGCGGCGTCTGCTTTTACGAAACATACTGGAACATCAAATCACAAAGGCCTGTCCCCTGGGTGACCTCCATGGGAATTTCTCGAAACAACAATGCTGTCGGTCTTAATGCTTCCGATAGAGAGGCCATAGTAGATCAGTACAATAATTGGTTTGAATTAATTTCCCCTGCGGACATTGAACCGAAAAATATTTATACTGCGCAGATGGATGCATTAATAAAAGGAAAATAACATCGGATAGGTACTTTTCACATTTTTTTAGGGAAAAATAATCTTTAGAGAGCTTTTCTAAGAGAGCTAATATCCCCGTTTTAAACTCAAAATATTATTTCTTCCTGGCGATAAACAAAAGATGGTTGCCCAACCCTAACAGCTCAGGCTTTGTACAAATTTCTAATTCTAACTTTTTCAATTTTGCCCACTTCTTCGGTTCATAGAATTTACTTTTATCAACCGTATCCGTGATGGTCGGAGTTGATGCAATCTCTAAAATCTTACAATTATTTTTTTCTAGGAGCTGCTTCATTTCATGAATGTCATACACATGGGTTCTGGGGCCCATACCACAATAAGTTTCATTTTTTTTATTTATTTTCAACACTTCATCTAAGTTTCCGTCATTGAGATATTGCCTCATAAATCCATATTTAGAATCGCAGCCAATAACCATAATCGAATTTTTTTTAGCAACTCGCACTAATTCTTTCATTGCCTTGAAGCGGTTTTCTAATACGTAAGAAATCGCATCACCAACACAAACGACAAAACTAAACTGACCGTCTTTAAATTGTTTTAAATTGCTGATGTCCCCTTCAAAAAGATCGACCTTGTTGGAGAGGTGAGCGTTCTCTACATTTTTTCGAGCACAATTAACAATCTCAGTTGAAATATCAATTAAAGAAACGTGCTTGCATAGCTTTGCCATCATTATTGCGTTAACACCGGTCCCGCCACCCGCGTCCAATACAACATCAACTTCTTTTAAATATTTCTTGATAAACGTTCTTGGAATTTCGGTTCGCAAAGTTGGTCTTTTCTCTTGCCGATCCTCTTCCTCAGCAATTTCGTCGTACCGGCTTTTCACTTTCATCGGATCATATTTCATTTGGATTCACCTTGTGTGCTTTGTTAAGAATAGAATTATCTTATCATACAAAAACTGAGAACAGGAATTAATGTTCTCAGCTTTTTATAGGAATGGATGCAGCTATTTTGTTCAATGCACTCAATGATTAATCTCGCGATTTGTGGATGGTATTCTGGGCAGTGATTAGTTTTCTTTTTACGTGCTTGGCCGGAATTATGTGTTTTGCGCACTTATGGGCAGATTTAATTATTTATTCAACCGGTAAATGTGAAGCGCGTTTTCACTCCCGATTTTGTTTGCAAGATATGAAGGTAGCTGCGCCAAAATCCGCCATGTTTCTTCGAAAGATTGTGGTGCCCGCTGAGATCTCCCGGGAATTCCGAAGAACTCGTCAGTCCCGATGACAAAGCGGTCTGGGAATTCTTTGAAAAGCTGCAACCATTCCGGTTTGATCTTCCATTCTGCATCCACGATTCGGTTCGGCATCAGAGTTTTGCGATCCATCATCACCGTCCGTTCCTCGATCCTAAGCGCGAGAAAAAGATTCGGGTGCGCTGCTAAAAGGCGTCGAAGCAATCCGACAGTCATCTGTCCCGTATTGTCCCAACCAATATGCTGCCATACAACTCGTGCTTTTCGGTCATGAGAGAGAAAGCGTTCAAAGGCCGGAATATTCGAGGCAAGTGTCGCAGGGTTACTTGAACTCACCTGATCAAGGCCGGGGGAAGATCTATTTTATCAGTGACCGCTTCCATATGCAGGTCGATCGGCACATCATGCTTCGCTGCTACCTCTGCAAGCACGAAAAACAGTGGGTGATCAGGGTCCGTCCGTTCGAACACATGCTTTTTTGAAAAGGACAAATGGAGCGATGCTATTTCTCCAAGACCAACCACACCTTTTGCCAGCAGACCTTCGGCCTTTTTTTTGAAGGAGGCACGGATATCTTCAGTGACCGCGTTCGCCGGGGTGGCATGCAACACGGAGTTGAGCACGTCGCCTCCGCCCATCACCGCAAAGCGATCCGGGTGGGCCTTGGCAAGCTGGAGGAGTTCATCGAGTTCCTCTGTATCAATATTTTCCTCCGTCCGCGGCGGCGGCATCAGCAATGATTTTCGAACACCATACTTATCCATATGCGCAATCAGATTCAAAGCAGCGGCTTCGTAATCGGCCTGCGGCCTGCCATTCCTTTGCTCTGGCCCACCTGGGCGAAAACCTGGATGAAATTGTCGCCCAGGGCCCGGTCCACCTCGTCTCCCCCCAGGCCCTCCTGCGCCCCGCCCCCCACCTTCATCGACCAAACCCATTCCCGGACGGCCCCAAAGGTGCGTATGCACGTCCACGAATTCTCCCTCTTTCGCCATCAAAATCGACGTCGACAATAAAGCAGCGATTAACGCCAAATTGTTCCAGACTCCAAAGAGAGAGATATCGCTTCTCCAATTCGAAAGTATTTTCATTCTGCTACTCCGCTCAAATAGAGTTTCAGTCTAATCAATAGTTTTAATTTTTTCAACGTTGAGAGAGCATGGGAATCTTAAAACGTAATTTTCCATATAAAATCTCGTACTTGATCCAGACAAGGAGACCAAGCGTGGCGGCCTAATAATTTCATGGAATTTCTAACCGAATTGCTCATGGCCTATTTTGAGATACTTGGCCCTTGATTTGCTTCTGCGACGCTGGATTGAGAAAAAATTACAGTTTTCTCAATCCAGCTTGAGCCGAAGCGCCATCCATGTTTAAACGCCCTTGTATATTTTATAACTAACCCTGGAATAATAATGATTCGTAAATTAACGCTGATAGTATTTGTGTTAGGATGGGTTGTGACCTCTGCGAGGGGATTTGCTTCGAGTCCTCGCCAGTGTCTCGACAGTTATGAGGAAAAATCTGATAAAATTGAAAAACGTGTGAAGAAGATACAGACTCTTCAAACGGTCGGGTATCCGGTCACCGCCTTGGGTGCCCTAGTGGCCACAGCGATCTCCACCCCGGTCAGTCTGGTTGTGCTGGGGGTGGGAGCAACACCCATCGTGGTCACATCCTTGGTTGTCCATGCCCAAAGGAGACAATACGTCGATCTGTTTAGGGCCGCGAGCTTCAATCAAAGATTTCTACCCTATATCGATCGTGCCTTCACCTACGCCGATGAGATTCTGAATAAACCGGAAGGCCACTCTAAGGAACACTTGGATGATCTGAGATGCAAATTGGATGAGAGTCAATGTTATTGGAACATCAGCATGGTGTACTCACACTCGGCAGACGAATACTTCAAGGATTTTCCCAATCCCAATCGTGATTTCAACCAACCGGGAATTTGGGACATCAATGGCCTTTATCGTCGAATTACCAACGAAAAGGCCTTAAAAAAACTCAGACTCAGTAAGACTGACTTTAGCGAAGTGGATCTGGCCCTATTTCTCGATAAGGCCGTGAAAGAAGGCGCCCTCTGTTCGGCCACTAATGGAAAACCTCTGCCTTATAAAAAGTTCAAGCATTGGATCATTTCGAACATCAGAGCACGCTAAATCATATCTAAATCATCCCAATCTATACGCATTCGTATAGGCTTATTTGTGCTCTTGCTTTTGTCTATACGATGGCGTATACATAGCCAAGGGCAGGAGGTTTAGTTGAAAGCAAGAAAACCAAGGCACGGCATAATTTTGATGGTGACCGGCGTGATCCACTCCTTTATTGTGGGAATACCTTTTTTTTGGGAAAAATGGCGCGAATTCGCGCACAGGTTCTTTTTCAACATCACTCCACATGAATTAAAATTTGACAGACCTCTCATCCAAAATTTCCGTGACATCCCAGCAGAAGCTGCCCTTTGGTTTTTCATTAGCGGTATTGCCTTACTGCTCTTAGGTCAGATTGTTCATAGCATCGAAATAGCAACTGGCCGGGTCCCAAGATATCTGGGTTGGGAACTGTTGGTGTTTGGTTTATTATTCTCATGGATGATCCCCATAAGTGGATTTCCGGTTTTTCTAGTTCCCCAGTCCATTTTTATGATTGTAAGGCAAATGAAATTAGGAAACCCGACATGGCAAAAGCAAATGTAACCAAAGAGCAATGGCTTGATGAAGGGCTGAAATGTTTTGGGCGACATGGACTAAAAGGCCTAAATGTTGAAGACATGGCGAAAAAACTTGGCAGTAGTAAGGCGGGTTTTTATTGGTATTTTAAATCCAGAGATGAATATATTAATGCTTTATTTAATTTTTGGCATGAAAAAGAAACTAATGCAGCAATTGCTCTTTCGAGAGGCGAAGCAAACCCCATAGATAAACTTGAGGCGCTCTTTCAGGCCCCAGCAAAGATAAAAATTTACCGCGATGTTTTGTTTCAGATTCGAAATCTTGCCTCGTCCAGAAAGTCATTTCGGAACTTACTGGAGAGTATTGAGAATCAACGGATAAAATATGTTAGCGACATTTTTGCAGAACTTGGTTATCCGAAGAGCAAGGCCATTAGGCTAGGCCAATTTTTATATTGTTATTATCTTGGATGGTATGAACGTATCAAAGATAAAAAAATTACTCAGGATGAAATGCATAAGCAATTTCAACTAGTATCATCCCTTTTAAACATTCGAGGAGGGAGATGAGAATCAAAATTATACCGAGAAATAATAAACATAATGAATGGATCATTCATGACCTGGTACATGATTTTGTACTAAGGGATATTTGGTGCTTACCTATTAAAACTGAACGTCCCTTTCGAGAGTTCTTGCAATTTTTTTTTAGTGTTGACCCCATGAATTCAGCCCTTATTGTCAAAACACTTTTCAAGTTTCGTCTTAGCCTTGGAAGAATCTTTGCGCTGGATAGTGAGGCAACCTGCATTCCTATCACAGGCGAAGCCAGCATTGGCGAACGCTTAATACATCAATTTCCTTTCGAACTTCCTCTTCCCCGCAATGCCTTTGCTCACTTTCATCCTGTTTACCAACGAGAAAATGAAGCGCTTTTAGAAACTTCCAATAAAACTATTTTCGCGTTGATTCACTTAGGAAAAAAGGATCATGAAATTTGGCTGAGTGTTTACACAAAATCGTTTGGCCTTTTAAGTGACTGTTACATGGGTATGATTAAACCTTTTAGGCATTATATAATTTATCCCCTTTGGCTAAATTACATTAAAAAAGAATGGGAGAAAAATGAGCAAACTTTATAGCGCCAGCGCCAGAACAAGAAATGTATCTCTCCTGAAATCGATTTTTCAACACCCTCCTAGATCTTCTATCTTTTTTAATTTGTACTGTAAGCTCCCTCGTGTGATCTGCAATCGTTTGGCCGCCTTGATTTGATTGTGCGATTCTTGCTTCATAATGTCTTTAATGATGCGAAATTCGATTTCTTCCAGAAACTGATTCAGCCCTTTACCCTCGGTTAGAATTTGAGATTGAGTTGTTGAAGAGGTAAGAGCTGGTGCGGGGGAATTTTTTGATACTTCCAATGGCAGAAGAGTAGCGCTGACTTCTTTATTAGCTTCGCCCAGCACGATCAGCCTCTCCAAAATATTTTTCAGTTCACGAATGTTGCCAGGATAATCATAGGCCATGAGTTTGCTCTCAACTTGCGCATTCATTTTAGGATGGCGTTTAAGTTCCTGACACAAATCTTTCCAAAAAAATTCGATGAGAGCTTTCAGATCTTCTGTTCTTGCCGACAGCGGAAGAAGAGTGAAAGATAAAACATTGAGCCGAAAAAACAAATCTTCGCGGAAGGAGCCTAACTTGGACAATGAGAGAAGGTCCCGATGTGTGGCCGCAATAACTCTGGCAGTGGTATGAATACTCTTTTGTCCACCGACTCTATAAAATTCTTTTTCTTGCAAAACTCGAAGAAGTTTTGCCTGTAGCTCATAGGAGAGTTCTCCAATTTCATCCAGGAAGATCGTTCCACCTTCCGCCAGTTCGAATTTACCCTGCCTAGAATCTACCGCACCCGTAAAGGCCCCCTTTTCATGACCGAACAACTCAGAATCCATGAGTTCTTTACCAAGGGTGGCGCAATTAATCGCCACAAAAGGACCGAAGGCCCGTTTAGAAGATTCATGAATAGATCTTGCCAGGACTTCTTTCCCCGTTCCGGTTTGGCCCAAAATGAGAATGGAGGATGGCACGTCCGCAACTTTTGCCGCAAATTCTTTAGCCGCTTTCATATTTTCACTTTGACCAAGTAAACGTGAGAGGCCCTTGCATTTTTGCTGACGTAACGAAATCTGGCGGCCCTGGGCCCTAAGTTCTTCAATGCGTTTTAGGCGGTGATCGAATTCGGTTAAGTTGAGCGGCTTGAGAATATAGTCAGAAGCCCCATTTTGAAGCGCAGACACGGCATCTTGAATGGAGGCATAGGCGGTCATAAGAATAAACGATGTTTCAGGCGAGAAGGTCTTGGCTTTCTTGATTAAATCGATTCCTAACATGCCCGGCATTTGTTGATCGGTGATCACCAAATCGATAGCGTGTTTTTCCAAGAAGGCAATACCAGCAATGGGATCATTGAATACTGTTACTTCATGCGAATCTTCCACTGCAGATTTTAGGGTTGTTCCCATGGTTGGGTCGTCATCAATAATGACTAATCGCATTTTACTCTCGCTTAGGTTGGATATTCTTTCGATCTATTTTACACTACTTTCTATGAGAAAAATGCGCTTGTTTCTTATTTTGATTGCCGTGGGGATTTTATCAGGAATTTATTTTCTCACCCAATCTAAAAAAGACCCCGAGAATGAGGTTGCGCAGAAGCAAGACCTCTCTGCCGATGTTGCCGTTTTAAGTGCAAAAAATAATGAAGTTCAATACAAGAGAAATAATTCGTTTGAATGGCCTGATGCCATTATAGGGTTGGCACTGTCCAACTATGATTCCCTCAGAACTGGGAAAGATTCCAGTGCCTTGGTTACTTTTGACGATTCAAGTAAACTAAATATGGCAGAGGATACTCTGGTTGTGATTTTAGATCGGAAAAGGCGCGAGCGAGGTGCTCCCGATCAAATTCTTTCACTTCCAAACGGCCAGATTCATGTGGAATCGCGTGGAGATGAACGTTCCATATATTTTGAGGTAAGAACGCCAGCAGGTTGGGTAAGGCCCAAACATGGTGGGGGAGGTCTCTCCAAGGTAAAGATTCGAGGGCAGAAGCAGTTGTTGGTGGTGACCTTATTATCGGGTACGGCTGAAGTGGCCACCAAAGGTAAGACGACGGAAATGAATTCGGGAGAAACAAAGACCTTCATCGCACCAAAAGAAGTCAAATTTGAAGAGGAACTCCCCATGGGTGAGATGCAAGAAGAAAATCCCCCGATTTCGGCCATGAAGGTGAAGCCAGAGTTTGTACTGGAGTCGCCTTCTGGCGAAGAACTATCAACGGTTGATAATAGATTATTATTTAAGGGATATATGCGAGGAGATATTAAAGTCTTCTTAAATGGAAAGAAAATTATTGCAACAGGTGATGGATCATTTAGATTCTATTACGATCTCGAAGTCGGCAAAAATATTTTGGGACTACAAATTGAAAGTGGCAACAATCTTGAGCATCGCATGCTTAAGGTATGGCGCAAACAATGAAAGCCAAGCTTAGAAATCAATTCATCCTGTTGGTTGCTCTCGTCGTCAGCATCACGTTTCTTGGTACATCCTATATTGGTCTTCGCAATTTTGTAAAAAAAGAGCGCAATGATTTTCTTCTTGATGCCTCGACGTTGTCCTCTTCCACCGCCAGGGCACTCAGTGTTGGGTTGCGGGCGCAATCTTCTCTAGCTTCTTTGAAAGATATTTTGTCCATGGGGCCCTATCGTATTTTTGTTTTCAATACGGAAGGCGAGGTTTTGATTGCTAATCCACTCGGGGAATCTACTCCGGCACAGGATTTCCTGGCCACAGTGAAATCTTTAGATTTGGCAAATTTGAGCAAATTGCAGATTGCCATGACAAAAGAAATTTCCATCCAGGGGCAGCCAAATTTTGTGGGTGTGGCTCCAGTTCCGGGCGATGCCAATCTCTATGTGGCAGTCTTTTTTCCCAAATCCACACTCTGGCTAGTGACAAGACCAATCTTTTCAAAATTGTTGTGGCTTGGGTTAGCTCTTGCCCTCTTAACCACACTAATCGCGACGTTGTTCACGAAGAGGATTTCGCGTCCGCTTGAAAATCTTACGCGCATAACAGAGAAAATGGCCGAAGGTGAATTTGAAATAAAAATGGCGAGTGATTCACAAGATGAGGTCGGTCGACTTTCTCGTTCGTTTACTCTCATGGGCCATAAACTCAAAGAACGTGAAAATCGAATTAAAAGTATGGCCCAAGATTTGGCCCTCTCAGAAAAATTGGCCATTTTAGGTCAGTTCTCCGCCGGGGTGGCGCATGAAATAAAAAATCCGCTGGGAAATATTCTTGCCAATATTCAATTAGCGGAAAGAAAGATTGAAAAAGGTCAGGAAGGGGCGACAACGCTTAAAACCGCAATTAATGAGGTTTATCGTGCCAATCAGATTTTGGCCGACATTCTCACTTTCGCTCGCCAAGATCGGCCTTCCATAGCGAAAATTGAGCTAGATAAATTTCTGCACACCTTTTATGAAACTCAGAAAGTTAGACTGGAAGCACAGAATATTATGCTCTCATTGGATATTTCTAATCCAAATATGATTGCGAGTTTTGACCCAAGACTGATCACTGAAGTTTTGGGCAATCTTCTTGATAATGCTCGAGATGCCCTGCTTGATCATCCTAAAGGAAACATGCAGATTGTTCTTGGTATGGCGGTTGAGAATAGCACGCTCAAAATTTTTGTTAAGGATAATGGACCGGGAATTCCTGAGGAAATTAGACGCAAAGTCTTTGATCCGTTTTTTACAACTAAGCCTGGTAAGAAAGGAACAGGACTTGGTTTGGCCACCGCCTATTCAATTTTGGCCATGCATGATGGGTCACTTTCTGTTGAGTCGTCATCCTCTGATGGTGCTAATTTTATACTTAAGATTCCACAAGAAAAAAAATAAAAGAAGTGGCCTTTTGATATGGCCACTTCTTTTATTTTTTTAGCACTTACTTTGTGCCGAAGCTGAAGGTTGGGGCATTCATTTCGCAGATAGGGTTCTGCCCACCTCGGGGAGTTGTATCTTCGATTTGACCGCGTCCGTCCACGATAAATTTAGCAATCGTGCCATTGCTCACAATTAAGGGAGCGAGGAGCTTCAGACCACGAGCACGATTTTCTGCCGTCGGTGGGACAAAGGCCGGTTCATTACCTCCGCCGGAGGTAGAACCAGTTGAGAGATAAACGGCAACTTTTTGCTCATTATCATTACAAGCGAATTGTGTTCCATCAATCAAAACACCGTTTTCTTGCCAGTCTGCGCGGCAGATTTGACCACTGTGCTGCTCTCCTGCTACACACAGTCCTGAATCACTATTCGTTGTCGAAGCATAACGGATAATATCCGAGAATTCGATCACTACGCAGGGATATGTTCCGACGTCTATGCTGCCACTGCCGAGTGAAGGATTGTTTAGAAAATCTTCGTAAACAGGATTGTTAGTTTCAAAAACTGTAATCAAGTCTGTGCAAAATTCGCTTTTAGAAATAGCAAATTTATACACTTTAAGTTCAAGATAAGCAGGATCAAGAGCGAGGTCAGCGGCAAAGCCAGTTGACATAATTCCTAGAGACAGAAGCGCCAATAATTTTGTTTTCATAAAATTCTCCTTTTTGTTAAAATTTTTCTAATTACTGTCCAGCGCCCTCAAGTTCTAAAACAACTTTTTCCGGAGCTGCCGGTGCCGCTGATCCCGTAGAATCGCTTTGGCATGCCATAAAAGAAGCAAGTAAAGTTACGAGCAAAAGACATTTCAAAACTGTTTTCATATTTCCCCCTTGTTTGTAGTTTTGCTCTTGTTGTTAGGTAAATAAGCAAGATGGGTGCCATCTCGATACAATCGTCATGGGCTCGACAACACTTTGGATTTAAAAGATAATGCAGTTATAGTTAGGTGCTTAACTTTAGGTCTTTGCTTAAAATTAGGCGGGGGTTCTTTGAAAATTCATTATTTGGCATTGTGGTCTTTTCTGCAAGTGCTTGGCACCGCATGGGGAGGAGAATTTTTCCATTTTTTTGGGCCCACTAAAAACTTATCCTTTCTGCACATTCACGCTAGTCCTGTAACTATTCGGGTACAATTGACCGGTGCTTTGTCGCCTCTTAATTTTTTTATTAATGGTGAAGATAAAACAGAGTTACTAAAAACTTTACCATGTGATGGCAAAGAACCAGGATTCTATGTCAATCAAAAGCATTATTTGTTGGTGGGGGCCCATCTCCGTTTCTATGCCGAGCTGATAGAAAGCGGAGTCACACAGTTAGAGATTGAACTAATTGGGCGGACAAAATGTTTTCGCACTTCTCTGCCGCTTTCCAATAATATTTTTCAACAAAAAGTTGATGAGAAGTACGAAATAGAAGATGAGCAATATAAAAGTCCTTATCCTTTTATTTTGACTGGGGCACTTAAAGAAAATGAAATCGTTGAAATGAATCCTGGGACACTTACCCGAAGTGAAGGACGTGCATCTTTTGAGACGCTGCTCAATGAAGGAGAAAATCACTTTTCAGGAATTTCAAAAAATAGGGAAGGGGCCGAGGAAATTTTGAGTTATAAATTGACACTGGAGCGTGAGAGTTTTTCATCAGATCGTCCAACCTTGAGTCTCAAAAAAAATGGTATCGACTGGTCTTCAGAGATCGTTGTTCTGTCGCAAGAGATTGAGAATATTGAAGGATATATGACGCCAGGATGGAAGCTTAAAATCAATCAGCAATTAGTGGAAAGTAATATTGAAGGTTACTTCCAATATTTTTTGGAATGGGGCCAGGCGCAACAGACCTTGCAGTTCGAACTGATTGAACCAAGCGGCCGAATTTTTCACAAAACAAAAAAGTTGCAATTTGTTGACTGGACGCCTACCTCCCCTTGGTACAATCCAGGCCATTTAAAGGATCGATCTTTGGTTGTTGGTCTGTCTTTTGGCCATTTCTTTCTCTCGCAAGATTCCTTCACCCAGGCGATCGTGCATAAAATTCAAGATTTTGCTCCCACTTTGTCGATTGTGTATAAATACAATAGAGCAAATTTTTATGCATTTAAAGCGCGCCATCTAGAGCGGCGCCGTGTTGAGAAGGGAAACAGATCATTTCAAACGTGGAGTCAATATCAATTGACTCTTTTGAAACTTTGGGAATTGCCGGCAGACTTGGAATTGGGAACAGGTGTTTCCTATAGGGGAGGAGGGAGCCAAGCGACGGAATATCACCACGGAACTTCAGCTGGGGATCAATCTTGGGAGGACGATACTTCACCGACTAATGGATTCGATCTGTCTCTACTTTTGGATCGCCGCTTTCGGGCCTATCGTGACTGGTTTGTGGCCACCTCTCTCGGGCTGCATGTATCGACAGGTATTCCAGAGAAGCACGATAACGGTTTTTTTGAAATTATTTTTATTAGATTTGAGCGATTATTCTAATTTGTAAAAGGACGAATTGAGCACACATCTTTTCCTAAAAATGGCAATATACGGCTAATTTTACTTGAATAAATAATCGATAAGTATTCATGTGTTTGCAAATGCTAACCTTGGAATAGAAATTGCTGTCAACACAATCATTGAAAATTTAGTTTTTCTCATTTTTAAACCATGACTTAAAAATGTTTACAACCATCCTATCTTTTTGTTCAGAAAAAATTTCAACTAAAGTACGATTCTTTTTTAGAGCACAGTAAATAATAAGCATAACACATAAAAAAGTTACGACCAGATTTTGCCAACTATCAAGCTCCCATCGAAATTGGAAGGGAAGTTCATATATTTTTTTTAAATAGGGCCAAAAGTAGGGAATTCCCCATCCTTCTCCACTTCCAAATAAATCTCCGAGCAAATGTGAATGAAAGGCCAAAAGTGTGAATGACAATGTCTTTTTTTTATCCTCGCAAATCAAGCTCAAAATAATTGACGTTGAAAGGCCAAAAAAAAGATTGTGCCCTACTGTGTGGTGGTATCTTGCATAATAATCTGTTCCAAAAATTGCACCAATCCCATCAATATCAGGCAATATTGCAGAAACTGTCACAATGAGCCTGCTTTTTCTTGTTCCGAGAGGTTGAGCGATCAGCCATCCGATCATTCCGTGTGTTATTGGAAACAAAATGCCATTCCTTGAAAAGTAACATTAAGAGTTTAAGTTTTTCTAGAGAAAATCTCGAAAAATTACAAAGTCTCGCGTTCATTCTAGCATGAATCAATCTTAGCGAGTGTAATTTTTCGACATATAATCCCGCGATTTTTCGCAAAAGAACTGTCCTGCGGGACACTTTTTTTCAGGAGTCCTGGGAACTCTTTCTAGGACGTTCTAGAATTTTTGGGTTCTCGGCAGTATCTTTTTAAATTTTAACAAGAAGGGTTAGAAGAGTAGCAAAAATAAAAAAGCTGATCATGTGTTGGTATAATTTTTCTGAGGTGAAAGAGGAGGGCATCTTGATACTCAAAACCGAGAATTAAAAAAAGAGGTGTACCAAAAAGCAAAAGCCCTACCCCAAACAAGGACTGAATTACTGAGAGTCCGAGGATTAATAAATAGGGAATGAGTTCGTAAAGCATGGCCAACACTTTAGATTCACAATCAAGTGTCAATTGTTAAGATAACGCAATGCTTCTTTAGCGTTCTAGAGGCCTATTAAAACCGTCATCCATGGCCCATGATCTTTTCCAACAGAGTAGAAGGAAATGATCATATTCTGCCTCGTTTAATAGAGGTTCTGTGAGGGGTAAAATAAGAAATCTGACAATTACGGTAAAAAAATGGAAAGAGGATTATTGCCTTTGAATTTGATGATGGGTGGAATGCGCTTGCTGCTTTCATTGAGCTTTTTCTTCTCAACGGTCTGGGGATCTGTCGACTTCACCTTCGTCCCGGTGGCAACCAGCGTGGAGCAGTCTAAGGCCCTTTTTAACCAGAGAGGTGAGCAGGTGCTCAAGTACTGGCTGCAAAGAGAGCAAGGTGAGTTTTCTAAAAAAACCATCGGATTTGGAGTTCCCGCCCTTGCTCGTATCATTGCGGGAGAGGACACCATTTCTCTAAATCATCTGATTCTTAATCCCGCTACCACACCCTATGCTAAATATGGAAGTAGTCTCTCGATTCTGGGAGGTCTGTGCCAAAGAAATGGCGACTATGATTTTATGTTGCAACATCTGATTCGGCTCGCCTACGTCAAGAAAGATTCAGATGTTCTCTGGCCACAAACCCGGCATAAGATCACCCATCAACTTTTAACAGCCAAGGGCAATGACCACTACAGGACCTTTCGATTGGGAATTTGTGGAGTCCATGAGGATTCGGAAAATCATATTCTCATGACTGAAACATCACGCTATCTCACTAATCAGTTAATTCTCGATGATGGCGGCGAAGATGCGAGTCGCAATCAATACGATAATGCCCTCAATGGTTTTAACCATTGGATGTTGAATCATCTCCAAGGTTTTTTTGTTGATTTTTTCGATGAATACAACTCAAGACCTTATCAGGGCTATACGGTGCTCTCCCTAAATAACCTTCATTCCTTCGCCAGAGACCCAAAAGTGCGACTAAAGGCCGAGATGCTACTGGATCTCCTAAGTGGGATTTTTGCCGTCCAAAGCAATGGTCTGCGCCGTTCAATACCCTTTCGAAGACAACCTCTCTACCAACCGGTACCACAAACCTATGCGGCCGATGGTGAGACGGCCCGATTCGCCATGCTGGCCGGCAATTACACCTATATGCAAAAACTGGAGAAACCGTTTATCGCTCCCTATGGAAGCCATTTCATGCTCAGTGCTCTGGTCAGCGACTATAGAATTCCCGACTTGATGCTGGATTTGATGATTGAAAAACAGCACAATCCTTATTTTCAAAAAATCCGGCACCAAAATGTGGAAATTTTCTCCTCTTCAAAGAACGGATTGCTGTCTGCAGGAGGGCTGTATCGTAACCGCTTTGATGTGGGAACAAAATTGAGCGATGGATGGGCCCGCCCAACCGTTCTCATTGCCACAAGGGATGGTTATTCAGACTTCAGAGATTGGATTCACTTCAAAGGACACAAGAAACGCTTGAAGAGAAAGAACACCTGCGTGGCACCTGGCTTTGCCTGCGGGCTTGGGCCGGTCATTCCCAGCACCATACCTTCGGAGTGTACTCACAAAACTGGGCATTGGACTTTTTTGAATCTCAACGCCCCCGCATGTTCGATGGTTGACTACGGACTGCATGTGGCCCTCTATAAAAAGGACTGTGAAAGTCTTGCATGTAAAAAGGCCGCCCAATCCTTCGGTTTTCTTGAAGTGCGAGAGGCCTCCGAACTCCCCTTTGAACTTTTCATGGCAAAGATTTTAAATAGCAATCAGGGCCGGAAATTTTTCTCTCGCGGCGAAAACATTTTCACCACAAGTCGCGGAACCAACATAAGATTTGAGATCGCTCCCGCCAAAGAGAACCTCTGGGAGATCATTGCCATTAACGGGAAAATGCAGGAAAGGAATTTTGAGAAATGGCCTCTTTTTCAAGGGGATATTTTGAATTCGCCGAAGAAGGGTTTGATTACAATCGACAACCCGTTCCTTAAGCAGAGAATGATTCTCGATACAACTGTTCCACTTCAACCAAGAAAGAAACTAGTGGAGTTGCAATGAAAATATATACTTTTCTTTTTGTTGCTATTTTTTTGCCACTTTCTCAAACTCATGCTGGAGTCCGACTTGTGTCTCCCAAAAAGGATGCTTACGTCTTCAATAATATTCTTCAGATCGTGATCAAAGGTTGCAATAAAAAACCCTCGACTCAAATCCATTTTGGTGACGAGAGCACCAAAAATCACTGGCAATCTCACCAATATTCCCGACAATGGATTTCCAATGTTCTCCTCAGCGAAAGCAACTATCAGGTGAGCAATTTTCGTCTGATGGGTAAATGTGGATTTCACACTATCGATTTGAAATCCACATTCCAAAAAATCAGTGATCCCCTTATTCCCGCCGAAGAAGTGGCCATCAGATATATGTCCAGACATTCCGCTCGAAAGGAAAAGTGGGATTGGGGGCCCGCCATCTTTCTCTATGGTCTGGGCAGAATGGTTAATACTTCTTCGCGAATCTCCTCGCAGTCGCTCCAATATCTCATGGATTATCATTCTTACCATATGAACAGAGATGACCTGAAAATTGACTGGGCCGACAGATGCCCATCATCTCTCTCTGCCATGGATCTTGCCTTCAAATTCGAGCGCGATTTTGCTATGCCTAACGTGGAAAAAGTGATGGCCTTTTTAAGGCATGCCAAAAGAAACAGGGCCGGCTCTCTTGATCACTTTGGCAATGACACCTGGATGGCGAAGATCTTTCCTTCAACCATCTGGGTGGATAGTCTCATGATGTGGGTTCTCCCGGCAGTCAAGTATGCGCTCTTGAAACAGGATACGAACTTGCTTGAATTTGCCGTAAGACAACCCCTGATTTTTGCCTCGCGAATGCAGGACAAAAAAAGTGGATTCTTCTTCCACGCCTGGAATCTTGAAAAGTCCAGGTCCTATCCAAAAAACAACACCTTTTGGCTGCGCGGAAATGGTTGGGTTCTTGCTTCATTTATTGAAATTCTGGAATTGCTGGGCCCTGGGCATTCTCTTTATGCAGGAATCAAGGACTCCTTTCTCCGTCTGGCCTATGCCATGAAGTCCCACCAGTTACCTACAGGTCTTTGGGATACGGTCGTGGCCAGGCCTGGTTATGCCTACGAAGAACTTTCCGGCTCGGCCCTCGTGGCCTATGCATTCACCAAGGCATGGCGCTTAGGAATTCTCGATAAGGATTATCTCACCCGGGCCACGCGGACATTCAATTCCTTATCCGGACGTCTGAAACAGAAAAAAAACGGATACTCCATGCCAGGCATTTCATGGTTGACCATGCCATACCCTCCCATCATCTACAAAATGCTTCCAAAGGTTTCTGATATAAACTATGGAGTCGGTGCCTTTCTTCTCTTGGCCGCAGAACTCGCCCTGGTTATTTAGCCGTTTCCAGTTTCACTCTACCTCCGGGAAGATCAAGCACCATCGAGTGCGGTGCTAAACGGGCCATTTTTTTATTTCTTATTTGTGCGTTTTTTTACGCCAAGTTGAGGCCAGCATTTCCCCATGGAAAAACCTCAGCGAATTGCATCGTCTCTTTATTTGTAAATGAGACAAGGACTTGGTCCTCTGCCGGAAAAAAGTCGCATTTGGATTTGATCCCCGGCCTCAAGATCAAAATGCGAGAATAAATAATTAAGATTAAATTTTACATTGTTTGTTAACGTGGCGGTTCTGTTTGAGATTTTTTCCTTCCTCTTCTTTATGGGAATTTTCGTTCCTTTGGTTCCAGTTACCATGATATCTTGCAACCCTATTCGCAATTTTTTTTGGGTTGGACCTTCATAGATCAATTGAATGTCTTTATTCTCCTGAATTAATTCATAAGATTCGACAGTTTGTTTGGGCGATTTATCCACAATCAATTTGAAAAAAGCGGCAAGAGAAAAATTGGTTTGTAACTTATCGACATGAAAAACAATTGCTGAGGGGCCAAAAAGTTGAAATCTCCAATACCCGAAGGTGGACTTCTGTTTTGATGGAATGTAGCACTCGGGGAATTTTTCGCAGGTGGATTTGGCGTTTTTTAGTTCGACTTTTAACAATTCAAAATTGCTTGCATCGATATGCCCTGTAAATGTTCCCACCTTCTTTCCCGAGCAGTTTGAAAAACCTCCGATATTTGTTTCAAGCCGATAATCACCATTGTCGAAGACATTGAGAATAGTGTTGGCAACGACATCAATAAGATCCTGTTTGAGTATAGCTTGAAAGATGGGAGGAGATAAATCGTCTTTGGCAAAAATGCTCTCGCCTAATAAAATGCTAAAAAATAGAAGTGAAATTTTAAAATTAATCCCAGGCATATCTAATCCTATCGTGAACTCTGCCATGGCATCGTTCAGGCCTTAAAATTCTTTCCACATGGCGAGGAAGGATTTCTTCACCACTATTCATTATACTGTTGTTGGGGCCGATCTCATTATAGGGATAGCTCTTTTTATCGACATATTCGTCAGGGAGACCAAGACGATGCAACATTTCATGTTTTAGAATCCAGCACTCTGTGGTCGCAGTTACATTGTTAGCATCTTGGCGATCGCGCCAGTGTGTACCTGCGGCAAGAACAGCGTCCTTTTGTTTCGGTGTCAAATCTTTTTTGCAGGTTGTATTAGGAATTTCACTTCTACCGGCAAAAATGACTTCGATGCCGTCGGGATCAGGAACATGACAGTCGGCACAGTAACAGCGGTGAACAGCAAAATCATTACCTTCTTCAAAGTTGAAATACAAATTGATCTTAGCATTTTTCAGCCATGGCAAAGAACCGGATGCTTTGGTAAAAGCTGCTTCAATATCTCCCTCAAAACTTGCTCTACAGGTCTTGAGGGTATTGTAAAACTCGGTTTTTTCATCTTGCGAAAGTTCATCCGTGTCAAATCCCAAATCAAGCGTCAAATTGATGGTATTCTTTTTTTTATTGAACTTTACTTGATAATCAAAGTCTGAACCGAAAGGTGGATCATCCATTCTTCGACCTTGCTGTCTGAATTCATTGTTCGGATCAAAGGGATGATCGGGGGCAGGATCGTCATCATCAAAGATACCATCGCAGTCAGTATCAAATTCATGGGGATCATAATAATAGCTTTGGCGGCAAAGATATATATTTGCCATCGCTCGTTGAGTTTGATTCATATCGATAATCGCTTGATCGAAAATTCCTGGAAAGTTTTTAAAAAGCTGTTCAGGGCTCATATTGCAGACATTACTTAATTGGGAATGGATATTGGCAGTATAATCCGTTTCAATATTAATGATGGCCTGATCAACTTCCTTTTTAAAATTCGAATTTGGAGCGTTGTAAAGCGTATCATAGGCGGATTTGATGGCCTCATGCTGGCCAACGGAATGGGCATTGGGAGTCCAGTGATCGCCCAAATGACGCTTCATAAGAGAGACCAGTTGGGTCGTGCGATTTTCAGGCCAAAATAAATGCGGCATAGCTCTATGCAAGCGATCCACATACTCGGCTTTCGTATATTCCAAATCAAGGCCACCTATGAGGCTCAAATTGTAGCCACCATAAATTTGATCGATGATGGTTGCGCTGATTGTGTTGTATTTAAAATGGGTAGATTTTCTGATCTCTGCATGAGGGGCAGGGGGAAGCGATGTGAGACAACTGAGATCAGGCAAAGGCGCAGGCTCCCCGGGAACATTGTCCAAATATTCGGACTTTAAAACGCTGGCGACATAATCTCTCAGATAGGAGGTCGTATTAGTTTGGGAAAAAAAATTGACAAGAAATAGAAGTGGCGGTTGATCCAAAACGGTTAAGTGCTGGCATATACTGCTTAAATTTTTCGAGAGAATGGAACGAGTACAGGTTTCCCTTACCGCTTCATTCGCCTCGAAAGCGTCGGACGCAATTCTGCCCATTCCCGAGTGGCTGGTACCGCCATCACTCGCAGGGGTACTAAAAAGGTTATCAGTTGCAGGCGAGGGCACATGGGCGAAAGTTGTCGGCCCAATTCCCGTTGATAAAAAAAAGGCAAACAGACTAGCGCGAAATGATAGATTTAAAATCATTGAAAGCATAATGTGACACACCCTTTTCGTCGTGAAAAAATAACTTCGTGCAGATTTGCTCCAATCAGTCATGCTTCTATTATGGCGTAAAAAAATCAAGAAGTGTACTGTCGATTTTGCCGAGAAACTCAGAAGAGCAGACAGCACACCCCGCCGATGAAGTTTATTCCGACTTCTCAATTATTGCTTCCAGAATCATCAGTGAGTTATTAAAAATTCATCTTGCTTTTTTAATTCATTTTTCCTAGCGAGAATGGGGGCGAAGCTTTGCAAAATTCTATTTTTCTTCCTTTTTATAAAATATTAGAGTTAACGCAGCGATAGTCATGATGATAGTTGCTGTCTTTTCTACTTGAAAAGGTTTCCCGACAATGAGCCAATCAATTAAAAAAATCCAAACGATAAACATCTTTGACGAGATGTTCGCCAATGAAGCGGAAAGTCCGCAATAAACTTTCACCAAAAAGACTTGTCCCAGATAGGCACTGAGCGCTATCCCCAAAAGATACATCCACTCCAAGAAAGAGGGGATTGCAGGAGTATACGACAGGAAAGGGAGGGAAACGAAAAACAAAAGCGCATGCAATGAAAAAATCAAATTATTAGTGCTGGAAACTCTAGAAGCCATTTTGAGAAAAAGAAATGAGATGGCCATAAAGACTGACCCAACAATTCCGATGACAATTCCCTTGGTTTCTAAGGAAGAATTAAAACCTTTAAAGTTAACAAACGTTTCGATCAGGACAATAAGAAATATTCCGATATACTGGCGCGCACTTAATCGCTCATCCATATAGACTCTCGAAAGGACCAGAAGAAAAACCGGAGCAAGAAGGGTGATAAGGGCCGCATTCAAGGTGTCGAGATATTTCAAGGAAAAGTAATAACAGCTCAAGGAGATAGAGCCAAAACAGGCCCTATACCAACTATTTTTAGAATCAGACGAAAAGTATGACCTTATTTCGCGGAAATAAAGGATCGTTAATGCGGTCAAAGTTAAAAGTGAGCGACTCAGAAGAATTGAGCCTATTGAAAGACTTTGGCTGGCATATCTGACCATTACCGCCATACTTCCTAGGAATAGCGCCGCAAACGTCGCGCTTATGAGAGGATGCATATTAACCCGCATATTCAAAGATTGAAGCCCTGATATAATCTTTTTTCACGAATAAGTTGATCTCTTTCTTTTTCTTTAGACTCAAATTCAAAAAACGTTCGGCAAGGGAGTTCGAAACCATAATCTTTCCCTTCGGGCAGACTTGCAAAAGACGGGACGATATATTCACGGATGCTCCCGAACTCCGAATCGAATATTGGTCACAAACCAAATTGGCTTCCCCCACATTCAAACTTATTGACATGGATATTGGAGGATAGCCTTTTTTACTGCAGAGGACTGCGCCATCGGTATTGATAAACTTGACGATTTCCTCCACCACCAAGGCCGATCTCTGGGCAATATTCTCAAAGTTGTTGTTCAATTTGTCGGTCACTATCAGGTAGATCTCATCACCCTCAAAACGCTCGGGAATAGCATACTTCAAGACGGACTTGATAAGGGCAGGAAAATAGACCTTGTCGACAAATTTCACATATTCGTTATCTTGCGCTCCATATTTATGGTTGTTATAGCTGTAATCAATAATATCGATAAAAACTGATCCCAATATCAATTTGTGTTCACCGATGCCAAAGCTCGATTTTATTTTTTCTATAGAATAGGATTCCTTCAAGGCATACTCGATCAGCTTTTCAGAAAAGACACCCAAGTTTGACATAATGGATTTGATCGAGGTTTCGCTCTCCAAGATATGAAAGTTTGACTTGTATTTATTGTCTGACAGATTGATCCAGGCTACGCTGCCTATGGGGATGATGCAATAATATGAATTATCATCGCCTTTTTGCAAAGTGATGTTTCCCTGTTTTGAACTTTCCACCATCTTGCCGCCTTTTCCGGTTAAAAAGTCTATTTGAGAATCAATAGAAGTATCCTTCTCGTAACCAAACTCGTATATTCTCCTTGCCTTGTTCCCTAACTGTGTATTAAGTCCAAAGCAATAGTCGTCCACATAGATAGAAAGCCGTGAAAACCCGCTGCGCTCGAGCAAAATTGTACCCACTTCTACCAGCGACTCTTTTATATTCTTGGAATTATAGATCGAGTCCAAGATGCGAGTCATTGCACTGATCTTTAATCCCACCTTCATCTCGGATTTATTGGTGAAATAGAACACGCATAGAGCGATCACGGCGATCATCGTCTGTGCGGTGTAAACCCCTAGGCTTGAGAACATTGAGACTGTGTCTATCAATTGGGAAATGCCCCAAGTAAGAGCGATAACCTGAAGAGTGGAATAGTTCTTCCTGATAAAACGCTCGTTAAAAATGTACCACGCACCAAAGGCGGTCGCGAGGACAAAGAACGGATAAAAATAGACGTAGCAATTGACAAGATTCGATGGATCGAAAACCTGGATGAAGGCGGTCAAGGCGAGCATAGCTCCATGCATGGAAATTGAAGTTAGGGAGAACTTGGAATATGTCCCGATAAATGTGACAAAAGCGAGTGAATATAAAATGCGAAGGTATATATGGAGAGTCGTTGTAAAAGTTCCACTCCAAAAAAGTCTCATAAAATGGGCAAGCGAAAGGCAATAGACAAATGAAACCACAGCGAAGAAAAGAATGGCAAAACGTTCCTTATCCGAACTTGAAAGGCTATTGAAAACATGTCTCAGCGCCTTATATGTTCTGGCATCGGTAAAAATAGAAAGAATTAGAAGAAGTGAACAAATGGGTCCCAGGTAGATAAGTATAAAATCCCTCAGCATATGAAGCCAATTACCTGAGCCAATGTCCAATATCACGGGTGAATAGGAGAAACTGAAAGAAAATCCCGATTGTGGCAGACATTGGATGGAAATTAACTTGTCTCCGTCATTTTTTCGGAAATGAATTTTAGGCGATATTTCCTGCTTGATACCATCAGAAACGAGTACTGTCTGATAGAGACTGGAAGCGTCCTTCATAACCGAGCAAGCTCCTCTCGGGCGCCCTAACGATACAACGTAAGTTCCTTTAGGAAGTTTGGATATATCGGCTTGGTAATGACATTGGTCGATCTTTTGGAATAGCTTTTTACTTCCAATCACTTTTAGGGAGATGCTGTCCAAATAAACGGTGGCGACGGAAAGCAGGAGAAGAAGGCCCGTGGAAATGAAGATTTTTAGCCAGAATTCACGCTTATTCATATTTTAATTTTGTTACCGCTATGGAATGCTCCAAACTTGAGATCATGTCCTGCATGCCATTTTTTTTGAAAGTCACAAGACGATCAGTTGAAGTTTTGCATTCTTTTTTACTTATCTTGGAATCGAGTGGATAAGTCACAAGAAATATTCCTTCACCTACCCCGTGTTTCTTCAAAGTTTCCTGCATGTATGCTTGCACGTCTTCATTTGTTAACTCTGGATCGAAGACCGAGCAATAATTCAAGGAGTTACTCAAATTAATGAATGAACTGGAAAAAACAAGCATCGCCCCGGGATATCTGAGTGCCGTTCGCAATTCTTTGCCTATCTGATATTGGGACGACTCAATTGGCTCCTCTTTTGTCCTCAATCCGGATTGCACAACATGCTCACGATGGATATGGATGGGTATGATCGCCCCTTCCTGTTTGGAGTAACTTACATATTTGGTATAAATACGTTCGCACCACCGGCTTTTGGAAGAATAAAGAACCATGGCCGCAGGGGTGTTGTCTTTATGTGTGGGGCTCCCCATGATATATTCACAGCGCCACTTGTACAGATCGCCCGAGTTGTCGAGCTGCCTGTTATTTTTTATGGCACAATAGCTGTGCTTAATCCACATGAACTCCCCGTCCTGCACAAAGCTCTTTGTAAGACTTGAGCTTCCAACAAGATTCTCCCCCTCGCAGACGGCAAGAATGTCATACGTGTTCCCGCCCTGCTTGTAGACGTTATCCCACACATCGAAGATGTCACCACTCATATTTTTTATCTCTTCGATGTTCATGTACTGTCCGAGATAGCCGCTTTCAATGAAAAGTTTGAAGATTTTATCATTCTCAAAATTGCTCCTACGTGACAATAATGGGTACTTTAGGGACATAAAAAGTTCGAATGAAAGACGATATTCCTCGTCGGAAATCGCATTAAAACTGTAGATACTCTTTTTCTCTTTTCTATTAAGCAGGGTGAGTGCAATCCTGCCACCAGGGGTGATAATTTTTGAAATGTCCCTTGAATCATTGAATGCAATGCTATCGACATTCACACTAAAGCTCATGGCCGTCGATTTCTGCCCATCGGCTAACATGACGGGTAATTCTTGTTCAACCAGGGTTCTAGGCTGTTTTCGGAATTTAAGCACGGTTATTTTATTGGGCAATGCCAATTCAAAATACTTGTCATTTTCGAAGCACTCTTCAGAGATTATGGAGGCTTCAAGCTCAAAGCAGACGTTAAAGACTTCAAACCTTGCGCGTAAGATTTCGTTTCCGGGACCGAATGTCTTCGATGTTTTTACATGGAAGGAGTCATAATCCGCCAAGTCTTCATCAACAACGAACTCGGCCTTGTTGTATTCTTCTCCATGGTAAGCGATGCACTTGGTAAGGTCTTTCCATTGGAAGTAAAGTGCAAGGATTCGCTTAACGTCTTTTTCGCTGTCGAAGGTATAGAGATTCTCGGTTTGTAAAAGCTGTCCCAAAGAATAGGATTCGGATTCTGTCACCATATCAAGCTACTTTAAGCATTGCCCTATCGTTGTAAGCGATCTGCATTATTTCATCAAAATTTTTGTACAGTATTTTCTTCACCCCCCCGGTGCCTGGAGGTGACTTTTTGACAAGATGTTCTTTGAAGGCATTCAATGTTGCTGGTTCAGTCAAAACGTTGAGTCCTTTTAGAAACATGAAGACTCTTTTCGCAAGAATTACTTTCTTGTCATCAAGATATTCGAATCCGGAGACCTGCTCCATCATCAGGGAAGATTCAAACTGCTGTAAAAAATGATATTCCTTCAGCTCTTCCCTTTGTTTTAAGTCCATACAGCCGCTGTAAATTGCCGCTTCAAGCTTGATTAAATCAATCCAAGACAGACTTAAGGAAGGTGCAAGCAGGTTAAGCATCCGATCTTGTTTAAGAAAAGACTGTGTTTGGCCATTTATGGCGATCATGTTTTGAAGAATAGAGGTCAATATTCCGGGAAGCAAGGCCTCCTTCGTCTTTTCGACAAAGGATTGCACTAAAGAAGGAAAGATTTCGTTAAGTTTGTCTCTATCAAGTAGGCTTCCTTTGTCCAAATACTCCAGGTTTCGTCCATCATTTTTTAGCATCCGATAGGTCGAAAGACTTTCAGTGCCATTATGGGTAAGGACATAAAATGCAGGCCAGCCAAGCGACTCATAATAATTTTTTAAATTTGCAAATGCATTTTGAAAGTCAATTTCTGGAATCTCTTCATCGAAAATGAAAAATCCCACAGTCTTTTTTCCCTTGCAAAAATCCAAAGCGTCCGAATAACTGTCAAAAGAATCGATTTGGGTTTCGAGAAAAGGAAACTCTTCAGCAATTGCGACTTCGATTTGCATTGGGGTGCGGTCGGTGCTTCCAAGGATGACTATGTTCACATCTTGAAGTATATTTTTATTTAATTTCATAAATGATTCCTTTTGTCTTTTATCGGTATTAACTGCAGAAAAATAAAGGGCTTCGACCCTTATTAACTGATCTTATTAATCGGTTTTGGCAGGCTCAATCCGGAAGGTATTTTCAAAGCCTTTTGTGGAAAAAAACCAAATCTTTATAGCTGCTGTCGATCAGGCAGTTACGCTTTAGTAGCCCGCTATCACTAAAACCGAGCGCTCTAAACAAATTGGTTGCTGAATCGGAATCTGAACGGGTCAGGGCATAGGCAGATTGGATTCCTGTTTTTTTGATAAAGGTTTCCAAATTCGTAATTACTTTCCTATTAAGCCCCTTCCCCCGAAACCCTTCTTTCGTGCAACATTCGGCGATCTCGGCAGTAGAAGACTTGTTGTCAATATGGGCCACAGCGGTCGCTGCCATGACCCCTTCCACAAAGGCCACAGAGCAGACAGTGGATTCGCAGAGAAGTTTGAGAAATGGAGAATAAAAAATTGGGAATGGGTAACAAGTAAAAGAGTTCTTGAAAAGTTCACTCAGTCCCTCATAGTCCCTCTCTTCACCCTGAGAAAAGACTTTATATTCGGCTTTAAAATTTCCCTTTTCGGTAATCTTTCTTGGTGATATCTGCATAGGTTCGAATTTTCTCTTTTCAAAAATTACCCGTGAATAGATCGAATATTCCTGGAATCTTCCAAAATTGTTGAGCCTAGCTTCACACTCGATCATGGGAATTGACTGGGTAATTTCAGGATTAAGTCCAACATCGGTGTATAGTATCAGCTTGGAAAAACCAGAAAAAGAAAACTCTTTTTGCATGTAAGCAATGACTTCGGGTTGATCGGCAGGTTTTAGACCGGTCAAATGTACTTTCAGACGGTCATTGTAAAAATCTTCTTCAATCAAATACCTCTGAGAACCTATCAACCCTTCAAAAACTTCGAAGTAATCGATCCCATTATAGGAGACTGTTTTGATTTTTTTTAAATTTGGCATCGTATTTAGGATACTTCGTGGTTAAAAAAATGTCCAAAAGAGGAAAAATTAGGAGCCTCTTTTTCAAGTTTGCACCGACGTAGGGAGACCGTAATGCATTCTTGGAAATTAATGAAAATTCTGCTCAAGATTATGATATTGAGACGGGGCTGACCCACATGGTGTGCGGTGGTATGATTCCATCACAGGTAGATTTATTAGTCCTGACCCGATCGGATTTTCTGGTCGGGATACGAACTTGTATAGATACACATTTGATGAGCCACTTGGGCGTGTGGATTCAGATGGTCTGGACTCTTACCGAACAAACATGGGACATGGTTTCTTGGTTATAGATGATCCAAAGAGAAGCGGCGGTGTTTGTGTATTTACATTTGGCCCTCGTGATCCCAGTGTAGTCACCTATGCGAAAACTTTGGCCCTTCAACCTGTTGCTGCAAGTGCTGCTGTAGATTTCTTTCCTAAGGGATCAGACTTAACATTCTTAGGCATTGAGGGTCCCATTCTCTCGCATTCCTCAATCATACAAACCGCAACCAGTGCGCAGAACTTATATTCCGAAGACCAATGGAAAGCTTCGTCCGCTGGGGATTCCCTCGGTTGAAGATAAAATCGTTCAAAAAGGAATGGCGCGAATACTTGAGGCCATTTACGAGAATGAGTTTCTAGATTTTTCTTATGGATTCCGCCCACACAGAAGCTGTCATCAGGCATTTAAACAATTAGATAAAGTGATTATGACAATGCCGATCAACCACGTTATTGATGCCGACATCAAAGGATTCTTCGATAACGTAAATCATGACTGGCTGAAGCGGTTTCTAGAGGAAAGAATCAGTGATCCAAATTTTCTTCGCTTGGTTGGCCGCTTTCTGAAGAACGGGTACATGGAAGAAGGAGTGATTCATAATTCTGAGCAAGGGACACCCCAGGGCGGAATTATTTCTCCTATTCTTGCGAATGTGTACCTTCACTACGTCCTTGATTTGTGGATTGAGCGAGCGGTGAAACCAAAATGCAGAGGTGCTGTCGAGATTGTACGGTACTGTGATGATTTTGTGATCTGCGTGCAATACAAGGACGAGGCCGAAAAGATTCTGCTTGCACTCCGAGAACGTTTGAAAAAGTTCAATCTGGATTTGGCAGAAGAAAAGACAAGAATACTTGAGTTTGGTAGATTTGCTAAGCGAAATGCAAAGGCAAAAAATCTCCGGCCAGCAACATTCAACTTTCTTGGATTTACACACTTCATAGACAAAGGCAGAAATGGATATTTCAAACTAGGGCGTAAGACTGATCGAAAGAAGTTCTCGGCAAAAGTGATTGAGATGAACAAGTGGCTAAAAAGTGTGAGAAATCTTTTTCAACTGAAAGAGATTTGGAAAATACTTAAGGCCAAACTTCGAGGTCACTATCAATATTATGGAGTCAGTGGTAACTATCGGAGTATCAAAAACTTTTATGGCCTGACGCTCAAGCTTGTCCTTAAGTGGGCAAACAGGCGAAGTCAGAAAAAGAGTTTTGACTGGACAACGTTCCTAGAATACCTACGAAGGTATGAACTGCCGAAGCCGCGAATCTGCCATAATTTCTATGATCTAAAAGCAATATTCGTGAATGCTATCGAAGAGCCGTATGTGGGAAAACTACAAGTACGGTTCTGTGAGGGGCATGGTTCTTCTCACAATAGGAAACTATAGGAGAACCATATGTCTACTCGACAAAAACTAATAAACCCCACCCAAACTCACGAAAGTCCAGTCATTGATGAGCCGATTGCAATGTTGAGAGATGTGAATGGAAATGGGAGATTTGAAGGGTCGGAAGTATTTACCTACACGAAAGACCACCTTGGCTCGGTCAAAGATTTAACTGATGCCAACGCGGAATTAAAACAACGCTACGGGTATTCAGCTTACGGCAGCACCAAACTTGAAAAAGATGATTCGCATTCATCGAATAAATTTATCGAAAATCCTTATGCCTATACGGCAAGAGAGTGGGAACAGGAAACGGGATGCTATTACTATCGTGCACGCTGGTATTGTCCGATGATGGAGAAATTTATTTCTGAGGACCCTATTGGCTTTTACAGCGGCGACTTTAGTAAATATAGATATACGGGGAATTCTCCATTTATAAGAAATGATCCATTCGGATTGCAGAGTATGTCATGTATAAATAAAGCAAATGAAGAATATTTGGAAGAAGTAAAAAGAGATGTTGAGACCGTAAAAAGGGCAAAAGAAGAAGCGGAACGAATATTAAAGGAAAAGCAAAGGATTGAATTCTATAAGCAACTTGACGAAGCACTTAAAGAATCATTTGCGAGAGAAGAGCTATAACAGAGGCTTAGAATTGGAAAAATGCTGGAAGCAACCTTGTGATCCTATATAGTTTTTTTGAGAAAAGATGTTAAAAAGTCAAAGGAATAGATATTTTGTTAGTGCAATAATAGTCATTGCGAGCACTTATCTATTATTTAGGTTTTTTATTTATGATATCCAAAGCATAAAGACTAATAGGTCCACGAAATTGAACGAATTAACTAATAAGGTAAAGTCCGTCCATGAGGATTTGCCTGTAATTAATAAATAAACAAGAAAAGAAGAAGCGGAAGCACATTATCAAAAAACCGATAGACACAATACATTCTCACCAAAACCCTGGGATTGATGAAGACACCAATAATCTTGGCCACTATGGATATTGCTTGGATTAGGCCATCGAATCTTGCTTGACAGATTGTAACTTATAAGTTACAATCTTCCTTAATGGAAGTACACGTAAAAAAACTTCAAAAATATGTTACTGACAATGGGCGCTGTCCATTTGATGAGTGGATTGAGTCATTAAGTAATAGGCGCGTACAAGCGATTGTGGCGACTCGGCTCAACCGGGTTATTCAAGGGAACTATGGACACTGTCGAAAACTTGAGGGTGGCATCCTGGAACTTAAAATTGACTTTGGAGCAGGCCTTCGCATTTACTTTGCAGAAGAGGGGAACACGATTGTTGTTCTTTTATGCGGTGGCGATAAATCAACCCAAAGTAAAGATATTTTAAAGGCCCAAGAATATTGGGCCGAGTATAATAAGGAGTAAGTGTATGCCAAAGCGAACACGAGATTATGAATTAGATTTAATTGAAAAATTAAAAGATATCGAGTTTTCTGTTGAATACCTCAATGCCTCTCTTGAAGACAGTGATGAAGGTTCAGACGAACGTTTCCTTATGGCATTACGGCAAGTTGCCCAAGCACATGGCATGACTGCCATTGCTGAACGTTCAGGAATGGCAAGGCCGGCCCTGTACCGAGCACTTTCTGAATCAGGTAATCCTGAATTTTTAACACTTAAGGCCCTTCTTGACTCGCTCGGATTAAAATTGGCCGTAGAATCACGCGACGATAAGAAAGAAGCTTCTTGAGTTCTGCCAAAGGCAGTATCGACTTTGGCCACTCAACAATAGAACGGCCAAAGCTGGATGGTTTTAGAATTTATAGGGTGATGGATTTTTAATATCTTGTGCCTGTAATTTGCCGTAGAGATCGACGGTCATTTTGATGGATTTATGTCCTAGGATTGCCTGAAGTTGATACATTTCACCGCCATTTAAAAGATAATTGTAGGCAAAAGAATGGCGTAGATCATGCATCCTCCAATCTTTATTTATGGGTAAATTCTTTTGAATCTTTGAATGGCCCTGCTCATTGAATGCCCTGATGCTCTGGTGCCTTTGCAATTGAAAAATATATAGGGCTTAGTCTTTGGTAATTTTTCAAATAAAAGACGAAGATGCGAAGACATTTTAATTTTTCTTGATTCACCATTTTTGGTTCTTGAAAAAATTATCATGTTGTTTTCAAAATCAATATCCTTCCATTGAAGGTTTATGACTTCAGATCGTCTTGCCCCGGTATGAATGAGAGTGTAAAGAACAGGATAGAATGTAGTTCCAGAGTGTTTTTTGGCATTCGCACATAAATCTTTCAATTCATCGGCCGATAAAATGATGCGCGATCTTAGGCCTTCAATGTTTTGCCTGAATCGAATGGTATCAAGGTGGTTAATGATGGTAATTCCTTCTTTTTTTAACCACTTAAAAAAGAGATTAAGTTGGCATTTAATTCGATGAAGAGTTTTTTCTACGAGATTATTTTCTGCTTGAGTTTGCGTAAACCATGCCTGAAGCAAAGTTGCATTTAAATCCTGAATTTTATATTTTTGAAATGTTTTAAGAAAACTGAGATAATGCTTTTTTCTTTCGTTGAAATGAGACGTTGGATGCAGTTCAAGATAAATGCGGACTAGGCTGATTACGGTAAAGTTTTGGAATTGAAAAAGATGCCGGCTTTTCCAAATATCCATGGCATTGTCTTTTCTTAGCATTAATTTTGTTACTTCCATAAATAGCTCCTTTTTGGATGTTTAAATTCCATTGCAGGATTGATTGGGAAATGGGGCAAGCCGGGGAAAATATCTCGCAGGAAAACCAGATGTTTCTTATCGGGTTAAGTTTTCTATAGTCAGCATAAGGAAGAAATATTAATCTTATTCCTTATAAAATTTATTCATTTTTCCAAAGAACAGCTTCTAGGAAAACGACTAAGCGGCAACGAGGTGTAATCTTCCAAAACCTATTTAACCACCCCCAAATTCTTCAAAGACCGGGCATTGATGAGCCGATTAGTAGCAGTAGGCGCTTGCAATTCATTTTTTGAAATAGCCAGGCAGCCTAATTGGCTTGTCCATGAAAGTTGAAACATTGAGTTGCAATTTTCATGGATAATGATAAAATAAGATTTATGTCACTTACCAAAAGAACTCAATTATTAAAAGCATTGAGCCGTTCGATTAAACTATCAAAAATTACAATTTTAATTGGCCCAAGGCAGATTGGTAAAACAACCCTTGTGAAGGAGTTTATAAAAAATCAAAAAAAAATTGAGATCCATTTTTTTGATTTAGAAGACCCCACCGATTTTGATCTGTTAGATAATGCAAAACTCACATTAGAACCTCTTGATGGTTTGATTGTTATTGATGAGGTTCAGAGAAAGCCTGAACTTTTTAAATATTTACGAGTAAAAGCGGATCAAATGAAAAAAATGTCTAGAATTATTTTGCTAGGCAGTTCGTCACGTGATGTTATTGAACAAGCGTCTGAAACATTGGCCGGTAGAATTAATTATATTGAAGTACCTGGTTTTTCAATTGATGAAGCACATAACATTGAAAAGCTTTTTATTCGTGGATGTTTTCCATTGAGTTTTTCAGCAAAAACAGAGGAAGCCAGCTATCAATGGCGAAAATCTTACACTCAAGCATATTTGGAGCGGGACTTAAAATCACTCGGAATTGACCTTCCTTCCCAAAGTTTAAGACGTATGCTTGAAATGATGGTTGGGTACCATGGCCAAATTTTTAATTCATCTGAGATTGGAAAGTCATTGGGATTCTCACATACAACGGCACGAAAATATCTTGATATTTTAATTTCAACTTTTTTAATTAGAGAATTAAAGCCTTGGCATGAATCGATTATTCAAAGACAAGTTAAGCAATCGAAGATTTATTTCCGCGACCCCGGTTTGGTTAATTATTTCATGGGAATACATTCAAAAAATGAACTATATCGGAATCCGAAATTAGGTCATCTTTGGGAAGGGTTTGCGCTTGAGGAAACCATCAAACTGATAGGTGCAGAAAATGAAGATCTTTATTTTTGGGCCCTTCACCAAAATGGAGAACTTGATCTACTATGGAAAAAAACTGAAAAAAAGCTTGGCTTTGAATTTAAATACACTGATCATCCTAGAATTACATCTTCAATGGAAAAGGCGTTAGAGTTATTAAACCTTGACCATCTGTATATCATTTATCCTGGATCAAAAAAAGCTAAGCTTCATGAAAAAATTTCTCTTATTCCCTTAGGTGAAAAATTATAGATGAGAAACGATACTAGAATGATTCCATTCAATTTATTATTTTGACATATGTGATTCGCATGATAAAATTCCATGCTGACTTATTTCTTAAATCTGGGGTGTAATCTTCAATACTATCGAACCCCACCCAAATTCACCAAAGTCCAGGTATTGGAAGGCCTGTTAGTGAGCGTCACCGATGTATTAAACAATCAAACTTACTTTGAGCTATGATCCGGCGTGGTCCGGGTCACTTTCTCTGACTCCATTGAATGCATGAAGCGATCTCGGTCTTGAGGTCATCGTCGGAGTGATGAAAGCGATTTCTTTTTAAAGTTTTACAAATTTCAGGATCGCCTTTGGTCTTGGCCCTCAGATAAATGCATTGGTAAGTTTCGCGTCCTTTGATCAGGTCGCAGAGTTTGGCGTCCCCAGTTTTGTCCGCTACCGCTTCATAGCATGCCGCTTTAATTTCTTCGTCTTTGATCCGATCACAATTTTTGGGGAGATAGGGAGGAGCTTCCGGGCCATTTTTGACCGCCATGGAAATGCATGAATACCTATTGCTCAAGTCGGCATTGCTTTCGCACAGCTCAAAAATATTTATAAATTTAATCGCGACTGTTTTTTCATCAATACTCACGATTTGGTGAATTACCTCGCACATCGCCGGCTGGGGATAGGTTGCGCACTTATTGTCTTTTTCAACTTTAAGGTGCGGGATAAGTTGAACGCCCGGAATATAACCGGCTCCGCAATTTTTGCCAGGAACCGCGCACTCGCTCTCATATTTTTGAATTTGAGTGAGGGTAATTTTGTAGTTGGTTTCTTGATGGATGAGCGTTTCACCCACCTTCATGATCTGGGCATAGGAGAATCCTGGTAACAGAAAAAGAGCAATCAGGATTAATAAATTCACAACTTTTCTCCGCGTAGTACAATGCTCAAAAAACAGTGCGAGTATAGTCTATAACACTTCGAAAACACCCGCCAATTAAACTCAAAAGATGCTCGCTTTTGTATTAGGTGCAGTCAGGGAGTTTTTATGCTTGTTGTGGTGTTGTTTATGGGGGACCCTTGCTACCAAAATGACTTAACTTTAGGCACCCGTCAGTACCCACTAATCAAAATTTATGATCCTGTTTCAAAATTGGCCACCAATCCATTTAAGCTATTGAAATGGCAATGGAAGGTGATGGCACTCTCATTGCATTAAATACTGCAATTTGAAGTATTTATAGCGATGTCAAGTCATGCTCAATTTGGGGATTAATTTATGAGAGTTCTTATTTTTTTGTTTTCAATACTGTCTGTCACTTTAGTAGGCCACGCGAAGGTGCCCAATGGGCTCCTTGTGATTCATGCTATTGACGATATGAGTGGTGACGTCACTCCGGTGCGGATGGAGGTCATCTCTTCTGACCAGATAGAAGCAATCGCACTATCGGGGTTGACAGTACAACAGGAATGCCCGGGTTCCGTTCTCCCTAATTTTTTAGGCAGTAAAGCGTTGGGTTTTTCCTACCGCAATTATATAGCTAATCCACACACTGGAACCAAACAGTTTTACGTTGATAAAGTGACTGAATTAAATTTGCATCCTGGTGAGTATAAGATTCGCGCTTTCAAAGGAATCGAATTTAAAGTGGCCAGTCAAACGGTCACCGTCGCCCCGGGAAATAGACAAGAAATCACCTTGCGCATGGAAAGACTCACCAATTTACCTCAATCGGGATGGTATAGTGCCGACGACCATCTGCATATATCGAGAAGAAATTCGAGAGAGAATCCAAATCTCCTGAGCTGGATGAAGGCCGAAGATATCAACGTTTCTAATTTCTTACAGGTGGGGACTGAAAAAGGCTTTAAAAGTAATCAGCAGTACGCTTTTGGTGATGAGGGAATTTATCAAGATGGAAATTATTTTCTGACCTCGGGCCAGGAGAATCCTCGGACACATTTTTTGGGCCACACCATCACGTTAGGTGCGGCAGAAAAAATTGATTTGAACAAAAGTTATACCGACTATCAGAGTTTCTGGAGGGAGGCAAAACGGCTTGGCGGTATCTCTGGCTATGGGCATTGGGGCTTGGGCCCAGCCAAACGCGGGATTGCCATAGATGCTCCATCGCGCTTACTCACCTTTGTGGAAGTTCTACAATTTGAATATGCTCATTATAATGTTTGGTACGATGTTTTAAACATGGGTATTCCCATGACTCCTACTGCTGGTACGGATTTTCCCTGCGGACCTTGGAGTATCCCCGGGCGGGAACGCTTCTACACCAAGGTCGAGGGTAAATTTAATCTAAAGAACTGGATCGAAGGAGTGAAAAAAGGTCGAACCTTTGTCACCAACGGCCCACTGCTTGAATTTAAGGTCAATGGACGTGAGCTAGGTGACGAGATTGTGTTGCAGGAACCAGGCATTCTGGAAATTGATGGAAGTGTCAGTTTTGATCCTGAGAGAGATCAGATTGAAAAAATTGAATTGGTGAACTCCGGAGAAATTATTCCCTTGCTTCCTCATCACAGTTCCATGGGAAAGATTTTTATACATCATCAGCTAAAGGCCAGCAGGACTTCCTGGCTTGCCCTCAGGGTGTCAGGCAAAAAAATTAATGAGGCCCCTTTAGAGGCCCAGCCTTTTAAAGATTGGCAATATCGCATTGGGGGCAAAGTCAACGACGGCGTAGACATGCAGCCGCGCGAGCGTTTTGCCAAGGCAAACAATGTTCGTCCATCGGTGGCACACACTGCACCCATTTACATTTCTGTCATGACTCCGACATCCGTTGATGATAATAAAATCAAAACGGCCAAGGACTACTTGAGGATTTTGGCCCACGTTAAATATTTGCTCAACGATAAAAATATTTCTTCCAACCGATTGCCTCTGGGATTTCTCAACAATTCAGATTCCGTCAGCGTTAAAAATCTCAAACAAAACAGGGAGCAGATTCTCGAAGCCGTGAAGCAATCCGAAATATTTTATCAGGGACTTATGAAAAGCAACTCAAACGAGCATCATCATAATCATTAATCTTCAGCGCTTTTTTCGCCCAATTTGCAAAAGAGTTAGCGATCGATCGCAGAATGTATGCTGAATCGCGATGCTGAATTTGGAGATTCGGCCCATTGTCGCTATCAATGGATGGTGGCGCTAACCACGAGAATGGAGGCGCGGGATCAGGTGGCTTTGGGGTACCTGAATGTAGTCCGCACTAATTTTTGCCACTAATTTTAACCTTCAATGGGCGTGGGCGGGACTATTTGCTTCTTTTTCTGGCGACTCTGTAAGATTTAAGGTGTATTGAGTCTGATTCTGATCGGTGGGAAAAACTACCGAGCGAAAATAGTATCTTTGATATCCATAGGGACACTCGCCTGGATGATAATAGTAACTATCTCCCTGTATACACATTGGAAACCCATCCTGTTCCGTTCCAAACCATTGGAACTCGTCATTTTCCGCCCTAGCGCCATAATGAAAAATTGTGGCCGTGCGTGAGAAGGAAAACTCCTGGCATGAATCCTTCTGGAGGGTGTGCCATTTCCTAACATTGTTGTCTTGATAGTTGGTAAATGTCGCCACGAAGATATTATTAAATTGTGTTGTCTTGTTACAAATCAAGTAAGAGCGCTTGTTCGGAACCGGAGCTGGAGAAGGAGTTGGAATAGCAGTCGGTTCTGGTGTCGGTATCGGAGTTGGGATAGACACTCGGGAATTAAATTGTGGTTCTGATACAAGTCCTTCCCATTGACGAGGATCTTCCAAATTACATCCTCCGTCAAATCCTTTCGATGAATAATTAAACCTTGCTCGTCCAAAGTCATAGAAGAAAAAGGCATTATTTTTTATGAGAAAAAGACTTTCAAAGTTCGTGTCCTCCGAACGCTTTGGGCTGCAATATTGAATGGTGTAAAAGCTGTTGGCGATTTTTGTGATTTTCTTTGCCACATCTTGAAAATCATTTTTAACATTTTCCCAATTTCTGGCATGAACAAAATATTTTCCAGCAAGTTTTGTTAAAAAGTCTTTATCGATATTTTTGCCAAGACCAACAGCGTGAATATATGAATATTGAGACGCTCGAAACTCGTTGATCCGTCCTAATGCATCGACAGAGTTCATGCGTGCGGCGCGATCAATTCCGTCGGTGAAAATAACGATATTGCGAGCGACGATAGTATTTCCATCATTACTGTCACTCATTCCTGCGATGGTGCTGACAGCGGCGCTTAAGGCCCCATTTAAATTCGTCGATTCGTCCACACAATAGTTGTTATCGGGACAGCTTAGCGACTCTATAATTTCCGACGCCTGGTTTGAATTGCTTGAAGTTGCATTAATGACCGGATGAAGTTCGGCCCGTCCGTCAAAGGTATAGATGGCCAATTTAAAATTGGATGAAAGTTTTGAGTCTAAAAAGAGTGATTCAACAAAGGCCACGGCAGATTTTTTGAGATACTCTAATTTTATCTTGTCTTTATACACCGAGCCACTCAAATCCAAAAGCAATAAGGTGGCGAGTTCAAACTTTTTAGGTGTTGCCAGAGTGGAATTTTTACTTTCTAAATCGATCAATCTTTGAATTGCGTGAAATTCTCTTCTGGATAAATGATCTTGAACTTGAGTAATCAACTTTCGATCGGCAATTCGACTTCCTGTGAACTTACTCATTTTTAAATCATCGACGGGCCCATTGTGATTACATGAATCGAGCACTTGGACGGTAATTGCGACATTGGCAGGTTGTCCTTTTTGGACATCGATAATTCTAACGTTTAAACACTCATCCTTCTTAATCACACATGATGAAAGCAGAAGCGCAGAACATAGAAAAATGGTCACTTTAAAAAACATAACAACCACCCCGAAGCCAATAATTTTGGAATCAAAGCACCTGGTCAAAGTACGGTCAATTATCTTAGACATGCGATGGGCCGCTGTTTGTCATTGATCTAAATTCTTTGAGGAATCACATTGTCATGCGTTCAATACCATCTTTGATATCTTTTTTTGAATGGATAAAAGTAAACAAGGCGCATAATAAGCAGCACAAGATAGATCTGAACTCTTAACTTTATCAATAAATTATGTTTTTCATATTTTATATGAAAAGGTATATTTAAAAAAATTACAAAGGTGATTTATGGATATCAAACAGGCGCTCTGGAATCGTTTCGAAAAATATGTGCAAATTAATACTCAAGCAAATAGCGGCAGCACAACTGTTCCTTCAAGTGAAGGCCAAATACTCTTAGCGCAAACTTTGCAAGAAGAAGTTCAAGCGATGGGCATTCAAAATTCTATTCTTGATCAAGGTTACCTTTATTTTGAAATTCCTAGCACTGTCAAGAAAAGTGTTCCGGCCATTGGATTTTTGGCCCACTTGGATACGTCCGAAGATGCCTCTGGCGAAAAGGTAAAACCGAAACGCCATAATAATTATGCTGGCGGTGACATTGTGATTTTGAAAGACATTATTTTGTCTCCTGCCCATTTCCCTGAGCTAAACGAATACAAGGGACACGATCTCGTCACTGCGAGTGGAGACACTTTACTAGGGGCCGATAACAAGGCCGGAATCGCCATCGTCATGACCCTGGTTGAATTAATGCAAAAAAAAAATTGGGAACATGGACCGATAAAAATTGCTTTTACACCCGATGAAGAAATAGGTCGTGGTATGGATCATTTTGATGTAAAAAAATTTGGCGCCGAGTTTGCCTACACTATTGATGGTGATTTAGTAGGCTTTATTGAAAATGAAACCTTTAACGCTGACGAAGTCGTAATTGAAATTGAAGGAAAAAGTGTTCATCCGGGATCTGCTAAAAATAAAATGGTAAATGCCGGAAGAGTGGCGGCTGACATTATTTCTTCATGGCCTGAAACGATGATGCCCGAATCAACTGAAGGTCATGAAGGTTTTATTGGCTTCATGAACATTACCGGTGGAATCGAAAAAGCATCGATTAGAGGAATCGTGCGTGACCATGATCTTTCAAAATTGAAATCGATGGAAGAATTAATGATCTCCATTATTGAAGAGAAAAAAAAGAAATATCCCTTGGCAAAAATTAAACTCTTGTTTAAAGAGCAATATCGAAATATGAAAGAAGTTATCGATCAATACCCGGAGGTCATGAAAAAACTTGCTCAAGCGATGGAAGCGGTCGGCATCTCTCCCAAAATCAAACCGGTACGCGGAGGAACGGATGGTTCGAGACTTTCATTCATGGGAGTACCTACGCCTAACATTTTTATAGGTGGTTCCAACTTCCATGGCCGTTATGAGTGGGTCTCTCTAGATGGAATGCAAAAATCTTTTGAAACATTGGTTGTTCTTACTAAAGAATGGGCAAAGCAAGAGAACTTTGCGAATCCGAGCTAGTAAAATTCAAAAAGTAGATGCTTTTGTAAAAGCAAAACTCTACTCGTAGATAAAAATCCTAAACTTTGATTACTTCACCTGAAAAACCGAACCGATGCGTGCTTCGATTGAAACAAGAGTGCCGCGAGAAACGGGGTGAATTGGGCGAAAAAGATATGATTTTCTAAGGGCGTCTCGAAAAAGGGAAGTGATGGCGGCAAGCGTTTCTTGATTCTCAACGGCCATAAAGTAGTTTCCGTAATACAGGTCTTCGCCCTCAAAACTGAGTCGTTTTTGAATTTGCTCGGAAGACCATAAGATCTTTTCATGAGTAACTGATGAAGGAGGAGCAAAGAGATCAGTATCGAAAAAAGGACATGCAAACGTACCGTTTTTCTTTTTAATGACGAGCCGATGCTCAATTAGTGATTTCATCGCGAAGTTCAAATCAGATTCATCCACCCTAATAATTTTTTCCATCTCACTAAGCGAGGCCTGTTTGCCGGTCTGGAGAAGCCATTGAAAAATCCAAAAAGAAACAGGATTGGAACTCAAGACAGTCGCCTGTGCAAGTGACATCAGCGGGACTTTGGTCAGTGCATTCCTGGCCGTGGTAAGTAGCAATTCATTGTCTCCACTTATAACTTGAGTTGTCTGATCTTTTGTAAAGAGCGAATCAAATAAGATGCCGCCGTTATCTAAGCATTTCAAAAAGAGGTGGAGAAGATCATTTCGCTCTTGTTCGAACCCTGTACCAAGAAGGCCTAAAGTATCGAGAATGGTGCGAAGAACAGGAATGCTGGGAGTGCGTTGTCCACGCTCGATCATCAGATAGAAAGGATAACTGAAACCGAGTTTTTTTTTGCCTCCGTTCTTGTAAAAGAAGCTATAAGCACTTGAGTGGCCGCGTTCTTTACGGCGATGCTTTAGTACCTTCCCAAATTCTAGGCGCAATCTTTTTGAAGACATCGATAGATTCTCTAGGAAACAAAAGTTATCTTAAATCTATAATATAGGAAACAATTTGCACTGTATTGGCAACATGCGTTGTCTTTGGTTATGATGCTTGCACTAAACGGAATAGTTGAATAATTGGGAGATTATATGAAATTTATTAAGATAGCTATTTTCATTGCGCTATTTGTCTCGACTGCATTTGCAGGTAATTTTAACCATGTTGATCAGAGGCTTCACGCACTGGAAAATACTATGAACTCTATGGTTGATTCCATTCGAATTGATATTCAAAATAAATCAGTAAAATTTCCAGAGTATGAAGGAGTTTTCAAAGACTATCTTGCGAGTATTGATAAAGTGTCGATATATTATAAATTCGCCTTGTCAGAAATTAGAAATTACATTGAAACAGAATTTACCAGGGCCTATAGTGAGCTGCGGGCGATTACAGATTTGCAGAGAGAAAACCCAAACTCTGAGGCCTTAAAGCGATTACTTAAAGATAAACAAGCGCGTGTTGAAGATGCTAAAAAGGTCCTCATCAGGAAAGCTAATGAGTATTATCAGAGTTCACTCAGAAAACTTTATACTTTAGAAGACAAACTCGTCTATCCTGCCAAACGCTCTTTTAATGGGCGAGTCATGTTTTGGAGTATTAACGTTGTTCCGGTGATAGGCCAGTTAGTAGTCTTTTCTATTTTGAGTGGTATGAATGAAAATACACATTCCAAAATAAATCACCGTCGTTTGGCGAATAACCTCAATGAAACTATAAGATCATGCGATTATCACGGCTATTGCGATTCGGGTCACTATAGCAAAGCAGAATTCAAGCAACAGCTTACCACTGCTGCCGAGAAAATTTATGGATCATGCCGAACGGCTGGTTGTGTCTATTTTATCAACGAAGATTTTACCTATTGGACTCATGAATTCAGTACGCGAATCAACCAAGATGTGCTCCTGATGGATGGAGTGGTTTTAAAGAAAATCGACATAATCTCTAACGGTTTGGCCAAAAAGCGTCTGTTTCAAATGGCCAATATCGCTGCTAAGAATAGGCCCATAGCGCGCTTCGAATAATATTTTACTAAATAAGATGCGAATTAAAAAGGCTCAAGTTGTTGAGCCTTTTTTGTTCCTTTTATAGAAACAAAAAGTATCTTAAATATAATTATATAGGTAACAAACTGTACTGCATTGATTCAAGGAGCCAATTCATTCTACAATGCATTACATGATAGTTTCGTGCTTAATAGTTGAATAATTAGGAGGGTATTATGAACTGGTTAATTCTTGCAGCCTTTATGGCGTGTCTGTCTCTTTCAGCTCAGGCGTTTGATTTAAAAATGAAATGTACCGCGGTTATGACTAGCGACGGAGTTTCAACCACGACTTTTCCCGACTTCATACTCAGTAGTGAAGGGAAAAATTCTCACTACATGCCTTTTACTATGTCATGGGATCGAGCGGCAGGTGTTCTGGTGACTTTAAATAGAGTAGGTGGTCTATGCTCACATGGTGGTTGCGATTCAGTGATTGCTTCGAGATACAATCTGACATTGACGAGGATGGTAGATGAGATCGGGCTCTATGAGGAAAATAAAAAAGGAGCTGATGAGCGTAAACCGATCGGAGAACTAACAAAAACAGTCAGAATTGCTGAATTTATCGATGGCAGATTTGAAGTGAAACAATTGAAAGGCAGGGAATACATAACAAGTTATGGACTTGATGTGGAAGGACTTGAGTTGAATTACACAATTAAAAGAAAGATTCCTCTGGAACGTCAAAAAGTAAAAGTTTCATGCCAGGTAAATTAAATTACAAATGTTTTTGGATCCAGCATGGGTATTTTTGATTCTTTTTTACTCCTAGATTCGATACCCATGCGACTTTTTGTGTTGGAATGGCGATTTGTGCCCCCCTTACAGCTACCCTTTTCAATGCCTTGACAATCAAACTGTTAAAAACCCTTACATTATTGCCCAGTCCTCTAGACAAGGTTATTTCAAAAGGATTATGAATCTCGCCATGAAAACACATATTCAAATCATCTCCCTTCTAATTGGTTTTATTTTCTCTTTTTCTGTCCACGCCTTAACGTTGGGAAATCCTGCCGAGGGAGTTCCTAACCGCCAATGGGACGCTAAGGAGTCGGAGGAGTTCAAGCTGAGAATCTGGTTTCAAAAAGATAGTGCCGTGGAGGAAAGAATCGCCAGCTTGATTTTTGCGTTCATGCAAAATGAAATTATCCCTTCGGAAGAGGCCCTGATAGGCCGAAGGCATCAAAGCGATGATGGAAGGGGGCCAAATGGCGGCGACGGCAAGCTGGATATTTATCTTTTTGATTTTCCTCCGCCACCGCCCGGTGAGGAAATGAATGACGCAGCAACGGTAGGTTATTCTGAGGATAGAACCCCCAACATGGGTTGTCCGGGCAGACCATCGTACATAATGGTGAATCTCCGATGGGCAAAAAAGGCTTCCATGGACGCCCTTGCTAGCATTATGGCCCACGAGTATTTTCACGTTCTGCAAAACACCTTCGACATGCTCGGCAATTGTGATTTTTATACCGGCGTAACTGAGGGTACAGCGGAATATGTCATGCATCATGTTTACCCGAATTCCAATGAGGAGCATGACTGGTATCTCTTTTCGGAAGATGGCTCCCTATCCATGCTGACCGAGGACTACTCGACCTGGCCCTTCTATATGTATATGACGAAAAAACTGGGCGACAAAAGTTTGCTGACCTTACTTACTAACTTTGCCAGCTATAATGCCTTTGATGCTCTCGACCGGACACTGCCAGGCGGTTTTAAAAAACATTGGGTTGAATATGCCACTCTTCAGTGGAACCAATCACCCTTAAATGATAGCTTTCTCCAATGGGATAACTACTCGGCCGTGCCCGGCCGCGGTAGCAGGCAAAGTGATGGGCATCTCGCATCGATTACACCAGAAAAAGTCATCTTGGATGCTAATGGCCAGTATCGCTTTGAAATGAACATGAAACTTCCTCCCATGACACGTGAGATTTATGCCTTCGACGTTTCGAATGAGGACATCCGGTCTATTGCTATCAATAACCCCATCAGAGAGAACATCGGCAAAATGAACGTCAAACTCTTGGGGCGCAAAAAAGGCTCATCAAACTTTGAAGAAATTTTTTGGGAGGATCATGATCGAAAAGATTACTTGTACTGCTTAGACAAAAAAGATGAGGCCTTTGATTTGATCGTGCTGGTGGCGGCCAATTATCAGCATCATAGAAATGATGAGACAATCACCGCGACTCCACATTTTCGCGCTACGAATCAGGGTTGTTACGGTTTTAAAGGCACAGTCAAATTTAGTATGCAATATCCTAACAACTCCCTCGTGATTAAAGGTGAAATTAACGATTTCGAAGTCAGAGAAAAAGGACGAACGACCGATAGCAATAATAAAAACCAATTTGCGGTGGTTGGTGGGCGCGGAATCTATCGCGCGACCGGGAAATTAGGAAATTGTGAGGCCAATTTTGCCGGAACACTCGAATTAAAAACCGGTCCTCGCACCATCGGTCTTATGCTCGAATCTTATTCCGTTGCCCCGGCACCTTGGGGTGTATATCACATCAATGTTTTTCTCACGCGAGATACAATTCCAGTGACCTGCTCAGGACCTAATGGTCCCATAACCGCCAATTTCCCCATTGGTCTAAGTACGATGATCGGCGCTCCCACGTCACCCCCTAATCACGGAGGAAAACCAGATTTGCAAGGTCAGATCAGCAATTATGCCTCGACAATGAGTTGGGATCTGAGACCGATAAAAGAGTGAAATGAGGTGTTTTAAAATATTTTTTATTTTTGCATTGTCGTCGCCGTTTTATATCTTGGACATCTTTAAGATTCGTTAGTCTTCGACTGCTATAATGATTTAGTCGAGTATGACTATACCATAGGAGCAAATGAGGATTCGATCCGTCCTTATCTATCGAAATTTATTTATTTGTGTTTGTTCGACACTTTAAGGTCAGCTGAGTTTCTGATGAAAAAGCACTTAATGGAGCAGTAAAAAGACACGCTCCCTATTGAGAAAGATCATTGACGGTAAATCCATGGGAGTGGAGATCAATACACACCTCACTAGCTTACGCCCCATACGCCCGGAAAATGCCGCCGATGCTTGGGAAACACAGGCCCTGCTGGCCTTTGAAAAAGGCAGGGGAGAAGTTACAGAAGTGGTGGAAATGGATAATAAGAAATATCTCAGATTCATGCATCCCCTGTACGAGGTCCTACAGGAAAAAGAGCAAGAAATTCAAATACAGCATGAGAATTTGCAGCAAGCAAGCTCGGATACAACTTATGAATACGCATTCTCATGAGATTATTAAAACATCGAAGCTCTCTTCCATTGCTGGCAAAACGGGAGGACAATAAGGGGTAGAAGGACCTGGATTTGTTCCATAGCGTATAAGCAGCAAAATGATTCCCAAAAAGAAGGAGCCTAATAACCTTCTGTGCAAGATAGATATTTTTTATCATTTATGTTACATCTGTAATCTTGTGCAAGTTTGTTTTCCACACATAAATTCCCGCAAAATTGCAGCCGCTAGGGAAATTTTCGCAAAAAGCATCTAAAAGAACGATAGGCCAAGAAGGAAAGCATTGTCAGACAGCCGATCATAAAACCAGCATGTTTTTTATCAGTGGAAGAGATCCAATAATAGATCAGTGCACACATACTGATCAGGCAAAGTAGGGATAGGGCAAAATGGTAATAGGGGTATAGTCTTAGATAAATTCGGGCAATGTACTGCCTAAATAGATTGGATGAGCAAGTAATTCGCATGGACATGGTAGATTCAATCTTTTCAAGTTCAGCCAAATACTCATTGAATTCAGCAGGAGGAACAACATGTTCTTTTGTCTCAAATAAGTAACTAAGACGGATTACATTACCTTCGGATCGTGGTGAGAACACATAAGTGAAAAATTTATTTTTCACAGTCATGGCCTCACATTGGATTGGGATGGGTATAAAAAGATTAAGCACAAATTCAATTCTGATCTTTAGGTCTCTTTCAGTTAGGTAAGGTAGCTGTCTTTTTGTAATTTGCGGCCAACGTAGACGTCCGATGAAATCAAACGGGATTATGTTGGCCATAAGACAATCGTGTGATTCGTCCTTTTGAAAAAAATCAGGTATTGTATAATTTTCGATGAGACATAACTCATTTTGTTCCAAGTTGTCATTAACTGTAAAAACATCGTTTGCATAAATTTTAGGAAAATACTTAGAATAGAAATTCTGCATGTATTCTTGGGTTTGCTTTCTACTAATAGACATTAATTCAAATCTTTTTTGATCTGCAATATTTTGCCTAAAAAAAGATTCAATTCTAACGGATGTTGAGACCGACGAACTATTTGTCATTGTAAAATCGTAGTGTGCCTCTATCTGATTGATACAAGACTTGCTCGTAATGACTTGTTCTAAATCTCTCGTTCCATCATTCAGGACTAAAGCGTACCCATAAGGAAATTGATACATGTTTTGGAGATCTCCTCCTTGGCATGTAAGTGTAGGGTCGATCCAATAAGTAACACCATCACAATCAACCTTTACGATACAATGATTGAAAACAAATGGGCTCGGACCCAGGGTACCTGTTTCATGTTGCAACTCTGAATTTACCAATGCAACTCTGGCTTTAATGCCAAGCTTTGTAAGAACGATAGCCATTAATAACGATTTATCTTTGCAATCACCATACATTCGTTCAAATACAACATTAGGTTCATTTGGCGCGAAACCACAGTGGAGCAGGTTAAGTCCAAGATACCTGATATTCGTTTGAATATACCTGGTGACATATAAAAGCTTTTTGGCAGAGCTTGGATAATTATCGGAAATAAACTGAATCTTATTTTGAAGTTTTTCTGAAATGGTATACCCAAGTTTGAAATATCCTTCGAGCCAACTTGAAACCTTTTCCCACGAGCTATCACTGAGAATAAACAAGCAATGATTTCCAAAAAACCATGGGGGAACCTTTTCTTCGAGAGAGCAAGGTTTTGTCGCTTGCAGGTCCCAGATATACTTGTTGCTTATAATCATTGGCTGGATTTGTGGCCCTCCCCGAAATTGAAATATGGGAGTATCGTTTCTTTGCCATGTGAGAGAATAGTAGACTTTTGCGACCGCTACTCCCCATGATAGAGAAAGTGACTTGAAGAAGAAGTCCGTTACAGAATCATCAAAACCGGAAATTGTATATTTTGATTCTAGAACATCACCTAGTTGGACATCGTCAACAAAAACAACTAGAGTCTTTTTCCCATGATAGATTCTATTATCGAGGTTCTCTTCTCTTTGAATGACTTTGAACTGACAATTGTTGAGTTTATAAATAGTCTCATTTTCCCTTTTGATGGTAATTTCATGCAATGCAATCGTTTGATATCTGGGATCGAATTGTATCTCTATCACTGAAGCCTTGCTGAGCTGGTCATGATTGTCGATTCTTTCTATAAAGTGGCTAAACACTTCAAGCGCTGAATTGCTGGCCCTGATTTGTGTATCAACCAGATAAAAAAAGCAGTCATCACCTACGTCTGCTCGGACAGTATTGGGAACACCCACAGGAACAACAAAGTCGGGAACATCTTCAATGACATATTCATCTATTACTCTTGTGGTAAGATTCGATGTATGCAAAAAAATCCCCGTTGAATATTAGCTTGATGGCTTATCGGTTTAGCTCGGATTTTTGTAACTTCCGAGGCATGAATATCTTCAGTTATTTACATATTTTAAAGACATTAAATTCTGATTAAATGCAGAAAGCGACGTATTTGTTATTCGGCGGGCCTAATCCGTGCTATTCGCTCAGCTTTGTAGCAGCTCAGATTTACCTGATGAATTTGTTCCAAAACGGCTGAAGTGGGTGATTATCCAGTTGATGATAACCACTCTCGATAGATAAGAAGCCTTAAAAAGGCGGATCCTTTCCAATAACGCCCCTTAGGAATGTGAGATGCTGATACAGTTCTGGCGCATATCCGGTGGCGAGATAGATGTGAGTAAATCCCATCTTGTGGATCTTCTCGGCAACATCAACTCCTGTGATTCTATCGCCAAGATTCACATCAACATAAATAGGAACTGATTTTGCAATGGTCCCGGCAATAGTAAAAAATTGATCGGGATGGGAAAAAGTCAACAGTTTTTTATTCGCTTTACGGGCGAAAATTCCCCATGAAATATGAAGTATACTGTCGTCATCGATCAAGATAGCATCGATATGTTCAGTTGCAGAAGCAAAAGAGATAGGGATGAGTGCCACCATCCCTTTTGGGATAAGCCGGATATTTAATCTTTTGCATGCTTCTATAATTTGTGGTTCCTCAAAGTGACTCGTGACCAAAATACTTTGGGCGCCAAGTTTGAGTTTCTCGATGAGGTCAAGTCCCGTTTCTTGGAATCCCAATAATTCATAATCGGTCAGATAGAGAGCTTGAGAAGCCGCTTTAGGGTTGTTTAAGACCCACGATCGAATCTGATCAGGTGTCGAGAAATGTTGAACCTCAATTTGTTTTTCAACAATACCAAGTGAATCAAAGCGTTTCTGCCAAATGGCATGAATGCTCGAATCATCGTCAAGCACAACGATCATACTTTTTGGTGTGAGCGTGAGTCCCGAAACAAACCACTGTGGTGCAGACGCCTGGGGTATGAAGACCGTGACGATGGTACCTTTATTGACAGTAGACTCAATAACGATTTTACCACCCCAAGATTGGACATTATTTTTTGCATGGAAAAGACCAAGACCTGATCCGCCAACCTTGCCAAAGGTGTTACCTTTTTGCATAAGTTTCGGGATAATATCGTCAGGAATGCCTTTGCCATTATCTGTAATTTTAATCTGGATGAGTGTTTGAACCAAGGCCATCTCAATGGTGAGCCGGCCGGAATCTTCAAGCGCTTCCACTCCGTTATTAATTAAATTTGAAATAACCCGTTTGAACTCGTTGGATTGCACTTTGGCGAAGAGACCATAAGAGGTGGGACCAAAAATGGTATCAATCTCCAGTCCAATTCTTGAGCGATATTGCATGCGTTTTTCTGAGACGATCTCTTCGATAAGACTGAGAAGGAGGTGATCAGAGTGTTCCTCATCCTGAGCGGGTGAAGAAATGGTAGAAATTGATCCGTCACTTGGCCTTGAATCCAATTTCTTGGCATGCAAGTTGTTTGCAATATCCTTAATCCGATTTACGGCATTCCGAAGCAGCAGGCGTTTTTCTTCATCGGGTCCCACAAGAAGCGGCTCAACCATACTCAAGGCCGCCAAGGGTGAACGAATATCATGAGCGACCTGACTTGCCACTTCTGTCAGCATGGCCTTTTTCTGGGTTTCTAGCAGTAGATTGGATTGGTGCTTAATACGCTCAAAGACACTTCGGGTTTCATCGAATAAAAAATAGGGTCTGGTATTGTCGGTCAGCCCCGAGAATAATTCAAGATTTTCAAAATCTTTTACAATGCCGCGAGTGGCCCTAAGGATCAGCACAAAAATAGAGATGGCAATTAAAATTGCCGCCCCTGCCAACAGCAGAAAAATAGGCGAAAGTTCCTGATGAAATTCTGTGCTCACTGTTCCACCTATTTTCCCGATGATTCTGTCATTGGAATAAATAGGTCGCCATAATTTAATCTCATCACGATTTTCAAATGTCCATGCTGAAGGATACGTTGCGATAATGGTGTCTCTTTCGTCGAGCGCGATAAGCAGAAAGCCCTGATTTTTTCCAACCAGGGACATTCGCTTCGCGACCTCAAGAAAATCTCCTAGAATCATTGGTTCAGAAATTAAAGGGCCGATCGAGTCTAAAGCAAAAATTAAGTTTCGATCGCGTTGACCTCTAATTGAATAGGCATAAGTGGCCCCTATGATTCCCAAAATGATTGTGATTAACAAGAATGCAGGGAGGATGACCCGATAGACCCAAAAGACCCGGAGCTTATATCTTGATTCTCTTTTTACAACTTCGCTCATTATTGTCTTCCAATTTCGAACCAACGGTTCAAATGCATACCGAGAGGGTTCATGTGAATTTTAGTCACACTTTTCTGATAGAAAAAATCAAAGTTTGGGTGCCCCAATGGCAAAATAAGAGACATCTCACCAATACTTTTTTGAACGGTTTCATAGGCTTCAGGGCCTCTCAATTCCTGAGCTGTCGAATAAAGGGAGGTAAAAACTTTTTCAAATTTTTCGTTCCTAATTCCAAAAAAATTTTCTGATGAATGAATGGAGAAGTCTCTAAAAAATCCGGCAGGATCGTTTGAGTTGGTGTCAATACCGTGGAGATAAATATCAAAGCTTCCCTTAACAAGCTCGGTAAGATATTCACCCATTTCCAAAAATGAAATTTTGATCTTGCAATTCAAGGCCTTTCCGACTTCTAAATTCAAGGCATCTGTGAGCTCTTTTTCATTGGGCATGCCGCTAATCACGGCTATCCGAACTCCTGTTTCGGGACAGTCAGGTGCTTTGGATTTTAAAATATTATTTTGAAATATGGAGTTATCAAAATCATAAAAACCTTTCATGCCTCTCGGAATCATCGAGTTGCTGACATCCATAGAGCTATTCCAAAGACGAAGGAAATCGGTCTTATTCAGATGAGAGAAAAAGTAGCGTCTCGTTTCTATTTGTGAAAATATCGCTTGCTTGGGATTGAGTACAATGACCCAGGTCCAATAAATTTTGGCCTTCAGAACACGACTGCTCTTGCGTAGGTCGGCTGCCTCATTTGAGTTTATTAAATAAAATGAGAGATCGTCCAGATGTCCTTTGGAATATTCGCTCAGAGCTGCCTTTTGTTCAAGAAATCGGACAGAAATTTTTTTTTCAATCGCTCTCTCAGAAAATGCCGGTGTGACTTCCAGGATGTATTCAGAATTCTCGGGAATATATTTTGTGATTTTATAGGCCCCCGACGAGTTCGGAACTTGGACACCGGACGATTCGATAAAAGGTTTGGTCTTATGCAAAATACAAAAACGTGGATGCGAAAGCGTGAACAAAAAACGCGGATTAGCTTCTTTCAATTTAATAAGTAAGCTATATTGATCAACCGATTCCACCGAACTCACTTCGTTCATCCATTCTTTGGCCAACGAGTCCTTGGCCCCTGTCATTCTTTCGATGGAAAAGACAATATCGTCTGCCGTTAATTCTTCGCCGGTCAAGAACTTGCGACCTTTCACCAAATCGAAGTGGTAGGTTTTGCGATCAGGTGAGACAGTCCATTTTTCAGCAAGGTCTCCTTCTAGGTTAAGATAGTCATCAAGAGAGGTTAGACGCCCACAAATCTGACTAAGGATTGTGACCTCATTGATTTCGCCAGTGACAGGGTCGAAAGTTGTAACAGGTTTTCCCAGAACCGCCGTGCTATAGGGCGATTTGGTACAAGCAGAAAAAAGCAAGGCAAAGAAAACAACCAGGGCGAGTGGCAACTTTATCTCATTCATTTTGTTTTCCTAAGAGAAGTTTGGTGGTGACTAAAGAGCCCAATCCGCCAATGACAAAAAGGGCGATGATTGCCACATGCAGAGGGAGCAAATAAATTTCGAAAGCATGATCGGAAAGATAACCAATGGGTGTTATGAAAATCGCTAAGGCCGACTCATAGATCCATTGCATACTATTTAATTTTGAAAAGACCGCCGAACTTTCATCGAGAGAGCGAAAGACCAGTCTTTGAATGGAAATGGCCAGTGAAGAAATCACGCCTATGGCCATAAAGAAAATGGGTAAGGTTAAAGCAGGATTTAAGGAAGAAAAACCAATTGTGAGTGGGACAAGTAAGATTAAACAGAAGGCCCAACTAGAGATGGCAATCCTCGCAGTTTGCGCACTTAGCCAAAGACCTATTAAAAGTCCGATTGCTCCCCAAACACTTCTCATGAACCCAAGGGTCGTCAGCTGCATTCCAAATGATTTTGCACTTACCGACAAAAGCGATGCTGTTTCCCATGAAAGAAAAAGTGACGAGGCCGTTAGCAAACAGATTAAAAATTTAATCTGGCCTTTGCTTAAAATGGCCGCTGGTGACTCGATCCCGTGGACTGTTACCACAGGTTCTAATTTACGATAATAGTACATCAGCATGGGAATACCGAAAGCAAGAAAAGAAAGAGCATCAACCCACAACAATCCTGTCAGTCCGAAATGGTGTTCAATATAACCAGAAGCAAGAATCCCCAGGATAACGCCTATACTTGAAAGAATGGATTGAAGAGTTGTGAAAAAAAATGGTTTATTGACGAAAAAATAATCTTGCAGTTGGAAAAATTTAGCTGGCGCATAAAGATTATAGGTTAGGGCGAGAGGTATAACAAATAAGAGAATGAGTGTCTGAGATTCGCCGGTTATAGAGATCACCGCCAGCAAAACCAATTCAATAAAAAACATCACCAGCTCACCAGCGCCGGCCACGAACAAAGGATTTTTTGCATTCACTTTTAGGACAAGTTTGTGTGCTGTCAGAATAGTCAAGGTAATTAGCAAATTGACATAGGTGCTGCTAAGGATTGAATTCCCACCCAGTTTATAAAGATGAATGGGGAGCCCGACTAAAAAAACAGTGTCACCAAAGCGACTCAGCAATGATAAGGCCAAAAATATTTTAGCATCTCCAGATCTGGCATTACTCGAAATTGCAGTTATGTTCATGCCGCCTTCCCACATTGCTGCTTTAAGTACAAAAAGAGATTCTCTATCCCACCAAGATCTAATGTTTTAATAAAATATTCACTACGCATCCCAAGTTCCAGAGGCGAAAGGCCCGCCAGATCGGCCAGCACCGGGGTCTCGTCTTGAATATTAAGTGAAAAACCGATGTTGCGAATTTTGACTTTGATTTCATTAAGCTCAGCTATAAGAGTGGCCAGATTGCGTCCATTCAAAGTCATAGCAGCATCAACCGAAAAGTTTTCAAATATCTGATCATGCAGATAATTCAATTTACTTGGAATAGAGATTCCGTATTTCTCCGGCCTTTGCCACCAATCTGTGCTGGGAAATACCTGCGGAAAGCTGGTTAAAATTGAAGTCCTTTGCCGTGAGAAACTTGTCGTTTCAAGGAAGTTTTCCAAATGCTTCTGGTTTTGCTCAAAACCTGGAATGATGAACGAGAGATTGGAGAACATTCCGGCATCATTCAAAACCGTACCTAATCTCTGAAGTGTCCCGAGATCAAACTTCTTGCCGGTGAAAGAGCTTGTATCTAAGGCGTTGACACTCTCAATACCCAAAAGGAATCCTCGAAAACCGGCCGCATACAGAGCAGTGAAATCCACTTTTGCGGCAAATCCAGGATGCAAAAAAGAAGAAATTCGGATTGGCCTTTTGTGATTTCTTGGCAAGATTGCGGACAAACTGTTCAGAAATACAGGGAGGGGACTCGGGCCCGCCAGACGAAAGGCGGCGCCTTGAAATTTCTCATTAAGATTTAAAATATGCTCGGCCACGCTGTCGGGTGTTCGTGTCCTTTGGGTTGATTCTGTCATCCCCGTGTGCGAGCAAAAAGGACATCCGACAGCGCAGCCACGGCCATCATCAATAATAAATAAAGGTAACTTTTCCCTCGTAATGGATTGAAATCCTGGCTGTGTGTAAGAAGGCATTGGAGTATTGGAAAGATTTGTCCGACAAAGTTTTTGGGGAGCAACAAAGGTATTTCCTGACCTGATGTAAGTATTCGATAAATTATTTGGCCTAATTTTCGAGCGCAAAAACGGCGCTAATTCTTTGATAGTTTCCTCTCCTTCACCAAAAGTCAGGCAGTCAACTTCCTCTGGAATAAAAGAAATTATCTCCGGCCCGACAGCAGACAACGAGGGGCCGCCCAGCATGATTATGACATGAGGAAAATCGCTCTTGATCTTTTTTAAGATTTTAAAAAGGCTTGAAAGTGACGGTCCAAACCAGACCTTAAAGCCAACACAGAGTATATTTTCCGATTCAATGACCTTTTTTAATTCGGCCCAGATTAGGGTTTCGGCACGCTCAAAAAAGCTGAGCTTTGCCGCATCTATGGTTAAGTGTGTTACCGGATTGCTTGGCATGCATTTTTTTATGACTTCAATGTTGTCGAAATCTCGCACATGAACATCAATACCATTCTCGCTAGCGGTTTCAGCAAGAATACCCAGTCCAGCATCAACAGCAAAATACGCCATAGAGGTTGGAAGGCCAGAGAAGGCCACCAGCAACAACCCACCAGCGTTTTCAGTATTCATAGAACCAAACCCATGCGTTTTGGAAAATCTTTCTATTAGTATAGTACGACTCTGTCGGTGAGTGTATCAGATTAGAATCATGTGATTAATTCTAAAGAAGGAACTTTAATGAGGTTTTTCAACACCCTCACTCTTTTGATCAATAAGAGCAAGATTTTTTTCAATTGTCGCAACTTCAGGTAAGTCAACTAATACAATTTTATCCATATATATTTTCTCCCTATTCTTTTTCGTTCATGCATCTATTTTGGGTGCATGATTTATACAATAAATGACTCGCCAAGTCTAGAGAAATTTCTCCGGTATCTATGCAATTCCATTAAGGAAGAAGTCCCACGGGTGCCAAACGCAACCATCCATCAATGTATTCCTTTTGCAACTTTTTGCGGCATCGTTGGGATTGGCAGTGAATCTTCAATACCAGTTCTTCCGCTATTTTATTTCTTTCACCGATAATGTTTGGTGATTTTCTTGTATCCAATGCTGAAATCAATTTATCTTGCTCGTGGAAGGATAATTTTGCTACCAGCTCAGCAAGTTCGAAGGCCTTTTTTGAATCAACAATACCTCCCGATCGCACCGGAAGGAATTTGAAATGATCGCCTTCATCCTTGAGCTTGGGCGATAGCATGATGAGATATCGGATAAATCCACGTTCGGCAAGCTCGCTGTATCTCGCACTCAAGTCGGCCGCCAATCGGCTGACTTTTGGGGTGGCGAAACTTGTTCCTTCCAATTTCTTGCCTTGATAAAGCGTCGTTCCGGAAATGGCCACGTCGGCATATTCAGGGCCCTTGACCGAATAGGAGGCAATCTTTTGATTTTCATCGGTGGCGGCAACGATCAGGGAATTAATTTTTGAGGCCATCATTTGCAAACAGCTTCGATGCTTGAAAAATTGTGAATGGGGTGAGCCAGGGAGTACATTGCCGGCCCCCATTACCCAAAGATGATGCTCTTTGTAGAATTCATTATTGCCGTTCCAAGCGGCGCAATTTTCGGGCGATGAATAGATACCAAAGGAAAGGTTGCGCACCAAAGGATAGCTCGAGTGTGGAGCTTGCAGAAGATATGAACTCCAGCGATCGGGATTAAAGCAAGAGAGTGAAGACATGACAATATTTGGCCGATCAAGGCTGCTTTCCAAAATGGCATGTACCGCCCGACCATGATCAATGGCCGTTTGAGTGATATCAAATCCCGACAGAGTATAATTTCTAAAACCGTCGGCATAGAGAAGAAGGGAGTTGTCGGTGTTCTTAATCCAGCCGGACAAACTGTTGTCCTCGGGACCAAGAATTTGATTGTACCAATCATCATAGATATCTCCACAGGCAATGACGGTGTCTCTTTTGATCTCCGGAATGGGAGTGGCCCGATGCTTTTGAGGAAGCTCCTGTAAAAAAGAATAAAGTGGAACGAGTTCACGATCATAAAACTTTGCCACAGTTTCAGTCCGTCCTTGGATAATCAGGGTTTGTACAGCAATGAGCTGATCCAGAGGATTGATAAAGAATCTGGCGCGAGAGATGTCATTTTTATCCAAATAATCCAAGGTTTGGAAATAGACTTTCCCTCTTGAATAGAAACGTGTGAGATGCACATTTTCACTTAACTTGAAAACTAAGCCACAGTATAGGATGCAATCGGAAGGAGAAGTGATGCCCGGTTTAAGGGAAAATTCTGATAGATCGATATCGTCTTTCTGGAGGAGTTCCAAGAATCCCAAAAGAGGCGCCACCCATTGGTTTTCTGGAACTGGAAGTTGAAGCAAGTTTCGATTGCGATTTTCCAATTGCACTGGTCTCATTGGAGGGAAGAGATAGGTCTTTCCAAAGGACTGATAGGAATCCTGAAGTATATAGTTGGCAAGAGGGACCTGAGTTGAAAGATGTTGCAATTGCGAAACGAGTTTTTCTTTCTCGCGTGAAAAGTTTACAAAAAAATTGGAGGAAAATAAGCTGGAGGTGGGGTTAAAATACAACACTTTGGAAAAATTGAGTTCCTCAAGACCGACCAGGTCATCCTTCTGAAGAGAGAAAAAATTCATGTCGTCAAGCTCGATGGAAAGGTTTCCATTTAAGAGAGTTCTGGCATGGTATGGCAGGCAACTTCCCCCATCTTTGGAACTGAAAATTTGACCAATGGGACAGACACACTCCGCTCTTCTTCGATCCCATATCCCGGCAGCATGAGAGCAATAATTGATCATGCAGGTCAGGATGTTGCTTTTGGGACATTGTTCATGACATTCCCGATCCTTTTTTGTGTAGTTGTCCAGTGAGGCCTGCAGGCGTGAACACATTATGGCGTCACTTTCGCAGACGATAGGGAGCTTGTTTCTGATAAATTCAAGGCGATGGGCATTGGCTTCTCTCATGACGTTGAAATAATGACATCCAAGTGTTTCTATTTGGTCAGGCCAAAAATAAGGTTTTTCTGCTGATCTCAATTTTGCTCCGAAGGTGATCTCGGCAAAAAGCGCAACCTCTTTAAGCACCTTCTCTTGAGGAACAGGGGAAGGAGAAGAGGATGAAGAATTTTCAACATTCGAATTGCCGCCTTCTGGCCCTCCCGAAGATTTTATACAGGCCACGGATAAAAGAAGAACCATTGTTGTCATAATAATTTTTTTGATTGTCATACTCTTCCTTATCGATCTGCATGAATGAGGCTGGGAGAAAAGATTGCAATCTTGATACCAACATTTCAATGAATTGTTTCATCAGCTAACGTCACGAATTTCTGTATAAGGAAGACAGTTCATCCCCTAATTTTGATTTGAACTGGATTAAATCGGACTGAATTTGGTCTGAAAAAAAACCATTAGGCAATTTTCAAACTTCTTTTCAGGCACTTATTTATATTTGGAAATGGCACAGACGTTGCAACTTGGGCGGCCAAGAGAAATGACTGAAGAGGAGGGAATATGTCTTTTATGAAGTGTTTCATTGTGGCCGGTATGCTGGCATTTGCAAATAGCGGTCACACAATTGATTTCGATGTTCCGCGCAGTTTTGTACCGCAAAATTTCAAGGACGGAATACCCTATTTGGGGGGAGGATTCGATTCCCACCGACAAAAGTTTACTGGTCGAAGATGTGTAGAGTTCAACAAAGATGTAATTGAATTATCTGGCGGATCTTCCGGCATGATCGAACTCAAATATCGCAAGGACCTGGATCGTCTGAGGATGGAGCTTGGTTTAGACGTTGCTGGTAAACTATCCCTGGAAATTATCAGTGTGGGGGGCGCAGCCAGCTTGGCGATGGAAATCGTCGATGATGATTTGACTAAGACATTTGTCTTTGAATCCTCATTTAACAGCAAGACATTAGGCCATGTCGGTCGAAAGACTGGACCTGGGGAAGGTAAAATATTTCTCAATGACTTGGGTAAAGAGGCCAAGGACAAGCCTGAAGATGAAAAACGCGAAGTCTGTGGAGATTACATGATTCAAGGCGTGAGTCTGGGGGCCAAATTCATTACGGCGGTGCAGTTGAGCTTCGCCACTAATGACCTTAAAACGAAATTTGAAGCTTCCATTGACGTCGATTTGGTGGACATCATTGAAATTTCTGGAAAGGCGAGAAATTTTCTGGAGACCCATGGAGATCAGGTCTCTATTAATATTCGGGCCTTCCAACTGGGGGGAAATCCGGCGGAAATGCTCGATATCTTGGGAAGCGCTGGCAATTCCAATCGTGATACCACCGATGATATTTATCTGTTAAAGTGTGGAATCAGTGACACCGCCATTCAGAACTGTGTTAAAGCGCTTGAGCTCATCGTCAAATATGCCCACACAAACTTCAAAAATCAGATTAAGGATATGAGCTATGATTTCACCAGTCCAAAAGGCATGGCCGTGACAGGATACGTGTTGGAGACTTACAAGCGATTGGGCGTATACGAGTTGTACCGGAACTATCCACCCCTGATGGATGCGAGAGTCAAGGATGCCAGAGAGGACTTATTAAATATGTATTTAAAATTCGATCGCGATCACAAGCGTCTTCTCAGAATCAGGGACATGCATTTGACTCAAGAGGAGGAGAGTCTATTTAGCGAGATCGAAGACAAAATCAAGCACAACAAAGATGTGGTCTATGAGACGTTGGACAAGTGCTATAACTTTATCGGAGACGTTTGTCTCAAACCTTATAAAGATATCAATGATCATTTAAAAAAATACGATCCTAATAAGATTGTCAAAACTATCACGTTTCTAGATTATTGCACGATCCCCAAAAAGAGCGATGGATTAAAGAAGACAGTGGACGAGCTGTTTAACTTCATTGGAATGGATGAGCAAACTGACAATTGTGAAAAGGCCTTTGAAGCTTTGAAGGAAGAAAATAACATCACTCTTTCCGGTAGGGGGGTAAGCTTTCTTGAACCTCTTTTGGGATTGCCAAATGTGGAAGAATTGGAAGTTGATCACAACCAGATTGTCGATCTTTCACCACTTCAGCATTTAAAGAAACTGCGCTACCTCAATATTTCTCACAATAAGGTCAGAAACATCAGGGCCATCTCTGGACTTGAGAACCTGGAATGGGTGAATGCCTCGGACAATCTTTATATAAGGGACGCCACGCCTCTGTACGGGCTGATTAAATTGCAGGAGGTCTATTTGCACGGCAATCAATGGGATTTTGGCCATAAACCGGTGGAAGTGGAACTCGCCAAATTTAAATCCTCGGAAATCAAGCTTGGTAAGAAGATATCAGTGATGCAGATTGATGCCTGTAATCTAAAACGATCGCAGACCCTTTTCGATGGAAAAATCAGAGCGAGCACTTATGAGAATGCGGTTAATAAGGGTCTTTATCCGTTCATTCAATCTCAAGGGCGTAATGCCTATGAGATCAATGGTTGGGGTGACTGTGAAAAGGCCATAGCAACTTATTTTTTCTATTAGCAGGAGGCGCTCCATGAATCAAAATCATGGGGCGCATTTTCGTATGTTGAAAATATCCGGTTTGATTCTTTCCCTGCTTCTTTTCCAAACGGCTTCAGCCACCTATGTTTGGAGACAAAATCATACTCTCTCAGAAAAAATCGGTAATGGCTACATCACCTCCGAGCAATTTTTTACTCCGCCTTGTATTGTGCCAACTTTCCAAAAAACACAGAGGCCTGCCTATGGTGTTTTAGAGAATTTTCTGGAGATTTCACAGCAGCGTTTTGAAAGCGAACTGTTGATAAACGGCGAGGTCAGTCTGGCCGATCTCTTATTTTTTGATGTCACCGGTAGATTTTCGGCAAGAGATTTTGTCAGCGTTAATCAATTGAGGCAACGGCATGTGTTCAAAGCGGAAATCTATAGCGGTTCTTACGCCCTGGTGGGATATACCTTATCCCAAAGAGGGAAGAAGGCACAGCAGATGAATCTTATTAATCCCGAGCAAGTGAAAACTATGTGTGGCGATGCCGTAGTTAACGAAGTCCATCTAGGGGGCCAGCTTTACATCATGTTGGATTTCGATTTTAAAACCACTTATCACCGCATTGATTTTAGTGTCGCAGCGGAAGTCAAAATTATTTTTGGCAAAATAACCATTAGTGTGAGCAAAGTTGCCGAGCATATTTTGAAAAATGCCATGGTTTCCATTCGTATCGCACAGATCGGCGGCGATCCGGTTGTACTCAAAAACCTCAAGAAGGAAACACAGATATCCTGCCGATTGGATCAACTAGATCATTGCCATGAGGCAGTGGAGAAGATCTATGGCTATCTTCGCAGCGATTTCAGAAAGCAAATCACGCCCCAAACTTATGACCATGAGCTGGCCCGAAATGGGTCGGTCATTGCTTATGGAGTGAAAGCGTATAAAGAAGCGGGGATTGATGAATTATCTCCTCCGGTCCATCAGGAACTACCTCCAAGCATCAAGGAGTCTTTGGAAAAAATGCTGTCGACCAGCACACAATACACGGAATATCGAGAACAGATGGAATTGTTTTTGTTGAACGATCGCGATCTTGATAAATCATTGCGTAACAAATACAAAAGGCGGATGAAGATTTTGGAAGAATATATTGTCCTTTTGAATCAATTTTATGGGATTTGCTATCGCAATCATGATCAATGTTCCCCATTGATGCAAGAACTTTACAGTCGCGGAGTCTTCAACTACCGGGAAGATTTATGAAATATCTTTTCACTTTTTCTATTTTCATTTTATTCTTCGCGGATTTTCCGCCTTGCCACGCCACTTCTGAAATCAATTTCTCTTCCATGAAAGGATTTCTGCTGGGACCTGAGAAATTCCGGAAGGCCACTTTCAATTCATTAACTTCGCGCATTTCTTCCTATGAATGCGTCAAGTCCAAAGTGAGTTGGAAGGCGGCACCCCACTCGCATAATGGACTTTATGCTCCTATTTCGCACCACGAGCTGAGCGGTATATTGTCCGGCGGTGACAATTACCAATTTTTTGAAGAGCAGAATGGTGGGGAAATTTCCCTCTGGCCTTTGTCCGCGCCTTCTTCCAAGACTGTCGAACTTTATTACTATTATGTCATAGAGGCAGGAAGAATCGATTTCGAAAAAAGCAAAATAACCTTGTCCCCGTTTATTCGTTCTCAAGCTGTTTTGGAAACATGTGGCGATCACCTTTTTAAAAGCATCACTATGGGCGGAATTTATTTGGTCCGTGTAAGTATCAATTTTTCATCGCAAAAGGAGAAGCAGAGATTGGCCGCTAAAAGCATGTTAGAAAGTTCGTCTTTGTACAATCTGGTAGGTCAGTTAAGGAAAATATCTACCGAAGGCGAATTTAAAATCTATTTTAGCACTTTAAAACTGGGGGGATTCAAACAGTCGTTTTTTAAAAAAGATGACACTCATGAACATCTTTTCATGTGCACTAACAAAGATCTGGATGTCTGCGATCGCCTGAATAAAGTGATCTTGGATTTCCTAAGTTCGCCCGAGGGTTTCATGAGCGAAGTGATTCAAGACAATCCTTGTCTTTCCTGCCTGCGTAATCTGAAATACAAATTATTGCCGCTTTCGAGCTTAAAAAGAAGATTGCCGACCTATGATTATAAGAAAAGACAGGAAGTCATTATGTCTTTACTCCTGTTGAAAAAAAGCTTCTGGAATCATCTAGAGTTATTCAGCAAAATTAATGGACAAAGCGAATCCACCTTGCAAAAGATCACCGCAGGGGAAAAAAGAATTCATGAGTCCCTGCAGAAAGTCGAATCCGATATTGAACAGTGTTATAAAATGGAAGGAATCTGTAGTAGGAGTATTCTTGATCCTGGTCAAATCAAAATTCCCGAGGACGATGTCAATCCTGATTTTTTATTTCTTTGCAAGCATCCCAATTTGAACACCAAAGAAATTAATCATTCCGTCAACATTCTATTCAAGCACTTTAACAAAGATCCTGATAGTCTTATGGCCTGTGAGGACCTGTATTACAAAATCCTGGGCCAGGATCGGCTTGAGTTGCCGGGAAAAGAATTATCTGATCTTACGGCGTTTCGCGAGTTCAATCATTTTACCTATCTCAACTTACGGAATAACAATATTGAAGATCTATCTCCCTTGGCCTCGATGGAAGCACTACTGGAATTAAACTTAAAGGACAATTACATCGAATCGCTTGGACCTTTGCACAAGCATGACAAGCTTAAGACTTTGAACATTAGTTTTAATCCCATTGTTGATTGGAAGGCGCTGGGAAATTTAAGTGGCCTTTTGAAGTTCAGGGCCCATTCAACCGCGAAGGAAATTCCCGAAAATCTCAAGCAAGATCTGTCGGCTCATCTTCAATTAATGATTGTAACTAAAAGAGATGCATGCTTGCACGAGTTAGAGAAGCTTTCACGAGAGGGGATCATTTCCCAATTGGAATATGTGGCCTTTTATCAATACAATATGGCGCCAAATTTTAATTCTGATGGAAAAGTTGGGGAATTTGTGCCTTGCCAAGATGCCGTCGCTCAATTTGAATAGGTTTTTTTTCGACCGCTTCGGATTATTTAGATCCACACAAATCATTTTATTCTTTAACCACCCAAAAAGACGTTGCATAAAATTGGCATGTATCTTGCTCAAGTGCCTGCGCAACTTAGAACAACGGACTTTAATTTGAGGAGGACTTGTATGAAAAAAACGTTATTGTTGGGCCTCTCCCTGGCATTTTCGTGCGGGGTAGTTTTGGCCCAACATGATAATGCTCCGAATGAGCTGACGATTCAGACTCATCCCCATCGCTGCCAGCTTTTCGGCGATAGTTTGGGGCAACCAGAGGCCAGGGGCAGGATGGCCTGGTTAAGCAAATGCATTGATAAAGTTCAAGATCCGTCAGTAAGGGCATTTTATAAGCTGGCGATCAACGATCCCGTTTGTCAGCAGGATCGTCCTTGCTATGTGACTTTTGGAAAAGAGGGAAGCAGCGGCCATCTGACCAATCTCGATCACTTAAGTAAGCAACCATTTCGCGCGCCGTTTACTGCTTCGGACGATTGCGCCGCTACCGACATCATCAATCGCAACAATTTTAAAATCGCAGCAATTTGTCTTGGCGGTTGTTATGAACCTACAGATATGCTTTTGTTTTCGGATGGTGAGTTTAAATCGCTCAAGGATTCACAGGATAAAATGTTGGGGACAAAGTCCGATAACTTGAAACTCAATGTAGTGACGTTGGAGCAGGACTCAAGCAGTGGAAACTTTATCTATGCCAATCGTGAAGTGGAAAGATATTTTGTAACCGAATCAGGTGAGATTGATGGGGGGCATTCAAAAGATGAGATTTTAAGAATCCAACTAGAAGATGGAAATAATCTCAATGTCACGCCCGATCATCCAATCGTCGATGGGGATGGAAGAATACAGCGAGCACGGGATTTGAAACCAGGTGGCGCGGTCCTGACTGTTGATTCCGCCAACTATCCTAATGCTCCCATTGTAAGTCCGACAAAGATTAGCAGAATCAAAAAGAAGATCTTTGAAGGTAAGGTCTATAACCTCAATGTGGCAAAATCAGATAGCAAGGTTGTTGTTGTCAATAATGTTCTTAACGGAACCATGTATTGGCAGAATTCACCGACGGAAACGCTGAATAGAGTACTATTTACCATGAATCTAGAGGACGATCTGGTCCGGTAGTCTTAGTCAGAGGGAAGGATCAGGCCTTCCCTTTTTTTAAAGGATGATTTATGAAACGAATGTTGATTGCCGGTGCATTTGTTGCTTTTATAAGTGCGCTTGCAATTATGAGCATGCGGGATCATGACGAGAAAGTAATTATCAATCCAGCATCGACATCCGCATCCGAGTTTGAAAAGCAGATCAAAACAGAGATTCCATCGCGCCAGCGGCAGACAAATATTCAGGAATCAAACTGTCATAATGAGGAAGGAAAGAAAACTGAAGATTCTGTGGTGTTTTTTGCCAAGATCGAGAACAAGGTCTTTCTCACTTCAGAAGAAATCGCTCAGAAGCAAAAATATTTGTCGAGCAAGGACGCGATTGAAAGAAATGTCCAATACCTACTTCAAGACCGAAGCCAACACTATACCCGCAAAGATGAACAAGAGCGTTTTAAGAGACTCAAATTTTTCATCAGTGCAGGAGAATGGAAAGAAAATCCGGGAAAATCATATCTCAGAGATGCTTTGAGCAATTACGTCGAAAAGCGCTCTGTTAAAAACGAGCTGGATATAATGCAGAAAAAATCGATCGCCGCGGACATGATTACGATGGTGCAGATTCTGGCAAAATTAGAACTGAATACGGCACAACGGCTGGTGAAAGATCGACATGAAGAAAGAGAAAAACGCATTTTAAATCATGGCCTAAAATTGCTGGGAATTTAATATGAAACTTCTACTTTGTTTGATCTTATTCATATTTTTTGCTTCACCCAGTAAGAGCGAATCGCTCTCGCTAAATGCCGGGGTTGGTTGTGAAATTAAATCCGGCGTTCTTTATTGTTGGGGAAACAATCAGTATGGACAGCTGGGAACGGGAAATATCGAGGATTATCGTTATCAAAAAAGTGCGGTACTTTTTGGTCCGCGCGAAAGCAATTTTTCCGTTGGTGTGTCCGATGTCAGCGTTGATGGTAACCATATCTGTGCCATCGCCAGAAATCAATTGTATTGCTGGGGAAGTAATTTAAACCATCAGGTGCGACAAGTTGAACCTGATGGCCATCAAGAAAAGTATTTTTTTCCGCAAAAAATCGATCTTCCCAATGGTGAGGTGCCTTACAAAATTTATGTCGGCGGTGCTTTGGATTGTGCCATCACATTTTTTGGTAACACCTACTGTTGGGGGATGAATATCTTAAAACCGGAAAGAGATAAGGATTTTAAAGGCCCAACCGAGATCAATTCCATTCTTGGGAAATCAGGATTGAAAGTGGAAAAGTTGGCCATGGGAATGCGACACGTATGCATGCTGACCTATAAGAAAGGGGTGCTATGTTTTGGCCAAAATTTTGTGGTGGATCAATATGGCGATTACGACCATGGAACAAGGTTTTATCGCGGTATGCTCAGTGCTCAGGATCATACTCTCACGCAGAATTGGGTTTATGAGGAAGGAAATAAAAAAGATATCATAGATATAAAAAGTTCGACTTATTACACCTGTTTGCTTTTTGAAAAACAAATTCAATGTTGGGGAGATAATAATTTTAACCAGATCACTTCCGACTGTGGAAGTGATGTCACCCAGCAACCATCAGGGACCGAGCGATATTTGCGGACCAGTCAATGGGCCAAAGATTGTTCCCATTTTGGTCCCATGGTGATTACTCATACAAATGGCGAAGGCGTCAGTGGACCGATTATCGACTTTGCCATAGGCCATGGACACTTGTGCTACTTGCTGAAGGATGGCGTGCATTGCCAGGGCAGCAATCAATATCTTCAAATGGGCAGAGATCCAAAGGACCCGAATAACTCAACAGGTACATTCAAACGGCTCGAACTGGGGCAGGTTTTCGATGAACTGGGAGTTTTGAAAGGAGCTTCCGCACTTTATGCCTCGGACGGGGCAACTTGCGCCCGTAACGGCAGTCGCTTTTTTTGTTGGGGGCGAAACAAGTCAGGTGTCTTGCTTCTTGATAAAGAGCAGCAGTTTATGAAGGTTCCTACCTCCATCGATCTGAATGTTGTCAATCTCGAGGTTGGGATTGGCGAGAAGCATTGGTGTGCCGTGTATGAAGGAAAGATTTTTTGCTGGGGAGACAATGAAAATGGGCAGCTTGGGAACCTTTCAACCGAAGGATATTTTAAGGCCCCAATTCCCATTTATGATGATGGGGGATTGAAGAACAAAAGAGTTTCAAAATTGGTGGTCAATTCGGACTCGACATGCGTACTGACTGAAGGCTTTGAATATTACTGTTGGGGAAACAATCAAAAGGAAGAACTTTTAACCGGGTCTATGACCAATCTTTGGGAGCCGACTAAAATAACTCCCTTTTTTAAATCTACGCCGGTTCAGATCCGGGAAAATTTTGTGGTGATGAATGATATGGTGGTTAAGCTGAATAAGCGCCGCATTTACGACAATATCACACATGCCTTTCCAAGCAATGCCTTTGAAGTAGGAGTTAAAGATGCCGGTCTTATTAATGAATTGAACTGCATGCTCTTTCGAAACGGGGTGGCGGGTTGTTACGACAATGAACAAAAATCCAAATTTTTTATCTATAAGAATGCCAATGAACATATCAGTGATGCCGATTTTGGAGTAAACAGCATGTGCTATATCAGCAATGGCGGCCCATATTGTTATCGTCACGGTCACACTAATCACACCAAGAGCATTTCCCATTCGGAACTCGCCTACGCTTCCGATATTGCGGCAGGAAATGATTTTGGCTGCGCCTTGAAATTAGGAAAGGTCATGTGTTTTAACTTTTCTGATGATCAAAGTGAAGTAAGTGCTGAGAGGATTGATATCGAAGGATTCGTCGATCATATATGGGTGGGAAAAGATTCGGCCTGTGCTCAAACATCTGGAGATTTGTATTGTTGGTCAAAAAAAATGAATGATCTCGCCAAAATATCATTTGAGCAAAATTCCAGGAAAGAATTTGTCCAGCATCTCAAAGGGCAAACCATATGCAGGGCCGCGAGAAACAATTCGCCAGAGACAGTCGAGCATATTTATAAAATTTTGAGATACAATCTCAAGTACGGAGACAATTCTCCTTGGTTGTGTTCTCCTCTTAAATTCTTCTTGGCCTCGAATCGTTTTGAAGATGCCAGAACCATATTGGATATCTATGGTTCGGCTTTTGAGTTTGATTATAATCAAGAATTCGATTCCCTGTTGGAGGCGCTTCATCATAAGGCCTATGATGTAATTGAACTTTTAATGCGTTCGAAAAAGATTGAGATTGGACCTGAACATTTATATCGTTTTTTGGAGCTTATATGGGACCGACCGGAATACGAAAAATTTTTACCCAAGATATTTCAAAACATCACGCCGGAAAGTAAAAAGATTTTTCCTGCACAATGGTTTGGATTTATCGAAATTCTGATGGAAGATTTGGTGAACTCCAAACTCAGCATTAAAGCGACAGTTTTTGCGCAACTTCTTGCCACATTTTCAGACTTGATGAAGGATCACAGGATTGAAAGGAAGATTGTCAGAAATATCATCGTTAAAGCCATGAAATTAAGAAATTCTGATTTGGGAAGTGACAATTTGTCCTCATTTATTTTGAAGATCTATCCGCTGCAAAATAAAGAGATCAATTATAATGCTGGTTCGAGTGAGACCTTCAGAAAAGATTTAAACGAGTTAGTACTCCTCATCTCCAACTTTGAAGGCGACAAATATATTTCAGAAGTCAAGGCCATGTTGCATTATTTTCGCGATTGTGTGAGTGATGAGTTTCTTAAAACATTTTATCGCGAATTTTCGAATATCTCCCGCGATCATTTAAGTTGGTTGTATCGACACAAACTGAAGCAATATATCAGGAGTATCATCAAATGAAAGCGCTCATGCTGACAATTTGGCTGATGCTTAATATACCCTGGGTGCTTGCCGATGGTGCAAAGATTGTTGATGACAAATTTCATGTTTACATTGCCACAGACAATCTAAAAAAAATGGCAAAATACATAAAGAAGCATGGGTGCAATATCTATAGCTCCGCAGGTGAGCATGCGCTCTTGACCTCGATCAAATTCACTCAGCTCTATCATGCTAACAGTATTTCCTTATTAGTGCAGGGATGCGCTGATTTGCATCTCCCAGATATTGGTGGGGGGCGCAATGCCTTGGTGGAAGATTTTTTTCAAAGACTGCAATATAACTTTTTATTTTATTCAACATCGACACCGATGATCCTGAATGCACTCTTGTCCGATCCTAAAACGACTTTAAATGAAATAGAAGGGCCCTTCAATCATTGTTCTACCTTTGGCTTGACTGATCCCACATGCTTGGTATTTGTCAATAATCTGCTGGCCCACTCTCATTCCCCTAATTATTTGAAGGATGATGTTTTTTTCGAAAAAATAAAAAAAATCATCGGCCACGACAAGAACAATCCTCTTGAGTTTTTTGGCCATGGTGAACTTCCCAACATGGACGTCGTACCGGTGTTGGAAATGGCGCTAGACCACTTTAAATACATTCTCGCCATCTTTCAGGACCTCTATCATCCCGAAAATAGCAATGGCGATCTGGCGGATTTGATGCTGAAACAAAATGTGCATTTGCAAAATTTCGCCCATCTCTATGGGAAACGGCCTTTTCATGAGGACAAGAGCAAGATGTTTATAAGTCTTGCCAGACTTCTTCCGAAAGAATCCCTTTTGAAATTGCTCAATACGCGAGATGTTGAAGGAAAAACCATGCTTCACTATGTTCACTCCGTCCATGATCCTGACTTGCTTGAATACGTTAAGCTGGGTGGTGACCCGCTTATCAAGGACAAAGGGGGACAAAGCGTGCTTGATTTATTGGTGGCTTCTGAGAACTGGCCAACGATTGTTGAGCTTGCCAAATATATAGATGATTTTCCCCTCTACATATTTCAACAATTGGCAACATACAGAACTTCGAAATTGGGCGACTTTCAGTTAAGAAACGGACGCAATGCCGCTCATATGTTGATGATAGCAAAAATGACAGATCAATTGCCAGCGCTCAAGGATTTTGAAGCACTTTTGATGAAGCGGGACACTTTCGGCAATTCACCTTTTCACTATCTGGCCATGTACGGTGATGCCCAAGATTTTGACTTGATCAGTAAATTAAACATGGAACTCAAAGACGAGCATCTGGGGCCCAATCAATCCGGCAACACTTTTCTTCATGTTGCCGTTCGAAACAATAATTTGCATGCTATCGCGTGGTTTTTGGGATTGGGGCGTATGGTGAATGAAAAAAATCCCATTTTGGATATGACGCCACTTTACATGGCCGTCAAACTAGGCCATTTCGAGGCCGGCCTGAAAATTTTGGCACATATTCGAAAGGATGTTTCAAAAGACTCGCTGGTTTTTGATCATAGTGATGATGTTAATATCATCCATATGGCAATTGAAGAGAATCGGTTTGAAATGTTACGGCCTTTGCTGCTTCATTGTCCGAAATTACTTCAAGTGCCCAACTTGGAGGGGAAGAATGTTTTCCAAGTTCTGGCCCAGAAAGGTGAATTCAAGGCCATCATAGATATCTTGGATATTTTTAATTTATTTCTTTCCCAGTCGCATATTGACCTGTTGATTGATCGGGGCCTTGATCCGGGCAATGATTACGGCACGGGAGCGACACTGTTTCACAAATTAATTGAAATTAACCGGCATGCACTTTTTCCCAGAAGCAAAATAAACAAAGAACTCATTGATTTAAAGGATGCCCAAGGACGAACGGTACTTCATCTCGCGGTACTCAAGCAAAACGCTGAATTGATAAAGGAACTGCTGGATTGGCACGCAAATCCCAACATTTTGGATAATGATGGTTTTACGGCCGCGCATTATTTCGCCTTCAAGACGCCGGGCATTTATTCCAACAAAAAGAATCTTTACCAAAGTCTGATCGCTTCCGGCCTGGACGCGAATATAAAAAGTGCCCAAGGACTGACATTTTACGGGCATGTCATTTTGGATGGCGAATTTGTCGAGATCTTTCTCGATGATATTGACAAGAAAACGGAGCCTTTCATCACTGACAATGACGGAAATAACCTGCTTGCGCAGCTTATCTTGCACTTTGGAATAGAAGGAGTCAGTAGCGAGGATAATTTGCTTTTGGAGGAAACCTTGATTCACTACGCGAAAAAAATCTACCAGTTTACTAAAGATAGAAATGGGGAGAAAAATCTAACCTTAAGTAAAAACAGGCGGGGAGAGAATGCTTTGGACCTGGCAAGAAAAAAATATGCCGGCATTTCCAACAAATTGGTGTCTTTCCTTTTTAACCATGCCTTGTAATGTGCCCAGAATAAGAGGAGCGGAGCAGTCCTTTCTAACGGAATATTTTAGTCCGGTTATTTTTGCCGATATTTTGTTTGAGCAGGAAGGACGATCCCCTTTGGTTCAAGACGATTTTCTTTGATTTTGTTTTTTCGGCAGAAAAATTCCAAGCGTGTTTTACGTTCATTTACAAACTATAATGAGATCACGAGGATTTTTCATGAGTTATAGGCCAAAACCGCTGCCGGTTCAACATATTGTCTTGGAGAGTGCACTGCGTGAACTGGTCGAGGATTTAGCACAGAATACTCACGAGCTGTGGTCTCGTGCGCGACTGCAGGAGGGATGGAAGTTTGGTCCCAAGAGAGACGATACCAGAAAAGAAACGCCTTGTTTGGTTCCCTACGATGAATTGCCCGACTCTGAAAAGGAATTCGACCGTATCACTTCACAGGGGGCGGTAAGATTCATTCTCGCCAAAGGATTTATAATTCAGGCACCCAAGGTCAAAGATGTTCAAGCTATTCAAGACGCCAAAAGGCGCGCTCTTGAATTCTTAAACCGTGGCGAATGTATCAAGGCCCACGATCTAATTTTGCAATGCCAGCAGCTCGCTCCGGATGATCGTGAATTGATTCGTATGCGCGCCACGTCCCTTTCTCGTCTTGGTATGGCCAAGAGTGCCCTGCGTTTTTTTCACACCCTGCTGGAGTTTGACAGCAGTGATCGCGAAGTATGGGGCATGATAGGCCGCTGTTACCGAACACTCTATGAGCAAGAAGCCGATCCTCAAAAAAAAGTGGAGCTGTTACGGCAATCCCTCCATGGCCATGAGAAGGCCCACCAATTCGGACCGGGGCCATGGACACTAATTAATCGTGCCACGGTTCACGCACTATTAGGCGAGTCCCAGAAGGCCCAGGTTTTGGTCGAGGAAATTCTTGCATTGACCATCGATATTGTGCCGGCCGAAGATCGCGACTGGATTGACGCCACCTGTGGCGTTGCCTGCATGCTTAAGGGCGATATTTCTGAGACCAAAAAATATTTACAACGACATGTACAACAAATGCGTCCTCTGTGGGGAATGATCGCCTCCACCCGCCGTAATATCCTATTACTATCACCGTTGATCGGCCGTAGCTTCAGCGAGACGGAATTCCATCAGGTGCTCGATCTATTAAAAGTTCCAAGCATTAAATGTATTTTCCCCACCTCGAAATTCTCTCCCGACATGATACAGGAAGGAGATGTGGGGGTGTGCGTTCCCTATCCTCATGTCTGCAGTGAGTTTGCTCAGCATATTTTGCATCGAGAGGGACAGTTATATCTGGTGCTTCCCTGTCGTGCCGACAGCTTCAAGCTGATGATGGCCCAGGAACATCCGCAGGAATATCAGGCATGGGAGGGTATTTTCAACCAGTTGTTGGCCAGGGCCAAGGAAGTGATCGCGGTGGGGGATGATTTTCATATTTTGGATCACAGCATCCGCGACTACCTGGAACGCGTGGCCTTTGGTCTATCCGTTCTCAAGTCTATGGAGATATCTTCCACAGTTGAAATTTTGGGTCATCCTTCCATGGGCGGCAATTATCAACGATCGAAAATCATGGCGTTGGTGTTTGGAGATGCTGTCAATTTCAGCAAGCTACAGCATGAACACTTTCCTATTTTTGAACAGGAAGTGTGGGGACTGGTGCATGAGATCTTGAAAGAAATGCATATTACTCCGGCCTTGGCCAATACCTGGGGCGATGGTTTGTACATGGTGCTGGATGATCTGGCCCAGGCCGCGCGCTTTTCTCTGGAGTTGGCCAGTCGTATGGCCACCACGGATTGGAAGGCCAAGGGCCTACCTAAGGATATTGGTCTGCGGGTTGGAATTCATGCCGGCCCAGTGTTCGAAAGTATCAACCCTTTGACCAAAAACGTAAGCTATATCGGCGCCAGTGTCTGTCGGGCGGCACGTATCGAGCCGATCACACCTCCGGGACAGGTCTTTGTATCCCAGGAGTTTGCAGCATTACTGGCCAGCGAGCACGCCAACAAATTTATCTTCAGCTATGTTGGCACTCTCTCCATGGCAAAAAATTACGGTACCTTCCCCATGTATCGCCTTGAAGAGGCAAAAGGGCTTCATGACTAAGGGACGGCATCAGATTTTTATCAGCTACTCCAGCAAGGATATCAAGGAATGCGAGGCAATTCGCGATGAGATCGAAAAGCATGATCTACAATGCTGGATGGCGCCTAGAGATATCCTGCCTGGTGATGTCTATGCCTCCAGCATTATCGATGCGATTGGACAGGCCAGCATCTTCTTACTTTTCGTGACCGAGCACTCCAACTCTTCCCTGCAGGTGCAAAAGGAAGTGGACCGCGCCGTTAATGCCAGGTTGAAAATCATAGGGTTTATTCTCAAACAGGTGGAGCTCAGCAAGGCCCTCAACTACTATCTGTGCGATTCGCATTGGATTGATGGCAGTTGTGATCGCAAAAAAGCAGTGAAGCTGTTGATTGAATCCATTAAGGCCCAGATCTCGGCGGTTGGTGATTTACCACCACCGTTGCCTAAAGCACCCACTGATGAGCTTATCGGTCATACTCAATGGCAGAAAAAAATTCTCATGCCGCTTTTTTTATGTGCCCTAATTTTTTGTGCTATGGGTGCCTTTTTGTTGTTGAAACCGGATGCCATAAAAAGCATTGCTGCCTTGTTGCCTAGGAAGGCCTTCCAGCTCGAAGTCAGGCCTTTGCCCACCAATGGGTTGGGTGATTGGAGCGAGCGCTTTGGCAAGCGGGTACGCTATCATTTCGAACCCGCGGCAAGATGGCTACCGCCGGCCTTTGCCCATCTTTTCACCCGCGAGGAGCTAGCACAAAAATCCATTCAGGAGCTTGATCTGCTTTATGAAGAGATTCGTGCTCGTCATGGTTATCTTTACGAAGACCCACTTTATCGTCAGCACTTTGAATCCCAGTCCTGGTATAGGCCTCTGCAGGGCCAGTTATCCGTTCAGGAAATCAATCAGATGATCGAAGATCAGATGCCGATCGTAGACGAGGACAACCGCGCGCTGGTGGCACGCCTGATGCATGAAAAAAATCATGAGGAATTGCTGCGGACTAGTCAATATTTCAAACAAACACACGTCAAAGTCTTTCCATTGATATATTTTAATCTTGCAGCAGCACGCCTTACCCAAGCGCAGCGGGATCTTGAGCAACTGTCCTTTGTCCAATGCGAGGAAATGGCCATCCAACTGATGTTTGATAAGAAGATACCGGCGGAATGGGGGCCGAAGGAGCTATCCCAGATATCTATGAATAATCCCTGGGAATGGTACAAAACTCAAACCGCTCCATTTCTGATTTACCTCTCCTTTGTCGAGGAGAGCGGTGACGGCATCAAGATTTACCATGCCGACAATCAGCAGTCTAAAGATGCCGCGGTCTTTATCCAACAGCACTTGATGGAGAACATCGCCCAGGAACAAAATATTTATCCTTGGAAAATTGTGCTGGCCGGTGATCACCCGATTCTAAATCATAACTCTCAGGGAGTCTCGCTGTTGATCCATGTCGTGCCCTTTGAAGGCATGAATGATTTTTCTCAACTTGAAGTGGCAGGCAAACTGCTGCAAGCAACGGTGGTCGAGATGGTCTTTAAAGATTTTCAACAACGCTTGGCCAACAAAACAGACAAAATCCCCTCACAAAGAGATGCGTCTCTCCTGAGAGATTAAATGGTTTGGCCGAGCACTAGTTTTGAGCAAGTCGACGGCGATGACAGTCATCATGTGGGCAAATTGTACAAGCTGTTTGATCTCAACATATTCATTGGCGATATGAAAGGCGGTATCGTCACCAGGCCCAAACCCTACTGCTTTGATACCTGCCTGATTAAATCCTTTGGCAAAAGTTCCTCCTCCCATACCAAAAGGCTTGGGAGTGTGACCTAAGATATTCTTGGCATTCGACTGAATCAATTTTACCAAAATGTTGTCGGGGTTTACTTCATGAGAAAGAGAGCAACCTTCTACTTTAAAGATAAATTTTCCTTTAATGCCTTTTGTAAGTTTCCTCAGTTCCTTTATTATACCATTGGCGGTTTGCCCGGGAAGATATCTGATATCTAAAGTGATATCGCATTGTCCTGCCACGATGTTTGAAGCTTGGCCACCTCGGATGGTTCCAATATTCAACGTGGGTGACTTTAAATATTTGTGTGTTTTGTATTTCATCTTGAGTTTCTTTTGCCGCACAATGAATTCGCTCATAAGTGCGATGGCGTTGAGGCCTCGTTCAGGAGTTGAGCCATGGGCCTGTTTGCCAATGGCCGTGACTTTCACTTGCAATCGTCCCTTTTCGGCAATGTCAATTCGTTTCATATTCCCACCGATATCGGGAATGATGGCATAAGTAGGAGTGAGGAATTTGTTTTCCAGAAGATAATCAAGCCCGGGATCATCTTCGCCTAGCTCCTTAAATTCTTCATTGGCAATGGCCGCAACTAGGAATTTACCTTTGAGTGGAATGGCACATTCTTTTAAAGCTTTAAGACATGCAAGGCTGGAAACCAGTGGCCCTTTGTTGTCAAGAACGCCTCTACCATAAATAAATCCATCTTTAACAAAGGCCGAAAAAGGATCGCTATCCCAGCCATCTCCGGCCGGTACCACATCCATGTGTGAGGCCACCAGTAAAGATGGTTCTTCTTCGCCGAAGGTGGCAATAATATTGGCGCGCCCTTTGACACTTTCATAAATTTTATAGCTGATCCCAAGCAACTCAAGCTCTCTTTGCACGATCGCCACAACGGCACTTTCACCACCGGGGATAGTCAAGTATGGATGTTCCTTTAAACTATCTTTGGGAACATTGACTGTTTTTTTAGAAACAATTTCGGTTAGAAGTCTAATCGTATATTCGCAAATCCGCTCATGATTGCTTTCAAAATAGTTTTTCAACTTGTTTTTCATGATATTAATCTATTTGAAGAAGATTACTCCGATTACGCCGTCGCCACAGACCTTATGGTCCTCTTATGGCAAGAAATAACGGCTGCTAATTAATTGGCCTGCCAATTCTTTTTTTCTTGGCAGGGATAAGCACTTTGATACCGGTCTTTTTCCCTGCGATTCGAACAGGTGGCTTTGTATTCCCGGCATTAGGAAAAGAGACCACTAAACCCAGATCGCTTGGAAAATTCACAGTGGTTGGAGCGAGTTCAGGCAGTGACAGAATCAACCCATTGCCAGTAGGTAATTGAAACGGCCTTCTTACTTGATTGGGGAAGCTGACCACCAATCCTGTATTAGGAGGAAAGCTAATGACATTATTTCCCGCCGTCGGAATTGTGACAACCAGGCCACTTCCGCCAGGAATGGAAACAACCAAGCCAGCGCCGTTTTCAATTTGAAAAGGAGGCCGCGATTGATCGGGAAAGGAAACGGAAAGACCTTCACTGCTGGGAATGCTCACGGAAAGTCCCGAATTATTGAAAGGAATTGTGACCACAAGGCCTCCATCCGTGGGGATTTGGAAAGGCGGTTGTGTGGTCGAAGGAAAAGAAATAACCAAGTTGCCCGAGGGAAGAATGACAGGTTGGGCAATGGCCGTGGAAATTTGCAAGAGTGAAATAAAGATACCAAAGAAAATCAGAGAGTATTTCATAGAGTGCTCCTTAATGTCAGGGGTTTTCGCAGAAATTACCGAATTCGTCAACGACCCTCCAATCGGTGCGGCCTACATCTGGCCAATTAAAGTGCTGAAAACTCAAGCAATTGCCCCATTGACGATATCCAAAGCATTCCATTTCCCAAAGATTGATGAGTCATTCATAATTTATTTTGAGCAATTATATAACCTTTTTTTCCTCATTCTCGTTATATCTAGAAAAGGGGTGCCTTAAAGTGATTACGGATGCGCAATTGGTTGAGAGATTACGGATTGGAGATGAGGAGGCCTTTTCTCTTATCTATGAGAGATATTCAGAAACCTTGCTTCATCACATCTTCTGCATGGTAGGCAAGTTAGAAGTGGCCGAAGAACTTTTGCACGAGGTTTTTATGACTATGCTTGCGAAGGTTAATTTCTACCAAGAAAACGCTTTGCTTAAAAATTCCTTTAAGGCATGGCTTTTTAGAATTTCCACCAACCGGGCGATTGATGAAATTCGAAAACATAAAAATGTGAAATTTGAAGAACCTCAATGCGAAAAAAATGATGAATCTGATATGGAATCAAATTTTGAGAAAAAGTGGCGAGAACATAAGGTGCAAGAATTTCTATTGAAACTTCCATTGGGCCAAAGAACCTTTCTGAATTTGAAAATCAATAATGAGTTAAGTCACTTCGAAATTGCACGGATTTGTTCCTGCCAGGTGAACACTGTCAAACAGGGGCTTTTTCAGGCCAGGAAATCGCTGAAAAACATGCTTGTGGCCGAGGGAGTTGAACTATGAAACACCCAAGACTCTCGACGCTCCAGGATTACTTTGAAAATGAAATGAATGAAATTCAAATTGGTTTATTGAAGGAACATCTTTTGGATTGTGACCAGTGCACTTTAATCCTTTCTCAAATGGCGAAGGTTGATAACAAGGTTAAGTCCGTTTCCCGAATACCCATCTCTGAGCAGACCAAAAAGCGCATCTTCACTGAGGCCAAGGCCAGGCTTCAGGCAAAGCGAAACAAGTTAGATGTCGATCAGCATTGTGCCAGAAACCGTGAAGAACGGATGAAGGAATTAAAGGATTTGTTGCGGAATGCTTTGAGTGAATTTCGGGCGCCTGCCTTGCAAGTTGCATCTTTAGGCACTGTCATAGGGTTCATTGTTTTGGCCATCCAAACCGAGCAACCAATTGTTAGCAAACCTCTAACAGAGGGTGTGGTGATTTATACCCATGGTGAAAAAGACTCACCGATTGAAGGAGAAATAGAATGAAAATCCTGGTGCTACTCACTCTACTGATCGCTAATGCCAATGGCGCCATCCGAACGGAAGGAGAGTTTATACTTCCTTTACAAAGAAAAAATTATCCTTTGAAGGAGTTGATCAAGGATTATGCAGAGGCCCTACAGTTCAATATCTCATACCCCGAGGAAACCTTGGAAGGTGATAAATCGACAGTCGATCTTTCCATTCATGAGAAAATAAGTTTCACCCAGTTTTCTACTCTTTTTCAATCGATTCTCGATTCAAGAGGTTACTCGCTCATTCAAGAAAAAGGATTTCAATGGATTGCTCAAACAAGAGATGTGCGTTTCCGGCCAACCGAGTTTTATGCCAATCGTCCGCTTCCCAATGACGAGAATTATGTTACGGCATTGTTCAGGTTGAAATACCCCATAGCTTCCGAAATTACCAGAAACCTTCGTCCTTTCATGAGTCGATATGGGCGAGTTATTAACTTTGGTGATGGACGCTCCATTGTTATCAATGACCGAGGTTCTAACGCTTTAAGACTCTATGAAACCATCAAATTCATGGATACAGAAAAAGTGTATATGGCCGCGCTTAACAAGAAGCCTAAGGAACCCGATCCAGAAAATAATGAGGTTAACCAAAAGTTAATTGAGCTGGAATTAAAAAACAAAATTTTAGAAAAGAAACTGATTGAACAGAAAGATGGAGGGGCAAATGAAAATAGCTCTAGTACTGATCATAATCGCAATTAATGCAGAGGCGACAGTTTTTAATCTTAAAGGTGATCGGATCGAGTTTCAAAACTCAGAATTCATGCTTTCGGAATTAGTTAAGGCATTTGCTGGCGTGAATAAGCTGAATGTCGTGTTCGATTCGGATTATAAGGACGGCCAGGTTACAACCGTCGGGCCTAAATGGATACACAAAGATTCATTGGAATTGTACCTCTCCGCTATGCTTTCCCAGAATGGATTTGGCATGAGAGTTTTACCAGGGACAAATACATTAAGCGTCTTTAATGGCCACGATGTCCGTTATCTTCTTCTTGATTCTTATACGGACGTTGCTAAGATCCCCGATACCTATGAATATATTCAATTCATGTATGAGCTTAAGCACATTTCTGGTGATGAGTTGGCCAGAAATTTAAGATCATTTATGGGACGTTATGGGAAAATAATCGATCATGCCAACAGCATTCTGATAGTTGATGCCGGAAAAAATGTGAAACGAATCATGCAGATCGTCCAAGAACTTGACACCGCCGCCTATCTCCAGAGTGCTGAAGAAATAAAAGAACTAAACGAAAAAAATAAAAAGACAATCGGAAAAAAGAAAGGCCTGCTACAGGTACTGAGTGATAATAATATTATCTTTCTTCTTCTTTTCTCGATCCTCGGTGGCATGATTGGTTTCGGCGTACGAGGATATGCCATGAAGCGGATAGAAGGAGGTTGGTAATGAATCTTTGATTGTATCGATCCTATTGGAGATATTAGAGGTCTTTTGCCAAAAAGGAGGGGGTTTATTAGCACAAAGCTGAAACGTGGTGGCCAAAAGAGATCGCAATTATTCTAGCTCATTTTGCATTCCAAAGAGTGGTTAAAGATCAAAAAGATAAGATGGCATCAAAAGTTGTGACAAAAATCTTTGGTCATTTAAGAGGAATGCATTGTCTTTAAAACAGCATAAAGGCCAAATTAAAAGGACCGTTTAAGGAGAGGTTGATTCTTGATGAAAATAGTTCTAGTGGTCTGTATGATTTTTCCAGTAATTGTATATTCCTGGCAATTTGAGAGGTCGAAAATGCCATCAAAAGAAGAATTGAAAAAGATATTAACACCAATTCAATATGAGGTTACCCAAGAAGAAGGGACGGAACGCGCTTTTCAAAATGAGTATTGGGATAACAAAGAAGAGGGGATTTATGTTGATATTGTATCGGGAGAGCCGTTGTTTAGTTCCAAGGATAAATATGATTCGGGAACTGGTTGGCCTAGCTTTTCAAAACCATTGGTCAAAGAAAACATCGTGGAGAAAAAAGAGCGACGTTTCTTCAGCGTTCGGACAGAAGTAAAAAGCAAGTTTGCGAATTCTCATCTCGGGCATGTCTTTCCTGATGGGCCTCCCCCCACAGGACTTCGCTATTGCATGAATTCAGCCGCTCTGAAATTTATTCCAAAATTAAAGTTGAAAGAACTTGGATATGAAGAATTCTTAAAGGATTTCAATAAATGATCTTTTCAAGGTTTTTTAATTATTGTCTCATGATAATAATCTCAATCTTGATATCTGACGAAGCTATTGCTGTTAATACGGATGAAAAAGAAATGGCGATTTTTGCCGGCGGTTGTTTTTGGTGTATGCAACCGCCGTTCGATAAACTAAAAAAACGTGGCGTGATTTCGACTCGTGTGGGATATACGGGCGGTATAAAAGAAAATCCCACTTATGCAGAAACGTCATCCGGTACCACCGGCCACCGTGAAGCCATTGAGATAATCTATCATCCTAAGAAGATTAGTTTCAAAGAACTTTTAGAAGTGTTTTGGAAGAATATTGATCCTTATGATCCCAAAGGGCAATTTTGTGATAAAGGAGAACAATACACCAGTGCAGTCTTTGCTGTGAATGAATCACAGAAAAAAGATTATGAGAATTCCATCAAAGAGCTTGAGAAAATCAAGCTGGAAAAGAGCAAAATTGTCACACGGCTTTTGCCTTTTAAAAAATTTTACCCTGCCGAGGAGTATCATCAATCCTATTATGAGAAGAATCCAATTCGATATAAATATTATCGTTTCAATTGCGGACGTGATAAACGGCTGAAAGAAATTTGGGGCCCAAGCACTAGTCCATCGACGGAATGAAGTTGATCTAAAAAAATGTTCTCGATGAGCATGTTTTCCATCGGCTTCACTCTGCCACAGGCATTCAGAAGAAGACATTAAAATACCAGTTGACGTAATATACCTAGCGGTGCTATGTATATTGCATGGTTGATTATTTAACAAATTGGAAGGCACAAATCCGTAGAGGATATCTTGAGCTGTGTATTCTGATGCTCATTCAGAAATATGAAAGGATCTATGGTTTCGATCTGTTGGAAAAATTGAAAGAGATTGATCTTGAGATGAAGGAAGGGACCCTTTATCCGCTATTAAATCGTATGACTACGGACAAGGTTCTTAAAGCCGTTTGGGAAACTGAGAATGTGAAAGGCCACCCCAGAAAATTTTATTCCCTTACCAAAGAAGGAATAAAACTCTTGCATGAAATGAAAAACGAATATATTCGAATGAACGATATTTTTGAAAAAATTGCAAAATAAATCAGGAGAAATCTATGCCGCATGAACCAAAATTAGAACAATATCTTGCCAACCTGGATAAGGCCTTAGGGCAGATTCCAGTGAGTGATAGGGCCGATATTATTACCGAAATCAAAAGTCATATATTAGAATCAGTGGAACGAAATCCTGATCAAGGTCTTGACCAAACCTTGGCGGCGCTTGGAGAACCTGAAACAGTCGCCAATAGGTATTTGCTCGAAAGGGGTCTGCGCCCCGGACGACCGACCAAGAGTCCAATGGTCAAATGGTTAACCATAGGTTTTCTTGGCACTCTTGGCATGATTTTACTCTTCTTAATTATTCTGGTTTGGAAGTTTTCTCCCATCATTAAAGTCGATGAAAAGAATGACAGAGTTACTATTCTTGGTGGCCTGATAGATGTTAATGGTAATGCGGGAACAGTAAGAGTTGGTGAAACTTTTAGTGAAAACGACGATGCAGAGATTTTCGATGGCGCGAAAGATCTTGCCGGTACAAATTTGAACTCGATTTATATGGCATTTAGAAATGGAAAGCTCAATGTTTTCCCTGCAGTCGATACGCAATTGCGTTGGAGTTGCAAGGCCCGCGGGGAAAAAGATAAATCGTTTTTATTAGATGAAGGAAATAAGATAATTTTGAATTTTGCAGAAAAGAGCGATGTAAAATGTGATTTACATATTCCTGCCGGCGTAACCTTCGTGGTGGAAGGAACAAATGGGAAACTAAATTTTGAGTATCCGCATTTTCGAATAGATGTCAGACTTACCAATGGAGATATCACTTTTATACCGGCCAAAGATAAAAAATATAAATTTGATACAAATATTGTTAATGGCAAAATTGGTGGACTGGACTCTTCTTCAGCGGAAGATGCTTTGCTTGTAAAATTTTCTCTTACAAACGGGAATATCTCCGGTCTGTAACTCCCCAAGCAATGAAGTTCTATGATGATTAGACTAAGGGCTTTTCACTCGAATCATCGAGGGAAATCGCCAAGGAACTTAAACAAGCAGTTCTCGAATGTGACCGAACAAAAGGGAAGTTTTTTGAGATTATTAATTAGCTCTTGCAATGACTTGGCCATCAATAATGTCGGAGAGACATTTCTGTAGATAATCGTCAAATTTATAATCAAATAGGCTCAATACCCAAGTACTTACATGCAGATCAAAAGGGGCACCTATTTGGAACAGGCGTTTGCTCACCATTGACTCTCTCGCCAGTTCGGCAGGTATCGCAACAACGGCCTTGCCATCTTCTGCGATTAATTTTAACAGATTAACATCATCAAATTCACCAATAACATGCGGAGAGATATTATTGGTTTTAAAATAGCCTTCAAGAGCATATTGGGTATTTGAAGCTGTATTGTAGGCACAAAAAGGGACATTATTTAATGAAGCTGGAAAATCGGCAGTGAGCGGGACAAAATTTTTATTGCCTACAAAAACAAGTTGTTTTTTGAAAATCTCTTTATTTTTGAGTTTAAATGAATGATGAAGAATCGGCCGATCAGACAAAATGACATCAATCACTTTTGATTCCAACTGACTTAACAAATTTGGCAAAGAATCTTGTGTGGACTTTAAGACAATGCGGCCTTTGTCCCAAAGCCCGCGGAAAATGCAATAGATATCACTTCTCATGAAGCTCGGGACAAACCCAACTTTCATCACATGGTTATTTTCCCGGAAATGATTTTTTACACCAAAAGTCAATTCATCTCGCAATCTGAATATTTCGGCCGCATAAGTTAAAACATTTTTTCCGATGTCATTTAAAATCAAGCTCTTGGATTTTCTATCAAACAATGGTTCACCAAAATACATTTCCAGTTCTTTTAGCTGGTTACTCAAAGTTGACTGCGTAAGAGACAATTTCTCACAAGCGTCACGGATCGATCCTTCAGTGGCAATTGTATAAAAATAAAAAAGGTGATTTAAATTCAAATGTTGCATTAAAGCTGTCCCCATTTGCAAATGCAAAACATTAAAAAGAGGTTCAAGTAGACGCGTAGCGCCAGCATGTAAAATTTTTCCATAAATTTATGTATATTTAATTACTTATATATCACATTTCAACTCAATATGGGATGATTTCCCACAGTTAATTTAATGCGATTGGTAATTCTTGAACGAATACTTACTATTTGATTTTAACAAAGGCAAGAATAAAATTTAAACTTTCTGATCTAAATCAGGCGGTTGATCGTATTATCTCAGTTATACCTTTGATATATTTAGTCTTAAGTGAATAGTGAACAATCGAATAATCCATGCATAACCAATCTGAAGATTTTTTCAGAGAAATGCCTATATGGAACCATTTATAAGTATTCCCCTCTGGGAATAGAAATCTATAACAGTGCCGGTCTCTTGATAGATGCGAACGATGCCTGTCTCAAGATATTTGGTATTGATGATTTTTCCCATGTAAAAAATTTTAAACTGTTTGAAGATCCGAATCTTACAAGCGAGATAAAAAAATTATTACAGAAAGGTGAATCAGTTCGTTATGAAATGGTTTTTGATTTTGAACTCGTTAAAAAACAGAAACTTTATCCCACCAAGCGAAGTGGAGAGATTTATCTGGATGTGACGATTGTTCCCAGCCAGCAAGTTTTTGCTGATGCTGCAGGAGCTTATGTTGTGCATTTGCAGGATATTACTGAACGCAAAAAAAATGCCGATTTAGTTGCTGTCGCCCTTCGGGAGAAGGAAGTACTGTTAAAAGAGATTCACCATCGGGTAAAAAATAATTTGCAAATCATTCAGAGCCTGCTCAGTCTCCAATCAAAGAATATTTCCGAAAGAAATATCAGTGGACTGTTTGATGCGAGCCGAGGACGTATTTCCACCATTGCTCTTATTCATGAGCAGCTATATCTTTCGTCAGACCTGGCCTATATCGAATTCAAGGAATATCTGAAAAGTCTGATGGAAAAGATTATGGCAAATCACATAGAGGATAAGGTCATTTTCTCGCTCGATATGGAAAATCTCATTCTCGATGTAAATATCGCGATACCGTGTGCTTTAATTTTAAATGAGCTGGTTTCGAATGCTCTCAAACATGCTTTCCCTGATGGAAGAAAAGGTTTGATTTCGGCCGGAGTTTGTAAAATTAGAGAAGGAATGCTCGAGCTTACAGTGGCAGATAACGGAGTCGGTCTTCCTGCTGAAGTCGAATTGGGTAGCATCAAAACCCTTGGACTTGAGGTCGTTAATGTTTTAACCAAACAAATTGGTGGCAATTTAAAAGTATTCAGGGGCAAAGGGACGAGATTTTCTATCACATTTTTAAATAAAGGAACGCGAAATGGATAAAAAGCGGATTATGGTTGTAGAAGATGAGGCCTTGATCGCATTGGACATCAAAAACAACCTCATCAGGCTGGGATACGAAGTTCCCGCAATCGTGGCCAGTGGTGAAGCGGCCATTCGTTGTGCCGAACAAGTGATGCCTGATTTAATTCTGATGGATATTACTCTGGATGGTGCAATGAACGGTTTAGAAGCCGCTATCTCGATCAACAAGGCCTTTGCTATACCTGTTGTTTTTCTAACCGCTCACTCTGACAATGAAATGTTGAAGCTTGGGCAAGCGGCGGGTGCTTATGGTTTTCTGCCAAAACCTTACGATGCTCGCGCTCTCAAGAGTACCATAGAAATGGCGCATGCCCGTTTTCAGGATATGGTTGAAATTCGACGTCTCAATGAAGAATTGCAACAATCAATCGATAAAGTAGAAAAATTGCGTAAACATCTTCCTGTCTGCTCCTGGTGTAAACAGGTTCGTGCAAGCGATGGATCATGGCATGAGTTAGATCGATATCTGACCGATAATGCCGAGTTTCAATTCACCCATGGCATTTGTCCAGTTTGTAAAAAAACAATTGCTCGACCATGATTATAAAATCATCTCTGCTTTCTTTTACTTTTTTCCCTAACCAAATGAATTATTGGCCATGATCTTTGCTACTTTTTGCAAGAGTGTTTCTAGTCATTGCAACAAATCCAATGCGCTGATTAAATTATCCTGAGTTGTCGGGGAATTAAAAGAGGAAAAAGCATGAAGCAATTTACAGTCAAAGTCAGGGAAAATTTACTAAAGCGAAGAGCGGACTTGTTTGAGTTGATGGACAAACGACAAAAGGAAAGAACCTCCAACGGAATTACCCTTGAGCAGGATTTAAATGAACAAGCTGCTTCTGAGCAAAATGATAGTATCATTGATGCTCTTAATGAGATTGAAAAAAAAGAGCTGGCCGAAATTGACAATGCCTTACGCAGGCTTGAATTAGGCAAATACGGTATTTGTGAAGTGGATGGTGAATTTATTGATGAAAAACGACTGATCGCCCTCCCATTTGCCAGGACTTGCACGCAGCATTCTGAGTCATGACAGTCGCTCTATTTTTTGATGATGCTAAACAATAATGCTAATCAACTATATCAACGAGAAAATAACTCCTTGCCAATATAATACCTCCTTATTGAATTGAATGAGTATTAACTAAAATTTGAAAGGAGCGCTTATGAGTTTAGAAAAGTTTATGAAAAAAGATTTTGTCATGCTGCCTGCTACATCCTCCCTCGTCGAAGTTGCGAAAGTCATGCTGGAAAAACATGTTGGAGATGTAATTGTTTCAAAAGCGAAAAATGGCAAAAGTGAAGCATACGAAGGTGTGGTCGGTATTTTAACGGATAGGGATTTGGTTTTGGAATTTGCCAAGAAAGGGAAATTGGATCCTAACCGTACCGCTGGGGAATTTATTAAAGGGAAAGTTACAGTTGCGTCGGTGGATGAAGGATTAGGTTCTGCAATAGAAAAAATGAATAAGTATGGAGTGCGCAGAGTTCCTGTTGTGAACGCCAGCAAAAAAGTTGTAGGGATATTGTGTGCTGATGATTGCCTGGAGGTTTTGGGAACTGAAATCAACTCTCTGGCCGGAATCGTAAAAAGTTCTTTAAAAAAAGAAAGATCTTCGGCCCACGCGACATCCTCAAGACTCCGGGCGGTTTAAAACATTTTTTTAAAATTAACTGAAACAAGAGCGGTTAAGTGCCGCTCTTGTTTTCTAATGGGAATCCTTTGTCAGATCAATAATCTTTTCATCGAGCAGGGATCTATCGGTCAAGAAGGTCTTAATGATAATCTTCCGTGGAAATGGTTTGCGGGGGAGGTCCTTGAACTAAGTGCAAGGATTGGTACTCATGATTTCCGATCGCAGAAATAATAGGTTTGAGTGAGAAAGTTTCGGATGTTATGCTAAAAAATTCCTCCCATTCGTCGATTTCTCCTCCCTTATGAACGACATCTCCGCCATGGATCAAAAAATTTGTTTTTCCATATTCCCAATTTTCCGACAGGATGTTGCGAAGCTCGTTTTGGTTAGTGAAGGTGTTATGCGTGTCGCTGAGAAAGCCAAGATGAATGGGCGATGTATCTTGACAGGAAATAAAGGGAAGCTCGCGGAAAAATATTTGTTCGGCCGTCATTTGGTCTTTGATTCGTATTGTTTTCTTCATGACAAATCAACCGATGCAAAAAAGAACGATTCCATCAAATACTCTCTTCCATTTTTTTTCCTAGAATATATGTCGAGTAATGATTATGATGATGCATTCAATAGATTTCAGCGAGGTTGTTATGGGAAAGTTAATTACTCTTGTAACCTTTATTCTCTTGAGTGCCTGTGCACAGATAACGAATCAGGTGCAAGTTGCAAAATACCCGGAACATTGGTGGACACCAGTAAGTGATGCCAATATTCCCAAATGGGAAATTCTGCCCGATGCCGGAGTAAGAAATAAAAGCGTCATTCTCTCGAAGAGACATGAGCTTGGAATCCTGTCTAATTTTGCACCAACGCCAATCTTATTGAACGGAAAGCAGTACGCCTCGGTCGAAGGGTTATGGCAATCGACCAAATATCCCGATCCAAAAATGAAAAATGATCCGCGATTTAACTGTCACCAATTTAAATTGACCCGTGTACAAGTTGAGCAATTGGTAAGCTTCGAAGCAAAATCGGCCGGTGATCCTGGGAGTGAGTGCATGAAAAAACTGGGCATTGATTGGGTTAGCTTTGAAGGCAAGAAATTAACTTATCGTGAGAAAGATCGTGGCGCTTATTTTGATCTTATTTATTCCGCCATGAAGGCCAAATTGGAACAAAACCCTCGGGTCAAAGAAATTTTACTTCAAACCCAAGGACTTGAACTGTTGCCCGACCATCATACTAAATCGGATGATCCACCAGCATGGCGCTATTTTGAAATTTGGCAAGAATTGCGGAACCAACTTCTTTCAGGGGCCAAAATCTAGTTTTATACTCTTCGGATTTTGATTTTCTATAACATGCTAGCTTATTCAAAAGTTAAAATCGTATATGGATCAAACAGGATGGCGTAAGAATCATAGGCACCCCATGACCACGCCCCAAATTTATGGCAAGGAACGGCATACTGATCATCCCAATGATTGATAACCAACTGACAATTATTATTTTTGCGATTTAAGATATCAGTGATAGTTACCCAGTGCAAAGTCCGACTGCCGGGAGAACGCAGGAGTGCAATGACGGGACTGCGTTTCACTTTTTCTCCGCTACTTCTGGTGCGTGTGATAAGTCCTTTATGGTTGAATTTTGGAGTGAGTCCATTTTCTATTTCATAAAGAAAGTCGTTATAGCTGGACCCTATCCGAATATTCCAAGTGCCCCCTGGACAAGCCGATTCTTCATCAAAAATTGTATTGAGGCCGCTTTCAAGAGTTCCCGGTCTTACTCCAGGTGTAAGATCATTCAAGAAGCGGTTACTATACCATTGCGGGTGTCCGACCAGGCCGCAGTACATGAAGAGAACGTTGGAAGCTGCCGTCTGCCCACATTTACCTTCATTGCCAAACCATCCTTCTGAATCGGGCTGAAGGAAACTGACGGTGCCATCATCACAGCGGCGCATATTGAGATTTCGCAGTTCCTGTTCGTTTTGAATATGATTATAGTTAACTTCGCATGAATCAGCATAGTAATTAGACCAAGAATCCTTATCTATGGTGCCTTTACTTCGATCTTGTTCCTTCTCTGAAATTTTGCTTTTTGAAAATGGTGCGCCTGACTCGATCTCACTTGTGAATTTCGATTTTGACATGCCTTGAGCATAAGCACTGGCTGTTAAGTTTAACACCAGATAACCAATGAAAAGCAGTTGAATGTTCAATTTCATGATCTTCTTCCCCAGCAAATTCGCCCAAACAAGAAGCAAACATAGCAAGGCGGAATCTACCCATAAAGATGAGTGAAAACTTTATAGATGCCATGGTGGTTTAAAGATTGAGCAAAAGAATAGGGAAAAGAATTCGCCTAAAGGATTGAAAAAAAGTCCGTCAAGCTGAATTTTCGGTCTCTCCCCGTCAATGAGTGTTCAAATTGTAATAAGTTGTAAGGAATGCTTATGACAAATAAAACGGAAATTGCGCCCCAGGATTGTCAAATTGAAGCAGGGGAAAGAGGATATCGAAATACTTGCTGCGGCGAGCTATTTGGGGGGGTCTTGTTAGTTTGCCAATGATGGTCCGTGATGCAGGTTTGATTCTGGGCCGATCTAGATCAAGAGCAACCGCTATATTTAATCATGAAATTTATGCTTTCTAATGTGGATATTTCAAATATACTTCCCGTCTATGGTTTTTATATCTCAAGAGTGGTTGCATACGCATTTCAATGGTTCATTTGCGATGGGGAGTTGGGACCGCATTCCTCGCCGTAAATATCATGGCCAGTGGATTTCTCGTGCTTTAGGCCGTGCCAATCCAGAGCATTTATTACTTGATATTCTTGAAAGACATAAGATCAGTGAAACGGAACAAATCCCTTTGGTCGATTTTGATTTTGGTCATGGACCGGGAACATCAGGAACCGCTCTTTTGCAATCATTTCATGCCGATCCATTTCCTCGTTGGATTTATCGTTTAAATAACGGAAAAGCAGAGCTGACGCGGTCTTTTCGTTTTTTCACCGAGAAAGATGCTGAGGGAATTGAGTTTGAATATGAACTAAGTCCGAAATCATCGACTGTCGAGCTTTCTCTTGAACCTTTATTTACTATTCGAAACATACACTCCCTCTCTCAAGAGAATCTCGCTCTTGATGGCACCATCGAGAAAGTTGAGAAACCCAAAAGGGGAAACTCCACGACTTATTCTTTTAAGCCCTATGATGATCTGAGCAGCTTTCATATCACTTTGAGTTGTGAGCATCGGATGGAGTTACTTGGAAGCTGGTATAGAAACTTTTATTATTCTGAAGAGCAGTCGCGTGGATATCCTGCAAAAGAGGATTGTTTTTGCCCATCTCGATTTTTTGTGACAATGGTTCCAGGGACAAAATTTTTCCTGCGCTTTATTGCCGTGGAAGAAAAAAAGCAAAATGATTCTAATCATACGAGAAAACGCGTGAGTCTCTCGGCCCCGCTGCCGGGTCAACATTCCGAGTTTTTCCATGCACTTTCTCGTTCCTTAAATGCCTATATCTATCAAGATTTTAAACACCCTTCGTTTGAAGGAGTGATAGCTGGTTATCCGTGGTTCTCTGCATGGGCAAGAGATACTTTTATTTCTCTCCCTGGGGTTAGTTTATGTTGGAATGATCCAAAGAGGGCCATGCATCTTCTTCAAAGTTGGGCTCCCAATATTGAAAAACAATTATTTGATAAAAAATCTGAAGCCTTGGCCGTTGACCTCAATTGCAGTGGATTAGATTCTCCCTTGTTATGGGGATCTGCTTTACGTTTTTTGCTTGAAGAACATCCAGTTAAAACACCGAATAGCAGTCTTTTGGCGCGAGAACTTTTGACAACACTTGAGCGCTGGCTCTTACTCTTTTTTCAAGGTGAGTGTAGCAATGTAGAGATCACTGATTTCGGCTTTTTTTGTAAGCGTGGAAATTATGCCACTAGTTGGATGGATGCTTGTGTCGACGGAGTGCCTGTGACTCCCAGGCACGGATATCCTATTGATATAAACGCTTTATTTTTTGAAAACATGGATTTTTTGTTGCGGTATCACACCCAATCCAAAGCAGGAGCTTCTCGACTTTTTAAAAACTATCTCGATAAAGTGGCAAAGACATATTGCCAGAATTTATGGGTCAGCGAGCGAACATTTGTCGGCGATGGCCATGATGGTCTCAACCTGGATGCATCTTTGCGTCCCAATCAACTCTGGGCCTTGCGTTCGAAATTTGAGATGTTTTCTCGTGAACAGGCCATTGCATCCTTGGAACGAATAACGGAAGAGCTTTTAACTCCTATCGGTTTCCGCAGCCTAGCGCCTTGTGATAGTCGTTATGTTGGGCAGTATCTGGGCGATCAAACTCGTCGTGATCGCGCTTATCACCAGGGAACCGTGTGGCCATGGCCGATTGGAATCTATACAGAGGCAGCTTTGAAATATTGGGACGCCTCAAAAGTAAAATCTACCCTGGCTCCTGTATTTGCAGCTATTGAGAAACATTATTATGAGGAAGGTTGCATCGGACAAATTTCGGAAATTTTCGATGGCGACCAACCACATACTCCTCGCGGAGCGCCGGCTCAAGCATGGAGTGTCGCTGAAACATTAAGGGCATTATGGTTGATAGAAAACTTAAGGTCTTAATGTTGGGTTGGGAATTTCCCCCACAGATCGCAGGCGGTTTGGGAACCGCTTGTGAAGGGTTAACGCGTGCTCTGGCGCAACATAATCTTCAAATCCATTTTTTTATGCCTCGACTCTACGGGAACGAGTCGGCCCCTCACCTGGATCTTTATGATGTGACTTCAGGGATAACTCAAAAAGGAACGCGACCTGGAGTACGGATAAAAACGCAGTGGCTTGCAGGAACTGAGGTGAGTGAGTATGAGGATTATGAAAAGCTCATGATTTACGATATCCCGAGTTTCCTCACTCCTTATATTCGTCCTGAGCACAAAAGATTATCAGAAGCTGAACTCCGCATTATTAGAAGTAAATCGGTTCGGGATTTTAAGACGCTTGTGAGTGGGGAAGAGATTTTTTCTAAAACTGAAGAATCTGTTGTTACAGGGGACCCTTCGGTTAAAAGTACCCAACATTATGGCCATCATCTCTTTGAAGAGGTCAATGCCTATGCTAGGCGTGCGGTGGCCTTATCTCGCAGTCTCGATTTTGACGTCATTCATGCGCATGATTGGATGACCTATCTGGCCGCTATTGCCATCGGCCGTGTTAGCGGAAAACCGGTCATTCTTCATGTTCATAGTCTCGAATCGGATCGCAGTGGGATGTATAAAAATGATACCATCGCCCATATCGAAGAATCATCACTCAAGGCCGCCACTTTAATTGTGGCCGTAAGTCATTATACCCGCCGTCGAGTGATTGATGATTATAAAATTCCCGAGCAAAAAATCTTCACTGTTCATAATGGACTGAGTGAGCGTACCTGCATTGCTCCTGCTCGGAAAGATGATGATGTTTACAGAGTTTTATTTTTAGGCCGAGTGACTTTCCAAAAGGGACCGGACTATTTTGTGGAAGCGGCTTTGCGGACATTGAAGCATTTACCAAACACGCAGTTTGTTCTTGCCGGATCAGGCGATATGCTTGAACAACTTCGGTCAAAAATTCATAATGCCGGTGCTGAAAAGAATTTTCTACTACCTGGATTTCTACGCGGACATGAAGTCGATCAAATTTTTGCATCCTCAGATTTGTATGTGATGCCTTCCGTCTCTGAGCCATTTGGGTTATCAGCTCTTGAAGCACTCTATTATGATGTCCCGATTATTGTCTCGCGGCAGTCAGGCGTTTCAGAGGTGATTAGACATGCTCTTAAAGCTGATTTTTGGGACATTGAGGAATTGGCTGATCTTATCGTTGGAGCTTTGAAATACCCCCAACTCAGGCGCGATCTTTTGCAAATGGCAAAGCAAGAAGTGAAACGTTTGGATTGGAACGCTTCTGCCTCCCGTTTAATGGAAATCTATCGTACTCTTACCTAGGAATGAGGAAAAAAGAATATGTCAGCGGTGTGTTTTTATTTTCAAGTTCATCAGCCTTTTCGCATCAAGCGCTTTAGGTTTTCTGATGTCGGCAAGCGTCAGCGCTATTTTGCGGATGATAAAAATACCCTTATCCTCGATAAAGTGGCACGTAAGTGTTATCTAAAAACCAACTCTGTCTTACTCGAACTCATTCAGAAGTTTAAGGGAAAATTCAAAGTGAGTTTTTCTATCTCGGGTGTAGCACTCGAGCAGATGCGCATGTACTCGCCGGCAATTCTTACTTCATTTCAACAATTAGTGGATACAGGATGTGTTGAAATTCTTTCAGAGACCTATCACCATTCTCTCGCGGCCCTTTATCAAGAAGATGAATTCTTTTCACAAGTCGATGAGCACGCCAAGGAAATTAAGCACTATTTTGGGGTCAGGCCCACCATCTTCCGAAATACCGAGCTTATCTATAATGATCATATAGGTAAACTTGTACACAGCATGGGTTTCAAGGGTATTTTGGCCGAAGGCGCTGATGACATTTTGGGATGGCGAAGTCCGAATTTTGTCTATCGACATCCAGAGGTGGACCTCAAAATTCTTACCAAAAATTATAAGCTCAGTGATGATATTGCTTTTCGTTTTTCTGATCGTGCATGGAATGAATTTCCTTTAAAAGCGGAGAAATTTTCTAATTGGGTACACGCCATTTCAGGCAATGGCGATACTGTTAACTTGTTTATGGATTATGAAACATTTGGTGAACACCAATGGGAAGAAACAGGAATTTTTGAATTTTTGCGCCATTTGCCCGATGCAATTTTGCGGCATCCAAATTGGGAGTTTCTAACTCCTTCGGAGGTTGTGGCAAAATTTCCTGATGTGTCCACTTTGTCCTATCCCAGAAATGTTTCTTGGGCCGATGTGGAGCGAGATTTAAGCGCATGGAGTGGTAATGAAATGCAGAAATTATCACTGACACGTGCATATGCATTGGCGCACTTGGTTAGGCGTCGAAACAATACTGCTGTACTCAAAACATGGCGGAGACTGCTGACTTCTGATCATTTTTACTATATGTCGACAAAGTTTTTTGCGGATGGCGATGTCCATGCTTACTTTAGCCCGTTCAAAAGTCCCTATGAAGCTTTTCTGAGTTACATGACTATTCTTGATGATTTTGAACTTTACCTTGACACAAAAAATTCTCAGCATTCAAAGCTAATTTGATGGCATAATATTGCAGGATGATCAGGAAGTTTAAGCGCTAATTTTGTCAGGAGACAAAATGGAAAAACCAGATTTTATTTTTGAAGTGTCATGGGAAATTTGTAACATGGTTGGCGGCATTCACACAGTCATCCAAAGCAAGGCCGCGCAAATCCGTGAACGTTTTGGCGAGGATTATATCTGCGTCGGGCCGCATGTCCTCCATCCCATTTCTGCTACCCCTTCCTTTCGTGAGGAAATTTGGAGTGATGCTGTCTATAAACTGATTCAAGATTTTACCTATCAAGGTGTCTCTTGCCGCATGGGGCGTTGGAATATCCCAGGTGGCCCCAAGGTTTTATTGGTTGGTTTTAAGGAGCTGTTTGCACAGAAAGATAGGATTTTGGCCCATTACTGGGAGCACTATGGAGTTGAATCCTTATTTGGCGGCTTTGATTATACCGAGCCAGTATTGTTTTCCCATGCCTCAGGTTTGCTGATAGAGCAAATTTCCAATAGGCTGCTCCTCTCGGAAGGAAAGCGTGTGTTGGTCCACGCCCATGAGTGGATGACTTCTATTGCTCTTTTGCATTTGAAGGAAACTTGTCCTGATATCGCAACGGTTTTTACCACTCATGCCACTATTCTGGGACGTTCACTTTCTTCACGTGATCACCAAAAGACCCTGGATTCTTATCTCGCGAGCAAGCCAGCGACTGTCTGGGCGCAAGAAACCGGCGTTGAATCTAAGCACTCAGTAGAAGTGATTAGTGCGCGTGAAGCCGATTGCTTCACGACAGTGAGTGAAACCACTTCAGATGAATGTGGGCTGATCCTTGGAAAAAAAGCAGATGTTGTCGTAAATAATGGATTGAGTGATGACATTCCCAGTCCTGAATTACTTGATCCGTCTTTGCGCAAAAAAATGCGGCTCAGAATGCTCCAGATCGCAAGAGAAGTTACCGGTTTTAATTATGACTCTGATCAAACCTTTATGATGGTGACGGCAGGACGTTACGAGTTTCGGAATAAGGGTATTGATCTCTTTATTGACGCGTCCTTGGATTTGAAAGATTCCTTGGCCAATGGTGATTCCAAAAAAAAAGTAATTGCTTTTGTCATGTGTCCTGCGGGACATGGGCATCGTGTTTTTCCACATGCTGAAAATGCCTTTTCCACCCATACAATTACTGATCCGTCACATGATCCGCTTCTCGATCTCTTGAATCATCGAGGACAAGTTAATTCCGCCAATAACCCAGTGCACGTGATTTTCCTTCCACTATATTTAAATGGCACAGATTCAACTCTTACTGAAACTTATTGGGAGCTTGCCTCAGGAATGGATCTTGCCGTTTTTGCCTCCTGGTATGAACCTTGGGGATATACCCCTCATGAAAGCGTTGCTCTTGGATTACCGACTTGTACTACGGACTGTGCCGGTTTTGGCCGATGGGTGCAATCGTTACCGGGTAGCGATAAGGAGAAAGGCGTTGTTGTTATAAAACGCACTCGCGGTGACGTTCCCCATAACTACGAAGAAATACGTGCAGAATTAAAGAAGAAAATTTTAGAAATCCTGAATGCTTCTCCTGTCGAAAGAAAACAATGGTCTGAAGCCGCCCTTCAGACCGCCAAGAGGGCCCGCTGGAGTGACCTGATTGAAGGATATTTACGCGCATATTCTTTTGCTATTGAACGGGCGACTCTTCGCGTTTCCAAGAGTCCTCACGCACGTTTCCGTTCGTTTTCCTTGGGGAATGTTGTTGCGCCTTCACGTTTTAGTCATGCTCGTGCCAACGTAAAGAAATTTTCTGTGACTACCAGATTTCCCAATGTGCAGAAATCTTTAAGGCAATTCATGGGACGTACCATGAGTTGGAAATGGGATCCCTATGTATTGCAACTTTTTTATCAACTGGACCGCAAATTATGGGAAGAAGTCGACCAAATCCCGTTGAAATTTATTCGAAATGCGGATGATGAGACGGTGAAAAAGATTTCCGCCAATAGCGAACTCAGAAAGTTGTTTAATGGCATTCGAGTTGGATTTGAAGCCGATGATGTTGCCAGTGCCAATGCTTTTGCCGCTTATGATCGCGCCTACTTCTGCATGGAGTATGGAATTACCGATAAATTAAGAATTTATAGCGGTGGTCTGGGAATGCTTGCCGGGGATCATCTTAAGACCGCTTCTGATATGAAGATTCCTATTGTGGCCTTTGGACTTTTTTACCAATATGGATATTTTCGACAAGTCCTGACTCAGGATGGGCAGCAATTGGCCAATTATGATCGTTCAGAATTAGAGAATTTGGAAATAAATCTCGTGCAAGATGTATCAGGGGGCCGACTTTTATTATCTATTCCTTTTAACGAGGAAGAACTTTATTTTCAAATTTGGCGTCTCGATTTGCATGGAGTGGATCTGCTTCTCCTTGATAGTAATGTCATGGAAAATCCGGTTCGTTTACGCGTTCTCACGGACCGTTTATATAGTGCCGAACCGGGCAAGAGAATTGGCCAGGAATGGCTTTTAAGTATGGGGGGGCTGGAACTGATAAAAAAACTCGGTTTGAATATTAGTGTTTTTCACATGAATGAAGGGCATACGGCATTTCTAGTGGTCGGGAGGATTCTCGAATTGATGGAGCAACATCAGCTTAATTTTGATGAAGCTTTTGATTATGTACGTTTTACAACTATTTTTACAACTCATACGCCTGTGGCGGCAGGACATGATGAATTTGCTCGTGATGAGGCCATCGCTTTGCTCAAGCGTCGCATTCAAAATCAGCCAATCTTGGATCGAATAATGGGCCTGGGCGCATCTCTCAAGGGGCTTGGGATTGATGATAAATTTAGCATGACTGGAATGGCCTTGCGTGGAAGTCGCTGGGTGAATGCTGTCAGCAAAATTCATGAGAGTGTTTCACAACGCATGTTCAATAACCTTTTTCCAGACCTAGACGAAGATGAAGTTCCTGTCACGCATGTGACAAACGGTGTGCACATTCCTTCATGGTTAGAACCCACCTGGCAAGATTTGTTTTTTGAAGTTTTGGGTGACCAATGGCCCAAACGCTTGAATGATGTCGATTATTGGTTGAAGCTGCAGAACCTTCCACTCGAGCGTGTGGCAGAGAAAAAACTTATTTTAAAAAGACGTTTAATTTCTTGGATTAAGAAACGGCTTGCTGGGCAATTGGATCGTGGGGCAGTTCGACCTGAGTATGCCGAGATACTGGCGCGACTTGATGAAAATACATTGATTATAACCCATGCAAAAAGGATGGCCCCTTACAAACGCGCCGATATTCTTTTTGAGGATGCCGATCGACTTGCCGAAATTATCCGGAGAAGTCCTGTTCCGATCCTTTTTATTTATGCTGGGAAGGCCCATCCCTCTGATGGTATGGGGCAAGAAGTTTTACAGCGAATCGCTCGTTGGAGTAAGGACCCCCGTTTTAGTGGTTCGGTGTTGGTATTGGAAGATTATGATTTGTCCTATTCCCGTCGTCTTTTAAGCGGGTCTGATATATGGCTTAACACTCCATTGCGCCCCCTTGAGGCCTCTGGAACTTCGGGTATGAAAGGGGCCATAAATGGAACTTTGCACTTCAGCGTGGCCGACGGTTGGTGGCCTGAATCGTATAATGGAAACAATGGTTGGATGATTGGTGATGGTTCCGAGCTTTGGGATAAATCTCTTCAAGACGATTATGACCGCGCCAGAATTTTTTCATTACTTGAAAATGAGATATTGAAAGATTTTGTTAAACCTGAAGGACAGTCGTTCTCCCCGGCCTGGATCAGTCGTGTGCGTGAATCGATTTATACTATTTTACCCTTTGTTGCTTCCGAGCGCATGTTGGAAGATTATCAGCACAGATTGTATCAACCTGCTTTGAATGCTTCACATGATCTCAAGAAAAATAATTTTGCAGAACTACGCAATCTCACGAACTTTAAGAAGACCCTGACAGAGCATTGGCACTTGGTTGCTTTTGAAAATGTTGATTCGGAAGGTCTGGAGACCGATAATATTCCTCGATCAAAGCCGGCCCAGGTTATCGTGGAATTGAGTCATCCCAATCTAACGGTTGAACATATTCGCGTTCAAGCTGTTTTAACCCATCAAGCCAGCTCTCTCCATGAAGTTCAACGTCAGATCATTGCTTGTGAATGCATTTCAAGCAATGCCAGCTCACGAACAAAATGGCGTTTGCGGTTGGATAATCGTAGACCGGGTGATTTCACCTTGGCATTTCGTGCCATCGCACGCCATTATAGCGGATTCGAAGATGCCGGCTTTGAACTCAAGTTGGTGAAGTGGATGTAGTTTTTTCTTAATCGCCTGCTAGATGTTGAGATCAAGCGCTTCAAGCATTTCTTGCATGTTAGTCAAATTTCCGGAAAGTACAACTTTATTTTTGCTTTGTTTAAGTTTGGCAAGATTTTGAATATATTTTTGTCCCAACTCAAGCTTCACGGCATGAGGTCCACCTGCGGTATTAATGGCATGGGCAACCTTTCGAATGGATTCTGCGGTGGCCTCTGACAGCGCCAGAATTTCTTGAGCTTTACCTTGGGCCTCATTGATTTGTCTTTGCTTTTCACCTTCTGAGCGATTGACGATTTCACGTAAACGTCCCTCGGAAGTGTTTATCAAAGATTGCATTTCACCTTCACTTTTTTGCACAACAGCTCGTCGGTTTCTTTCTGCCGTTACTTGCTTTTCCATGGATTGTCGAACTGATTCGGGAGGAATAAGGTTTTTTATTTCAAAACGTAAAATTTTGACACCCCATTTAGAAGCTGCCTCGTCCAAAACTGCGACAACTTTTGCGCTTATAGTTTCGCGTTCTTCAAAAGTTTTATCTAGATCTAAAGTTCCGATGATAGCGCGTGTGGTAGTTTGTGCTAACTGTGTGGCGGCAAATTCATAATCGGTAATACCGTAGCTGGCCTTAACGGAATCATAAACTTGCATGTAAATGACGCCATCGACCTCTACCCGGATTTCGTCCTTGGTAAAGCAGCTTTGGGGCGGGACATCCATTGTGCGTTCCTTGAGTTCTTGAATAAAGGCAACTTTGTCAATAAAAGGAAAAAGCAAATGAAAACCGGCCTTGAGAGTTACATGATACTTTCCCAGACGTTCGATAATAAATTCTTCTTGCGCGGGGACGAGTCGAATAGAACGAACCAAGGCCCGAATGACTAAGAGGAATATGATTCCAACAACGATGGTAAAAAATAATAAATCTGGTGACATTATTTATTCTCCTCAACGATTTGGTTGATATTCATTTTATTTTGTCGAATTTCATCGAAAATACCTTTGACTGTGGCCAGCCCGGCGGGAAAAATGGACACATTACTACCTTCAATAATTTCCCCAAGACGATCAATGTATTGATCAATTAATTTCATCTTTAACGCCTCCTTTCCACATGGCTGATTAATGGCATCTCCCACCATTTGCAGACTCTTCGCGGTAGCATCAGCGATCAGTTTAATGGATTCCGCTCGGCCTAGGGCCTCATTGATTCTTTTTTGCTTTTCACCTTCGGAGAGGTTGATGGCGTGTCGTTTTTGTCCTTCGGAAACATTGATCAATTTTTCTTTTTCCGCCGTCGCCCTGGTAATCTCTGCCCGTTTCTCTCTTTCCGCCTCCATTTGTTTTTCCAACGTTTCAATGACATGTTTAGTGGGAGTGATATCTTTGATTTCATATCGTAGAACTTTGACGCCCCAAGGATCAGAGGCCTTATCTATTTCACCGATGACTTTGCCATTGACTTTATCCCGCTCTGAAAAAGTTTCTCCTAAAGTCAATTTGCCAATTTCGGATCGCATAGTTGTCTGGGCCAGATTGATACTGGCGGCTTCATAATTGCCAATTCCATAACTGGCCTTTTTAGCATCCATGACTTTGATATATAAAAGGCCATCGACTTCGACCTGGATGTTATCGGAAGTGATCACGCTTTGCGCGGGAATATCAATGACCTGTTCTCTCATCTCATGCTTATAAGCAGCATGATCGACGAAAGGAATGAGAAAATAGATTCCGGGGGTTAGAATTTGATGAAATTTCCCCAGCCGCTCGACGATTACATTCTCTCGTTCCGAAACAATAATCACTGTCTTGAAAATGATGAAACAAACAAGCAAGATTGCAATGGATGTCAGGGTTAACATTAATATTCTCCTTACTGATTTTAAATTTTTTGCACGATCCAAGTTATATTATCTCGACCAACTAATTTAACACGCTCATTTTTTTCAATGGCAGATCCATCTTTGCTGCGCGCTTGCCATGTGGTGTCGGCGTGATAAATTCTTCCTATTCCATTTTGAGGAATAGATTCTGTAACACTGGCAATTTGCCCAATGATAAATTGATCTTCGTCCGTGCTCTTTTTTTCCGTATCGCTTTTATAAAAACGCAGAACTAAAAAACGTAAGGTAAAGCAGTAAAATAGGGAAGACCCGAACCAAACTAGAAGCTGATGAACCAGACTGTCAATAACATGATAATGCATGAGACCTGCGACGGTGGCGGCACCTAGACCAACAAAAATGACGATAAGGCCTGGCAGCAAAAATTCTGCGAGCATCAATATGGCCGCAAAAAACCACCAAAAATAAAACATAAAATTTTCCATGCAGATCATGGTAGCGGCAGGGACTATTTAAATCAATACTATTGTTGAAGTTGACTTTATCGCGGTAACGGGCAACCGGCATCCCGTAGTTTGATAATTAATTCAGGACGCAACTGAGTAGGTGAAGGTCCGCCTGGCGTAAAATCCAGAAAGAGATTTTGGGGAAGCAATGTTGACCCTTTGGTCAGAGAGTAATCCCGGCCCATCAAAAGGGCGAAGCTCCCCTCATTGAGCATAGTTTCGGTGGCGGCCTGAAATTGAGCGGAGGAAACAATCTGATCGTTAAAGGCCGCGCTGGAGTAATGATAATTGCAGACCAGCCCGGGATCTGCCTGGGCGATTTCTTTATAAAACTGCACCTGTGATGAATAGGCGCGACACTCATCAACGATGGCATCCTGATCACGGGCGCGTTTAATCTGGTCGAGTTTCGCTTGTTCAGACTGAAAACAGGTTGAGCAGGCAGGGGTAATATTATTATCCGGACAGCAAGTTTCTTGCTTGTGGCGAAGAATATCCTCTTGATCAATATAAGCATCTCTTAATTTAAGATCTTCTTTTACACTGCAACTGTGCTGCATTTCATGTTCGAGCGTATGCAGAATTTCAATCGGATCGCTATCGGGATTGAAGATAATGCGTTTGATGTAACGTCTCTTCCCATCGTTGGGCGGGGTAAAATATTTTTTTTCTCGGATGAGTGGAAGGGTGTTGCGATTTTTGGCCTCTCTGGTCACGAACATAGCTGTGATTCCTCCCACAGCACCGGGGGGAGGGGCGACAAATTCATCACCCACAAAAGGATCTTCGCGAAAGCTCTGCCAGCAATCAACCGCTTTCCTGCCTTCAGGTGTGAGCTTAAGTGTGTCTATCATAGCGGTGAGATAGTTCTGGCGATATTCATCAAGATTTCTGGCCTTGGCAGCTGCGGCCATGGCACTATCTTTTCCAAAACGCTCCATTAAATCATGCAGTCGCTCTCTGAGTGGGCCGGGAACGGTAATATTAGAACTCTTTCTTTTTTCAATCATTATGGCGTTGGCCAATTGATTGAGAGCATTTTTTAGTTTCTCTTTTTCCACCTTTTTTTTCGGGTCAAGATAGAAGACATCATCATCAGTGTTGAGATTTTCAGGAAGGGTTCGAAGAATATCAATAACATTTCGTACAAGTGGATAGATTCTATTGGCATTCTCCGTGGTCTCATATTGATGGCAAGTTTCCACAATGGAGTCGCGCAAATTGCCAAGGGTTTCAATCTTTTTCAAATTTTTATCGTCCGAACATATCTGCTGAACACTTGGCCTGCGGGGAGAAAGAGCGGCACCCATGGCGGGAGAGATTGAGATCATGGAAATTACTATCAGCATGATAAAAGACGCATAGATCATGATTCATGCTATCAGACTTAAAGGATGACTAAATTCATCGGGTAACTTTTGCCGCTGGCGATTGAATTCAAGCGAAAACTCACAGATCCAAAGGACTATCCCGTTAAGTCCTGTGATGAATATTCGTTACCTCCTCATAATTTTCTGTTTTTTAGGCTGCTCCAGTGCTTTCGCTTGGTTGAAAGGGCCTCTCACGGTTCATGTCGATCGTGCCAGCGCTCCTGAAAAAAAATGGCGCGATTTGAGTAAGGACGAGGAAGAAAGAGTGCGCTTTTTGGTTGAGACACTCTTAACTTCATCTACAGGTAAAAAACTACTTGGCAAGGCCCGCGATCGAGCTGCCAGTCAAGGAAAAACACTTTTTGATGTTATTCTTCCCGGAGAAATTTCCATTACTGACAGCACTCTGGTTCGTCGTTTTTCGCCTGATCGCCCAGAAGCTACAACTTATGAATTACAGTCGAAGATATATATTAATGAGGATTTAAAAGTTCGTGATGCATTGTTGGATTTGGCGCATGAATTAGTGCACTTCATTTATAAAACGCCTTTTAATCCCTATCAGGATGAATTTGCGGTAAAGGACTTTATCGTTTCTACTTTAGAAGGACGCGGGGGCGAAATTGATGCCTTTATGGCCGAGTGTCTTGTCGAACACGAACTTTTTCCGACTCGTAACCGGGCAAATTCAAATTGCCAATTTATCTTTGGGGAAGATGGCACTCCTTCACGCGCAAAGGCCATTGAGGAATTCTATCGGGTCGGGGCCTATTTTAAAATGTTGAAAACAGAATTGGCACGTTACAATCTTGAGATGGAACAATTTCCCCTAATGAAAGATGATCATGCAAATTTTATTTCTTCCGCTTATGCCGTACCTTATCCGTTGGCGGCCTTACGGGAATACGAAACAATTATGAGTAAGGTATGTGAAAATGATTATAAGCGTCTGGGCTATATGCGAGATTCAATTGGCAATCCGATAGGGCGTACTCTTGCTTCAGTGCTTCATTCCGAGGAATCAGATTCTGCCAGTACAACCATGGCCGGATTGGAGAAAATTGAGGGAAAAGGTGCCCGGGGTCGAGAATTTCTGAAAATGGCGCAGTCCTATCAAAAGCGTTGCGAATTTTTTCATCCTCGATAATAAGTAATCCAAAATAATGGCCTGCGCTTTTATTGACTCATGCCGCTGTGGCGAGTAAAAATAGAGTTTAAAATCTAATAATTATGGGAGTTGGCATGCAAGATAGCATTGTTCTGGCCAAACTGGATGATTTTCTAAATTGGGGTCGCAAGAATTCTCTCTGGCCCATGACTTTCGGACTGGCATGCTGTGCTATTGAAATGATGGCCACGGGTGCGTCCAAATATGATCTCGAACGTTTCGGATGTGGTGCTTTTATGGCGACTCCACGTCGCGCCGATTTGATGATTGTTTCCGGGACAGTGAGTTTGAAAATGGCCACCAGAATTAAAGTTTTATGGGAGCAAATGCCAGGCCCGAAATATGTCATCAGTATGGGATCTTGTGCCAATAAAGGCGGCCCGTACTGGCAGCATGGTTACCATGTGTTGAAGGGTGTGGATGAAATTGTACCAGTGGATGTTTATGTTCCCGGTTGTCCACCGCGACCTGAGGCCCTCATTGAAGGCCTGATGACTCTTCAACGCAAAATTGCCAAAGAGCATCTTGTTCGAGACAGGTGGGTGAAACATGCATAACGAATGGGTAAATTATATCAATGCCACAGTTCCTACGGCCAATGCTGTTTTAGTGCAGCCTCAAGGCACTACCGATGCTGCAGGGGTTACGACTCCGGGATGTGGTGTTTCTTGGATTACAGTTGCCTCTGAAGAGGTCAAGGCCGTCTGCCAGGCCTTAAAGCAAGGTGAGCATCAATTTACAACTCTTCAGGCCATTACCGGTGTTGATTATCCCGCGGATGGGCAGATTGAAATGACGTATGTTCTTGCCAGTATGAGTAAAAATAGTGAACTACTTTTAAAAACGCGAGTTGCTCGTGGCGATGGTGTCAAACTTAGTAAACTTCCTTCGGTAGTTTCGGTGTGGTCAGCGGCCAATTTTCAAGAACGCGAGTGTTACGATATGTTTGGTGTCGTTTTTTATGGACACCCTGATCTGCGGCGTATTTTGTGTCCTGATGATTGGGTCGGGTACCCTTTAAGAAAAGATTACGTCGTTCAAGAAACATACCGTGACATGGTCGTGAATCCCTCTAAGAAGATGAATATTCCCGAGCGTGAATTTGGTGCCAAACACGCCCACATTGCTGGGGCCACAACCTCAGTTGAAAATTACAGTGTCCCTGCTCCGGTTAAAGAATAAAAAGAGAGCTTATTCATGCAAGAAAAACATTACAAGGAAGAAAAGTTAAAAACCGAACTCCTGACGGTGAGTATGGGGCCTCAGCATCCGGCGACTCACGGGGTTTTGCGGGTTGAGATAAAAACTGACTCAGAAATTGTGGCAGAGGCCACTCCGCATTTAGGCTATCTCCATCGTTGCATGGAAAAACATTCCGAGAATCTCGATTATCGCGCGGTCATTCCTTTCACTGATCGCTTAGATTATTTGGCCGCGATGAACATGGAACTGACCTATGTTATGGCAGTGGAAAAAATGTTGAAGACCGAAATTCCTGTGCGTGCGGAATACATTCGAGTGATTGTGAGCGAATTACAGAGAATTGCCTCCCATCTTCTCTTCTTTGGAACCTATGCGATTGACCTAGGTGCTTTCTCGCCGTTTTTATATGTGTTTCAAGAGCGTGAATTTATCTTGCGCATTTTTGAAGAATTGTCCGGCGCCCGTCTGCTCTACAACTATATTTGGATTGGCGGTGTTTGGAATGATATTACCGATGATCAAATTAAACGGATTGGAACTTTTTGCGATACCTTGGATGAAAATTTAAAGAAATACCATACGCTAGTGGGTGAGAATAAAATTTTCATCTCTCGAACCGCAGATGTCGGCATTATTAATAAGGACGTAGCATTTGATTATGGTGCCACGGGCCCTATTCTCAGAGGCTCTGGCGTAAATTGGGACCTTCGCAAGAATCGTCCATATGGCCTCTATCCAAAACTGTCCTTTAATATTCCCGTTGGGACAGGAGAAAAAGGGAAAGTGGGGGATTGTTGGGATCGTTATCGGGTTCGTGTGTTGGAAATGCATGAGTCCATCAAAATTATCAAGCAATGTCTGGCGGGGATTGAGGCCGGACCGATCATGGGGAAAGTTCCCAAGATTATTAAAGTGCCCAAAGGTGAAATTTATATGCGAACCGAATGCGCGCGTGGCGAGCTTGGGTATCATTTAGTTTCTGATGGTGGGAAAAAACCCTACCGTTTGAAAGTGAAATCGTCATGTTTCACTCATGTTTCCATGCTTCCTGCCATCGCTCCGGGGATGATGATTGCGGATCTGGTGGCCACAATTGGTAGTATTGATATTGTTTTAGGGGAGATCGACAGATGAAACAGCAAGAACTGGGTGAGATAACTGAATCGCCTCTAACTTTTCGGCAATATTTTACCAATATCTGGGACGCCATAATCACAACCTATAAGGGAATGAAAATTACTCTTAAATATGTTTATGGGGTCAAGCCAGTAACCGTGCAGTATCCAGAGGAGAGAGAAGAACTACCCTTAAATTCCCGTTCACGTTTATTCAATGACGTGGAAAATTGCATCGCCTGTATGCAATGTGCAACCGCCTGCCCTGTCGACTGTATTTATATTTCTGCCGTGAAACGTGATAAGGATGCTCCCAAGGTGAAAACAAGTTCAGGTTCACCTGTGCGTTTGGATTTAACCATGTATACCATTGATGAAGCTCTTTGTTGCTATTGTGGACTTTGCACGACGGTTTGCCCTACAGAATGTCTGACACATACCCGTGATTATGAATTTTCCCAGTATGTTCTTGATGGGATGAAGTATGACTATCTGTCGCCCGAGATACGTGCCTGGCGAACACGTCTAATTAAAAAATAATCTGTACCCTTCGCAGTTTGGGTTTCAAGTATTCGCCCAATCTGCTTTGCTAAAATCTAACTGCCGGAGTTTTTTTGCCTTAATCGAGGCAATCAGAACCACCAGCACGGTCATACATCCACCAAAAATCACCGCTGGAATTGTACCCATGAGTTTCGCTGTGAAACCTGATTCGAAGGCCCCAATCTCATTCGAGGAACCAATAAAAATGGAATTAACCGCGGAAATACGAGCACGCATGTGAACGGGCGTCATGGTCTTTACGATGGTACCGCGAACGATAATGCTGATGTTATCAAACATTCCGGTCAAGACAAGAAAAGCAAAAGCGATCCAGAAGTTAGTTGAAAGAGCAAATCCGATAGTGGCAAAGCCAAATCCCAAGACGGTCAAGAGTAGGGCCCGCCCAGCTTTTTTTATGGGGGGGAGAAAGGCCAATGAGAGTCCCATGACGGTAGCCCCAAGCGCCGGAGCGGCACGAAGGTAGCCAAGTCCTTGGGCCCCGGCGTGTAAGATTTCGCTGGCAAAAATGGGAAGAAGGGCCACCGCACCTCCAAATAAAACGGCAAACATATCCAAGGACATGGCACCAATCATTAATTGCCGCGCCTTAACGAAATTGAATCCCTCTATGAGGTTTCGCCAGAGAGAAGCATTTTCAGGGGCCGCTGATTTGACCTTGGGGGGAGGCATCACTAATGCCATTGTGAGACAGGCCAGGCAAATCAATCCCAAGACGAGGATAAATGTTTTTTCCGCACCTATTGTCGAGTAAAGAATTCCGCCGAGTGCGGGTCCGGAAACGGCGGCAATATGCCAGAGACCGCTATCCCAAGTTGAACAATTGAAATAAAGTTCTACTGGAACAATGGAAGTTTGCACGGAAAAATTAGCAGGTGAAAGAAAAGCGCGTATGATTCCAATCAGACCCATGGGAAGGTAAAGAAAAAGTGCAACACCATTTTGATAAGTAACGGCCCACAGAATTAACAAAGTGGCGAGCATCGCTCCTAGATAGGAAGTGAGTAGGAATTTTTTAGCACTTCCACGATCAATTAAATGTCCTGCCGGTAAAGCGCACACAATCGCGGGAATGGCTTCGCACAATCCGGATAAACCTAGGACCAAAGGGTCATGAGTCCATTCATAAAGGATTTGTGCCACGACCACGTACTGAATTTGAGAAGCGAGTATGATACTGAAACGTGCGATCAGATACCTTCGAAAATTAGAAATACGCAAACTCGCCCACGGATCATGCCCGAGTTTTGCTGGTCTTATGGATGATGCCAAGATAGCTCCTCGTAATCGTGCCACTATATCATGAGAATATTGTACTTCTCACAATTAGATTTTTATGTGAGTGAAAATGCAAAGCAAAGAGTGGTAACCCCCAGCGATTTGCTTATAATTAGTGCCTTAGAAACAATAGGAGAATTACTAAAGTTGATTGGCGTCGTCGGATTTCTCCTCATCTGTAAGTCGATTGTAAGACTTTTGTTAAGACTCTTGCTCCCTTGTGAACATGAAATATAATAGGCCCAAAGATATAAGGAGGTCCTCTTGATCGTTGTTGAATCATTATGCAAAAATTTTGACGATTTTTTTGCCGTGAAAGATGTTTCTTTTCAGGTCGGGAAGGGGCAGGTCCTCGGGCTTTTGGGCCCTAATGGGGCGGGTAAATCCACCACGATGAGAATGCTCACAGGATTTATTAATCCTACTTCAGGCCATGCCAAAATTTGTGGTCATTCCATTCTGCAGGAAAAAGAAAAGGCGCAATCCCATATAGGATATGTACCAGAGAACGCCCCCTTATATGATGACATGGATGTGCGTGAGTTTTTGGAATTTATTTATGATCTTCGCGGTCTACCTCGTGAACAGAAAGTAAGTCGAGTTGAGGAGATTTTAAAACTTTGTGTCATCGAAGATGTGGAATCTCAAAAAATTGAAACTTTATCAAAAGGTTATAAGCGCAGAGTTTCACTGGCCCAGGCCTTAATTCACAACCCCGATGTACTGATTTTAGATGAGCCAACTGACGGGCTTGATCCCAATCAGAAACATGAAGTGCGAAAAGTGATAAAAAATTTGGCCAAAGAAAAAACCATAGTTATTTCCACCCATATCTTAGAAGAGGTGGACGCTGTGTGCGATCGCGCCATCATTATGGCACAGGGAAAGATTTGTTTTGACGGGACACCTGCTTCCCTGAAGGCCCAATCGCCCACCGGCCGATTGGATGATGTTTTTCGGAGTATTACCATGCAAAAGGAGGCGTTATGCTGAGTCCGCAGTTTAAGGCCCTTTATAAAAAAGAATTTCAAAGTTTTTTTAAAACACCGTTGGGATATGTTTTTTTAGTCATTTTTCTTTTTGGTTTGGGTTATATGACCTTTGAGCCCGGGCGAGGTTCTTTTTTTCTCTTGCGTGAGGCTTCACTTCGCGCTTTTTTTGAATATGTTCCATGGATGTTTATTTTTTTAGTCCCTGCGGTTTCCATGAAATTATGGGCCGACGAAAGAAAAAGGGGCACAGTGGAATTACTCTTCAGTATGCCGGTAACAGTCAAAGTTGCTGTTCTGGCAAAGTTTTTCGCAGCATGGACGTTTGTGGGATTAGCGCTATCGCTTACGTTTCCGATGATTATTACCGTGCTGATACTTGGGCGACCAGATATGAAGATTATCTTTCTTGGCCATATAAGCTCCATGTTCTTGGCGGGCGCCATGCTGTCGGTCGGAGGCTTCTTTTCCGCTATGACAAAAAACCAGGTTGTCAGTTTTATTTTAAGCGTTGCCACATGCTTTATTCTTTTGATGGCCGATTCTCCTCCTGTATTGGAGTTAGTGGGAACTTTTGCGCCTAAATACTTCCTCAATATTTTCGAATCCCTTTCTCTTCAGGGGCATTTTGAGTCGATGGGAAAAGGAGTGATTCGTCTTTCAGATCTTTGCTATTACGCCATTATGATTAGTTTTTGGACCTTTAGCAGTATCGTCCTTTTAAATGAGAATAAATCCGAATAGTGGTTTAGTTTTGGGAGTGATTAAAATGCAGAAGAAAATAAAGAGAAAAACTGAAAACTATTTAAAAGTATTCTTGGGAATTCTATCCATGGGATTGGCGATTTATATCGCCAGCACTGTGTTTTATCGTGCCAAAATTGATCTTACTGATGAGGGTATTTATTCCTTGTCGAAAGGGAGTAAAGCTTTATTGAGTAAGCTCGATTCTCCCATTCGACTGAAGCTTTATTATTCTAAGACCGCTGCCAATAAGGGTACTGAGGGATTGCGGTCCTTCAATAACTATTTTTTGTATGTTCATGATATTCTAAAAGAATATGTGGCCCACTCGCGCAATAACCTTGCGCTGCAGATTATTGATCCTCGACCGGATACGGAAGATGAGGAAGAGGCCGAAGCCTATGGTCTCAAGCGCTTTCATATTACCGAGACCGAGCGTTATTTTTTCGGATTAGTCGCCATCAGTGAATCCGGCAGTGAGAAGATCATCGAATTCTTTGACCCGAATAAAAGAGATGGTCTAGAGTATGAAATTACGAAGTTGATTTATTCAGTATTAAGTCCACAGAAAAAGAAAGTTGGTGTTCTCTCTCCTCTCCCGATTGTTCAAGATGAGATTTCTCCTTACATGGCCCAGATAATGCAAATGCAAGGACGTGAGGTATCGCAATCCTGGCCGATCATTAATATGTTGCGGGAATTTCACGAGGTGAAAAGTCTCGGACGGGATATTGAGACTATTTCGGGTATCGATACACTTTTAATAATTCATCCCACTGGTTTGTCTGATCAAACTCTTTTTGCCATTGACCAGTTTGTTCTGCAGGGTGGAAAAGCTTTGGTTCTGGTTGATCCTCATGCTTTTACAGGAACTCCGCAAAATGCTCCTCCCTCCCCCATGGGAGGAATGCCTTTGAATGTTTCTCCGGATGAGAAATTTCGTAAATTGATGGATAAGTGGGGGATTGCCGCAATGGAGGGGGCCTTTGCCGGTGATAAATATTTAAGTGCCATGGGACGTCTCTCCGCCTATGATCCCCCGACGCGCCTTCTTCCTTTGATGGTTTGTAACAGGCGTTGTACCGAATCTTTTAAAGATCCCATGACTCGCGGGCTCGAGCAATTGACCTTCTTTTTTCCTGGGGCCCTCAAGGCACAATCGGTGGATGGTATAACCGTCGAGTCTTTCTTATCAACTTCGGACAAAGGATCGACCTACGAAGTGTATCCCCATGAATTAGCAGACCCACGCATCTTTTGGAATAAAATGGAAGATGGCAAAGAAGCGGTCTTAATGGGGATGAAGGCCTTTGGAAAATTTAAGACGGCATTTCCTGATGGTGTCTTAATCGAAAAGAAGCCTGTCGCAGGCCCGACTGCCAACAAACAGATCGAGAGAAAGCAAACTGAGAAAAAAACAGGTATTTTGGAGAGTAGTAAAGATGGTGTGGTGGTGGTGATCGCGGATGTGGATTTTATTGCCGCACAGTTTGCTTTTAAACAATCGTTTTTGGGATTAGGCCCGGCCAATGACAACAGCACATTGCTGTTGAATGCTCTCGAGGCATTGAACGGCAATGTCGATCTCATGTCTGTTCGATCAAAAGGTCATGCCAATCGTAGCTTCGAGGCCATTGAGGCGATTGAATTTGAAGCAGACCGCAAGACCGAAAAAAAGGCCATGGAGATTAACGGCAATATTGTGCGTTTCGAGCAGGAGTTGGCCGAATTATCCAAGCAGGCCAATCAAGATAACATGGCGCTAATTCAAAATGAATCGCTGAAAAAAAAGAAGGCCCTGTCGCGTAAAATTGTCGGACTGAAAAAAGAACTGCGGGAAGTTAAACGAGATGGGCGTGAAAGAGTGGAATTTATCGGTAAAATTTTTCAATATGTAAACACACTTCTCATGCCCCTTTTCGTCATCATATTTGGAATTTGGTTCCTGCATTTTAGGAAGAGAAAAAAAACTCATGAAACATCAACTGTTGACGCTGAACAAATGGTGGAGCAAAGTTTATGACGCTTAAAAAATTAACACTTCTGACTATAAGTCTGTTTGTTGTCTCAATCATCGTGTACTCAGTTGAAAATAAGCGCGGCACTGATCTGGTTGCCGATGCCGAATTGGTGAAAGGTCTTGATGTAAGCGCCATTTATCGCGTGGAAATAAAAACTAAAGGGGAGCAATCTATTAATATCGTCCGTGAAGACAACCTCTTTATACTGAAAGATCACAAAGGCCATCCCGCTTCTATGGAGCGATTGAATGATTTGATTTATAACTTGGCCAATATTCAGGTGCGTGAAAAAGTCGAAGATTCTCCCAGCGAGCATGATTTGAAGAATTATGGTTTGGATACTGACGGTCGAGTTGCTTTAGTTCAAATTTACGGACAAAAAGGGGAGAAGTTATTGGGACTAACCGTGGGTAAAAGCTATAAGAATTTCGGGAATTATGTCCAAAAGGAAGGCACGAAAGAGGGGACGAATGCAGTTTATTTGTCTCGTGAGATAATCCATTTAAGCCCTACTCATAAGGATTACATTGAAACTCGGCTGTTGCAGATTCCCAATGAAGATATTGCCAAAGTTGAAATTCACATAAATGGTAAAAAGGGCGCGGTAAAAAAGGAAAAGGCCCAAGAATATTTTACAACTTTCAATGTGGTTGCTTTTGATGATTACTTCCGTCCAAATGAACAGGATGTATTAGGGCTCAATTTTAGCGATGAGATTAAAGTCTTTTTAAAAAACAAATTAACTTATAGACTTTCGTTGGCAAAATCTGGCACTCAAGCTTTTTTAAAGGTCCATGCGCTTTTAGATGAAATGCCAGAGCAGGTTGAGATAAGTAAAACAGATTCACCGGAAAAGTTAAAAGAAATTGAAGGCATGGCCCGTGCTCAAGGTGAGGCGCAACGCTTCAATCTTCTGAAAGCTCCGTGGATTTATCGTATTGATGAAAATACCACCAAGAAAATTTTAAAGGACCCCAGAGAAATTCTGTAAAACTTTGAGAAGCATCTGAGGTATTTCTAATTTCTCGCCATCGCAGAATTCTGGATACGACATGGATCGACATGTCTGGCCTTTGCCTGAAGGTTCCGTGGGATTGAAGGCCAGACAACCAAGCGGTTTGTACTCCGCCGGAATAGAACAACCCAATTCACGATTTGTAAAAAAGAAACAAGTATAGTGACGTCTTAAACGGACCCCGGATTTGATGAAAAGCTCTTTGTCTAAGCGATACTCTTGAATGGTGGCGTGACATTTTTCGGCGATATCAGTCAGGTCAATTGCTTGTGAATGCAAATAGTTGACCAGCACAATTCCCTCAGTCAGAGTGATTCGCATTGAATTGTGATGAAAGGTGCAACAGGGGGCAGCGCACCCAACGCAATTAAGATCTTTTTTCCCCAATTCCTGCATTTGAATGAGTAGTTGTCCGCGAATGCGAGATAATTCATCTATTTGTTTTTGAGAGCACATTGCAAACGATCCTGTATAAACTGGGCGCAGTCCTCTTCTTTCCCCCGGAAGATTATGGGCGATGGGGCGTGTGTAATAGCATGGTCATATTGTCGATCATAATAATGCTGAAGGAGATCACGAATCCAACTACTATGAGCAGATGATGTGGGTTCTTGTTGGAATGCCGTAAGTACAGATTTTTCAATATTCGCGTAGTGGCTTCCACCTAAACGACGTTTTATACGGAAGAGTTGACCAAGGAGAATATCTCGCAGTTCCTCGATCGTAACAATTTTGTTAGAAAGAGGTGTCTGTACATATTCATGATAAATATGATCGATTCTTTCTTCCATGGATTTCTCAAGAAACACCAACGGGGCCTGATTCATTTTTTCCAGGAAAGGTTGGGGGATAAGAATTTTACCGATACATCGACCTTCATGCTCAACTACATAGAGAGGAGAAGGCGTATAGACCCGTAACCCCAAAAGATTTTCAAAGGTTTGTTGTGCTGGTTGCTCTTGCCCAACCACTGGACCGAAGGCGCTGCCGCGATGATTTGCGAAGGCCTCTAAGTCTAATTGTTCCATCTTGGAAAAACGTTGGAGCAGTTTGGTCTTTCCGGAACCAGTAAAACCCGTGAGAAGGATGAGATCAAAGTTCGCCGTGAGGGCATTATGCAATTCGCGTCTTAATGCCTTATACCCGCCGGCGACACGGCAAACACTAAAACCACTTTCTGATAACCATTGGGATGCCATCTGGCTTCTCAGACCACCTCTCCAGCAGTAGAGAAAACGGCGATCTTCTGGTAAGTGTTGCAACTTTGAGCGCCAAGAATTGACCATTGTTTCCTTAATAGGTGAGACTAATTCATGTCCAATCTGGATAGCGGCGCTTTGCCCCATCATTTTGTATGTCAGTCCGACTGTTTTTCGATGAGTGTTATTCAGAATAGGGATGTTGATGCTCTGAGGAATCGAAGCTTTGTCAAATTCATTCTCGCTACGCACATCGAGCATGATGAGCTTGTCGTTTTTTTCTAATATCTTCAAAAATTCGGGAGCGGGTATTTGTTCATTCATAATAGCTACTCTATAATACCTGCATGACGGCCAATCTAAAAGTTGAATCATTCGCCATAGGTAGTTATGCCTGTAATTGTTCCATTATCTATTCAGAGATTACCCACGAAGCTTTGGTTATCGATCCCGGCAATGATCCTAAAACATTCATGAAAAAATTGGCCGAGTTGCAAGTAACTGTGAAGTTATTTTTACATACACATGCTCATTTTGATCATATTGGCGGTTCAAAAGAATTGCGGGATTTAACCGGAGCCCCGATTTATCTGCATCAAGGCGATCAACTTCTATATAAGAGTTTACCAATGCAATCAATGATGTTTGGCTTACCACCTTTACAAACAGGACCGGTTGATCATTTTATTCAGGATGAAGAAGAATACGGGCTGTCCGATCCCGATCTCAAGCTATTTCTCAAAGCTATCCACACTCCAGGGCATACCCAGGGTTCATGCTCATTTTATACTGAAATATTTGATCGCCCGCTGCTATTTGCAGGAGATACTCTTTTCCAAGGTTCAGTCGGGCGCACAGATCTTCCCGGCGGTGATTTTGAAACATTAAAAAAATCTATTAAAAATCGACTTTATGTGCTTCCGCAGGAAACCATTGTTATTACCGGACATGGGCCATCGACGACTATTGGCGATGAGGGAAGGGACAATCCCTTCGTCAGCTTTTAGGCCTCTATGGGGCAAGAGGCCTTTCATCAGTATTATCAAGATTTGTATGGCGATAGATGGAATGCACTTCACGCTGCCTTGATCAGTCCTATTCGCGGTACTGTCGCTGTGATCAATCCTTTTAATGCAGATCAAACCTGGCGCTCTCAGGTCCAAGGTCATGTTTCTTGTGATTGGGAAGGGATTCTTCTTCCCACATCGTCAAATCAAGAACCTTTTCCCGCTCCTGGCAATTTCTCTATGGAGTTTTATCCTTACTATTTGCTTGATCACGCTTCCGCATTGGCCGCGCAGTTGCTCGATCTCACACCCGATACCCTTTATGCTGATTTTTGTGCTGCCCCTGGGGGAAAATCGCTGGTTGCCATGTTTAAACTTCAGGGCCCTGTTAATGCTCTCTTGAACGAGCCATCACCTGATCGTTGTCGGCGATTGAAAAGCAATCTCTCAAGCTATCTTCCAAATAATGTTGTGAACAAAATTAAAGTTACATCCTATGATGGACGTCGTTTTGGGTGGCATCGCCCAGAATCTTTTGATACGGTTCTTCTCGATGCCCCTTGTAGTTCAGAAAGACACGTATTGCTGAATCAAAAAGAATTGGATCACTGGAAACCAAAAAGATCGAAGCAACTCAGCGAATTGCAGTTTTCTCTGTTATGTTCGGCCTTCGATGCAATCAAAAAAAACGGAATGATTCTCTACTCAACCTGTGCGTTGGTGCCACAGGAGAATGAAAGGCAAATCGAACGTCTGATTAAGAAACGTCCGGGACGGGTCGAGGTTATCTCACATCCGTTACTGGAAAAATATTTTGAAAAACGTTCTCATGGATACTTGGCCCTTCCCGACCGACAGCAAATGGGCCCGCTCTATTGCTGCCTTCTTCGGAAAATAGGGGATTCCTAAAAACGTCCCGGTAAAACCGTTTGGCAATGCGAACATACGCCATTCTTCAGAGCAAGAATTTGTATTTTGTACCAGTCCCGTTTAATTAAACACGTTCCACATTTATGGCAGTAAGTACTCTGCCCCTCAGGATCATGGACGTTACCCAGATAGACATAATGCAGACCTATGTCCTTGGCAATTTGACGTGCTCGCACCAAAGTTTGGTAGGGTGTGGCAGGCACGTTTTGCATTTTAAAGCTGGGGCGAAAGGCGGAAAAATGCAAAGGCACTTCAGGGCCCAATTCTTTTGCGATCCATTCACATAGTCTGCGTATTTCTTCAGATGAATCATTCATTTCGGGAATCAGAAGCGTGGTAATTTCTAACCACACTCGGGTCTTGTGCTTCACGTATTTTAAGGTCTCCAGCACTGTGGTCAAGTGAGTTCCTGTCAGTCTCAGATAAAAGTCTTCTTGAAAAGCTTTGAGATCAATATTAGCAGCATCCATATGATCAAAAAATTCCATTCGTGGTTCAGGATTGATGTAACCGGCGGTAACCGCCACCGTATGCAGTCCTTTAGACCTTGCTTCTTTGGCCACATCCACGGCATATTCCAGAAAAATGACCGGGTCATTGTAGGTGAAAGCAATTGATGGAGTATTGGCCTGGATGGCCATCTCCACGATCTCTTTTGGCGATGCAGTTTTGGTCAATACATCCATTTCGCGCGCTTTACTTATGTCAGCATTCTGACAGAACTTGCAGGTCAAGTTACATCCGGCCGTACCAAACGATAATATGGTCGTGCCAGGATAAAAATGATTCAGAGGTTTTTTCTCTATAGGATCGATGCCAAAACCACTGGAGCGTCCATAAGTTGTAAGCATTAAGCGATCATCCTGATGGGCACGGACAAAACACAATCCACTCTGACCTTCTTGCAGAGTACAAAAACGAGGACAGAGGTCGCATTGAATCTGTCCGCTTGAAAGCCGATGCCAGTAACGTGCCTCAGGGTTGCTCATGAGAAATATTCTATACTTTAAGAGTGAGTTTGAGGAGAATATGTCTCATAACATCAAGTGAGCATAAGCTATGGCAACTGTGCTTAAATTTCCCAATGTCGCTGGTACATTTTATGACTCCGATCCGATTCGCTTAAAAGCAACGCTGCTGAAATTATTGGCCGACGCCCAAGTTTTGGGGCCGATGAATCCACGTATAATTATTGCTCCCCATGCGGGATATATTTACTCCGGCCCCATCGCAGCATCGGCCTATAAATTATGGGAGGAATTGGGGCGACGCGGACAAATGCAAGACGTGGTGATTTTGGCGCCAACCCACTATCATCATTTATCGACCATCGCTTCGCTATCTTCCGAGGCCTATCAAACTCCACTGGGAAATATTTCCTTGAATCAAATGCTCATTGAAAAATTGGTAGAGCAGCAGCTGCTTGAAATTCGTCCAGAAGTTTTTGAACGAGAACACGCCCTAGAAAGTTGATGCCTCCAGGCTTGTTAAGATTTTTGAGGCCCTCGATGACGGTCAACGCCTCTTTGTTGTCAGCACCGATCTTAGCCATTTTCATTCCTGCGAAGAGGCCCGTCGAATCGATGGAGAGACGGCAAAATTAATTGAAACATACCAAAGTGAGCGTCTCAAAGGCGAAAGGGCCTGTGGGTATTATCCCCTGCGGGCGACACTGGAGTATGCTCGCGCTCACAAGATGACAATCAAGCAACTTGATCTTCGCAATTCATCTGATACTGCAGGAGACCCTGAAAGGGTTGTGGGATATGGGGCCTTTGCACTCTATCTTGACACTGCTTCTGAAAAAACCAAGGCTTCAAAAGTATAAAATTCCACCATGGGATCGCGAACGGCATCACTTGGTAGCCCGGCCTTGAGGCAGGTTTGTTTTAAAAAAGTCTCACGATTCCATTTCCATTCCAACGGAACTTGCGGCAGCAGTAGGCCCTGATAAAATTCTTTTTTTACCAACAGCCCATGTTTTCCTACAACGACTTGAGTTAGGTCACGACAAAGTTCGAGCTGTCCCATGACAGAAATTTCCAGATGCGAATTTACGAAATCTGTTTTGTTGATGGGATTAAAACGAGGGTCTTTAAGCCCTGCCAAAACGGCATTATTGGCAATATTCAAAAAAAGCGCTTCATCGCTTCGAATTGTTCCAATGCAACCACGTAATTTTTTTTCAATGTGTAAGCTGACAAAACACCCCAGTGAATGCAAGAGCGGTGTCTTCTCGCCGAACACTCCAATGACGTCTTGTTCAGTAATGGGAAGTGGCGTTTTATTGTCTAAATAAAATTTCAATGATCTCCGTGCTAATTCAAGCGAGTATTTCTTTTCTTCAGGAGAAAGAAGTTGTTTGGCCTCCATGCTTTTAACCTCCAAAAACTAACTAATTGGCCTAAACATAATGTAACTGCCTCCTCCCAACCTAGCAATAATTCATGGCAACCAAAGCATGGACCACGTTTGTTACCCCGCGAAATTACATGCAAAAATGGTCAAGAGTTGCTCTTTGTCTAGGTTTTGGCTAAGTGCGGCATATCTATAGTATAATAGATTAAAAGGAGAAGACCGTGCCCTCTAGACACGTGTCCTATGTGAACTCCAGCTCTTTTGAAAGTTCTTTTGACACAATTCAGGCCATTAAACGGCCGTGGTGGCATTCGCTCATTTTGCTTTTACTCGGAACTATCGGATTTGCTGTGCCCTATCTTCTTTCTAATTGGTGGAACGCCGGGCGTGAGTTTCACTTTGCTCCTTACCTCCAAATTGAATTGCTGATTCCTCGGGTCAATTGGATGATTATCCCCTACGTTTCTGCGTATTTGATGGGACTGGCTTCGATACAACGATTGCCTTATATGGCCCAAAAGGCCTTAATGAAGGCGGTTAATGTTGCAGGAATAATCGGTGGAATAATTTTTATCTTGTTTCCCACCGAACTCGGTTATCTTCGAACCACTGACGGTCTAGGATTTTGGAGACCGGTCTATGAAATTTTATGGTCTCTCGATCACCCTTATAATTTGACTCCTTCGATGCATGTGACCATGGCCTATCTGATGATCGTCCCGGTAATTCAGTCATCTAAATCTATCTTGGCCAAATCGATCCTGACTTTATGGCTTTTTTTAGTATGTATATCAATTGTTCTTGTGCACCAACATCATGTAATTGACTTTATAACTGGCTTTGTTTTGGGATGGTTGTGCGATGTCTATATTTATAGACCAACCGTCATTTCATACGCTCGTGATATGGTTTGGAGTTCTAATGTAACGGCATCGAATGATCGTGATCGAGATGCCGCTTAATTAAAGCAAGGCCATCATTTCTGATGGCCTTCTAGGATGAAATTTTTTTAAGTCTTACGGAAGTTTAACGATAATATCCTCAGGGAGAGTTTTATTAATATTTATATTAATAATCTGCCCTTTTGAAAAACCAGCAACGAAGAAAATTCCGCCATGCTGGGTGACATTGCCTTGATCATCATACCCTGGGCCATAAACGAGTCCTTGGCCCCAAATCTTGCTTTTTTTCTTCAAATATTGAGAAACCGATAATCCATCGGGATAACGGTTATCAAATAGTTTTAGGCTTATAGCAACACCGATGTAATATGGATTTTTGTAGCCGAAGTAGAGAGTGAGGTCTAAAAACTCGGTGAAATTGGGAATATCCACGCGCACTAATTCACCTGGAGTAATCCAACTTGGTAAAGGTTCGCCATTGGGAAGTGTCGTGACCGGCCCAAATCCTTCCCAGACTTCTGAGGTAAAAATACTGAGGTCCGCAGTCACATAAACTTGAAAGGGCTTTCCTTCTTGAGGGGCAACAACACCAACCGTCCCGTACTTGACTCCCTTAACCACAATATCCACAGATTTGGTGACATCAAACCCAAACTCAGGGACAAAATTCGCTGTGGTCGTGACACTATTTTCTCCCACACCTAAAGAAAATCCATCAATGACTTGTTTGCAACCACTCAAGCTTATGGTCAAGGCCACAAAAATGAAGGTGATCAGACTTTGTTTCAACATATTTCCTCCTGACAAAAGTTCTACACTCGGGACAAAATTCTAGAGGGGCATAGTCGTGTTTGGCCAAAGAATTAACGTTTTTTTGTTTCAATGTCAGACTTTTTCAGGAGGAAAGACATAACATCAATTGACAATCGAAATTGTGAGACATGAAAATTTCGCTATATAAAATTAATGGGGGTTTTCATGTTTCAGCGGTCATTATTGCTACCATGGATAAGTTTTTTCTTGTGTCTCTTTATGCTGCAGTCAGCCTATGCTGCCTCAGCTCCTATCATCTACGTGCATGGAGTTGGAATAAGTTACCATCCTTTCGAATACTTGGTTCCACTTAAACGGGCCTTCAAAGAAAAAGGACACACACTTTTCATTGCTCGCACTCCAGCCGTCGAGTCTATTCAGTCAAGTGGTGACGATCTATGGAATGAGGTGCAACGCTTAGTGCCTAGTGGCCCATTTCATTTGATCGGCCATTCGATGGGCGGATTGGTGGCGCGATCCATGTTGGCACGCTACGATTTCAAGGGCCGCTGTTTGTCGCTTACAACTATTTCAACCCCTCACCGTGGTTCTAAGGTGGCAGATTGGGCACTGGAATTTCGTCAGGATAAGCGTTTCGCCACAGATATTTTTGAAATCGTACGAAAATTTTATAACGACAGTTGGGCAACGGTTTTTGAGCTAAGCACAAAAAATATGCAGGAACAATTCAATATAGGGAATCAGAATGTTCCTGGAATACGTTACTTCTCTATTGCCTCGTATATTCCTGGGCCTGCCGTTTTTTATACTCAGAATCCCTATCTGTTAATTGCGCACCGAGTGAATACTCAGTCAGGTTCACCGCTAAGCGATGGACCTGTTGCCATCGAATCCGCCAAATGGGGTGAATTATTGGCGACTATTCCCAGTGATCATTATGCTAACACTGCACCTATTCCCTTCGGAGGAAAAATAATTTACAAAGATGTCATCGACATCATAGTAAAAAATTTAGAAAAAAATTGGCCCTAACTTGATTCAGACCGAACATCATTTCCGCTTTGCAGGTATAGCACGACTCTACGGTGAGATTGGTTTAAAAAAATTGGCCAGAGCGCATGTTTTAATTGTGGGTTTGGGTGGTGTGGGGTCATGGGCAATTGAGGCCTGTGCGAGATCCGGTATCGGTGAATTTACTCTGGTTGATTTTGATGAAATTTGTGTCACCAATACTAATCGTCAAATACACGCAACGATAGAAACTATCGGGCAGAGTAAGGTTTCGGTGATGGCCGAGCGAATTAAAAACATCAATCCAGAGGCAAGAGTTTATGCCATTCAAGATGCTTTTAATGAAAACAATGCCGATGCCATATTAAAGTCATATGATTTTGTTCTCGATGCTATTGATAGTCTCAAATATAAACTTCTGCTCTATTATCGATGCCAGGAGCGAAAGTTGCCTCTTCTCATTACGGGAGCTGCCGGCGGAAAACGCGACCCCCGCATGATCCAAGTTCAGGACCTTGGTCTGTCATACAATGACAATTTGCTCTTTCGCATGCGTAAAAAACTTAGGCGAGAGGACCAATTGATGCGTGGACGAAAAAAATTTGGTGTGGACTGTGTTTTTTCAAATGAAAAGGCACTCTATCCCGACGAGTGTGAAGCCGAACCCCAAGAAAGTTCTCTCAAATTGGATTGCGAAGGCGCTGTCGGCTCTGCCGCATTTCTAACAGGTGCCTTTGGCCTGCTGGCCGCCCATCATATCGTAGAAAAAATATGCCAGAAATGAAATCCAATCTCCCTATGGTCGATATTCATACTCATGGGATACGGAGTTGTGCATCGGGGGAAAACATTGTTGTTTTTGCTGAATCTCCCGGACTTATCAAACGCCCGGCCAACTATCAAGGTCTTTATACCTTCGGATTCCACCCATGGTGTGCTGATCAAGTTGATCTTGAAGCTATTATTGAAAAAGAATTTAAAGCGCGGATTGGCGATCCCAAACTTCTGGCGTTTGGAGAGATGGGACTTGACCGGGTCTGTCAGGTGGATTTCGATCTTCAAAAAAAATTTTTCGTTTCTCAATTGGACCTTTGCGCACAACTACGAGTGCCTTTGATTGTACTTCATTGCGTTCGGTCCTATGCAGAGGTTATGACAATTTTAAAACGCTCCCAATTTCAAGGGACCGTTCTTTTTCATGATTTTAATGGTGATCGTAACGTTATTAAACAATTAAGCGTGCTCAAAAATGAATCTCTTTTTTCATTAGGGGGCAATCTTTTTCGTTCCAATTCATCAGTAGTTAAAAATTTATCTTCTCTTCCTGTCGAAAAAATTTTCTTGGAAACGGATGATAGCACTCGCTCCATTGCTGATGTCTACCAACGTTTCGCTCTTTTACGAGATCAACAAATGATTCAGGTCATTGAGTTGATTTACCACAATTTCAAGCGAATATTTTCTTTGAGAGCGTGATTGCTCTCTAACCCAATCACAGTTAAAATAATAATAGCGAGTGGAGACGCTAAACAATGAAGAAGTGTGGCCTAGTCTTAACTGGTGGCGGCGCTCGAGGAGCTTATCAGGCCGGAGCGCTTTCTGCAGTGCTTGAAATTTGCCACGAAAACAAGATCCCTTGGCCATTTAAAATCGTGAGCGGCGTTAGTGCCGGTGGGATTAATGCCTGTCTTGTGGCCTCCAAACTTTATCAGACCAATCTACTTGCGTTATCGCATGAAATACGTGATGTATGGAGTAAAATATCTTCTGATAAAATTTTTGTCACCAGTGCAGTTTCCCTTACTCTCAATGGACTACGCTGGGTGCGTTCTCTTTCCTCGGGTACATTGCAAACTACAAAAACATCCCTTGCGCTCCTGAATACACAACCGCTGCGCGATCTTTTGCATCAGCAGATTGATTTTTTTAACATAGATGAAGTGATGAAGCAGGGATTGATCGAATCCCTATCCATGAGTATGGTGAATTATGGTACCGGACTTTCTCAAGTTTACTTTCAAACCAATTGCGATGATATTCAATGCTGGAAACGCATAAAGCGTGAAGGATTGCCCGTACGCTTTACTCATGAGCATATTATGGCAACTTCCGCCATACCAATCATTTTCCCTCCTATTAAAATCGATAAGGTTTTTTATGGTGATGGTTCTTTGCGTGATTACACCCCATTAAGTCCCCCAATTAAAATGGGGGCCGACAAACTGTTGATCATTGGTGTGCGCATGCGTGATCAAGTCAGTCCTTTCAATATGCATCCGCCAACCCCTGCCAAAATTTTTAGCATTATTTTAAATGGTATTCTTCTCGATGCTCTCGATACTGATCTAGAAAGATTACAACGCATTAATCGAACAGTGGCCTTACTGCCCAAAGGCCACAATACCGGCCTGCGGCCGATTGAAACATTTGTCATTACTCCCAGCCAAATGTTGAGTGAAATTGCGTATGAAGAAAATGAAATAATGCCAAAGCTCGTTCAATATTTAATTAATGGACTTGGGAATGCTCGTGAGGGGGCGGATCTGATTAGTTATATTTTGTTTGAAGCTCCTTACACCCGCCGCTTGATCAAATTGGGGCGTCTCGACGTCTTTCGTAAAAAAGAGGAAATAATTGAATTTTTGCATACATAATTAATTTCCTTTTGTTTCATCAAACATAAATTCTAAAACGAGTTCTTTTTTTTGGAGAGTATCAAAGTAACCAAGTTCGATCAGTTGATTCGTGTACACTTTTTCGAACGCAAGGTAGGAAAGCAGGTCCCAGCCCCTGTTCTCTTTTGCGCCTAGACCCTTCAGTAAATGGCGAGTGAGTCCTGGAAATTCGTGCAGAATACCAATCGCAAGTTCGCCCAAATCCTGGCTAGGTCGGAGGGCCAGTACCGGGATGTGTCTTAGGTTACTGGACATCTTTGATCGGTGTTCAGCGGGTATAACGGAAACGGTACTGTTGATACGTTCCATTCTTTCAATATCAATATCCAATGAATCTAAGAAAATCGAATTTAGAAGTACTCCACTGATTTCAGCAATGGTTAGCTCGCTGCTGGCGAGGTTTTGATTAACTGCAATCGTCTCTTGATGAGTCTGTGGACGGCGAATGCCAATAGCAAGAATCCGGTCGGCGCCCAAATGGATGGCCGGACTCAAAGGAGAAGTTAGTCTTATGCACCCGTCTCCGTAAAATATGCCATTGATTTTGACGGGAGGAAAAAAAACCGGGATAGCACAAGAGGCCATGATGTGTGCGACTGTCATATGAGTATGTATTCCCAATCGATTGGTACGGCCCCATGGTTTTAGCTCTTCAATTCCGTCATAAAAGCAGATGGCCGTTCCGGTAAGGTAATTTGTGGCCGAAAAACCTACACCGCGCAAGGGCCCGTCTTTGAAAAACTGGGGCAACTGATTGAGACGCAGTTCTTTCTTTAACAAGTCTTCAAGTGGACCAGTATCCAATAAATGATTTGCCGTTTTCTTCTGGTCCATGAATCCCCCTAAACCTAATGTTTCTAGCCATCCGATGACTAATGCGGCCATGGGTTTTAAATCGGTTCTGTACACTTTTTCTGTATGAAGATTTAACCACAAATCCCAAAGTCCTTGGGCCCCGGCCTTAAAATCATCGGCACGGGAAATGAGATAACTTCCATTAATGGCACCAGTGGATGCTCCGGTGATGATATTAAAAGGAATTTTCTTCCTTAAGGGTGAGATGTCCGCGATAGCTTGAATAACGCCCACTTGATAGGCGGCACGAGCACCGCCACCAGTGAGTACGAGACCGAGATTCATGAATGAACAGTACCGCAGCTCTGGTGAAAGTGGCGTGATGATTGTCATGATGGGTGAAGACCTCAATTACTTTCAGGAATGGATTATCATGTTAGTGTTGTTGGGTTGGAACCAGGTAAAATTAATGACCATGAAATCCAGCGCCAAGATATGTCAAATCGAAAAATTTTAATAGTCGAAGACGATGCCGCCATTCGTGAAGGACTGCGATACGCACTCGAACTCGAAGGATACGAAGTATCCACGGCGATACATGGCAAAGATGGCTTGGAACAGCTTGCAAAAGGGCCATCACCTTGCTTGATTCTGTTGGATTTAATGATGCCAGTGATGAACGGTTGGCAATTTATTGATGCTTTAGGTAAGGATATTGTTCTTGCCAATATCCCAGTGGTTCTTGTCACGGCCTTCAGTGATCAGGCCAAAGGTTTAAACACAAAAGGCATTATCAAAAAACCCATCGACTTAGTTGTACTGCTCCAAATGGTAAAAAAATGCTGTCTTTCTAATTAATGAAAAGACATAGGAATACTTAACTATTCCAAGGTAAAATAAAAAGTTGCTCCCTGATCCACGAACCCTTCGGCCCAGATCTTCCCCCCATGGCGGTTAATAATTCGTCGTACCGTAGCAAGTCCGATGCCAGTGCCGGGGTATTCAGTTGCTGCATGTAAACGCTGGAATGCCCCGAAGAGCTTGCTAGCATAGGCCATGTCAAATCCGGCACCATTATCGCGAATGAAGAATGCTCTTCCTCCTTCGTGTTCGCAACTCCCGAATTCGATGATGGTGTGTTTACGTTTGCTCGTAAACTTCCATGCGTTGCCTAACAAATTCTCAAAGGCTATTTTGATCAAGCGCCGATCGACAAAGGCCATCAAAGAATCAGCGATGCGAAATTCTACATCTCTTTCCGGGTTGGTTTTAATAAGAGTCTCGGTGATGCTCTGGACGATTTCAGATAAGTTAACTTTCTCACGATGGAGTTCGCTTCGGGTCATCCTTGAGAGATTGAGAAGGTCATCAATAAGCTGTGCCATTTGTTGGCTGCTACTGCGCACATATCCGAGATATTCCTTTCCCCGATTATCGAGTTTATCTTTGTAATCCTCAAGCAGTGCTTGAGAAAAACCATCGAGGCCTCGAAGTGGGGCGCGTAAATCGTGCGAAACCGAATAACTGAACGCTTCCAGTTCCTTGTTAACACTTTCCAATGCTAGTTCAGTGCGTTTCCGTTCGTTCACTTCAGTTTTGAGTTTTTCTTTCTCACTGCTTAGATCTTCCAATATGTTGAAGGCAGCTTTCTGTAAGTGCTCGAGCTTCTCTTGTTCTTTGGAAAAATCATCGAGAATATTGAAGGTGGCATGTTGTGTATCCTCAAGTCTTTCTTTCTCATTTGAAAAGTCTTCAAGAATATTAAAAGTTGCATGTTGTATTTCTCGGATTTTTGCTTTTTCATCGGCGAAGTCTTCGAGAATGTTGAATGTGGCCTGCTGTACTTCCTCTAGCTTTTGCAAATGTCCTCGTTCTGTCAGGTCCTGGGTGAGCTTAGAATAGCCTTTAAGTTTTCCATTTGAATCACGTATCGCGAAGATAATAACACTGGCACGAAAGTGCGACCCATCCTTTTTTACCCGCCAACCCTCATCTTCGAATCGGCCGGTCTTTGAAGCGATCTCAAGTTCATGCTCTGGTTTCTTACTCGCTCTGTCTTCCCGGGAATAAAAAATTGAGAAGTGCTGGCCGATGATCTCACTTGATTTATAACCTTTGATTCTTTCTGCCCCCACATTCCAACTCAAAACCCTTCCCTGTACATCCAGCATGAAAATTGCAGTGTCTTTGAAGCTTTCGATGAGAAGGCGAAGCGTTTCTTCGCTCTCACGTAAGGCAGCTTCTGCACGCTGTCGTTCGGTAAGATCTCGAGTGACTTTGCCAAATCCTAGCAACTCACCGGTCTCATTTCGTAGCGCCGTAATGACAACACTGGCCCAAAAAAGAGTGCCGTCTTTACGGATTCTCTGACCAAAATCTTCGAAGCGTCCCTCGCGCTCGGCGATTTCCAGCTCTTGGGCCGGTTTTCCGGCCTCTACGTCCTTTTGAGGATAAAACTTGGAGAAATTTTGTCCAATGATTTCTTCTGCTTTGTAGCCTTTGAGATGCTCTGCCCCTGCATTCCAACTGACGACTCTGCCTTTCGGATCCAGCATGACAATGGCGTAATCGAGGACGCTGGCCACAAGGAGACGGAAACTTGAATCGGTCTCGCCCAAACTTCCGACAAAGTGTTTGGAAGGTTTCTGCTCGATCTTGACTGTGGCATAATTCATGTCACCGTCTCGCCAAAGCGTCGTTTGAGTTCTTCAATTTCCTTTTTGAGTTCAATCATCTTAAGTTCACGGCCGACTGTCAGTTTTTGGAATCGCTCAAGCTCTGCCAGACGTGCTAGCTCGCGGGTGCGTTGTTCGGCCACCTCGCGTTCAGCTCGTTTCTGAGCGGTAACATCACGAGCAGCGGCGAACACCCCAAGAACTTTGCCTCGGACGTCCTTGTAGACAGAGGCATTATAGAGAACTTCGGTCTGTCTGCTATCTTTATGACGAATAGTGAGTGGGTAGTCTGAAACCGAACCTTTGGCGAACACTTGCTGATAACCTTCCCGGGCCTTTTCTGGTTCTGCAAAATAAATGGAAAAGTCAGAACCCACCAGCTCTTCTCGCGTTCTGCCTGTCACTTTGGTGGTGGCCTCGTTGACATCGGTGATTTTGCCTTCAGGATTAATGGTCACAAGCGGATCAAGGGAGGCCTCGATCAAACTTCTGGCGTATTGCGAGGCCTGTTTTTGGGCAGAAACATCGCGGGCGGCGGCAAACACGCCGCGTACATTGCCAAGCACATCCTTGTAAATCGAAGCGCTGTAGAGAACATCCGTAAGTTTACCATCTTTATGCCGAATGGTGAGTGGGTAGTCGGCAACAAAACCTTTGGCAAAAACTTGTTGGTAGCCTTCTCGCGCTTTGACAGGTTCAGTGAAGTAGTTTGAAAAGTCTGAACCAATCAGTTCATCACGTGATGTCCCTGTAACTTTAATGGTTGCTTCATTGACATCGGTAATTTTTCCATCGGAGTTGATCGTGACCAGTGGATCAAGAGAAGCTTCGATCAAGCTTCGAGCGTACTGTGACGCCTGTTTTTGGGCCGTGACATCGCGGGCGGCGGCAAACACGCCGAGCACATTGCCTCGGATATCTTTGTAAACCGAAGCATTATAAAGAACATCCGTGAGTTTTCCATCTTTATGCCGAATGGTCAGTGGGTAGTCCGCGACAAAACCATTGGCAAAGACTTGCTTGTAACCTTCCCGCGCCTTTTCTGGCTCGGTAAAATAATTCGAGAAGTCCGAAGTGATCAATTTCTCTCGTGAAATACCTGTTACTTTGATCGTCGCTTCATTGACGTCGGTGATCTTTCCGTCGGCACTGATGGTGACCAGTGGATCAAGAGACGCCTCGATCAAACTTCTGGCATATTGTGCCGACTGCTGTGAAGCTTCTTTCTGAGCAGTCACATCTCGTGCGACTGATGAGATCGCCGCAACCTTGCCGCTCTTATCTTTGATAGGAGAAACGGTGTGGGAAACATCAATGATGGTCCCATCTTTTCGGATTCTTTTGGTATCGTAATGTTCAGTCTTCTCCCCCCTTACGATTTTTTCAATCACGCGAGGGAGTTCGTTCTCGCGCCCATGGGGAATGAGTTTGGCCACCGGTGTACCGATCATCTCTTCCGGAGTATAGCCGTATATTCTTTCGGCACCGTCATTCCACGTTAGTACCATACCGTCTAAAGTCTTTGCCACAATGGCATCATCAGAGGATTGTACAAGTGAAGCCAACATGCTGCGCTCATCACCAAACACTTTTTTTAACTGGAACTCCTGCAATTGGAAATATTTGGTTGAGGATTCTGCTATCGCCACAAAAAAAACCTCCAGACAAATGATAGTGAGGCACGGGCATAAGTTTCAAGATGAGAGAAGTCATTGGCGTATTAAAAGAGAAGACTAAAAATGGAAAAACATCTCATGGGAGTAATGATACATATATGAATGAAAAAACAATTCTCCTCGTCGAGGATAATCCAATCGACGAAAAGCTGACAGTGCGTGCTTTGGAAAAGAACAAGATCGCGAACAAGGTGATCGTTGCTCGTGACGGTGCCGAAGCCCTGGATTTTTTATTCTGTAGAGGAAAATTTGCGGCCTGTGATCCGTTGAATTTGCCGGAGATGGTGCTCCTTGATCTCAAATTACCGAAAGTCGATGGCCTCGATGTTCTGAGAAAAATTCGATCAAATGAACGGACCAAACTACTGCCGGTTGTGATATTGACCTCATCATTGGAAGACAAAGATGTTATTGAGAGCTATCAATTGGGTGCGAATAGTTATATCCGCAAGCAAATCGATTTTGATCAGTTCGCTGAAGCCGTTCGGCATCTTGGCCTATATTGGCTCGTCCTTAATGTTGGCCCATCAAAGAAGAGTGATCCGATAATCACCAAATCGCCATCGGAAGACTAAAAGAGTATGAAATTACGAATCCTATTTATTGAAGACTCAAAAATCGATACGGAAATTGAGCTTCGACTGATCAGGCAATCAGGTTACGATGTTGTTGCCGAACGAGTAGAAACAAAAGCGGCTATGCAGGCCGCACTAGCTTCACAAGAGTGGGACGTGATTATCGCGGATTACTCCTTGCCTCAGTTTGGTGGAATGGGAGCATTGGAAACTCTGAAAGAAAGCGGCCTGGATCTTCCCTTCATTATTGTTTCAGGAACCATAGGAGAAGAAACTGCCGTTGCCTTGATGAGGTCCGGTGCTCATGACTATGTTTTAAAACATAACATCTCCCGTCTCATTCCTGCCATCGAACGTGAGCTTCAGGAGGCCGCGAATCGGCGAGCACGACGTGAAGCTGTCCAAGAACTCAAAAACAATCAAGAGAGACTTATTTTTTTATCGGAAGCGAGTCGATTATTAGGCTCATCACTCGACTATGAGGCAACATTAAAAGATGCAATGACCTTAACAATTCCACAATTTGCTGATTTCAGTGCGATAGATCTCGCGGTAGGCGATGGACAGTATTTGAGACTGGTGGTGGCCCCCAATGATCTGGAGCATACCAGGCATATTCAAGAAATTCGGAGGCACGAAAAGGTGATCCTCACGGGAAAGGCCGAACTCAATGTTGAAGTCAGCGATTCTGTTTTGGAAAAATCGAGCATCTGTGCCCCTTTGATCGCACGAGATCAAATTTTGGGCGCAGTAACATTTGTCATCACAGATTCAGATCGGCAGTATGGTGAAAAGACTCTCTGGCTCGCTCAGGAATTTGCGCGGCGGGCAGCCGCCGCAGTCGATAATGCTAAGCTTTATCGCGAGGCCCAAATCGCAATTAATGCAAGAGATGAATTCTTATCAATTGCCTCTCATGAATTGAACACACCTCTGACTTCTCTACTACTCCAACTTCAAATCACAAAACGTGAATTAGATCGAGGTCAGAATCTTCCTGGCCGTGAAAGGCTTACTGAAGTGTTAGATATCTCTTTAAACCAGGCCAATCGGATTGCCAAACTGGTGGAAGAACTGTTGGACGCCACCAGGATCCGGGCGGGCCATTTGATCCTTAATTTTGAAATGGTGAACCTCTCAGAATTCGTGCGCGAAGTGGCGGCAAAGTTTTCTGTCCATTTGTCGCAAGTAGGGTGCGAGCTGCAATACAAAATCACACCGGAAGTTACGGGTTGGTGGGATAAATCTAGAATCGAACAGGTCTTATCTAATCTTCTTTCCAATGTGATCAAGTATGCTCCCGGGAAACCTGTGATCATGACCGTTCTTGGAAACGAGAAAACAGCTACACTGAAAGTGCAAGACTTTGGGACTGGAATCTCAAAGGATAAACAGGCCAAACTCTTTCATCGCTTCGAACGCATGGTGGGCCCAGAAAATATCAGCGGTCTTGGGCTTGGTCTCTATATCACCGATCAAATTGTGCGTGCTCTTAAAGGACAAATATCCATTGAAAGTGAGGAAGGAAAAGGTTCGACATTTATTATTGAATTACCAAGGTCACAATAGTTCACGACTCTGTTATGCAGAGTCTGAGTTTGTCTGCAGTTGCGGTAAAAAACCTGCCGCCATGATCTCTTTGATGGAACTGCGACACAAGATGTAAGTTTCAGACAAAGACTTAATAGCGATAGAATATGGATAGGCCAGATCATGAACAAGCTCATTGGCCGCGATAATGATGTTCGGTCCTCGCAATGTTTCAATCCGTCTTTTGCCTTTATAAATTTCAATTTCTCCTTTCAGGAGAACATATGCAGCTGTTGGAACATGGCCTTGATAAATAATTTCTGTGGAAGATTTAAAAAGCTGTTTTTGATGATGATTTTGCAAAAAATCGCACAGTTCTTTTCTTGCGATAATAATTTCAATCGGGGGCCGTCGATGTGATTTCATCACAAAAGTGTAATAGTATATCGCACTAAAAAAAATTACATTGATCAGCTTTTACGCTATAAACTGGCCTACAACCGTGGTGTTTTTTGCGATCCTAGTGGCATTTGCAAATTCACTTAAAATTAATAATTGGATTTTTTTTATATAAGCTGTTGATTATGAAACTGAATATAAAGGTCAAGATGCTGCTTAAGCATGGCGGGGTCC
>JACPIU010000022.1 GCA_016187935.1 Bdellovibrio sp.
CAAGCGCAGCATTTAAAGCGTGCAATTGTTCTTGAGTCATTTTTCCTGAAATAAAATCCATCTCTGCAAACAAAGTCACTTTTTTTAAAAGAAGAACATGTTAAATTAGGGCAGCCATGGTTCATTCCCTCTGATATGCAAAATGAGAATTGAATCCCAATGCATAACAGCTTGAAATTATTATTAGAGAAAAAAATGACAGATCAAAAGTTCGCTGCTTTCAACAAAACCTACCCCATTGTTGTGGGCCAGTTTTTAATGATTATTATCAGTTCAAAAATCGTCTCCCATATCACCAGACAGTGCATGATATCTTTTTTCAATGTCTTGATGATGTCGTTTTTCTTCGCGAACTAGATTTTGAAAGAGCATTTTGATTTCAGAGTGGAGGGGGAGAGCCGTAAAACATTCGAAGAGTTGAATTGCGCTGTACTCCCGGGTTAGAGCGACCTTCAGAACCTCCTGCATGGTGAGGTTGTCACTCCAATTAATGGATTCTGCCTTATGTGAGATTCCAAGATCTTTCATAAAAGAACCATCGATAGCAAGAGAGCCATCATAAATTTCAGATTCCATTAAATTTTTTATCATTTTTTCGTGCTGCTCTTCTTCTTGAATTAATTGTTTTAAAAAATTTTTAACATCGGGTATTTTGGCCTTCTCCAGGGCCTTTTTATAGAACTGCTGGGACTGCACTTCTTGGAAGATGGCCTGCTTAAGTAGATCATCGACATTGTAATTAGTTGGCATGATAACCTCTTTTATGTTGAGAACATTCTTGGAAAAACTGTCAGAAATAGACGAGATAAAATCTTGTCTGTCGCCAGAACAATAAATGGCGCTATAGATCAGGTTAGTTCCGAGTAGCGCCAAGGCCTTAAGATGATTTTGGTCCTTTTGGATCAAACATTCCAGGTGGACTAAAAATACTTTGGGAGGGAAAGAACGTCGATAAGCATAAGAAACCCCGGCCCAACCGCGCATCATATTTTTATCGGGAGCATGGTGCATATTATGGGCAAAAATAAAATAGTGAGTACAAGGAAGCGCCTGGGCAAGTGCTGATTCTGCCGCAAAAATTTTACGAATGCATTCCTCGCTGGTCAGTTCGGCACATTCTTGCTCTTGGCACTGAGGATTACAGAACTTTAAATCACATACCGGTGTCATTTTGAGAAAGCTATTTTTTGACGAGGAAAGTGCATGAAACAGCTCTCCAACACTTAAGGCCCCACCAATTTCCACAATAGTCCCACCAAGGGTTGTATCTGAGCAAATTATTTCAATTTTTCTGTCGAGATCATGAATTTCATTTAGACTTTCGCTTTGGAACATTTTAGATTATCCTCGAATTTCTGATACTATAGGAATAATATGACATTTTGCAATCGTTTACCAATCGAGAGAAATTAGGAAAGAGACTAGTCCAACTCCGGAGTTAACCGCTATGTTTAAAATTATTGAGGCCCGATTCCTTTCAAAAGATGTTAAGTTATTTAAAATCGCGGCACCACGCATTGCTAAAAAACGTCTTGCCGGTCAGTTTGTTATTTTGCGCTTAGATGAACAAGGCGAGCGAATCCCTCTAACTATTGCCGATTCTGATGACAAGCAAGGCAGCATTACTATTATTGCTCAAGGTATTGGAAAAACGACTAAAAAACTCAACACACTCAATACGGGGGAAAGTATTTTAGATGTGGTGGGGCCATTGGGTAAACCTTCCCATGTTGAGAATTTTGGCACGGCCGTATGTATAGGTGGTGGCGTTGGAACAGCTATTGCTTATCCGATTGCCAAGGCCCTCAAGCAAGTAGGCAACCATACTATTACGATCAACGGAGCGCGCAGCAAGGATTTAGTCATTCTCGAAGAAGAAATGAAAAAATTCAGCGATGAAGCTTATATTACAACCGATGATGGTTCCTATGGTCATCACGGATTTGTAACTGACATTTTGAAAAAACTAATCAGTGAGGGGCGCAAGATAAATTTTGTTTTGGCCATTGGACCTATTCCTATGATGAGGGCCGTGACAGAGGCGACTCGTCCTCACGGAATTAAGACGGTGGTGAGCTTGAACCCCATCATGATTGACGGTACAGGGATGTGTGGAGGTTGTCGCGTCATTGTGGCAGGCAAATCGGAATTTGCCTGCGTCAGCGGCCCAGAATTTGATGCCCACAATATAGATTTTGACAATTTGATCAATAGAAATAAGACCTATCTGGATTTGGAAAAAGAAGCAACATTGAAATTTGAACATGAATGTAAGCTGGTTAACCAAAAACCAGTCTAGATTAAGCACGGAGAACGATCATGGCCCAGTTTCCACCTGTAAAAGACAGAATGAAGATGTCCCGCATGGATATGCCGGAGCAAGATCCCAACGTTAGAAATACTAACTTTGAAGAAGTGGCGTTGGGATATAATGTTGGTCTGGCCTTAAATGAGGCGCAACGCTGTCTTCAATGTAAGACTCCCACATGTATCGACATGTGTCCGGTCAATATTAAGATCGATCAGTTCATTGAGAGAATTGTGGCGGAAGATTATGTCGGTGCCTATAACAAGATTCGAGAAGATAATTTTTTGCCAGCAATCTGCGGGCGTGTTTGTCCTCAGGATAAACAATGTGAGTCAACTTGCGTCTTAACCAAAAAATTTAGCTCGGTGGCGATCGGTCGTTTGGAGCGATTTGTAGCGGACAAAGTGATGTCTCTCAATATGATTCCGGCCCCTGTTAAGGCCAAGCCAACGGGGAAAAAGGTAGCGATTGTCGGCAGTGGTCCTGCTGGATTGGCCTGCGCTGCCGATCTGGTTGGTATGGGACATGAAGTGACTGTTTACGAAGCTCTCCATGAGTTAGGAGGGGTTTTGGTATACGGTATTCCAGAGTTTCGTTTACCAAAAGCAATTGTTCGGCAGGAAATTCAGCGGTTGGCCGATGCAGGCGTTAAATTTGTTAAAAATGCCGTTATCGGCAAAACCATAACCATTGATGAATTGCAACAAGAGGAAGGCGTTCAGGCCATATTCATCGGCGTGGGGGCCGGTTTGCCTAAGTTTATGGACATTAAGGGAGAAGAGCTGGCCGGTGTCTATTCTGCCAATGAATTTCTGACTCGTGTTAATTTAATGAAGGCCTACAAATTTCCTGAATTCGATTCACCCGTTCTTGATCCCGAAGGAAGAAACGTGGTGGTGGTGGGAGGTGGGAATACCGCTATGGATGCGGTAAGAACGGCCAAACGTCTGGGGGCCAAAACTGCGCGTATTATCTATCGCCGTTCCGAAGATGAAATGCCGGCACGGACAGAAGAAATTCACCATGCCAAACAAGAGGGAGTGATTTTTCAGACACTCACGAATCCACTGGAGTATCTCGGTGACAAGAATCAAAGAGTGAACGGTGTGAAATTGCAAAAAATGGAATTAGGCGAACCGGATAAGTCTGGCCGTCGTCGTCCTCAAGAAATTAAAGGCTCCGAATATATCGAGCCCATTGATATTGCCATTGTGGCGATCGGTAACGGTTCCAACCCACTTCTCTTGGAAACAAACCCTGATATCAAAACCAATAAGTGGGGAAATATCGAAGTCAATCCCGAAACCATGGAAACATCGAAGAAAGGTATCTTTGCCGGAGGTGACATTGTCACTGGAGGAGCAACCGTTATTCTTGCGATGGGTGCCGGCCGTAAGGCGGCCAAGGCCATGAATGAGTATCTTAATCGCTAACGACTTGCTAACGGTTTCTGCCATTAATCCCATCAACCGTTAGGACAGTAAAAATCAAACCGACACCTATTTGGAGTACAACGATGCTCAAAAAAATAGGAATGATGTCTTGGTTTTTTTCTGTTAAGTAAGAAGAAGCTCTAAGATCGAGAAATATTAGGACAGCAAAATAGATAATTGCAATAACAGCATTCGAGTAGCTTTTCATTCCCTTTATTTAAGAACGTGGCCAAGCAATTTGTAGATGACCTTTCTCTTGCGCATCGATAGATTACATTATTGCTTACACCATTCAACAAATCTTACATGCCATGGTGACGGAGCTTGATTGTTTGTTTCTGGGTGAAAAGTGGTCACCATGAGATTCTCGGATTCCACCCAGATTGGATCATCATTTCTCCTGGCCAGTACATTTACCTTCTTTCCGACTTGCACGATACGAGGTGCCCGAATGAATGAAACCTGGTATCCCTCCACAATCTCTGCACTACTATTAAGCTGGCGTCCGTAAGCGTTGCGCTCGATCTCCATGTCAATCGCATGAAAAGACGGTTGAGAGGGATTGCTCACTGATTTTGCCAAGAGTATCGCCCCAGCACAGATACCCCAGGTTGGTTTAGATGCGAAGAATTTTTTCAAATCAGATCCAAACCCGAGAAGCGCGATAAGCTTGAGCATGACCCCGCTTTCTCCTCCTGGAAGAATGAGACCGTCAATCTCTTTTAACATCGTACTGTTCATAACTTCAATGTACTCAGTGCCAAGAGCATGCAGATGAGGACTATGTAATTTCATAGCACCTTGTAAGGCCAGGACACCTATTTTCATGCTTACCACCCTCTCTCCGCTAATCGTTGCTCGGATGGGATTGACCGGATTTCTAATCCCGGCATTGGTTCCGCCAAACCTTTTGATGCTTCAAAGATGGCCAAAGGATTGTCAAATTGAAGAACCGCTTTAACGATAGCTTTGGCATACGCTGCGGGTGCTTCCGATTTGAAAATACCGGAGCCTACAAAAACGGATTCGGCCCCAAGCTGCATGACCAGGGAAGCATCCGCAGGAGTGGCCACTCCACCGGCGGCAAAATTGGGAACAGGGAGCTTACCGGTTTTTCTGATGAGTTTAAGCAGTTCAAAAGGCGCACCAAGATTTTTGGCCTCTGTCATTAATTCTGAATCTTCAAGGTATGTTATGCGCTTGAGTTCCTGATTGATCTGTCGCAGATGGCGAACAGCTTCAACGATATTGCCTGTGCCTGCTTCGCCTTTAGTTCTTATCAAAGCAGCACCTTCTCCCATGCGTCTCAAGGCCTCTCCAAGATTAGTGGCGCCACAAACAAAGGGAATTTTAAAGAGATGCTTATCAATGTGATAGCTCTCATCCGCAGGGGTTAAAACCTCGCTTTCGTCTATATAATCAACGCCGATTGCTTCGAGCACTTGAGCTTCGGCAAAGTGGCCGATGCGACATTTTGCCATTACGGGAATATCAACTTGCTCCATAATTTTGAAAATAAGTTCCGGATTAGACATGCGTGCAACCCCGCCATCTTTTCTGATATCAGAGGGAACTCTTTCCAAGGCCATGACGGCGATCGCTCCGGCGTCCTCGGCGATCCGTGCTTGTTCGGGGGTCACAACATCCATAATGACGCCTTTTTTTAGCATCTCGGCCAGACCTGTTTTCAAATTAATGCATGTCGCTTCCTGATTGGTAACCATTTGGTACTCCTTGGTACATTGTTTTCACCTTTGGAGTTATGTTATAGATTCACAAGAATCTGAAGGGACAGGACCAACTTTTTTTGTGGGACAGTTCTTCTGTCCCACAAAATTTTTCCAAACTGTCCCTTAAGACACGACAAATGAAGTGTTAATCTGTTTTCACGAAAAACTGATAAGGAGATACTCGTGGAAAGACAACCTTATATACGCTTTAATTTAGGCTCTGAAAATTCCGGTCGATCTTTGAATGTTGAACAATTGGTAAGCATCATCCGAAAGCAGATTCAGTCTGATAATAATTTTCAAGGTTGTCGCCTGCCTCCCGTGAGAGTACTTGCTCATCAGCTCGGATTATCAAAGAATACGATACAAACGGCTTATGATGAGCTGAGGGCCCAGGGGCTAGTGGAAAGCAAAGATCGTTCCGGTTTTTTTGTGGCGGAAGGTGAGAAACCTCGAACTTTTGATTTCACAGACAAGGTTCCTGGGCCGGAATTTAAGAATATTTCTTATATAGGATATGTGAATCAAAAGCAGAACAAGGCCATTTCTCTCAGTTCAGTTTTTGTCGATCCGCGAATACTTCCGAAGGAAAAATTATCGGCCTGCTTTCGATCAGTGTTGAAGTCTCCAGGTCTTCCAGAATTTCATGATCCTCAGGGAATGCCGGCGCTCAGGGAAAAAATTGCCTCACGACTTCAGGATCGGGGAATGGATGTTGAAGCAGATCATATTATTATTACTAATGGCTCGCAACAGGCGCTTGATTTGGTGACGAGGGCCTTGGCCACAAAGGTTGTCGGCACTGAAGATCCCTCATATCATCTCGGAAAATATTTATTTGAAATGAATGGAATTGAAACTTTCGGACTTCCCATTGATCCCTTCAAGGGGATTGATGCAATAACCTGGGAGAGGAGACTTGCAGAAAAGCGCCCTGGGCTCGTTTACCTAACTACCAGCTTTCAAAATCCCAATGGATATTCGTATTCAAGTTCTGAGATATCAAGCATTGTTCATTGGGCGAAAGAGTTCAAATTTGGAATTCTCGAAGACGATTGGGGCGCGGAAATGCTTTCCTATTCGGAGTTCAAACCAGGATTGCGTGCCATGGGAGGAAATAATGTTCTTTATATGAATTCTTTCACGAAAAAAGTGCTCCCATCTTTGCGTTTAGGCTATCTTGCAGCAAATGACAAAACCATTGAGCCGTTGCTCATGGCAAAACGTGTTTCAACAATTGCCGTTCCAGCAATCATCGAAGCGGTGCTCTTCGAATTTCTAGATCGAGGTTATTACGACACGCACTTGCGGTACATCCAAGAGGAATTGGACATCCGTTACGAGCACTGCTTAAGTTTGTTGCGCGAACATATGCCTGAAGAAATCAAATGGACCTCTCCAGGAGGCGGCCCCGTCCTTTGGCTTGAGCTACCAAAAAGAGTTAACCTCGAAACGCTTATGGAAAAATTGAAAGATCAGGGGATTCTTATTCAGCTATCAAACCATGCTTTCTTTGGACGGCCGCATTCTCATGGATTTAAAATGGGATACGCCTTCCTGTCTCAGGCAGAGATGGAGGAAGCTATCATAAAAACTTCACGAGAAATCAAAAGGCAGATGAATGTTCAAGGGAATTGTATTTGATCTCGATGGAACGTTGATTGACTCGCCACTTTGTTTCAAGGCGATTCGTCGTGAATTGGACATCCCAGATGGAGAGTATATCTTGGAATATCTTGATACTCTTCCGTTTGGACCACGAACCGAGAAATATCAGAAACTTCAAGAAATAGAGATTCAGGCCGCTCGCCAGGCCATACCGTTTTCAGGCGCTTTGAAATTATTGCATGATTTGCGAGAGCGGGATATCCGAGTGGGGATTTTCACCCGCAACTGTCGCGTGGCAACACAATATGTGATTGAATCTTTTGGTATGGACATCGACATGACAATTACACGAGAGGACGCTCCGGCAAAACCCAATCCTACCGGTCTCAAAAGATTTCTCGCCCGATGGTGTTTGGAGAAACATGAACTATTATTTGTTGGCGATTTTCGTTTCGATATTGAATGCGGCATGAATGCGGGGGTGCAAACCGCTCTATTTACCAATAGCAAGAAAGGTCTAGAGTCGTTAAACCCCGATCATATTATTTCCAATTATGAAAATTTTTGGGAATGTCTTTTGTCAAAACACCAGGTTTTACTTTCGACTGTTTAATTCAATCAAACCATCAGCTATGAGATCAAGATCTGCATCGCTTCCCTTCCAGGCGAGCTTATGTTTACTGCCTTTTTTCGATAGTTTTTTCTTGAGAAAAGCAACAATAAACTTTTTGGGACCTTTTTTATATCCGGTAACTTCTTTGGATAGATGAGAGAGGTCTGGGGCCTTACTCTTGGTTTCAATTAATCCGAGTGCTTTCACTACATGGCATTTGGAGCATTTATTATCCTTGAGAAGTGTGGTGAGTGCGGCATCATCGCCGAAAGCGGTGCTAGTTGTAAGGACAAAGGCCATAATTAAAGTGATCGATTTCATAAATTCCTCAATGTTTAATTTTATACATGAATTTAGTAATGAGATATATTATGTGATCTTGATTAAGAACTGTCTTGATTTTTATTCAAACTTATTGTGATGATGACTTCTCGCTGGCAATTCCTCTCGATGGATTGCCTTGTGGCAGGGTGGGTTCTTGTAAAGGCACAGTCTTTGAAATAAATTCCTGCACGCCTTTTTTCAAAACTTGCTTTCGTCCAAGGGAAACCACGCGAGTTGGATTTGGATTGCTGGTGTAATAGTAGATTCTGAAATCATACTCTCCAGGGGGAAGGGTGACTTGTACAAGGCGAACTGCTCCTGGCAATGTACTCCAAAAACGCACATCAGCTTTCTCACTTTCGGCAATAGCGTTTGCCGCCCCCACATAACTCATTTGGGCCGCCATGCCTGCAAAGGCCGCCGCGTTACCGCCTTGCTGTGACACGCTCTTATAGACACCATAGGCCGCGACAATCGCAGCGACATGCTTTGCCGCTACCCGAATTCCAGTCTTTGTTTTGACCGCATTGGCATGTTCATTCATTGCTTGCTCTGCCATATCACTGAGTGGGGCCACAACAGGCATGGTCACTTGCTTAACAGCTTGCCCTGAAGGGGTGGTGATATAGAGAATGGCCTGTTCCATCACAGGGTTTCGTTCAATCCCTGGTAATTCGAAAACAATACCAGTGCTGAAATTAAGTCCAAGATTACTTCCGGCAAAACTCGTCATTCCACCTAAGTCAATAGGATAAGAATATTTTATGGCCTTCTTCTCTGCAATAAGTCCATCTTGTACCATGATAGTCATGAGAGTCCCTTTTTCCTTGAGGGCCTCTTCAATCTCGGGTGAGGGAGTAAGCTGAGTGTGCCATGTTGCGTATTCTTGGGGTAAATATTTCTTGGTCAGTTGCAGGATTTTTAAACTTAAAAAATTATACACCGGTCGTTGATGATATGTTTCTTGGACGTAGTTTTGTTCCACAAATTTTTTTTCCATGGTTGGTAATTTAGCAAAATCGGCCAAAAATTTATCAGCTTTGAGATTAAAACTTGGATAAGAATTATAGTTAGTAAAAAACAAATTTAAAGCGTCGCGATACAACAACAATGCTGTCTGGCCATCAACTGCTGTATCGATTGCTTCGTGAATCAGACCTCCAAAAATCTTGGCCAAGATATCATCCTTGAAAACAGCTTGGCCTAAGCGATCATCTTTCGTAGATTTGATAAAGGAATCCCAGGCCAAAACCTCGGCACGAGCGCGCTGGAGATAGGCGGCCTTCTGAGGGCCCGAGTCGTTCAAGTAAAGCAAATAATGGTTTAATACCAGATAGAAATATACCAGTGAAGCCTCATATTTTTCCCCATAGTATAGATCGGCGTTGTCGTTGGAAACTGCTGATTGCAGTTTATTTGAAATGCGGGTTGTAAAAAGTTCAGTCAATAATTTTTTAGCTGCTTCAAACGAATCAAGTGATGCTTGGTATTTCCCGGCATTGTGATTAAGCAAACCTTTTTCCATATAAACAATGAGCTGAGCGTTTTTATCTTCTCGCAGGGAAGATTTATCCAAAAACTGTATGCCCTGATCATAGTTCCCAGTACTGGAAAATTGCCGCAACTTTTGCTGTGTCTCTTGGTGTCCACTGGCACACCCAAAGAATGTCAGTAATAGAATACAAGAAACAATTCCTTTAAACATTCTACGACATTTTGGCATAAGGGAACCCCATGAGAAAAAATTGAGAAGAACGATGCACTTGTCGGAAGAATTTCTGTCGGGCCGAAGCACCTCGTACTATGTAGGAGTTAGATGAACTCAAACGTAGACAGTATCACTCCTGTATACAGGTATTTGATGCAAAGCGCCTGGGTTTTTATGCTTGAAATAGGACATTGTTTGGCCTAATTAACTAGCGAGAAAAATTGAAAGAGTGAGGTTTTATATATGAGTGCAACCCCGGGGCTTGAAGCCGTAAAACATGTGATTGCAATCGCCAGTGGCAAAGGTGGAGTTGGCAAATCGACAGTGACAACCAATGTGGCCTTTGCGCTTCATAAGCTGGGTTATAAAGTTGGACTGCTTGATGCCGATCTTTATGGGCCAAGTCAGCCAGGTTTGCTTGGTAGTCAGGAGCGACCCACAGGCCAGGATGGTTTCATCGTACCCATGAAGAAGGGTGGGATTAAATTTATCTCAATGGGAGCGATGAATCCTTCGGGTAGGGCCTTCATCGTTCGTGCTCCCATTGCAGTCCAAGCGATTCAACAATTTTTAACTAAAGTTCTCTGGGGTGATTTAGATTATCTCCTCGTGGATTTACCTCCAGGTACGGGTGATATTCAACTCACTCTTGTGCAGATGGCACGATTTTCGGGTGCTGTGATTGTGACAACTCCCCAAAGAGTGGCAGCGGAAATTGCAAAAAAGGCCCCTGATATGTTCAAGTCAGTGAATGTGCCAATTCTTGGTATTGTTGAGAATATGAGCGGTTTTACTTGTTCCCACTGCGGTGAGATATCTGAACCATTTAAGAAAGGTGGTGGTGAGGCGATGGCCCATGAACTCAATGTCCCTTTCTTGGGATCGTTGCCGCTAGACCCTGAAATTATGATGAGTGGCGATGAGGGAATCAATTTAATGGATGCTAAACCAGATTCTCATGCGGCACTGGCCTTTCTCGCTTTAGCGCAGAAGTTGGGCGAATCCATAAGAGTGGCAGATTCTTTAGGACTAACCATAGAGGCCGAACATGTTGAGAACAATGGTACTTCCATTTCAGTATTATGGAAGGACGGTTCTAAGTCAGAGGTCGATGCCTATTCTCTTCGCATCCAGTGTCCTTGCGCAGCTTGTGTCGATGAATATACCGGGACAAAAATCTTAAAAACTGAGACTGTTCCCCTTACTATTCGAATAGAACACTATAACATTGTCGGACGTTATGGTTTATCGGTTCGTTTCAGTGATGGGCATGGAACGGGTATTTACAAATTATCAAACATAAAGCAAATGCTTAAACAATCTTCAGACGCAACCTTGAGCGTTTAGGGCATCCTATGAAACCAGAAGAACTAGAAATTCTCGCGACACCGTCACAAACTCCTGAGGTTTGTTTTTTTGCAGCTTCAATTTCTTTCACAGATCGGAAAATCGAGTGCCATTCTAGTAAAGAAGCAAAAGGCTCGGCATTGTTATCTGGTTTGTTTGAGTTCCCTTGGGTCTCAGAAGTTGCCGTTCATGGCAATCGATTAGTCATTAAGAAAAAGGATACGGATTCATGGCCGGAGAATGCTCGACAGGTGGGGCAACTCATTCGACGTCTACACAAAGATAAAATTCCATTTTTCAGTCGCAGTTTTTTAGAGGCACTTCCTCATGATGAGATTCGCGGTGCACATGGGGCTCCCGCTTTTCAAATCAATGAAGCTAATGTGAACAGTGAATTAGGCAGACGGATACAGCGTTTTTTAAACGAATCTATAGCGCCTTCCCTTGCCGCCCATGGCGGTTATGTAACACTGGTTGATGTGCATTCAGATACGGCCTTTTTTTATTTCGGTGGCGGCTGTCAAGGATGCGCACAGGCCTCTGTTACTGTGAAAGAGGGAATTGAGCGTGCACTGCTTGATAATATTCCAGAAATCAAGAAAGTGGTTGATGTAACTGACCACAAACGCGGAGAGAATCCTTATTATAAGTAGTTTGGGATTACTTTTTCTTTCAAATATTTTCATGACATTCGCTTGGTATGGTCATTTAAAAAATTTGAAATCATTGCCACTTTACTGGGCCATCTTGATTAGTTGGGGGATTGCTTTTTTTGAATACTGTTTGCAGGTTCCCGCCAATCGGATTGGTGCCGGACATATGAGTTTGCCGCAGTTAAAAGTCTCTCAAGAAATTATCACCATGATCGTATTTTCGTTTTTTGCCGTCTTGTATATGAAAGTGCCATTAACAAAAAATTTCTTTTTCGCTTCGCTATGTTTGATTTTTGCCGCCTATTTTATTTTTAAGGACGCTGCACCTAAATAGACCGGTGTTTTTCCACGAATGTTCTTATCGAGGATAAAGATCAGAGAGGGAATACTAAAAGCACCGAGAATCCACCACAATCCTTCCTTAAAATAAACCTCTGCCCCCAATACAATAAAAGTAAAAATAGCAAAGAGCGCGATTAGAAAGAAACTTCCGATGAAACTAAAGCGTAAACGTTGAATTTCGTCTTTTCTTAAAAGCAGTATCCCCAGAAGTGCTCCGCTACCAAGAAAAATAGCACCGCAGGCCACCATACATCCTTCTGCGCCAAGAGAATGGTGAAAAGTGTGTACAACATATTTTTGTGAAGTTAATCCCAGATGAAATTGGGGACAAAGCAGTAGACTTGCTGCTCCTGTAAGGACTTGAGCAAAGATGACCTTTGCTCCGCTCACCCATGCTCCATATTTTAAATCCCAGAGTATTTTGGCCTGAACAATTTGATTGGAACCAATCTCTTGGTAAGGTGGATTTTGAACTTCATTGCAAAATGAAAGATATTCTTGTCGCAAGGATTCATTTTTCTTTTTCATGTTCATGTTTTGGACCCTCCGGTCTGTGGAGGACGAAGTAATATCTTTTTGAGCTTACTGATAGAGCGAGAGATTATTTGCCGCGCATTTACTTCGCTGGTGTCGAGAAGGACGGCCAGTTCTTGAAATGTTTTATCTTCTATAAAACGACCAGTTATGGCAGTTTGTTCGCGCGGGGGCAAGGATGATAAGGCCACCTCAACAGCTTCCATTGAAAGTTCATCTTCGGCATTTTCTGTCAGCTCTATTTGTAGCTGTATTTCTCTTCCAGATTTTCTGAAATGATCAATCAGCACAGTTCTGGCAATGGTGAAGAGGAAGGCCTTAAAAGGATATTTTGGATCATAGAGAAATCGGGAGCGATGTAATTTCATAAAACAATCTTGAAAAACCTCTTCAGCTAGCTCTTTTTTAGACAGCTTGCTTTTCAAATAACTGAACACCGGCCGCTCAAAACGACTAAAAAGCGTTGAAAAAGCGTTAAGATTACCCGCTTGATATAAAACCATTAAATCCTCATCACTCTTGAGGCCTAGGCCCGTCATTGGGATTCCTTATTTTTAATTACGGGAAACCTTGCTCTTTTGTGACGGTTCCCAATAATATAACCAGATAATTATAGCAGATAGATCATGAATTAGATGTACTATGACTGAATTAGAGGTACTTAATCAACAGTTACTGGACTATTTTAGTGGAGTTGAACGCGTTTTCAGCGAACAGCAGAAGACGCTCAATCTCGCCTGTTTATCGGGGTGCGGTAGCTGCTGTTTAAATCCGGATGTGACGGCAACTTTGCTGGAAATGATTCCCATCGCGATTCATTTGTTTCAACAAGGGCAAGCAGAGCAAATTTATAAGGCCTTGAGCGAGACTTCTCAGAAAAATTGTTTCTTCTACGCCCCAGAGAGCAAGGATGGAGAACAGGGACGATGTTCGATTTATTTCCACCGGCCTTTATTATGCAGAATTTTTGGGGCCTTTCCACGCCGAGATAAATGGAACAATAATGAATTGTCGGTATGCAAGAAAATTAAGCAGGAACGTACTATCGCCTATGAAGTTGCCATCAATAATTTGCGGAATTTTTCTTTTGATGAATTAGCATGGGCGCACACCTGGAAATTGAAGGTGATGAATCTGCGTCCCGATATTGGCACCGAAGAGTTTCCGATTAATTTCGCCACGATACAGGCGATCACATTTACCGCACTATACTACAGGGTATAGTGAGATGGAAAATATGGGAGGGAAGATTATGTCAGACAAAACATTTCTCTTTGACGTTCGAGGTATTCGTTGTGAGGGCTGTGCCAAGAAAATTACCGATGCTTTGGTCGGTCACGGTTTTGCCACCAAGTTGGATGTGGATGTTCAGAGTGGGAAAGTGACTATTCAGGGACAACCAAGTACCACGGCCATGTCACTCAAAACAGAAATAGAGAAATTAGGCTTCAAAGTCTCAAAATTTGAAACCAAATAGTACCATTAAAATATATGGCCACAGAACAATTTAAAATCAAAGGCATGACTTGCTCTTCTTGCGCAATGGCGATTGAAACTATCGCAAACAAGGTAAATGGTATTAGGGATGCACAGGTTAGTTTTGCAACCGAAACCGGTACATTTCAGGCGGAAAGTGAAACATCAGTCCACCGCTTGAAAGAGCAGCTCAATCGGCTTGGGTATTCTCTAGAACCTTTGAGTGCTGGGCACCCCATCGCGGTTGGAATGCCCCAGGAAGAGATGATAAGAGAAAAGATCAAACTTGTCCTCGCAGCGACATTGTCCGTTATGATTTTTTTGTTGGAGATGGGGCCGCTTATGCATTGGCCGAATCACCAAATGAATCATTGGTTGCAAGCAGCCCTGGCCTTTCCGGTTATTCTTTGGCCTGGCATGCGTTTTTGGCGAGGTCTTAAATCACTCGTCTATGGTCATCCTAATATGGATAGTTTGGTTGGGCTAGGAATGCTAGCGGCACTTATTCCGAGCATTCTAACCTTGATGTTTCCTGGTCAGGTCAGATCCTTGGGGTTGGACGCTCGCGTATATTTTGAAGGAATAGTTTTCATTATTTTTTTTATAGGAATCGGGCATTTTTTGGAAGCCAAGGCCAAGGGTAAAACTTTTAGTGCACTTGAGGCGCTTGCTCGATTGAAGGCAAGCAGTGCTCGTCTTATTACATCAGATGGAGAGATGATCGTTTCGCCCAACCATCTGAAGTGGGGTGATCGCATCATTGTTCATCCTGGAGAGAAAATTCCCGCCGATGGAGAAATTTTTCAAGGACAATCATCTATCGATGAATCCATGATGACCGGTGAACCCTTGCGAGTATCAAAAAAGATTGGTGACAAAGTCATAGCTGGCACAATCAATGGGGATGGAATTCTTCGCATCGAAGTCATGGGCGTTGGGGAGGAAACGTTTCTTGCCCAGATTATGAAGTCAGTTACTCTAGCGCAACAACAAAAACCCAAATTACAACATATCGCCGATCGTGTAGGGAAATGGTTCGTGCCATTTATCCTGGCGGTGGCGGTAATAACTTTTATGGCATGGTGGATCTTCGGGCCAGAACCCAGATTAGGTCTTGCCTTAAATGCGCTCGTTGCTGTCTTGGTCATCGCTTGCCCCTGTGCTTTAGGTCTGGCCACTCCCATGGCGGTTTCCGTCGCCTCAGGTGAAGCCGGGCGACTAGGTCTGATGATTAAGGGGGGAGAAACTTTTGAAAAGGCCAATGACATTACGATGGTTGCCTTTGATAAAACAGGGACGTTAACCGAAGGTCGACCGTCTGTCAGCGAAATATTTTTTCATTCGTCTGTTGATTCAGAAGAGACAAAGTGTAGGACGTTGGCAATTTTAAAAACCTTAGCGAGCTTTAGCGGCCATCCCTTGTCCAAATCTACTGCCGCTTATTTAAATGAAATCGACATATCTGGTATTGATCTTGAATCTTTCGAGAATGTTCCAGGCCGTGGACTTTGGGCCACCATTCAAGGAGACAAATGGTATTTAGGTAATTTCTCTTTTTTAAATGAGAATGCCGTTACGTTGAATGATATTCCGGTCAGTACGCAGGAGAAAATCAGCATCCTATTAGGTTGTGCCTCACATGCATGGTCTGTAGTGATAACTTTTGAGGACAAGATACGCCCTGAAACAGCGGGTATGCTTGCCCTTCTACAAGAACGTTCGATTAAAACGCTTTTATTATCGGGTGATAATCAAAAAGTTGTCGATCAAGTTACCCGTGAACTTAATTTGTATTTTGGACAAGGCAATTTATTGCCGAATAGTAAAAAAACAGTGATTGAAAAGTATCAGCAAGCTGGTGAAAGGGTGGCCTTCGTTGGCGATGGCATTAATGATGCACCAGCTTTGCACCAGGCAAATTTGTCTTTTGCCGTGGGGTCTGGTTCAGATGTCGCTCATGCTTCCTCTGATATTGTGATTTTGAGAGGAAACCTTTTTAAACTGGTAGAATTTTTGAATTTGTCCAGACGCACGGTAAAGATCATGAAGCAAAATCTTGTTTGGGCCTTTGCTTATAATGTTGCCTGTATTCCTATTGCTGCAGGTGTCCTGTATCCTGCATATGGAATCAAATTGCCTGCAGCATTGGCATCTTTAAGCATGGCCTTGAGTAGTCTTTCTGTTGTATTCAATGCTTTGAGATTGAAGACGAAGTGAAATGCTTGAAAGAAATATGAACATTCTTGTTGATGGCACAACATTTTCCCATATTTGACAAGAACTAAAATCTGCCATTACCCTTGGATGTCATGAGCGATCAATTTGGTTTGATTTCAATTATTGTTTCAATTTTATTTTTTGCCACCTTATTGCGTGCCTTCACCGGTTTTGGAGATGCGCTTGTAGCGATGCCCTTATTAATGCTCTGCCTGCCTGGACCGATTGCTATTCCCTTATTTGCACTCATTTCCGGAACGATTGGCATAGTGATGGTTATTCATGGTCGAAAGGAGATTGACTTGCGGACAACGTGGCGCTTGACCATCGCTTCATTGCTCGGTGTTCCCGTCGGGATTTACTATTTACACCATTTCAATGATCAACTGATTAAAAGCTTGCTTGGTATTGCCTTGTTAATCTTTACTTTTCTGAATCTTTTACGTCCTGGTGTCATTAAACTTCATACTGACCGAAGCAGTTATTTTTTTGGGCCGTTATCAGGTGCTCTGGGTGCCGCCTACAATATCAATGGTCCTCCTATCGTTGTCTATGCTACGCTACGTGGTTGGTCGCAGAAAGATTTTCACACAACTATGCAAGGATATTTTTTTCTAAGTGGTTTATCGATAATGATCGGACATGGCGTTTCTGGCCTGTGGACTCGTGAGGTTTTTATTTTCTATTTAGTTTCATTACCGACAACATTACTTGCGATGCTTGTTGGAACAAAGATTGCAAAGAAAATCCCAACCGTTTTTTTTCATAGAATTGCAAATATACTTGTGGGGTGCATTGGTGGCTTGCTGGTATGGCAAAACATTTAAGGATGTATTGGAGGTAATATGATTGACCCATGGTCGAATTGGCAGCCTGCTGCATGCATGCCTGATCATTGTTTTTGTGAAGCCGTACGCTTCGGCGAACTTATTCGACAACCGAGTAATACATGGTCAAACTTAAGTTTTGTACTTGTTGCTAGTGTTCTCATTGTTCAAATTGCTAAGACAAACGATTCGAAGAATAAATTGATTCGACACAAATTTCTTTCTTATCTCTATGCACTGAGTTGCTTATTGGTGGGATTGGGGTCTTTTTTCTTTCATGCTTCCTTAACTTTTGTGGGCCAATGGGTGGATGTGCTTGGAATGTATTTGGCCATTACTTTTTTTGGCCTATACAACATATTCAGGATTTTTGATTGGAAGGTTCGATCTTTTGTTGTGACATTTTTTTTCATTAATTCTGTTTTATCATATGTTCTTTATGCTCATGCTTGGTCACGTCGTTATCTCTTTGCATTGTTTGTGGTTCTTTTAATTTTCAGTATCTGGTACTCGAACACTAAAATAAAATCGATGCTGTCCAATAGGATTCTCTATCAATCCATTGCCTGCTTTATGCTGGGAGTGATGATTTGGATATTAGATATAACTAAAGTTATCTGTGATCCCTATCTTGTCCTGCAAGGACATTCATTGTGGCATTTTCTCACGGCCCTCGCGAGTTATCTGATTTTCAGGTATTATCTTTCTGAATCTCATGCTCAAACAGTTCTTGAAGAAACGGTGTGACTCTTAATCAATCTATCGCAGGCCCTAATCGCATTAGAGCGATAAAAGGCGAGTGCATCCTTTCTTGGGTCATAGGCGGCCAAGATGAGTGAACCAGTAATTTGAGCATGCAGGTCTTGGGCCAGTTCATCAACCTGTTCCAGTTTGGGATAAAAATCACATCCTATCCCCACATAAAGAAGTGAAGTAATGCGCTTGATAACAAGCATAATATAAAAATTTGCCAAATCGTCATGTGAGCGGTGAATCGCTGTGTGATAGTAGTGGTAGAGATAGAATTTACTATGGTGTGATTTCGTTTTAATCCACTGAAAAAGAATTTTGATATAATCATCAATGCCAGAAAAATTATTATTTAAACTGACTTTTTCTAATTCGTAATTGATGAAGCGAATACTTTCTTGGTCAACGTATCTGATGGCGGCCTCTAGGAGTGTAGGACCATTTTTCCCATTAAAGTGATAGTGAACAATCCCTAAAGAAACTTTGGCGGCCTTAGCGACTTTATGCATGGTGATTTGCTCTACGCCTAAACGTTCGCAAAGTTTAAGATATGCTTCAAGGATTTGGATTTGTTTTTGGCTTAATTGGATTTGTTCTAAGGCAATTTTTTCATAGTGCATAGCGCTAGCAACCTTTCGTAAGGGGTTTAAATCATTGCAATATTGAAAATATATTCAAATATATAAAAATAATCTTCAAATAAGTTCATATATTTTTATATACTTATACAGCATTCGCAATTGCTTGAATAGAAAAAGGAGTCAGCAGGAATGCCAATCGCACATCTGCAAATCCTAATACTGACATGCCTTCTGACATGCCTCTCGGGCTGCGATTTTCTAAGTGATAAGGCGCCAGCGGATGAGCAGATGCTTGAGATTGGGAATTTTACATCCCGTTGCAAATTAGATATGCAGCGCTTCAGCAAGCTCTTTGAAGAATCTTTGCTCTCAGAATTGGATTGTTTAAAAAAGAATCTCAATGCTTTTGTCGATTTGGTTGATAGACAAGATGCCAATCATGTTCAATTAAGTGAACTATTGAAATTTGTGGAGAAATTTCATCCTAAGGAATATGAAATTGCCCAAAAAGTCTTAACCATAGTGCTCAAAGTAAATTCTGTTTTATCTGGCGATAACGTTACTGTGATTCATGTAAAAAACATAGAAAAAATGTTGCAGCTCTTTTTATTCATAAATCAGGACGGTGTCAGGTTGCGATATCAATTTGAGAAGCTGACTAAGGCCAATTATTTGGTGAAGAGAGAAATAATAGCTCATGAGCTTAGCAAAATATCAGATACCTTCCTTTTAAAAATACTAACTGATCAGACCTCCGAGTCTCAGATCGATATTTTAGAATTGGCGGAAGCACTAAAGGGAATTTTTAACTATGGCCTTGCAGGTGTCGATGCTGATTTGTTGCAAAGTGCTCTGTTTATAAAAAAACTATTTTTGGGTGGAGAACAAGGTAAATTAACTCACAATAATATTCGCGATCTTTTCAAGAAAGCACCTCGTATTATTATGGCCTTTCTTGATCTTGCTATGCTTGATGGCAATCAATTGCTTGAGAATAAGACTATTCAATACCAGTTTCTTTTGGCGGTTAATGAACTTGCTCGTTTACTCTATCCCCATGATCCCTCGGAAAAGATTGTCACAAATCGCGAAATCCTTTTTTTTCTGATGAAAATTTCAGATCAGAAATATGATCTCGACAAACTTGAAGAAGGGATGGTGCATTTTAAAGAGAGAATTATTGGTGGGGACCCGGATAATTATAGTTTCGCTGATGTTAATAAGGCCGTATCACTTACCTGTGAAATCTTTGAGACACTTTATTTTAATAGTGTGACATACCATCATTTTAAACCCGTACTCGAGCAATCAAAAAAAATTGAAGCGCTCGAAAGGCCTGTTCTTCCCGAATACGCCCTTATTCCAACCTCACATGTGTTGAAGTATTGGGATCGCTTCGAATATATGCTCACGAGTTATCGCTTTTTTACGGATAAAAGCGGTCGACAAGTTTATGGCGATTATTATGATCGCCATCTCTCAGGTGTGAACAAAATGGCGATTATGCGGATGGCATTTTCCAAACTGACACGTGCTTATGGATATCCGAATGAAAACGATGACGATCACCGTCACACTCATTTGCTGGATAAAAAAAGATTAAAATATTTCATGTACCAATTTAAGGGTGTTCTTTATGAACTGCGGCTTTTATCAGCAGAACTAGAGCGCACCATTAATGAAATTAGTATGGGATCAGACCTGTTTCAGGCCCATTCAAACGATGATTTTGCAATGGATGAAGATGAGTTGACTGAATATATCGCATTAATCTTGGCATCAAATAAAATTGGTAAGGAAATTACTGAAAAACTTTCTCATGAGTGTCAATTAATACCTGGTGATGATGGTGGCTATGATATCCCTTGTTATCGTGAACATTTTTATCGCGTTTTATTTCAGGAATTAAAATTGGATTGGTATTTCCCCAAGCTTTTTAATTATTATTCGAACAGTCCTTTTGCTGAAACTTGGGATCATTTACTGAATCTTGAAGGAAATTCACGAATTATTGCGGATGATCGACTGCCGATGACTCCAGTGGATATTAATCGTCTCGTGACTTCTTTCTCGCAGATTGAATCCATGATGATTCGCTTTGATGGCAATCGCAATAATTTTCTTGATCATGAGGAAATAGACAATGGATACCTGCATTTTAAAAGCATCATTGTGGCTTTGGCCAAACTCAACGAACAGCGTGATGGTATTATTAAATCAATTTTTCTCTTCTTGATTCAAAAAAAACGAATCCCCAAAATGGTGGAATTGATGACATTTCACATTTTCGGGAACAAAAAAAATATCACGGCCTCGCGTTATACAATCGGGCTGGTGTTGGCAAATATAATCAATAGATAAAAAGGAGATGACCATGATGACGATGCCTGCAACAGGTTTTGAGCAAGAAAATCTATTTTCAATCATGGAAAGTTTGAAATATCAGGATACAAAATGGCGAGATGGACAAACATTTTGCCTTGTCTATGATGGTGGTAAGGAAATCGCTGAAGTCAACAAACGGGCCTATAATTTATTTATGTCTGAAAATGGTTTGAATCCTTCGGCCTTCCCGAGTTTGAAAACTATGGAAAATGAAGTTGTTTCAATTATCGCACATCACCTAGGAAGTACCGGAGATGTCTGCGGCACAATGACATCAGGAGGGACAGAATCTATTTTAATGGCCTGTAAGGCGGCACGGGATTGGGGGATCCAGCATAAAAAAATCAAAGGTCGTCCTCAAATTCTTATGCCTGAGTCGGCCCATCCTGCTTTTAACAAGGCCGCTCATTATTTTGGTCTTGATATTGTAACCATTCCAATGAAGGCCTTTCGTGCGGATATCATCGCCATGAGGCAGGCGATTACAGAACAGACGGCGATGCTTGTGGGATCGGCGCCCAATTATCCTTTTGGAGTTATTGATCCAATCAGCGACATTGCTCAATTGGCGCAAGAATATAATTTATGGTGTCATGTCGATGCTTGTATCGGCGGCATTTTATTACCGTTCTTTAGAAAGTTAGGCCAAGATGTGCCACTGTTTGATTTTACACTTCCTGGCGTGACATCGCTCTCGGTTGATCTACATAAGTATGCCTATGCTGCCAAAGGGACTTCCGTTATTTTGTACAAGAATAATGACTTTCGCAGAAATCAGTTTTTTGTTGCGACTGATTGGCCGGGAGGAATTTATGCCTCGCCGAGCATGACAGGAACACGTCCTGGGGGGGCCATTGCATCTGCATGGGCCATTCTCCATTTCTTAGGGGAAGAAGGTTATTTAAAGCTATCCCAAACGATTAAACAAACGACAGAAGAATTCGTTAAAAGAATTGATGCTATTGATGGTGTTACTGTCGTCGTTCCTCCTGAGATGAGTATTATTGCATTATCATCAGACCAATTCGATATCTATCAGATTGGGGATGAAATGGGGCTGAGAGGTTGGTACATGGATCGGCAACAATCGCCTCCTTCCTTGCATCTTACAATTATGGCAGGGCATGCAAAGTCAGTAGACCAATTTTTTAGAGATTTAGAAGCAGCAATTTTAAGCGTCAAGACAATCAGCAGAAAACTCTCAAATATCAAAATCCAAATGAAAAAGACTTTTATGAAATCAATGCCACAGGGGCTTGTTTCTAAAATGATTAGAAATGAAGGGCAGGCAATTCGCGATAATCATGGCGCAATTCCCAAACGAACCGCCGCAATGTATGGAATGCTGTCATCGATTCAAAGTGAAGGCGATTTGATTGAACTGGTTCTCAATATTATGGATGGTATCTTCACTCAGAAAAGTACACCAATCTCAAAAGCGACAAAAGATTCGGATAAATTTGTTGAGCGTGTTGCCGATGTTTCATAACAAGAGCATTGGAGTTCTCGCTTCTCCAGTATTTTTGGGTATCATGCTCTTTTCGCCGAACTTGTTTGCCGCCATAGATTACCAGACAAGAAGTGTGGTTCGATCCTATCCCATGGGGCTATTGATTTCAGGCACGACTGGCATTAGTAAAAAAATCTGGGATGATGCCAATGGCAAGAACACTTTTATGTATGGTTATCTAAGGCCATCTGTGCAGGTACAAACCAATTCGATGGTAAATACCGCCAAAATGCAGTTGGATTTTGCCCCAATTTCATTTTCCACTTTATATATAGGGACTGCTAAGACCTATAGATATCTCAAAAAAATGGGAAGTTTTAATTGTGATGAGGTGATTTGTGAGGGACAACTGGAGCGTCATTATGTAGGAACCAAAATAGGATTGAAATTTCGGAATATTTTTTTTATGAACGATTATCGTTATGAGAAAAACCGTATACAGAAAAAACAAGGATTATTTGCAGATGAACAAGCGACGCTCATCGGACGTGGACCGTATGATTACTTAAATCAGAATCTCACTGTCATTGGCCACCAAATTCAGGATCACTGGTCGCTTGGTATTTTAGATCAATATAGTTCCATGAAGTATCGGAAAAATAGTTCCAATATGGCGCTTTTGTTTGGTGAGTTTACACGAGAAAAGTGGAGATTTATGCTTGGCGCGGGTATATTTAAAAATTTGCAACATCAATACGTTTTTTCATCATTAATCATGCTCACTTGGCAAGGAGAAAAGGGATTGCTGCTTTTTTAGAAATACATTCTGAGAAAATAGGAAACGGCCAAGCCGACATAATTTCCCACGGCATATCCCACTAGACCAGTGGTAATGCCCGAGACAACAATGTCCTTGTTTTTCATCGAATCTGCCACGGGACCGATGAAGGCCGGACCATAAATGGCGGCAATATGGGTAATTAAGGCCGTATCCGCGTCAATTTTTGCGATAAAGGCCAAAAAGAAATTTAGCAAGATAGAAATTATTAAAACTGTCAAAGTGAAGAGGATAAAGTTAATTCCGGCATGAGCGATCATCGAGATGCTGGCCATGGAGCCAATCGAAATGCAAAAAATAAAAAGAATATATTGGCCAAGCAGATAACTTGTTTTGAGTGTGCGTATGGGTGGGTAAAACGAAGCTAGAACCGCTAGAGTGGTGAGTACCATGAGAAAAAATGGCACTGATATTTGCTTGAAAAGAAGATATGATAACCCAATAGAGATGGCCATAATCACGGCTGCCAAGAGAATTGAGTAGGTTCCGTCCAGAATTTTTCCACCCAGGGATAGTGATTTTGAATCAGAGGAATTATAGATCCCAACATTTTGCTTACTATTATAGCGAGGAAGAAAAAGAAGAAGGGCCTTTTGTCCTACGCTGAGAATGATGAAAAAGTACACCCCACAAACTATTAGGTCAGAAGCACTTAATAATACAAAAATTTCCTGTTTAACATCGAGTGCCATACCGATAGCACTCATATTGGGAGTTCCCCCCACAAAAACTCCGGTCAACATTCCCGCAACTTTCCATAATTCGGGAAGTTTTCCTTGGAAAATAATTCCAGACACAATTGTTGCGAAAGAGACAGAAATGATTGAGCATAAGAAGGCCAGAAGGGTTTTGGGAGCAAGGTGGAACCATGCTTTAAGATCGACATTAAAGAGAAGAAGAGGGATGGCAAGAGGGACGGACGCTTCGGTCATAGTTTTTGAAAAATCAGTATCCAGTGGAATGAAAGGCAAATTGCCAATCAGAAGGCCCATACCATAGCAAATAATGACAGTGCCGAGTAAGGCAATAATTTTAACTCGCTTTTCGGCCCAGAGAAAAATGGCCGGGAAACATATAAAGGCCATGGCCTGAAAAAAAATAGTCATGAGCTTTCCTTCTTGGTGCGAGTTAAAAGGGCAAGACACTCTAGATGAGGAGTAAAAGGAAACATGTCAAAGGGGGTGAGTTCTGTGAGGCAAAAATCGGACGCGAGAAGATCAATGTCTCGTTTCAAACTCTGGGGATTGCAGCTTGAATAAAGCAGTTGAGTGCATGAGGAGTCAATAATCAGGTTAATCAAGTTTTCTGACAGACCCCTTCGCGGAGGATTAACCACAACTGTATCGAAATCTTGAATCTCATGAACAAATCTTGAAAGATTATCAGCATCGAGAGTTCGGAATTCTACATTGGATAATTGATTGATTTCCGCCGCACGATGGGCCAGGGAGATGGACTCGTCGGTAATTTCTATACCGCAAACTCGATTCGCGTTTTTTGCCAAATGCATGGCAAAAGCACCTGTACCGCAATACAGGTCCAAGACATTTCTTCCTTTCAACTCCAGAAAAATATCACTGGCCTTTTGGTAAAGTGAAGCCTTGATATCAGGACTTCCTTGAATGAAACTGTGAGGGCCATAGAGCAACGTAAGACCATTGATTGTTTCTTGTATATGACGTCGCTCAGTCAAAAATATTTCGGTATCACCATGCCTTTTCGCCATGTGGATTGGTTGCAGTGTCGCACTTGCGATGATGCAATCGCCATGAATCCGCTGGATATCTTCATTCATTTTTTTGAGTCTTTCCAGGCATTCTCGACTTCTCAAGGTATAACGAATGAGGATTTCATGACTGTCGTATCCGAGCATAAGGGTAATAAATTTGAGTTCGCCTTTTTTGGTAATGATATCATAGGGGGGTATTTTATGTTTGATCATGCCTTCAGTAATCAAATCAGCTAATGAATTCAGCCGCTTGTGATGTTGGGGACAATGGCGTAAGTCATGCAACACGTTCCCATTGTGATCAGGAAAACCTAATTTAACATTGGGGAGACATCCGCCCACCGCCCATTTGCTTTTTGCTCGGCCGGCAAAAGGAGCACTCGTTGCAACTATAGGATGGATTGAGCTGTCAGGGAAGAAATCGGAAATGGAAAGCATTTTATTTTCAAGGGATTTTTGATAGGTCATGGTTAAAAGTGAGCAAGACCGGCATTGATGATCTTCAAAATAGGGACAAATATAATCTTTGCTTGTATCTTGATATGACATAGAGACTAGCATGATAGCGTGTAATAGAGACAAAATGAAGATCCTTCTGATACAGCCTCCGGTAGAGGATTATTACGATACGGATATACGCTTATGGCCGCTGGGATTGGCATACATAAAGGGTGCGATAAACTATTTCCACCCCGCTACAGATGTCGTGATTCGAGATTATCACGCTGGTCATGGTCGACAAATGGTTTCTCTCCCGCCAGAGCTGCAATACTTGAGAGAGTATTATCTTCCCGGTGATCAATCTCCCTTTTGTACTTTTACCCATTACTATCGTTTCGGGGCCAGCGCTGCCAAGATTGTTGAGGATCTAAATTTGCATTCACCTGATGTTGTAGGAATCTCCTGCAACTTCACTCCATATTTTCGTCAGGCCCTTGAAGTGGCAAAGCTTGTGAAGAAAGTTTTAGGCCCTCATGTGATGGTGATTATGGGAGGAGCGCACGTGAGTGCGGTTAAGTTAGAAATGCTCCGATACTTCGAAGTTGATTTTATTATATACGGTGAAGCGGAGCGCCCCATGGTGGAATGGATGGAGTGGTCCCAAGGTAAACGTCGCCTGCAAGATGTTTCTGCCCTGGGGTACCGTGAAAACGGAGTGCTGAAAATAAATCCAAGCAAAGAAAATTTTTCAATTGATGATCTCCCAATACCATCTTTTACAGATTTGCCTCTCGCGAATTATAAGATGGGCAGAAATCCCATGGCATTTATGTTGACCTCGCGCGGTTGTCCTCATCAATGTTCTTTCTGTTCCGTTCATACCACTTTTGGTCCCTCGTATCGTAAACGTTCCACAGGCTCGATTATTGAAGAAATTGAGCTGCGTTACCGACAGGGTTTTCGCGTTATTGATTTTGAGGATGACAATCTTACCTTTTTCAAGGATGACATGAAGCAATTAATGTGCAGCTTAATAAACCATTTTCCTAATGGGGAAATGGAGTTTGTCGCGATGAATGGTCTGAGTTATTTGAGTTTAGATGAAGAGCTATTATCGCTGATGAAAAAGGCCGGGTTTACCCAACTCAACTTATCCCTGGTGACGTCCGATGAATCGATGCGTGCGACAACCAAGCGCCCTCATACAGTTGCACATTATAAAACAGTTATTGAAACAGCTACGCGGTTAGGGCTCAAAGTCATTTCTTATCAAATCCTCGGACTGCCTGGTGAATCCTTGGAAAGTATCATCCAAACTTTGTGCTTTCACGCTCAATATCCAGTTTTGTTGGGTGCCTCGAATTTCTATTTAACCCCAGGATCACCCGTGGCAGAGCAATTTCAAAGTTTGACCGAGGAAGATTATGTTCGCGCCAGATTAAGTGCCATGGCGATTACTAAAACCATTACAAGGGAAGAAATCTATACTCTTTTTATTATTACCAGGTTAATCAATTTTCTAAAGGGCCTGTCCATAAACAGCAATTTTACTCTTTCTCAAGTGTTATCGGGAGAGCTTTATCAACAACTTAGTGGTCAGAGACGTATTGGCCTTGGCCTGGAATTATTGGCACAACTTTTAACTGAAAAGAAACTGTATTTCGCAACAAGCAAAGGCAAAATACTCAATAACAAATTCAAGGTTGAGCTATTTCTGCAAATATGGGGAAAACTAGACTTTATTAGAACTATGGGTGGTCAAACAATTGTCTTATCAGAAGACGCTTTTTGACTTAGTATCATTAATAAATTTATTACATGCGCAGCGTGAGAATTTTGATAGCATGTCTGCGCGTGATAGGAGAAAAGCTGCATGGTATACACAGCAAAATATGCAACTTTATTAGAAAGCAAGAGAAGAGAACTCTTAGAACGTATTCATGGCATCACGAAAGATAAAACGCGAAGAGAAGGCCCTTTAGATGCAGATTTTGAAGAACAGGCAACAATGCTGGAAAATGCTGAAGTTGTAGACCATTTGGATTCGATAGAACGCCAGGAACTGGCACAAATTGAAGCTGCCTTGAGACGCATTAAAGATCAGGAATATGGCCTTTGTCAGGTTTGCCAGGAAGAGATTAGCGAAAAACGACTGTTGGCAATACCGTATGCTACTACTTGTCTCAATTGTTCTCGATAATTCTTTTGAATGAGTTGTCAGTCTCCCAGGGGGAATGAAAATGTATAAAAACCGTGATGTTGAAAGCTTAAAACAAGACACATTTGATATTTTTAGGGAGTTGGTAGTTCGAGATCTGATGACTAAAGATCTCTTTACTCTCTATGACGACGACACTCTTAATTTTGCTGATGAGGTGATGAATTGGAAGAGAATCCGTCATATCCCGATTATTAATCATAAATATGAACTGCAAGGCATTCTTACTCACCGTGATCTTTTGGCCCTGTCAATCTCCCAGTTGGCCGATTTACCGGTCAGTGATCAAAAGAGGCTTCATCGAAAAATTCGTGTTGGTGATGTTATTAAAAGAAACGTAACTACGACAACGCCTGGAACTCATTTGAAAGATGCCGCCAAGATTATGTTTGAAAAAAAGATTGGATGCTTGCCTGTCGTCGAAGATGGACGTTTGGTGGGCATTATAACCGAAGCTGATTTTGTTAAATTTTTTATTGAGTGGCGCGTCGAAAAAGATAGTTTCAGATAATTTACTGTAATTTCAATCTGGCCCGTTATGCTTTCCTATGGAACAATTATTGTCTTGGGCCTTTGAATGATACCGACCTATATTGTCACGGAAAATCCCGATAAGTTTATTTTAAAACTTGATGGCGTCGAAGTCATTGCTGCCAAACAGTATTTAATGAACCCATTCTACAGTCATTTGAAATCGGCCAAGATTTTTAATCTTTGCAAGTCATATCGTTATCAAGGTGAAGGCTATTATGTCAGTCTATTGGCAACGGCTCGACGTCATCGAGTAATGCCTGATCCAATTACAATTCAGGATTTTAAATCACAAAATATTATTAAAATATTCTCTCTGGAAGTCGATGCCTTAATTCAAAAAGCATTTAAGAACTTGAAATCCGACGAGTTTGTTCTCTCCATTTATTTTGGGCGAAATATGGCCCATAACTATGATGAGCTTGCGAAGAAACTTTTTATGCATGTCAAGGCCCCACTTCTAAGGGCCCAATTTGAGAAGAATGGAAAATGGATTTTAAAGAGTTTGCGACCTATTCCTTTTTCTGAAGTGGATGAGAAACATATTCCCTTCCTCGCGGAAGCTGCGAATGATTATTTTAGGAAACGCAATAGTTTGTCTGCAAAAGGACTTAAGAATTATCATTACGATTTGGCGATTTTAATTAATCCCGAGGAAGTGTCTCCGCCTTCTAATGAAAAGGCGTTAATGAAATTCATTCAAGCTGCCAAGCAGATAGGTATCAAGGCCGATATAATCACCAAGGAAGACGCTCATAAAATACTCGAATACGATGCTTTATTTATTCGAGAAACCACCAGTGTTCCTCACCATACTTACCGTATTGCCCGAAAGGCCATGGCCGAAGGGTTGGTGGTTATCGATAATCCAGAATCAATTGTAAAATGCACCAACAAAGTTTTCTTGGAAGAGATATTAAGTCAGAAAGGTATTCCTCGCCCTCTTACCTTTATCCTGCATGAACATAATATGCAGGAAATCGCTGAGAAAATAACTTTCCCTTGTGTCATGAAACAACCAGATTCCGCATTTTCTCAGGGGGTATTTAAGGCCGAAAATCTTGGGCATTTTATTGAAATGGCGGAAAAGTTGTTGGAGAAATCAGATTTGGTTATTGTGCAGGAGTTTATCCAAAGTGATTTTGATTGGCGCATTGGCATTCTCAATAATCGTCCTCTTTTTGCGTGTAAATATTTTATGGTGCAGGGGCACTGGCAGATTAAGAATCATATCAGCGAGACCGTCTGTCATGATGGTGCTGCCGAAACTTTGCCCATAGATCTTGTACCACCGAGAATCGTAGAAATTGCGTTGAAAGCATCAAAATTGATTGGTGATGGGCTGTTTGGCATCGATCTAAAACAGGTTGGGGATAAGGTGTATTTAATTGAGGTAAATGATAATCCCAATATTGACTTTGGGGTTGAAGACTTAGTTGCTAAAGATGATCTCTATCTTGAGATCATGAAATATTTTAACCAAAAATTAAATAAACAGCGTCTTTTGGATACTCTATGAGCAAGAAAAGTTGGCATCTTTTCGAAGGTGTTGGTCTTGAACTTGAGTACATGATTGTCAATATCGAGACACTCGATGTCTTACCGATCGTAGAAAAAATTCTACGCGATCACAATAATGGGGAATTAATTGATGAGTTAGATGTTGGACCAATTCGCTGGTCGAACGAATTGGTCTGCCATGTTTTGGAACTGAAAGGACCAGCGCCATTTACGGACCTGGCCCATGCTTCGCAAATTTTTTCAGATAGTATTGTTCATCTGATGGCGTATTTAGGCAAGCAAGGCGCCACGTTATTACCTACGGGGATGCATCCTTGGATGAATCCATTAAAAGAAACGGTTCTTTGGCCTCATGGTCAAAAAGAGATTTATAATCAATTTAACAAAGTATTTGGCTGCCAGGGGCACGGTTGGAGCAATCTGCAAAGCATGCATATTAATTTACCCTTTGGTAACGAAGAAGAATTTGGTCGTCTGCATGCTGCCATAAGAATTATCCTTCCTTTAGTTCCGGCATTGTGCGCTAGTTCTCCAATCTATGACGGACTTTTGCATAACAACCCCAGCAATCGTCTGATTTTCTATGAATCAAATCAGGCAAGAATACCCTCGATAACCGGAGGCGTGATTCCCGGGCCGGTTTTTAATTTTCACGACTACGAAGTATTATTGGAGAAAATGTATAAGGATATTGCTGCGTTTGACCCTGATGGAATTTTACAAGGTCCGTGGCTTAATTCGCGAGGCGCAATTCTTAAGCCGGATTATGGCTGTATTGAAATTCGTTTGGCAGATGTACAGGAACATCCCCGCGTGGATGTGGCCATGGCCAGCTTTATAGTTGCCCTTCTTCGTGAACTCGTGGCGGAAAGTTTTTGTTCTTATGGGGAACAAAAGCTTGTTTCGACGGAGCTTTTACGCAATATCTACGAAAAGGCCAATCGATTTGCAATAGAACAAATACCGATGACTTATGCCAAGCTTTGGGGCGTGCATGATGGTTCTGGCATTAATGATTCTTATGCGGAATTCCTATTTGGACTTTTTGAAAGAGTTAAGAAGAAACTGCCTGTTTTTGCAGTTTCAACACTTGAACAATGGTTTGAACAGGGTCCCCTGGCCGTGCGTATGAAAATCGCTTATCAGCGGGATAAAAATTTGAAAGCAATGTATCAAGAATTGAACAAGTGCTTACAAGAAAATCGACTGTTCACGGTCAATTAACCCTTAATGACAATATTGATAATTTTTCCTGGGACATAAATCTTTTTTAGCACTTCTTTTCCCTCGATATTTTTTTTAACATCAACATCATTAAAGGCCACGGCCAATGCTTCAGCTTCGCTGGAATTCTTTTTAATTTCGATAAGGGCCCGCTTCTTGCCATTAATCTGTACGGCAATGCTGATAAAGTCTCTGGTCAAGTATCGATTATCCATCATGGGCCAGGTAGATTTGTAGAGACTTCGTTCTTGGCCAAAATATTCTTTCAGCAACATTTCTGCTGTGAACGGCAGCAGAATTCCAATCGCCACGAGATAATCGGCAATGAGTGATTTGAGAGTTCCATGATCACTCTCTGTCAGATCTTTCAATGTGTTGATTGTTTTGAGTAAGGAGTTCGAGAGTTCATGGACTTTAGCGACGGCATTATTAAAAAGATTTTTTTCAAGTTGTTCTTCAAGTTGTGATAGACCACCAAAGAGATCAAAGAGAAGTTCTTGATGCTTAAATTTCAAAAGATCGCCACGTTGTGGGATGATATGTTTTACTGTATCGAGGTAGTTTGAGAGATTGTTAAAATTCTTTTTGATGAATTCCTGTTTGGATTTGATGCCCTTATCATCCCAATCGCGATCTAGTTCAGCGGGTGTATCGCTTAAAATGTAAAAGCGTAGAGCATCACCTCCGTATGTATTGATAATCTCCGTGGGAACGACAACGTTTCCTTTGGATTTGCTCATTTTGGCGCCGCCTTGACGAACCATTCCATTGCAAAAGAAATATTCAACAGGCTCATCAAAATTAACCAATCCACGATCTTTGAAGAATTTTGTGATAAAGCGGAAATAAATCATATGTTGAGCTGCATGCTCTAATCCGCCCACATAGAAATCTATTGGCATCCAGGAATTGACCACATTGCTATCAAAAGGCCTTTTTGTGTTTTTATTATCGATAAATCGGAAGGCATACCATGAACTGCACAGGAAGGTGTCAAGCGTATCAGTTTCGCGTTTGGCGGGCCCATGGCAATGAGGGCATTTGGTATGAACAAAATCATGAAATTGCCGCAAGTTTAGGACGCCGTCTTCCATATCACTATCACGCGCAATGGGCAGTTCTACCGGAAGATCTTTCTCTGGTACCGGAACTGTTCCGCATTTTTGACAATAAATGATCGGAATGGGGCATCCCCAAAAACGTTGGCGTCCAACTGACCAATCTCTTAATTGAAAGGTCGTGGTCGCTTCCCCATGTCCTTTCTTCACGAGATCGTGTGTAATTTTCTCGATGGCCGTTTGACTTCGCAATTCAGAATAAGGGCCGGAATTAATGAGTGTGCCAAATTCAGTATAAGCTTCCTTCAAGTTGCCTTGAGCATATTCTTTATTCGGCACAATCACTTCATAAACAGGCAATTTAAACTTTTGAGCAAACTCAAAGTCGCGGGTGTCATGGCCCGGGACGCACATGACTGCTCCTGTACCATAATCTCCAATGACATAATCGCCAATCCACACCGAAACCTCTTTCTCGGGCGCAAATTCTGGAAAGGGATGTTGGCATTTTACGGATGTTTTTATGCCTGTCTTTTCTTTGCTTTGCATGCGCTCGACTTGAGATTTTTTGAGTGCCGATTCAACATAGCTTTTTATTTCCGGCGATGGACTTTTGGATAAAATTTTTGCCACTAAGGGGTGTTCAGGAGCGATGACGACGGCACAAACACCAAATAAAGTGTCGGCGCGTGTAGTGAATACACGGATTGTATCATTTAAATCGTTGACGCTAAAATCGATGTTCGTTCCAATGTTTTTATTAATCCAATTACGTTGAACGGCGACAGCTTCAGGTGCCCAATGAATTAATTTTTCCAGATCATCCCAAAGTTTTGGAGCATAAGCTGTAATTTTAAAGAACCATTGGTCCATCAGCCTTTTCTCAACCACTGCGCCATCTCGATAACAATGGCCATTAATGACCTGCTCATTGGCCAAGACGGTTTGATCGATAGGACACCAATTAACATAGCCTGCCTTTTTATAGGCCATATTGGCCTTGAGCATTTCCAAAAAGAGCCATTGCGTCCAGCGATAATAATCGGGTGATGAGGTGTTTAATTCTTTGTCCCAATCAAAAGACCATCCCTCTCCATTAAGTTGTTCATTTTTCATTTTATGGATATTGCTTTTAGTCCAGGAGTCTGGTCTGACTTTGTGTTTTATGGCAGCGTTCTCCGCAGGTAATCCGAAAGCGTCCCAGCCCATTGGATGCAGAACTTCGAAACCTTTTAATTTTTTAAATCGTGCTTTAACGTCCGAAAGTGTATAGACCAAAACATGGCCCATGTGGGCATTTCCAGAAGGGTAGGGAAACATGGCAAGGGAGTAAAATTTTTTATTGGATTTAGAAACATCACAAAAAAAATCATTGTTTTTTTTGTGCTCGGAGAGAATTTTCCCTTCTACTTGCTGATGATCGTAGTTCACACGTACTCCTCGTCGGATTAATGGAGGTAACAATAGCTAAAAAGTCAGGGAAGATAAAGGGGTGCCAGGCCGCTTTTCTAAAGATCTGGTGTTGTCTCTTGTGTCTTTGAAGCCATGGGGACATTTTTCGGCTTTTCGATCACACCCTTACTAAGGGCCTTAAGCAAATTTAAGCTCCAAATTTTACGCAACTTGCGTTGACGCCTAAGGGGAAGGTGATCTTCTTGTGAATGTTCAATTTTTTGTGCGTGAGATTCTTCTTGCTTTGAAAATTTGTTTTTAAATCGCATGAATCCTCCCTGCTAACAATTAATGCTCACAATTGTAGTAAAAAATTTACAGAATGATAGGACAATTTTGCGATACTAATTTACTTGGTTGTCATCCCTTGAGCTGAGATTGTTCGAGCAAAGAAGTATGGTTTTCAAAAAACTCTGCTGAAATCGCTCCAAGCTGTCCAGCCGGATTCATATGTTCCATTCTCAGTGCGGAAGCGCCAATAATATTTAGTAAAGGCCTGAGATACAGGCACCTTGAGCTTTTGGTAAGGAGTAGGGAATTCAAGTGAAGGTACGAATGCTTCTGCCAGTTCATCCATTTGATGAGAGCAGAATCGCTTGACTTGATCTCTCGATTTTTTGGGAATTTTTGCCAGACCCAGGTCACAACTTAAGAAGCGAGCAAACTTTGCTAGGCCAAATAATTTAGTTTCCTTGATGTTGATTGTATGAATAACTGGGCGAATCGATTTTGCTACGACCGTCCATTTGTTTTCATAGCAAGGGTAGGGAATAAAAGCTGCCTTACACCATTTCCAATGTCGTTCCCACCAGCCAACTTGTACATCGTAACGTGTCGATGGATGGTAGTGATGATTTTTGTCAGCATCAAATAGCATGAGATAAGTGTCGCCTCCAAACGTAAATTGGATTTTATCTACCGGTCCTTGGTTTTTAATTCGATCATTTGGTCTCGAGGCCACTTCCACGTTATCAAGAGCTTGCTCAATGACATCCAATTGAGAACGCGAATGATCAAAAGCGAATCCATCATCAGGACCTCTTGCGACAAAAGATGTATTCATTAAGTTATCGCCGGCATGATGAAATGTTCCGCGTCCAAAAAACATGCCTCCTTCATAAGCATATTCGAGCGGGGAATGTCCCGGCGTTGTAACACGAGCGGGAAATTTGTCTAGGGTAATATTTTCGGAACCGTTATTGGCCAGGATATCGCTAATTCTGACAGGATAGAGGCCGCGAATGTTTTCCCAAAAGGCCTTGAGACCATCCCATCCCTCTCCGAAAGCGGCAAAAGCACTTAGAGCATCAACTGAATGAATATTGAGATTTTCAAAACCTGGCTCAACATATTCATCTAGAAAATTCAAACCTCCATGAGCTGTCTCATGGGATACGAGATAGTTAGAGGTAACATCGTTCTTTGTCACTAACACAATGCCATAGCGGGAGTTGATAAAAGACGGCGTCTTGGCATTAGCGGTGGTATCTGCCGTGGTGTTGAAAATTGCAATAGCACACCAGGGTTTAATATAGCGGCCATTTTCTCGCTGAATATCGACGATAGCTTCATGGACTTTATCTTCATCAAGCACAATGCCAAAGTTATCTCGAATAGGGTGGGGAATGATTTGACCGCCAAGGGTGGCCTTTTTACTTTCGAGCAATTCTCCCGGCATCCAGAACGATACAAAGAGAAATTTGTCCCTATATTTTTGCGAATAAACATCTGTTCCGGCGTGTACCATATTACTAGCGTAATTTTGAAAGGCCGTTTGAAATTCGGACTTGTCATTTTGAGTGAATCCGGTTGGTAAAACCACGATTTGCAAACGACCATCGTTTTTTTGTAAATCGCTTTCAGAGCACGGCTTCAATTCCCCCGTCAGGCAAGTCATTTCAAATGCCTGTGCCGAGGAAATTGCAAAAGTTAAAGCTAGTAGACACTTTATAATATTTTTACTCATGACTATCTCTCCCTTCGCTTGATTCGTGAGCATGATGTTGTTTATTTTCCGCCCATGTGAAGCTGTTAAGTTTTTTTTGAATACTGAGAAACTGAATTTTTGATGATTCATTCAAGTGCGATAGGGTGTGCTTTTGGAAATTGGAATTTCCACTGAAAAGATAGACGCTGGCCAAGGCCGTCAGGCCTAAGCCTTGCTCATTGCTCTTACTTCCATTGCCGAGTTGGATGAGAAAATTGTGGGATAGTTCATGATCTAGGGGATGAAGCAATCCTACGATCATGGCCTTTTCATCAGAGGTAGATATGGCATAAATGGACAGCATTGTCTGTTCGGATTTTATAAGATTTAACGTTCCTAAATTTTCAAGAATCCTATAGCGAATTTTCTCATCATGTGTTTGCGAAAAGATGGTTGCCATATTATCAATATGGCGTGGTCCAATCGCTCCTGAACTTAATTGCTGATAAATTTCCTGGGAGTGATCAGATAGTAAATCAGGGGAAAGGTCCAAAAGTTTCTGATTAGGGGGAGGGGCATCCACTTTGGACCATCCATCCTTCAAGAATACAGGGAGTGAGGATTTCTCTGACGGCAATTGCGATTCATTGTTGATATTTGTTGGCCTCCCATCAGAGGAATTCTGCTTTTGAATTCGAGGAGTAGAGGATGAAAGGTCCGATGCAGAAGTCGACCACAGCGAAGAGAAAATGGAATACAGGACTGCGCCAAGTCCCAGCGCCAACATGATAAGGGTTGTTTTTGATCGACTATTTTTCTTACTTCTCACGCCCTTTCCCTATTTTCCATAACTTAGCCAATAATGCCAAGCGTTGATTATCGCCTAATGAACGATGTTCACCAAGCAAAACAGAACTATTTGAAAAGATTACATGAATTGGAAAATAGGCTGTTTTAATGAGATAAATCATAGACATATGTTATACATGGCTAGCAAGTGTCTATAGAAGTGCTATAGTTGGGCATATAAGTATCGTTATGTTGATAGTTGATAAAAAGGGGTTAGATTTATGACAGAGTATAGCATCCAAATGGCAAGTCGATTGAGCGGTGTGGGTATTCACACTCTTCGTGCCTGGGAAAAAAGATATCAAGCCGTTGTGCCGCAACGTTCAAATAATGGACGTCGAGTTTACAGCGATCAAGATATTTCAAAGCTGCGCATGCTAAATGAGTTGTGTGGTCTTGGTAGTTCAATTGGATCGATTGCCAATCATTCTTCATCAGAATTAGAGCAACTTTTGGCAAAATTTACTGAGAAAGACAATAAACAACCCTCCGACATGCCTTTAACCTCTGTGACCAATAAAGTCGTATCGCGTGATGCATTATCCCATCTCCTCTTGGCACTCCAGGCCTACAAGTTAGACGTGATATCCCATGAGTTGAATAAGCTTATTGGTGTACTCAATCCTAGAGAATTTGTGTTTGATGTCCTTTATCCATTATTGCAGGAAGTGGGGGCCAAAGTGAAACAAGGTGAAATGACCTTGGCCCAAGAGTTTGCTATTGCCTCTATTGTCAAATTCCATGTGGGCCATCTGCTCTATGGGACTTTTAGAAATACACGTCATAGTGATAAAGTTTTTCTGTTTGCAACTCCTGAAAATAATCATCATGAATTTGGTATTCTCTTATGTGCTCTGATGTGTGTGCATTATGGGCATAAATTTTTCTATTTTGGTATGAACATGCCATCTGAGGCCTTAATTCAGGCGATCGCTGCACTCGAGGCAAATTACATTATTCTTGGCACCACCAATCTCATGCCAGAATATGTTGAAGCAGATTTAAATACCTATTTTACAGATATTTTAAATGGCTTAAAAGTAAACCAAAAATTGGTTGTTGGAGGTAATGGTACCTTTGCGATTGATCGATTTCATCGTAACCCCAAATTCCAATATCTCTCTTCATTGCAACATTTTGATAATCTCATCAAGGATCTTTAAAATACGAGTTGTCTCTGAATATAAAAAAAGGCCTTCTCAAAAAGAAGGCCTTTTTTTTATATTCTTATTCCGGTTTATTCTGCTGCCGCCACGGAGGTCAATTTATCATGATGTTTGTTGGTAATAACCTCTTTTCTTTTGCCTAATTGCTTTTCCAATTTTTCCATCACGACGTCGATGGTTTTATACATATTATCGGTTTTCGCATGGGCATTAAGTTCAATGTTTTTTCCAAGAACAGTAACATTAGATGTATGGTTGTCTTTCTCAATGGAGCAGTTCCAATGAACTGAAAAGCGTCCTTCAAAGTATTTTTTAAGTTTAGTAACTTTTTCCTGAATAATTGTTTCTACACCGGTGCTTGGTTCAAGATTGGTAAAATGTACTTTAACTTCCATTGTATCCTCCTAAAAGAGTTTCGAAGTAGGTCTGCAAGATCTGCGATCGCCTTAAAGAACGACCTTACAACTCAGGAGCATATCATAATTTCAAAATGGTAGTTATAAAAGTTACCTGATGCATTGACCTATGTCATTGAAATTAGATGAGAAATATTAAAAACCTGAAAAATATATAAAGAAGTCAATCTACAAAAAAGATGATAAATGTCCAATAATACAGAATAAAAAGCAGTGATTCTCTTGTTTTTTTTGAGCTAAATTGGTAATTTACAGCAAGTTACATCGATGGAAGTTATACAATGCAGAATCCAAGAAAGACTATTCGTCCTGAACATTGCGAAGAGTGCCCGTCATTAGGAAAAGGAATTTTTTGTGAGCTAGAAAGGCTGTGTCTTAATGAATTAAGCGGGCATAAGGTCAACAACGTATTCAAGAAAGGGCAATCTCTCTTTGTTGAGGGCAATCCTCCCTTCGGCGTGTTTTGTGTTAGCGAAGGCAATATTAAAATCTCGAAAATGAGTTCCGATGGTAAAGAGTCAATTGTAAGAATTGCCTCACAGGGTGATATCATCGGTCATCGGAGCATTTTTACAGATCAATTTTACACTGCATCTGCCACGGCGATGGAAGACTCTGCGGTTTGTTTCGTGGATAAAAAATACATTATTAAACTCGTGCGCGAACAACCTACGGTAGCTTGCCATTTAATTTCTCTGCTTGGGCGAGATCTGGGGGCAGCAGAAAACAGAATTGCTTCTTTTGCCAAGAAGAATGTGCGTGAACGTGTGGCCGAATTTCTTCTTCTTCTCAAAGAAAGTCATGGGACAAAGGATGAAGATGGCAAATGTCGGTTGGTGCTTAAATTGTCTCGTGAAGAAATGGCTTCCATTGTTGGAACCGCCACAGAAACTCTTATTCGTTTTATTTCAGAGCTAAAAGATGAAGGAATCATTGATCAGGATGGAAAATCCATTGTGATCTGCGATGAAGAGCGTTTAGTCGAATTTGCTAATATAAGCTATTAAAGCTGTCTTTGAAGTATATTTATGATAGTTATCATGATTGATTGCCATTTTTTTTTCAGGATATTAAATCATGATAAAAAATAATGAATTACCAGGAATTTATTTTCTTGATCTGAAGCTGGTGGAAGACCTAGTGAAGCATTTTCCTGTGCGCACTTATCTTGCAGAATCGGATATTATTTACAAGGGACATATTCCGCATGCGGCATATGTGCTGACAGAGGGAACAGTGCAAATGGCAAAGAAAAAGGCCGTTGTAACATTGCTTCCTGGGGTAATGTTGGGGGCCAGGGAGTTATTTCGCAATAATATTTTTCGTTTTAATGCTAAAGTGGCCAGTGGTGGAAAAGTTATCATTCTGGATCGCAGCTCTCTAACTGAGGCGATGAGTCATAAATATGAAATTATTCGGAACTCTTTTCTTGCCGCTGTTAAATAGCAGGCCCAAAATACCTAAGGAAAATTGTGATAGAGGTGAATGATGGCATTGAAGTCTTCAATGAAAATTCTTTTGGTAGATCATGTTATTGGTATAAGAAATGCTACACGGGCCATGTTAACGGCAGTGGGATTTCGTAATGTTAAGGAAGCAGGTGACGGAGAGAGTGCGTGGAGCATTATTGAGGAAGGGATCGCGACTAATGAAAAAATAGAACTTATTATTTCTGAATGGTCCCTGCCGAAATTGACAGGTAAGGAATTGCTCGAACGCATTCGGGCCAATCCAAGCATGAAAGCTGTTCCTTTTTTATTGGCAACAGGTGAAGCAGAACAACAGACTATTGTGACGGCCATAAAGTCAGGGGCCAATAATTTTATCGTAAAACCGTATTCCTCCCAAACATTGCAAGAAAAAATTGCTGAGGTCTTTCAGAAAATCGAAGAACAAAAAAGTAAAAAAAAATCATAGGAGCGTTTATGCCGATTAGATCGAAAATTCGTACTATTCCCAATTACCCAAAGCCTGGCATCATGTTTCGGGATATCACAACGCTCCTTAAAGATCGAGAAGGATTTGCCATGGCGATAGATCAGCTATGTGCTCGTTACAATGATAAAAAACTTGATGTCATTGCTGGAATTGAGGCGCGGGGCTTTATTATAGGTGCCGCAATGGCAGTACGGATGAAACTTGGTTTTGTGCCTATCCGAAAGAAGGGCAAATTGCCCGGCCCAACAGTGGGGGTTTCGTACAAGCTAGAGTATGGTGAAGATCATATCGAGATCCATAAAGATGCCATTCAAAGAGGTGAACGTGTTCTCTTGGTTGACGATCTCATTGCGACTGGTGGAACGGCGTTGGGGGCCGCCAAGCTTATACGGCAAATCGGGGGAGAGTTGGTTGAGGCCTGTTTTATCGTCGATTTACCCGAACTCAAAGGGGGGGATAAATTGCGTGAACAAGGTATTCCCTACTTCTCATTAGTGGATTTTGAGGGCGAATAACCCCTTTTTAGTTGTCATTTTAAGCTTCGTAGGTTTATTATGCCCGCCTTGGGGGCCCTGTGCCTCGATCTTGATTCGATATGTTGAAAAGTAGCTGTTAAGGAGTAATGCCATGGCCGCCCGAAAAAGAGCAAAAAATCGCCATCATTGTCGTCGTTTAGCTCGTAAGCGTAAGCTTATGAAAAATCACAATAAATAACTAAGTTTCGAGTTTGCATCGCGAATTTTTCTAGAGTAAAGCATTTTTATTCGTATGGGGCTTCTGCTCATCGTTGAGTCATTTGGTCTGATACGTTTCTTTTAATTTTGCACAGATTTAAGTCGATAGGAAAGGGAGTCCTTTTACCGGGAGTTCTCTGTGATGCGTCTTAAAATTTCCGTGCAGAAAATTGTGCTGATATTTTTCTTGTTAGCTTCATGCTCGACACCTGTATCTGAGCAGACCCTGCGCCGCCCGGCCAATGATCCTAAGAATCTCCCTTTTATACGCAATAAAGATTTTGTGGATGCAAAATTGTACCATTTCAAAGGTCCCCTGGCCTTTCCGCCTGTCCGATGGATAGTGGAAATTGTGATTAAGAAAAAGGCCAAAGAATTCCTCAAAGAGCTTCCCCTCGATAAAACTGTCTATGAACGCATTATGGATAAACTTAAAGATCACAAATTTATGGTGCAGTTTATACCTTTTCTCTTGGCCATCAAGGATATGTACATGGCCCGGGAAAAAGACAAAAAAAGAAATTTTGAAAATCATATAAAAAAATATTGGCCAGATCCGAATGCATTGCCAGGTCTGAAGCATTCACTTTTCACTTATGAAAGTAAGACAAAAAAGAAAATTGATGACAAGGACAAGAGTGGTTCATCTCCCGGAATGTCCAAAAAAATGATTGCAAAATTTGTGACACTTGTCGATGCGATCATGTTTAAAGAGATTGATTTCAGATTAGGGATGAAACCGGTTTTGGCCGAGGAAAGAATTGTTGCCACCATGCCTGCGGTAAAAGCTCTCATGGAGCAGGTGGTAGAGGAATTTGAAATTCCAGAAACATATAAGGAAATTGTTACTGGTATCATTAATGAACCAAGACGCTTGGAAACTCTCACAGTGTCACTAAGTGAAGTTATTTTAAAAACCATTTATAACAACTACCAAATGTTTGCTCGACAGTATCATCGAGAAGAAATTTTAAAAGATTGGCTATTACGTGAGGTTGAGAAAAAAGATAGCAACGAGGTGTGGGAGTATTTGCGTGAATCGATGAATGAGCGAAGATATGCTGTTCACATCGTGGTTGATGGCCTCCAAGGAGGGCTGACTGAGGCCTTGGTCAATTTAAATCCAGCAGATCCGTTTTTGCCCAGTATCTATCAAGAGCACCAGAATCGAGATTCATACAAACCCAAAAATATTCCCTTTAAAGAAACTGATAAACAGCAGATGGATTTCTTAAAATATATTGTGGAAGGCACCGAGAGATTTGAGCACCCTCAGTATTTGCCATTTTTTAAGGAGTTGTATTTAAAATATAAGAACGGGATTGCCATGAACGGTATTTCAACTACTCCCACGATAAGCGTAAGAAATATTCCTATGGCGACAACGGGAGCTGCCGCTGATGGACCTGGTGGAACGCTCCTTCCTAATTTCCATTATGTGGATAGAAAAAAAGATCGCGCCTATTACTTCTTTGGCAACGACGCTCTTCGTATCGAAGATCTGGCCAATGAAAATGGACTTAAGACAATCTTTCAGAGACTGACTTATTTAAATACACTTAATTGCAACAATCAGTTTGGTCTTGGCTCAGATATGCTGTTTGACCCGCTCATTAATATTGCTGTTGGTGAATCTTCGCGCGACTTTGGAGAAATTATTTGCTTGGCCGATCTAGAAAGAAGAATGGAACATGAAAAACGTGCTAACGAAATTAGAACTCGGCTTTTGGGATATGAAAAGCAAGTTAAGCAGTGGCACCGGATGGCGCGGGCCTTCCGTGATGATGCTCGTCGCAGTCCGATGTTAACTGTCCGAGCGCTGGTGCGCGAGTTGGCCGAGCATGAGAATGCCGGAATGCCTGCCTACTTGGCCTTGTATGTCGCCTGGCCGGACCACTTCGCTCATTTTAAAGGACCGTTTAGTGATGAAATAATTTCACCTACTGGCGAATACAATCGTCTGGACTACTGGTTAGGGCGAGTTCGTGATGTTTATAAAAACTCCGGTATATTTGATAAAACGATATGGGGGTTGGCCGGTGATCACGGGCTTACTCCCGTGTATTACCTATTAAATCCAGAAGTTGTGGTTTTTGATAAAATGAAACATGAAGGCATTGATCTTCTGGTTCGTAAAATATCCAGTGATGAAGGAGAAGGGCCGAAGCTTAATCACCCCTTTAAACCAAACTCGGTCAAAGGAGTTGATGTAGTGATTGCTTCTACTGCTGGTGGCAACTACATGATCGATTTTTTTATCGATCAAGCTGAGAATTGGTCCAAGCAACCTCTTTACGAAGACATACGTCACTTAAAGCTTATGAGCGGTCAGGTTGTCGATATGATTTCAGAGCTTGCGACAAGGTTGGAAGATACTTTGGATTACTTTGTGGTTAGAGAGAATAAATGTACCATGCAATCTTGTGATGTCAAAGTCGGCAGAATGGAAGGAGATAAATTAGTCGAGGCCAGTATCTATCGACGGGGAGATCGAATATTTTACAGCTATGGTGATGTTGATCTCATGGATGTTGGAAAGCTAAATCATTATCGTAAAGTTAAAGACGAGTATGTTTATCATGAATTGGCGGAAAAATGCCTCAGACGGGCCGATATTAATAATATTGGAACATGGTGTTTTGAAGATGAGTGGAGGCTTTTAACATCATACACAGAACGTCCTGATTCTGTGGCCCAATTGGCCCATCTCTATGATTCAGACTTGGCAGGTACGGTTAACCTGTTCCCTCGACCAGGGATAGGATATAATTCCAAGGTTCCGGGACGTCATGCCGGTGAATACTATCATGAGAAAGATGCTCTGGTAGCGGTGTGGGGTACCAATGTTAACCCTCCCATGCGATTACGATCAGAACAAAATGGATCAATGCCGGTCGTATTATATGAGTATTTATCTGGGAAGAAGACCTATCGAGGTCAAGATGGTTGGGGATTTGATTCTTTTATTGAGAAATTGAATATAAACTTTAAGTAGTGATTTATCTTCGACCTGCTCAATTCTCAGAAACCTTTGAATGTCCTTATGGGAAAGGGGCAAAGGCATGTTATCGAGATTTTATCGCAGTTGATCTGAGCAAAAATGAATTAGATAACCTACTCGTTGAAGGATGGCGTAAATTCGGGCCGTATTTTTTTGTCCCAAAATGTAATGCATGCACTGACTGTATTCCCATAAGGCTGGCACCGGCCAGTTTTGTTTTGGCCCACTCTCAGAGTAGAATTGTTAAAAAAAATTGGGATTTAAGGATTGTTCAGGGACCACTGAATTTTCGTCCTGAGATTTTTAACTTGTATGTTGAGTTTCAGCGCGCGCGTTTTGCTAAGGCCGATTGTGACATAGAGCAATTTTATCAATCTTTTTATTTGGTTTCGAATCACGGTTTACAAATTGAATATTTTTCCCAGGACATCCTCATTGGCGTAGGATTTGTTGATGTCACTGACATGGCCATGAGTAGTGTCTATTTTTTTTGGAAACAGGAAGAACATAAGAGATCACTAGGGATTTTTAGTATCCTTCATGAAATTGAAATTGCTAAGGCCATGAAACTTAAGTTTTATTATTTGGGATATGCTTTAGAGGGATTGCCCAGTATGAGCTATAAGTTTCAGTTTAAACCCCATCAACTTTATAATTGGAAGTTGGGAGAATGGGAGAACAAGTAAATAGCATGAAGAAATGGACAAGATTTGCTCCAACCCCGAGCGGTAATATTCACTTAGGTAATGCCTTAAATTTTTTTTTAATTTGGGCCTGGGCCAAGAGCGAGCAGATGTCAATTGCGTTACGTGTTGATGATATCGATCGATCACGTTTTCGCTTAGAGTATCTTGATGATATCTTTGCTTCCCTTGATTGGTTGAAGCTTGATTATCATTCAGGCCCTATTTCTTCGAATGATTTCTTGCACAACTATTCTCAAAATTTACGGATTAATCAGTACCGTGTTTATGCAAACGGATTATTTAATGCTGGTTTTGCATACTATTGCCACTGCTCACGCAAAAATATTGAAGAGAGATTTGGAACTTCTTGTTACCAAGGATTCTGTCGACGAGAGAATTTAAAGGACGGTATTTTACGACTTAATCTTGAATATTGCTTTTCTATGAAATATCTAGAGCAAGATGCATTTCAAGCTCTCATGCAGAATGTTGGCGATCTTGCCCTGATTGGCCGTGATAATCGGCCTACTTACCAACTTGTTTCTATCGTCGATGATGTTCAAATGGGCATTACCCATGTGATGCGTGGAGAGGATTTGCTGGCCTCCACTGAAGTTCAAAAACTTTTGGCAAAAATTTTAAATATAGTTTCTTTTACAAAAACCATCTTTCGTTTCCATCCATTGGTGCGTTCTCCCGAGGGGCGGAAGTTTTCGAAAAGCGAGGGAGCTTTCGCTCTCAAAAATCTCTATCTGAAAGCGTATCATCCCGTTGAGTTTTATCACTGGGCCTCGGGCATCCTCGGTGTGGGCGTAAAATGCGAATCGGCCAAAGAGTTGGCCGATTCATTACCAAATGATTTTTTTACAAGTGACTTTTTACAATTTTAGAACAAGATATCAATACTTGAGATACCCCAGCGGTAAACATTCAGCTTAAGACGTGAAATCTTGCGTCCATTTTTACTCAAAAACCAAGCATCACCATCACGTTCGAGATCCAAGACGACTTTTCTATATACGTTAGCGGACAGTAAATTGTACTCTTTTAAGTAAATAAGTTCGAGTTGTCCTCCGGAATACATACTAAAATTTAGCGCGCGAATACTGAGAACGTCTTGTCCACTATCACGGTAAAGAACTTTACTCCTACCATCGATCTCACCAACGGTGACATAAATACGTGTCGACGAAGTTGTAAAGGCAAGCCCCTTTAAGTCATTAACGTCATTCAGCACGGCCGCAAAACGCAGAGAGCTACTGTCATCGCTTCGTTCGACTCTGGCAAGTGTTTGCTCTTCTGCCATAGCATTGGTCATCGCCATAGAAAAAATCAGCATCATTGTCGCAAAAAATAAAAGAATTCTCATTTTTCCTCCTCATTTTTCCAAAACAACGTGGTTGGACCCTCGCATGAAGCTTTGTTTTATAAAATATGAGGATGTAATTTTTATAGGAGATTTCCTGCCTTCAGAGATTATTGTAAGAAAGAATTAGAAATTGATTGCAATTGTTGGAAGAGTTATTCCAGGAAGACAGGTCCAAGATTAAAGATCATCGGTGCATATTCGCCGAATTTCGTATGAAGTCCGATGGCCTCTTCCGGTAATACCGGACAGGTGTATTTGTGACCTGGGTCCAGACTTTCATAATAGAGTTGAATTTTCTCTACTTTATCCGCGATGGCCTTTGTCCTAAATTTCGAACAGTTGATCGCTTCATCCCATGAGTCGTCTACATAGATTGAAAAATCAATGGGCATACTTTGTAGCCATTTTCCGTTAGCACAAGTGGCATAAGGGCCTGATGGCTTTTGTAATTCTAGAGGGTCTTGATACTTCATAAGAATATGATTCCAAAAAAACAGTCCTCTGAAATTCGCTGCCAAATCGGCATAGCTCATGATTCCTGTCATTACTGCGCCCAGGATATTGTGCTCGGAAGAGAGACCATATTGTAGAGCGTCTGTAACACTCTTGCCCTTATTGTGAATTATATCGTAGTAAGCGCGACCACGCCCAAAAAAGTGCTCAAATTTATCTGTGCCAATTTTATGTCCGTTATAATTCACGATCGGTGAGGCGCTGTCATAAATTTTACCCATGATGCCGATAATGAAAGAATCTTTGCCATCAAAGTCACGATAAATCGAATGGCTGAATGGAATTTTCCGAATTGCTAGACCTTTTCCCTTATATAATTTACGGGTAAAGCGATCGGTATAGTGATTTTTAAAAGAGCGTTTCAGAGAGAGAAAAAGCGCCTTCTCATCGCAGGGTTTTGGTGAGTGATTGGCGAGCCGTAGAGCACGTTGGAATTCCTCGTTCGCCCAGGCATTGATTGTGTCTTTTTCATCACGGAGAGGATTGTAACGACCTTTAAAATTATCAATCTCTGCCGCCATACTGGCGGAACAGCAAATCAATAACATTGCAACAATCACACTTTGGTAAAAAGAATTCATAATTTGTCATCTTAGCTCTTTCTGGCATCTGCTTTGAGGGTGTGAGTAATATTTATAGGATCATTTGCGGCAAGTGCTTGAGGACAAGTACAATTAGATTCTCTAATGGAGTGCATATGAGAAGTTATGGAATATTCATTGTTTATCTCATGATCATGGGACTCATTTCGGCACGTGTGAACGCACAACTTGATGATATTCCGTTCGAGGACATTCCAAGACCGGGTGGCGTTGACGAAATCCGTCGTATTGTTGATCAGGCCATTCGCGAAAATCATGAAAGAATGGAGCGACTTCGGGCCGAACGTAAGGGGTGGTTTGATCGTCAGGCCATGGATGGACATACTATTGAGGTCGTTCCCGACGGCCCCACGCTTTTACAAAAACGGTTAGAGTCCATTCGGAGTGCTGAAAAATCGATTTATCTTTCTACTTTTATTTTCGATTCTGATGAAACTGGTCTCAAAATTGCCAAGGCCTTATGTTTCAAGGCCAGGCAGGGTGTAGATGTCCGGCTTCTGGTCGATTCATTTGGTTCCAAGAAATTTTATAATGGATATGCTGATCGCATGAGGAACTGTGGTGCTGGTATTTTGTTATTCAATCCACCATCATGGGGATTAAATGCGATTGCCTATGTTATCCATGAAAAAATTCTGGTGATTGATGGCGAAACGGTCCATCTTGGTGGAAACGGCATGCAGAACTCGTACCATCACATCCAACCTGCGCATAAGTTCTTTCATGATATCGACATCAAAGTAAAAGGTCCGATCGCGTGTTGGTTTCATAAGAAATTTGTAGAGACGTATCGTGAATCCCGTATGTGGGATGCACCGCCAGATGTACTGGGAAGTGGGGGCCGTAGCGAACGATATGAAGATTACCTTTTCGGCAGCAGAACATATGAGGAATGCAGTGAGAAGATGTTCGGCGATGCTAAAATGGTTCCGGTTTATAGCAATCCGTTGTTTTCAAAAAAACGTCCGATTTTTGAAACCTATGTTGATGCCTTTCTTGCCAGCGAAGGAGAAATCAAACTCTATTCCCCTTACTTCGTGCCACACGACGGTTTTTTGGCGGCACTTTTATGGGCGCGCAAGAATAATATCAAAGTTACTGTCATGACAAACTCCATCGAGTCGAACGACGAGGGGACTGGTGTTCTAGTCGCTATGGTTTATCGAATTGGTAAACTCGTCAAGGCAGGTGTAGATATTCGCTTGTGGAAAGGACCTTACACGCTTCACCGTAAGTCAGGGATTTATGACGGTAAATGGGCCTACGTTGGATCGGACAATCTTGATTCACGCGGCCACAAATATAGCTCTGAATCGATTGCTTTTAGTAATGACAAGGTTTTTGTTGAACGTATTAATCAAGAGTTTGAAACCGATTTACAGAATACAACACCTTTGACCCGCGATTACATGCGAAAGATTTTGGAAACACAATCTAGTTTTAAACGATGGATGATTGAGAAAATTCTGGTTGATTATTTTTAAAAAGAAAATAGTATTGCTCTATGGATTCAGAGCACTTGAGAAGTTATTACGATAAGACCTTTCAAAAAACATTGAAGTCCACTAGTGGGCAGGTAGAGTGTTCAGCATCTCTGCTTGAATGGGTGCGGAGTAATTCCCCATTATGGCAAAGACATGGTCCCATGTTTGTCATTGAGTTAGGATGTGGTCCAAAATCCATTCTGGAAGAACTTCGATTCTCGGAAAATTCGCAATGTTTCGGCGTCGATTTTTCTGGCATTATGATAGATCATGCGCGCTCGCATACATCGTCAGGTGTTTTCTATGAGTGCTTAGATGCACTGGAGATTGACACGCATCCAATCTTACAAGGTTTGAATTTTGATCTCGTGGTGGATGGTCATCTCTTCCATTGTTTAACTGATGAGCGCATGCGTGAAAAATATCTGTCTTTAGTTATGCAAAAGTTGAAAGTGAAACAAGGTTTTTTCATTCTAGAATGCATGGTTGAAACTGATACGCTTACCTTTGCAGATGATTTTTTATTTTTAGAAGATTCGCGGGTTTTATTGCAGCAGATTGGAAATGAGGCAATTCCTGTTCGATATATCCCGCGAGCTGAAACTGTGATCGAACAGATTGAAAAAAATGGATTTAAAATAATTAAATTCCTATGTCCTCCCGGATGGAAAATTATTAGTGACGCTCGGAGGGTTGAGCCAATTCAAGGAGATCCCGGGCTTGCGCGATTCTTGCTGACCCCTTTATTGTAGAGAGATGAGACTTACACATTCCAGTTTTTGAGATAAGTTCAAGGCCGTTTCATACGTTAGAGAGCTGATCGTTTGTTCTAAAAGTTGAAAGATATGTTCATCTTGACAAAAACGCTCGTGGGTTTGCAGAGGAAGATTCAGTTCAGATACAAACCGCATCCAATATTTTTCCTCCATGAGTGCCAGCGCTAAAAAGTGTTGGGGGGATTGAGTTCGATAGATGTAATAACACGGGTAGAGTCCGTTATGGGGGCCCAATGTAGATGAGGCAAAAATGGAGCTAAACCTTTCGGTGCTTGCTTGTAAAGAGAGAGTTTTGCAAACAACGGAATTCTGTTCCACAGCTTGTACCAGCAGATCAAGCAGGTGAAGGGCCAAGTTTTGGCCAAAACAGATTCCTGCTACAGGCAGGAAGGGGGGAGGAATGCGGGATTTGTTGCGATGTTGAAAGATATGTGATCGCAGGGTCCCTGTTCGGGCCAAAATATTTAGATCATGCATTGGGCGTGCAGACTCAACTTCCAGATAGGCAAGAGGACCTTTGTGCTCTTTAAGCAGATGATCAAGTTGGGATGATTGCTTGAGTTGCTCGGGCCAGCTTGTGATAATCCCGATACTGTCCTGGAGAAGTTGTTTCCATTCGAGCATATGGTTTGGATTTTGTAGGGAAAAAACTTTAAGGAGTTTTTGCTCTTGCATTTTTTGATACCATGTTTGAAACGTTCGGTCTTTCAAATCTATTGGAGCAACAAAGGGATCCCGGAAATTTTCCCACTCGACTTTTACAATTTTGTATCCCATCTCTCCCAGCGTGTATGTGGCCAAAGGTCCAGGAAGGCGTTGTCCTAAATCTAGAATGATCCTACTTTTCATGATTTTGGCACGGTATTTTTGTTGGTGAGTGTTTTGATGAAAGATTCCAACCCAGTGCCTTGCATTTCGCAGGTCTGCCAATTGCAGATTTGCCATTCGTCTTTTGAAGTTGAAACTGTTTCGTCTTGGTAAGAAATTACAAAGCGGAACATAAAATAACTTAAAAAATTTCTAAATTCCTTGTTCTCGTTCCATATCTTAGGCACCTTTAAAACGCGATATGCTTGATCGGGATAGGTGAGGGCACGCAGTGATTCACCTGCCGCCAAGGGATTTTTAAGAGCGTCTTGGGCCAGATCAGCTCCAAGAGCTTGGGCGCGCTCAAACCATTCATTCTTCGCTAATAAAATGGCCCCACGTCTTAGCAAGAGGATGAGAGTTGCACGTGGTGATTTATAAGATGAATCGAAGGCATGGGCCTTTTGATTTGGCAGAGGGGGCCACTCATGACCTTTCATGCGTGTTAAGATGTCATTCCCATCAAAGAAGCTGTCCAAGATAAAATTCATCGTTTCAATAAAGTTATCCTTAAATACTGAGCTGGCGGTGGTTTCGTAGAGTCGAAGCATGGCTTCAGCAAAGAAGACATAATCTTCAGAATACATTTGTTCTGGTGTTAGTGTCGTGACATGTCGGATTTTCATGGGGTCGTGGGCCTCTTTGGAAATTAAAAAATTTTTGTATAGGCCATCTGTGACTATCCGTAATAATGCTGCTGCCTTATTTTTAATAAAATCGATTGGACAATAATGAATAATATCGGCCAGGGCAGAAATCATCAGAAAATTCCAGCTAGCAAGTCCCTTAGTATCGGTCATAGGAGGAATGCGTGTTTGTCTTTCGGCCAAAATGGCCCTTCTGGCCTTTCGAATAATTTCCCAATTCTCTTTGTTTAAAAACTCGTCTTGATGTTCATGGGTGAGTCTGAGGACATTGAGACCGTGATCAAAGTTCCCCCGGCCGCTTATGCCCATCCACAGTTTGATTTGGTCTCGTTTCTTAATCAGTTCCTCATCCTCAGAATGAGCAAGTGCATCTTCAAATTCGGTTTCCGAGAAAGTGTAGTAGAGCCCCTCGACGCCCTCACTATCGGCATCTTGAGCAGAAAAAAAGAAGCCATCATCAGATAGCATTTCATGTTCTAGGTATTCAAGGGTGTTAATGATGGTATCAAAGACGATCGGAGTCGTGGCAAGTAATCCATATTTGGAGAGAGTGCGGAGCAAGCCGGCTTGGTCATAAAGCATTTTTTCAAAATGGGGAACGCGCCATTTAGCGTCGGTAGAGTAGCGATGCATTCCTCCTCGCACTTGATCGATGATCCCTCCCATCAGCAGGTGATCGAGTGATTTAGAGATATGCGCTCCCTCTTCTTTATCAATCATACCTTCTAGCATTTGTTCTACCGCCCATTCGTAGAATGCATGTTGTGGAAATTTAGGTGCCTGGCCATAGCCTCCGTTGTCCTTATCTTGAAAATTCTTTACTGCGGCAAGGACTGACATGGGATGGGGAAAATGGCCATGAAATTGAACTTTGTCTTTCGGCAAAAGCCCACCAAGAATGGCTTCAACAACTTTTTGGGCGTTCTCTTGAATTAATTTTTCATCTTCCTTGATGGCGCGGGCAAGCTCTCGCGCTACATCGAGAAAACTAGGCAGATTACTACTGCCAGTTTTCGGAAAATATGTTCCCACAAAAAAAGGACGAAGATCTGGTAAGAGGAAGGCAGATAGAGGCCACCCACCTGATTGGGTAAAAAGCTGACAAGCTTCTTGGTAATATCGATCAATGTCGGGAAATTCTTCTCGATCAACCTTGATACAAACAAAATTAGCATTCAAAAACGCTGCAGTTTCCGGATCATCAAAAGACTCGTGGGCCATGACATGGCACCAATGACAGGTCGAATAACCAATAGATAAAAAAATAGCACGGTTAAGAGATTGCGCATGCGCGATGGCCTCTTTACTCCATGGCCACCAATCGACAAGTTGAAAAGCATGTTGTTTGAGATAAGAAGATTTTTGGCCTTCAAGACGGTTGGCCTTCGGTTCGGTCATGCAAAATCCTTTAAGAGAAGTTTGAAATATCAATGATACAGTGCCGAGCAGTTAGTGAAAATTTTACATATTTTTTATGATAAAAGCTGTAGGGAAGAGAAAATAAATAAAAGATCTTTAAAAATGTCACAGAGGCCATTTACAAATAGATTGGTGCAAGTTATCCGCAATGCCCATGCAAAAGCAGAACAAAATATTGCGCAATGAAGCAACGCAACCGTTTAATACGATGCTAATCGTAACGGTCGTCTTCGCCATTTTGAAAGGCCCTGGTCCCTGGAATCAATTCGGACCGGCTTCTTCTCTCGACTTTTCCCTACATGGTGGAGTGGCGCATTTTATTGCTTCTAAGCCAGACAACAATGATAGGCCATATCGTTTTCGTACCGAATGTTGGGCCTTGAATGTGGTTCCAGAATTGAAAAAGAAATCGATGGCGCATCTTTGGCGTACGGGAGACTTGTCGCGCCGTGACATGGAAGCATTTATTACTAGTTATTTCCATCACAGTCTTCATGCAAATGCTCTGGCCACTTTGAAAATGGCCATCCCATGGGCCGAACAATATTGCTTGGACCCTCTTTGGGTGGCTTCTATGATTTTTGTTGAAAGTAATTTTAGTACTTCGAGGCGCAGTTCGAAGAATGCTTTTGGAGCATTACAAATCATTCCTGAGACAGGGAGGCTCATAAGTAGAAAACTTTTTGGAGTGGAAGATCCGGGTCTAAGTTCGATCTTAGTCAAAACACCGGAAACCAATATCCGAATGGGTCTCTTCTATTTTGCTCGATTGATAAATTTCTTTTCGCGAAATTACGAACACGCCACAGTGGCCTATAACATGGGTCCCTGGTGGGTTAAAGACAAGCTCAAGCTTGGCCCCTATCGTGCCCGCGGGCATAACTATTTTGTCAAAATTCATAGTCAATACGTAGGGTTGATGCAGGAATACTTGGATTGGGTTTTAAACACACCCGCAGAATATGAAGGGACCTATGTCTTTATGGGACGTTCTGAGAATGGTCTTGAGCAATTGGCCCTCGGATATGCACGGGAGGTAGAAAGCTTTCTGGCCTATATAGATCAAATTATGGGTACAGAGAGGAAAACCTTTTTGGCCGAGAACGAGCAGTAATCTGGCGTTTCTGAAACGTCAAAATTCAATTCCTAAAACGCGGCTTTCGTCCTAAACTTAGACAACCCTAGATTTGAGGTTTACATCTGAAGAAAGTATCACTTGTTCTGGCCATCGACGGACCTGGTGGCAGTGGAAAATCAACTATTGCAAGATCAGTCGCCAGTCGCTTGGGGATTATCTACATTGACACCGGGGCCATGTATCGTGCCTTGGCATTGGCCGCTCACGAAAGCAATATTCCTTTCTCTTCTGCGCCGGATGTTAAAAACTTTTTAGATCATTTGAATTTGCAGTATGGAAAATCTTCCAATGAATTAGTGATAGTTAATGGTAAGAATTTAACATTGAGCATTCGTGAACATCACGTCTCAAAATTGGCGTCGGAATTTTCTCAGATTGGGGATGTGAGACATTATCTGGTGGATTTCCAGCGTAAATTAGGACAGCAACAGTTTTGTGTTATGGAAGGCCGTGATATCGGCACGGTGGTTTTTCCTGATGCTTTCTGCAAAATTTTTCTCACGGCCAGCTTAGAAATTCGTGGAAAAAGACGCATGGAGGAACTGCAACGGAAAGGACAATCTTGTCCAGGACTTGAACAAGTCATGCGTGATGTGGCCGAACGAGACCGACAAGATATGGAGCGACAAGAATCACCTTTGAGGCAAGCGGTGGATGCCATTCTTATAGATACCAGCCCCTTCTCAATAAAACAGGTTGAAGACAAAATTGTCGAAATGGCCAAAAAGAAGGCCTTGGAGCATGGCCTTAAACTATGATTGTGGCGATCAACCGTACCGATGCCATTGGAGATACTCTTCTCACTTTGCCCATGGCAAAAGTGATAAAGCATCACTATCCTGATGCAAAAATAATTTTTATCATTTCACCTCGCACTCAAGAGCTGTTTACCAATACAATCGATGTTGATGATGTATGGATGATTGATCCCCAAAAAAACTGGGCCGGCCAACTTTGGTCTCTCTATCAAAAATTTAGAAAATATCATGTCGATACTTATTTTTACGTGGGAGGGATGCATTGGATTACTTTTTGTGCTTGGTTGGCAGGTGTAGCATTCCGAGGCGGGTTAATTAGTCGTTGGCCATCATTTCTTTTCTTAAATCAAGGGCTCCGTCAATCGCGTCGAATGGTGGTCATGCATGAAGCTGAATACAATCTCAATCTCCTGGCTGGTCTTGAGATTGATTGGTCTGCATTGTCTACAGATATCTGGAAAGAAAATTTAATTAAGATCACAGAGGAAGAACGGGAACAGGCCACTAAGATATTGCATGATACCTGTCATTTATCCCCCGATCGACCCTATATTGTTATACATCCAGGGATGTCAGGCCATACATTGAATTGGTCTTCACGCAACTATGGTCGATTGATTACCCGATTACTGGATGCTGATCCAGAGCACTTTCAATTTATAGTGTCTTATACTCCGAGTGATCTGAATTTTTTATTGGGGATCAAAGATCATTTAGGTCGGACAGAATATCAAAAGTATAAAGGGAAAATTCATTTTTTTGATGGTTCAAAAATTGGTCTGCGACTATTTATGGCAGTTTTAAGTAAGGCAAAACTTTTTGTTGGCCCATCGACAGGGCCAACACATTTGGCAACGGCCCTTGGAACACCGGTTGTTGCGTTATATTCTCCCATTAAAATACAGTCAGCGAAACGATGGGGACCTTTAGCTATGCGACCCAGACAAGTCAAAATAATAGTACCGGATGTGGTATGCGGTGAAGTTCATCATTGTTCTGGAGAAGTCTGCCCGTATTTCGAATGTATGGGTATCGTTGAAGTTGAAGATGTCGTCAAAGAGGTTAATAAATTATTAAAAAATTCTAAATCAGAGTAAGGAATTTGGTATGCAGACATTTACCAGCATGAGCGTTGAACGTTTCAAAGAAATTCTCTCAAAGTTCCAGAGTATTCCCCCCATCTTGGTCATAGGGGATATTGGACTTGATAAGTATACTTTTGGCGAGGTAACAAGAATTTCTCCTGAAGCACCTGTGCCGGTTGTGGTTGTGACGAAAGAATGGCCGAAATTAGGGCTTGCTTCTAATATTTCGCATAACTTAAGCACACTGCAAATTCGTTCTACCATTTGTGGGGTTGTCGGGGATGATTCTAACGCGCACCACTTCGAGCATTTACTGGAAGAAAATGGACTCTCAACTTGGGGAGTTGTGCATGATCCTTCCCGGCCAACGACCTTCAAGGAGCGGGTAACCACTAACGTTCAGCAAATTTGTCGCATTGATTATGAAAAAGTACATCCGTTGAGTCAAGAAGTTGAGCAGAAGCTTTATGCCAGGATTAATGAATTTGCCCATCAGCACGGGCCAATTATTTTAGAGGACTATGCGAAAGGCACTCTAACCGATTCACTTTTGCAAAAAGTTATTACCTTAGCGCGTAAACAAAAGCGCCTTGTGGCGGTTGATCCTTACAGGACGCGAAATCCCGAAGTTTACCGGGGAGCGGGCCTTTTGAAACCCAACCTCGCGGAGGGAAAAATGTTGGCCCAAGCTCTGGGGTTGAAAGAGGATAAATGGGAGAATATCAGCAGTATTTTGCTTGAAAAGCTAGATATTGATATGGTTGCCATGACTCTCGGTGCGGATGGGATGCTGATACATGAGAAAGGGAAACCGGCCACTCATATTCCCACAGTCGCAACTGAGGTTTTCGATGTTTCTGGAGCTGGCGATACTACAATAAGCGTTTTGGTGGGAGTGTTGAGTGTTGGTGGCAACCTTGCTGAAGCGGCCATCATAGGTAATTGCGCAGCAGGTGTGGTGGTAGGCAAAAAAGGTACTGCCACAGTTAGTCAAGATGAATTGCTTGAGTTTTTTCAAGGTAAATTTTTGCGATTGCGCTCATGAGCCAGCCAATCTCACCGACACCAGCATTGATTTTCTTCAGTATTCTCTATCGTAAAACGAGGGTGAATATTAGGGAAATCGAAAGGACACTCGGCCAGGAATTTGCCGGGCAAGTGGGTGATCTTTCGAGTTATTTTCATGCCCATTGTCCGATGAAAAGATATTACTCCAAAGAAATGGGGCCGGAAGAAGAGTTAGCGCGGATTTTTTATTTTTCCATGCGGCCTGTATCGCGCGAAAAACTTGTGTCTATAAAATTATCAGCTTTCCAGCTAGAAGATAAGTGGATGGGGTTGGCTGAAAAATCATCGTTTCGGACGGTCAATATTGATGTTGGCATGGTAACCTTGGAGAATCTTGTTTTGGCCACGGGGAAAATGTTCACTCATCGGTTATACTTAGGACAAGGCGTCTGTGGAGACTTAACCCTTATTTACCAAGATGATTCATTTCAGCCTCTCCCCTGGACATATCCTGATTACGCTCAACATGAGATCCGCAATTTCTTTGCATGGTTACGCAAAATTCTTCACCTCAAGATGCTCCAAGGATTGCAGGTCTTATAAATTGTACGGTAATGTAATCATGGAAAACGAACATTAATTTTGTTAAAGCTGGGATTATGATTGAACAAAAATTAAATGAATTGTACCAAAAATTTAAAAGTGAACTTGGTGGTGTGAAAGATCGTGCTGCAGCACTCAATTTAAAAGCGCTCTATCTGGGCAAACAAGGGCCAATTACCGAAATATTGGCCAATATGAAGAATTTATCCATTGAGGAACGCAAAATTGTCGGACCCATCGCTAATGGACTTAAGGAAAAGATTCAGCAGGATGTTGAAGTTTCTCTTCAGAAGTTTGAGTTAGATGAAATTAATCTATCATTATCCCAATCCCAAAATAAAATTGACCTGAGTTTGCGCGATTCTTTGCTGGCCAAAGTGCAAAATCATGGTGGCGCCCATCCCATATGGTCAATTCAGCGGGAAATTGAAGATGTTTTTTTAAGTATGGGATTTGAAATTATTGATGGTCCGCATATTGAGGATGAGTATCACAATTTTGAGGCACTCAATATTCCGGCAGATCATCCCGCACGCGATATGCAAGATACTTTCTGGTTCGAAACTGAGGCAAAACCGGGAGGCTTTCGTCATTTGTTACGAACTCATACATCGACCATCCAGGTGCGTGGAATGAAACAACGACGTCCTCCTTTCCGTTTTATTGCCCCTGGGAAAGTGTTTCGTTGTGAAAGAACTGATGCCTCCCACGAAATGGTCTTTCACCAGCTTGAGGGAATGTTAGTTGATAAGAATGTATCTGTGGCCCATCTCATTTATTTTATGAAGACACTTCTGAGTGAAATTTTCAAGCGTGACGTTGAAGTCCGTCTTCGACCTGGATTTTTTCCATTTGTTGAACCAGGTTTCGAATTGGATATCAAGTGTTTGCTGTGCAAAGGGGAGGGATGTTCTGTCTGTAAGCAAGTTGGGTGGGTTGAATTGCTTCCTTGTGGCATGATCCATCCAAATGTTTTACGCGCTGGCGATATTGACAGTCGGGAATGGAATGGATTTGCATTCGGATTGGGGCTTGATCGTTTGGTGATGATGAAATACGCCATTGATGATATTCGGCACATTCATAGTGGTGATTTGCGTTTTGTTGAACAATTTAAAAGTTATTAGCAGGTGATACTATGCATATTTCAATGGATTGGATTCGAGAGTTTGTCAGTCTTCCTCCTTTCGAAGGTAAGGATGGTGCTAGAAAAGTCGCCACGCGCTTTACTATGGCCACTGCCGAAGTTGAAGAAGTTCTTATGTCTGAGGAGTATTATGACCGTGTCGTGGTAGCTCAAATACAGCAAGTCGAGAAACATCCTGCCGCCGACAAGCTCAATCTTGTAACCTTTCAGTTCGCTCCCGGTAAAACCCACAGAGTTGTTTGTGGAGCACAGAACGTTCGACCTGGCCTGAAAGTGCCTTACGCTCCTCTGAATACAAATCTTCCAAATGGGATGGTTCTAACCCCAAAGAATATCCGAGGCGTGATGTCTGAAGGCATGTTGTGTTCTGGGGAAGAACTTAATATTCCGTCGAAAGTCGATGGACTTTTAGAGTTGCCTGATTCCGCTCCGATCGGACAAACGCTGGGCGAGTATTTGAAAAAGAAACGGGACGTTGTTTTTGTTGTAGATAACAAAAGTTTAACTCATCGCCCTGATCTGTGGGGGCATTTCGGCATGGCCAGGGAATTTGCCACCGCCTTTGACTGCCCTTTGAAAAATCCATTCTCAATTAACTGGGAAAACAAATATCATGATCTCATTGCTAAGCAGAAGGGAACGGCTTCTCCCATCACAATCAAAGTCCATCAAGATTCATCCTGTCTTGGTTATTTCGGCATCTCCATTGACCATATTAAAGTGACTGAATCTCCAGATTGGTTAAAAGAACGTCTGAACACCGTAGGTTTGAGACCGATTAATAGTATCGTGGATATTTCAAATTATGTGATGTGTGAATTAGGTATGCCATTACATATTTTTGATCGAGATAGCATCGAGGGCGGTGGAGTATATATCGAAGCATTGAAGAACGACGAAGAGTTCGTAACCTTAGATGAACAGCGTCGAATTTTGAAGGCCGGTGATACTGTCATTCGGGATCATAAGAAAACGCTTGTTTTGGCCGGAATTATGGGGGGCTTAAATAGCGGTGTGACTGCGAATACTTCTCGAATCTTTATTGAGGTGGCAAACTGGAAAGCTGCGCATGTGCGTAAGACCTCTGTGAGATTAGGTTTACGAACTGATTCCTCTCAGCGTTATGAGAAATCGCTTGATTCACTTATGTTAAAGCGTACGTTATTCAGAACTATCGAATTAGTCTTACAACTTAATCCTGATGCGAAAATTATCGGTAGTTTGGAATATGATGGTCCTAACTTATCAGACGATAAGTCGCTCATCATTCCCACTTCCGTTTCTTCAATTGTCAGACAGTTGGGGATTGATATTCCAGAGGAAAAAGTGCTTCATATTTTGCAATCATTGGATTTCAAGGTCAGCAAAGATGGATCGAATTGGAAAATCGAAATTCCTAGTTATCGTGCGACAAAAGATATTGAGTGTGAAGCTGATATCGTGGAAGAAATCGGTCGCATTGTTGGTTATGACAACATTCCACCCAAAACTCCCGAATTGAGAATTCGCCCCGTGCGCTTAAGTCCAATGCAAACAGTGCATCGAAAAATTCGTGACTATCTGATCTTTGGTGAGCGTTGTTTTGAGATTTTAACTTATCCCATGATCGGAAAAGATTTACTTACACGCGCTTCAATGAACGATCAAACAGCGCCGAAAATTATCAATGCCTTATCTGTTGACCATAATTTAATGCGTCCTTCTCTTATCCCATCTTTACTTGAAGCCGTGAGCCTAAATACCAGGGCGCGCGATGAATTTCGTCTTTTCGAAATTGGTAGGATCTATAATTTAAATATCGACAAAAAAAAGAATCATTTTGCCGATGAAAAACATGTTTTGGGTATAGCATTTTATCAACACGAACGGACGTCAATTATGCAATGTCAAAATGCAGTTGAGCGTCTGTTATCCAACCTTAATGTTCCCTTTGATATCCGTGGGCCTATGGAAAAATTTTCTTGCCCGCTTATGCCAAACAACTGGCTTGGAAAGCACCCCTTTGAGCATCGAGATATAATGGCCATGGGAAAACCCCATGGAACAGTTTTCTCTGTCCATCCACTCGTTTTGCGTAATTTCAAGTTAAAAGGTCATTTGTCGCTTGCCCTTTTTGATCTTTCTCTTTTTGAAAAGGAGCTTCCGAAAGATAAAGCGAAATACATACCGCTGCCCAAATTTCCCGGTGCGCTTTTTGATTTTACTGTGGTCGCCCCCGAGGGAAGTGAGGCCCAGAGCATCGTAGGAATCATTCAGAAGCAAAAAATTTCCATTTTGGATAGTGTCAATATCATAGATATCTTCGCATTGCCCGATGGAAAACGTGCGGTTACTTTACGATTGAGCTTCCTCGATCGGGAAAAAACCTTAACAGCGGACATTATTAAAATGGCGGAAGAAAAAACGTTAGAAGCTCTCTCTTCTCAAGGTTTCCCGCTTAGAATGTAAATTTTGAGAATTTTAGATTCTATCCCAGTAAACACCCAAGCGAACGGCAAAAATATATTGTTCGTATGCATCAAGGATGTATCGTGGGCCGATATACACAAAAATTCTTCTCGATAAAAAGGCAACATAGGCGAAATCCAATTTTCTGACTTCCCTTGTTTTTGTAGTATCGAGTCCTGCATTGTCAGTCAGTTTGTAAATGGACCCACCGAATCCAGCGGCCAAAACAAACCCTCCAACGGGACTGTGGATATTGATCTTGAAATTTCCAAACCCCATAAATCTGGTCATGTGCAGTTTGGGATAAACTTCTTGCTCTCCTTCAGAATTAGTAAATGTTTCATTCGTAACAAAGGTCGTATTGTCCAAATGCACAGATGGACTAATACGAAAATTTATATCCCAAAGGCGGTAGCGTCTTGGATGCTGAATGGATTTTACTGAAAATGAAACGTCTTTTAATTTCTCTTCATTTTCATAGCGAACACCGTTAAATTTTGCCTCGGTATCAGTATATTTCAGATTTGCCGTACCACTATTCATGAGAGAGCAGGCGACGTTTAGCAAGATCAGCAATGCATAAGTCAATACAGTAAGGGGATGCAAAGCCATATTTAACATTATACAAAATACGAGGCCCTATTGCTCACTTGGCAATTCTTTCCTTTTGAAAAAAACTGGATAGGCACTTTTAAAATATCGAAGAGTTATTACCTCAAAAATATTTTGTTGGGATTCATCATTGATCTCATTTTGTACAAAGTCGTATTCTTTGGCCATGGCTTCTCGAAATTCGTTTTCGGCGACAGGGTCATTTTGTTTCTTTCTGTACCAATCAAATTTTGTAAGTCGTGGGAGAGTGGTCGTATCGGCAGATTTTGCCTTATTGAATTGCTCTGATGAAGTGAGGGGTACATTCCCTTGGTTCGTTATTTCCTTTGGGACTGAAAGACCAGCCAAGCTCATTTGAGATACGGGGGAAGGTTGCAAATTACCCCCTTTATATCTTGCAGCGGCCAGTGCCACTTGAATACGTGAAGAAATATTTTTTTCTACGTTCGAAAGTTCATCCTTGATTTTTTTTTGAGGATTTAATTTATGGAATGATTCTAATCCTCTTTTGAGAAGTGCCGCCATTTGCGCTCCAGAATTACCAAGGGCGTTCAAATTGCCTTTGGCCCCTTTGACATTTCCCATCATAAGTCGGTTGAATACTCCTATCAGGTTGTCAGACGCAGCCATTGCATTTGGGCCGATATTATTGATCACCTGGCCGAAGTTATTGTTCCCGAACTCCATTGGTATTGTTGGATTAGCATTTACATTATTATGATTGGAGCATGAACTAAGGGAGTCGGGACTTAGTGTGTTAGCTTGATTAATACAAAGAATACCCTGAGATGTCGTTGTACTTGTTGTCCTAACATCCGTACTTTGCGAAGGAGCGTTTGTCATCGACACACCACCATCTTTTTCTCGATTTTTGATAGCTTCAATTGTAGATGTAAGTTTCTTTTTAAGTTCAATGATTCTAAGTTTCGCTGCAAGTAATTCCTGTCGATAAGCATTGGCAAAATGTGCCCCAACCACAGAGCTGACAATTTTAAATAGAAATGTCCCCTCACCCACGACGGGAAATAAAGATGGAACAAGGGGATTTATGAGTAAGCTTCTTGATTTTAATACCGCCAAGTCACCAACGACCGTGAGATAGATTAAAAAAGCAGTCTCACCGCCATTTCTAAATCCCAAGTAATCGGCAAATTGTTTAAAGAATTGTGGTGAGATGGTTCTTTCAATCAATTGAGCAGATTGTCCGATAGGGTCCACCAAAAGTTTCCTATAATCCTCCGCGAATGTACTTCCTTGGGCTAGATTCATTGTCTTGGTGGTTGTATTAAATATCGAAGACACATCCTTATAAACATTAAAAAAATCGCTCAAGTTATCTGCTTCAGTGAGTTCTTGTTTTGCGGCCAAAGTTTCATCAAATTCTTGCTCGGTCGTTGTTGCGATAGCGGTATGAATGGGAGTGACTCGGGTGATGACTTGGCTTAGAAAATCTCCCCGGAAAATCTTCATAAACCACTTTTTCATGGCCTGAAAATCGTCATCTGAAACATGATAGGAAGGACCTAGGAGGTCTAGCTTGAAGGAAGGTGATTGGTTGCTTCCTGTGTTGACCATTTGAAGTTCTGTTAATGTCATGATGAGAGAATTAAAATCTTTTGCCTTTTGAAAAATTTTCTGTAATTCCTGTTTTGAAATTCCTCTCCCATGCCCCGGAACACTCATCGGGTTAAACATAGTTCCTTGAGGAGAAGAAGCTTTAAATTGTTGTTGGAAATTTTGAAAAGCGTCTTTTAAAGTTGGACCTAAAAAAGGCAGGGTTGCGGGATACATACCTAAGCAAATGTCGGGGGGATTGCCTATAGTCACATTAGTGGCAAGAGATAACACCGCAGATAAAAGCCATGCGGCTTTGGTGGCCCGGGTCGCCTCGGCCTTCTGATCCAGCATTTCTAATTCGAAATCCAGGCCTTGGTATTGGGCCTCGAGCGCTTTTAGGTGAAAGTCTTCGCCATGCTTGCCATTCTGGCATGATGGCTGGTTTTCTTGATCACAAATATTGAGTGATTCTTCCAGAGACTTATATTTTTTTTGAAGATGATCATAAACCAAGAGTTCGAAATATAAATAAACAATACTGGCAATGCTGAAAACAATATTGTCAATCCATAGATTCGGAAGAAATACACCCGCAGGGCCGGCAGGTGCTATAAGGACACTATTCTTGCAAAACACTGGCATGGTGGCACCCGCCAAGTAATGTGTAATAAACATGAGATAGTTGAGGCTGAAGTCGCCAAGTTGGGCGCCAAAGGCAAAATCGGTTTTGCTTTTTGACAATTTTTCTTTTTCAGGATTTGTCTGAGTTGAAAGTGACTGGGCGTTGATAGTGTATAATTCATTTCCTTGATGAGTTAAATTTCGAGAATCGGCGTGGCAAATATTGGGAGCAAATATTTTTCCAAATAACAATGCGACACACACACATATGGTCATGAATTCTTTATGCATAATATTTTATAATTTTAGCCTAAAGTAATCTGAAAAGAACAAATAATGGCGGGCCATTTAGAAAGTGCACAGTCCTATTACATTCGAGTGTTTTTGTCAGGTGAGGGGAAGGGAGGGCCGAGAGATGGCCGAGAGATGGCCCTCCGATGAATGCTCTAAAAACTAGGGAAGATTCATCTTTCGCGTTCTTCGATTAATCGAATCTATTCCACGCTTTAAATTATACAGCTGTCGATTGCTTGTCGATGATTGCAAGAACTTTAATTCACCTTGAACGGGCGATACACTGGAGGAGTACATTTTGTAATTTGTGTCTGCCAAAGTAGCTGGAGCATTGTGGTTGATCAAGTCATTTAAGATATCTGTATTAATAACTGAACTTAAATCCACAAAAAGCCCAATCCCACTTTTCCCTGATTCGCGTGAAGTGAACAGACCGGCCGATCCAAGAACACCTTGGATGTTAAAACCAAGGAAGATATTTGCCCCGCCAATGTATCCGGAGAGGACATCAAATTCTTTGATGGCAGCAGCAACCCCTAGAAGGACAGTCTTTTGATCAAAAGCGAAATATATTTTGACATTGGTTCCAGGTATCAAAAGTTCTATCACGGGAACTTGACCGACTCCTCCAATAGGAATAGGCGTACCATTGGGTAATGTCGGACTTGCACCACCTTGAATTTTCGCAACATCCGAAAGATTTAGAGAAAGTTTGATCTCATTAAAACCAGGCGTTAAAGTTGGCAGAAAGCTAATCTCTCCATACGTGACATCAGGATTTTTTGGATTTCTAATAGGCATGGTAATGGCAGTAAAGCTTAAATTCCCCACCATAAAGGATGCACTCAAGGAAATCCATATATCCTCATCGCGCATGCTTGATTGTAAAACAATGTCTTTTACAATCTGGTTTTGTGAATTCTTTCCACAAGCATGAAAAACCATAAGAGATGAAAGCAGCACAAGAAGCGGCAAAACTGTTCGTAAAAAAGAAATTGATTTCATAAAAATACCCTAGAGAAAACGATGTTTTCTCAAGGCCAAGCAGGTGACTTCAAGCACACGTTCAACATCAGCACACGTTCTGCGTAACACACTTGGAATAAACAATCATGAATTTTTGTATTGGCACTTGATCTATCGGGAGCGAGTGAGCAATATATAAATTTACCATGCTTGACTAAGAAAGTCCAGTAAGTTCCGGCAAAATTTACCTTGCAAAAATTTTCTGCCAATTATTTTTGGCATTTGTAGAGGCATGTTGAATGAAATTGATGTGAGCTTAGTTGTAAGTTGAAAAGTTATTGGCTAAATTTTTATATCTTCTTTTTATTCTCCACAAATCACTTATCACTCGAAAAACTTGATGAGAGATTTTGAGTTTGCTTCCGGCCACATCTTCCCAAACTGAAAGAGGGTATTCGATGATTTCGTGCTCTTTTAAAAGTAATAAAATTTCAATATCGAAAATCCAACGAGATATGAAGGGGGCCCCAAAGGCCTTGTGGATGATGGTACGTCGGAAGAGCTTCGCCCCACATTGAGTATCGTAACTACCAACCCGAAAAAGACAAAAAAGTGCCGTTGCAAAAATGCGACCTAAAACATGCCTTTTTTGTGAGCGAACAATTCTACTTCCTAGGCGTAAAACGCGGCTTCCCCATAGAGAATCAACATTTGTATATAAACTGGTATAATGTAAAAATTTTGCAACTTCACTTAAGGGGGTAGCAAGGTCTGCGTCCCAAAAACCGGCCCACTCAATGCCGGAAAAAAAATCATTGTGTGAAAAATAGAGCATACCCTGGCGAACAGCTTCTGCTTTGCCAACATTTTTTTCTAATTTGAGTAAGTGTACTCGCCCATTGCAGTAGGGCTGAATAATCTGGCCAGTTTCATCACTGCTGCCATCATCAACAAAAATAAAAAAAATGTGAGGATCAGCTTTTAAAAAATCCTGAATTTTAAGTCGAGAAGCCTCATTGTAGCATGGGATAATAAGACATACTTTTTCATGGAGTTGCATACGCAAGTCTCTTTTTTCTGATCGACAAGATGAAGGGTCTTAAGTAAATGCAAACCACTTTTCAAAATTATCTTTAATTGTCAAAGCGTACAGAATCTCACGAAATGCGGCAACTTCTGACTTTTACCGTCATTTTCTTTAATTCTTCTCGGTAGCGCTATGCGCTGTGTGATACTATATGCAATAACGCGCCTGGGAAATTATCAAAAGCGCCATATATCATCTTTTTTAATATTTTTTGCTTGACCACTTCTCCGTAGATCATTAATATCCCGCGAAGTCGCTGCTTCTTTAAGTATTTTTTCCTGTCCTCTTTCGAATTAAAGATGTGAGGTAAAAAACCTTTTGAAGTGGCATGCTCTTTTAAAATTTAGAATAAGAAAAAGATTGCCGTTTTAATTGACGGTGATAAAGACGAGAAGAGACCAAGAAAAGGTTTGGTGTAACGGATGCTAAAGGCAGTGGAAGCTGTTTTTCAGTTGAATTTACCCTTTAGTG
>JACPIU010000027.1 GCA_016187935.1 Bdellovibrio sp.
TCCTCTATACCTTATGAAGATGAAGGACGTGAATGCCAATCCTCATTTGATTTGGCCATCGGATGGCCAGAGAGAACAATCCTCTCGTCTAAATGTATCTCCGCATACGCATTCACCACGCGTGGACTAGACCTAATTTCGGAGTCAAAAATAGAATTATAGTCAAGATTAAAGAGCTTACAAAAGAGCATCCAATCGGGAAGTGAGATTATTTCTTTACCCTTTTCTATCATTGAATATTGTTTTTTTAAGATTCCAAGCCCTCGCGCAACGAAGCTTTGATCAGATTACAGGCGAATATACCCCAGGTCTTGCCGGCATGATGGTTCTTGAGCTTGGGCTAGAGGCCATAAAGAAACTTTCGCTCAATGAAAAAGGAACAGATTTCATTAATAGAGATGGCAGAGCTTTATGAGCGCATGCTGGAAGAGCACCGACCTGGTCCTGATGACGAAGCGATCCCAGTGATGCATCTTGAACTTAACACTGCTAAAATATTGCGCGAGTCCTTTAGACTCTTGAAAAAAGATTGAGCCCATGCCACCCGCGCGGAATCAAACTGCTCCTGGGCCGCACGATAGGACATGACCCAGATATGGAAGGGAGGCATCTGGCCGCCCAGATTCATGGCCTCGATGATTTTGAAATCGTGGGTTTTTTCGATCGAGTTCCAGTGAATCACAAACAAAAAATTATATCTGACGGTCTAACTCATTGTTGTCTTCGGCGACTAAAGGACAGCGAAGAGTTTTGTTGGGCATAGCTTTTAACCACTGAGACTAAGTTCGGCACTAAGTCAGCGCGGCGTTTATATTGGTTTTGGACATCGGCCCAAGCCGCCTCGACTTGATTATCTGCTTGAGGAATGCTTCGCATCCCACAGGCGTATAACAAGAAGCTCAAAACTAAAATAAAGGCGTAGGATAATTTATTTGTCATGTCTAAAGTCTTTCCTCTACGTGATATCCGATATTTTTCTTAAGCAGTGTTAAGGAAGAAATTTGCGGGCCTTTATCTCCCAATTCATGGGCAAATCGGATGTAATCTCCAATCTCAATTCTGGCAAAGTCATTATGCAGGACACTGTTTTTGTGAAAGTAATAATCAATACCATCTTCACCTTTGGCAAAACCATAGTCTTCACCTGGAAAGAGCTTTTCCACAATTCCATGGAGCTGCCGACTTCTGTTTCCTTCGCGGCGACGGTCACTCATTTTTTTAAAGCGGTGGGAAAGTTCCTGTTCCATGGATCGAAATGCGTCGCGAATGGCGACGAACGCATCTTCATGGCCCTTATTGGTTTCTGGTTCGTTGGTGACCACTATTTCATCCAGCCCTGGGATATTGATCAAGATATTGACGTGGTATACTTTTCCTTGGTGGTGATGCCGATGTGGGGCAGAAACCACCACACGACAGAACATAATTTGTTCGAAGTAGCGTCCTAATTTAGCGGCTTCTTGATAAATTTTGTCTTGTAATGCTTTAGAGGATTCAAAATCACGATAACTAATTTCTATGGGAAACATAAGCATCTCCAATTACATTCGGGCCAATAACTCAATGATAGTTTGGGTGTGCTATCACATGTATGCCGACCGCGATTGGATGTGCTGATAGATGTCACTCACAAAACATGGGAAATAACCTCAACATTTTCTACCACCTGAAATAACTCCATCCCCTTTGAAACCGAGGCCGAGGGGCAATGATTGATCACAAAACAATCTTCTGTTGCCACCATAGGCCATAGAGCATTATGAAAAGTGTTCGCATCAGTGATGCGTTTGAAATTTAAAAAACTGGCCAAAAGATCACCTTTCTTTACAAATTCACCTGGTCTTGCATGAAAATGAACAAGACCACCAGAAGGAGCATAGAGAGTACGGTAATCTTTGAGAAGGATGTGTCTTTGAGTTGGTTTTTCGTCAAGGGACATTTCTTTATCTATCATGCCTTGGCGTGAAAGATAATGGAGAATATGTTGCGCATCTTTTTTTCCTTCGTCTAAATTCACTCTTTCTTCACTACCCAGCTCAAGAGTATAAGACTGGAATTCTAGGGGAACATCTCTACCCAAAGATTTCAACACGCGTTGCAAATGGACCCATGGCATGAAGGTGGCCTCATCCATGGCCTGTGCGAATTCATTGGGAATGTTCAGGACGAAGGGAAAATGAAAATCAATGACTGAAGTTTTTTGTGAGATGGCGGAATAGATATAGCGAGTCGAAGCTGGACCGGTGTGCAAATCCAGCACAATGTCTGTAGGGGCCGCCATCATTTGGAGAAAAAGAAATAATTTTTTATTTTCGTTTTCTCCCTTTTTCTTCAAATGAGTTTCCAAATTACTTAAGCTCTGCCGGAGAAAAGTCTTGTAGTCCCGCTTGATCTGATCCCAAGGAGCATTGACATAAGACGCCGCAAATGATTTTAAAGTTCCGCCAATTTGTTCTTCCGGACGAGTCATGACATCCTCGTAACATCTGTTCCAGTTATGTCCGGTGACCGGGTTAAAGCGTCCGTAAGTGTATGCCCCGACTTTGGTGTTGGTGGCAGTAGGATTAGAAACTGGAACGAAGGACACTCGGCCTTTGAAGGGATTGTGAAGAAAATATTGCATCAGATGAAAAATGGCGGCATTCCCCTGAAGTTCGGCACCGTGAACTGAGGCCTGAATATGAAGGTGCGGGCCGGCATGGCCGCTCTCAATCTGAAATGTCGTTACAAAGAGTTGATCACCGCTTGGCAGTTCTTTGATGGGATAATCAACACGACTCAAATGATTCATAGGAAATCCTTTTAAAATTTAGCGCAAGGCATTTTCCAGCGTCAGCCCGGCATTGGTTTTTTCATCACGGTATTTCACAATCAGAGCGCACTGAGCGGCCAGGCCCATCTTATGCGCCCAGGGACGGGCGGCACCGAGAGAATCAAGCGGCCGGGTGCCGGGAATGACCACCGCATATTCAGGAATGTAATGCCCGGGATGAAGAATTTTTTCATTGACGCAATCATAAAGAGGCGTTCCGCGTGAAAGGACAACCCCAGGAGCAATCACTGCTCCTTTTTTGACGAGAATACCTTCGACGATGACGGAACCTGCTCCGATAAAGCAATCATCTTCAATCACCACCGGGGTTTGTCCGATCGGCTCAAGCACGCCGCCAATCTGCACTCCGGCGGAGAGGTGCACACGTTTTCCAATTTGGGCGCAGGAGCCAAGCAGAACGTGACTGTCGACCATGCTGCCCTCATCAACATAGACTCCAATATTAATATAAGATGGGGGCATGATGATGACACCTTTTGCTACATAACTTCCTCGTCTCACCGCCGAGCCTGAAGGTACAATACGTACTCCATCTTCGGTGCGAAACTGTCGGATCGGCAGAGTGTGCTTGTCGACATAATCACCCATCTGTTGCAGAGAACCGACACGGAAGGCCTGAAGGATGGCCTCTTTTACCCGAGGGTTGGCATGCCATTCACCTTGATCGAAATAGGCACTGCGCATTTCGCCTCGTTCAAGTCGTTCGAGCACTTCGATGAAATCATTGTTATTCATGGGGCAACTCCTGAATTCTTGCAGCTAAACCAATTTCGCACTTCCTGATCGGCCGTCATGAGAGGGGTCATGTCGAGCAGATCCTCATCGCTAAGCGGAGGTCGAAGTTTAGGAGAGTTGATTTGTCCTTGTTCAAACATGAGACGTTTAATCGGGACAGGATTAGAGGCATTGAACAGAACATTACTCCACTTGGCCCAAGCTTTAATTTCATTGGTGGCACCTTTGAGGGCCATTTTCACATAGAGATGAGTTTCTTTCGGCCAAGCATTGCTGGCAACTGAGACCAGACCTTCGCACCCCAAGGGCACAAAAGTGGGAAGGAGGGCATCATCACCACTAAATATTTGAATGGAAGACCCCGCTGCTTCCTTATAAATTTTAAAATCTGACTCTTTACCAGAGGCCTCTTTGATGGCCCAAAAATTAGCGTGACCTTTTAATTTACGAACCGTTTCAAATTGGAGTGATGTGGCACTTCTACCGGGAATGTTATAAATCATGCATGGTCGGGTGGCATGATCGAGCAAAGCTTTAAACCAATAATACTGGCCCATAATACCTGGTTTGGCATAAAGCGGAACCACCAGGAGATAGGCGTGAAGCGGGAATTTTTCCAGGAAGCTCAGCCAGTTGAGAGTTTCTTTTAGGTTAATGCCGCCCACGCCGACCATGATGGGAATTTTGGGACTGTGAGCGACGGTAAATTCAACAATGCTCCGGCGTTCACTTTCATCGAGGTTGAGAGATTCACCCGTACTGCCCAAAATGAGAAGGCCATTATGCGCCTCTTCCTGGGCGTGAATAAGCTTTTTCAAAGCGGGATAGTCAATGCTGCCATCCTTACAGAGTGGTGTCACAAGGGCCGTCCAGAGAGGATAATTGCGAACATTCATAGAAGATCCTTTTTAATGGAGCGCTAAAGGAACAATTTGCTCAAATGGCAACAGACCATAAAGCTGTTTTGACTTCTGATTTTGTAAGAGAAAATCCAAGGCCCAAATTGCCCCTTGGGCGAAAATAATTCGATCCAAGGCCTGATGTTGGATCGAGATTTTTTCGTACGGAGTCGAGAGGGTGAAGGTATGCTCGCCCACGACATCACCGAGACGCTCTGAAGTGATGGGAATTTTTTGATCACCATACCACTCTGCCCATGCCTTGGCGGTTCCACTGGGAGCATCAAGTTTTTTGTTGTGATGGATTTCGTGGATCTGCGCTTTTGCCTCAGGTAAAAGATGGGCCGAAGTTCCCAGATAAACAAGGATTGAATGAATGAGCTGCATGCCAAGTGAAAAATTGCTTCCCTGAATCCAACCCATTTTTCGGATCAGCAGTTTTTGCCTAAGGTCTTTGGGAAAATCAAAACCAGTGGTGCCAATAATCATGGGGAGATTGCTTTGGACGAATGTATCTAAGTGCATGGCCATGGCGGAAGCGGGGAGAAAGACGATGGCGCCGCCATAGGAACTCCAGATTACCGAGTTGAAATCAGATTTAGAATCGAAAACATCATAGGGTCGTTGCTGCTTTTGTGCCAACTCAACCACTTGACCACCGGTTTTTCCTTTTCCAATAATGGCAATTTTTTTTACATTGTTCATATTAATTTTCCAAGAAGGCCTTATGCAAGCGGCGCAGGGCCTCTTCTCCTTGATTACCTTGAACCAGAAAACAAAAATTATGAATAGAGGCACCTTGGCATATCATTCGGACATTGATATTGCCCAAGGCCCCAAAAATGGAAAGCGCCAGTCCCGCAGTATGATTGATATTATTTCCTATCATGGAGATGAGGGTCAAATCCTGCTCAATTTTCACTTCACATAATTCGCTTAAGTCACGTGCCAGATTTTTATTGATCAACACCGAAGCATCAACGGTCATGGCAACGGAGATTTCTGAGGTCGTGATGGCATCCACGCTGACTTGATGTTGATTAAAAATCTTAAAAATTTCGTAGAGGAAGCCATACTGATTTAACATTTTGGGTGTTGAAAGAGTGATCAGTCCTTGATTTTTACGCAAGGCCATGGCGCGGACTAATGGGGCATCTTGGGTCTGCCAGCGAATCCAGGTGCCTTTGGCCTTGGGTTCATAAGATGAGCCGACAAAAACCGGAATGCGTGCGCGCATGGCCGGTGCCAGAGTGGTTGGATGCAGGACTTTGGCACCGAAGACCGCCAGCTCTGCGGCCTCTTTAAAGGTTATTTCGGGAATTGATCGTGCCTTGGGGCATAAACGAGGATCGGTGGTGGCAATTCCTGTGACATCGGTCCAGATTTCCAATACCGAGGCCTCTATTCCTTCGGCCAAGAGGGCGGCAGAATAATCGCTGCCTCCACGTCCGAGCGTGGTTGTGAAGCCATCTTCTGTTTCACCAATGAAGCCTTGAGTGACATAAATGGTGGAATCGTTCATGGCCGGAAGATGTTGCGCGCAAAGTTCTCTAATTTTTTCGGTGATAGGGCGGGCCTGACCAAAGTTATCATCCGTCCTCATCACACTGCGAACATCGAGCAGTTGGACCTTCTGGTTTTGGGCGGTGAGACTTAAGGCCTGGCGAAAGAGGAGCGAACTCATACGCTCACCTAAGGCGGCCAGACGATCGCGGGCGCGGGAAGAGGCCTCGCGCATGAGCAAAATGCCTTCGGCCAGTGTGGCCAGTTCGCCAAAAAGCGTTTCTAAAGATGCTGGCCCGTTCTCACTCAAACGTAAATCGTTTGCAATAAGTCTATGTTTATTTTTAATCTGATCGACAAGTCCATGAGTGCGATCCCTTTGGCCTTGTTCTGCCTGAGAGGCAATTTCTAAGAGTTGATTGGTTGTTCCGGAGGTGGCAGAAACCACCACCAGGTAGGCATGGTGGTCAAGACAAATTTGTGCCGATCGAAGCATGGCCTGAGCATCGGCCATGGAAGTGCCACCAAATTTAAGAACGTTTCGCGAGGGGGACATAATTCCTCCAAAGAGCACGGTTATATGTGAGAGAACAGGGTAACGAAGGGGAGGAAAAGCGACAAGCAAAAAATTATTCGCAGATTCCTGGGGGTTACACGCAAATTCTCATGGCAAAAATGTTCATCTCTTCTGCATAATAGTCTTTCTATACGCTCGCACTTTGCTTTTCACTCACGTGATAATCTAATTGTGAGGAACCTAATTATGATAATGAGGATGCCATGCAGATAAAAAAAATTGGAATTGTTGGTTGGCGGGGAATGGTTGGACAAGTCTTGATGGAACGAATGCAGGCGGAGAATGATTTTGCCCTGGGCGATTATACCCTTTTTAGTGCCAGCGCCACCGGCCAATCTTTCGACGGAAAAATGTATGGGAGGGATTTTGGAAAAATTCTTGATGCCGCGGATATAAATGCTCTGAAAAAAATGGATGTCATTCTTACCTGCCAGGGTGGAGACTATAGCAAGCAATATTATCCTCTCTTAAAACGCCAAGGCTGGCATGGTTATTGGATCGATGCGGCCTCCGCCCTTCGTATGGAAAAGGACTCCACCATCATTTTAGACCCGGTTAATATGCACGTGATTAAGCAGGCCTTGCAAAGAGGTGAGAAAACCTTTGTGGGAGGAAACTGTACTGTCAGTTTAATGCTCATGGCGATTCAGGGATTATTGAAGGAGGGACTCGTTGAATGGATTTCAACCATGACTTATCAAGCGGCATCCGGTGCCGGTGCCAAGAATATGGAAGAATTAGTGGCCCAATATGATTGGGTTGGACGTGGCATTCAAAAATTGAATACGGCACAATCAGCTCTGGAGCTGGAAAAGAACGTCACGTCTCTTATTCGTGCAAACCAGATTCCGCATGATCATTTTGGTTATTCTCTGGCCTATAGCTTGTTGCCATGGATTGATTCGGAATATGAAATGGGGCAAAGTCGTGAGGAATGGAAAGGTTTTGCAGAAACCAATAAGATATTACAAACGACAAGGCCCATTCCTGTTGATGGGACCTGTGTTCGCGTGGGAGTTCTGCGCTGTCATAGTCAAGGACTCACGATTAAAATGAAGCAAGATATTCCTCTCCCGGAAATTGAAGGAATGCTTAAAGAGGCCAATTCTTGGGTAAAATTAGTTTCGAATAAGAAGGACGTGACTTTAACCCAACTGACTCCGGCCGCAATAAGCGGGACTTTGACCATTGGTCTTGGTCGGGTGAGAAAAATGAGATTAGGTGAGAGTTTCCTCAATGCCTTTACTTTGGGAGATCAATTACTTTGGGGGGCGGCTGAACCGCTGCGACGAATGTTGCGTATTCTTTTCGAATAGTTTGTAAAATTTTCACACCCATGGTCAATTGAGATTTTTTGGTGCATGCATAAGCAATGAAGAAGAACTTGTCGAAAGTGTTTCTGATTATTGCCTGGATGTGCTTTTTGAATGGCCCAATTTGGGGGTTTGATTCAAATTGTTCACGCCCCACAGATTTGAGTTGTGATTATTATAATAACTGCGTTGAAAATTATCTATCCTGCGGCCCGAAGGGATATGCCCTGGGGTATGGCAAGGTTTATTGCCAGCGTTTTCTGGATACAAATTATACCACATATCAGGCAGAATTATGGAGAGATGCAACACTCTTATGTCTGCAGCGTGAGTTATCACTCTTTGTATTTTTCTCTCCCTATGAGATGAAAACTTGTTCGTCAATTATGAAATATGCCTATGGAACTCATGCCAATTGTTATGTCAGTCCCAACCGCAGTCGTTCAGAGTTATCGATCTGTTATCTTTCACCTGTGGATATCAAGATAACTACCCATAATCTCAAGCTCGTGGACGTATTCAGATGGTACGGATTAAGGCAGATGGCCCAAGTTGCTAAACTTTGTCTCGAATTGTTTAATAAAAATAAAACCAATCCCTATCTTCCTGGGAATTCCTTGGAAGAACAAAAGATTTTTTGGGAATCCATGCTGATCGCGGAATAAGAGCTATTTCCCCATTTCACTCTCGGCCTTAGCGCCACACTGTTGCATGATTTTTTGTCCTTCAGGAGTATCGATATATTTATTTACATACTCGCTTACTTCGTCATTGCTGGTTGGATGGCGGTCACCTTTTGTCAGCGCCAATTTGGCCGCCTTATAAACGCTGGACGACACACATCCGCAATAATCTTTGGCATATTTCTGCAATTGTACTTTCTTTTCTTGAGGGATAGTCTGAGGATCAAATTTGGCCTCTGTCATCACTTGCGAGATAGTAGAAGTCGTACAGCTTGCCGCAAAATATTCCTCGTCGCTGATACTAACGCCACTTTTTACTTCGGCCATTTTGCTACATTCTTGGGTATCGACCTTACCTTCCGGGGTTTCCATATATTTTTCTACCGCTTGCGATGTTTCCTCCTGATATGCGGATTCGCCTTTCAATTGATTATATTTGGTAGCAATAAGATTTTTCTTCTCAACTCGGGCGGTCATACATTCACAATAACTATTGGCGTAAGTTGAACTCATCTTTTCATTTTCATGCGAAGCATTTTTGCCAATGGTGTTGAGCTGTTCAAGAATGGATGTCTTCGAGGCCTCCTCACAGCTACTGACAAAGGAGGCCTTAAATTCGGCATCCCATCCGTCGTATTTCGACATATGAACTTCAGTTTCTGCTACAAAAAAAGACAGAATAAGCTTAGTGGCAGCCAGTGCCAGAACACCTAAAAGGCCGTAAAGAATTTTTTTCCCCAAGCTTTTTGGACTTTTTTCTGGAGTTTGCGGGTTGGGCCGCATCGGTTTGAAATTTTCATCAGTCATAAACACCTCTGTGAATGGACAATAATGATTTATCGTCGTTATAGAAAAATATTTTAAAGAAATGTGACAGAGCAAATGGTTCAAGTGTTCATGGATGCCCGGAATTTTAGGAACCCACCACGGAATTAACCAAAAGGATGTTTTCCAGGGCCCTCAAGGCCTGCTTAAGCTCCAAACCGAGAGCAATGGTTCAGATAACCGCTGCGCTTAATGGAAAGTGACAAAAAAAGTGGGCATTTTTGAAGATAACTTAACCCTGTTTTGAATTTTATCGCAGGCCATCCTTATTGATTATATAATCAAAATAATTCCGCAAGTCCTAATGATTTCATAAGGTTTTCAGCGGCTCAAAAAATTATTTTATCGACTCAGAAAAATTCTTTAGTTTTCAGATCACGTCTCCGACTAGACTAGTCAGAATTACCCAATCTTTAAAAACACTTCGAGGGTTATATGGCGAAACGTATTTTCGGCATAATAATTGAACTATTGCTCATTTGTGCCTGTGTGGCCAATCATGAGGAGAATGGTGGTAACAAGGGCCAAGGCCGAACGTCAATCTCAGGGGCAGCAGTCAATCCA
>JACPIU010000032.1 GCA_016187935.1 Bdellovibrio sp.
CTGGGGAAACACCCGATCCCATCCCGAACTCGGCAGTTAAGTCCAGTTGCGGCGAAGGTAGTGCTTGGGAAACTAAGTGCAAGAATAGCAAGATGCACCAATTTTAATAAACCCTGGTTTCGGCCAGGGTTTTTTTTTGCTTTGAAATTCTTGTTTGTTGCTATGTGTCTTATAATAATAACGCAAGGTTAATATTACCCTGTGGATTTTTTTGCAGAGAGCATTAGAATACTCTGTGATGCCCCAAAAACTATTTAAAATACATCTCGTTTTCTTTGCCGCCGTTGGCTTCCTGTCACTCGCATCCTATCTCTTCTATGACGGGCTTTCAGATCATATGTTGTCTATTTCCTCCACCAATCATTTTAATCTGATTAACTATATTGGGTGTTCCTTTTTATCCCTCTTTAAATTTTTATTAGGTCCCTGGATATTTTTTGCAGTTATCTTACTCGTACTTTGCATTCCCTTGCGACCAAAAAGGGGAGTCGATTATTTAGACGTGCTTGGAATCTACTTCGTCATTTCATTTATGCTCTTCTTCTTTGTGATTGCAGCCAATGATTTTCTTGGAAATGCTCTCCAATTTTATTTACGTAATATACCCAAATGGTTTGCGGCGTGTATTTGCTTAATTTCTGCTTTTTCCTTCGGGCATGCTGTTTGGCGGAAGAAGTTCTTAGAGTTTGTTTGGCAGTCCATTGTGAAGGTAAATAAGGGACTACTCATTCTTCGAAATTTGGTTGAAAAGTTCAGACAAAGAAAAGTCACTTGGCCGACACGTTCATTAGTGAAACCCATTGTCCGGGAGCAGGAAGTAACACCTGAGACCCCAGGTATTGAGGCGACTCTTCCAGAGATTATGCCATCAGCGCCAGCAGAGATGTGCGCAAAGAGCGCAATTACTGAAAAAATCGTGCGCGAGTGTGCTGGGAAAAAAGTGGCCAATGATAATTTCTCCGACGAAAAGTATTATGCAGTTTTTAATGAGTTTAATCCTAAGTCACAGAGCGGTCGTCAAGCACATCCAGAACAAGGCTATTTTTCTGATATTATTGGACGCATTGAAGAGAAGTTTAATGAATTTAAAATTGATGGGAAGATCATTGATATCTTAAAAGGTCCAGTAGTTGATACCTTCGAGTTGGAATTGGGCCCTGGTGTTAAAGTTTCCAAAGTCACTTCTATTTCCGAAGACCTCGGACTGGCCCTTTTTGGGGCCCCCATCCGCATCGTTTACCCTATGAAAGGAAGAACTACTGTAGGAATTGAAGTCCCACGCAATCCAAGAGAACTTATTTATTTGAACGAGATTCTAGAAAGCCAAGATTACAAAAGTAATACAGGCGCGCTTCCTCTGGCCATGGGTAAAGATGCTTTTGGGCGACCATTTATAGCGGACCTTGCAACTATGCCGCATATGCTTGTGGCAGGCTCAACTGGCGCAGGCAAATCTGTCTTTATCAATACCATTTTGGTTTCTTTGTTGGTGAAAAAATCTCCTCGTCAGATGAAACTTCTTTTGATTGATCCAAAGCAATTAGAATTGGCCTTGTATGCACGATTGCCTCATTTGATTATGCCGGTGATGACTGAACCTAAGATGGCTTCTGCTGCTTTACTGTGGGCCGTTCAAGAAATGGAGCGGCGGTATTCTATTTTAAAAGAATTTGGCGTCCGAAGCATTGATGGTTTCAATTCCAAATTAAAAAACGCCTCGACGGAGCTTATTGCTAAAATTCAAGGTCTCTACTCAAGTGAAAATGATGGTGATTATGAGCTTCCCCATATTGTGATCATTGTGGATGAATTCGCGGATTTGATTTTAACGAAATCAGGTAAAGAAATTGAAAATAATGTCTGCCGTTTGGCCGCCAAGGCACGTGCTGCAGGCCTTCATTTAATTGTAGCAACACAACGACCATCGGTGGATGTCATTACCGGACTCATTAAGGCGAATTTTGCCACTCGAGTTTCTTTTCGTGTGACTTCGGCCGTTGATTCACGAACCATTTTAAATCAGATGGGTGCCGAAAAGCTGTTGGGTAAGGGCGATATGCTTTTCAAACAAGGAGTGGATACCATAAGAGTCCATAGTTCTTACGTTGATGAAAATGAAATTGAAGCCCTCTCTGAACGTCTCTCAACATTTCAAACGCAATATGACCCTGTAGTTTTAGACTTTTTAGAAAATGCCGACACTTCATCCGAAAAAACAGGGGTCATGGCCGGGATAACTTCTCATGAAGATGGTGACGATGACCTGTTTGAGCAGGCCGTTCAAGTAGTCATGGAGCATCGGATGGCAAGCGCTTCAATGCTCCAGCGAAGGTTGAAAATCGGCTATAATAGGGCGGCAAATTTAGTTGAAGAAATGGAGGCCAAGGGTATTGTTGGGCCGGCACAGGGTTCTCGCCCGCGAAAGGTGTTATCATCAATTAGCTAAATAACGCACAAGGCAAGCCTATCCTCTTCTTGCTTTGTTGAGGCCAGCTGTGTTAATCATCATTCCCAAATATTAACAGTCACCTGCGAGATTTGAGGTCCTTAATAGTTTTATTAGGGCACAGGTGATCAGATTAACCTCAAAGGAGAATTTATGTCTGAATTGTCGTTGAAAGGTCTTTTGGAGGCCGGTGCTCACTTTGGCCATCAAACACACAAGTGGAATCCCAAAATGAAGAAATACGTTTATGGTGAACGGAATGGGATTTACATTATTGATCTTGCCAAAACTATTCCTATGGCCAAAAAAGCTTATGATTTTATCAAAAAAACAGCTTCCGAAGGTCGCCCCGTCCTCTTCGTTGGAACGAAACGACAAGCCGCAGTTATCATACAAGATGCTGCTGCAAAATGTGGCGCTTTCCATGTTACCAACCGATGGTTGGGTGGCATGTTGACCAACTTTAAAACTATTGCTCTTTCAATTGATAAAATTCGTAAAGTTGAAAAGATGAAAGAGACTGGAGATTTTGAACTTTTGACCAAAAAAGAAAGATCTAAAATTGATAAAGACATTGTTAAGCTTGAGAAGAACTTAGGTGGCATTAAGGATATGCGCAAAATACCTGGTGCTGTTTTTGTTATTGATCCTACTAAAGAACATATTGCCGTATTAGAAGCGCGATCACTGGGAATCCCAGTCATTGCCATTGCTGATACAAACTGTGATCCTTCCGGGATTGATTACGTTGTTCCAGGAAACGATGATGCCGTTAAGTCGGTGGCCATGTTTACCGAATACTTTGCCCAATCGGTATTAGAAGGTAATGCTCAAGCTTCTAAGAATGCAAAGCTCACCAAGCCTGAGAAAGATATGGCCCTCGAAAAAGAAATTATCACTAAATTTGAGAAGGATATTGATCTGATTGGTGAAGATGATTTTGATGCAGAAGCATCTGAAGAAGAATTAGAAGGAGAGGAAGAGGAGAATCTAAGATAATTTTGAACCTACAAAAAGCGGGATTGATATGAGTACTTTTACAAGTGATGATGTTAGGCGGTTAAGAGAGCAAACAGGTGCTGGAATGATGAGTTGTAAAGAAGCTTTAACACATTGTTCTGGCAATTTTGACAAGGCCATAGACTACTTGCGGAAAAAGGGTTTGGCAGCAGCTGAAAAAAAGCAGGGAAGAATTGCAGCTGAAGGATTGGTTGGCTCTTACATCCATAATGGGAAAATAGGAGTCATGGTCGAAGTTAATTGTGAAACTGATTTTGTGGCCAAGAGCACGGATTTCCAAAATTTTGTTAAAGATGTGGCCATGCAAGTTGCCGCTACTTCACCCAAGTTTATTAAGGCGGAAGATATTGATGAGGAATTTAAAAAGAAGGAAGCAGAAATTTATGCAGCCCAACTAAGGAATGAAGGCAAGCCTGAAAATATGATCGCCAAAATTGTAGAAGGTAAAATAAAAAAGATGGCGACCGAAGTTTGTCTTATTGAACAACCTTTTATTAAAAATACCGATGTTACTGTAAAAGACTTGCTCAATGAACTAACTTTGAAACTTGGCGAGAAGATTCAAGTCCGTCGCTTTACCAAATTTGTTTTAGGGGAAGGTATTGAAAAGAGGCAAGAGAATTTTGCCAATGAAATTGCTAAAATGACTGGGCAACAATAGAAAAAAATTCTTAAACCCAAAGGGGGACTCTGTCCCCCTTTTTTTTACATACTGGTGAGGGACACATAAACGCAATTTTCGCCAGGAGGTTAAAATGAAGTATAAAAGAATCTTGCTGAAACTTTCAGGAGAGGCTTTGTCTGGTAATCAAGGACATGGTGTAAGCGAGGAAATCTTAGATACATTGTCATCAGAAGTGAGAGAGCTTAACCAGAAGGCCGTTGAAGTTGCAATTGTCATTGGTGGTGGGAATATTCACCGTGGCGTGGCCGGCGCTACCAAAGGGATGGATAGAACTACATCTGACCATATGGGAATGTTGGCCACTGTGATTAATTCATTGGCTTTGCAGGATTCTCTTGAGAGAAAGGGTGTCAAGACACGTGTTCTTACTGCGATTGAGATGAAAGAAATTGCTGAACCATATATTCGCCGGAGGGCCATGAGGCATTTGGAGAAAGGTCGAGTGGTGATTTTTGCCGCGGGCACTGGGAATCCTTATTTTACCACCGATACTGCAGCAGCACTGAGGGCCAATGAAATTGATGCCGATGTTATTTTGAAGGCCACCAAGGTCAATGGTGTTTATGATATGGACCCTGTGACAAACAAAGATGCTAAAAAGTACGATACCATAAGCTATATTACAGCTATCAATAAGGGGCTTAAGGTTATGGATTCCACGGCCTTAAGTTTATGTATGGATAATGATATTGATATTATCGTCTTTAATGTTTTTGAACGTGGGAATATCATGAAAGTTATCATGGGCGAAAAATTGGGAACTAGGATTACCAAGAACATTTAGTATTTTATTTTGTGGAGGCTTCTATGTTGAATGAAATAAAAAGAGCGCTTGAAGATTCTATGAAAAAAACTTTGGAGGCATATAAATATCAGCTGACCAAGATAAGAACCGGACGGGCGAGTCCTGCGGTTTTAGATGGAATTATGGTGGATTATTATGGTACTCCGACTCCTATCAAGCAGGTTGGGCAAGTGAGTACGCCAGAGGCCCGGCTATTACAAGTTCAACCATTTGATAAAACACTCATCCCTGCCATTGAGAAGGCCATTCTAGGTGCCAATATTGGATTAACTCCGGCCAATGATGGAAATTTAATTCGAATCCCTTTTCCTGCTTTAACCGAAGAGAGACGTAAGGAACAAGTGAAGGAAATAAAGAAATTTGGTGAAGAGGCGAAAGTTGCTTTACGAAATCTTCGACGTGATCAAAATGAAAAAGTTAAGAAATTGGAAAAAGACAAGAAGATCACCGAAGATGAAACCAAGCGTTATCAAACAGAGATTCAAACTATCACAGATCGTTTTAGCAAAGACGTGGATACCTTGATAAATAGTAAAGAAAAAGAAGTCATGACCATTTGATTTTCAGGATGTGGTAGGAATCATTATGTCCGAGCAGCAGCTTAACCATATTGCTATAATAATGGATGGTAATGGTCGATGGGCCACCATGAGGGGTCGTCCCCGCGTTTGGGGGCATATCCGAGGTTCATCAAAAGTTGCTTCTATTGTGGAAGAAGCGGATCGCTTAGGGATAAAGGCCTTAACTTTGTATGCTTTCTCCAGTGAAAATTGGAGCCGTCCCTTTAGTGAAGTGCGAGTCTTGTTTGCGCTCTTGAAAAAATTTATTTGCCACGAGCGAGAACGAATTATTAGAAACAAAATTCGCTTTAAGATCATTGGCGATATATCGGAATTGCCTCAAGGCACTCAAGATTTGATTCATGACTTAGAGCAAGTCACAGCACATCATCAAGGCCTAAAGTTGACCTTCGCATTCGGGTATGGCGGCCGAGCTGAGCTTGTCCATGCTGTGAATCAGTTTATTACTCACAATCCTGGGCAAAAAATCAGTGAAAAAGACTTAAATAATTGTCTTTATTGTCCAGATTTGGGTGATGTAGATCTCTTGATTAGAACAGGTGGAGATTGCAGGGTCTCGAATTTTTTACTTTGGCAGTTAGCTTATGCCGAATTGTATTTTACCGAAACAAAATGGCCGGATTTTTCGGTTTCAGAATTTGCCAGAATTGTTGATTTTGTTACCCGACGTGAGCGCCGATTTGGTACAATTGGAGAAGTTTCTGATCTTAATGAAGCTCAAAAATTGGCCGAGAAAAATAGGGTAAATATTAATCAACAGCTGGGAATGCATTAATGTCTAATACTTCTATGCGGTTTATCTCTGCCGCAATTCTGATCCTAATAGTAGGATTGAGTTTTATGCTGGGACCATGGGCAGCTTTGGCAATTATTTTGCTATTGGGAGTATTAGTGCTTGATGAAATTGAAACTAACTTTTTAAAGCATAATCGTGGTGTCATTTATTATTTTTCACAAGCCGTTTTGATAAGCGGTTTTATTTGTTTTTTCCATCTATATACCCCTGCAATTGTATCAGGTTTTTTGATCGGCTTATTACTTTTGAATTTGTTCCTTTTGTATTACTTGTTTTTCACCGGAATGGAAAATGGTCCATTTTTAAAAATGGGAAAAATTCCATTTTTAGGCCTACTATACACATTGTTGAATTTTATTAATCTAGGTCTGTTAGTGAAAAATGATCATTGGATACCCTTATTGATTTTAGTGATGTTGCTGGCCTATGGGATGGATACAGGGGCTTGGTTTTTTGGACGTAAATTCGGAAAAACCAAGCTATGGCCGAGCGTGAGTCCAAAGAAGACCCGTGAAGGTCTCTATGGTGGCATGTTAGTAGCAGGAATTATTGGCGCAGTTTATTATGCCATCAACTTTGATTCTTTTTCTCCTCTCTTGGTAATAATTTTTGCGCTGTTAGGATTGATTTCTCAATTGGGTGATTTGGTTCAGTCAAAGTTTAAGCGTCAGGCAAATATCAAGGATAGTTCCGCTTTGATTCCTGGGCATGGTGGCGTATATGACCGAGTAGATTCACTGATTTTCGTCGTTCCTTTCTATTTAATTTGGATTCAATGGTGGTGGTGATATTGTGATAGAGAATATTTTAATTTTTATTATTTTCCTATGCCCACTGGTGTTTTTCCATGAACTTGGGCATTTCATTTTTGCCAGACTCTTTGGCGTGCGCGTGGAAGTTTTCTCGCTCGGTTTTGGACCAAAGTTATTCCGCTTCAATAGAGGTGGTACAGAGTATGCTTTTAGCCTGATCCCGCTTGGGGGTTATATCAAAATGTTTGGAGATGATCCTCTCAATAAAGAAGCTGTTCCAGAGAGCGAGCGACAATTCTCTTTTTCATACAAGAGCAAGTGGGCGAGATTTTGGATAGTTTTTGGCGGCCCTTTGGCCAATATGATTTTAGCTTTTTTTATTTTCTGGTTTTTGCTTCTCTCCGGGGAGACTTTGCCAGAAATCAAATTCGGCGTTGTAAATCAAGGCTCGCCTTTTTATGAAAAGGGAGCACGAAGCGGAGATTTACTTCGCGCGGTCAATGACATAACGGTGGTTTCGCCCACAGATTTTATTTCGACGGGAGAGATCGTAAAATCAATCACAGTTGAACGTGAAGGAAAAACAGTTAACGTACCACTTGGATTTGATTCGCAAATGTTTTTAGAGCTTTTTTCGAAAGTCATGCCGCTCTTACGAATACCCGTGGTGACTAATGAAAAAGGTGAGTTCTTTTCCCTGACGCTGGACCCTAAAATTCCGATGGGAACAAAATCTCTTGAGGAATTGCAGGATTTAGTTGGAGTGAAAGATTTTCATCTATACAAAATTACAGAAGGAATTAAAGATTTTAGCAATTTGAAGACCGAGAATTTCTCATTTATTAAGCAGATTTCAATTAAGATTACAGATCCGGATTCGTTCTTCCAAGCACTTGCCAAAGAAAATCTGTTTGCTCATGACTTATTGGTGAAAAGTGTCAATATGGATTCTCCCGCAGATAAGGCCGGGTTAGGTGCTGGGGATATCATCATCTCTTTGAATGATCATGAAATGTTTTCGTTTGATCAAGTCAGGGCGAAAATTCAAGACTTGCCAACTCAGCAAAAAATCAAATTGACTGTAAAACGTTTGGGCACGATAAAATCCTTTGAAATCTTACCTGAAATTACCAAGCAAGATGGCAAAGAGATGAAGATAATAGGAGTCTATAGTACAGGTGAGTTCATTCCCATGAAATTTGTTAAGACTCCGTCGAAAGGTTTTTTTGAAGCCGCTTGGATGGGACTTCTGAGAACTTTTGAAGCGACTGCTAAGACGTTGGATGGTTTCAAGAAGTTGATTACTAAAGAGGTTTCTTTAAAAAATATTGGCGGACCGATTGCTATTGGTAAAGTTGCCTCGGATTCTTTTAAAACTTCGCTGAGTTATTTTTTTCAGATCATGGCCTTCATCTCCATTAATCTTGGTATTATTAACCTTTTTCCTATCCCCGTGCTTGATGGCGGACACATAATGTTCATCATCCTTGAGATCGCAAATCGAGGACCTTTATCACGGAGAAAAATGGAAATTGCACAACAATTTGGTCTTTCGATGCTCCTGATTCTCACCGTTGCTGCAATTTTTAATGATATTTCAAAATTTTTCTAAATTATGCCAAGTCTCTATTTGGATACATCACAGGTTATTTCTCTTGGGCTTTTAAACGAGCATCATGAATTTGTTGATTTCCAAACCATTCCGGATAAAAAATCGGGAACACGCATTCATGTCATTATTGATGATTTTTTGAAGAAACACGCACTTGATATTAAAACTATTGAGAGTGTATTCGTGCTGGCCGGTCCTGGTTCTTACACCGGCATGCGAGTTTCTGAAGGGATTGCACAAATTTTAGAATTGGAGAAAATTCTCATCTATAGTTTCTATACCTATCAAATTTCAGAATTTTCCGGTATCACAAACGGACAATGGTTAACCACGGCGTTTAAAGGTCAAGTCTTCGTCTACTCATGGGAACCCACTTCTAAAACGAGCGAGTTATGTGACTTGAAGGTTTTTACCCCTCGAAATGCTACAGAGGTCTATTTTCATGGTGATTTACCTAAAGAATTACAGAAATTGAAAATTAATCACCATGATACCAATGTGATGGTTCAAAAAAATTCACAAGTGATTTTTAAAACGGTCAAAGAATTGAGACTTCGCCATAGACCACAGTATTTCCGCCTTCCAGAGCAAGAGTTTACCGTTAGTGGTTAGTATTTAATGCCGTGAATTTTTGCGAAAAGTAATCTAGACTTATTCCTACATATGCTATTTCCAAACTACATTAAGAAAAATCATATTTTTCTCTTCATCATCGTCGAAATTTTATTGATGTGGTTTGGATTTATTTTGCTGGCAAAATTCTGTTTTGTAGGATTTGCCGTGGCGCTTTATCTGTTTCGTTTAGGCGAGGTTTCAGGGCAAGATGGTCCACTTGTTTCTGATGGTTCAAATGGGCTTTATTCCCCTGCCAGTGGCAAGATTATTGATATTTCAGATAAAGGCACCGAGAGGAGCATTCTCTTTCAGATACCATGGCATCTCTCCTATGCTATTCGTGCTCCTATCATGTCTGACGTTGAAGATGTCCAAATGTATAGGAGAGGTTCAGATATTTTTCGTTTTGCCAAGATAGATGACTTTTATCGGGAATCTGATTTGCGCAGTGTTGTGGTTAAGTTTATTATTGGCCATCATGGTCTTCACTCCGTTAGTGATGCTCCCGTTGATTCTGACCATGATCGTGTCACGCTTAAACTCATTAAGTGTATTTTCGGACTTTTTCCAGATGTCTGGATTAGGCAAGGGGACTTTTGCCATAGATGTGCGGTTATCGGTCTCATTCCTTTTGGTGGAACAGTTTCGCTTTCATTACCCATAAAGTATGAGATAATTATTAAAGTCGGCGATATGGTGATTGCTGGCACAACCCAAATTGCCAAAATCCCGAGCACCAAATCTGAGTTTTCTTCTAACGAAAACTCAGGTTAAAAATAGGAAAATACGATGGAAAATAATCTAGAACATGAGAAACGGGAAGCCAGGAAATTGGCCTTTTTCCTTCCAAACACTTTTACTGCATTGAATATGGCCTGTGGATTTATATCGTCCCTGTTTTCCTTTCAGGGTGATTTCCATTCAGCATGCATGATTTTAATCCTTGGGGCCATTTTTGATTCAGTGGATGGAAGAGTCGCCAGGCTTACCGGAACGCAATCGGCCTTTGGTGAACAATTTGATTCTTTAAGTGATGCGGTTTCCTTCGGATTTGCTCCGGCCGTTTTAATATATCAGAAATTTTTGATTCCACTTGGTCGAGCTGGCATAGTGATTTCATTCATTTTTCTTTTGTGTGGTGCCCTTCGGCTTGCCCGTTTTAATGCCAATATTGATCGTGTCACTTCCCACTATTTTCAAGGTCTCCCCATTCCGGGTGGTGCCATGGCCATTGTTGGCTATGTCCTGTTATCTTTGGAGTTCGATTGGATGAATCAACTTACGTTCGCGGCAGCGATTTATTCAATATTTTTTTCTCTTCTCATGATTTCCAACATTCCTTTCTATTCCTTTAAAAATGCCACATGGGCAAAAGAGCATAAGAAGGCGGTATTATTTTTTATTTTTGTGATTTTAGGGCTTATGTTTGTATATGAGTATCTGATGGTGTCTTTTATTATGTGGACATACGTTGCCGGTTGTCTTTTGTATTTTTTTACTCATAAAGGCGAGTTGAAAAATGTTTTTGAATGGAGTAATGAGAAGGATGCAGATTAATCTTTTCCGATTAAGTATTGCTGGCCTATTCATGACAGGCAGTGCGTGCTTTGCTCCATCTGTCCTTGCAGAGGCTTTTGATATTGAAAAAGAAGAATTTTTTCAAGAAGCTGAAATTGATAGGACGTTTATTTCATCAGATGAAAAATTCGCGGAAAAAGAGATTCTGAAGGTTGATGATGAAGACGCCGCCGAAGGGAGTTCTTTTGTTAGTGGTGTCGAGCATAACTTTTTAGATGTTAATCAAGAAGCAGGATCTTCTAAAATAGTGCCTCTGGAAGGAGAGACGCCTTCAGAGTTAGAGGGTGAGGTAGCTGAGGGTCTGAATCCGCGTCGTCATTCTTCAATCCGTGGTATGGAGTCTGTGTCAGTTCCTCAGAATTTTTCCAACGTTTCTAATCCTGAATTGATTAAGAAAGTAGCCTGGAAAACAAATTCAGCTTTTGGCTTAAGCTACTATGCCGCTGATAATTATGAGTATCACGACTCCAATAATGTCTATAATACAGTTTTTCGTGATGGTACGAAGAGCAAAAATTCAGGACTTTTATTATTTTCTAGTGCAAGCTATTTCGCTCGTGGTTTTTTAGATCTTAAATGGGGACTGAATATTGGGGCCAAATATAATTCTGGCCATGGCCTTTTCCCAGGTGGCGCGGTTAGTGAAACTAGATTTTCACTCTGGTCGATACCGGTTGACTTGTCCCTAGGATTTGATATTCCCCTGTCGCGATTTTTAAAATTCTCGGCCAGTGCAGGACCTTCCGCCTTGGGACTGATTCAATCACGTAACGATCGTGACTATGGTGAAAAAGGCAAACACAATCGACAAGTCGGAACAGGTTATTTTGCTTCTGCACAGGCATTAATCGGGCTTTCTTCATTTTTTCCGAAATATGGAGTTGAAATGTACACCGACTATGGAGTTGGGCAAACTCAGTTGAGCTTTGAAGGAAGAATGGTAAATTACCAGAATTTCCAAGATGATATTACCGTCGATGGCACTTCATTTGGGGTTGGCATTATTTTCGAATTCCTGTAACTATTCAGCTAGAGGGCACATATGGGGCATCTTTTGAAAAACGTGATCCTCGACGTAGCTTCCGCTACGCCTGTGGTCCCGCCTTTCAAAATATACCCCCTCTGCACCCTCGATCTAAATAGTTATGATTGCTTGTTGGCATTATTTCCGAATTCCTTTAGATTTTCATGATGGACCCTGCGATCAAATATTTTTATCGCGCACTCATTCAATACAAAGGTGCGCAGTATTGTGGCTGGCAAGTCCAATCCCCAGGAACTCCAACGGTCCAGGGAACTGTGGGGGCAATGTTGCAAAAATTGAGTCAATCACCCCTTGTGCATATCCTCGGGTCTGGTCGTACAGATGCGGGAGTTCATGCCATTGGACAAGTTGCCCGTTTTGGTCTCTCGGTTCAGATTCCACCAGAAGGGCTCAAAAAGGGACTTAACTCTGTTTTGCCAGACGATATCAGAGTCAAGGAAGTTGAAATATGCGACGAACATTTTCATCCCCAATTCCAAGCGATGTGGAAAACCTACTACTATCTTTTTACCTGCAAACCAACTACCGCTTTCAATTATGAATTTGTATCATCCATCTATACCGATACTAATTTTGATAAGTTTTCTGAGGCCTTGGCACTTTTTAAAGGGGAGCACGATTTCAAGCATTATCAATGTACTGGAACCCCTATCAAAAACACCGTTCGCGAGATGTTTGCTTTAGAAGTCTTCAACCATGTTCCGCCTGAGTTAGGTTTGCCGGATTGGCCTAATGTTATGGCCTTTAAAGTCACTGGTTCCGGATTTTTAAAGCAAATGGTTCGCTTGATAGCAGGCACAGTTTTTGAGTATTCCCGAGGGAAACTCACCTTAGAAAGCATTAGAAACTCTCTGACAAACACTCCAGTGACGTCGAATTCGCACCACAAGAGGCTTCATTTGGCCCCAGTCGCGCCTCCCCAGGGCCTATATCTCTTTGAGGTTGGATATAGTCCCTTTGCGCGTTGACAATATTGCAGTGGCCAGTTATGCTCTGCGAATAATTCATGATAACACAAGGCGTCACGCAAAGGAAAAACCCTATGTCTTACATTGTTGAATCGTTAAATGATTGTACAAAAAAATTCGTTTTTAATTTTGAAACGGTTGATCTCAGCACTGAGATTAAAAACGCCATAGCTAGAAAACAGAAAACGGTGAGCTTCAAAGGGTTTCGTGCTGGTAAGGCCCCATTGGCCATGGTGGAGCAAATGTATGGCCCCCAAATGGAACACGAGGCCCTCAACCAATTTGTGCAAACGCAATTTTTTGATGCGGTCGAAAATGAAAAAGTGAGAGTGGTTGGTTATCCCTCATTTGAGAATATGAAATATGACAAAGGCAAAAGCGTAAGCTTTGATGCCATTGTCGAAATTTTTCCTGAAGTGGTATTGAAGGACTATTCCCATTATTCATTTAAAAAAGATGCCGTGACTGTGACGGATGATGATGTCGAGGCATTGAAAAAAAATTTTCTTTCATCAAAAGCGGAAATGATTGAAGTGAAGGATACGAATGCGAAGCTCGATAAGGGGCTTTTTGCGGTTATTAATTTTGAAGGTGAGAAAGAAAATGGAGAGCGGCCGGATAATATGAAGGCCACGGAATACCTTCTTGAGATCGGCAATGGTGCTTTTATCCCTGGCTTTGAAGAAGGCCTCTGTGGAATGCAAAAAGGTGAAAAACGGACTTTGAATTTAGAGTTTCCAAAAGAATACCAGGTCCCTGATTTGCAAGGGATGAAGGTAAAGTTTTATGTCGAGTTGTTAGAAATCAAAGAAAGGAAGTTACCTGAATTTAAGGATGAATTGGTTAAGGAATTGGGCTTTGAATCGACGGAAGATTTTGTTAAGAAAAACAAAGCATCTTTGGCCTCACAAAAAGAAAAACAAAGCTTGCAGAAGTTGCATCAAGAAATTCTGGACAAATTTGTTGCCGATAATAAATTTGATGTTCCCAATACACTCGTGCATCAGCAAGAAGATCATTTAAAGGAAGAATTACGTGGTACTCTTAAATCACAAGGTTTTAATGATGAAATGGCGGAAGAGTATTTTCATAAATGGCATGGAGACCTTCACACTAAGGCAGAGTTCCAGGTACGAAGTGCCCTTATTCTCGATACCTTGGGTAAGAAATTTAACGTTGTTGTTACTGAGGAAGATCTTGAAGGGAAATATTCTGAAATGGCCAAGAGTACTGGAATGGATGTTGAGCACATTAAAAAATTCTACAATTCGAATGTTAAGGCCAAAAATAATATTTCCTTTGCTATAAGAGAGGAAAAAACCTTCGAATCTCTGGCAAAAGAAATCACTATCTCGTAATCAGGCCGGTTTTAAGCGCCTCAGAGAAGTGTTGCATTTCTTCTTTAGTTCCAAGTGAAACTCGTAAGAATTCTGGCATTTCGTTTTTTTCCAAAGGGCGGACGATGACGCCACAGTTTAGGAAATGCTCGTGGAGTCGTTTGGCATTTTCAGAGGATTGCATGTTAAAAGTGATGAAATTGGTCACTGATGGAATAAAGCAAATGCCCATTTGGGATAATAAGTGAGCAGTTTCTCGATAACGATCCAAATTGTTTTGCAAAGTTAAGGCGAGGTGATCAGCGTCCTGAAGCGCGCCTAAGGCCGCTAACTGGGCCAAGGAATTTGGTTCGAAAGGCAGCTTAACTTTAGCGATATTGGTGATTAAATCTTCATGGGCAAAACCATAACCAATCCGGATACCAGATAAACCATAGGCCTTTGAAAAAGTTCTCAGCGTTATGACGTTATCATAGCGATAATCCATCGAATCCGGATAATCCCGATGGGGATAAACGAATTCAAAGTAGGCTTCGTCCAAAATGACCAAAATGTGTTCGGGAACTTTTGACATAAAATAATCGAATTCTTGTTTGGAAATGTATGTCCCCGTAGGATTGTTGGGGTTCGCAATATAGATAATTTTGGTTTTATCAGTGATATTTTCCACTAACCTGGGAATGTCATATTTGTAATCAGGAGTCAGAGGGATGGTCTTGAGCTTGGCACCAACACTCCTTGCCAAAACCATAAAGCCAATAAAAGTTCTCTCAGAGGTAAGGACCTCCTCGTCAGGCGCTAAAAAGGCCCGTACGATACAGGCCATAATTCCCTCGGAGCCATTACCGAGAATGATATTTTCTTTCTTTAATTTAAAACGTTTCGAGAGTTCAGTTTTTAGCTGATATCCGTGCATATCGGGATAGCGATGCAAGTGGGATAGCCCTGAATTTATTTCTTTTAACGCCAAAGGAGAAGGTCCTAAAGGGTTTTCATTAGAGGCCAATTTGGAGATTCGAGTTAAATTCTTCTCCCTGGCCAATTCCTCAATGGGTTTACCTGCCTGATAAATTTCGAGGTGTCGGATATAGCTGGGAACTAATTCTTTTTTGCTTTTTTTCACAAGATGGTAGAATAACATGCGGAAATAGGAACTGTCATTATAGTCATAAATATGAGCAGGAGGTCCGGCAACGTATGAGAATGTTTATTAAGTTATTCCCACATTTATTGCGGACTTCCGTCAAAATACTCTTCACTGACTGGAAAGTCTTTTTATTGGCCATGATACCTCTAGTTTTGGGCATAATTCTTTATGTCTATATGGGAAAAGTGCTTTTTGTTGATTTCCTAAATTTCTTGCGCCTACAAACAGAATCATATTTGGGAGGTGGGAAACTTAATGCCGCTGTCTATTATGTTGTGATGGCGCTCATGATAGTGTCTTCGTATTTTATAGTCGGTTGGACATTCGTCTTGTCGATTTCTATTCTCGCGGCCCCTTTTAATAGTTGGCTAAGCGGGAGAGTTATAAGCTTAAGAGGCGGTGGGAGTGGCAAAGAGGTGAAGCTTGGTTTTTTTTCATTAGTCTGGAATGAGCTGAAAAAAGTCATGATTATTGTAGCTCTTAGTTTAGGTGCTATGATTGTCGCCTTTCTCCCATTTGGGGCCCCGATAAGTTTTTTGCTTTCGGCATTTTTAATTTCCATTAACTTCTTAGACTATCCCTGGAGCGTACAGGACTTGACTTGGAAGGAAATAGTCAAAGAATTAAAAGGAAATACTTTAGTATACTTTTTATGTGGAGCCGTTTTCTTCCTAGCTTTGGCAATTCCATTGCTCAATCTTATGATGTATCCATTGGCAGTCATTTTCTACACATGCCTGCAACTCGAACTGAATTCTAAATCGATATGAAGAAAGTATTAATACATGGTTCGGCAAGCGTTGAGCAACTCATTTTGAGTTTTCCGGCCTTGCATGTTCTGAAAAAAGAATCCACAGATGATGAGATTTACCTAGCGCTTTTTGATCATACCAAAGAGGCAGCAAAGTATCTTGCATGTGATATTAAATCTCTTTTTCTTCCCGTGAAGTACAAAAATATTTTTGATGCTCATCGCTTTGTGGCCAATATTAAATCTCTTGCCAATATTGACTGCTTTTTGGATTTTGAGTCTTCGGTAACTTCGAGCTTTGCTGGATATAATTTGAAAAGTCCGATTAGGATAGGATTAAAGCATGGAGCAGCGAAATATTTAAGAGGCGAAAATATTTCTAAATACGATTTTTACGATACCGCTGCAGTTAACTTGGTAGAACAATATTTAAAGAAACCAATTCATGATATTAAAGTTATGGCCTCTGACAAAAAACCATTGAAGGCCGATGAAGTTTTTATAAAAGGTGAATTTGTTCCCGATTATGTTTTAGTGATACTGAATGAATTATCTTTTTTAAATAAGCATGCCGCATTTTTTCGTGCTCTATTCGATGGTATTGATAATACCATCGTGCGTATTGTTTATTATGATAGGGGCGACTTAACGTTACAACTCAATGAGATTCGTGATTTGCACGCCTCTTATAATTCGAGTAATAAATATGAATATGGTTTTGTGAGCGATCATACTTTTCTGATTAATCAGATTATTCAGAGTAAAGGTGTGATTGCAGAGAAAACTTGGCATTCTTTAATTTGTTCATATTACGGGGTAACTTCCTTTTCACTCGAAGGAGTCTGGCGGCTTCCTCCGCAATATTTTATTGCCGAGATGAATTCCTTTTCCATAAAAGATCAAGGAGAAATTAAGCTGATAGGAAGTGATGGCGAAATAGGAATTGATACCTTTGCCGATTTACTGAACGAGAAATTCAGAATTTAGCCTCAAAAAAAAAGGGGCCCGGTTTAAGGGCCCCCTGTGGTTAAAACAGTTTCAAGAATCTATTTCAACTTTTTGTTTTTAGCGAATACACGCACGAGGTTTGTGTAATGACTTCTCTTTGGCGCAATTCCCAGGAAAGATTTGAACTTACTTCTTTCCTTAATAACTACTTTAGCAAGAGCATCATAACGATCTTTGGAAACTTCGCTTTGTGTTCCTGCGCGGAAGTTACGAGCAAGTTTTCCAACGATAGTTGACTCTGGGTCTTTGCGGTACATGTTCTTTCCACCACGTGAGCTATTTCGATCTACTTCTGAAGAGTTCCAAGAAGAGACTAACTTGCGCACTTCTTCAACGCGTTCGTTGGAGCCGATACCTGAAGGTACAGTTCCCTTATCATTGGCCAATTGGTCAAAATATGTGAGCAGGTCTTCAACGCGATTTCCAGAGTTCAGAACAATTTCTCTTGTATCAAGAATGTTATCATTGTGTTTCAAGGTAACGATCGCATTGGCTTGAGCTGTGATAAGTTCAAGTGGATCAAGTCCAGAGAAAGACAAGATGATTCGCTGAGAACCGCCGGCAGCAATTTGTCCGGCAACTTCAGTATAGGTCTTTCCTTTCAGTTTGAGATCAGCTGAAACGACGCCTGGAGTAGCTACTGTTGCTAAGTTCTCGGCATCGATTGAAATTTGCCCCATACCTTTGAAGATGTTGAGAGATTGATTGGCTCCACGAATTTCCACAAGGCGGTTGACCACTTGTCCATAGGTGTCCTTGATTCCGTTAACATTCAAAGTCAGCTGTGCTGTCTCTCGCGGAGAGAGGCGTGGGTCAATTTCACCAATCATTTCAGTCGTCACCTGAGCAGCGGTCAAAGCTGCGATTTGTAAATTGTCGATCACTTTGCCGTTTTGAACATTGCCTGCTACGGATATATTCAATCCAGTACCACGGCCACCGGCATTGGTGATTTTGAAAATAACACCGAATTCTTCCCCAGGTTGAATAATACCATCGTTGTCTTTACCAATAAGATCTACGAAATCAATGCTGAGCTTTGGATTGTTGGCATAGTCCTCAAATGTTCCATTGAAATCTTTTCTGTATGAATCTTCGAAAGCACCACGGTATGAAGCGCGTGAGCTTTCTTTGAACTTCACATCGAATGCCTTAGCGAGACCTATTGTTTGGGCAATACGTTTTCCAATTTGTGTTCCAAGGGATTCACCTTGTAATTGGCCCATTTCGATGCTGGTCTGAAAGTTTACTGAGAAGTAATAACTTACATAGTATTGATAAGTTTTTACGAATGAATCTCTAAAGATATCGACCAGTTTTTTACCGCTTGTTGGATCAACCGGGGCTGCAGGATCGGTGGCCAAACGGTCATAGTCAACGACGATTTGGTCATTTGAGCGTTTAATCCAGACTTCGAGGGCGGCAGGGCCTTCGTCCCAGTAGCGTGTTTCGAAACGGTAAGTACCATCAGAGAACCAATAGTGGAAAGGAGATCGATCTGCTCGTTCACGCAGTAATGTATCGGAAAAACTTCCGTAAATCGGAAGTTGTCCTAAGTTACTATCTTCTTTCAAAATACCTTCCACTGTTGGGATTTGGCCGACATATTTTGCATAAGCGCCGTTCTCACCTTCATAGGAAGTTGCGGGAAGGACAATATCCTTGGAAGGAAATTTGCCTGTATTAATGGCGGCATGGAAACGATTTCGGGCCTCTTGGCTACCGCGAATTCGACCATCATTTGAACCAGCAGTGATACCAGCTTGAATACCTCGCTGGAGATGACCATCGAGAGTCCCAACCATGCGAGCGCCTTCTGCCATCACGGTGGCGTTATCAATATTGGCGCTGACCGATTTATGAAGACCCCAAGCATAACCGCGGAGGTATCCTTCGATTTTACCTTCCTGACTACCAAAGCGAGAAGCAAATGATTTGGCGGAATCATGGGCCTTATCACAGGCCTTATAAGCGTCGATGCCTGTATACTGTTCACAAATTTTGTATTGAGATGGCTCTTGGTAAATAAAGTTGTAATCAACTCGAGGGCCATCATAACCAACTGCAAATACGGCCGGTGCATTTAACAAGAGCGCGGCCAACGCTATCTTGCTTTGAATAGACATGGACTTCTTCATAATTTCTCCTCTCCCCAATTAATAGTACGAGCTTTATATCACGCGTTATTTGTTCGTAATTAAAAACATGCAAACCTTGAAAATTTTTCGCGATGGCCCCTTGAGCTTGGGCCCATTTTCCAACGTTATTGCTTGTTTCCATACAAACGGGGGCCTTTAAGCAATTTTGAGGCCAATTTTTCTAATTATTTTAAGTGGTTATCAGGGCCATTTTGGCCATTCTTGACAGGAAAGCGGGGTCAAAGTGGCCATAACATATTGAAATTGCGTTGTGCGATGGGCTAAATTCGGTTACGCTTATTATAAAGAACGGAGGACCGTTGTTTAAATATTTTATCGGCATCGATGGTGGAGGCAGCGGAACCCGCATCGTGGTGGCCAATCAGGATAGAAAAATTCTGGCCGAGGCCCATGGGGCCCCTTCGGCCTTAGGTCAGGGAATTTTGGAATCTTGGCGCGCTATTATGGAAGTGACTCATGTTTGCTTGTCGCGCATTTCTGGAGGTCCCATTTCATTAAATGAATGCGCACTGGGAATAGGAATTTCCGGCGCCAATAATCCTGTTTGGAAGGAAGAATTTTTAAAGCAAAATCCAGGCTTTGGACTCATCGTGGTGGATAGCGATGGATTTACAACTTTACTTGGGGCACACGCAGGCAAACCAGGGTGTGTGATCGCCATAGGAACAGGTATTGTTGGTGTGGCCTTTCTGCCTAATGGCGAACGACGAACTGTGGGTGGATGGGGATTTCCTTCAGGGGATGAGGCCGGTGGCAGTTGGTTTGGACTCAAGGCCGCCAACTATGCCCAACGAGTTTTAGATGGACGTGCCAGAGGAGGCCCATTTTCCAAAGACGTTTTAAAGTTCTGTGGTTCCACTGCTGAATGCTTTGTGGCCTGGTTGGGCGAGGCCCAGCAGTTCGAGTTTGCTAAACTTGCACCATTGGTCTTTAAGCATGCGCACAAAGATCGACGTGCCAAAAAATTGATGGCAGAGGCCATCGAGAATATCATTCTCATGAGTAAGACCTTGGACCCTACAAGAAAACTTCCTTTGGCCTTATGTGGGAGAATCGGTGAGGCAATCATGCCTCATCTTCCAAAACGATTTAAAAAACACGTGCGCAAGCCCTTGCATAATTCTGCCTTTGGTGCGCTTGAAATGATTTTTCAGAAAAGAGATTTATTGTGAACAATTTAAAAGGCCATATTGTTACACCTAAAGGCATTCTTGATGGCGAGATATTTTTTGATCAAAAGATAAGAAAGATTGAAGCACGGAAAGTTCGAACAAAAAATATTATTGTTCCAGGCTTCGTCGATCTCCATTTGCATGGTGGTGGAGGGTGCGACCTTATGGAAGGCGGAAACGCCGCCAGGACCATTTCCAAAATTCATGCACAATATGGAACCACATCCTACCTTGCCACTGTACCCACTGCTTCAGAAGTTGATCTCGAGCAGGCCTTGATCGGTCTTAAACGAAGCACCGAGCAGCGCAAGAGTAACGAGGCGTATGTTCTAGGCGTGCATCTTGAAGGTCCCTATATCAATGTTGAAAAAGTGGGGGCCCAGTCGAAGCTGACTAGAGAATTTAATTTAAGTGAAATTAAAAAACTAAATGATATTTTCCAGTTAAAAATTATAACGTTGGCGCCTGAGCTATTAAGTGATTTAGCACTCATCAAGGTTCTGGAAAAAATGGGAATAGCTGTGCAACTTGGACACACCAATGCCAATTACGATCAGGCCCACCAAGCACTGCAGGCCGGCGCCAAAAGCTTCACTCATCTTTATAATGCCATGTCCTCTCTTCATCATCGCAGTCCGGGCGCTGTAGGAGCGGCTTTGGCCCATGCCCAGTTCGCAGAACTTATTTTGGATTTTGTCCATGTTCATCCTGGCGCTTGTTTAAGCGCCTTGCGTGCCATCCCAAAACTCTATTTTGTGACCGATGCTACCGCAGCTTCTGGGATGGAAGATGGGGACTATAAATTGGGAACGCAAACGGTTTCTAAGTGTCAGGGAGGGGTGCGTTTGGCAGATGGAACATTGGCGGGAAGTTGTTTGACCATGCACCAAGTATTTAAAAATGCCATTGCGTTGGGACTGACAATCGAAGAGGTTAGTCGGCGTTGTTCATTCTTTCCGGCACAATTGATACGAGTGAAGGATCGAGGAAGGCTGGCGCTGCAATCCTATGCGGATATCGTGGTCATGGATGAAGCTTTTAACATCACCGATGTTTATCTGGAAGGAAAGAAACTTTGAAATCGCATATGTATAAAGAGGCGATGGAAGCACCCGAGGTTGTGGCACGACAATATGCCAATAATAGCGCTCTTATGAAGATGCTGTCGCGCGAATTACAGCTCAATGATCCTTATTCCCTAGTTACCGTGGCGCGAGGAAGTTCTGATCATGCGGCCCAGTATTTAAATTATTTGGCCGGATTGCTTTTAGGTAAGCTCAGCACTTCACTTTCACTATCGCTTATCACCATTTATCAGAAGGCCCTTCGAGTCGAGCGCTCATTGGCCGTGGCCGTTTCCCAGTCGGGAGAAAGTCCGGATTTAATTGAACCCATGAAATCTTTTAAAGGCAAAGCTCTTTCCACTTTGGCCCTCGTTAATGCCGTAGATTCACCTTTGGCCAAAGTTGTGAAATGGGTAGTTCCTCTCCATGCGGGAGAAGAAAAATCTGTTGCAGCCACTAAGAGTTTCATCGCTTCATTAACAGCTTCGGTATCTTTGATCGCATCTATGGGAAAATTAAGTGTTTTGCAAGACGGGCTTTTGAGATTACCCGAAGATTTAAAAAAGGCACAAGGACTGGACTGGTCTAAGGGTGTTAAAAAATTTTCTAATGCTAAACGTATTATGGTGGTTGGGAGGGGACTGGGTCTGCCTCTGGCCTTGGAAGCCGCTCTAAAATTTAAAGAGACTTGTTCTATACAGGCCGAAGCCTTTTCATCGGCGGAAATAAAACATGGTCCCCAAACTTTAATCCAGAAAGGCTATCCGCTTTTGATTTTTGCCAATCGTGGGCCTGGACTTGCTGACCTTTTGTCGTTTGCCAAGGAAATGAGGGCCAGAAAGGCCCAAGTAGTGTTGGTCGCGCCAGAAGAGATTGCGGAAAAAGATTTAATTTTTCCTGAGACGTCACACCCTGTATTGGATATTATTTGTGCCATTCAGGCGTTTTATTTAATGGTGGAGGAGTTGTCACAGACACTTGGCCGCAATCCCGATAGGCCTAAGAATCTCTCGAAGGTGACTAAGACAAAATGAAAGTTGATTATGCCAAGGGTTTTTCTTCGAAGAGAATCGCGGTTCGTCCGTATGCTCGTGCGGATTTTCAAACATGGCGTGAAGCTCACTTATCTCGACTTTCGAAGCAAAATAAATTCGATTCGGTTAAACCTTCAGTTAAAGAGGTCACACTCGCAAAATTCAAAGAGATGCTTAAAAAAAATAACAAAAGAGCAATGCGCGATGAATGTTATTATTATGGCGTCTTTGATAAAAAAACAGGCGAGAATGTCGGTGCGGTAAGTTTATATATTCTTATACGCAAAGGGCTTCATTGGGCCAATTTAGGCTATGAAATTCATAATCAATATTGGAGACAGGGTTATGCCACGGAAGCCGCGAGATTAACCCTGAAAATTGGTTTTCGATATCTGAGTTTGCATCGAATTGAGGCCGCCATGGAATTGGATCACAAAGGGTCTATTGGAGTGGCACGCGCCATCGGGATGCGGCGAGAAGGCATCAGACGAAAATTTTTTCCCAATCCAACAGGATGGGAGGATTTGGTTGTATTCGGAGTTGTTAAGGAAGATTTTGAGAGTTAGTTTTATGCAAGAAGTACCAAAAATTCTACATATCCTACTCCCGCCTGTATGGTTGGCGATCTCTTTCATTGGACAGCTTATCCTAAATTGGAAACTACCTGGCCCAATGATTCTTAATACGCCTTGGAACTATTTTGGAATACTGCCATTCTCGGCCGGCATTGGACTCATTTTTTGGGCGCTTTTACTATTCAAACGTGCGGGTACGGATGCGGTGCCTTTTCGTAATGTGACTGCGTTTGTTGCTGAAGGACCTTATCGATTCACACGTAATCCGATGTATCTTGCCATGATGTTTGTGCTCTTGAGTATTACCATGTTTTTAGGTGCCGCCACTCCGTTTCTGATGATCCCTTTCTTTATGTTGATAATTACCGTTCTTTTTATAAGACGTGAAGAGACTTTGCTTGAAACAAAATTCGGTGAAGAGTATCTGGCTTATAAACGTTGTGTTCGCCGATGGATCTGATTATAAATCCTGAGAGCTTAATCAATCAAATAATCATACTCAATTTCAATTGTGGCCTCTTGTAATAAGGCCTTGGTGCCTTCATCAGTGAGAGTCGTTAGATTGACCTTGAGATCTGTCAGCCCACCAGGTCTGGCAAACAACAGCAGATCTTCATCACTTTGCAAAAGCGAGTGAAGTAAGGAATCATCAGCATAACTCGGCGTTATATCGTTCATAGTTCCCTTAAGGATATTTTTTGTTCCTCCCCACTTCAATCTTGACTTGGAAGTTGTATTGCCAAAATCGAAAAGATAGTAAACTCCGCTTCGCTTGATATAGGATGCCCCCGAATATCTAAGATTCAACGTTCCTTCCGCTATCAATCGTGGGATACCTGTGACGTCAAATTCCATATTTGAAACTTTAATATTATTGATTCTTACATCTTGCAAACTTTGTCCTCCGTCATCATCTCCGAAAATATTTTTGCTCTTCAAATCGAGATATATGGTATGTCCTTCATTCAAAGCTTTTATCTGTTCCGTGGAAAGATTGAAACTTCTAATGGCCGTATTATGAAAGACACTTCCGTGGTTCAATTCGTTCACAATACTCTCTACAACTTTAGACATCTGGTTTTCGTAGATTCCCTTAATTTCCCTAAACTCATTGAAAGAAAGAGCGCCATTGTGTCCTACCTTGACCAACGCTTCGATCTTTTTCATCACCGGGCCAAGATCCAAATCACCTGGAAATTTTTTGAGCATACGATAATGGTAAGCTTTGGCCATAAGGTAATTATATTTGTCTAACCGATCTTTGGCTTGCTCCTCAATGTCCCCGAGGCTGCTTTTCAGATTTGAATCAATACCGCTTTCCAAAGCCGCCTGGGCTTCACTTAATTTTGCAATGGACTGATACGAAGTAGCGATATCGTTAACAATTTTTCCCAGAAAAGATTCAATCTGGTTGATCTCTTGGGCAAAATCCTTGCGCTTGGCCACCAGGGCTTCAAGTTTTTCGCTAATTTCTTTAAAAAGGGGATGAGCGGATTTTATTTTCTGGATTTCTTCCTCGACTTCACTTTGAGGAACTCGAACGTGCTGGTTCGTGCCGGCTGTATTGGCCAGTTCTTTTCCGATAGGTTTCATAAAGTCGCCCAGATTTTTCAGGTATTCCTTTTTCCGGGCCTTGATTTCCTCTACAGACAATCCGGAAGTTTCTGGACGAAGTGAGAAAACTTCACGATATGTACCATATTGGATATTCTCACGTTTTTTATTCCAGTCCTCTCTGATGTGACGCAAATTATCCGGTTGAAATGCGGAAACGGTATCGGGAAGGGTGTCTATAACATCCTGCCATGGCCTTTCAGTTCCCATCCCCTGCACAACGGCATCAACCGTGGTGGCAATCGCCCCAAGATGAGGTTGCCCAACCGGAATAACTTTGGAAATTGCGGCCAAAATCTTAACCGCCTTTTTGTAGAAGGGAACACGATGTCTTTGATCCACATTTCTCTCGGCCTGGGCCAAGATTGCAGCTTCGACTTTGGCCAATTCTTGCTTAAAGGTATTTTCATCAACTTGAATGTCTGCCAGATTCTTTTTCAGACCAGGAATTCGATCTACCAAGGTATTAAAATTTTTACTGTCTTCATCGATTTGGGCCATTTGTTGATCTTGACTGGCCATAATGGCATTTCTTCGTTCCTCCAAACTATTTTGTGTTCTTCGCAACCAATAGGTCAGATATAAAATATTAAATGATCGTTCCACTTCCGTATTAAATAATTGATAATTGGCTTCATAGGATAGGTTGGGGACCCAGACCAGAGGATTTCCATAATAATCAAGACCCGCACTGATCTTTTGATTTTGCAAACTCCCCTCATGACAATATTTATCAGTAAAAAGTACTGTGTGATTTTGCCCCTCAAGTTTGTTGCAAATAACAAGTACTTCATTCACAAGATGTTGGGCTTCCTCCGCCATGTTAATCTTATACAAGTCTTCAGCATATTTTATGGCAAATTCAAAATAACCTTCGTTCAACCAACTCTTAGAATCATCGGTCAAAATTTTGCCGACATCCCCTCTCTCGCGCTTTATGCCAGGTGATTTTGCATCGGCACCTTTTGTAGCCGTGTTGGAATCCGTTATGAAAACATCATTTTTACCTCGATTGTTGGTTTCATTCCTTCTGTGATAGGCCGTTACCGGTGTGCCTGAAGCACCTCCCACATAATGACGGACGGGGTTGCCGGATTTTCCACCAATGAGATCCACCAGGCCGGCATCGAATTTTAAATTGGAGATAAATTTACCTCCATTTCCAGGAAGTCCAGGATTCCCGCCCGCAATAGCATTTGTACCGTTTCCTGGCCATCCAAGTTCGCCATCTATTGTTGTTTTGGTAGAACACTCAATCTCTTTGCTAATATCTTTTGGTCCGCGAATAGACCTACATTCATCATGAATTTTAACAAGATAAGTGACCTGTCCCCCCAAATCGCGAACATCGCTTCCTTTCGTTCCATCTTGGCCTTCACCGGCGTCTTGTCCGTTGCCACCACGGGCGGTAAAAATCGGTTCTTTGATATTGGAATCGATGGAAATGCTCTCCAGATTTAAACTGATTGTTCCACCATTTTGTCCGCCTTTTCCGTCTTGAAATTGTGCAGCTTTAGTTTTAAAGGCCAAGGGAGTCACATCTATTTTCGCATTCCTTTTCATATTGAGGGTGCGAGCGTAGATAGTGAGATTTGTTCCAGGGACATTTAAGGGGCATTCCACATCGATAACTTCCGCCTTAAAGGTCACGGATGCAATGTCATTTTGATTGTGAATCGGCTTACGTATTCCCTGCAAATCGACGTCATTTAAAACCAGGTGTTTTCCAGAAATCACCACGTTCTTTACGCCTTCAGGAAAATTGATATGATTGTTATGGAAATTCTTTTTATCCTTGCTGACTTCTAATTTCACATAACGTTTGTCACTTTCCGCAAGTGGCGTTCCGCGATCAATAAAATTTACCGCATTGATTTTGCTTTTTGAAGGTGAGAGCAAGGCATAGTTCATTCCAGTGGATGGCGTTTCGCTTATCTGTGAGGTATTGGCACCATCTTTGTTTAATTCGTTTTCGTAATTAGTATTTTCTCCACACGAAGATAGTAAAAGGCCCATAATGACTAAGCTATAAGCTGTTTTCATAACCTCTCCTTCATTCTTACGTATGGCCGTCTTATCATCAGGAAAAATTAAAATCAAAATATCGACATTCCGTGAATGCAGACGTTTTGATAATAAAACAATTGATGTGTAGTCCTTTCAAAAGCATTGCAAGATGAATACTTCCTATCAGGTAGGGGTGGAATAGATGGGCAAATGCGAATAAAAGGGATCAATTGGTCATTCACAACAAAAGATGCAAGCTTGTATTTAAACGCGACGGGCGAAATTAAGTTGGCCGAGCACTAGTTGAAACGCTTATCAATCACGATGCATAGTTTACCTGTACGGGGATTTTTCTCAAGTTCAGTTAACTTGCAAAAATGAATTTGAATAGGTGCGACTAATTGCTTGAGGATGGAATCTTTCAACATTGGTCTGGCGGTCATGAAATGTGCTTCAACTGCATTGGATAACTCTGTGCTGGCGGGAGAGGTGAGAGCGATTTTCAAAATTAGTTTATCGAGAGATGAGGAGGCCCGTTCGATGATAGATTGGAAGGCCATGACTTGATTACCTAAACATTGATCTAAGATTTGTCTAATTTCTTCGCTGGTGATTGTGACCGGCCCAAGTCGGATTCCCTCTTCGGTGCGCCCCTTGATAATAAAACGTTCACCTGGAACGGTCCAGACGGCTTCATCTCCGACAGGATAACGAATGATGGGCATTAGAGAGCGTGTCAGGTTAGTATAAATAAGCCGACCTTGGATACCAGGTTTGGTTATGGCCTTCCCGGTTTCGTTATCAATAATTTCAATGATAGTTGAGTCCCTGAAAACACCATGTTCGCCGTGAGCACCATCCGCAATGGCAAAACCAAGGTGACCGCCATCGACACTGGCGTAACCAATAGAAGAAATAATTCTGGCGCAGGGAAAAACGCGGGATAAGATGGCCCGCTGGTCAGGAAATAAACTTTCTCCGCCATAGAAAATTTTGGTGATCAGTCTGGCCATTTGGGGTCTTGAGGTAAGCTCATGGGCAAGCTGAATGATAGTAGTTGGAACACCAGCTAACACATTAATTCTGTGCGAGTGAATTGTTTCAATCATTGATTCAAGTTTTGCTGCACCGGAAAGCGGGTAGTGAATTAAATCAAGGGATGTCTGCTCCATTGATTTGGTAATGAAAAGAAATGAGGCGTAAAGTTCGCCGGCATAGAAAAGGTTGGCAACTTTGTCGCCATTTTGAAATCCTGCGCTTTTGAATTCTTCGCCGAAACATTTTGTGAAGGTTTCCCATTCCTCTTTTAAAAAAACTGAAAATTTTGGAAGTCCGGTGGTGCCTCCGCTTTTGAAAACCACACCACTTGAGACAGGGCCGGTAAGAAGGTGATTATCTTCAAGGGTGTTTGCCCTCCAAAAATTTTCTGCTGATACGATGGGAAGATCATGAAAAGCGAAATCATGCTGTGGGAACTTTGTATAAAGGTCGCGATAATAATCTGATTTTTCGCGCGCAAATTTGATAAGGTCTGGGACTGAGTAGATTGTCATATTTTCCTTCGGTCGATGACATGTTTGAGTTTTCCGCTTCCAGGTGTAAGTTCTAGGTCAGCTAGAGCGCAAAATTCGGTGGCCAGGTGAACGCTCTTCTCTTCCACCACTATTTCAAAGAGATCATGATAGTTGTTAACTAACTCGTTTAAAACCTTTTCTTGGCCAAGGGAATGATTTTGATTTGCCAAACGCAAGATCAGCGAATCATGATCATTCTTATGCTCAAGAATGATTTGAAATTCTGAGTTAAATCCGCAATGGTCTTCTAGAAGTTGCATGAATTTTTGATAGTTTAAAAAACTGCCACCAGCTTTAAAAACATCGCCAATTCTCCCTTTAAGATCAAAAAGGATGTCGGAAGAACCACAAGGACATTTATTATCTGAAACGATTCCTGTATCACCCACAATATAACGTTGAACCAGTGACGATTCTCTCATAGGGGTGGAAACGACAAGGCGTCCGAGTTGGCCTGGGACGACGGCACGATCACCATGCAAATCCAGCACTTCAATTTGGTGAAGGCCTGAATGAAGATGGTGAAGAGTTCCTTCTGTATATGGGCATTGATAACCGAGTGGGCCGGCATCGACTGAACCATAAGCTGCTGAGCGTATTATTTCAATGCCGAATTCATTGCTGATTTTCTCTCGAATGAGTGTAGGAAAATGCTCTCCTCCGAAATATATTTTCTTAATGGGACAATTATTTTTGAACAGATGACCTTCTTGAGTGAAGAGAGTAATGAGATAACTTGGCATTCCTAGGAGAACATTGGGCCTGAGATTTTGAATTGTTTCTGCTACATATTTGAAATCTAAGTGGGCACTCATGGGCAATTGAGGGACGCCAATTTTTTCCAAAATGGTGTAGAAACTTAAGAATCCTCCATAGAGTCCGCCGCCGAAGAAAAGATTAACGCATAAATCATCTTTGGGATTAAGTCCTGCGGCAATCAATCCCTTGGCCGCGTAAGACATGAGGAGGTGATAATCGCGGTAGGTAAAGCGTGAGAGTGCGGGAATGCCTGAGGAGCCTCCACTTTTGAAATAGAGATCAGTGTGTTTGGGCGTCTGATTGGCCTTCTGAAAGGCTGACTTATCCATTAAGAGAGCGGTTGTGTTTGGATTTGCCAGACTTACTGAACTGGCGCAAGAAATCTCGGAATCCATGCTTACGCGACGAAGAAAGCGCGCCAATCCATATTCGCCATCATGGGGTTCTCCCACATGGCCATCAGTCATTCTGCCAATAGGTCGAATGCGTGTAACGCCAGCAGAAAAAAGTGTTCGTGCCAAGAGAGGAAAATGTTCGGGGGAAGCTGCAAGACCACACGTTTGAAGATAGGAGCGATAGGGCGCTAAAATACTCCAGTCATGATTTCGAGGCCACGGTTTAATCCATAAAGTTTTGTAGAGGGGTGAAGTTTCCAGTTGGGATGAAGTTGTAACGAAGAGTCGCCAGTTTTTATGATCGCCTTCGTACAGTTTTGCTTTTTCAGGACCGTCAGGCATTAATGATTCATAAAATTGCATTAGGGTTTGGGTAGTCACTTCGGATTGTTCATCTAAACTGGTGGCGCCCACATGCTCGACGTCTTTCATAAACGGGACAATTCTTTCTGCAAAGGAGCAAAGCTCTTCAAAATTTCCCGCCTCAATGAAGACCACTTGGGGAGAACTGCAGGCCTGCTGGTTGTTTAAGGTGATTTCATGAACTAAGTTTTGTAAGACCTGCGAATTTTGGCCGGAAATGCCGTCAATAACGGCGAAAGAGATTTTGTGTCCCCAAGGGATAAAGCGAACGCCTGGAGGTACAGCAGCACGGATGCTGGTTAGTGCCTGATCCCCTCCCCATGCCGAGACGCCATCGACCAGGCCCATGGCCTCCTGTAGTGACCCTTCGAATGGTATGATGTAGTCTGCTAAACGGGTGGAAAATGATTTTAATTGCATGACGAGATTGTAAGTCCACGCTTCTTCTTTTCTGGAAAGTTTCAAAATGTTGATATTGCCAGTGAGAAGGCCATCGATCAAAGCGTAAAAGGCCAATCCAGGGGAATTACCGGGAAGAATGTGCAGGATGGTTCCAAGCGGCATCCAACCTTCATAAAGATGCGACTCACCTGGCAGAAGATTCAATTCGCCTAATTCCAATGTCCCGACTTCTCTTTCCAATTTTTTTAAGAGGTGTGAGCGCTCCAGGTAGCTTAATAAAAAATGATAATTGCTGTCGGGAATGTCGAGCGGTTTATGAGCATGCAACAAATTTCGGAAATTTTCCAAAATAGAAATTACTTCTAAGGCACGAGGGAAATTGGTCAGGGCCTTAGGGTTTATCATGTCGGCCCTCCTGCGCTTCGCTTTAGAATATCTAATGCCTGTACAGCGCAACTTTTTCCGGCCTTGATACCGGCACGACCGACAATTTCAAAATAGTCAGCTTCAAGTCCACAACGGCACTCTGTTCCAGCATGAAGAACGGCCAGGTCACCCATAAGAACTGAATTGGCCGGCACACTGGTGATATAAGGTGAGATAAATTGTAAGAAACCTGGGCGTCCAAAAGGAAGAACCTTGAGAGTGGCAGGATCACGAATTAGCACCTTAGACCAGATGGGAATATGGAAATTGTGGTAAGCACATTCCACATAAGGAATACAGTGCTCAACCGAGCCATAACCATCGCGCAGGCGTGCATTTTGAAATCCCAGAAGTTCTTCTGCTTTTTGATACAGTTCTATTTTTGAGATGGCCTTATCCTGATGGCCCTTCCATCCTCCTCCTAAGAACGTCATTGATTCGGGATGAAATTGATAAGGCCCTCGCTTGAGTTCGCGCATTTTGTCCAATGTAAAATTTAAGAAGGCAGGAAACCCAAGAATGCGAAGAGGTAAACCTTCCTGGGCAAATTCGTCAATGGCCCTTAAAGTGCCAAAGAGGTCGAAGCTATGGCGTCCGCCACCTTCAAAACGAAGAGCATAAAAAACTTTATTGATAGGAGCATATTTGCAGAGGAAATTATCGGTATAGGCGGTTCCTAGCTTGTCAGCGCCTTCTGGTTCGTAGGTATAAAGTAAATAATTGGCCTTTTCCTGACTGACAAGACCATAATGTTTAAAAATCCAGTCCACCATCCGCTGTGCCGATTTAATCGTCCATTCATCAAAAAAAATCTGGCTTTTTTGTCCGGTGGTTCCTGAACTGGTTAAATGCAAAAAAACTTTTTCTTTGGGAATAGAAATGACTTCGTGTTTTTTAAAAAAGTTGGCATGGATAAAAGGCAAAAGAGAAAGATCGGAACTCTCAACCCATTTGCTGGCCTTGATAAGGTTTCGATAAAAAGCATTGCGTTCGATATGCCAGTTAATATTCTGAATCATGGCATGTTTAAAATCTTCAGCGAAATTTTTGCAAGTGTTATAGGGACCCGGAGTCGAACAAACCTTGTACACCTCTGATAACAGTGTCAGGTCGGGAATGTGAATTAATTCGCTCCCCATTGGTGGTCTCCGAAGGCCTTAAGGTTGCGACTGCTCCACTGTTCCGTATAAAGCTTGAAATAGGGGATGAGACTTGGATGGGCCTCAATTTCACTGAAATCGAGAGGAACCATGGTTCGAGTCAAGAGAACATAGTCATGCATGGCCCCATCTTCCTCGCGCATGGCGGGATAGATCGCCGAAGGGATGAATTTATTTTCCATCAAGTAGCATAGGGAAGAGAAATTATCGAGATCCACCAAGAGTTCAATGTAGTAGATGCCTTGTTCCTGCATGGCAAAGATTAAATTTTTAAGGCCACGACCGAGCGAACGTAGACTGCGATTAGTGCTAATGATCACGCAATAATGATCCTTCTTGGTGAAGCAAGCGAAAATCTCCAGGCCCAAATTTGGTTCAAAGATGAGTAAATTAGGGCGATGAAATGGATAAAAAGTATCTTTTTTATCTTGCTCGAAAAGTTCTTCAGAGCGTTTATGCACAAAATGAGTGGCATCAATAAATTCAAATTCCAGCCGGCGATTATCATTCTCGCCGATCACCGGAGGAAGGCTGGGACACTGATCGACCGCCACATAGAGAGGATGTCCAATGATTTTTTCAACCATCTTTGCCATAGGGGCCAAATCGGTTGGGATAATAGCAACCGGTTTTCTTTTTTCTAATATTCCAGGACGAAAACGTCCCATGAGAGAGAGCGTTTCATAGGTTTTAATTTTGCGCGCATTGGGAAAAATCCCAAGAGGCATGAAACCATTTTTTAGCAACATCGCTTGTGAAGAGAGTGCTACGGTCCGGGAGGTAGAATAGAGAGAGTTGAGGTCATGTTTCTCAAAAGCAGTGCTGGCGGCATGTTCGATTAAGCGATTGGCGACTCCGCATCCCTGATAATTTTTTCCAACTATTACCCCCGTCACTTTACCGATTTTGAGAGACAAGTCGAGTTCGACGATGCAAGAGCCGGCCAGAGTACGGCGTTCCTTATCTCGCATGACGTACCATTGAAAATGCTCGATGCCATCTTTTGGCGTTTCCAGTGCCATCTGCATGACCGACTTGTTTGTGCCTATCTCAAGAGGGTAGTCTGGCCCGTACGCCTGAAAGTATAAGGCCATCAATTCATCGACATCCGTCTTTTGTGCATGATCAATAATTAATTCCATATAAGCAAACTTTTCCGACTCTGTTAGTTGACTGAAAGGGCATATCATAAAAAGGGGGTCTGAATGAGTAAGCAGGTAATTTTTTTAGGCAAATCCTGCCGATTAAAGTGACCTAAGAGCTGAAAAATTCAGGAATCGAAACAAGAGGTCCGTTAAGTGCGATTGAAAAGGATGGATTTATGAAGCATACAATATACTATATCGCCACCAGACCCCTCTTGTTGGCCGTTTGCCTGGCCATAGGTTTGCTCGTTTCTTCTCTGGTTAGGGCCCAAAGTCGCGCCCCTGCCGTGTTACCGGAGATGGGAATTTCCATTGAAGAACGAAAACACACCCCTCCTAATGAAGCGAGAGAGTTTGGGTTCAATTTCAAAGAGCCCAAGGTCAAACCAGAAGTTGTCGCTGTCACAGAGGGTCTTGAGAGACAAGGCGAGCTAGAGGCCTCAACCACTCTTGTCATTTTTGCCATGGCGATTTTGGCCATGCCTATTTTTCTTTGGGTGGGGCTTATGAAACAGCTCAAAAAGCAACGGGCCGAAATGCTTGCCACCAACACCCCCATTTCCCTTGAAGAATTTCGCGCCAAACAAGAGGCCAATAAAAAGATTGCTGAAGAAAAAAAGGATCTACCAAAAGCATCCTAGAAGGTATGCCATTTCCCCAAATCTTCGTAGAGATAGACCCAAATATTACCATTATGTTGAACTTGTACTTCTTTGATCCCATCGTGGTTTAAGTCGATAAGTTCCGTGGTATAGAAGCGTTGATGGTAGTGATCCCGATGTCCTGCATATTCATGCCAAAAAGCCGGTCCCTTGAAAAAGGTAATTTTATTTAAGTCCCTGTCATCAATGGTAATAAAATAGAGCCGGGCACGAGCATCAAAGTCGAGATAGGTATTTTTACCTTCGTAAAAATTTAGAATAAGAAGTTGCGTGCGATTTGAAAGTTCTCGGATATTGATTTTATAAAGTTTTGAATCGCCGGCCATGGTATCAAGCTTGAAAGAGCGAATCTCCTGCCCCTGCCCATTCACGATATAAAACCAATCCTGACCATCTTTTTTCTCATAAAACAATCCTTCGAGTTGTGAATCTCCACCAAGATTCAGCCGATAAACTCGTGAATCGACTTTTATTCTTGGGACTGGCTTGTCTTTAGTGGCCATTTCTTTCCCTACTTCTCCCGTTATCATTTTACGAAAATAGCGCTCGTCTTGAGCATAAGCCAAAGAGAAAACAAAATAGATGGCAAATAATAATGACTTCATTAACTGATATTATATCCTGGATTTTGATTACTTAGAAGCGGGACAATTCTTCAGAAGTTCTTGGTATTTCTCTTTAAGCAACTCAAGCTCTTCCTCGCGTGCATCAAGCTTAGCTGAAGTCTGATCAAGCTCTCGATCAAGTCCTGTCGTATCGCGCTCACAATATTTATACTCGTCTTCAACCTCTTTTTTCGTTTCATTAGTTTCAGACATCTTTTTGGTGAGTTCAATATTTTTCAAGCGCTCTTCGAGATACAGTTTGTTGATGCGAAGATATTCTTTTCTTAATTTTGCAAACTCTTCTTCTAAAGATGGCGGTTTGGGGGGAAGCCCCCATGAATTAGGACCTAGGCAAGCGAGACCTAGCACAATGCTGGTTAATATTAGTAACTTTACTCTTTCGAACACACTTCCTCCGCTTAGCTTTTCGGAAAATTTTGCTCCTTTGTTAAAATCCTTTTGCTTGAGTAAAGCGATCTGCTTTTTACCAGTTACTCTTGCTAAAAAATTTGTGTAGAATGGAGGACATGAGTATTAAATTAGTTTTATCGGCCATTGTTCTTTCTCTTTTATGTATGACAGTTGCATGTCAAAAATCAACTTTGTCTGTTGTGACCACTCCCGAGCAAGTCACGGTGTCGATTGTCGACCCGGAGTCAGGATTATCCAAAGAGATTGGACAAACACCGCTAACTATCGATGAGAAAACGGAGCTGCCGGCCTCTATTCGTGATTCTCGAATTTGGGGGATTACGCTCTCAAAACGCGGCCATGTGGTTGAACATGTTTTGCTTGATCGGGCCGCCAATAGCAAATTTAAAATTACTTCTAATTTAAAGAAGAGTTCGGAGTGGGTGGGCGAGGATAATCAGATTGTGGGAGAAATGGCCAATCGAATTGGGCGCTCACTGCGGGATACTTACCATCATATCAATGCGCGTGATTACACCGCAGCGATGAAAACTATTGAAGTTCTAATCCAAAATTTTCCCAGTACAGCGATTTTTTTCGATATCAAAGGCAGTATTCACATGCTTCGTGGCGAGAGGGAAGCTGCTATTTCCAGCTATAAATCTTCTCTGCAACTGAATCCTGATTCACCTGAAACCAGGGCCGCGCTGACACGCCTTTTAGGGACTTCTAATTTCTAGATCATGATTCCAAGTCCGATGGACACTGCCATGATTTTTAAATTTTGTGCTGTAGAGGATCCAAGAGCGTTTTTGAGGTTGGAATACTGTCCCTCTAAATTGCCAAACCATTTGTAATGAAAATGCCAATCAACTCCTAACGAATATGAAAAGCCGGTGAAATTCAGGTTGACGCTGTTCGAACGCAAGTCCCGGCTCATAAACTCCATACCGGCATAATAGGCAAATTCGGGTGAGGCCATGAGGGTTGTATTAAAACTTTTGAGGGTCACGCTTGAACCGGCCCCATTGATATAAAATTTCCCTCCAAAGCCCAAGCCGTTTAAATTGGAACTTCCATCGGGTTTTATGACGGCAAAATAACTGCCATAAAAGGCCAGTCGACGAAAAGGGAAAAAAGACATCATGGTTTTCAGGCCATATTCACTGAATTTTTTGCTACCAACGGAAATCTGGGATTGACCGCCTTGTAAAATGAATTGAATCTTGCTGGATTCAGCTTGGAAAAGTCCTTGCATCGACGGAGCTTCAGCCGCTTCGGTGCCATGTACTCGGAGTATTGCGTAAATGAAAAATCCGATTGCAAACCAAACTTTTAAGAACATTTTCCTTTGTCGCATGCTAACAATCCTTCATGGGAAGGCCAAATCTAATTCGCATTAACAATTTACCCTATCACATTACTACAAGATGTAATAATCGGGAATGGTTTGATCTACCTCTGCAGAGAGTTTGGGATATTTGCATTAACTCGATTGCTGTCGCAAATTTTAAATTCCCTGTGCAAATTGAAGCGTTCGTACTTATGAATAATCATTATCATCTGTTACTCTATACCCCAAATGCTGATGTTGATCGATTTATGCACATCTTGAATTCTAACATAAGCAAACGATTGCGAGAGGAAACTTTGCGGGTAAATCGCATCTTTGGAAACCGTTATTCGTGGATAATAATCCAGGATCAAAATCACTATAAAAATGTAGTTCGGTACATTTTCCAAAATCCACTTAGGGCCGGGCTGGCAAGTCGCTGTGAAAATTATCCAAATTCCACGCTCTTTTATCAGGTGAGAGGAAGATCGTTTTCGTTTAAGCTGCCGGATAGATTCAAAGAAGAGATATCTTTAGATTTTCTTAATCAAGAAATGTCTCGAGACGAAATGTTTGAGATTAAATGCAAGTTAGACAAAAGGACTAGGTTGTAGTTTGTCGCATAACACCGAGTACATGGCACGTTTCAAAGTGCATTAAAAGCGGAGGGGGAGGAGGGCGTCGCCCATCTCGCCGGCGCTGTCACCAAAGTTACCCACCATACCTGCGCCTATTTGTCCAAGATGGTTATAACCCCAGCATTTGACGTCATTATTATCCAGGACTGCGCAGGTATGATAATAACCTGTCTTGACGTCAATGGCGGTTCGTCCTGTGCCTAGGTTCACATAGGGGAGTAAGTCTCCCATGGTGCCGCCAGCAGTGCCCTTGGCCGCGGTGGTGTTGAGCCCTAATTGCCCTTGAGCATTGTAGCCCCAGCATTTCATCTTATCGTTATCAAGAATGGCACAGTTGTAGTTGACGCCGCAGGAGAGTTTTTTAACCGTTCTACCTGTGCCCAGATTGACGTAGGCCAGGGCATCACCCATCTCTCCTGGCGCATCGCCGATGTTATTAGTATTTTCGTAGCCGAGCTGTCCATTTCCACCATAGCCCCAGCATTTGATCTTATCGTTATTTGTGATGGCACAGGCATGGTAGTTATTGGTACAGACATATTTGGCGGTGAGACCTGTGCCGAGATCAACGGGTGTAAGTGCTGCCATTTCCCCCACCTGATCTCCAAGATTGTTGGTATGTCCTTGGCCTAAGTTGCCGTAGGGGTTGTAGCCCCAGCATTTGACGGTGCCATTATCTAAGCGGGCACAGACGCTGTAAGTCCCAACCGAAAATTGAATGGCGGTACGTCCGGCGCCTAAGTTGATGGGTGCGGTCGTGGGGATGTAGGTATAGTTACTAGTATTGTCCTGGCCTAAATTGCCATAGGGATTGTAGCCCCAGCAACGTAAACTGGTGTCATCGAAGAGCCCACAAGAAAAGGGTGATTGATAGTCGCCTTCGACATGAACCGCCTTGACCCCGAGTCCCGCGTTCAAGTTTGGAATGCAGCTACCAATTTCTCCAAAGGTGTCACCGATCGCCCATTCCGCCGAGTTACTGCCGAGCAGGCGATAGCCACCCTCGTTGTAGCCCCAGCATTTAGTGGTACCGCTATTGCCTATGGCGCAGAATCCAAGGTAGGTATGGGAGATTTTATTAACATCACCGTTTATCGTTCCCAGGTTGACAGAGGCAAGGCCGCTTCCCATCTCGTTGTATTTGAGTCCTATGGCAGCTCGACCTGTGCCGTCCTCTCCATATAAGACTCGGCCCCAGCAATAAACTCCGTTTCGGCCGTCCTTTTCAATAACGGCACAATTATTATCTCCATTTGTCTTGGCGAGTTTTTTGGGGATGGCATTAGTGCCTAGATTGACTGTGAGGAGACTGTCACCCATATCTTCGGGAATCTTGCCAATATCTCTTCGGTGGCCCAGTCCCAATTGACCCCAGATATTATAGCCCCAGCATTTCAAGCTATCGTCGTTTAGGATGGCGCAGGTCCAATAATTGCCGGCCTCGACTTCTTTTACCGTTTTACCTGTGCCCAGTGGCACGGCGGTAAGCGTGGCCATCTGCCCTGGGGCAGCTCCACGGTTGACAGTATCACCTAGGCCCAGTTGCCCATAGGCATTGTAACCCCAGCATCGTAGAGAATTGTCGTCGAGGAGAGCGCAGACGTGGTAGATGCCCGAGGTGATTTTAACAATCTTTTTGGGCAGGAAGGAGACGTCAGTTAAATCGGTCAAAGTGGCCATTTCCCCTGCGGCATCGCCGATGGTGTTGGTATTTCCGATACCTAAATTGCCATAGGGATTATAGCCCCAGCAACGGGCCTTGCCATCGCTGAAGGCCACACAGGTTGAAACCCAACCAGCGCTGATATCAATGACGGTTTTTCCGCCAAAGTTGACGGGGGCCAGTGCGGCCATCTCACCTGCGGCATCACCTAATTGATCGGTATTATCGTATCCCAACTGCCCATAAGCGTTGTAACCCCAACATTTCACCGTACCACCCACCAGAAGAGCGCAGGAGTGGAGGTATCCGGCGGTGACTTTGGTCGCCGGCCCGCCTAAATTGACTGGCGGTGTACTATAGATAGGCGGGCTTGCTCCATAGTAACTTGTATTGTCCTGTCCCAACTGCCCATAGCCGTTATAGCCCCAGCACTTCACATCGCCATTATCCAGCACTCCGCAGAAGTGATAGTATCCGCCTTCTACTTGTACAAAGGCGCGAGAAGCACCAGGAATGAGCATGGGAATAAACTCACCTAATCTGGCGGGATTAATGCTGTCGCCGCCCCAGTCATAACCATTGGCCGAGTGACCGCTGTAACCCCAGGCCTTGATAGGGCCATCATCAATGACAGTGATGTCGTCGAGTATGGTGGCGATAGCACTCACACCGGTTGCCGCGACACTGATAGGACTGACTTCTGGCGCTAGCGCTAGCGAAGCTGGGAGGAGATTGTCGCCCATATCGGAAGCCTGGTCACCGACTATTGTGCCGTCTTGTCCCATCTGCCCATGCTGGTTATTACCAAAGCACTTAACCTCGTTGCTATTGCCCTTCAGAACGCAGGTCGCAAATTGGGATACGGCGATTTGGTTCCAGACGAAATATTCTATGGAGGCCTCGCTCGAATATCCCTGCGAGTCCGTAACTCGAATGGTGGAAGTGCCGGGAGTGGCAGGAGCGGTGAAGTTGCCTGCGCCATCAATGGAGCCGCTCCCCAAAGATACTGCGTAGATGAGAGGCGGTGTACCGCCAACGACAGAGAAAGCGAAAGATGTACTGACGGCAATTTTTTTGGATGTGGGTGAGAGTACCGGGCCGGCACCGACATCCACAGTGGCATTGACGATAATTCCACGATTGTCAGTGACACGAATAATGCTCTGTCCGGCAAGTGCAGGAGCGGTAAAAACACCATTGGCATCAATGGAACCGCCACCGCTGGCGATGGCAAAATTATAAGGAGGGTTTCCGCCGGTTACATTGAAGGTGAATGAAGTCGAAACATTGAGCTTTTTGGTACTGGGGGTGATGACGAGTTCAGAATCAATGGTCACGAGAGAGTCGGACTGTGCCCCTTTTGAATCAGTAACACGGACGACGGCATTACCGGGAGACCCTGGAGAGAGATATTTACCAGCGGCCTCTATTGAACCGCCACCTGAGACAAGTGAGAATTGATAGGGGGGTGTTCCGCCTTGAGCATTAAATTGAAATTCGGTATTGATAAACATCTGCTTGAAGGTCGGCATTATAGTAAGAGGAAAGGGAAGGATCACATCATTAGTAATGATCTTTGTGTTGGTATTTTCTTTTTCCAATTGCTGAAGATCTTGCTCAGTGACATTACACGACGTCATGAGGCAGATCATGCATAAAATATAAGTTAATTTTAAAACTGACATTCTCATATTCACTCTAAATCAAAAATTGATCGGGAATAGGTTATCTCCCATCTCATTTGGGGCCTCGCCAAAATATGTATCGGCCCGTCCTTGTCCCAATTGCCCCCTAAAATTCCATCCCCAGCATTTAACTTCATTTGTGTCGAGAAGTGCGCAGGTGTGATAATAACTTGCTTTAATATCCACTACGGTCCGCCCTGTTCCGACGTCGACATAGGGGAGTAAATCTCCCATAGTGCTACCGACCGATCCTTTTTGCGCTGTCGTATTAAGACCAAGCTGGCCGTAGCCGTTGTAGCCCCAGCACTTCAACTTATCGTTATCAAGGATGGCACAGGTGTAGTTGACGCCGCAGGAGAGTTTTTTAACCGTTCTGCCTGTGCCCAGATTGACGTAAGGAAGGGCATCGCCCATCTCACCGGGAACGTCGCCTCTGTTATTGGTATCTTCATAGCCGAGTTGCCCATTACCGGCATAGCCCCAGCATTTGATTTTGCCGTCGTTCGCGCCATTCATGAGAGCGCAGGCGTGGTAGTTATTGGTGCAGACATATTTAGCGGTAACTCCGGTGCCAAGATCAATGGGTGCGAGGGCCGCCATTTCTCCCGCCTCATTGCCAAGAATGTTGGTGTGTCCTTGGCCTAAATTGCCATAGGGGTTATAGCCCCAGCATTTGACTGTACCGTTATCGAGGCGAGCACAGACACTGTAGGGACCAAGCGAAAACTGAGTGGCGGTGCGACCAGCGCCCAAATTAATGGGAGGCGTGGTGGGGATGTAAGTACGGTTTGCGGTATCATCCTGGCCTAAATTTCCATAGGGGTTATAGCCCCAGCAACGTAAACTGGTATCATCGAAAAGTCCGCAGGTGAACGGAGATTGATCATTCCCCTCAACTTGGATGGTCTTGACCCCAATGCCGGCATTCAGATTTGGAATTCCGCTGCCGATCTCACCGTAGGTATCACCAATGGACCATTCCGACGAGTTGCTGCCAAGAAGTCTATAAGAGGTTTCATTGTATCCCCAACACTTGCTCGTTCCACTTCCAGTGCCGCTCGTGCTAGTTGCACAGTGGCCCAGATAACTTCGCGTGATGGTTTTGCTTTCTCCATTCATGGAACCAAGGTTGACTGCCACGAGATTACTTCCCATATCGGCGGTCCGAATACCCACAGAACCTCGCATGGTTCCATCTTCTCCATAAAAGGAGCGCCCCCAGCAGGAAACCTGTTTTGCTCCATCCTTTTCGATGATGGCGCAGGTGTTGTCGTATGAAATACTTCGGACAATCTCCTTAGCTATAGCGTTGGTTCCGAGATTAACCGCAAGAAGGTTATCCCCCAGATGTGAGGGGTCAGTTCCAATATTGGTTAAGTGGCCCAGGCCCAATTGACCGTAGTTATTATAACCCCAGCATTTTAGAGTATCGTCATCCAAGATGGCGCAGGTATGTTCTCCATGAGGGGCCATTTGTTTGACCGTTCGACCGGTTCCAAGAGGGATGTTGACTAAGGTTCCCATCTGCCCTGGGGCGGTACCGCGACTCACGATGTCCCCTTGTCCCAGTTGTCCCTTATTGTTATATCCCCAACATCTCATGGCATTGTTATCGAGGATGGCGCAGGTGTGGTAATATCCTCCAGCAATTTTGACAAAAGTTCGACCTGCAAATGAGATTTCGGGCAGTGCTGCCATCTCGCCTGGGGCATCACCGCGTGAATCCGTACTTCCTATTCCAAGTTGCCCTTGAGCATTGTAACCCCAGCACTTGGCATTTCCATTATCCAAGACAACGCAAGTATGGTAGCCACCGCCACCTATGTCAGTGGCCGTTCTACCTACGCCAAGATTGACAGGAGCAAGCGCTGCCATCTGCCCGGCCCCTGTGCCGATCCATGTTGTGCTATCCTGACCGAGTTCTCCGTTACCATTGTATCCCCAGCATTTAACTGTCCCATTGTCGAGAAGAGCGCAAGCGTGCCAAATTCCCATCGAGACTTTGGTGGCCGGTCTGCCAAGGTTAACTGCGGGAAGACTGTAAAGGGACGCACCATAGTAGTTTGCTTGGTTATCTTGTCCCAACTGACCGTAGTAGCCATACCCCCAGCACTTGACGTCCCCGTTATCGAGGAGGGCGCAGTTCTGGTAATAGCCCCCCTCCATCTGAACGATGGTTCGATTTGCGCCAATAGGGACGAAGGGAATATTGTCGCCCATGGAATTGGCCCCAATAGTATCGCCGATTCCACCAAAGCCATTCTGTCCTTGGCCGCTGTACCCCCAACACTGAGCGAGATTGCTTTCGAAAAGGGCGCATACGCCGATGTAGCTCATAGCAAGCTTGCTTGGAATCTGGTCGGTAGCGAGGATGGTAGGAAGTAAATTATCGCCCATATCGGACGGTTGGTCGCCGGTCGCCATGCCATCTCTTCCGAGTTCACCATACTGATTACTTCCGAAGCATTTAACTTCACCCGAATTGCCTTTGAGAATACAGGTTGACATGTAGGTTGCCGAAATTTGGTTCCAGATGAAGGATTCCACCGTGGCTTCGCTCGAATAGCCCAAAGCATCTGTTACGCGAACTGTTGAGTTTCCGGGAGTGGCCGGTGCGGTGAAATTACCCGTGCCGTCGATTGCTCCACTGCCTAATGCCACGGCGTAGGTTAGAGGCGCGGTCCCGCCCACCACGCTGAATTGAAAGCTGGTATTCACAGCCATTTTCTTGGTCGTGGGCGATATGACGGGGCCTAGACCGACATCAACCGCGGCATTGACGATAGTTCCGCGATTGTCGGTGACACGAATAATAGTCTGAGTGGGAGCAGCGGGTGCGGTATAGACTCCGTTGGAATCAATCGAACCACCACCGCTTGCAATTGCAAAAAGATAGGGAGGATTGCCGCCGGTTACGTTGAAGGTAAATGATGTCGAGACATTGAGTTTTTTGGTGTTGGGCGTGATAACCAATTCCTCGTCAATCGTGATGAGGGCGTCGGCGGTAGAGCCGAATAAATCGGTCACGCGGATCACGGTGTTTCCCGGGGCCCCAGGTGAAAGATACTTACCCCCAGCTTCCTGAGTGCCTGGTCCAGAGACGAGCGAAAATTGGTACGGTGGTGTTCCCCCTATTGCGGTGAAGACAAATTCGGTATTGGTGAAAATTTGTTTGAAGGCAGGAACGACAGTGAGAGGGGTTGGCAGGGTAACTTCATTGGTCACCACTTGAGTCTTGGTTTTTGCTTCAGTCTTTTCCAACTGCTCTATGTCTTGATTTTGGATATTGCAACCACCAATCAAAGCAATGAATGTCAGGGCAACCGTTACCCTAAATAGGTCCGACAACAATTTATTGCCGCTTTTTAATTTCATCAAACCCTCGTACACACGACAGAACTTATCGGATATAAAATCGTTTAACCTTAATAAAAAAGGTTAGTTATCAACTATTCTAAGCTGGTTTATTGCTTTGAATTCTTAAGAATTTAGGAGTCTGAGTTTCAACTAGTTAGCAAAGGTGATTTTTCGTTCCTAGAGGCAAGTTTTTCCGAGACGCCAAAAAAGCTTGGCACTATTCAGGAAAACTCCGCTTTTTCTCGAAGAGTCGAAAGTCAAAGGCCTTAGGTCTTTGTATTTTTGCTTTGAGGAAAAAAAATGATTTCCGCTCTGCTTGGACTTCTTTCTGCCATCGCTATCACCGTGTACGCCTGCTTTTCTACCAGTGGGAATCATGCCATCTACTTAGATCGCATGAGCGTTTTGATTGTCGTCGGAGGAACATTATCTGCAGCGTTTATCACCTTTAACTTTAAACAACTTCGCTATCTGGCCTGGAGCCTTTCGCGCGTTTTTACGCGAGAAATCTATCATGCCGCGGACATTGTAAAAGAGCTGGTGGAAATTGCTGATCAACTCAATAAAAATCCTGCTACTGTGAACGGCTTGATTGATGGTGTTTCTCACCCGTTCATTAAGGATGGTTTGCGCTTGGTTGCCAATGACTTTGATCCTGTCACGATCGAAAATATCATGGTCTGCTCTATCACCGAAAGAAAAAATGCTCACCTGGCCCACGTTGATATCATGCGTGCCCTGGCCAAATATCCACCGGCCTTCGGTATGATCGGAACCGTTATTGGATTGGTGGCGTTGTTGCAAAATATTAGCGCTGACGGGGGGGTGGCCAAGATTGGTCCCAACATGGCCGTGGCCTTGATCACCACCCTCTATGGTTTGCTGATTTCCAACTTTATTTTTATTCCTATGGGCGAAAATATCTATAACAAGGTTAAGCGCGATACCCAAATTCGCCGCATTATCATGGAAGGCATATTGCTCATACGCAAAAAAGAGGATGCCATGGCTATTCAAGAATATTTAAATAGTTTTCTGCATCCAAATAATCGGACTGATATTTTGGGAACTACCAATGTCAGTGCCAAGCAAGGAATAAGTAAAGGAAAGAGGGCCGCCTAAATGAGTGAAGCAAGGCAAAGCAAAACAGACCTGGCCGATCTGAGCCCCCTGCGTGAGGAAGACACCGCCATTTGGATGACCAGTTATTCTGACTTGGTGACACTCCTTTTGTGTTTTTTCATTCTTTTCTTTGCCATTTTTGCTCAAAAACAAGCGCAGGAGATGGAGAAGCAGGCAAAGCAGGCCATGACCATTGCTGAAGAGAAAGTCAAGGCCATGCAGCAACCGAAAACGATTGGTCTGTTGGCAGAGGAAATAAACGAAAAATTTGCCAAATTGGAAAATGTCTATAGCTTAGTCTATGAGTTGCCGGGTATCGAAACTGTGAAAAAACGCGATCACTTTCTGATTGTGTTTAGTGATGGCAATTTTTTCGATGCTGGCTCTTACGAACTCAATATTTATGGACAATATCGTATGGCATTGGTGCTTGAGCGCTTGATTCCTTATGCCAACGAGCTATTCATTGAGATTCAAGGCCATGCGGACAATACACCCATTACTCATAAGTACGAGAATTTTAAAACCAACATCGAACTTTCAGCTTTGCGTGCTATTGGAGTCTACAATTATTTTTTACAATTTGGTTTTCCGGAAGAGAGTATGTCGATCGCTGGATATTCCTATCATCGTCCGATTATTGATGACAAGGAAGATGAGGAGATTATCTTGCAGAGAAACCGGCGAGTTACGTTTAGGGTTGAGGCAAAATGAAATTGTCTAAACTATTTATCATCATCTGCCTGGCGATCGAGATGATCAGCACGGCCTCTCCACAACAAGTGGAAGCACCGGCTTCGGCTTCATTTGAACGGCATTTGCGCGCTTTGGTTTTTGATCTAGAAAAGGAAATGACTTCTACACTTGAAGAAAAGTTGGGCAAGGTTTTAGGTCGCAAAAGTTTTTGGTTGACCTTAACTCTCTCGGTAGATCGTGTTCGCTTGCAAAAAGATTTTGCCAAAATGACTCGGGATTTCCAGCGTCAAAAGACACCAAATAGGGAGGGAAAATCTCTCTCTGATTTGCCCGGCCTTCCCATGGGTAAAAACGGCGCTCCCGTGATCAGAGATGAGGGGCAGAGAGTGGTGGTCATGGGGGATGGCCCGGAACTCACGCGAAATTTAGTTTTATCTTATGTGAGTGATGTTTTGGTAGAGGTGGCCCTGGATAAAGAGAATGACAAAGGGGCGCAAAGTACATTGAGAAAATTGCTGGCGGAGTATTTTAGAGAGTTGAATATCCCGGTGTCTCTGAAATTCAACCGCAAGAAGATCGCCGGACTTTTTGAAGTCAGCGAGGAAACGGCTGAGGCCGCAAAGAAAGATGGAAAAACGGCAGAATCATGGTCGAGTGATTTAAAGCTGGATACGGGAGGCCTGGCCCGCGATCTTTCGAATATCGTTTTGAGAGATTTTTTCAATACAGTGGATAATCGTTATGGGAAAATCGCTCTAATTGGGGCAGGAGCCGTTCTTGCGCTGATCGTGGGCATGACTCTACTCATGTTGGGGATAAGTTCCAAAAATTCAAAAGCCGCTCGTGCCCAAATGGAAAAATTAGTCAAAAGTATGAGTGATTCTCTTGCCGGGCTATCTATGGGCGGAAGCTACGCCGATAAAATAGAGACGGCAAAAGCAGAGATAAACGAAAGTGATGTCTCTGAGTCGGAAACGGAATTAATGGTCCAAATCCGCGATGTTCTCTTGAAATCACCCCAGTTGACCGGCCATCTCTTGAAATTTTTCTTCCGTGAACGCATGTTTGAAAATTGTCTGCTCATTCTCCAATGCTTGGGCCCGGAATATTTGGCTTGGCCGAAAAAGGAAATTCCAGAGGACCTTTTCTTGGAATTCATTGTCGACCTGAGAGAAAAAGGTGGTGTCTATTTTGCACGCGAACGACGTCTAGAATCTCTGAAAGCGCTTTATCTAAAAATCTGGCAAGCTTCCTTCAACATTTCTAATTTGTTGGTGGAAGAAATTCGTTCTAAAGTCAAATCTTACGGCAATGATGATGCAATTCAGCTTCTCTCGCAGTGTAACCTTGAGGAAACCGCAAGTATTATTGAAATGTTGCGACCTGAAGTGGTGGCGCATGTCGTGAATTCCGGGCGACTCACTCCAGAAACATTGGGCCGATTGCCGAGTCCGTCTTTGAACAAAGATATTCTCAAGTCCATTTTAGAAAAAGTGAGCAACGTTGGTGGCGCAGATGCCGCCAAAGAATCTTATTTCGAAAAAGTGGCCCGATATTTACCACTGGATTTAGAGAAAAAACTTTTTGCTTCGGCCGGAATGCCTTCTGGTCTGCATTTAGAAGATCTGGCCCGTGATTTCAATGCCGCCTTCACTGAAGAAGTTGCTGCGCTTTCGCTCGACGATTTGGGCCAACTCCTGGCCATCGTCACGCCGGAACTGAAAAGCACGATTATCAGCGGTCTACCCGAAATCAAGGCGCGGCGGATGGAGCAGCGAAAACTGGAAGCATCTCCTCGTGGCATCGAACTCAAGGTGGGGCTGGAACGCAAGTTGAAGCAATTGCACACACCTGAAAAGTGGAGTGAATATCACCGCTATCTGAAAATGCGTTTTGAAGATCGCAAGAAGGCCCAACGCTTCGAAGCCAGCCGCGTGGATAAAATGGAACGAACTTCTTCCGACAGTCCTCCACCAGTGAAGAAAAGCGCCGCTTAGTTACCTAAAGTTCGGGGTTTAGTTATCTCCATTTCAATTTTTACAGGAACTTGCGATGTCATGGAGTATTTTGCCTAGACTCAAGTCATGTTTGCTTGTTCTGTTAGAATCTAAACTGGAGGCACTATGAAGGTACCGGCCATCGCGGCCCAGACATATGATCGATGCAAAAATGATCCGATTCTGAATCAAATCTGGCAAAAGATGATCAAGGCGTTATCCAAGTTGAAGATGACCGATCCAATCAAGAGGGCCCGGTTCACTCATGAGGCCGTGGACAAGTCTCTTGAGGAAACCTTTAGTAATCCCGTGGTCTCAAAGTATGTTTCCTGCAAGAAGGGTTGTTCGGGATGTTGCTATACGCAGGTGAGCATCACCCATGATGAGGCCACTCTCTTGGCCCAAATCGCGCAAAAAAAATTAAAAAATAAAATTGATTTTGTGAGATTGGAAAAACAAGCTCGAACAGGAGATAATGCGGTTGATTGGTACAAACTGTCCTATAATGACCGACGCTGTATGTTTCTTGATGAGAATAATGAATGCATGGCCTATGAGGACCGTCCTTCCGTGTGTCGCACCAATAATGTTTTTAGTCCTGCTATTCTCTGTGACACAAGAGATGGGATTGAACACCCCATTCGCCTATTAAAAACGGAAGCCGCTGATATGGCCATTGCAGCTTCCTTCATGACCGCCAAAGATAGTGGTGCCTTGCCGTACATGCTTTGGAAAACTCTGCTGGAGTGGCAGAAAATCTCCAGAGAAGTAATAAACTGGCCTACAACCGTGGTGTTTCTTGCGATCCTAGTGGCATTTGCAAATTCACTTAAAATTAATAATTGGATTTTTTTTATATAAGCTGTTGATTATGAAACTGAATATAAAGGTCAAGATGCTGCTTTAGCATGAC